>OZ243941.1:0-1282500 GCA_965214205.1 Candidatus Poriferihabitaceae bacterium | reverse complement strand
CAGGCCGTCCGCATCCGCGGCCAGGGTAAGCTCCGGCATCTGCTCCGGCATCGCGCCCTTGCTGAACCGGTCTATGAATTCCTGCCTTGCGCGGCGCGCGTCCGCAACTGAATGAAACCGGGCCGTAATTTCCTCAGCCAGGATGAATTTCGCGTCCCTTGGATTCAGTCCGTCGGCCACCCGTTTCTTCAACGCGTCAATTTCACTGCCGGATTTGAAACTGAGAAGTTCATACCAGCGCCACATCAACGGGTCGGATATAGACATGACCTTGCCGAACATCGAACCCGGCGGCTCCTCCAGCGCGATGTAGTTGCCGGTCGATTTCGACATTTTGCGGACCCCGTCGAGACCTTCCAGCAACGGCACAGTCAGAATCACCTGTTGCTCCTGACCATATTGTTTCTGCAATTCACGGCCAATCAGCAAATTGAATTTCTGATCAGTGCCGCCCAGCTCCACATCCGCCCGCAACGCCACGGAATCATAACCCTGAGTCAACGGATACAAAAATTCATGGATCGCGACCGGCTGCCTGGAATGGTATCTCTTCCGGAAATCATCCCGCTCCAGCATTCTCGCGACAGTATAACGGGCCGCCAGCTCGATCATTCCGCTCGCGCCCAGCTGATCCATCCATTCGGAATTGAACCTGATTTCCGTTCGCTCCGGGTCCAGGATTTTGAAAACCTGATCCTGATAGGTCTTGGCATTTGCGGCCACCTGCTCCCTGGTCAAGGCAGGCCGGGTCGCATTTTTCCCGCTCGGGTCACCGATCAATCCGGTAAAATCCCCAACCAGAAAGATCACCTGATGCCCCAGCTCCTGAAACTGGCGCATCTTGTTGATCAGAACCGTATGCCCTAGATGCAGGTCAGGCGCGGTCGGGTCAAATCCGGTTTTCACCCGTAACGGCTGGTTCCGTTCCAGTTTTTTCACCAACTCCTCCATCATCAGGATTTCCTCTGTTCCCCTGGCCAGTTCGTCAATACTCCCCTGGATATTCCGGTTTATCATAGTCGTTGCGCTGATTGGGTTATGCTGGTTTGCTGATTGGGTTTCGCGCCGTTTTACGCAATGCGACAATAGCACAACCGGATAGTGCGCGCGACAGGTTGACGAACGGGTGAACGGGTTTTGTGAAAGGACTGCCAAAAATTTTGACCTTTGTTGAAAAGACAGGTAAAGTATAGGACTTGTGCAGTTAGAGTGACAGCAACCAACAATCGGGAATATGCACGGGTCAAAAGTCGGCACACGCCTTTTCGTACAGACATCTTTACTGGCTTTGCTGGCGGTATGCAGTTTGACCCTGCACGCAAATCTGCCTGTCACCGGGACGGCTGTAACCCCGGCAAACTGCACCGACAATTCTTCGGACGCTCTGCCCTGGATAGAGGCTAAAATCAAAAAGGGAGACACATTGTCTCATCTTTTCAGGCGTCATGGCCTGGATAGTCAGGATGCCTACCGTATTGCCCGAATCAAGGAAGCGAAACCATTACTGAAGTTCAAGCCCGGAGAAACAGTCAGACTGAAAAAAACCCGGCAGGGGCAACTTGGATTGCTGCAATACAAGCTGGGGCAATTCGATGTGCTCAACGTATGTGCAGACCAGGATTCCTGGCTGGCCTACACAGAAACCAGAAGTCCGGAAGTCAAAGTGAACAATGCCCGGATGATTATTTACAGCAGTCTGCTGGAAGCTGCATCGGAGACGGGTTTATCGCTGGATACCCTGTACGAGGCCATCCACCTGTTTGGATGGCAGATTGATTTTTCACGGGATTTAAGGGTAGGAGACCAATTCCTGATTATCTACGAAGAGCTTTTTCTTGATGGCAAGAAAATCGGCGAAGGCGAGATTATCGCAGCCGAATTGATTGTTGCCGGTAAAACCTGGCGCATCATCCGGTTCTCCGATGAACAGGGGCAATCACAGTACTTTGCGCCGGATGGCAGCAGTATCACCGGCACCTTCTTGCGCTCGCCACTCAAATTCGCTCATATCACTTCCTCCTTCAGCCATAACCGCCTGCACCCAATCAAGAAAGTGTGGCGCGCGCACAAGGGCGTAGACTACGGCGCCTCGATCGGAACGCCGGTTATGGCTACCGGCGACGGCGTGGTCACCCTGGCCGGACGCAAGGGCGGATATGGCAAGACCATCATCCTTCACCATGCCGGAGTATACGATACGCTGTACGCCCATTTATCAGGATACGCGAAAGGCATCGCTCCGGGGAAACGGGTCAAACAGGGAGACATCATCGGCTATGTAGGCAATACCGGCCTGTCCACTGGCCCCCATCTTCATTATGAATTCAGAATCAACGGGGTTCACCACAATCCAGCTACTGTCGAACTTCCGAAAGCGGCGCCAGTCCCGGATCAATACAGAGACCGGTTTCTCGAACTCGCCAGCTCATGGGTCGGAGAACTCGACTATCTGAACCGCATCCCGCTCGCCCGAACCGATAACGCGCTGTAGAACCTCATTCACCCGCCCAACCCGGAACCCCGGATGTCAGGCACAGAAGAAACCGTTTGCGTGATTGGTCTGATGTCCGGAACCAGCGCGGACGGCATTGATGGCGTGGTTCTTGGAATCACCGACCACAACCAGCCCTGTATTGATGCCAGCCTCAGTGTCCAGTATCCCGCGGCCATAAAAAACCGGGTCCGCGAAATAACCGCGCGCAAGATCACGGATCAGAGCCAGTCTGACGGTCTGGATATCGAATTGACCAGGTTATACGCGGATGCCGCCACCCGGTTGATTCGGGAAATCACCCCCCGCAAGGCCGCAGTCATTGGTTGCCACGGACAAACCGTCCATCACAGCCCGGACAGCGATCCGCCGTTTACGATCCAGTTGGCAAACGGCGGCGAACTGGCCAGACTGACCGGCCATGCCGCAGTCACCGATTTCCGCTCCGCGGACATCGCCATGGGAGGACAGGGCGCCCCTCTCGCCTGCGCGTTTCATCAGGCGGTTTTCGCGAACAGCGCACAGCATCGCGCCATCGTCAACATCGGCGGCATATCCAACATCACCTGGCTGCCGAAAGACCCGAACGCAAAAATCATCGGCTTCGATACAGGACCCGGCAACACCTTCATGGATTACTGGTGCCGTCGGCATTTCAACCGTAATTTTGATCAAGACGGAGAGATTGCGAGAAGCGGACGGATACAGCCCGATTTGCTGGCCCTGCTGCTGAAAGACCCTTATTTTGACGCGCCAAGACCCAAAAGCACGGGGCTGGAGTATTTCAACGAGAGGTGGCTGCAGGCGGCATTGAACGCTTGGGGAGGCGGGGCCAGGTCGAACAATACAGACATCCTGACCACGCTCACCGCCCTGACCGCCAATTGCATCGCCGATCAGGTCAATGCGCTTAAGCCATCTGTCGAAGCGGTTTACCTGTGCGGCGGCGGCGCCCGTAATTCATTGCTGGCCGATATGATACAGCGACGGACGGGCGCGAAAGTCGAGAGTTCACTGGCTCTGGGGATTGGCCCGGAATGGGTTGAGGCGGCCGCTTTCGCCTGGATGGCCTGGCGCACCCTGAATGGTTTGACTTCGACCCTGCCGTCGGTCACCGGCGCGAACCGCGCTACCGTAGCCGGAACCGTTCACACCCCTCCGGCCGAGGCCTGAACCCGGCTACCCTCCTTGCAGACAACGCTCCGGATCACTGCCGCCGCCTGCCCGGCAAAATCGTCCTCGATATACGGGTGCATCGGTAAACTGAAAATACGCCCGGAGACGCTCTCCGCTACCGGCATATCCCCGGGGCGGTAACCCAGATTCCCGAATGCGGGAGACAGATGACAGGGGACTGGATAATAAACTACGGTGGGGATGCCAGATGCCTGCAACGCCTTCCGCATCGCCTGGCGGTGATCGGACAGCACAGAATACTGCGCCCATACGCTTTTGCAGCCTGCCGGGATACAGGGGATTTCAACCAGCCCGGCGAGAGCGTTGCTGTAATTCCGCGCAACCCGCTGGCGCTGCTCGATCTCATCCGCGAATACCGTCAGTTTGGACAACAGCACAGCCGCCTGTATCGAATCCATGCGCGCATTCAGCCCGATCCGTATATTATCGTATTTGTCGAGCCCCTCACCATGCACCCGGATCGATCGGATTTTCTCAGCCAGCGCGTCGTCACCGGTAAACACCGCGCCGCCGTCACCGTAACAACCCAATGGCTTGGGCGGATAAAAACTGGTGGCGGACAGATCAGCCAGCGTACCGGATTTTCGGCCTCTGTACTCCCCGCCAAACCCTTGTGCGGTATCTTCGAACACAAACAACCCGCGCTCTGCGGCAATCGCGTTGATCGCGTCATAATCCGCCGGCAGTCCGAACAGGTTGACCGGCATGATGCCGCGCGGCCTCAACCGCCCCCCGGACACCACCCGCCGGACCGCTTCGTCCAGCCGGTTCGGATCCATATTGAACGTGCGCGCGTCGATATCGACAAACACCGGGGTCGCGCCGAGCAGCGCGATCACTTCAGCCGTAGCGAAAAAAGTGAACGGCGGGGTGAAGACGGCATCACCCGGACCCACTTCACAGGCCATCAGTCCGAGCAACAGGGCATCGGTTCCACTGGAGCAGGAGATAGCGTGTCGGGCGCCGCAAAAAGCCGACAAACCGGCTTCAAGCTCTCCGATTTCCGGCCCCATGATGTAAGCGCCGTGATCAAGCACACGCCGAATACCCGCGTCAATTTCTACCTGCAGGCGTTGATACTGGGTCTTCAGGTCGATAAACTGCATCGGCGCTGGCTTTTTGGCGCCTGTATGGCCCACTTTGAGGTTTCCTGTATCACTTTGAGGTTTCCTGTATTTTTGTTTTTTGACACCGGAATATTATCATGCGCGGAAACTATCGTATATAATCCCATCAATTCCAGACAGATGCCGCAGCCGAATAATGACGAGCCGCTTGTGACCACCAGCCACCAACCATTCACACTGGAAAACCGGTTTCTCGTTTCCATGCCCCAGCTTGAAGATCCTAATTTCAGGCAGACCGTCATTCTGATATGCAAACACAACAGCCAGGGCGCTGTCGGCGTCGTAATCAACCGGCTGACCGGCCAGATCATCGGCGATGTATTCTCGCAACTGAAAATCTACATTTCCGACCACAGTCATACGATATCCCCGGTATTTGACGGTGGCCCGGTTTATCCCGAACTCGGACTCGTCATTCATAACGGCGACCTCAAGGTCTGGGAATCAAGCATGGACATCGGAGGCGGCCTGAAACTGACCAGTTCAAAGGATATCCTGATGGACATGGCAAAAGGCAAGGGCCCTGACAAAGCGATGATGATTCTGGGATACGCGGGCTGGTCCGCCGGCCAGCTCGAACAGGAGCTGCAGGGGAATTCATGGTTTACCGCGCCGGCGGACCACAACATCCTGTTTGCCCCGGATGTCAGCGACAAATGGGAAATGTCCGCCCAACTGGCCGGTATCGATCCCAACCGGTTTTACACTCAGGTGGGTCATGCCTGAAACGGGTCTGGCCTGAGGTCAACGATGGCTGGTTCCAGAGTGCTTGGATTCGATTTCGGTCTGAAGCGGATCGGCACGGCGACCGGAAACCGGGTCACGAAGACCTGTCAGGCGCTGACCACGGTCAAGTCCAGCCAGGGCGCTCCTGACTGGGTCGCCGTTGACCGCCTGATTGACGAATGGAAACCGGCGGAACTGGTTGTCGGGCTGCCGGTTTCGATGGCCGGGGAGGAAACCGAAATGTCTGCTCTGTGCCGGATTTTCGGCGCCAGTCTGGCGGAACGCTATGCCCTGCCCGTAACCTATACCGATGAGAGGCTGTCCAGCAATACCGCGGATCACCTGCTGTCCGCGGCCACCCCGGCCGGCCGGAAAACAAGGTACAGCCATGCCGGGGCGCGCGACAATCTGGCGGCGCAGCTGATTCTCGAAACCTTTTTTGAAGGATAGTGATCCAAGTATCCTTGATGGAATAACGAAATGACTTCAGCAGACAGCTCAATCCAGTTTGACGAAAATGGCAATCTGAAACATTTCCTGACCATCAACGGCCTGCCCAGGGAGACTCTGATCGATATTCTCGATACCGCCGAATCGTTTATCAGTTCCGGCGAAAGAAGGATCCGGAAAACTCCATTGCTTCAGGGCAAGACGCTAGTCAATCTTTTTTTTGAGCCGAGCACCCGCACCCGCACCACATTCGAGATTGCCGCCAAGCGGCTTTCAGCCGATGTAATCAATCTGAACGCCTCCAGAATATCGACCAGCAAGGGAGAGACCATTCTGGATACAGTGCGAACACTGGAAGCGATGCATACGGACCTGTTTGTCGTCCGCGACCATGCCAGCGGCGCCGCACACCTGATCGCCTGCCATCTGCCCGACCATGTCCGGGTCATCAATGCCGGAGACGGGCGCCACGCCCACCCGACCCAGGCGCTGTTGGACACGTTCACCATTCGTCAGGCAAAGCGGGACTTTAAAGCCCTGAAGATCGCCATCGTGGGGGATATTCTTCATTCCCGAGTAGCGCGTTCGCAAATCCACGCATTCAACATCCTCGGCGCCCGCGAAGTCCGGGTGATCGGCCCGGCCACCCTGATCCCGACGGAAATCGAAAAGATGGGGGTCTCAGTGACCGGCGACCTGCTCGAAGGACTGGATGATGTCGATGTGGTGATGGTGCTGCGGATTCAGCGTGAGCGCATGGACGGCAAGCTAATCCCGAGCGAGCAGGAATACTTCAACCGCTACGGCCTGACCACGGAAAAACTTAGGTCCGCCAAGGTCGACGCGGTCGTCATGCATCCGGGGCCGATCAACCGCGGTCTGGAGATCTCATCGGATGTGGCGGACGGCCCGCGCTCCCTGATTCTGAACCAGGTTACCAACGGCATCGCGGTCAGAATGTCGATCATGACGAAAATCATGCAAAGCCAGCAGGAGCCATCATGAATACGGTGATCCGCAATGGTCACCTGGTGGACCCGGCCAACGGCATCAACGCCAGAACCGACCTGTATATCCGCGACGGAAAGGTGGCGGGCGTGGGCGCGCCGCCGGCAATCCCGGACGGGCAGCCCCGGCAGACAAACGACCGTGAATCCGGCTTCGACCATGAAATAGATGCGACCGGATGCTACATTTTCCCGGGCCTGGTGGATTTGTGTGCACGATTGCGGGAACCCGGAGAAGAACACAAGGCCACCATCAAAACCGAAGCACGCGCCGCCACGAGCGCCGGAATTACCCGCATGGTATCCCCCCCGGACACCTTCCCGATCATCGACACTCCGGCCATGGCGCACATGATTCAGGATCGGGCGGATGACGCAGGGTACGCAGCCGTTCACCCGCTCGGAGCGCTTACGGTTGGACTCAAGGGTGAGCAGCTGACCGACATGGCAATGCTGATGGATGCTGGTTGCGTGGGCGTGAGCAATGCCCTGCAAAGTGTCGAAAACACACTGCTGATGCGCCGCGCCATGCAGTACGCCTCGACTTACGACATTCCGGTTTTCATCAATCCACAGGATTCCTGGCTACAAGGCAACGGCGTAGTTCACGAAGGCGAGATCAGCACCCGCCTGGGACTACCGGCTATTCCAGAAGCGGCGGAAACCGTTGGCGTAGCGCGGGATATAGCCCTGATTGAGACCAGTGGCGCACGCGCCCACTTCAACCTGCTGTCCTGCGGAAGGTCTGTCAACATGATCGCCGAAGCACAGCATCGACAGCTGCCGGTGACCGCATCAGTCTCCATCCATCACCTGTTATGTTCAGAGAATGACATCGGCGCCTTCAATACCCAATACAAGGTCATGCCACCGTTTCGCACCGAAAAAGACAGACAGGAACTGATACGGGGGGTTCATGAGGAGTATATTCAGGTCATTTGCTCGGATCATCAGCCGCATGACATTGACGCCAAACGGGTGCCATTCAGCGAGGCGGCAGCCGGAATCGCCGGTATTGAAACCCTGTTGCCACTAACCATCAGCCTGGTCAACAACCAGCAACTATCCATGGAAACCGCAATCGCGGCGGTCACCACCAATCCGGCATCAATCATCGGCATTGACGCAGGCCACCTCGCAGTAGGCGCCCAAGCCGACCTGTGCCTGTTCGACCCTGCCCGATGCTGGATTTTCGACGGAGATACCATGCAGAGCAATGGCCGCAACTCACCCTTCCTGGGCACCCAACTACAAGGCAAGGTAATCAGAACCCTGCTTCACGGGCGAACGGTTTATAGCGAGGATTGATCAGCCTGTCCGACCGGCACAAAAAAGCCGGGTTGCCCCGGCTTTCAAGAGAGTGTCCCGGTTTGTCTGCTTTACTGCCTGGACGCGCAACCCACTTCATCATAACAATGCGGCATTGTATGCCAAAACGTACGAGAAGATCAGGAAAAAGATTCCACACCGATTCTGTTCATGGCTCAAATTCTATCACCGATTTAATCTGCCATTCATCCTGTATTAAGCAATTGCCTGCTTTAATTGCTCCTATTCAATACTTGGCTACACTTGGGAGTTTATTTTAATGAGCAAGCAACATTCAGGCATCGCATTCCGGCTAAAAGACAGGGTTGCCCGTGTAACAACCATCGCAATGGCCGTCTTGCTGTTTGTGACGGCAGCATCCACAGCGCCCGCAAACGCTAAAACAGAACCGGCCCATGTGGCGGCGCAGTTATCCCGTATTGATGTCAACGATGGATTCGCTGAACTGGTCAAGGCAGTGAAACCGGCGGTGGTCAACATTTCAGTAACCAGTTATGTGGATGGTTCCGGCTCCGGGGGAAACAGGCGTTATCAAGGGCAGCCTCCGCAACAACTGGAGGAGTTTTTCCGACGCTTCTTCGGGGATTCATTCAATTTCCCGCGTAACACGCCAGAGCAGGACAACGAGGATAAAAACCAATACCCGGAGCGCAGAAGTACTGCGGTCGGCTCCGGGTTCATTGTCGACCCGGACGGATTCGTAGTCACCAATTATCATGTCATCGAGGATGCTGATGAGATCGAAGTCGTGCTGGATGATGGTACTCGCTTGCCCGCGACACTGAAAGGAACCGATGAGAAGACCGACCTGGCATTGCTGGAAATCAGCGCCGACAGAACCCTGCCCTGGCTGGAGTTCGGTAACTCCAACGATGCCCAGGTGGGCGACTGGGTAATTGCCATCGGTAATCCATTCGGCCTGGGCGGCACTACGACCAGCGGTATTATTTCAGCGCGGGGGCGGGATATTCGCACTGGACAGCTGGTTGATTTCATCCAGATTGATGCCTCAATCAATCGCGGTAATTCTGGCGGCCCATTGTTCAATACCCGGGGACAGGTAATCGGCATCAACAGTGTGATCTACTCGCCTAATGGCGGCAATATCGGGATTGGATTCGCGATTCCCTCCGCCGTGGCGAGCGATGTGATCGCCCAACTGCAACAAACCGGCATCGTCGAGCGGGGTTATCTGGGCGTCCAGATTCAGGCGCTGACCGCGGAGATTGCCGAGAGCCTGGGACTGGAGGATGAAAGCGGCGCCCTGGTCACCGAAGTCGTCGAGGACAGCCCGGCCTGGGAGGCGGGTATCGAATCGGGAGATGTAATTCTGGAATACGACGGCAATAAAGTCACGACTATGCGGGACCTTCCGAAGCTGGTCGCCCGGACCGCCCGCAGCAAGGAAGTGGATATCGAACTGTGGCGAAACAACAGCAATCAATCGGTAAAAGTCACGGTCGGAAGATTGGATACCGGGACTCTGGCCAGCGCGGAAAAAGATCAGACCGAAGACCGTCAGCTTGGGCTGGGACTGGCGTCTCTGGACCAGACCCATATCGAAAAATACGGCCTTGACGATGTGGATTCAGGAGTGGTCATCGTCGATGTGGACCCGCAAAGCCCGGCCGCGCAACGCGGCTTGCGGGAAGGTGACCTCATCAAGCAGGTCGGCACACAGAAGGTCTCGAAGCCGGACGATGTCCTCGAAGTGGTCAGGCAATCGAAGGAGGAGAACAAGGAATCCGTATTGCTGCTGGTCCAGAAAGACAATTACTCCCGTTTCGTGGTAATTCCGCTCAAAACTTGACTCCGGTCATTTCAGCGTACCCAACCGCCATCGTAGGGGCCGGTCTCCGTGCCGGCCCACCATCAGAACCGATTCCGCAGGCGCGTGATTCCATATTATAATAACCGGATGTCCATTATCGAATCCAACTGATGGCGCCTCGGCTGTTCCTGGCGCTGGTGGCCGTGGTCGGCATCATGTGGTATCTGTCCTGGTATCACCGCGCCGACCCCCGGCAGCGTAATCGATCACTGATGCGGATTGGGCTGTGGAGCGCGGCGATCCTGCTGGTGGCGCTGGCCATAACCAAGGGATCGTGGCTGATGGCGATGTTCGGCGCTGCCCTACCGTGGATCAATCGGATCATGATGGTCAAGAGGCTTTGGGATGGCTTCGGCCGGGGCAAAGTCGGCGGAGGTCATGCCCGGACCCAGCCGCCCCCGGCCGCGTCGATGGATGCCGCGGAAGCGCTGGAGATACTGGGGCTGGAACCGGGAGCCACCGAGGAGGAGATTGTCGACGCGCACCGCAGACTGATGCAGAAAATCCACCCGGACCGGGGAGGCTCGGACTATCTGGCCAGTCAGATCAATCTGGCAAAGGACACACTACTGCAACAGCATTCCTGAAAAGGTTGATGTTCTGAAAAGTCAATGTTCCTGATTTTCACCCTGTTCTCCTGGATGGCGATCCTGTTTATTGCACCAGTCTGGCCGTCCGCTATCGGACCGGGCGATACCGAAGCAGGCCGAAAGCCGAACCTGCCGACCCCCATCATCGCTGAAACATTGACTCCGTTCGTCCACAGTGAAACGCTACCCGACCGCATCACGATCCCCGAAATATCAGACTCCACTTTGCTGAAGGCGACCTATACACTGGACTCGGGACTACAAGACGAGGTGCGCCGACTACTGGCCAAATACAATCCTGATTATGGAGTGGTCGTTGCAATCGAACCGGACTCGGGCAGGATTCTCGCGATGACCGACTCCACGAGAACCGGAGAAAACCACCAGAACCTGTCTCTGGTCAATTCCTTTCCCGCAGCATCCATATCAAAAATCATCACGGCGATCGCCGCGGTCAATGAAAACAAACTGGCCGGTTCGACCCTGGTCTCGTACAACGGCAAATCCACTTCGCTGTACAAGAAGAATGTGTTCCGGCACAAAAACAACAAATGGACCCGCACCATATCCTTCGACCGCGCATTCGCGAATTCGGTCAACACCATATTCGGTCGGGTCGGAGCGGTGACGGTGGGCGGCGACACCATGCTGGATTATGCGTATCGGCTTGGTTTCAACGGCCAATTCGATTCGGATTTCACGTTTGACAACGGCCACATCGAACTGGACCCGGATGACCAGTGGCAGGTCGCAGAAATGGCATCCGGCTATACCGACCGCAATACCTTGTCGGTCCTGCACGGCGCAGTGATCGCGGCCACCGCC
Source organism: Candidatus Poriferihabitaceae bacterium (assembly GCA_965214205.1). Taxonomy (GTDB): domain Bacteria; phylum Pseudomonadota; class Gammaproteobacteria; order Arenicellales; family Poriferihabitantaceae. The sequence goes on along the minus strand of OZ243941.1, from coordinate 1,270,927 downwards.
GTGAACAACGGCAATCTGGTCATGCCGGTGATCGTTGACTCTCTGACGGATCCGCACGGCATCCCGGTCTACGTTCATGAAAAACCTGTTTTTTCGCCTGTTATGAGCGAGGCAGCCGCCGCCCAGCTCAAGAAAATGATGCAATCGACCGTCCGGGTCGGATCAGCCCGGCGTTCCTTCCGCAAATTGAACAGAAGCGTACTGAAAGACGTCGCTATCGGCGGCAAGACTGGCTCATTGACAGGCTACAAGCCCAAAGGAAAATACGACTGGTTTGTCGGATTTGGAGAGCGGGGCGACCACAAGATCGCGTTCGCCGTTCTTTGCATCAACAAGGAAAAGTGGTATGTTAAATCCTCACTTCTGGCCAGACAAATAATGGAGTATTACTTTTCTCCGGACAACGGCTCCTGACTTTCGCCTTATCGACCACGCCTTAAAGAAACAAATTGAAACAATATCTCGACGCTGTAACGGAAACTCTGGAAACCGGCCAAAGGAAAACCAACCGGACGGGGGTGGATACGATCTCCACATTCAACATCAATTATGAAATCGACCTGCGCGAGGGCTTTCCCCTGCTTACCACCAAGGAAATATCCTGGAAGAATATCGTAATTGAAAACCTCTGGTTCCTGTCGGGCAATACGGATATTGACCTGCTTCGGCGGCATAACTGCAAATTCTGGGATCCGTGGGCGGACGAAAACGGCAAGGTACCGAGCGCTTATGGCAATTTCTGGCGTCATTTCCCCCTGCCGGACTTTTCAGGCAATGACCAGATCGCCTGGATCGTCAACCAGTTAAAAACCAACCCGACCAGCCGCAGGATGGTGGTCTCCGCCTGGGCGCCGGGCAACGCGCAAACCAGCGCGCTTCCACCCTGCCACGCTTTCTGGGTCGTCAATACCCAGTATGACGAAAACGGCTCGCCCAATCTGTGTCTGCATCTCACCCAGCGCAGTTGCGATATCGCCCTCGGAGTACCCTATAACATCGCGGGGTATTCCTTTCTGCTGGAACTGTTTTCAAGGTTCAGTGGAATCCCCGCCGGAATTTTCGGGCATACACTGATTGACGCGCATATCTACACCGCCAAGGCCAACGGGGAGTTGGCGGAATACGATCACATTCCGGGGCTGAAGCAGCAATTGACCCGTACCCCGCGGCCATTGCCGTCGCTGGAAATTTGTCCCTCGATCCGCTCGCTTGCGGATATTGAATCGCTGCTCTCACTGGATACCGCGGAGATCATGTCGAAGTTCGTACTGCGCGACTACCACCCGCATCCCGCAATTTCGTTCAAGGTCGCGGTATAGCGGACAAGCGCGTGCCCGACCATGCCGGAACCCCGACCATAGGGGCCATCGCAGCCATGACCGAAGACCGGGTCATCGGCCTGGATGGCGGCATTCCCTGGCATTACCCCGAAGACCTGAAAAGATTCAAACGCATCACCATGGGCGCCGCCATCATCATGGGCAGACTGACCTGGGAGTCGATCAATTGCAAGGCGCTGCCGGGAAGGCGCAATATCGTCATCAGCCGCAATCCCGTGCAGGCGGTCGAACATTATGATCAGATTCAGCAGGCGCTGGCCGCCTGTGACGGTCAAGACATCTGCCAGGACATTTGGGTGATTGGTGGCGGACAGATCTACCAGGCCACATTTCAGTGGCTGACTCGGCTCGACATCACCTATGTCCCAGACCGTATTGACCGGCCCGACGCGGTGCACTTCCCGGTAATCGACCCGCAGGTCTGGCAGACCACAGAAACCACTCGAACCGAAGGCTCAGCGCTGACCCACGTTATTTACCACAGAAAAACGGAGTAAATCCTCATCTGATCATTCCCGCACCCAACTGTCATCGTAGGGGCCGGTCTCCGTGCCGGCCCACCATCGGATACCGATGGCAGGCCGGATTGCACTCCTTGCAATATCAATCAGAATTGATAACGGAAACGTGTCATCACCGCGTGTTGATACTCTCCGTCAATCTCCATACCTACATAACCAATGCGGAACTTCGCGCTGTCCGAGTATTTCACCAGCGCGCTCGCGCCCAACATGTTGACCCGGCCCGGCAATTCTCTCACATTCGCCTGGCTGGCAAAATCCAGCGCTCCCAAACGGTCCGACTGCTGCAGACTCACCGATGACGGACCGCGGGTATCGGTACCCATCGTCATCAGGTGCAAGGCAGGACGCCAACTGGTCCTTCCCGAACCCTGAATCCAGTCCGATGATGTCATGTTAACTCCCATCTTCCAGCCCGTGTAACGTTGCGATATGGACGGAATCTCAGCCCGCATCGCCGGACCGGACGCCGTATAACCATCCTGGTCCTGCCGGCCCGCAAACAGCGATACAGACGGTGAAATACGCGCGCCCGCAAAACCATACTTCGCGCCAGCGTTCATCTGGATATGATCCGTATTCATGTCGTAGGTACCGCCCAATGCGCTGTTCACGACCGGATTCCCAACCACGGAACCCACTTCGTAATTCCCGTGCAGCACATTCAGATTCGCAAAATAACGATTACCCCGCCAGCCTCCATTGACCGAAAGAAGCTCCCCCTCTAATGATGAGCTACTGTACGCGTCGGAACTATCGCTGTAGGTGGACGCATTCACCGACGGCATCACGCCCCATCCATATTTGAAGCCGTTGTCAGAATACGTATCCACACCAAAAGCGTACCCTTTGGAGGTCGCATTCATCCCCGCCAGACTGGGCGAGTTATCCGTCCAGGAACGGGTCCAGTGTTCACTGTTGCCGATGCGGGCCCGATACTCATCACCCTGGCCCGGCAACAGACCGGCGCTCATCGTGGCCTCCTGCCGGTAGCCCAGACCCATCGTGTCATAATCAGCAAATGCGGAACTGTCTCCGTCCATGCCCCACGCGAGCAACGCGCCCAGCAAGGCGATTCCAATGAACGTGTTACTGTTGCTGTTGTCGTCACCACCGCCACCGGTCACCGGAGGCGTGACAGGAACAGGATCTACAGGATCGCCACCTGTCGCCGGAGGATCCGTACTGACCACCGGCTCCGTATTCTGGGCAATGTCTCCGGTGAACGTCGCAGTACCGTCCTGAGTCGCCGTTCCAACAGTCGTACCACCGGAAGTGACCTGCAGATCCGATGCCGCCGTAGTGCCGGTCTCGAATAGTTGCACGCCTTGCTTGATTTCCGCATTCACCGCATCCTTATTGGTCACATCATGACGGATTTGCACATCCACCTGCTCTTCGGCGCCCTCCATGAAGCTCACGCCGCCGCCCGCGGTCAGTCTACCCCGGTCATTCGGGTCAGTGACAATATCGCCGAATTCAAACGCCAGCAAACCTTTCTCGTGGATGGTGACCGTGCCTTCAGAACCCAGGTCCGCATGACCTCTCAACACTAGCGCGCCTTCCTCGATCACCATCGTACTATTGTCAAAAAACACATCATTCACAATGGCGTCTCCCGGGCATCGCTTGGTCATGTGTTCAAGGTTCCGGATATCACCCTGGATGACTACAGGATTAATCACGTCAAGCAATAACCGGTCATTACCGGACCCGAAATCCAGATCACCAGTAAATAACCCGCCTTCGTAAATCACACTCAGCATGTCATCGCCGGACCCGAAATTCAGGTCTCCTTTGAGGATGCCACCCCGGACCTGCATGTAATCGTTGCCGGCGCCAAATTCCACGTCACCGGTAACCGTGCTGTGCAACACTTCCAGCCGGTCGTTGACTGTTCCGCCTCCTGTATCCCGATGGCCTGGAGTGGTCGTGGAAATCGTGGTGATCGGGTCGAATATGATATCCCCGTTGATCGTCGACTCCTCCACCTTCACTGTGGCGCGCCCGTCGTTGAATCTTATCGCCCGATCCGCCGTAATCGTCGATTTCTTGATCACGGTATTGATATGGCCCATACTGCCATCCCCTGATGTGTCGCCCCAAATACCGACACCGGAATCTTCCGATACATTCGGGGTACTCGGGTCATCCGTTGCCGCGCTGTGGGCGGTAATCGTGGAATCCGAAATCGTGATGTCCACATCCACATCGTCGTTGGTATCACCCCCCGTAGCGCCCCCTCTGTTATCAGCGTAGATGCCGAACCCGTAGTTTGTCCCGGCCGAACCCGCTACCACAATCCCGTTTTCCACTCTCGCGCTGGCCTTTCCGCCGTCTGTGATCACCACAATTCCTGTTCCCCCTGCACCCGTGGCCCGGATGGCGCCCTTATTGATGGCCGTGGCGTCTCCACCACCGTATGCATCAGCATCCAGTCCAAGGCCTCGCACACCCGATACGGTCACGATCCCGCTACTCTCATTCGTAGCCGTGGCATCTCCACCATTTTCTGCATAAGCAGACATTCCTAACGCCCACCGGAAGGTGTTTGGCTCAATCTCGTGAATATCTCCCTCGTTGATTACGGTTCCATGATTGACAACCGTGGCTGTACCTGCGCTTGTGCCCTCAGACGCAGCCGATAGCCCGATTGATCCGGAGCCGGTCGTAGTCACTATGCCACCGGCTTCATTGCGAACCTCAACCTCACCGTCTCCGTCGGTATAAGCACTGATACCATTCGCCCGGTACGTCCCGCGATTATTCGGGTCGGGGTTGTGGAAAATATCCCCTTCGGTTCGGATCGTTCCCCGGTTGACGGCGGTGACATTCCCGCTTCCTGCGTCGACGCCAACTTGTATTCCTCGCGCTCCTCTACCCCGGGTGGTAATGGTGGCGCCCGTTTCATTAATCGCCTCGATATCCGCATCATTGTTCTCCACGCCGAGTACCAACCCATCCGCCCTGCGGTTACGGAAGTCCCTGTCTGCAGGTCTGATATATTCATCCCCGGTGGTGAGAATTGAACCCCGATTGACAAAGACACGCGAACCGACACTGCTATCCTCGGCGTTGTCATATATGGCTACACCCCGGCCGCCGTTACCAGTGGTTTTTATATCGGCCCAGGATTCCGCCCGGAGCGCATGGATCGGGGTGGCTTCATCATTGTCATAGGACCAAATCCCGACCGCTGATCCGTCATTAAGAGGATACTCGACATCTCCGGTGAGCACGATAGTATCCGGGGTGCCTTCGATGCTGCCCCAAGGGCCCTCATCATCATGAATATTCAAGCTAAAGCGAGTCAGATCATTATCGGCATCAATGTCTACTACGTAATACCTGAAATCTGTTTGGGGCGGCTCATCCGAATTTGGCTGTTCTTCTGCACTCAAAATATCCCTTCTGTTTAACCCATCGGTTTGATCGCCGGCACAGCGGACCCGGTAATCCGAACCGTTCGCGTCACGGGTAAATGTCTGGTCTGCGACGTTGAAAGTCCCGCGCTCACCCGGCTCACACTCCCCCGCACTGGCGGTCGTATAAAAAAAGGCCAGCGAGATGGCGGCCAAAAAACCGGTGAGTTTCCCGAACCAGGACGGGGACGATGATTTTAAAGAGTTATTGCGGAGAGAAAGTGGGGGGGGGGGGGGGGTAACTTTTTGTTTTCATTGGATTATTTCCTGTGTGCGGCTTTCTGTTTGTATTCTCGTTCACTACCGTAAGGTTCACTACCTCCTGACAATGTCAGATATAATACAAAAATTTCCATAAAGCAATCATTCATTTTCCGGTCAACCCGGTCTTTGGCAAATCATGATGATACGCCGGGGGGCGGGATAGCCTTCGATGGTCAATCCGGGGTCAGCCGGGTCGAGGAAATCCGGCAGTGATTGCCAGGTCATCCAGTCGGTTGCTCTTTGCTCGGATAGCTCGGTGCGAGAAATGTCGATGGTCCGGATACGGACGAATCCCGCCCTTTCCAGCATTCCGGCTAAGGCCGGTTCGGTCGGGATGGACCGGACGTTGGGCATTTTTGCGTAGGTCCCTTGCGGTATCAGGAAACCCTCTTCCCGGCCCTCGATAATCAGTGTTTCCAGTATCAGTTCACCACCCGGTTTCAGGCAGGTGAGCAGGCTGGACAGATGCTGTTCCGGGTCTTTCCTGTGATACAGGACTCCCATGTTGAACAGGGTATCGAACAGCCCGTTCTCCGCACACAAGAGGTCTGTCGGCAATTCATTGAAACGCAGTGGTAAAACCGTTGCCTGAATCCACGGCGTATACTTCTTCAGGGCGCTCCACTGCATCATGAATAGCCAGGAAGGGTCAATGCCCAATACGAAGCGGGCGCCAGCGCCCAGCATTCTGTACATATAGTAGCCATTGCCGCAGCCCACATCCAGCGCCGTGCGGCCGGACAGCGGTTGTATGTGTTGCTGCAGGCGACGCCATTTCATATCCGAGCGCCACTCACTGTCTATGGTGACACCGAACACCTCGAACGGGCCTTTTCTCCACGGGTGCAACTCAAGGAGCAACTCGCGCAGGGCCTGTCGGGTCGCGGTATCGGTATCGGCGGCGCTGCCGATCACGACTTTGTCGGCGCTGAAATCCAGGACGGACGGATGCAGCGTTGGCAATGCGTGGATGATCTCCGCCCATTGGTCAAAATGTCCGTGCCGGCGTTGCCGCATCACATCCGCCACAGCCTCGGTCAACGCTGGGGTCATCCGTTCCAGTTCGCTGCCGGCCAGTTCGCTTTCGAGGTTATCGCCCCAGAGCACTGCAAATCACCTGCACCGCCGCAAGGCCGCGCAACCCCTAGACCTGCTCAAGCTCGATCAGAGTGCCCAGACCATCCTTGGGATGAAGAAAAATCACCGGCTTGCCATGCGCCCCGGTTTTCGGCCTGCCGTCTCCGAGTACCCTCATGCCCTGTTCTGTCAATCGGGTCACGGCCTCGTTGATGTCGGCGACCTCATAACAGACATGATGCATCCCGCCATCGGGACGCTTTTCCAGAAACCGGGCAATCGGCGAATTCTCCCCCAACGGATGCAGGAGTTCGATTCGGGTATTGGGCAGGTCGACGAATACTGTGGTCACGCCATGCTCGGGCATCGGCGTTTGCGCCGAGACCTCCGCGCCGAATTGCTGGCCGTATAGTTGTGTCGCTGTATCAAGGTCGGGCACGACAATGGCTACGTGATTCAATCTGCCGATCATTTATTCATCTCTCCTGTCCAGGTCTTCTTCAGGTCTCTGGTCCTGTCCATCCCGTCGCCGCAGAAAAAGAGAAATCAACTGGCCCGCGGCGGCGGACGGCGACATTTCCCCCCGGCAGACTTTTTCCTGCATGGCCGGGATGGATTTTTCGATAGCGGCGTCATTTCTGAGCGAGCCCAGCAGCGTTTCCCGAACTTCGGTCCACATTCCGGTTTCCAACTGCGACTTACGCCTGGCTCCGAGGTAACCGGTACGGTTCAACAATTCGCGGTAATCCTGGATACTATCCCAGATGCGGTCGATATTACAGTTCCCGGTGGCGGACGCGGTAATCACGGGAACCTCCCACTCGTCGATTGCCGGCCTGATCAGACGCAGGGCCTGCCGGATATCGGCCGCCGACAGCCTGGCGCGGGATTTCAGGTCGCCATCGGCCTTGTTAACGACGACGATGTCGGCCAGTTCCATAACGCCCCGTTTGATGCCCTGCAATTCATCCCCGCCGCCGGGCAGCAGCATCAACAGAAATACGTCCGTCATCTGACTGACCAGGGTTTCGGATTGCCCCGTGCCGACGGTTTCGACCACGATCACATCAAATCCGGCCGCTTCGCAAAGTAGAATGGATTCGCGGGTACGGCGCGCCACTCCGCCTGAAGTCGCTCCGGCCGGGGTTGGACGGATAAAGGCGTTGGGGCTGGTCGCGAGCGTCGGCATCCGGGTTTTGTCACCGAGAATCGAACCTCCGGTCAGGGTCGAGCTCGGGTCCACCGCCAGCACGGCGACCCGGTGGCCTTTCGCGATCACATGATTTCCCAATACTTCGATCAGGCTGGACTTGCCCGCTCCGGGGACGCCGGTCAGGCCGATGCGAATGGCGTTGCCACTGAATGGCAGGATTTGCTGAATCAGCGCCTCGGCCTGCCGACGGTGGTCATCCCGGGTTGACTCCAGCAACGTGATGCCCCGGGCCAGCGACTTGCGGTCTGCCGAGCGCAGGGCGTCAATGTCAATCGACTGCTTCAAATTCCATGACCGGTTGATCAACTTCGAGAATCGAACCCGCCTCGACCAGAATTTCCCGGATCACGCAATCCTGTTCGGCGCGCAGGGAATTCTCCATTTTCATGGCCTCGATCACGGCTAGTTCCTGTCCCACCTTGACCGTGTGTCCGACTTCGACGGACAACGAAACCAGCAATCCCGGCATCGGGGAAAGCAGGTAGCGGGACTGGTCCGCCGCCTGTTTGACCGGCATTCTCTGATTCAATTCCGCGGTCTGGGCGGTCACCATGAAAACCCGGTTCAGGCAGCCCTCGTAAGTGGCATCGAAGCTGAACCCGTTCCTTTCCAATAGCAGATCAACGGGGGCGCCGTTCACCTTGCCGCTATAGACCACCTCCAGTGGTGACCACTCGTCCTCCACCACATATTCCTGTCCGTCGTATTCAACCAGCCATGCACCGCCGCCGCCGGAACTGGAGCCGTCCCCCTCCCTGATCCTGACCAGATGCGTCTCCCGACCGATAATCACCGCCCATTCGCGCCCCGTTTTCCGGCCGTAACCCGGCGCCTGGTCGGTAATGGTTTTTAACCGTTGCACCAGCCGGAAATGCACGGCAGCCATGACCGGGACCAGATTGCCGAGCATGGCTGCCGACAGGCTCTGCGGCGGAAACCCGTCCGGGTATTCACCGGCAACAAAATCGGTCGAAATGTCGCCGTCCTGAAAACGGGGATGATTCATGATCGCCTGAACAAACGGCAGGTTGGTATCGACGCCGCGAATATAATACTGACCGAGAGAACGCCGCATGGACTGAATAGCCCGCTCCCTGGTTTCCCCCCAGGTGATCAATTTAGAAATCATCGGATCATAGAACATCGAAATTTCCGAACCTTCCACGACTCCAGCATCGACCCGGACATGGCTGCCTTCGGCGGGCGGGCGGTATTTCCTCAATCGGCCGGTGGAAGGCAGAAAGCCCCGATACGGACTCTCCGCGTATATCCGCGCCTCCATGGCCCAGCCGTCAATCCCGATTTCCTCCTGGGTCACCGGCAGCTTTTCACCGTCAGCCACCCGGATCATCAGTTCGACCAGATCCAGGCCGGTAATCAGCTCGGTCACCGGATGCTCAACCTGCAGGCGGGTGTTCATTTCCAGAAAATAGAAGTTGCGGTTCCAGTCCACGACAAACTCGACCGTCCCGGCTGACCGGTAATCCACGGCTTTCGCCAGGTCAACCGCCTGTTGGCTCATGGCCGCCCGCGTGCCGGGATCAATGAATGGAGAAGGCGCCTCCTCGATCACTTTCTGGTGGCGGCGCTGGATGGAACATTCCCTTTCATTCAGGGTAACCACATTGCCGTGGCTGTCAGCGATAATCTGAATCTCGATGTGTCTGGGCTGTTCGATGTACTTCTCCATCAGAATCCGGCCATCGCCAAAACTGGACAGGGCCTCACTGGTGGCGCGTACAAAACCGTCCCGGCATTCATCGTCATCGCGGGCGATCCGCATGCCCTTGCCGCCGCCGCCGGCGCTGGCCTTGATCATCACCGGGTAACCGATCTGTGCGGCAGCCGCGACCGCGCTGTCGGCATCGGGCACCACCCCGTCCTGTCCGGGAATGGTATTGACTCCGGCCTGTTCCGCCAGCCGCTTGGAGGTGATCTTGTCTCCCATCGCCTGGATTGCGCGCGCTCCCGGCCCAATGAAAACGATTCCGTGTTCCTCCAGCAGTTCCGCGAACCGGGTATTTTCAGACAGGAAGCCATAGCCGGGATGCACCGCTTCCGCCCCGGATTGCTGGCAAGCCTGAATGATTCTGTCCTCCAGCAAATAGCTTTCCGAAGCCGCCGCCGCGCCGATATGGATGGCTTCATCCGCTTCAGCGACATGTCTGGCTTCCCGGTCCGCGTCCGAATAAACGGCCACGGTACCGATTCCCATTGCGCGCGCGGACCGGATGACCCGGCAGGCGATCTCGCCGCGGTTGGCAATCAGGATTTTACTGAACATGTTGTCTCAAAAATTGTCACGGGGATTGGCTTATGCCCGGTCAGAGCGGGATATTGTCATGCTTCTTGTACGGATTTTTCAGGTTCTTGTTCTGCAGCATCGCGAGCGCCCGGCAAATCCGTTTCCGGGTATTGCGGGGGAAAATCACATCGTCTATGTAACCCCGCCTCCCGGCGACGAACGGGTTGGCGAATTTGCGGCGATACTCTTCGGTCCTGCGTTCCAGATGTTCCGGCGTCCTGGCTTCCTCGCGGAAAATGATTTCGACCGCGCCCTTGGGCCCCATCACCGCGATTTCGGCGCTCGGCCAGGCGAAGTTGACGTCTCCGCGCAGATGTTTTGAGGCCATCACATCGTAGGCGCCGCCATACGCCTTGCGCGTGATTACGGTCACTTTCGGGGCGGTGCATTCGGCGTAGGCGAACAGCAGCTTGGCGCCGTGAGTGATGATGCCGCCGTATTCCTGGCTGGCGCCGGGCATGAATCCGGGCACATCGACAAAAGTGATGATCGGGATGTTGAACGCGTCACAGAATCTGACAAACCGGGCGCCCTTGATGGAGGCGCTGATATCCAGACAACCGGCCAGCGCCATTGGCTGATTGGCGACCAGGCCGACTGTACGTCCTTCCATCCTGGCGAACCCGATAATGATGTTCCTCGCGTAGTGGGTCTGCAACTCGAAGAAGTCACCCTCATCCACTACCTTGAAGATCAACTCCTTCATGTCATAAGGCAGGTTCGGATTGTCAGGAACCAGAGTATCCAGCGAAGGTTCAGACCGGCTCTGGTCATCAGTCGTATCCCGGTGAGGCGGTTTGTGCCGATTGCTCAAAGGCAGGAAATTGAAGAATCGCCGAGTCATCAACAGCGCCTGTACATCATTCTCGAACGACAGATCAGCCACTCCAGAACGAGTGGTATGGGTTCTGGCTCCGCCTAGATCTTCCGCAGTAACCTCCTCATGAGTCACAGTACGAACCACATCCGGCCCGGTGACGAACATATAGGAGCTGTCCTCAACCATGAAAATGAAATCGGTGATTGCGGGGGAATAGACCGCGCCGCCGGCGCAGGGACCCATGATCAGGGAAATCTGGGGGATCACCCCCGAAGCCATGACATTGCGCTGAAACACTTCGGCATAGCCGCCCAGCGACGCCACTCCTTCCTGGATGCGGGCGCCGCCGGAATCGCTGATCCCGATCAGCGGAGCGCCGACCTTGATTGCCTGGTCCATCACCTTGCAGATTTTCTCCGCGTGCGCTTCCGACAGGGAACCGCCGAACACCGTAAAATCCTGGCTGTACACAAAAACCAGCCGTCCATTGATGGCGCCGAAACCGGTCACCACGCCATCGCCGGGGATGGTTTTGTCCTGCATGCCGAAATCGGTGCAGCGATGTTCCACGAAGATGTCCCATTCCTCAAAACTGTCTTCGTCGAGCAGGATGTCGATTCTCTCCCTGGCGGTCAGTTTGCCCTTGGCGTGCTGGGCATTGATGCGCGCCTCCCCGCCGCCGAGCTTGGCCAGGGCACGCATTTTCTCAAGCTGTTCAATTATTTCGGACATATCAATCCGGCTCCGGTTGCTTTTCCAGAAGTTCGAGAATCCGGCCAGCCGCCTCCGGTATATTGGCGCCCGGACCAAAAATCGCGGATACACCGGCCGCGTACAGCGTTTCATGATCGCCCGGAGGGATCACCCCTCCGCAGATAACCTGTATGCCGTCACAGTCGGCGGCTTCGAGCTCGGCCATCACCGCCGGTACCAGAGTACGGTGCCCACCAGCCTGGGACGAGATGCCGATGACATGCACATCGTTTTCGATAGCCTGGTTGACCGCCTCGCCCGGAGTCTGGAACAGGGGACCAATATCGACATCGAACCCCATGTCGGCGAACGCGGTGGCAATGGTGCGGGCGCCGCGGTCATGGCCATCCTGTCCCAGCTTGACCACCAGCATGCGGGGCCGGCGTCCGCGCAGCTCCGCAAATTTCCCGATTCGGGTCTTCAACATGTCAAATTCCTGGTCGCCCTGATAAGCCCTGCCATATACCCCGCCCAGAGTTCCCGGCTGTGCGTGATGCCGATTATATACCGACTCCAGCAGGTCGGATATCTCACCGACACTGGCGCGGGCGCGGGCCGCGTCAATGGCCGCGGCCAACAGATTGCCCTGTCCGGTCACGGCGACCTGTTTCAAGGCGTCAAGGGCCGCGCGGAACTGGCCGGGGTCGCGGGTTTTCCGCACATTCTTCAATCGCTCGATCTGGGATTCGCGAACCGCGTTATTGTCCACCACGAGAATGTCGATCTCGCCTTCCTCCTCGACCTGATAGCGGTTCACGCCGACAATGATCTCTTCGCCCCGGTCAATCCTGGCCTGCCGCTTGACGGCTGCCTCCTCGATCCGCAATTTCGGCAAACCGGCCTCCACTGCCCGGGTCATGCCGCCCATCTGTTCGACTTCATCAATCAGACTGTTCGCTTCCCGGATCAGGCTGTCAGTCAGGCTCTCGATGTAATAGGAGCCGCCCAGCGGATCAATGACCTGGGGGATGCCCGCTTCATGATTGAGGATAAGCTGCGTGTTTCTGGCGATGCGCGCGGAATTCTCGGTCGGCAGGGCCAGCGCCTCGTCGAAGGAATTGGTATGCAGCGACTGGGCGCCGCCCAGTACTGCGGCCAGGGCCTCGATCGTGGTGCGAATCACATTATTATAGGGGTCCCGGCTGGTCAGGCTGACGCCCGAAGTCTGGCAATGCGTCCGCAGTCTCTTCGAGGCCGGATTCGACGGCGCAAAGCGCTTCTCCATCAGGGCCGCCCACAGGGTTCGCGCGGCGCGCAATTTCGCGATCTCCATGAAGAAATTCATGCCGATGCCGAAGAAAAAGGACAGCCTCGGAGCGAACTGATCAACTTCCAGGCCGCTGTCAATCGCGCTGCGTACATATTCCACCCCGTCCGCCAGAGTATAGGCGAGTTCCTGAACGATGGTGGCCCCGGCTTCCTGCATGTGATAGCCCGAAATCGAAACCGGGTTGAAACGGGGCATGCCGCGGGCAGTATACCCGATAATGTCGGAGACGATCTTCATCGACGGCCGCGGCGGGTAGATATAAGTGTTGCGCACCATGAATTCCTTCAGGATGTCGTTTTGCAGCGTGCCGGACAGCGCCGTCTGATCGACGCCCTGCTCCTCGGCGGCCACGATGAACATCGCCATGACCGGCAGTACGGCGCCATTCATCGTCATCGAAACCGACATCTTGTCGAGCGGAATCCGGTCGAACAGGATTTTCATGTCCTCGACCGTATCAATCGCCACCCCGGCCTTGCCGACATCGCCTTCCACCCTCGGATGGTCGGAATCGTAGCCGCGATGGGTCGCCAGATCGAACGCCACCGACAGTCCGGTCTGACCGGCTTTCAGGTTGGCCCGGTAGAACGCGTTCGATTCTTCCGCGGTCGAAAATCCGGCGTATTGGCGCACCGTCCAGGGGCGGCCGGCATACATGGTCGCCCGCGGCCCGCGGGTAAACGGAACGCTCCCCGGCAGCGAAGACAAATGGGCAATTTGATCCAGATCCTCGGCAGTATACAGAGGTTTGATCTCAATGCCTTCCGGGGTATGCCAGTGCAAATCCGACAGGCTCCGCCCCTTCAACTCGGATTCGGCGCGTCGTTGCCAGTCATCCAGGTCGGCTGGCGCGGGACGGCGGGACGGCGGAAGTTGGGTGGAATCACTCATAGCAGGGTCGCAAGAGTCTGAACGGTCATCAGTCCAGCAACTGGCGGATATTGGCATCCAGAAAGTCAGTAAATTCGGGGTCGTTGCCGGGAGAAGCAACGCAATGCCCCCAGGGGGATTGATAAACCTTCAGTTGTGCGCCGGGCACATGGGCTGCCTCGATTTCGTTGTCAGCGGGTCGGAAATACAGGTCACGGTCACAGGCGATAATGATCGTCCTGGCCCGGACCGACGACAGGGCCCGCCCGAAATCACCGTTATAGGCCGGGTTGTCGCTGATGTCGCCCCGTTGCCAGGTATCGAGCTTGCACAACAGGTCGTTGGCGTCCCAAGCCAGGTGATCCGCCTCCCAGTCCCGCAGCAGCGCCTCGGCGCTGTCGAAGCCAAGCTGCCGATAAAGTCCCTGCCGGTAGAATGACTGGGAAAACGCCCATCCGGCGTAGACCCGGGCAAAGGCTTTCAATCCGGCGCTCGGCGGCGTCGAATAGTCCCCCCCGTTGAAGGTCTGGTCAGCGGTCAGCGCGGCTTTCACCCCCTCCAGGAAAACCCGGTTGTGAACCGAGGTTTTGGCGGAACCGCAAAACGGCAGGATCGCCCGCGCCTTGTCCGGGTACTGCGCCCCCCATTGCCAGGACTGGCAGCCCGCCATCGACCAGCCCGTGACCAGCGCGATTCGTTGTATATCGAACAATTCCTCAAGCAATCGGTTCTGGGCATAGACATTGTCATACAACGTGACCACCGGGAAGCGCGGGCCGTCATGGGGAGGTGGGGTATTGCTTGGAGAGGATGAATAACCATTCCCGAACAGATTGATCGAGATAATGAAATGTCGATCCGGATCAATCGCCCGGCCCGGCCCGAAAAAGCCCTCATTACGGATATGCGTTCCAGTATAGAATGTCGGCAACACCACCACATTGTCACGGGCGGCGTTCAATTCACCATAGGTCTTGTAGACCAGTCTGGCAGGGCGCAACACAGCCCCGCACTGTAATTCAAGATTCTCGATGGTAAACGTCTGCATGGAGGTCTGGTTGGTCAATGTCGGAGTCACGTGAGTCAATGCGTATGCTTATGCACGTTCTGGTCAGAGCTTATCATCACCATCACATCAACCGCTCCCGCTTTCTCGAACTCCAGGGTGAGCGGGAACATTTCCCCTTCGACCAGCGGTTTGGTCAGGTTGATCAGCATAATGTGCGTAGCGCCCGGTTTAAATTCAACTGTGCCTTGCGCGGGAATCCCGACGCGGTCTGTTTTCTGCATTTTCATCTGCCCTTCACTGTGGATCATATTGTGAATTTCCACCTGCTCCGCGACCGGTGAACGGACGCCGATCAGATGGTCGGAGCGCTCGTCATCCTGTCCGTGATTGCGAATCGTCAGATACGAGGCGCCATTGACCGCGACAGCGGGCAACGGCAGCGCCCACGCGTTTTCGACCACGATCTGATGGGTAGCCTGCGCCTGTGCAATAGCCGGAAATATCATAAGACAGGCCCCGGCGATCAGGACGCGAGTGAGGAAAGAGCAAGGTTTCATGGTTATTCTGGAGACTCCAGTTCATGCAGCGAATCGTTAATTACAGGTCACAAAAAATCAGGCTATAAACGGGTTATTATCGTATAATTGGCATCAATTTGGAAATCCTGCCCTCATACCCATACCCTGACCCATGTCATCTAACAAACCTGCCGTCATCGTCAATGGCCGGGAATATGCCTGGCCGCAACAACCCGTCGTAGTCGTCTGCGTTGACGGCTCGGAACCGGACTATATCATCGAAGCGGTCAAGGCGGGAGCCATGCCGTGGATGGCGCGGTTGATCGGCGATCAACAGACCCGCGAAACGGGCAGACAGTCGGATGGATCGGGCGCGGATAAACGCGGCCTGGATTTGCGAGCCGATTGCGTGATACCCAGCTTCACCAACCCGAACAACATGTCCATCGTCACCGGGGTTCTGCCGGAAGTCCACGGTATCTGCGGGAATTTCTATTATGATCGGGGGACGGGAGTCGAAGTCATGATGAATGACCCGGCGTTACTGCGAGCTCCCACCCTGTTCAAAGCGTTTCAGGACGCTGGCGCGAAAATCGCCATCATCACCGCGAAAGACAAGCTCAGGCGGCTGCTTGGCAATGAATTGTGTCTGGACGGCAGCCGTAACAGCAATGCCGCGATCTGTTTCTCGTCAGAGAAATCCGACGAGGCCGACCTTCGCCGCAACGGCATCGACAACGTGGTTGAGATGGTGGGTATGGATGTGCCTTCGGTCTACAGCGCCGGGCTTTCGGAATTCATTTTCAGGGCCGGGGTAAAACTGATGGAATCGGTCAGGCCGGATATCACGTACCTGTCCACAACGGATTACATTCAGCATAAATTCGCCCCCGGCAGCGCCGACGCCAACCGCTTCTATGCCATGATGGACCGCTACTGGAGTCAACTGGATGAACTGGGCGCAGTCATCGGCCTGACCGCGGACCACGGCATGAACGCCAAGCACGACAGCGACGGCCAACCGAATATAATCTACCTGCAGGACGAGGTGGACAGACTGCTGGGCGCGGGCAATGGCCGGGTCATCCTGCCGATCACCGACCCTTATGTAGTTCATCACGGCGCGCTCGGTTCTTTTGCGACCATTTACCTGGAAGACGCCGCCCGACTGGATGAGGCAGCCGTCGGGCTTTTGGAGATCGCGGGTATCGAACTCGCGCTTTCAAACGTGGACGGATGCGCGCGATTCGGACTGGCCCCGGATCGCATGGGCGATCTCATCATATTGTCGGACTGGAACACCGTGCTCGGTACCAGCGCGGACCGGCACGATCTTTCCGGTCTGGAAGTCCCGTTGCGCTCGCATGGCGGTATCAGCGAGCAGACCGTACCGTTGATTTTCAACCGCGGGCCGGGGCCGGACCTGGACACGGACCGACTTGGTCAACTGCGGAATTTCGACGTGTTCGACATCGCTCTCAACCGCCTTGCCGCCTAGCCGGGCGGGTTTTGCCCCTTGCCGAACCTTCTTGCCCGAACAGGAGAATCCCTATGAAGACTTCCGGCGCTAACCATTGGAAAATGTGTATTGCCGGAGCGTGGGTGGATGGCGACACCGGCAAATCGGTTGAAGTCCAGAACCCTTTTACCAACGAAGTGGTCGGCGCGGTTCCGCGCGCCAGCCGCGAACAGGTGGCAGACGCGTTTGCGGCCGCCGCCGCTTACCAGCCGCAACTGAGCCGCTATCAGCGCCAGCAGATCCTGTCGAAAACCGCACAGTCCCTGGCTGCGGCGAAAGATCGGTTCTCGGACCTGATCACCGCCGAATGCGGCCTGTCAAAAAAGGACAGCCTGTATGAAGTCGGACGCGCCTGCGACGTTTTCAACCTCACCAGCCAGTTGTGTATTCTCGATGACGGCGAAATTTTTTCCTGTGACCTGACCCCCCACGGCAAGAAAAGAAAGATTTTCACGCAGCGCGAGCCATTGACCGCCATCTCGGCGATCACGCCCTTCAATCATCCGCTGAACATGATTTCCCACAAGATCGCTCCGGCGATTGCGACCAACAACTGCATGGTGGGCAAGCCCACCGAATTGACCCCACTGACCGCGCTGGCTCTGGTGGAGGTACTGCTTGAGGCGGGGCTGCCGCCGCCGATGCTGTCTGTCGTGACCGGACTGCCCGACGATATCGGCGACGAAATGATCACCAATCCGCATATCGACCTGATCACCTTCACCGGCAGTGTTCCGGTCGGCAAATATATCGCCGCGACCGCTGGCTACAAACGCACGGTACTGGAGCTCGGCGGCAATTCGCCGTTGATCGTGATGGAGGACGCAGACCTCGATGAAGCCGCGGAAATGGCGGTGCAGGGCGCCACGAAGAATTCCGGACAGCGATGCACCGCGGTAAAGCGTATATTGGCGGTCGAGTCAATTGCCGACGAATTTGCGGAACGGGTGGCCGAAAAGGCCGCGCGACTCAAATACGGCGACCCGATGGACCCCGATACCGATGTCGGCGCCGTGATCACCGAACAGGCGGCGATCCTGTTCCAGGCGCGAGTGAATGACGCCATCGACAAGGGCGCCCGGCTGTTATACGGCAACGACCGCCAGGGCGCGGTCTATTCGCCCACAGTACTCGATCACGTTCCGTTTGATTGTGAACTGGTGCGCGAGGAAACCTTCGGCCCACCGATTCCGATTATCCGGGTAACCGGCATCGACCACGCCATCCAGGTTGCCAACTCGACGGCTTTCGGGTTATCCAGCGGGGTCTGCACCAACAACCTCGAATACATCAACCGATTTGTCAATGAACTGATGACCGGCACCGTCAACATCCGCGAGGTGCCCGGATACCGTACCGAAATGTCGCCATTCGGCGGCATCAAGGACTCCGGCCTCGGCTATAAGGAAGGCGTCATCGAAGCCATGAAGAGCTATACCACCGTCAAAACCTTCTCCCTCCCCTGGGGATAGACGGGCGCCAACATCCGGCGGGAATCCATCAACTGCCCTTGTTGCCAACCAGGCTGAATTCTTCCAACAGGCCGGATTCCAGGGCTTCGCGCAACAGCGTGCTGGTGGCGCTGGCCATCGGTAGAACCGGGTTGCCGTAAACCCAGATCAGGCCGAGAGTCTGCACCACACTGGGATTGACCAGCATTTTCTGGCGCGTGTTGGGCAGGTGCGCGAAACGTTTCGGCACAATGGTGGCCAGGTCCCCCGCCATCGCGTGGAAGGCGAGCTGGAAAATGGAATTGGATTCCAGGATCGGGGTCGGCTGGCAGCCGACACTGGTGAAAGCGTCATCCATCACCCGTCGTTCACGGGTTGATTTGGAGAGCAGGCACAATGGCAGCGCAGCCGCTTCCTGCCATGAAATGATGGAACTGTCATCCAGCCAGTCATTGTCGGGAAGCAGCAGGTAGAGAGGCTCTTCATACAAGGGCAAGGCCACGAAACGATCCAGCTCAGGATCGTCCAGATAGGTGATGCCGACATCAATTTCGAAGTTGGTCAGCCCCAGTACCAGCCGATCCAGGGCCATGAACTGAATGTCGATCTGCAGGCCCGGATGACGCTTCTGGAACAACTGGCTGACGGTCGGAAACAGGGGTGAACTCATCGGAGTGGCGCCGATCCTGAGCCGGCCATGCAGGTCTTTCTTCATGATAGCCAGTTCTTCCAGCATTGCTGACCGGTCCGCCAATAAACGTTTTGCCCAACTGACCACACGCTTGCCTTCCTCGGTAAAACCCTGGAATTTGTGCTGCCTGAGAATGATCGGAATGCCGAGTTCTTCCTCAAGGCTTTTCAGCGCGCTGGACAGACTGGGCTGGGAAACATGGCATTTGTCCGCGGCGCGGCCGAAGTGGCCTTCCTGTTCCAGCGCAACCAGATATTGAAACTGTCTGAGGAACAAGGCGGACTACCGGTTTACAAAGAGCATGACAAAGGGTTCTTATGAAGGTCAACCCGTTAGTCTATCATCGAATCGTAAACTTTGGCATGATCCAGCGCTTGATTGTGCAGATAACCCAACCCAGGTCAGCCTACATGTTTTTGCCGCTCAGCCTGTCACTCGTCATCGTCATCATCGGCATACTGATCGGCAATGTCGGCATCGGCGGGGTTTTACTGGTACCCGCTCTAAAGTATCTCGGCGATGTGGCGATCCATGTCGCCATACCAGCCTGCAACCTGAGTTATATCGTGACCGGCGCGGTGGGGGCCTTCATTTATGCGCGGCATGGCACGATTGACCACGGCATGGTGACCCGGGTCTGTCTGGGTTCCCTGCCAGGGGCTTTTCTCGGCGCCTTTTTACTGCCCTTTGTCCCGGCTCTCGCGCTTGAGGCCGGAATCGCGCTGCTGATTCTTTTTTCCGGCATTCATACCCTGGCCGGCAGGCAGCCCGAAGATATACATAAACCGGCGGCGGCGGGCAACAGCCTGCTGGTGATCGGCTTCCTCACCGGCGTCGGGTCGGCGCTGACCGGAACCGGCGGGCCGTTACTGCTGGTGCCGATCCTGATCTGGCTGCGGGTACCGGTATTGATCGCGATCGGCCTGTCTCAGGTGATCCAGATCCCGATTGCGCTGGCCGCCACTTTCGGAAACGCCCTGTATGGGCAGATCGACCTCAAGCTGAGCGCCGGTCTGGCGCTGGCGCTGGCGTGCGGGTCGATCATAGGCGCCCACCTCGCACATGCCATACCGGCCGATTATCTTAAAAAAGGCGTTTCGATACTGATGGTTCTGGTCGGCCTGTTCATTCTGTTCAGAATGGCCGGACCCTGACAACGCCCCTACCGAACCGGGGACAGTCCCTTGTCAGGAGAAGCGCGGGGCAACGGGGCAAGCAATAGATAAACAAGCTGTTTTATGGATATATTAAGGTACAACCTATCAATTCATAAGAAAAAGCTCTTTGACAGTCAAATCAATGCCTGACTATATTTTACCTATTCATTGGCGTGTTGCATGCCCAATAAATTTTTATAGCGCCAAATTAAAACACCGGGGGGACGATCAATGGCGGAAGCGGCCAAGAGAAGAAAAAAGGTCACGATCAGGGACCTGCAGCGAAAGATGCGCGAAGATGAGCAGATCGTGCAAATGGCAATCTATGATTACCGCAGCGCAGTCATCGCGGACCGGCTGGGAATCGACATTCTGTGTGTGTCCGATACCGGCGGCATGATTCTGTTCGGGCACAAGTCAACCGTCACGGTGACTTTCGACGAAGTCATGATGATGGCGAAAGCGATTGACCGCGGCAGCCAGTGTGGTCTGCGGATGGTCGATATGCCGTACTGGAGCTTTCATGTTTCTCCCGACCAGGCGGTTGAAAACGCGGGCCGGTTCGTTTCCGAGGCCAATGCCGAGGTGATGAAATGCGAAGGCAACCAGCATCACGCTAAAAATATCGAGGCGATTGTGAAGGCTGGCATTCCGGTACAGGGCCACATCGGCATTACACCGATGCGGATGCCGCAACTGGGCGGCTTCTTCGCGCAGGGGAAGACCGCCGACCGGGCGGCGGAACTGGTCGATGACGCCTGGGCCATGGTGGACGCGGGCTGTTTCTCGGTCATGTGCGAGGTCACCTCGGAGGAAGTGTGTCAATACCTGACAGAAACGCTGCCCGTACCGGTCATCAGTCTGGGCGCTGGCAACAAGGCGCATGGCGTGCATATCATCACCTCCGACCTGTTCCATCTATATGAGGAACATGTGCCACGCCACTCGAAAATCTACACCGATCTGATTCCGATCATGGAAGACGTGTTTATCCGCTACCGGGACGAAGTCAGGGAGCGTATCTACCCTGGCCCGGAACACACTATCTACATGAAGCCCGAAGAACTGGAAAAGTTCGCCAGACAGGTAAACTGGGAATCCATGCTCAAACAGGCCGGCTGATTCCGTCAATCAGACGCTCATGTAATCAAAATCCTATCAGTCAATACAGGAGACCATAATCATGTCATCAAGAAATCATGCTCAATGGACCGCGACCCCGAACCTGCAACCCGGTGAATGGGTGGACAGCAGAATCTATTCCGACCGGGACATCTTCCAGGAAGAACTGGAAAAGATCTGGAAAAAAACCTGGATTCCGGTCTGCCATGAATCCGAATTGAAAAACGCCTACGATTTTCGCACCATGACCATCGCCAAAGAGCCGGTGATCGTGGTGCGCGGCAAGGACCTCAAGGTTCGCGCCTTTCTGAATGTCTGCCCTCATCGCGGTAACATGATTGAGCGGCGGCCGGCCGGCAGCTTCAAGCGCGGCACCCCGTCGGGCACCCCGAAAACCATGACCTGCATGTTCCACGCCTGGCAATTCGACATGAAGGGCCGATGCGTCAATATCACGCGCCGGGAGGAAGGCTACCAGGACCGTCTGTGCACCGCGGATGTCGGTCTGCGGGAACTCAGATGCGAAGTTTATTTCGGCGGTTTCGTATGGGTCAGCCTGGATGACGACATCGGCATGAGTGTTGGGGAATTCGCAGCCGGCGCTCTCGATTGTCTGGCGCCGTCACTCAATGAGGAGCCGCTGGAAGTGTTTCATTACCACAAGGCGATCATCCCCTGCAATTACAAGTTGTGGCATGATACCAACTGCGAGTTCTATCATGACTTCCTGCATTACCATAACCGGATCACCGGGTTCAACGACGCCTACTTCGCGCGCAAGAACAGCGGTTTCAAAAACGGCCATATCAATGTCGGCAGTTTCGAGGTCCAGTATGACCAGTATGAAGGGTTTGAATCGCGTGAATCTCTGTCTTTCCCGCACCTGCCACCCAACCACTGGTACATGATCGACATGTTCCCGGGAGTCAATTTCAACCTGCGCGGTTCCGCGCTGCGGTGCGACCTGATGACCCCGCTTGGGCCGGATCAGGTGATGATCGAGTTTCGCGGACTGGGCCTTGCCAGCGATACGCCAGCCGAGCGCCAGACCAGAGTTGACCATCACAATTCGATCTGGGGGCCGTTCGGCCGCAACCTGCATGAAGACCTGCTCGCGGTGACTGCCCAGGGCGCATGCATGCACCCTGCCGCCGAAAAGCGGACCATCCTGCACGGTCGGCATGAGAACGAGACCATCCACGATGAAAATGGCATGCGTCACTACTATGAAGAGTGGGGGCGCTGGCTGGACCGGTCGCCAAGCAATCCGGACATGAACTTTGCCGCCCACAAGATGCAAAGTGTCGCGGACAACGCACAACGCGCCAGCGCGAATATGTAATCCCAATCCGGAAATGTAATCAATGAATCAGGAAACCAACCAGAAAATGGCAGCGCCCGCAGACCATTCATCGACCCGTGAAAAGATCAAGGAATTGATCTACACTACCTGCCTGTTCCAGGACGACCTGGACTGGGAATCATGGCTGGATCTGTGCGCGGATGATTTCGAGTACGCGATCCGGGCATACAGTCCCGAGATCCAGGCCGACATGACTTATATCAGCGGCAACCGGGACTATATGGCGAAGTTGACCGGGATGCTGCCCAAACACAACTCGGACACCTCACCCCTTAAACGACATGGTGTGGTATACCGGGTCGATATTGCCGATGACGGGAAATCCGCCGCCGCGGTAACCTCTTTCACGGTTTTTCAGACGCAACTGGACGGAGTCAACTCGCATGTCGACGCAGGTGAATCGAAACTGTTTCTGGTCGGCCGCTACAACGACCGCTTCATGATCGACGGAGACGAGATCAAATTTTCCGAAAGGGAAGTGCGGCTGGACACGCGGCGGCTGGACAAGGGTTCGCACTGGCCGATTTGAATCCATCCTATTTTACTGAACAGGAACCAGAGGCGGGACTGACAATGAGCTGGAAAGTCGCCTGTGCGGCGGATGACGTACACGAGAATGCGCTGAAAGCGGTGGAAATTGACGGCATTGAACTGGTGATTGCCAGAATCGGCGAGACCTACCGGGCGTATCCGCCGGTCTGCCCCCACATGGAGGAATACCTGGAAAGCTCGGGGCTGTGTCAGGGTGGTATCCTGACCTGTGACCGCCACCTCTGGCAATGGGACATGAAAACCGGAGAACCGCGCGGGCCGGCCGAAAAACCCCTGCTGATGTACGAGATCAAGAACGAAGATGGTCAGGTCCTGGTTTTTCTGGACCAGGAACTGGAATATGAATTTGATGATGAAGACGATGATTAAACGGGGTTTTCAATCCGGTTGAATGCAGTCATGCTGATCGAAATTGCAAAAAAAGACCAGACTTACCGATTTGACGCTGCGGAGGGTGAAAAGCTGTTGTATGCCGGGCTGCGGGCTGGCATCCCGTTACCCTACGAATGCGCGACCGGAACCTGTGGGACCTGCCGGGCGCGACTGGATCAGGGCGATCTGGATCAGGGTTGGATGGAGGCGCCCGGACGGAAAAACCTGCGGGCGGCGAGAAAGGAATTCCTGTTGTGTCAGGCCACCGCGCAAACAGATTGCAGCCTGACTGTCCCGGCCCGGATCAAGCCTTTCCGCGATGACGACTTCCGTCCCGGCCACTACACCGGAACCGCCTCGAACTGGGACCGGCTGACCGCGGATGTGACCCGGTTTGAAATCAGGCTGCCCCGGCCGGTACGCTTTCACGCCGGTCAGTTTTTCGTCATCCAGGCGCCGGGAATATCCGGGCGGCGCGCCTACTCGATGGTTAATTTCGAGCCGCAGACGGATACCCTTGAATTTGTCATCAAGAAAAAACCGGGCGGCGCTTTTTCCGGGTGGGCCTTCGATGAAGCGCGCGGCCGGGGCGAGGTTGAACTGTTCGGGCCACTGGGACGCGCAACCTTTCACCCTGATGAAGAACATGATCTTTTGCTGATTGCCGGCGGTTCGGGTATCGCGGGGTTGATGTCGATCCTTGAAAAGGCTTCAACGACCAATTATTTCGACAGGCGCAAGGCCAACCTGTTTTTCGGCGTCCGGACCCGCGCCGACATGTTCTATGCGGACCGCCTGTGCGCGATGCAGGCGCGCTGGCCGGAAGCCTTGTCGATCAACATCGTGCTGTCCGATGAAACAACCGGCAACGTAACCTCCCCGGACGGCGAGCCGATGCCGACCCTCTATGGGCTGGCGCACGAAGCGGCCCTGGCCTCGATTACACCGGAGACGGCCAATACCATGGTCTATATCGCCGGGCCGCAGCCGATGGTGGATGCCTGCATCCGACCCCTGATTCTGGATTTGCGAATACCGGCGCAAATGGTGCGCTACGACAAGTTCAACTGACCGGATACCGGAACGAACCGCGACCAACATGGCCAGGACTACGATAATCAGAACCGTGGAAAACATTTACTTTCAAGATTTTACAGGTGATCGAATCGCTTTTTCCCGATGCTCGCATCATCAAACTGTGAAACGGTTGTATGCAATCGAGAATATCAACCGAAGATGTAAACAATAAGCAAGACCACTACCAATAGGAGAGAATGATGAAAAAATCGTATTTGAGTTTATTCACAAAGCTGGGGGCCGCCTGTATGCTGGCAACCGGCATGTCACAAATGGCGTCCGCCGATGTCGATTTCGGAAATCCGGGTGAGAAGGTTGACCTGGTTGTGGGCTACCAGCCCTACTACACGGAATCCTGGTCCGGGGTCGTCAACAACGGCAAGGAATTATGGAGGAAATACCTGCCTGAAGGTTCGACCGTCGAGTTTCAGATCGGACTGCAGGGTTCGGTTATCGTCAACGCCATGACCGGTGAGAAACAGCATATCGGTTACATGGGTGACATGCCGGCGATTGCTTCGACTTTCCGGAATATCAAGGAACGGGGCGGTACAGACATGCGTATCGTCGCGGCGCTGGGCACATCCAAGCAACAGTGCAATATCTTCCTGGTCCGCAACGACGCGCCGGAGTTCGCCAACGGCTCCGAAGCGGTGAAGTGGATGGACGGTAAGATCACATCCGCCCCTCACGGCGCCTGCACCGACCGGTTCGCTCAACTGGCGTTCCAGAAAGCGGGGATTACTCCGGATCGTTATCTGAACCAGAACATTGAGGTCATTACCACTAACTTCCGCGCCGGCAAACTCGACGCGGCGGCAATCTGGGAGCCAACCGCGTCCAAGATCGTCATGTCCGGTATCGCCCGGCGCGCTGCCAGTGGTGAAGACTTCGACGCTCTGGACGGCGCATTCATGGTCATGCTGAACGACCTGATCACGCAACGCCCGGATGTGCACAAAGGCTGGCTGGAAGCCGAACTGGACGCGCAGCTTTTCATGGCGGATCCGGCCAATGCGGATGAAGTCGCGGCGCTGGCTGAATCCCAGACCGAGAAAATCGACAAGTCCGTTCTGTGGCATGCGATGTTCGGCGGCTGGCCTGAAAGCCAGGGCGGCGGCGAAGTCAAGGTACAACTTGATTTCATCGTGACCGAGCGTGTCCAGACCTTGCTCGACAACGCCACCGCCTTCCTGAACAGCCTGCCCAAGAAACCGGCCGCGGCGCCGGTCATTCGTGACGGCGGTGTATCGGACGGCGTAGCCCGGCAGATTCTTGAGGAGCGGGGTCTGACCAGCCCGCTGGCCGTGATCAAGGCTTCTTCAATGAACTGATTTTTCGGGTAACATGGGTATCCCCGCTCCGACAACGGGTTTGTTCGGAGCGGGGATACCGATATACTGGACTAACCAATACTAGAAATGGATAATACCGAACCCACACAATCAAACAGGCGCCCACCCGGCAACATGGCCGTCTTTTCAGCGCGTCTTCGCCGGCGCATGAGAACATCCGGCCCGTACCTGATGGTTGTCGGAGTCTGTTCCTGGATCGGGCTGTGGTGGCTGTTGTGCGAAGCGTTCGAGGTTCCCCGATTCGAGAAAATGCCCGGTCCGGTGGTGGTGCTGAAAGAGCTGTTCTCACCGCAACCATTCCTCGGCATCTCGATATTCACCGAGGAATTCTACGAGCACATTTATGTCAGTTGCCGCCGTATCTTCTTCGCCTTCCTGATTGCGACCGGGGTCGGTGTGCCGCTTGGCCTGTTCATGGGCTGGTCAAGAAAATTCCGCGACTACACATTCCCGGTTCTCGAAATTCTGCGGCCAATACCGATTCTGGCATGGGTGCCGTTATCCATCCTCATGTTCAAGGGGTTTGAGGCGCCGGTCATATTTCTGGCCACGCTGGCTTCGCTGTTCGTCACCACATTGAATACCCTGCTCGGCGTCAGCTCCATTGACGAATCCTATTTCCGCGCCGCCGGTTGTCTCGGCTCCAAACCTCGTCATATATTCTGGCACGTGGTGGTACCGGGGGCGCTGCCGTTCATGTTCACCGGCCTGCAGATCAGTGTCGGGGTCGCCTGGTTCTCTCTGGTCGCAGCCGAGATGGTTTCCGGAGACTATGGGCTGGGGTATCTGATCGTGGACGCCTATATGAACAATGTCACCGTTCCGATGGTGATTGGCATGATTACTCTCGGCTTTGTCGGCTGGCTGACTTCGGTGATGGTGCGGATAGTCGGCAACCGGATGATGCAGTGGCGCACCCGCGCTCTGGCTATGGAAAACAGATAATACTCGAAGGACAATGACTCAATCAAAAACAGGAAAAGGCAAAATAAGCATTCGGGACGTGACCAAGATTTACGACCCGGAAGGGGTCAATGTGATGGCCGTGGACAACTGCTCGCTGGAAATCGCGGCGGGAGAAGTCTGTATGGTAGTCGGGCCGAGCGGCTGCGGAAAAACCACCCTGCTGAACGCGATCGCGGGATTTCATTCGATCACTTCGGGTGAAATCCATCTGGATGGGGAACTGTTGTGCGGCCCTTCCAAACCTCTCGCCGACCAGGGTTCGGACCGCGTGGTGGTGTTCCAGAACGGAGCCCTGTTCCCCTGGAAAACGCTGGCCGACAATGTCGCTTACGGCCCGATCGTACAGGGGCTGCTGAGCAAACAGCAGGCCGGAGAGAAGGCGCGGGACATGCTGGCGGAAGCCGGACTGGGTGATTTTTGCGAAAAATACCCCGGAGAAGTCTCCTCCGGAATGGCGCGGCGCGCGGAAATTGTCCGGGCGCTGATCAATGACCCGAAAGTACTGTTGCTGGATGAACCGTACCGGGCCATGGACGAATTGACCAAGTCGATCATGCACGAAGCCCTGCTTGAAATGTATGACCGCACTCGGGTCACCCTGTTCTTTATCACCCATGACCTGGAGGAAGCGATATTCCTCGGCGACCGGGTCGTGGTCATGACCACGCGGCCGTGCCAGGTGAAAAAAATACTGGATGTCGAGATACCGCGCCCGCGTGACTACCATGTTCTGTCCTCGGAACAATTCCGGTTGCTGATGGATGAAACCAATGAGGCCGTGCATGAAGAAGCGCTGAAAGCGTTCGAAGCGGGCGAGCGGGAACTGGCCTGATGAACAGGCATAACCGCGTTGACATGAAAACAGAAACCGGAACTTTCGGGGAGTGACGATGACCACCGTTCGACGTACACGATGGCAGAAGCTGCGGCATAATATTTCACTGTGGCGTGGTATCCGGGCCATCATAATTGCGCTGATACTGTGGGAGATCGGTTCCCGGTGGGACGACTGGTCCGGCTTCATGCTGCCGTTTATCGGACTGATTCCTCCGCCTACAGCGGTGTTCCTCGCCTGGACTGAGGTCATTCCCCTGGTCGGTTACTGGGAAAGCTGGTACCTGAGTTTCAAGCGGGTATTGCTCGGGTTCCTGGCCGCGATGGCGGTGGGTATCCCGCTTGGCCTGTTGATGGCCGTCAACCGCTACTTCCGTGAGATATTTTTTCCTCCATTTGAAATACTGCGGCCAATCCCGCCACTGGCATGGGTGCCGGCATCGCTGATCTTCTGGCCGACCAACGAGCTATCCATTGCGTTCGTAACCTTTCTGGGCGCGTTCTTCACGGTGGTGATCAATGTGCTCGGCGGCGCCCGGAGTATTGATATCCGGCTGCTCCGCTCCGCCCAGTCGATGGGCGCCACCCGGTGGGACATGTTCTGGAGGATCGTCCTGCCAGCGTCCCTGCCTTCGATCTTCACCGGAGCCGCCGTAGGCATGGGTATTACCTGGGAAGTGGTGGTGGCGGCGGAGATGATTTCCGGCGGCGGCACCCAGGGAGGAGGAGGCCTCGGTTTCTTCATCTGGAATTCCTATATGGGCGGGTCGCTGGAACAGATCGTGGTCGGCATGATCAGTATCGGCATTGCCGGGTATCTGTCGAGCAGCGCGATTCGTACTCTGGGTGAGTACTGCATGCCGTGGCGACGGCTGTTCTAGGGAATCCTGACCCGGAAAATACTGATGACTGCGAATTTAAAACCCGAATCCGGTAACGCCGGCTCCGCGAACAACGTGAACAACGCGGAAAACGGCCGTATCGAACTGCATAACGTCAGCAAGGGCTACGGTGAATCGTGGGACTGGCAGGATGTCGTGCTGGATCTCAGCATGGAAGTCGAACCAGGCAAACTGACCGCGGTGGTCGGCGCGTCTGGCTGCGGCAAATCAACTCTGGTCAATCTGGTAGCGGGATTCGAGAAACCGGAATCCGGTAAACTGCTGCTCAATGGCAACCGCATTACCGGCCCGTCGCACGACCGCATGGTGGTGTTTCAGGAAACCGCTCTGATGCCCTGGATGACGACCTACCAAAATATCGTGTTCGGACCGAAAGTACGCGGCGACATGCCGAAAAAGGAACTGCATGACGAAGCGATCCGGCTGCTCGACAAGGTCGGCCTGAGTGACTTCAAGGACAAATACCAGATCCAGTTGTCCGGCGGCATGCAGCGCCGGGCTGAACTGGCGAGGGCCATTATCAACCATCCCCAGGTTCTGATCATGGATGAGCCGTTCCGGGGGCTCGATGCGATGACACGCGAACTGATGCAACAGTTTTTTCTGCAACTATTCGAGGAAAACCGGCGAACCAACCTGTTTGTGACATCAGAAATCGAAGAAGCGATCATTCTGTCCGACAAGCTGATCATCCTGTCAAACCGTCCGGCGCAGGTCCGGCACACGATCAATATCGACCTGCCGCGCCCGCGGGATTTTCACATGCTGAACTCCAGAGAAGCTTATGAATACAAGGCGACCGCGCTGGAGATATTGCATGAGGAAGCGATGAAGAGTTTCAAGAGCGACCAAACCGGTCAGTCGTCGGGGCTGATCAAAGCCTTCAGACAGGGTTGATCGTTGATCGCGCTGCTCGATTTTCTCACCCAGCGCAAGGTGGTTTTTACCCTTGCCCTGATCGGGGCCGCAATCGTGACGTTCGCCAGTCGACCGGCCCGCAACGCGGCACAACGCAGGCAATGGAGCATAACCGGGTATACTGTGACCGGATGCAGCGTTTTGCTGTTCATCATCGCCGGATTTCGCAATGACTGAATGAAGTGCCCTGACCAACCCGAAATGGCATCTTCAGACAATCCGTCTCCCGTCCCGCCACTGATCATCGCCGACCGGCTGACGATCAGATACAACGGCAAAATCGCCGTATCGGAAGTCGGTTTTTCCATCCCGAAAGGCTCGACCGTGGGCTTTCTGGGCGCCAACGGCGCCGGCAAATCCTCAACCATGCGGATGCTGGCCGGTTTCCGGGTTCCAGCTTCCGGCAGCGCGTCCATCGCCGGTTTCGATGTCGTGCGCCAGCGGCGTCAGGCCCAGAGCATGATCGGTTATCTACCCGAGGCGGCCGGCGGGTTCGGGCGCCTGACCACCACCGAGTTCCTGCGGTTTTGCAGCGAAGCCCGTGAAATATCCGGCAACCGGGCAAAACAGGCTATCGACCGGTGTTGTGAGGAGCTGGATCTCGGTAATGTGATGTCCACCCCCCTGCGGCATCTTTCCAAAGGCTGGCGACAGCGGGTCTGGCTGGCCCAGGCCCTGCTGCATGAGCCACCGGCGCTGATTCTGGATGAGCCGACCGATGGACTGGACCCGATACAGAAACGCCAGATCCGCAAACTGATCACCCGGCTGTCCACAAGCCGGACGATTATTCTTTCCACCCATATACTCGAAGAAGCGGAGCAGATCTGCGACCGCGCCATTATTATCCATCATGGAGTCATCGTCGCCGACCAGCCGGTGGCGGACCTGGTGGATGACAGGGGCAGTCTGGCCGCTTCGTTTTTCAGGCTGGTCGGTTGAAACCGTTTAACAATCTGTCCGGCGGCGGAAGGTGTGTAACGCGGGTTATCGCAGTCACCCGGCATGAACTGCGTATCCTCTTCTATTCCCCGCTGACCTGCATTTTCATGGCCGGACTGCTGGCGTCGCTCAGCCTTTGCGTATTCATGGTGGCCGATTTCTACGCCACCGATGAAGCCAGCATGCGAACCTGGCAAATTTTCATTCCGTGGATCGGACTGATATTCATTCCAGCCCTGGCCATGCGCTCATGGCCGGATGAGTACACCGACCGCAGCGTAGAATTGGCAATGACTTTGCCAATCCATGCCGCAGAACTGGTCGTCGGCAAATTTCTCGCCGGCCTTACCGTCATCGCAGTGACCCTGCTGTTCACGTTACCCTTCCCGATCACGCTGGCTTATCTGGGCGAACCGGACCTCGGAGTGGTATTCACGGTCTGGTTGGCCGCCTTCCTGCTGCTGGCCCTGTACCTGGCCATTTCGCTTATGTTTGCAGCCATTCTGGGAGAGCCGGTTTCCGTCTTCGTGATCAGCGTACTTGTGCTGTTCGTGATGACGATTTTCGGCTCATCGGAATTTGATTCATTACTCGGCAACATTACCTCCCCGACAACGCTTGAATGGCTCAACTCGCTGGTCCCTCGCACTCATTTCGATGCACTCTGTTCCGGGCTTGTAACACTGTCCGATTTGAGCTATTTCCTGCTCCTGACCACTCTGGCCCTGGTTGTCTGCTCGGCGACCGTGACCTTCCGGCGCGTTGGCTCCCTGCACAGAGAGCCACTTCGGATGATGCGTTCTGTTCTACCTTTCGCCATCTCGTTCGCAGTGATACAGGCTCTTGCCGCCGGGTTACCGATCAATCTGGACCTGACCGAACAGAAAGAGTTTACACTCAGCGACGCGACTCTGGATGAATTGGCCCGAGCGCCGGACGGAACCCGTGTCCGGCTTTTCTGGAGCGCTAGCCAGGGCAATGTGCCAACAGCCATCCAGTCGCATGCGCGCCGGACGAAAAATCTGCTGGAACGGCTTGCCTGGCACAGTCAGGGAAACCTGGAAATCGAGGAAATTGATCCAGCGCCGGATACTGATGCTGAATTACTCGCCGTGCGAGCCGGGATACAATCCGTTCCGATGTCATCCGGCGATGCCTTTTATCTGGGCATGACGATTGAGTATCGTGAACAGGTGAAGACACTGCCATATCTCGACATCCAGCGCGAGCATTTCCTCGAATACGATTTAATTTCGTCCATCCATCCGGTCATTCGAGAGGATTCCAGCCGGATTGCCCTGCTCGGCCCGCTGATTCCACCCGGCTCGCTGAATAACCCCCGTCCCGGACTATCGTTTGTGGAGGAATTGAAGCGCAGCCATGATCTGGCGCTGGTTCCTTTTTTTGATGAACGACTACCGGAAGATGTTGATGTACTGATCGTGGTGCAAAGCGTGATACTGAAGAAAACGATGTTACAGGCGATTGACCGATTCGTAGTCGAGGGCGGGACATTGATTGTGCTGATGGACCCGTATGTCCGCTCCGACCAGCCGAGCAATGAACTACAATTCCAGCCTTCGGCGGAAATCAACGATATTTCAGACCTGCTCCTGGCCTGGGGGTTGAACTATATCGGTGACCGGATAGCGGGAGACCGGGAACTGGGCACGCCGGTTGCGCTCAGCGATGACCACTCCAGAGTCAGTTTCCCGTACTGGATGCGATTCAATCAGGCGCGAATGGCGCCCGGATTTCCCGCAACAGCCAGTATCAACAACCTGTTGCTGATAGAACCCGGCTGGTTTGAAATTGCGGACGACCCACCCGCTGGCGCGATATTCACCCCGCTGGTCAGTACCACGGCCAATTCAGGATCAGAATCGCGCCCGGCCTACGCCACCCGAACCCCCTCCGTGCTGGCCCGGGACTTCGAGCCGGATGGTCGGCGGCGGATGGTGGCAGCGCTGATCAGCGGCAAAATCGAGTCGGCTTTCCAATCATCCAGCCCGATGCCAGGCGATTCCCCCGCCCGGCAGTCACAGGTTTTCGCCATTGCGGATGTGGATTGGTTGTTCGATCAGTTTGCGTTGCAGACATCGCAGCTGGGCGACCATATAATGACCCGGCCAACTAACGATAACCTGGCATTTCTCGGCAACCTGATCGCAACCGGCAGCGCCGGTCAGCTGGCGACCATCCAGGCCAGAGGCCCGACAAGCCGCCCGTTCAGCCGGGTTGAACAACTGTTCAGGGATGCCCAGGAGGAAATCAGAGGCAGTGAGCAATCCACCTGGCAAAACGTGGCTGAACTTGAGCGGCAACTGGCCGAAATCCGCGCTATCTCCGGGATCGATGACTTGTCCACTTTGCCATCGCCATTGAAAGAGCAGGCCATCACAGTTCAATCCGAGCTGGTCGCAATGCGGCGGGATTTGAGAAACATCCGCCTGCAAATTCGCCAACGCATAGACCAACTGGGACACCGCCTGACTATAATCAACGTATTAAGTGGCCCGCTACTGGTGATAGTACTGGCCGTTTTCATCAGAATTCGGCGTCAGGCCAGCCGATAGCTCACGCTGCGGCCGCCGCTTAAGGGACCAGCGCGATGCCCTCAAGGCCGGTGGTTTCTTCGAATCCTGACATCAGATTCATGTTCTGGATGGCCTGACCGGCGGCGCCCTTTACCAGATTGTCTTCCACCGCCAGGACCACGATGGTGTCGCCGCCCTGCGGTCGGTGAATCGCCAACCGGCAGTGATTCGACCCGCGAACGCTACGCGTATCCGGATGCGAGCCCGGCTCCAGCACATCGACAAACGGTTCATGCCGGTAGCGCTCGACAAAAATCCGCTGGATCTGATCCAGGTCCAGCGCCGCGCCCTTATCCGACAGGCGGGCATACAGGGTCGCATGGATGCCCCGGATCAGCGGCAGCAAATGCGGGGTGAACACCAGCTCAACCGGATCAGCGGATACTTCCCGCAACCCCTGTTCGATCTCCGGCAGGTGACGATGACCCGACGCCGAGTAAGCCTTGAATGATTCCGATACTTCACAAAACCCGGTTGCCCGACTCAATCCCCGACCCGCGCCGGAGACACCGGACTTGGCATCGGCGATCAGGGTAGTGACATCAATCAGCCGGTTTTCAATCAGCGGCAGAAACCCCAGTAGAATGGCCGTCGGGTAACATCCGGGGTTGGCGATCAGCCGAGCGGTTTTGATCGACTCCCGATGGACTTCCGGCAAACCGTAAACTGCCTGTTCAACCAGGTCCGGGCAAGCGTGTTTGAGTCCATACCAATGCTCCCAGACGGCCACATCCCGGATACGGAAATCCGCGGATAAATCAATCAATTTGACGTTGCTTTCCATCAACGACCGGGCATGCTTCATCGCCACTCCACCGGGAGTCGCGCTGAACACCAGGTCGCAGGCGGTCAGATCCGCTTCGGCGGGGTCGGTGAAAACAAGGTCACAGCTCCCCCGCAGGGGAGGAAACAATTCGGTGACAGGGGTCCCGGCTTCCTCGCGGGAGGTGATGACCGACACATTGGCCCGGAGATGGAATGCCAGCAACCGCAGCAGTTCCATCCCGGTATAACCGGCGCCGCCGATAATTCCGACATCCAGGGGTTGGTGATCAGTCTCCACAGGGGGTGTCCAGCGTGTATTCGAGAGCCATAGGTCGATCCGTTTAACGAAGCCGATAATATCATATCCCGGCGCATCCGGTCTGATACAATCCATACAACCTGTTCACGACAACGATCCGCAACCAGACGACTGCGATGACAAGCGAAGAAAATTCACTTCTGCAACGCTATCGACAAACCCGGGAACGAATGGACCGGTGCGCACAAAAGCACCAGCGCCCACCTGATTCAATATCACTGATCGCGGTCAGCAAGCGGCAGCCGACAGAGAAAATCATCGCATTGCTGGAAAACGCGCACATCGACTTTGCCGAGAATTTTCTGCAGGAAGGAGTGGAGAAAATAGACCAGGTTGCCCAATATTGCGCCCAAAATGGAATTGCCCGATTACCCCGCTGGCATTTCATCGGACATATACAAAGCAGAAAAAGCAGGATGATCGCCGAGAAATTCGACTGGGTGCATACCATTGAATCGACCAAGGTGGCCGACCGGTTGGACCGCTACAGAATCGGATCAGAACCGCTCAATGTACTGATCCAGTTGAATCTGCAACAGGAAGAATCCAAGTCCGGCATCGGTGTGTGTGAATCCGGGAAACTCGCCGATCATATCGAAGCGCTGCCCAACCTCAGGCTGCGCGGTTTGATGATCATCCCGAAACCGGAACCGGATTTCGAAAAGCAGCGCGCCGTGTTTGCCCGGTGCCGGGAGCATTTGGAATACCTGAACGAGAAAGGGCATCACCTCGATCAACTGTCGATGGGCATGACGGCGGATATGGAGGCGGCCATCGCGGAGGGCGCTACCCAACTCAGGATTGGCACGGCCATCTTCGGGCCACGGCCGCAGTAGCGTAAACTTCACTGGACTCAGGGGGCCCAAAGACCCAGGATTATGAATCAGACCACAGAAAACCAGATGATCTCGTTTGTCGGCGGCGGCAACATGGCGCGCAGCATCATAGGCGGGCTGGTCGCATCCGGCCGGGCGGCGGATCAGATCCATGTTTCCGACCCGATGGAAGATCAGCGAATCCGGCTGCAACAGCAATTCGGCGTTCAGGTATACGGGGACAATCCCTCCTGTGTACAGAACGGCGGAATCATCATTTTCGCGGTCAAGCCGCAAATGATGCAACAGGCCGTCTCCTCGGTCAATCACCTGTTAAGAACGAACCAGCCTCTGGTCCTGTCGATTGCCGCCGGTATCCGGATCGCCGACATCATCCGCTGGACCGGCGCGGAGTTGCCGGTTGTGCGGGCAATGCCGAACACGCCCGCTCTGGTCGGCAGCGGCGTAACCGCAATGCTGGCGAACCCCCGGACGACCGAACCGCAACGGTTGGCCGCGCAATCCGTGATGCAATCCGTCGGCCCGGTGGTGCGGGTCGAAAGTGAGCGCGATATCGATGTCGTAACGGGTATCTCCGGCAGCGGCCCGGCTTATTACTTCAAACTGATGGAAATCATGATCGCCTCGGCGAGAAACAACGGACTGGACGAACAGGCTGCTCGCACACTGGTTCTTGAAACCGCCCTGGGAGCCGCCAGACTGGCTCTGGCCAGTGAATATCCGCCGGACCAGCTTCGTCGGCAAGTCACTTCGCCCGGAGGAACCACTCAGGCCGCCCTGTCCTCCATGGAGGGAGACGGAATCGACCGGATCATAACGGATGGAATCCAGGCGGCCATTGAAAAATCCAATGAACTGGCGGACGCGCTGGGAGAGACCTAAATGCCCTATATACAGAACGCACTCAGCTTTACCATCGAAACCATCCTCGGTTTCTACCTGATCATCGCGATTTTGCGATTCCTGTTCCAGCTTTTCCGGTCGGATTCCAGGAATCCGCTCTGTCAGCTTGTGATCAGCGCCACACGTCTTCCGCTGCAGATCCTCCACAGATTCATACCCGGACTGTTCGGTATTGATCTGGCGACCATCGCGCTCATCCTGCTGACCGCTTTCGCTAAAACCATGCTGCTGTTGTACGTTTCCGGGTACCCGACCAATCCCGCCGGCGCATTTGCGCTCGCGCTCGGCGAATCCATCAATACATTGATCTGGATATTGATCATCATCATTCTCGCCAGCGCGGTATTGAGCTGGGTGGCGCCGATGTCGAGACATCCGGCAGCCTGGCTGGTATCGAGCATGAGTGAACCCATCCTGCGGCCATTCCGACAACTGATTCCCGCAATTTCAGGTATTGACCTGACCCCGATTCTGGCGTTGCTGGTATTGAATCTGGTACAGCGTCTGGTCGTTCACCCACTGACCGACCTGGGTCGCGGCCTGCTGATTTGAGGGCCGTCAGGTTTAGAACCGCAGCCGATCAGGAAAACCTGGAGTCCCGTGACAGAAACAAAATCAGGAGTATCACCGGAATGCCGAGCAGAGTCGTGATAATGAAGAACTGCGAATAGCCGAGCGTATCGACCATTGCCCCCGAATATCCACCCAGCATCTTCGGGATAAGAGTCATCACCGATGTGAAAATGGCAAACTGCATGGCAGTGAATTTGATGTTGGTCAAAGCCGATAAAAAGGCGACAAAGGAAGCTGTCGCAATTCCGGCGCTTAAATTATCTGCGCCAATCACAATGTACAGCCAGTTCATGTCGTAACCGATACGCGCCAGCAGCAGGAACAACAGATTGGTAAAGGCGGACAGGATGGCGCCGAGCAGGAGAATCCGGATTACACCAAACCGGATCGCCAGTACCCCGCCGAGGAACCCGCCAAGCAGAGTCATGATCAGACCGAACACCTTGGAAACTGTCGCGATCTCGATTTTCGAATATCCGATGTCCTGATAAAACACATTCGCGATCACACCCAGAACGATATCCGAGATTCGATACAGCCCGACCAGAGCAAGCAGCAATATGGCGCTGTACAGCCCGTATCGCTGGAAGAAGTCCTGTACGGGTTTGAGATAAAGCGTGTTCATCCCGTCCCCTTTTACAATATTCAGTCTGACCAGTGACATTGCGACACCGGCGGCGACCAGGGCGCCCGTTACCAACCTGGCAAATTCAACTACGATACCGGCAATCGCCCGGTTATGCAGAATCGACTGCAATGCGGCGCTGGAGCGGGACGCGAGATCTGACGAAATCCGGTAGGTGAAAATAAAAGCGATAACACAGCAGATGAACAGAGCCAGAACATGAAGTTTTTCATCCATCTGATTCCCCCCAGCGTTTTCTCCATCCTGGTGAGCGCGACCTGAATGGTCAGCGGGCTCAGGAATCAGCAATGTAGTCACAATCCCGATCAGCATAAAGGCGGCCATCGCGAAGTAGGTGAATTTCCACGCCGTATAGAGGTACTCCCCGGAGGTGGAACCGAACCAGCTCGCCAGATAAAGCGCCCCGGCGCCGGCGACCAGCATTCCAATCCGATATCCCGCGATGTACGTGGACGACATCAACGCCTGGAGTTTTATTTCCGCCGACTCGATGCGGTAGGCGTCAATGACAATGTCCTGGGTAGCCGAAGAAAACCCGAGCAACACCGCGGCAACTGCCATATAAGTCAGGCTGCTGCCACCTGATGACGGGTCCTGTAACGCCATCAGGGAGATCGACAGGACAACCATTAATTGCGCGAGCAGGATCCAGCTTCGGCGCCTGCCCAGTTTATGCGTAAGTCCGGGTACCGGCAGAGAATCGACCAGCGGCGCCCAGATGAACTTGAATGAATAGCCGAGCGCGGCCCAACTGAACAGGGTGACCACAGAACGTTCGATTCCCGCTTCTCTGAGCCACAGCGACAACGAAGAGAATATCAGCATCAGCGGCAACCCCGCCGAGAACCCGAAAAACAACATCGTAATCACTCGCGGATGGGCGAATGACCTCAATGTCTCCGTCCACCGTATGTCGGAAACCGGATGCTCTGCGGCGTCAGTCACGGTTTATCTCCATAGCCGTATCGAAGTATCAGGGTTTTGATAAAATCCCGCCCGGTCAGTCAGACCTGTATAATATCCAGACTTGAAAACAAGCGGGGATTTCGCGATCAGACTCAAAACATGAAGTCATACCAGATCGAACTCCTGCAAACCTGTATTGAAAACGATATTTTGAGGTTTGGGGAGTATACACTCAAATCAGGGAGGGAAAGCCCATATTTTTTCAATGCCGGATTATTCAATAATGGCGGCCTGCTTGCCCGCATAGCCAGATCTTATGCCCGGTTGTTGTCGGAAAAGATAACGCATGACTATATGCTGTATGGCCCGGCCTACAAGGGAATCCCGCTGGTAGCCGCGACCGCCGTGCAACTGGCGCAGTATCACGGCGCCAGCGTTGACTACGCATTCAACCGCAAAGAGAAAAAAGACCATGGCGAGGGTGGAAATATCGTGGGCGCCGGGCTGCGAGGGAATGTGGTGATCCTGGACGACGTCATTACGGCCGGAACTTCCGTGGTCGAATCCATTGAACGGATCCGCGCCGCCGGAGCCGCGCCCCGCGCGCTGGTCATCGCCCTGGATCGGCAGGAGACCATGGTCAACGGCAATCTTTCGGCCGTACAGATGATCGAACGAGAATGCCGGATACCGGTGTATGCCTTGCTCAGACTGGAAGACCTGATCGCTTTTCTGCGGGAAAACCCGAAATTCAGAACTCATTTTGAAGAGATATCGCGCTATCGGGACACCTATGGCGCGGCCGCAGGCGCGTAATGGGCCGCGCCCCCTGAGACCCCGTCACCCTGGAGAAATCCATGTCAGAACTGCTCATCAAACCCGTAGTGCACGATCTGGATATTCTGGACCGGTCAATTGCGCATGCCCGCGAGCATCGCATCGTACTGCCGACTTTCGCTGAACTCGTGAATCCCGCCAAAATTCCGGCGGACATCCTGGATAAACTGCGGAGCGTCCCCGTGGATCAGGCCGACCCGCTGAACCTGTTCCGCATTCACTGGTTCAACGATCATCAGGGCAGCCGGATACTGCCATCGCCCACCTGGCTGGAAATCCCCACCGGACTGAGCGGTGTCCGGGCGCGGATCGTGGTGGCAATCGGCGACACCTTCCCGATGATTGCGGCGCACAAGGTACTGGCCGCTTATGCCTGTCTGGTAACCCGACTGGTCACCGGCGGTATGGACCCGGTGAACAACCGGGCAATCTGGCCGTCAACCGGGAACTACTGCCGGGGCGGCATCGCAATTTCCCGAATTCTGGGTTGCCGCGGGGTAGCGGTATTGCCCGAACAGATGAGTCAGGAAAGATTCGACTGGCTGCAGCAATGGACCCTGCAACCGGAACAGGACATTATCCGAACGACCGGCTCGGAGAGTAACGTCAAGGAAATTTATGACGCCTGCGACGCCCTCTCCCGGGACCCTTCCAATGTGATTCTGAACCAGTTCAGCGAATTCGCGAATTATCTGTGCCACAGAAATGTAACTGGCCCTTCACTGGGCAGGCTGTATGAACAGTTGGCCAGGAAGGGAGACCGGCTGTATGGACTGGTAGCCGGAACCGGGTCTGCCGGCACAATCGCCGCTGGTGATTATCTGAAGGAAAGGTTCGGTTCGAACATCATTGCGACAGAGCCTCTCGAATGCCCCACCATGCTCAACAACGGTTACGGGGAACACCGCATACAGGGCATTGGCGACAAGCATATCCCGCTGATACACAATGTCCTGAACATGGACTATGTGGTCGGCATTTCAGATTCCGGCCCCGACCTGATGAATATGCTGTTCAACACCCGTGAGGGGCTCCGGTTTACGGCGGAGCGGAGCGGGGTTTCCGAACCGTTGCTCATGCAGTTCAGCCACATCGGGCTGTCGGGTCTGGCGAACATCCAGACCGCCATCAAGATGGCCCGTCATCAGGACCTCAGCGGCAACGACATCATCATCTGCATCGCGACGGACGGCGCTCGACTCTATGCCAGCGAAATCGAACACACCAGACAACAATACTTCAACGGCCAGTTCGGCGAAACACAGGCTGCCGAAGTGTTCGGCCGCACCCTGTCAGGATGCGAACCGGCCCATGTGCTCGAGCTTTCCTCGGGCGACAAACAACGTATTTTCAATCTCGGCTACTATACCTGGGTCGAGCAACGGGGAATTCCGGTTGAGGATTTCAATTTGAGGAGAAACCAGTCCTTCTGGGACGACATTTCCGGGCAGCAAAGCGAATGGGACCGATTGATCCATGAATTTAATCAACGGGTCGCGGCCGGATAGTGTTTCAAGGTATGAATTTTGGTTTTATTAATTACGTAAAGCGTCATTGGCGAGGCGACTTGCCGTTGGCCCATGCCTGCCTGGTCAATCTGGTCTTATTGTTTTTCATACTGAATTTCCTGGAAAGATTCATCTACCCGCCCTTCCTTTACGGCGAGACCGTGGTCAGCGCGGCGGTACTGATCTTTTCGATCTTCGTCCGGCTGATTATCTATCCGTGGCAGGCCATCGGAGTCTTGCGTGCCTGCGACAAGTCTCTGCAACAAGGTATCGACAGAATCTGGATCACCGTCGTCCAGGGAATTGTAGTGTTGAGTATCATAGCCACTCTGGCATCGACATTTTCCAGCTACCAGTCATTGCAGGAATACCGACAGAGCCTGCACCCGCACAAGGGTTACGAGATTGCACCGAAATATACGTTTGAACTGACCAATCAGGGCACAGTCGTGCATTTGAGAGGACCCGTACAGCCCGGAATCACCCGACGGTTCTCTGAGTTTGTCGAACAGCATCCACAAATTACCGGAGTGATTCTGGACAGTGACGGCGGACGAATATCAGAAGGTCGCGGACTGGCCAGAGTAATCCGGGAAAATGGATTGAACACCTATAGCCTGGATCACTGTATGTCTGCCTGCGCCACGGCATTTGCCGCAGGCGTCAGACGTGCCCTGGGAGCGAATGCCAGGCTCGGATTCCATCAGTACCAGACATTCACGGTTCACCCGAACTTTGATCTGAAAGAAGAGCAGGAGAAAGATATTGCCCTGTTCAGGGCACAGGGAATTACAGAATCGTTTTTACAGAAGATATTCAGCCATCCGCCTGAGGACATGTGGTGGCCGCAACATGAAGAACTGCTGGATGCCAATTTCATCCACCAGTCAGGGGTTTCGTTTGATTAACGCGCCACCGGAAACAGGAGACGCGAGACAGGCGTGGGCTCAGTGCGGAGTAATGCCGCGCAATCTCTCACCACGTCGGCGCAACAACTCAATAGTGGACAACAACAGGATCGACATAATGACCAGCAGAGTCGCCACCGCCAGAATAGTCGGACTGATCTGTTCACGAATACCCGAGAACATCTGCCAGGGAATCGTGCGCTGTTCATAGCTGCCAACGAACAGCACCACAACCACCTCGTCAAATGAGGTGATGAACGCGAACAACGCTCCGGAAATAACGCCCGGCAAAATCAGCGGTACGATGATTTTGAAAAATGTGTTTGTCGGTGATGAGCCCAGGGTGGCTGCGGCCCGTATCAGGCTATGGTCGAAACCAACCAGTGTTGCGGTGACCGTTATGACGACAAACGGGGTGCCCAGCGCCGCATGCGCCAGTATCACTCCGAGATGGGTGGAAGACAGCCCGATCTTGGTATAGAAAAAATACATTCCGGCGGCAGAGATGATCAGCGGCACAATCATCGGAGAAATCAATATACCCATGACCACTGATTTGTACGGCATGTCTTCACGACTGAGTCCAAGAGCAGCGATAGTTCCCAGAGTAGTGGAAATCAGAGTGGCGAATACGGCGATGATAAAACTATTCTCAACAGCGCCCTGCCAGTTCAGGTTGGTAAAAAAGTCCTCATACCATTTGAGTGAGTAACCTGCCGGGTCCAGAGTCAGCATTTTCTCGGTAAAGGTGAAAAACGGCACAGCATTGAACGACAGCGGCATAACAACCACGATAGGCGCGATCAGGAAAAAGAATATCAGTGCACAGATCACCAGATAGGTATAGTGCCAGACTCTTTCCAACGGGGTTGTGTATGCGGGTAAGGACATGATTTTCTAATGCTATCCCAGTTTCATGTTGTCGATGCCGACCAGTTTATCGTACAGGAAGTACAGAACCATCACAATCACCAGCAGGATCGCCCCCAACGCGGCGGCCAGCCCCCAGTTCAGCGAACTGGACATGTGGAAGGCGATAAAGTTACTGATCAATGTGCCGCTTTGACCGCCAACCAGAGCCGGGGTTATATAGTAGCCGATGGCCAGGATGAACACTAAAATAGCGCCCGCGCCAACCCCTGAAACCGTGTTCGGCATATAAATCCGTACGAATGCAGTAAACGGTGTGGCGCCCAATGATTTGGCTGCACGCATATAACTCGGCGGGATGGTTTTCATGACACTGAATAACGGCAATACCATGAACGGCAACAGAATATGCACCATCGCCACAATGGTG
This sequence comes from Candidatus Poriferihabitaceae bacterium, assembly GCA_965214205.1. Lineage (GTDB taxonomy): Bacteria > Pseudomonadota > Gammaproteobacteria > Arenicellales > Poriferihabitantaceae. The sequence continues at coordinate 1,228,226 of OZ243941.1, read as the reverse complement.
CCGGTACGATTGTGAATCATCGCCAGACGATCATCGGTGGCGACAAATCCCAGCCAGACCAGGAAATCGTTGATCACGCCCTCCTGCTGTAATAACGCAATCCACGCCGTCGTCCGCACCAGCAGCGAGGTCCAGAACGGCAGCAATACCAGAATGATGAGCAGGTTGCTTTTACGGGTGGGCAACACAGACAGCAGGTAGGAGATCGGATAAGCCAGAATCAGACAGAGCACGGTGATCAACAGACTCATCCAGATGGTCCGCCAGAACAGCTTCAGATATATCCGCCTTTTGTCATCGTTGCGTACAATGTCTCCGGTCTCGCCGTATCCCATATCCATTGCCGCCAGATAATAGGAAACGGTAAATGCCGAGCTCTCCCTCTTGAAAACCCTCCAGTTCTCGATGTCGCCCCACTTTTTGTCCAGATCGATAAACGCCTGCTGGTAGGGCGGTTCAACCGTATTTATTTTCCGCGCGGTTTTTCTGAACAAACCAGAGAAACCGGGTTTTTCGTAATTCAGTCGTCGCCCCACCTTGCCAGACGATTTCGCTTCTTTCGCTTCCCTGAAATCTTCAGCCAATGCGGCAAATACCGCCTCATCGGGTAATTCTCCACTTTGATCATCCCATTGATGCAGCATCGGAGCGGTTCGGTGCATGACCTGTCCGACCAGTTGGTTCTCGACACTGCGAAACAACATGTCGAGTATCGGAACGAAAAAGGCAACGAGAATAAAAAGAAAGAGCGGAACCACCAGTCCGATGGCTTTCAGCTTTCCACGGCGCTGGGCACGGGCCAGACTGACCTTCAGGGGGATACCATCTGCGGTAACCAGTGTTTCCCCGGTAGATTGGGCAGTCGTTGCCATATTCAGCCAGCCTGGAAGTCAGTCGAACCTGTTTTTAAGGATAAGGTCACGGGGGCGGATTACCTCCGCCCCCGTGACCCTTTGCCGGTTTGGTTTTGTCACCGTGCCGGATTATTGCGCCAGCCAGGAATTGAACCGCTCAGTCAAGTCATCCCGATTGTCCGCCCAGAACTCATAGTTGAACAGCAGGGTCGTCTTCGCGTTATCCGGAGCAGTCGGCATGTGTGGCGCCATTTCAATACCCAGAGTCGCATGCGTGCCGACCATGGCCGCAGAAGAAGCGCGCGCCGGGCCGTAGGAAATGAATTTTGCCTGATCAGCCAGACGTTGGGTATCAGTGCCGAAGCGCAGATATTCCAGAACCTCCTCACGATGAGGCGCCCCTTTCGGGATAACCCAGCCATCCAGATCGAACACCTGCCAATCCCACATCATCGCGATCGGTTGTTTTTCCTCCTCGATGACCGAGAACAAACGACCGTTGTAGGTTGAACCCATGACGATCTCGCCATCAGCCAGCAACTGCGGAGTCTGCGCTCCCTTGTCCCACCAGATTACGCTGTCCTTGATGGTATCGAGCTTGGCCAGGGCGCGGTCTATACCCTCATCAGAGCTCATTACGTCATAGACATCAGCAGGGTCTACACCATCCGCGATCAATGCCCACTCCAGATTGCCGATCGGCTTTTTCTCAAGCGCTCGTTTGCCAGGGATTTTCTCCAGATCAAATACGTCATTGATGGAAGTCGGCGCTTCGCTGACCAGGTCGGTGCGATAGCCGAACGTAGTCGAATAGACGATGGTCGGGATAAAGCATGGGGATACGATCATATCTCCGTAATCGACAGAAGCCGGAGTACCATCCGGAGCCGGAGCCAGAATTTCATCGTGGTTGACTTCTTCCAGCAAGCCTTCATCACACAGCAGAATGGCATCAGAAGGCACCATATCGACCAGTGCCCAGGTCACATTGCCGGCCTCACTCATGGCCCGGATTTTGGCGACCGCTTCACCGGCGGAGTCATCATTAATGATTTTGACATCGGGGTTAAGCGCCATATAGGGCTCATGATAAGCGTTTTGCTGGCTTGCGGTATAAGCGCCGCCCCATGACACGATCACCAGTTCAGTTTCCGCATGTGCCGCATTAACCAGGCCGAATGCCGCCGTCGCCAGCAGGGTTTGTTTAAGGGTTTTGTTCATTATAGGAATTCTCCTCCTGATTCAAGTAAACATTTGTTGTTGAAAAAATAAAAAATAGGGCCTGTCCGCATCCCGCGCCCGTCAATCAGATGCATCCAGTGCACGACAGTCCTCCACATTCCAGCCAATCGACACCGAATCTCCTTCCTGGAGATTGGTCAACCCGGCGGAATTCGGGATTTTACAGATAAAGTCGTCATGACCGCAAACGGTGAACCGCGTCCTGATATGGTCACCGAGGTAAATCAATTCTTCTGCCCTGGCTGTGAAAATGTTCGGCAGGCTGCCCGCCTCTGGAGAAACAACAACCCGCTCCGGGCGCAGGGACAATGTGGTTCGCTGGCCAACTCCTTCGACATTGATCTTGTTGGCATGGATTACGCCGCCGCCATCGATTTCAACCTTGACGGTGTCACCGAGATCTTCGGAAACCACGCCCAGAAAGCGGTTGTTTTCACCGATAAAGTTGGCGCAGAACGCGTTTTCCGGTTTCTCATAGAGCACAGCCGGCGGCGCGCACTGCTGGATGATACCGTCGTCAAATACGGCGATACGGTTCGACATGGTCAGAGCTTCGCTCTGGTCATGAGTCACATAGACCACGGTCAGGCCGAGATTCTCGTGCATGTGCTTGATTTCATACTGCATCTGCTCACGCAGGTTCTTGTCGAGCGCGCCGAGCGGCTCGTCCATCAACACCAGATCCGGGTCGAAAACCAGTGATCTGGCGACTGCGACACGCTGTTGTTGCCCCCCGGAAAGCTGAGCCGGACGCCTGTCGCCGAAAGCGCCGAGTTGTACCATGTCCAGCGCCCGTTTGACTCGCTGCTCACGTTCGCTTTTGCTCATTTTGCGAACTTCGAGAGGGAATGCCAGATTTTCGGCGACCGTCATGTGGGGGAACAGGGCGTAATTCTGGAAAACCATGCCAATCCCGCGCTTGTGCGGGGCCACATTGTTGATGCCCTGGCCTTTCAGATAAATTTCGCCGTGGGTAGCGGGTTCAAAACCCGCCAGCATCATCAGGCAGGTGGTTTTACCGGAACCGGAAGGTCCCAGCATGGTCAGGAATTCCCCCTCTGCCACATCCAGATTCAGGTTCTTGACTACCAGGGATTCGCCGTCATAGCTCTTCTGGATGTTTTCAAACCGGACCAGTGCGTTATTGTCGTTCATAAAGTTTTATCCGTCAGTAACCGTTCTGGAAAAACCCGCCAGGATACAGGAAAGCCGACTGTAACTGATTCAATCCATAAATTCAAACAATTCAAACATAGTATCAAACTATTATTTCCATTCCGGCGATGAGCGCCCGTCCCGGCGCCCTCACAGAGTCCGCCAACGATCCAGCAATCCGCGCAGGGCAAAGTCAATCGACTGTTCCCGGACATCGCGCCGGTCCCCATCGAACAGAGCCGTATCCGTCTGTGGAACGCGGCGTTGCCCAACCCAGCCAAAGCACACCGTTCCGACCGGTTTGCCGACTGACCCACCGCCCGGTCCGGCGATGCCGGTAACTGACATGCAGTAATCCACGTCCGCCCGGTCCTGTCCGCCCGCGGCCATCGCCGCCGCGACCTCTTCACTAACCGCGCCATGAGTGATGATCAGCGCCATCGGCGCCGCGGCCAGATCCGACTTCGCCTGATTGCTGTATGTAACCAGGCCCCGTTCAAACCAGTTCGAGCTGCCGGCCATCCCGGTCAACGCAAAGGCGATCCCACCCCCGGTACACGACTCCACCGTGGTCACCCGGGTCGAAGTGGCCATCAACCGGTCAGCGAGTTCCGCAATCAGCGATTGTCTTCGTTCAGCCGTCATTTAATTGTCCATCTGGCCGCCGCTCCGGTATCGTTGCCGAAATACGGTCGCGTCTCCGGTCGCCTCCCAGGTTTGTCCGCGAATCAGACCCTCGTCGGACTGCTCCGGATCACCGACCACCTGCACGGCCATCTCCCCTCCCGGCGAGACCACCAGAGCCTGAAAATATTGCCGTGTTTCATCCAGGGTCAGCGCCGACAAAGCGGTGTCAAACCGCTCGCGGCTGTCGAAACCGAATTCCCCGCGGTCAATTTCTGCCCAGTAGCGGTCGCTGCGCTCGGCCAGATTATTATCTCTCTGCTGTACCTCAATCAATAACCCGGACCGGGCTTTCTCGAACTGCGCCTCGCTCATCTGCTCCAGTTGCCGGGCAAAGTCTGTTATAAACCCGTCAAACAACGCCTTGATCTGCACCGGGGAATGGCTTGGACTTTGTACGGAAAACATCAGGGCCGGCATTCTCCTGATGTTGAGGGCAGCGCTGTAAACCAGGTATCCCACCTGACTGTCGGTACGCAATCGGGTAAAAAAAGGTGATTCGATCAGATTCGCCAACAGCGCCATCTGCGCTCTTTCCCGAATCGTGGGCTGCCAGCCCTGATAATACCAGGACAAGGCCGCATCAGTATGTTCCGTCTCGAGTGTTCTCAGATACCGTTTTGAGCGATCCAGAATGCGTACCTGCGGCGCGAAATCCTCTTCAACGAATTCACTGTTGGTGAACAGAGTATCCAGAATGTCCACCCGTTCGCGCGAATGCTTGAGGCTGACGTCGCCATGCGACAGGCAATTCACCTTCACTTTCCGGAACAACCGTGCGCGATGTTCTTCAACACCCCGCAGGGTCATATCCGCAAGCGCCTGCAATCTTTCCGCCTCAGTCCAGTATGGCATCAGCAACAATCGGTACAACTCATGCACCGACTGGTTGGATGGTGTCCGGTTGCCGACATTATTCAGTTCACGCTGCAATCGGGCTTTGACCACATCGAAACTCTGCTGATCGAATTGCGGCTGCGCCAATGCGTCTACGATCAGCTGGAGAAGCTCCGATTGCCGATCCTCGTAGCCGCTCAGTTTGATCGAAATGCCCTTGCCATGGCGATACAGATCGTAGTTCAGGCCCGCCAGCAAAGCCGGATAGGCCGCCTTGTCCAGTTGACTGGCAACCAGGCGCACAAGCAATTCGGTTCGCACCGCATGATCCGCACTGTTGTTAGCCGCCGGTGACAGAATGCCACAGTAGAAATTAGCTCGCGGCGTAGCAAACTCATCATCCGGCTGATACCACAGTGTGATACCGGAATCGGTCGGCACGGATTGCGGGATGGGCGGGGGGTTCTCAAACCCGTTAAGGTCCAGTCGTTGCGGGATATACGGGTTGGCGGCGGGCAGGCTCAATTCACTCACCTCGCTGGCGCTTCTATCAGCGGCGTTGCCGGTCAGCGCCGCGACCCAGAGAGCGATCCATTCATCAGGTATTTTTTCTATACCGTAGCGAACATCATAGTATTTGCCGACCTGATCGGTCGGAACATCCTGTGAAACCACATTGACATAGACATTGGCCGGATTCAACCGAGTCAGCAGCTGCCGGATACGCGCCTCGTCAAAAGAGTCAAAAAGATACGCCCCCTGCACGACATCCAGCGGCGGGTAAAGATGCAGACGCGAAGCCAGGGATTGCGCGACTCGCGCCGGATCATGTTGCTGCACAAAACGAAAATCGATCTGCGCCAGTTGACCCTGCTCCTCGAACCGCCATTTCTGGATGCCGGCATCACGGATCAGCGCAACCGCGCGGAACAGAGCCTCTCCGATCCGGTCAATCTGCCGCAAGCCTTGATCGGTCAACTGGAGGTGAATTTCAAACTGCCCCTGCACTTGATCCATGTAACCCCGGCCGGCGCTCAATCCCTCCACCCAGCCAGCCTCCTTGAGCGCGGCATACAGGGAACCGTCACCCTCATGCCCCAGCAAATTGGCCAGATAATCAAGCGGCTTCGCCGGATACTCATTCAATATGGACGGCATCGGAAACACGAAGCTGACACTATTTTTCTCCTCTTCCGGGATACTGTTCAGGCGCGACCCGACCAGATCAGGGTTCATGTAGGGTTGCGTGAATTTCTGCGGCGCAATGTCTCGATCCGGTATCGCGGAAAAATACTGTCTGGCCATCTGTTCGAGCTGGTCAATCGGCTCTTTTCCGAGTATGACCAGCGTCATGATATTGGCTGAATAACGCTGTTCATAAAACTCGATCAGCCGGTCGCGAGCCGAAATCCCGTCCCGGTCGCGCAACGTATCCAGCGAACCGACGGAAAAGCGTGACCCCGGATGAGCCGGATTCAACCATTGCTTGCGCGCCTCCCAAAGGCGTCTGTTCTCGTTTTTTTTCCTGGCCTGATATTCGGAGTGAACCACCGCCCTCTCGCGATCTACATAAGTACTGTCGAATGTCGGCGCGATGAAGAATTGTGCAAACCGATCCAGCGCCGGTTGCAGATAATCCGTGCCGATACTGAAATGATAATTGGTATGGCTGAACGAGGTCCAGGCGTTGCCGAAGCCACCATGATTCTTGAGAAATTCCTGATAACCGTCCACTTGCGGATATTTCTGTGTACCCAGAAACAGCATGTGTTCGAGAAAATGCGCCAGCCCCTGCCAGTCATCGGGGTCGGAGCCACTGCCCGCATAAACATCCAGCGCCGCCGCCGACAAGTCCGTAGTCGAGTCCGAAACCAGCAAAACCTTCAGCCGATTATCCAGCTCAATATAACAATAGTCCTTATGGTCAGCGGGACTGCTGATCGGAATGGTATGGCAGGTTTCGGCCAGAGCGGCAAAACTCGAACAAAAAAGCAGCGCAACGAGTAGAATCCGGGTAATCAAGGCAAGTTCCGGGTGAGAGTTTTTATCTGTAGTTTGCATCAGGCGATCCATTATACTTGGCAAAAGACAACCGGGAAAAGCCCCGTGCCCATCAATCAGCCATGCACTTATGTAAACCGCTCAATCCTGCTCGAGAACCATTTGTTCCGAGTGTTGAATGAAGCCCAGTTGCAACAGATCATCCATTCAACCTGCCCGGTGCGTCTGGCCGCGGGCGAAATCCTGTTTACCAACGGTCAACCGGCAGAACATTTTTATCTGATCGTGGATGGCCATGTCAAATTGTTCCGCACCTCCCGACAGGGCCATGAAAAGATTATCGAAATTGCTGGCAAGGGCAGCGTTTTCGCAGAAGCGGTGATGTTCATGGAGCAGTCCAGATATCCGGTCAGCGCCGCCGCAGTCGACGACTGCCTGCTGTACCGTTTCAGCAACCAGGTCTACATCGAGCTCTTGTCCGGCTCACAGGAATTGTGTTTCGCATTATTCGCCGACCTGTGCAAGCGCCTGCATCAGCTACTCCATGAAATGGACCTGTTATCACTCCACCACGCCAGATACCGCTTGGTGGAATACCTCAACCACGAGTTAAAAGACAGCGCCGGCAGGCAGATTATTCTTCGAGTCGACAAAAAAACCATCGCGTCCCGATTATCCATTACTCCGGAAACATTATCGCGAATCCTCCACGAACTGACGGATGAAGGCATTGTTTCAGTTTCCGGCAAGACCATTGAAGTCCATGACCTGACCCGATTCAGGAGCTATCTCGGAAATTAGGCTTCAATCCGGGGCAAAATATGACCTCGATTGTGATTCAAGTTGATATAAGTCAAGGCAAACCGCGCTACGGGTAACTTAAGCTGTCCGGGTGGTAAAACCCGGCACAAGGTCCATATCCCATGACTGATTACAACATCACATTTACGATTCGCCGATTATGGTTGATTTTTGCTGTATCCATGATCGTGATGTTTTCAATACTGCTCTATTTCGGTGGCCAGATTTACCAGAAGGTTCCACCCATTCCGACCATGGTCCAGTCCACAGACGAGGAATCGCTGTTTACCGACAGCGACATAAACCGCGGACAGAATGTATGGCAGTCACTCGGCGGAATGCAGAAAGGGTCAATCTGGGGGCATGGCAGCTACCTGGCGCCTGACTGGAGCGCCGACTGGCTGCACCGGGAAGTCATGGCATTGCTGGATCTGCTGGCGCAGGAATCCTGGAATACCCACTACGCGGCGCTGGACATCGCGCAACAAGAAGCGCTGAAAGTGCAGGCGCGGCTTGAAATGAAGGAAAACACCTGGGACTCCACAACCGGCGCAATCACAGTCTCAAGAAACCGGGCGCTGGCAATCGCGCAGGTAGCCGCCCATTACTCAGATATATTCCAGAACACCGGCACCGAGACCTCGCAACGGTTGAGAGAGCAATACGCCTTTTCTCCATCCACCACCCTGTCGGATGGCGATATGCACTCACTGTCCGCCTTTGTCTTCTGGACCGCCTGGAGCGCGACCGCAACCCGGCCCGGCGCCTCGATTTCCTATACCAGCAACTGGCCCTATGAACCACTGGTCGGCAATACGCCAAGCGTAGAATTGTTCGTATGGACTTTCGTCAGCATCTTCTTGCTGCTGGCTGGAATCGGCGCCCTGGTCTGGTTTTATGCGAAACAATACGATATATGGCGGGACGACATGGTGCCGGAGGGTGGAACCTCGCCCACCAACCTGCTGGCCACCACTCCGATTACTCCGTCCATGCGCGCTACCGGCAAATACTTCTGGACTGTTGTGGCATTGATCGCCGTACAGATACTCCTCGGCGCCATAACTGCCCATTATGCCGTAGAAGGGCAGGATTTTTACGGCATCCCACTCGCGGAATATCTGCCCTACTCGGTGACCAGAACCTGGCATACTCAGTTGGCTGTATTCTGGATTGCGACCGCATGGCTGGCAACCGGCCTGTATGTAGCCCCCCTGATTTCCGGGTATGAACCCCGCTTTCAGCGATTCGGAGTCAATTTCCTGTATGTCTGCCTGTTGATTATCGTAGTCGGTTCGCTGATCGGGGAATGGCTGGGTATCAACCAGTATTTTGAGAGCCTGACCGCCAACTTCTGGTTTGGGCATCAGGGCTACGAATACGTGGATCTGGGCCGGTTCTGGCAACTGTTCCTGTTCATCGGGCTGCTCTTATGGCTGGCGCTGATGCTTCGCGCCCTGTTGCCCGCCTTCAAAAGCGGCGGCAACACCTCCCTGATCTGGCTACTGGTGGTCGCTTCGACCTCCATCGGCCTGCTCTATGGCGCCGGTCTGATGTGGGGACAGAACACCCATATCAGCATCATGGAATACTGGCGCTGGTGGGTTGTGCACCTGTGGGTTGAGGGCGTATTTGAGGTATTCGCAACCACGATCATCGCCCTGCTGTTCGTCAAAATGGGGCTGCTGCGACAGTCCACCGCCATCATCTCGGTACTGTTTGCAACCATCATATTCCTGTGTGGTGGCGTGCTTGGCACCTTTCACCATCTCTACTGGAGCGGCACCCCGATCGGAGTGCTGGCGCTCGGTGGCGTGTTCTCCGCGCTCGAAGTCATCCCGCTGGTAGTGATCGGATTTGAAGCGTACAACCACTCGAAAATGGAACGCGAAGCCCCGTGGATAGACTATTACAAATGGCCACTGATGTTTTTCTCAGCGGTACTGTTCTGGAATTTCGTCGGCGCCGGGCTACTCGGATTCCTGATCAACCCTCCTCTGGCGCTGTACTATATGCAGGGGCTGAATACCACTGCGACTCACGGTCACGCCGCATTGTTCGGAGTATACGGCATGCTCGGAATCGGCCTGATGCTGTTCTGTCTGCGCGGACTGACCGACTCCGACGCATGGAACGGAAAATGGCTGAAAATCTCATTCTGGTGCTTCAATATCGGCCTCGCAATGATGGTATTCCTGTCATTGCTGCCGCAAGGGGCATGGCAAGCCATCAACGCCTACAAGCACGGCTACTGGTACGCCCGCTCAGCTGAGTTCGTGCACAGTGAACTGATGGAGGGCCTGGTCTGGGCACGGGTTCCGGGGGATATCGTGTTCGCCGCAGGCATACTGGCGCTGGTGATATTCACCATCCAGCTATACCGGCAAAGAAAATAAAACGGATCAGCAACCAACCCGTCATCGCATTACTCCCCCCTTGAGGGGGAGTCCAATCAGGCAAGTGAAGCGCAGACTGATTGGGTGGGGGGAGATGACCGTCAAAGAATGAACGACTCCTTCCACCAGAATTGCACTGATAGCACAATCTCCTCCATGGCCGGAAATTTTTGTTCGGGCAGGTTGCGCCGGGATATATAATGGCGGGTTTGTTTTCGCCAGTCCATAACTTATGACAAACACAGATCAACAGATTCGGCAAATCCGGCAATTCATGAGCGGGTTTACCGCTGAAACCACACCGGCTTCTGCCGCCAGGATCGCTGATTTCAGGGAGCACCTGCGCCCCGGCACGGTCGTGTATATCACTTTCCTGCCGGGCTCTGATTTTAACGACACTGTGACCGTGGCAAAGCGGCTGCGGGATGAAGGTTTTATCCCGGTGCCGCATTTCGCGGCCCGCAGTATTGCCGACCGCGGGGCGCTGGACCAGTATCTCAGCCGGGTTGTGGGCGAGGCCGGGGTGGATCGGGTATTGTGCATCGCCGGAGCGGTCGAGCGTCCGGTCGGCGACTTCCACGACTCCATGCAGCTGCTCGATACGGGACTGTTCGATAAACACGGCATCACGACGATTGGCCTGGCCGGCCATCCCGAAGGCAGTCCGGACATGTCCGATGAGGCGATCCGGTCCGCTCTGAAATGGAAAAATGAATTCAGCCAGCGAACAGATGCCAAATTGCACCTGGTCACCCAGTTTGCCTTCGAAAGCGAGCCGATCATTGCCTGGGACCGGATGCTGCAGGCCGACGGCAACCGCCTGCCGATTCACATCGGCATACCGGGACTGGCAACCCTGAAAACCCTGCTGATGCATGCCAGAAACTGCGGGGTCGGCAATTCCATCAAATTCCTGACTCGCCAGACCAGAAATGTAACCCGGCTGATGACCGTCAATGCCCCGGATAAACTGGTTGCCAATCTGGCGGATTACGCAGCCAATGATCCCGGTTCCGGCATCAGCGGGGTACATGTCTATCCGCTCGGCGGGCTAAAGAAAAGCGCCAGATGGAGTTACGCCGTGGTCGATGGAAACCTGACGATGAATGGCAAAGGCGGATTTAAAGTGAATGTTGAATTGGATTAAGCGCTTTCTACCAACAGCACATGAAAACGGCGGGGGCCGTGGGCGCCGTAGACAATGGTCTGTTCGATATCGGCGGTTTTTGAGGGACCAGTGATGAAATTGATAGCTCTTGGCGTGGAGTCCGACATTGACCAGAATTGTTCCATGGAGGATACCAGTCTGGCCCGCTCCAGTACGACGATATGGGTTTCGGGCAGGAAATTGAGTGTGACCGGAGAAGCCGGAGACGAAACCATCGCGACTGTGCCGGTTTCCGCAATCCCCGCGCAGGCGCGGGTGACAGAAACCGCATCCGATGCCACTGCGGCCCGGTACTCAATTTCGATGCCGCCCCAGTCCAGCGGGTGGAAATCCTCATCCGGTGAAGCGACCACTTGCGCGGGCTGCCGGACATCCGCCAGATACCGGCTGACCGCGTCCGGTATCCGATTCCAGCCGGACGTGATTTCGCAGGTCCCGTGAACCTGTGAGAGTCGGCGGATGAACAGATCAACCGGGTCCTGCGGCTGGTCGGGACCAAAATCAGGAACCGGCAACGGAATCCGGAAATCCGGTTTACGGGAACCGCGTTCCGGCTTCTGGCGCCGGATGGTTTTCAGAATGGTCTCCCGGGCGCTCATCACTGATCACCGCCGTGTTTTTTCCACATTTGCTGGAAAGTGGATGCGCCGGGCGCCGGGAAGTCACGGCTTTTAGTCCATGGCCGGAGCAGGGGCAGCCACCGGAACCGCCCCCTGGACCCGCCGGGTTTGAACCGGCCCACGGCATTCAGAACCAACGCCGCAGCGCGGGTCATCAGGACATAGCAGGCCGGGCTTCTCGCCAGTCGATACCATACTGAAAATCCGGTTCTGCCGACGGCGCTGTCCGCCTTCATCTGATTGAGCTGCACACGGTGCGTCCGGATCAGGTCCGGCAACGGGATTTTCACCGGGCATACGGTCTGGCAGCGGCCATTCATAGTGCAGGCATGGGGCAGATCACGCGCATTTTTCTGTCCGGCCAGAATCGGCGTCAGAACCGAACCCATCGGTCCGGGATAAACCCATCCATAGGCGTGCCCGCCGATGCGGGTATAGACCGGGCAGTGATTCAGGCAGGCGCCGCAGCGAATACAACGCAATATATCCCGGAAGCGGCCGTTCAGAATCTCGCTGCGGCCGTTATCCAGCAGAACCACATGGAATTCCTCCGGCCCGTCGAGGTCATGCTCGCGTCGGGGGCCGTTAAACAAGGTGGTATAGACACTCATGGTCTGGCCGGTGGCGCTGCGCCCCAGCAATCTCAGGAAACCACCGAGCGCGGTCAGGTCGGGAATGACCTTTTCGATACTCGCCGTGACGATATGCACCCTCGGCAGGGTCGCGGTCAGATCCCCGTTCCCTTCGTTGGTGACAATCGCGACGGAGCCGGTCTCCGCGACCAGGAAGTTGCCTCCGGTGATGCCGACATCGGCGCTGCAAAAATTCTCCCGCAGGACCTGGCGCGCCTGATCGACAATCTCCTCGTGAACCGTCACCCGGTTGTCGAATCCCAATTTGGCGTGATGTTGATGAAACAACTCCGTCACCCCGTCTTTCGATTTATGAATGGCCGGCGCGATGATATGGCTCGGGGTTTCGTTGGCAAGCTGAATGATATATTCCCCGAGATCGGTTTCCAGTACTTCGTAGCCGTTTCGCTCCAGCGCCGCATTGGTCGCCGCCTCCTCTGAAACCATCGACTTGCCCTTGGTGATCTTGCGGGCGTTCGCTTTTTCACAGATGCCGAGTATGATCTGATTCGCCTGTTCACCATTTTGCGCCCAGTGAACCCGGCCCCCGGCCTTTTCCACATTCTGCTCGAACAATTCCAGGTAGTAATCCAGATGTTCCAGCGTGTGGTTCTTGACCTGCTCGCCATACTCCCGGAAAGACTCGAAATTTATCAGGTCATCGACGGCTTTTTGCCGGGTATCGACGAATCCGCCTTCGGCGCGGGCCAACGCCGCCTGCAATTCAGTGTCCAGCAACGCGGCGCGGGAGGCGCTTTTGAAGTTACGGGATCGGACTTCCATGGCTACTCACCGGCAATCGGCTGGTCGAGTCCGGCCCCCGTGGGAATGGCGTCGTCCCCGGCCAGTAACTCGGCGTAATGACGCACCTGAATCTGGCTGCCGGTTCTTTTGAGTCTTCCGGCGATATTCATCAGACAACCCAGATCCCCGCCCAGCAACAGTTCCGCCCCGGTTTGATGAATCCCGGCTATCTTGTCATCTACCATGGCCGTGGAGATTTCCGGAAACTTGACGCAAAAGGTACCGCCGAAACCGCAACAGATTTCGGAATTGGTCATTTCATCCACCCGGATTCCGGCCCGTTGCCGCAACAGGGTTCGGGGCTGGTTGCGGATACCGAGTTCCCGCAATCCGGAACACGAATCATGGTAGGTAACCTTCGTATCGCGCCAGTCATCGGGAATGTCGGCATCCGGTTCGATCTTCATGACATCGACCAGAAACTGGGACAATTCAAAAGTCTTCTCCGCCATGTCCCGCGCCTCCGGATACCAGTCGGCGTCATCCCGCAGCAGCTTCGGGTAGTGTTCCCGGATCATCGCCGCGCAGGAACCGGACGGCGCCACGACATAATCGAATGACCCGAAAATTTCGATATTCTGCCTGGCCAGTCGGGCGGCTTTGGCTTCATCCCCAGCATTGTAAACCGGCTGGCCACAACAGCTTTGGGTCGGAACGAAAACCCGGCATTGGCAGGACTGGATCAACCGCGCCGCGGCAAAGCCGACCTGCGGGCGCAGCAAGTCAACCAGACAGGTAACGAACAGGCCGACACGGATGCCGCTGGAACGGGTTGTCTGCCGGGTATCCATCAGGCGCGCAACTGATTGATTGTCCGATTCAACTGTTCCGCCTTGTCAGCCGCGGCCCCGGCAAAATCCCGGCCGCTGTCGTCCGCATAAATAATAGCCCTCGAAACATTGATCACCAGCCCGGTCTTGTCCGCGGTCAATCCATTGACCAGCACGGATTCAATGTCTCCGCCCTGGGTACCGATACCGGGAATCAATAATGGCATGTCGCCGACGATCTGTCGAACCCGGCTAATGATTTTCGGGTAGGTGGCGCCGACCACCAGAGCGACATTGTTGTTCGTGTTCCAACTGTTGACCGCCAGACTGGCCACCCTCTCATAAACCTCCTTACCCGCGGCCGTCAGATCCTGGATATCCCCGCTGCCGGAATTCGAGGTCTTGCAAAGCACAATCACCCCCCGGTCCACGCAGGACAGGAACGGGGCCAGGGTGTCGCCCCCCATATAAGGATTGACGGTAACGGCATCGGCATTGTAACGCACAAAGGCTTCCCGGGCATACATCCGGGCAGTAGCGCCTATGTCACCGCGCTTGGCGTCGAGAATGACCGGGATCCGGGGATAATGGGTCTTGATGTACTCAATGGTCTGCTCCAACTGACGCTCTGCCCGGTAAGCGGAATAACAGGCAATCTGGGGCTTGAACGCACAGCAGAAGCCAGCCGTCGCATCAATGATCTCGCGATTGAATTCAAACAGGGGATGGTCGCCGGTTCTCAGCGAACGCGGCAGGATTGAAAGATCAGGGTCAAGCCCGACACAGAGCAGCGAGTGTTGTTCATGCCAGCTTGTCGATAGTTTCCGGTAAAAACTCACAACGTTATTTCCTCTGTAGTTCCGGCAAAACAATCGTCTGGCTGGTCTGTAGCTGGCGGATATCCACTCCCGGATTCAAACGATCGAACAACCATAACGGGAAGCTGTGTTCATTGGAAAGATCCCACAGGGTTTCACCGGGTTTGACCTTATGCTGCACGACTCCGACCAGAGTATAGTGCGATTTGAGAGATTCGCTCAAAACCTGATGATATTCGATCCGCTTGCGCTCAAAGGACTGCACCTCATCACCGGAGCGGATCGGTAATTTCAGGGATTGCCCGATACGCAGTCGTTTAGCGGTCGTATTATTCATATCGCGTAACCTCCGGGTCGAACCCAGACCCAGCCAGTCCGCATAATGCCCCAGGGTTTCATCCGCCTCCACCCGGATTCTGTACACCGGCTCTCCTGATGATTCACTGACCGAAACAGACAGGTCCGGCAAGGTATCGAGCAGGTTGGTCAATGACGAACTCTCGAACACTTTTTCTGTCTGGCCATTGTCTGGTGGAGCTTGCCTGGCTTCTGTAATGACCTGGTCCACCTGAGCCAACTGTGCAGCCGTTTGTGTGGTATCAGGAACGACCAGCCCCGGCACCTTCAGTTTCTGTCCGGGATAAATGATAGCCCTGCCGTCCAGATTATTGATTTTCCGCAGCTCCCGACAACTGACCGACAGCAGTTCAGCGATGGAGCAGGCGCTATCGCCCCGGCGAACGATAAACTGGTTATCTTCATTCAGAACCACCACTTCCGGTTTTGCCGCAACGCCGGGGAGAGTCAGTTTTTGACCAATCCGAATCGTCGCCCTCCTGTCCAGATTATTGGCGCTGATCAGCAACCGGCATGTAACGCCGTACTGCTCCGCGATCCCGCAGGCCGTGTCACCACGCCGCACCTTATGAACAGCCTGAGCGGACGTATTGGCAACCCGGGTAATCGGATTGCTGGCGCCGGTTTCACTGATTACTGCCAGTTTGCGAGGAATCACGAGTTTCTGCCCGATTCTGATCAACGCTTTTTTACCCAGACGATTAATGTCGATCAATTGCCGACAATTGACTTGCAGGGCTCGCGCCACTCCGCAGGCGGTATCTCCCTTACGCACGACATAACTGTCCGTGCCGGGGGCGAATGCCTCCGCCGGCAGGGTTTCCAGTCGGGCGAGAGCGGACTGATAACGGTCAGCCCGATACGGCAGCTTGAGCCGGTAACCTGCCGGAATCAATCGCCATCCATTCCAGACAAACCGGGTCAAAGCCGGATTCAATGGCCTCAATTTATTCTCGCTGAGGTTGAAAACAGACTGCACTCGCTCAATAGAAGTAGCACGCTTGAGCACCAGAGTCTGGTAACGGGATGCCTCTTTGGAACTGATCCCGCCAAACCAGTCGGCTGAATTTTTCTCGACATATCTGGCCGCCAGGAAACTCGAATAAAAGTTCTTGACCGCAATCTGGAAAGCCGGCGATTTATATTCCTCCAATACCCTCATGTAATCCGGTTTCACCTTGATGATCGCCCGGCGCATTCCGTTGACGCCATAATTGTAGGAAGTAATGATGAACGGGTTGATTTCCTGGCTTTCGATGTTCGAGTCGATTGCCCGCGCCACCCCGGTCAGGGTCTTTCTGGATTCCACCAGATAGCGGGCGGCCGCATGAGTTGACGCCTCCGGGTCCAGGCGCTCGTCAATCGCGGCATTGAGTTCCAGTCCCAGGTTCCTGGCCGTTGCCGGCATGATCTGCCACATCCCCGCCGCGCCCGCCCTGGAATAGGTTGCCGGATTGTATGAGGACTCGACGAAAGGCAGATAACGGATATCGTAGGGCAGACCGTATTGCTCCAGCGTCGAATCCACCATTGGATGGTAGATCTGGAATCTCTTCAGGCCTGCGATGTAACTGTCCTTGACTCCGCTTTGACAACGGATGTTCTCCCCCGCCCGCCGCATGTTCCGGGGATTCCTGTCCGGGAACAACCCGGCAAGGTGCCGCTCTTCGGAATTCAGTTTCCCGCCGGACTCGATTTTATGCGCGGTATTGTATAGCGCAGTCTTCAGGCGTTTCCTCTCCTTTTTCACCTTTTTCCGGACGCTCCGGTTGCATCCTTTGCCGGTTCGGACAACGGAATAGACCTGCTCCGGGTGATCCGGATTGTGGAAAACAGCAGTTTCCTTGTCCCAATCCTTGAATACCTGTATCCAGAAATCAATCCGCCGACGCAATGGATCCGGGCAAGGGAAATCCTCGCTGCAATCCAGCTTGTAACGCTCAACCAGATGATGTCCGGCAGCGGTATCAGGGTAAAATGATACACTGGCCGCACAACAAAACAGGAAAGCCGCGATGGCAGAACAGGGTTTCACTACAAAGTACAGGTTCCAGAACTCGACGACAGAGTATTAATCCGGGCGTATTGTACGCGATAATAGAATCGAGTTACCTTCAAATCCACCATTCAAATCCGAAAACTCACCATGACCGTAATCAGACAAGACGACCTCATCCAGAGTGTGGCGGACGCGCTTCAGTATATTTCTTTCTACCATTCCCCGGATTTCGTGGAAGCGATGCATCAGGCCTGGCAGCGCGAGCAATCGCAAGCGGCCAAAAACGCGATTTCCCAGATTCTGGTCAATTCCAGGCTGTGCGCCGAAGGCAGACGACCGATCTGCCAGGATACCGGAATTGTCGTGATCTTCCTGAAAGTGGGTATGGATATTCGCTGGGACGCGCAATTATCGCTGCATGACATGATCAACGAAGGCGTGCGCCAAGGCTATCAGAATCCCGACAATCCGTTACGTCCTTCCATTGTCTCGCCCCCTTTCGGCGCGCGCAAGAACACGCGGGACAATACGCCCGCCGTGATTCATACCGAAGTGGTTCCGGGCGATACTCTGGAAGTCACCGTTTCCGCCAAAGGCGGAGGGTCTGAAAACAAATCCAGATTCACCATCCTGAACCCGAGTGACAGCATCGTTGACTGGGCGCTGGAGACGGTCCCTAAAATCGGCGCGGGATGGTGTCCGCCGGGGATTCTCGGAATCGGAATCGGCGGCAGCGCCGAAAAGGCCATGGTGATGGCCAAGGAAGTATTGATGGAACATATTGACATCCAGCAGTTGATTGACCGGGGGCCATCGAATCCAGCTGAAGAGCTGCGGCTTGAGCTGTTCGACAAGGTCAACCGGCTCGGCATCGGCGCCCAGGGTCTCGGTGGAGTAACCACAGTGCTGGATGTGAAAGTGAAGGAATACCCGACTCATGCCGCTTCACTGCCGGTGGCGATGATTCCGAACTGCGCCGCCACCCGTCATGCTCATTTTACGCTGGACGGTTCAGGCCCGGCCCGGCTGGAGCCGCCCAGGCTGTCCGACTGGCCGGACATCGCCGTAGAAAAAAATGACGACACGATTTCAGTCAACCTCGACCAGATCACACGGCAGGACATCCGCAAATGGAAACCGGGGCAGACCCTGCTGTTGTCCGGGAAAATCCTGACCGGCCGGGACGCGGCCCACAAAAGAATCGCCGAATACCATAAGCGGGGCGAACCGCTACCGAATAATGTCGATTTCTCCGGCAAGTTCATCTATTACGTCGGCCCGGTCGATGCCACAGGTGATGAAGTGGTGGGCCCGGCCGGCCCGACCACCGCGACCCGGATGGACAAGTTTTCTGATCTGATGCTGGATAAAATGGGCATACTGGGAATGATCGGCAAGGCAGAAAGAGGGTTGGATACGATCAACAAAATCAGAGACCATCAGTCAGTCTATCTGATCGCGGTCGGTGGCGCCGCCTATCTGGTTTCAAAAGCGATCAAGTCTGCCCGCGTAGTCGCGTTCGAGGACCTCGGCATGGAAGCGATTTATGAGTTCGAGGTGGATGAAATGCCGGTCACCGTCGCCGTAGACAGCAACGGGCAATCGGTTCATCATACCGCCCCCGCAATCTGGAAGCAGAAACTGAATGTAAATGTAGAGACGCCTTCGTGGGCCGGTTAACAGCCGAATCTACATGTAAAGCCAGTTGAGCATCGAGATTATGACGACGATGAACATCACGGTCATAATGACTCCGGCCTTGATGAAGTCCATAACCTGATACCCTCCGGGCCCCATGATCAGCGCGTTGACCTGGTGGGTCGGGATCAGAAAGGAGTTCGAGGTGGCAAGGGCTACCGTCAATGCGAATACGGACGGATTCGCGCCCACGCCAATGGCGATATTGATGGCCAGCGGGACCAGCAGTACAGTGGCCCCGACATTGGACATCACCAGGGTGAATATGGTGGCCAGCGCCGCCAGCACGGTCTGCAGAACCCAGATCGGCACGTCCCCCAGATAATAGAGCACCTGCTGGGCGACCCAGGCGGCGGTGCCGCTGTTTTCCACCGCGATACCAAGCGGTATCAGGCTGGCGAGCAGAAATACGCTTTGCCAGCCTATTGACCGATAGGCTTCCTCGATATTGATCACGCCGCATAAAATCATGCCGACCGCGCCGGTCATCAACGCCGCCGACAAACGGATGTCGGTAAAAATAACCAGAAACAGGGTAAGCGCGAAAAATCCGCAAGCATACTTCAGCTTTTCGGGACGCAGATTTTCACGCGGAAAGTCGGTCACCACGACATAGTCTTTATTGTCGGAAATCGCCCCCAGGTTTTCCCACTTGATATGTAGAACCAGAGTGTCCCCGGCCTGCAAAACCAGTTCGGCTATGCCGGTGTCGATCACATCATCGACCCGGAAAACCGTCAATATGGTGGCGTCATAACGTCTTCGCAGAGAAACCTCGCGCGCGGTTTTACCGATTACCGAGGAGTCCGGTGGGATAACGACTTCAGCAATGCCTGAACTGCCGGGACTCAGCAATTCAGCGAACACATCCATCTGATGTTTGATTTCAAGGCGGTTCTCCTCCGCGAACCGGTAAACCGCGTCCCGGCGTCCCATGATTGCGATTTCGCTGTCAGCCCAGATTTCAGAATCCCCTTTGGGCGCCACCACGACCTCGTTTTCGGTCTTGATGGCAATGATCCATCCGGCCCTTCCGGCGGCGTCGATCTCTGACAATGTGGTGGCAACCAGCGGGCTGTCCCGGGTAACGACACATTCGTAAACCTCCCCTTCGATGCCATACACATCCCGGAAGTATTTCAGCATGTTGCCGGACTCACCGGGCTTGTCCTTGATCACCGGAAGAACGAATCGACCCAGAAATACAAAATAACAGACACCGCATGAAAGCAGCGCGATACCGATAGGCGCCACCGCGAAAAGACCGAACTGGTGCATGTCCCCGCCACTGTCCGACTCGGCCAGCGAGTTGGCAATCAGGTCATTCAGCAGGATCAGCGGGCTCGACCCCACCATGGTGATGGTTCCACCGAGGATGGCGCAAAACCCCATCGGCATCAGCAGCCTTGAAATCGGCAGGTTTCCCCGTCTGGCGATCCGGTTGATGACCGGCAGAAACAACGCGGCGGCGCCGATGTTCTGCAAAAAACTGGAAACGACTCCGACCACACTGGAAATAATCAGGATCACCCGGCCTTCCGTACTGCCGCCGATTTTCAGGATTTTGGACGCGAGTTGCCCCATGATGCCGGTGCGGTCCATTCCGGCCCCGATAATCATCACCGCGATGATCGAAATTACCGCGTTACTGGAATAACCACTGAACAGTTGATCGACTCCGACCAGCCCGTCGTAACCGGGCACAAGAGAAGTGAGGCCGATCAGAACCATGATGGATATGGCGGCCACATCCACCCGGACCACCTCGAACGCGAACAGATAGACAGTCAGCAACAGGATGATCATGACCACACCCATTTCAAAGGTGAGTTGAATTGGCTCGATCATTTAGCGGCTACAACCATTATCTTGTGAACAATATTATGCATAAACCATTCATAAACGATATGATGAACCCTTGAATAATTTATGTAAAATGCCGGGGTTCCTGTATGGTGACAGGCGGGCGGATTCTAACACTTAATCCATCGTTATTTAAGGTTAAAACAGGGTTTGATGAATAATGGCGGTTCCCGTGCCCCCATCCATCCGCAATTTGCCGATTCGAATAGCCCTGGGCGTACTATGGCTGTTCAGCCTGATCCCGTTCAGGGCGCTGCGCGCGGTCGGCACACTGATCGGCGAGGCCGTCTTCCGGCTTTTCCGATCCAGACGCCGTATCACCATAATCAATCTCGGGCTTTGTTTCCCTGATCTTCCGGACCAGGAAATCAAAAGCCTTGCGAGAGCCCATTTTCATGCCATGGCGACGGGTTTCCTGTTGATATCCTGGGCCTGGTGGGCGCCTGCAAAACGGCTGGCGGCCATTACCGCGTTCAGAAACCGGGAGATTCTGGATGATCATCTGGCAAGGGGCGAAAACATCATCCTGCTGGTTCCACATTTTTGCTGCCTTGAATTCCTCGGCGGACTGCTGTTCAGCCAACTGGACATGGTCAGCATTTATCAGAAACACAAAAACCCGTTCATGGAGCAGTTTATGCTGAAACGCCGCACCCGCTTCGGTGATACCATGTACAGCTCCAAGGGAATTTCCAGCAGCCTGATCAAATCCATCCGCAATGGCGCCCCGTTTTATTACCTGCCGGACCAGGACCCTGGCGAGGAAAGAGGTGTATTCGCCTCCTTCTATGGCATCCGCACGGCTACCCTTCCATCCCTGAACAAGATTGCCGCCACAACCCGGGCAAAAGTAATCCCATGCATGGCCAGAATCAAAAGTTCCGGGGCGGAAATAGAAGTCATTTTCCATGCCCCGCTACAGGATTACCCATGTGGAGACGCGATTGAGGACGCCAGCGCCATGAACCGGGCCATCGAAGACCTGATCGCCAATGCGCCGGCCCAGTACTTCTGGTCGCACAAGCGATTCAAGACCCGGCCTGACGGAGAAGAGTCGTTTTACTGACTCTGAAACCTGCGCCATAAGCGGGCAAATACGGTAGAATTACGCCCTGATTCACAAGACCTGCCAACCCATGCAACATATACCTGAATTTACCGACGTCGAACTGCATGGCATCCGCGAAATGCTGACCCAGCGCTACAAGAAGGACGTGGAAATACAACTGGCTGACTGCGACCTCAGTCTGGACACGGAAAATCCTGAACAAACCACAGCCTGCCCGACGGTTTTCTGGCATGAGCGCGGCGCCAGCTTTGTCGTATTCAAGACCGGCTTTTTCCGCTTCAGATCGCAGTTTTTCTATACCCCGCACGAACAGTATGGCACCGGGATCGAGGAATTCAGCGAACTCGATGAATGTGTGGCCGCCGTCCTGCAAACCCAGTCGGACCACGAGCGCGAGCGCGAGCGCGAAGGCGTCGATACAAAATGACAGAGGCCAGAAACGCGTTTTACGCGCAATCCGGCGGCGTCACCGCCGTAATCAACACATCGGCTGCCGGCGTGATCGAGACCGCGCGTAAAAACAGGAACCGGATCGGCAATGTATACGCCGGTCGAAACGGCATTATCGGAGCCCTGACCGAGGACCTGATCGACACTTCTAAAGAATCGGATGAATCCATCGCCAGACTGCGCCACACCCCGTCCGGGGCATTTGGTTCGTGCCGCTATAAACTGGGGAGCCTGGAAGAGAACCGGCAGCATTATGAACGCCTGATCAAGGTTTTCGAGGCGCATCGGATCAAATATTTCTTCTATAACGGCGGCGGCGACTCCGCCGATACCTGCCTGAAGATTTCCGAGTTGTCCGGACGCATGGATTATCCGATCCAGGCCATCCACATCCCGAAGACCGTGGATAACGACCTGCCGGTCACCGACAATTGCCCGGGCTTCGGTTCGGTGGCAAAATATATCGCCACCTCCACCCGTGAAGCCAGCTTTGACGTGGCCTCGATGGCAAAGACCTCAACCCGGGTTTTTGTGCTGGAAGTGATGGGCCGCCATGCCGGTTGGATCGCGGCGGCTGGCGCCCTGGCAGACGACAGCGAGACCCCGATACCCATTATCGTCCTGTTTCCCGAAATTCCCTTTGACCGCGAAAGATTTATCGCTACAGTCAAAGACCGGGTTGAAAAACACGGCTATGTATCCATCGTCGTATCGGAAGGAGTCATGGACGCTTCCGGCCAATTCCTGTCGGACCAGGGCCTGGTGGACGCTTTTGGTCATGCCCAGCTCGGCGGCGTCGCGCCGGTGGTAGCGAATATGGTCAAGCAGGACCTGGGCTACAAATTCCATTGGGCGGTCGCGGATTATCTGCAACGCTCCGCCCGGCACATCGCCTCGAAAACCGATGTCGATCAAGCCTACGAACTGGGCAAGGCCGCGGTCGAACTGGCGCTGAATGGAGAAAACGCGGTGATGCCGACCATCGTCCGGGTAAGCGACCACCCCTATCGCTGGGAAATCGGTAAAACGGACCTGGATCAGGTTGCCAACGTGGAAAAAAAGATGCCGCGAAACTTTATCAGCGAAGACGGCTTCGGGATCACCCGTGAGTGTCGTGATTACCTGCTCCCACTCATGCAGGGGGAGGATTACCCTCCCTACCGGAACGGTCTGCCCGACTATGTCCGATTGCGGAACCTGCCGGTCGCGAAGAAACTGCAATCCAACTTTAACCCATGACGGACTGACAAGATGACTCTGGACAAGGCGCGCCAACTGATCAAGGTACAAGCGGACTTCGGCGGTTCCTATAATCGCCACTCGGCCCAACTGATATTGACCGAGGTGGCCAGGGAACACGGCCAGAAAGCCGTGGACCGGTTAATCAGCGAGTTTGAGCTTGACCGGATATTCGACTTTGAAACCGGCCAGGATTTCCTGAGCGGCCAAGACTGATCCGATCATATCGTTATAAAAGAACAGGCTCGACAAGTCAGGTCGGCCACTTTCCCGGGCGGATGTGACGGCCGCACGCCTGCTCAAGCCTCGCAATGAACTCGCTGCGCGGGATGACTGATGCGCCGAGGCCAAGCAGGTGATCGGAAGTGACCTGACAGTCGATCAGGTGGTAACCGGTTTCATCCAGCATCGCCGCCAGAAAGCTCAAGGCCGCCTTGGAAGCATCGGTGACGGCGCTGAACATACTCTCACCAAAAAACATCCTGCCAATGGCAACGCCGTACAGGCCGCCGGCCAGACAGTCCCCCTTCCAGGTCTCCACCGAATGGGCAAAGCCAAGCTGATGCAGGCGGGTATAGGCGACGATCATATCCTCACTGATCCAGGTTTCCGGACGCCCTTTGGACGGCGCCGCGCAAGCCCGGATCACCCGCTCAAACGCCGTATCCAGAGTAAAGTGAAACCCTTGCGACCGGATTGACTTCGCCAGACTCCGGGAACAATGGAATCGGTCAGGGACCAACACGCATCGGGGATCTGGAGACCACCACAGAATCGGCTGATCTTCGTTATACCAGGGAAAAATTCCCTTGCTGTACGCGGACAACAGGCGCCGGGGAGACAAGTCCCCGCCAATCGCCAGCAGACCATATTCGGACACTTCGGTGATATCCGGAAAATCGTCTGTATCGATCATGGCAATCTAATGTATCAGAAAGAGAAATCCTGTTGCAATATAGCGGAAATGGTTGTCCACATGATATGCTCACTTCGGAAAATCACCCTCCCCCGCAAGGAACAATCAAGAATCAAAGCCATGCCCCACACACACCAACGCTATCGAAAATTCAATACCCGTGAAACCTACCCCAACCAGAAACTCGACAACGACCTGTGCCAGGTGGTCAAGGCCGAAGGTACCCTGGTTTTTGTTCGCGGCCAGGTCGGCCAGGATATGGACAACTTTGAAAATATCGAAGATATGACCCCCTACGCCCAGGCTGACCGCGCCATGCAAAACGTAAAACAACTGCTCGAAGAAGCGGGGTCGGAGTTAAGTCATATCTGCCGGATACAGGTCTATATTACAGACCGCGCTTACCGGGACGATGTCTACCAGGCTATCGGCAAGTGGTTGAAGGGCGTATACCCGGTTTCTACCGGGCTGATCGTAAATGGTCTGGCTCGCCCGGAATGGGTCATGGAGATTGAAGTCACCGCCGTTATCCCGAATTGACCCTGCCTAAGGAATAGCCCGAAACCAATTCACCGGATTCCCGCGTCAGGCTGATGAACTCCAGGGACATATCCGAATCATGAAGCCGCAAATCGTGCGTGTGCCGGCCCGTCAGTACTTCTTCAAAGAGAACTGCTTTGTTACTGAGATTTACAACACCTCCGAAGACCCGGCCCTGTCCATCGCCCGGGTCAGGGTCGCGGCCCGGACCAGAACGAGGTGGCACCGTCTCGATGTCGACGAGCGGTACCTGATTGTCGAGGGGACGGGGATCATGGAATTGGACGGTGTGGCGCCAACCGAAGTCGGTCTCAGCGATGTGGTGGTCGTACCAGCAGGGTGCGCACAGCGAATTTGCAACGAGACGGATAACGATTTGATCGTTTACTGCCTGTGCACGCCGCGTTTCACGCCCGATGTCTACCACGATGCGCCGGACATGCATGTACCGTGGACGACGCGCGATCAAGATTCAGAACAAACCTGATCATCCCGTACATGCCATCTGAGTAGCGACAATCGCGGCTTCACGCATGAATGTCCTCCCGACAGGCTACTCCCGGTTTCACTGTTCGTTTATAATAACTGCCACCAATCCGGTATTGTAATCCTGTTGACCACTACTCCTGCAAGACCCATGACTCATGGGTATAACCCTCGTAAAGTGACGCCTGCCAGTCTGCCCCGGACGCTCGAACAGGATGCCGAGCGGCAATGGCAACGATTCGTGGAGTCAATGACCCGCGGTGGTCTGGCCGACAGCGAGGCTGAAGCGTTCCAGCGTTGCCAGTCCCGCCCGGAATTGAAAGCGGTCTGGGCTTGCAGTGATTTCATCAGCCAAACCTGTATTTCCGACCCCATGCTGTTGTTCGGTCTGCTTGAAAGCGGAGACCTGGACAGATCGTATTCACCCGGTGGCTATCGCGGCGTGATCGCCGAGCGTGTCGGGCGCTGTGCCGATGAGGCAGCGCTGCATCGAAAATTGCGTCAGGCGCGACGGCGGGAGATGGTGAGGATTGCCTGGCGGGATCTGGCCGGTTTTTCGGATCTGGAAGAAACCATGAGTGATTTGTCGGCGCTTGCGGAACAAGCCATCGCTCTCGCTCTCAGCCACCATTCACGATGGTTGTCGGAAAGGCTTGGCAAGCCGTTCGGGGTCAACGGGGAGCCGGCTTCGATGGTGGTTCTGGGGCTGGGCAAGCTGGGCGGTTCCGAACTGAATTATTCCTCGGATGTGGATTTGATATTTGCCTACGATCATCCCGGACATACCCGCCCGGAGTCGGGACAGGACGGCGTGGACAATCAGGTCTACTTCATAAAACTGGGGCAGAAAATAATCTCGGCGATCGCGACGTTGACCACGGATGGCCTGGTGTTCCGCACCGACATGCGGTTGCGGCCGAATGGCGGTAACGGCCCTCTGGTATTGTCCTGCCCGGCCATGGAACACTATTACCAGACCCATGGCCGCGACTGGGAGCGTTACGCATTGATCAAGGCCCGGCAGGTGGCCGGTAATGACAATGCCGGGCGGGAAATTTTTGACATACTGAAACCGTTCGTCTATCGCAAGTATCTGGATTTTGGCGCGTTCGACTCGATCCGGGAGATGAAAGGCATGATCGAGCGTGAGCTCGAACAGGCCGACTCCGAACAGAATATCAAACTGGGTTGGGGCGGCATCCGGGAAGTGGAATTCCTGATTCAAAGCCATCAACTGATTCGGGGCGGGCGTGAAAGCCTCCTGCAAACCTCGTCATTGTATGCGGCGATGAACGCCTTGCAAAACCTGGGCGTGATAGATGAGGAAGTTCGTACCGGGTTGACCGCAGCCTATCGGTTTTTACGTAACACTGAACACCGATTGCAGATGACTCAGGACAGACAAACCCAGACGCTGCCGCAATCACAGACCGATCAGGTCCGTCTGGCCTGGAGTATGGGTTTTGACAGTTGGGACCACTACATAAGGCAACTCGAGGCACATCGGAATCTGGTCCACAGCCAGTTCCGGATGATTCTGGATGAAGCCGCGGATTCGCCTCGCGTCGGCAACCACAGCCAGAAGCAACTGGTTGATCTGTGGCAGGGGAAGCTGGATGAGGCGCAGTCCCGCGAAGCCCTGAGCCGGATCGGGTTCGAGCCTTCAAACTCGACCCCGCAGCTGCTGAAGGCATTCCGGGAAGGCCGACTGTATCAGGCTTTCTCCGGAATTGAACGCGACCGCATAGACCGCCTGATCCCGCTGGCGCTAAAGGAGGCCGGTACACACAATGATACCGGGCGCGCAATGGCGGCGTTTATCAGCGTAATCGAGTCCATCGGGCGTCGTTCAGCTTATCTCAGCCTGCTGATCGAGAATCCGATCGCACTGAAGCAACTGCTGCACCTGTGCGCCGCCAGTCCATGGATCTCGAGACATATCGGCCTCCATCCGGTAATCCTCGATGAGCTGCTGCATCCAATCATGGATATCCGGAACCGGAACGACCGGGAGCTGGGAAGTGAACTGGAGCGTCGCCTGGCTCAACTGGACGCGAATGACGCCGAGGGCCGGATGCATGCGTTGCGTGAATTTCAACATGCCCAGGTACTTCGGATTGCGGCGGCGGACGTATCGAAGGTATTGAGTGTGGCGGATGTGCACCGGGCGCTGGTCCAGTTGGCGGAAGTATTGCTGAACCATGTGTTTGACGATGCCATCCGGTTTGTTGAAGACAAACAGGGTCCGGCTCCCTGCCCCGGCGGGGTAATTGCATACGGCAAGTTCGCCAGCGGCGAGCTCGGTTATCATTCAGACCTGGATGTCGTGGTCTGCTTTGATCCGGCGCGGGCGGACAGCGCCGTTCCCAGGAGCCGGGCCGAATACTTTTACAGCCGCGTGGGGCAAAGGCTGGTGCATCTGCTGAGCGCCAGAACCCAGGCCGGGTTACTCTACAAAACGGACATGCGGCTGCGTCCGGGCGGACGCAGCGGCACCCTGGCGGTTTCACTTTCGGGATTTTTCGATTATCAGATCCATAAGGCCTGGACATGGGAACATCAGGCGCTGGTTCGCGCCCGCGTAGTGGTCGGCGACCGGGATCTGGTCAATCAGTTCGAGCGGGCCCGGGCGGAGATTCTGGCGATGGAGCGGGACCCGGATCAACTGGTCGATGACATTACCGGGATGCGCCGCAAGATGATTCAGGAAAACTGCAAGTCAACCGAACAGATGTACGATATCAAACTGGATGAAGGCGGCATTGTCGATATAGAATTCCTGATACAGTACTGGGTTCTGCGTCACGCTCATGCCTGTCCGGGTCTGACCGAACCCCGGACCACCGCCGATTCGATCCGGGCGCTGATTGCCCATGACATTATTGACGCGGCGGTCGGCGAGCGGCTGCTGACCAGCTATCAGACCTGGCTGCGCCAGTCGCTGGATCTGAAACTGATGGATCGCCCGGTTCTGATCGAACAGGGGGCGTTACTGGCCGAACGACAGGCCGTGAAAGAGGTCTGGCAACAGGCTTTTGGTTGACAGATTGAAGGCCAGTGGTTTATTTTACAACCGGATTGCGAGAACCTTGAACTGGAGCATAAACGTGGAAACAGCGCCTGCGGGAAAAACATTGACAAACAAGCCGGTCGCTGGAGGAGATCATGTCGTTCAGTGACCGCGATGGCGTAATATGGATGGATGGGGAAATGGTCCCGTGGCGGGACGCCACCACCCATGTGCTGACCCATACCCTGCATTACGGGATGGGCGCGTTCGAGGGAGTGCGGGCTTACCGGACGGACG
This sequence comes from Candidatus Poriferihabitaceae bacterium, assembly GCA_965214205.1. GTDB lineage: Bacteria > Pseudomonadota > Gammaproteobacteria > Arenicellales > Poriferihabitantaceae. The sequence goes on along the minus strand of OZ243941.1, from coordinate 1,199,520 downwards.
CGGGGGATACCGCGATTTTCCGTCTCCGGGAGCATACCCGGCGGTTGTTCCAGTCCGCTCATATCCTCGGCATGGAAATTCCCTTTGACCAGCAGGCGCTGATTGACGCGCAGATCGAAGCGATCAGGCAGAACAATCTGGAAACCGGGTATTTGCGGCCCATGGTCTTCTATGGCTCGGAAGGAATGGGGATTCGGGCGGACAATCTGAAGGTGCATGTCATTGTGGCCGCCTGGGAATGGGGAACATACCTGGGCGAAGAGAGCCTCCGGTCCGGTATCCGTGTGCGGGTGTCGTCCTACACCCGCCATCATGTCAATGTCGCGATGTGCCGGGCCAAGGCCAACGGCCACTATATCAACTCGATGCTGGCGCTGCAGGAGGCCATCGACACGGGTTACGATGAGGCCTTGTTGCTGGATACCAATGGTTTTGTGATGGAAGGCAGCGGCGAGAACTTGTTCATTGTACGGGACAACGTGATCTATACCCCGGATCTGACTTCGGCTCTCGATGGCATCACCCGCAGCACGGTCATCAAAATCATCGAGGACGAAGGTCTGGAACTGGTTGAGAAACGGATTACCCGCGATGAGGTCTATATTTGCGACGAAGCCTTCTTCACCGGCACCGCTGCGGAAGTCACGCCGATACGCGAACTGGACAATCGCCGGATCGGCAGCGGCTCCCGCGGGCCGGTCACCGAAAGAATCCAGTCCCGGTTCTTCGATGCCGTGCATGGCCGCATCCCGGAATATGAGGATTGGTTGACCTATGTCTGAACTCCGTACAACCGACACGACCGCAGAGGCGCCGCCAGACGGCAGCGATGTGCCGAATGACCGTGACCGGGTTGAAGTCACCGCGGCGGATCTGCCATTGCATTGTCCCATGCCCGGCAAACGCCTGTGGGATTCCCATCCGAAAGTCTATTTACCGATTGAAGACAGCGGGCAGGAGCTTTGCCCTTATTGCGGGACGCTTTATGCGCTCATAAACCGGCAGTGACGGATTCCCGGCTTCTTGTGGTTGGCCCTTCCTGGGTCGGGGATATGGTGATGGCGCAAAGCCTGTTCAAAACCATCAAGGCCGGTTCACAGGAAACCCGCATCACGGCGCTCGCGCCCGGATGGAGCGAGCCGATCCTGAAAAGAATGCCCGAAGTTCACGCGACCATCGAAATGCCGGTCGGGCACGGCAGGCTGCAACTCGGCGCCCGCAGAAGACTGGCGCGAAGCATTCGCCAATACCGCTTTGATCAGGCAATCATATTGCCGGGATCTTTCAAGTCCGCGCTGATTCCCTGGTTTGCGGGCATTCCGAAACGCACCGGGTACCTCGGCGAACAACGCTGGGGGCTGCTGAATGATATCCGGCGCCTGGATACCCGGACCATGCCCTTGAACGTGCAGCGTTATGCATCGCTTGGCGTCAACCGGGAACAAACGGTTTCAGGGATGCCTCCGTATCCAGAGTTACAGGTCAACCGGGAGCAGTTGAACGCGACCCGGTCCCGGTTTGGATTGACACTCGACAAACCGGCGCTGGCCTTTTGTCCGGGAGCGGAGTTCGGTTCCGCCAAGCGCTGGCCGGCCGGGCATTTTGCCGAGGTCGCCCGCGACCGAATCCAGGCGGGTTGGCAGGTCTGGATTTTCGGCTCCAAAAACGATCAGCCGATTGCCCGGCAAATCAATCACCTGAGCGCGGACGGCTGCATCGACCTGACTGGCCGGACCCGTCTCGAAGAAGTCGTGGACCTGATTTCCTGTACCCGCACTGTTGTGACCAATGATTCCGGGCTGATGCATATCGCCGCCGCGACTGGCCGACATGTGATCGCCCTGTACGGGGCGACCAGCGCCGGGTTTACCCCACCGTTGACCGACCGCGCCGACCTTTTAAACCTCAATCTGGAATGCAGCCCGTGTTTTCAACGGGAATGCCCGCTGCGACACCACCACTGCATGACCCGACTGGACCCGGACCGGGTGTTGGAGAAAATCGGACCAGCCTGAGCGCCCCGAAAAGGCGCCCAGACTGGCCCAGACTGGAAAGCCGGTTACTTCAGCAAATTCGTCCAGATGCGGTCATACAGCCGGATCACATTGTCAGAACAAGGCGGCACGAACTCGGGCGCGGGCGCCGACACCGGCAGGTTGACTTCGTGGGCGGTCTTCAGCTCGTCATCCAGAAACGGTGTGGTACCAGACACTCCCGCGGTGTAGCGGGCAAAGTTGGTCAGGGTGGCGGCGTTTTCAGGGTCCAGCATGAAATTCATGAACTTTTTAGCGTTGTCGAGATTGGGGCCGCCCTTCAACGCCACAAGATTATCCATCCAGCCGGTAAATCCTTCCTTCGGATAAGCGTATTTCAAAGTCGGTTTCTCTTCACGGGCGCGCATACCAAATCCATTCCAGATCTGCCCGACCGCGGCGTCACCGGATACCAGCACTTCCTTGGCGCCGTCCGAGTTGAAACTCAACCAGTGCTGTTTAGCGTTGCTCAGCAGGTCATTCAGTTTCTTGAGATCTTCCGGATTTTCATTGCAACGGTCCAGCCCAAGGTAACGCAGACCCGCGTTGAGCACGTCGTTGACGTCTTTCAGCATATTGATTTTGCCTTGCAGTTCCGGCGGCGGATTGAAAATGATTTCCAGGGTATCAATGTCCCCGTCATACACAGCGGTATCGACCATGAAACCGGTTGTTCCCCATTGATAGGGCACCGAATATTTGCGTCCCGGATCAAAGTACACATCGATATAGTTGGGGTCCATGTTGCCGAAGTTTTCGAACTCGGACGCGTTGACCTGTTCCAGCATGCCTTCCTGGATCAGTATCTGCACCATATAGTCGCCGGGTACCGCAAGGTCGTAGCCGGTGACCCCGGACTTCAGCTTGGCCAGCAGCGATTCATTGGAATCGTAGGTATCCATGGTCACCTCGACGTCATACTCGGCAGAGAATTTGTCGATCAGTTCCTGTGGAAGGTAATCGAACCAGTTATAGATATTGAGCTTGCCTTCAGCCATTACCGGGCCGGATACGAATACAAGACATAGCAACGCGGTAAATACGCGCAGGATTTTTTTCATGTTCTCCTCCTTCGGATGGTTATTGGTAATCAGTAATGGGTTCAGGCGCTAGTGGACGCTCTGGTCACGCTTTCTGCCCAAAAGATACGAGAGTGTAACAAAAATAATCGAAACAAGTAAAAGCAGGGTTGATACAGCGTTTATTTCCGGTGTCAGCCCGGTGCGGACCAGGCCATATATCGCCAGCGGCAGGGTGGTGGCGCCCGGTCCGGCCACGAAATTGGTAATGATGAAATCATCCAGCGAAATAATGAACGCCAGGATGAATCCGGCTACGATACCGGGAAACAGCATCGGCAGCATGACATACCGGAACGCCTGCCAATCACTGGCGTACAGGTCCTTGGCCGCCTCCTCGTAGTGGCCTTCAATGCCTTCGAGCCGCGCCGTGATCGGCAGGTAGGCAAAGGGAATGCAGAACACGGTATGGGCCAACAGGATGCTGCCGATTCCGAGCGGGATACCGACCAGAACGAAAAATACCAGTGACGCGATCGCAGTCACGATTTCAGGCACCATGAGCGGCAGACTGATAAGGCCGATACTCACCTCCCGGCCCCGAAAGCGTCGATTGCGAATGATGGCCAGCGCCGCTGTCGTGGCAAATATCGTCGCCAGGGTCGCCGCTGACACGGCAATGACGATGGAGTTCCAGGTGGCGCGCTGGATCAGGTCGTTATTGAACGCTTTCACATACCAGGAAAAACTGAATCCGCCCCATACGGTAATGGATCGAATCTCGTTGAACGAGTACAAGGCAATGATAACCAGCGGGCCGTACAGGAATATCATACAGGCCCAGGTAATGCCCCCGAAACCGGGATATTGCTTGAGGTCGCGTGTCTTTTTGTCCGGTTTCATCAGTGCAACTGCAAACGGTTTCTGCTCTGCTGGCGGATATACAGCATCAGCGCGCACAAAACCACCGTCATCAATATCACGGCGGCGGCCGAGCCGAACGGCCAGTTGCGAGAGCCCTGAAACTGCAGCGCGATCAGGTTTCCGATCATCAGGTTCTTCCCGCCTCCGAGCAGGTCCGGCGCGATAAAGGAACCCAGGCTTGGAATGAACACCAGCAAGGACCCGGCGACAATGCCAGGCACGATCAGCGGGAAAATGATCTTTTGCAAAATAATCCAGCGATTAGCGTACAGATCGTATGACGCCTCCACCAGACGGAAATCGAACCGTTCGATCGCGGCGTACAACGGCAATACCATGAACGGCAGATACGTGTAGATCAGGCCGATCCCCACCCCGTAATTGGTATAGGCGATCTTGATCGGCTCATCAATCAGGCCGCTGGATATCAGCGCATAATTGAGCGGCCCTTCATTGCGTACCAGAAACAGCATCGCGATGGTTCTGATCAGCAGATTGATCCAGTATGGCACGGTAATCAACAGCACCCACATGTATTTTTTTCGCTCAGGCAGGGTCGCGATATACCAGGCGGTGGGGAATCCGATCAGGAAACAGGCGATGGTTGTGACCAGCGCCTGTACGAATGACCGGAAATAGATCTGCAGATACGCCGAAGAAAATACCAGAGTGTCATCGAAAAGATCCCGCTCGAACAGAAACTGGATGTAGGACTCGAAGGAAAAATCCCAGATCACGCCGCCGTAAGTGCCCGGAGTCAGAAACGAATAGACGACAATGATGCAAAGCGGCAGAACCAGAAAACAGATGACCAGCAGCAACGCTGGGGAAAGCAGCAGGAGGCGGGCTCTCCGGTTGCGTTGCTCCGCTGCCGTGGAAGTCATGTCAATCCGCTCAATCCGCCAACACGCTGCAAGCCGACTGATCGACCACCACGGAAACTGCGTCGTTTCCCCCGAATTTCTCTGATTCGGCGCTGTTCTGGATTCGGGCGAGCAGTGTGGTCTGTTGATCCAGCCTGACCTGATAATGCGTATCGGTGCCCAGGTAGACCAGTCTCTCGACGATGCCGTCAATGCGGCCGTCAGGGCTGTTGGAAACATCGCTTCTGGCGGTCAGCAGGATCTTTTCCGGGCGAACCGAAATCGTGACCCGGTCACCGGGTTGTTTCGAGGTGGTGAGGCGGGCCGTCAACCGCGCCCCGCCGACAAGGCGGCAACAGGCGCTGTCGGCATCCACGGATTGAATGACAGCTTCCAGAAAATTGGTTTCGCCGATAAAGTCGGCGACGAAATGACTGACCGGGCGCTCGTAAATCTCCATCGGCGTCCCGGTCTGTTGAATTCTGCCGTCCGACATGACCGCGATGCGGTCACTCATGGTCAACGCCTCCTCCTGATCGTGGGTGACAAAGATGAAGGTAATCCCGGTTTCCTCCTGAAGCTGTTTCAATTCCACCCGCATTCGCTGGCGTAACTTCAGGTCCAGCGCGGACAGTGGTTCATCCAGAAGCAGCACCTTTGGATGACTCGCCAATGCCCGGGCCAGCGCCACCCGCTGTTGCTGGCCGCCTGACAACTGGGTCGGCCGGCGGTCGGCGTATTCGGACATGTGGACGAGTTCCAGCATCTTCTGAACAGCCTGCCTGATCTCCTGGTCACCACGTTTCAACATCCTCAGGCTGAAGCTGATGTTATCGGCCACCGACATGTGGGGAAACAGCGCATAGTGCTGGAACACGGTATTGACCGGCCTCTTGTTCGGCGGCAGATGGTCTATTTCCTCGTCAAACAACAGAATCCGGCCATCGGTCAATTGCTCGAATCCGGCAATGCAGCGCAGCAATGTGGTCTTGCCGCAGCCGGAGGGGCCGAGCAGGGTGAAAAATTCATTGTCCTCAATGGCGATCGACACGTCATTCAACGCGGTCACCGCGGACGAACCGGCGCCATAGGTTTTGGTAACCGAGATTCCGTTTACGGCGAAGACGCTGCTGGTCATGGAAGTATCGCTTGTCACCTGATCCTTTAACAATGTTTCCTGTAAAAATTACTTCCAGGCTCCTTCACGCGTCAAATCATCCATCACCTCGACAATGGATTCTCTGAGCGCGGAAACCAGAGTGTCGATCTGTTCCCGACTCAATATCAGTGGCGGGGAAAGTACATTCAGGTGGGCAATCGGCCGCACCAGCGCCCCGCGCTTCTGGGCGGCGTCCGCGATCCGGTTGCCGACCTGGATCTCCGCCGCCAGCAGCTCCCCGGTTTGCTTGTTGGCCACATTTTCCACGCACATCATGAAATGACTGCCGCGCACATCGCCGACAATGTCCAGATCACCGAGAGTTTCCAGTTGCCTCTGAAAATAAGGGCCAACCTCGCGGACATGACCGCACAAATCCTCCCGTTCGATGATTTCGATGTTTTTCAGGGCCGCGGCGCAGCATACCGGATGGCCGGAATAGGTGAATCCATGGGTCAGCAAAGCGCCGTCGGCCTGGGGTACGCTGATCACATCATAAAACTGGTCGGACAGAATCGTCGCAGACAGTGGAGCGTATGCCGAAGACAAGCCCTTGGCGCTGGTGATGATATCCGGAACCATGTTGAACACGTCTTGCGAAGAAAAGAAATGACCGAGGCGCCCGAATGCGGTGACCACTTCGTCGGCAATGTACAGAACCTCGTATTTGCGGCAAACCTGCAGCATCCTGGCGTGATAACCCGGCGGCGCGACGATCACTCCGCCAGCCCCCATGATCGGTTCCGCGATAAATGCGGCGACATTTTCAGGGCCAAGCGCGTTGATCTTGTCCTCGAACTCCTCAACCAGAAAATCGCAAAACTGGTCCGGCGACATATTGTCGGGACGGCGGTAGGTATTGGGCGCGGAGACACGCTGGATCAATCCATCCTCGATAATGTCAAAACCCTGATGGTCGAATGCGACGCCGGTCAGTGACATCGCCAGATAGGTGCTGCCGTGATAGCCGTCGTGGCGGGTGATGATTTTTTTCTTGGTTTTTTTGCCGAGGCGGTTAAAGTAATAATGAACCATGCGGATCGCGGTATCATTAGCCATGGAACCGCCGGTGCCGAACTGGATATGCTCAAGCCCGTCCGGCGCCAATGACGCCAGTTTGTGGGCCAGTTCCGCCGCGGGCACCGAAGTATGGTGGCCGAACGAGGAGTAGTACACCATTTTCTCGGCCTGTTCGGCCATCGCCTGTGCAATCTCCCGACGTCCGTAACCCACATTGACACACCATAACCCGCCGATGCCATCGAGATAGGTATTGCCCTGGGCATCGGACACATAAGCGCCGTTAGCCTCGGCCAGAATCAGCGACCCCCGGTCCTTGAAAGTGGAAAAATCAGTCCACGGATGCAGATGATGGCTCCTGTCTTTCTCCCAGATTTCCTGCGAATCATACTGCGTGTCGCATTGCTGGCCTGGCTGCTGTTCATTTGTGTCGATCATGGAGAAACCTCTTGTTGAATTTAACTCGCAAGTCTGTATCAGGTAAATTGGTATTTTGATTGATTTTCGATACCGGTTATCTTATCGTTGATATGGAATCCCGCTTCCCGGATGACGGTAATTGCAATGCGTACAGTATACAGCCCCGATCATACTTTGAGAAATGCCCGCACTGAACTGTATGGCGGCGAACTGGTACGCCCGTTCGAATGCCCGGAGCGAATGGAATATGTACTCGCCCGCCTGCGTCAGGTGGAACTCGGCGAAATCATCGGGCCGACCCGGTTCGGGCTGGATCAAATCCTGAGAATCCATGACCCGGACTTCATCGACTTTCTGGAGAACTGCTGGTCCGAATGGCAGGCAGAAGGTTTCAACGGCGAGGCGATTCCGTCTGTCGTTCCAGTACGAGGCATGCGGCAGAGGGTCCCGGACTTCATCGAAGGCAAGCTGGGATACTATGCCATGGCGATGGAAACCTCGATCAGCGATGGCACATGGGAGGCGGCGCGCGCCAGCGCCGATGTCGCCCTGACGGCGCAACAGATGATTAGCCAGGGGGGAAATTCGGCGTTCGCATTGTGCCGCCCACCCGGACATCACGCGGCGGGAGACCTGTACGGCGGCTACTGTTTCATCAATAACGCCGCGGTATGCGCGCAGGCGTTTCTCGATCAGGGAGCCGGGCGGGCGGCGATTCTCGATGTGGATTTCCACCACGGCAACGGCACCCAGGCGATATTTTATGATCGCCCCGATGTCCTGTACGCCTCGCTGCACGGCGACCCGCGCCATGCCTTTCCCCATTTTCTGGGTTATGCCGACGAAACCGGCGCCGGTGAGGGACAGGGCTACAATCATAACTATCCGATGGCTCCGGGCACACCTTACCGGAGTTGGGCAGAGGCTCTGCGCGATGCCTGCAAACAGATCGCGGCATACTCGCCGGATGCCTTGATCGTATCCCTTGGGGTGGACACGTTCGAGCGCGACCCGATCTCCTTTTTCAAACTCAAAAGCGCGGATTTCCTCCATTACGGTAGCATCCTCGCCGACCTGAAATTACCGACCCTGTTCGTGATGGAAGGCGGTTATGCGGTCGAGGAAATCGGTATCAACACCGTCAACGTACTGACCGGTTTTGAAGGCGCCTGAATCGACGGCGCCCGGCGCTCATACCGATCACAATGACCGTTGAAAGCATCGAAGTTCTGGTAGTGGGCGGCGGGCAGGCTGGCATCGCCATGAGCGAGCATCTGGGAAACCACGGCATACCCCACCTCGTTCTGGAACGACATCGTATCGCCGAACGGTGGCGCTCCGAAAGGTGGGATTCCCTGGTCGCGAACGGCCCGGTCTGGCATGACCGGTTCCCAAACCTGGAGTTTACCGATTTTGATCCGGACGCGTTCGCGCCAAAGGAGAAAGTAGCGGAATATTTCGTGGCCTACGCAAAAATGATCAACGCCCCCATTCGATGCGGCGTGGAGGTCAGGCGGGTTGAGCGCAATCCCGGACAGCGCGGTTTCCGCGTTGAAACTTCGGAAGGGATGATCGAAGCGGACAGTGTGGTGGCCGCCACCGGACCGTTCCAGAATCCCGCCATACCGGGCATGATTCCGGATGACGCGGGAATCTTTCAGATTCATTCCAGCGCCTACCGCAACCCCGCGCAACTGCCGCAAGGCAGCGTGCTGGTGGTGGGCGCCGGGTCTTCCGGGGCGCAAATTGCGGACGAGCTTTTGCGCGCGGGGAAACGGGTTTATCTCTCAGTCGGCCCCCACGACCTGCCTCCCCGCAGTTACCGGGGACAGGATTTCGTCTGGTGGCTGGGCGTGCTCGGCAAGTGGGAAACCACGACTCCCGACCCCGGTACGGAACACGTCACGATCGCCGTGAGCGGCGCCCACGGCGGCGAGACCGTGAGCTTCAAACGGATGGCCGCGCGGGGCATGACACTGGTTGGACGAACGGAATCATACCAGGATGGCGTAATGCGTTTTGCCAACGACCTGGCGGAAAATATTGAATCGGGAAACAGGAACACATTGTCCGTGCTGGACCAGGCCGATGCCTGGATTGCCCGCAATGGCGTGGATTTCCCGGAAGAGCCCGAGGCCCGCGCAGTCGAACCGGACCCGGCCTGTGTGACAAACCCTGTTCTTGAACTGGATCTGGCGGGCGCTGGCATCACCTCCATCGTCTGGGCAACCGGCTTTACCACGGATTTTGGCTGGCTGAATGTGGACGCGTTTGACAAAAACGGCAACCCGAAGCACGAGCGGGGAGTGTCCAGCGAACCGGGAATCTATTTTCTGGGTCTGCCCTGGTTGTCACGCCGGGGGTCATCCTTTATATGGGGGGTCTGGCATGACGCCAGATATCTGGCGGATCAAATTGCCATTCAACGCAATTATCTGGCCTGGAACAGGTCAACGCAACGCGGATCAGCTACAGGATAACGAACGGCGGAGAAATGTCCTTGTGGTCGAAAGCCTGGAAGGATTCGGTGGCCTCCGGATTGAACTGCCCGTTCCACTGCAGCCGGACCATGCCGCTTTCGTTGATCCACTCGCGGGCTACTTCGCCGCCTTCGCCCAACGCCTCCTGCGCGCATTTTTTCAACTGGACGACCTGGCTGACATCGACCCGGACATCCGGACGGAAATCGGTCGCGAACCGGCTGTTTTCGTGAACCGGCATCATCAGCAGAATCCCGTGCCGACCGGTTTTGTTGAATTTGCCCTGCAGCCTGAGGGCCGCGCTGACAATCGGATCATCCGCGTCGGCCACCCGGGAAAAGCAACTGGTAATGATGGTGGTCTTGCGCCGGGACGGCAGTACATTAAGATCATCGACCGCGGCTATCGGTTCAATTGAAAATGTGGGGTAATCGGCCAGAACCTCGCGCAGTATGTCCACCCCGCACCCCCGGTCCTGACCAAGAAACGCGGTGACGCGGCTGCCGCTTTTCAGTTTTTTCGCAACCAGACCGAGAGAACAGGTGATGATGTCTTCGGCGGCGTGGGTCACGATAAATAGATGATTGCGGGCAGCCTGTTCATGGCGGTCGATCAGGAATCGAAGCAGGGTTTCCGACATCTTGTTGTAGTGCTCGAGATTGCGTGTGTTGTGGCTGATCTGACCGATTTCCACTTCAACCGTTTTCCATCCCGCCGTGTGCATACGCAGCATCACATCCAGGTCCGCGCCATAACCGTCGGTCAGTTCACAGATTGCGATACGTGACCGGTCAAACAGGAACAGGCCGGAATTGACGGCGCGGATATGCGACAAACCGGGAAACATAATTGCAATCGCGGGGGTGACCATCAAACGGGTCATTGGCATATTGTCGTTGGCGTCAAACCACAACCCCTTGACCAGCCCCACTCCCGGACTGACCGCGCCCTGCAGCGCCTCCACCAGGGTCGGGCTGAACCCGGTAAGGTCGGCGTCGAGTTTTACAACCCAGTCATTGCGCGCCGCGGCATAACCCATTCGCAGCGCGTTGCCCTGCCCGGCAACCGGTTCACTCAGGACTTTCGCGCCAGCGGCCCTGGCCTCCTCAGCCGTGTTATCGGTGGAACCGTTATCGACCACAACCACTTCATCGACCAGGGAGCACGAAAGAGCGGCCCTGACCACAGTAGCGACCGTGTCCCGCTCGTCACGCGCGGGAATGACGACTGAAATGGCGGCCGGTTTTTCGAATGTTTCGCTCACAATTTCCTCGTACTCATTATTCAGACGTGCAGGTATCAGTCAATCAAACCTCGAAAAAGTTCCATTGAATCACAGCCGTTGATACCTGAATTGCTGGAAATCCTTCCGGTATATCCGGTAAACCAGATCCTCAAGCTGGTCAGTATAGCAGGCATTCAGTTGCTGTTCCGAATTTGTCGCATGGCGGTCTTCCCGGCCCCAGAATCTCTGGAATTCCGGGTTGATCATGCCCAGCGCGGATTCAAGGTCTTCTTCCAGCGACTCGAAACGCCCGATAAAATCATAATGGATCTGATCCTGAAAGGTCTGGTAATACTGCACTCGCCAATGCTGATCCATTTCAGAAATGGATTGTCCGGCCACCGCACGGACAAATTCCCCGAAGGACACCGGACGGCCCAGGTCCTCCGGGTCGAAACCAAGTTGCCTGAGTATCCCCTTTTTTGCCGGCATATTGTTTTCGATTTTATCGAGATAAGCGGACAATAACCGGGTATACGGATTCCGGACAAAACAGAATTTGATCACATCCGGCCGTTGGATATAGCGGCTGAAGGATTTGACCTGGGCGGGCCGGATCAACGGTGAGAATATCCGGGTATGCAGATCAACCAGGTCTTCGGGGCGGTAATGCGGATCGTCCAGTTCCATCCGTTGCAGAATCAGCTTGATGGTGGAACAGGCGACCTTCGCGTTTTCCGCATAGACATAGCGGTGCCTGAGAGAAATATTGACCGTGTAATCAAACTCCTCGGCAGGGACATGGGCAGTGAAAGGAGCGATATCCGAGCAAAACTGATCCCATAATTTCGTCATGTCCGGTGAGGCGTCAAAAAAATACCCTGGCGCCAAATGCCAGGGTATTTTCCGGTTCCGGCCTGTTGAAACGGATGGTTAAAAATCAACTGTAGCGATAAGGGACACCCGCTTTTTGCATTACGGCAGAATAATCCTTGTACGCCTGAACCACCTTGGCCGTCCGCGGGCTGATGGATGCCAGTTCATCCCAGAACTCTTCGGAGTCCTTGACCACCTGATCCCATTCTTCCGCCGGAATCGTGGTCAACTCCATCTTGTCGCCGTTGACCCGGAGATCGGCTTCACCGCCCCAGTACCAGACCTGTCGGTAATAGTGGGAGCTGTCGATGGACAATTTGAACAGTTCCTGGAGGTGGGCGGGCACCTTGTTCCAGCTATCGGTATTGGCGAAATAAGAACCGCACCACGCCCCGGTAATATTGTTCAGCAGCGCATAGTTGCACACGTCCGCCCAACCGACTTCGTACGCTTCAGTAAATCCGCACCAGGCTACGCCGTCCAGTTCGCCTGTCTGGATCGCGACCTCAATATCATCCCACGGGAGGGTGACCGGCACCAGCCCGTAGCGCGACAGGAATTTGCCAGCGGTAGGCACCCCGAATACACGCTTGCCTTTCATGTCAGCGACGCTTCGGATCGGTTCTTTGGTAAAGATGTGACAAGGGTCCCAGGCCCCTGCGCTGATCCACTCGACGCCTTCGATTTCACCATAAGCTTCAGCCCAGATTTCATTCAGGCCGTAATATTTGAACAGTACCGGCATATCCAGGCTGTACCGTGTCGAAAACGGGAAGTACCCGCCAAACACGCTGATATCCACCGGCGAGGCCATGGTCGCGTCATCGCTTTGCACCGCGTCTATTGTGCCGTTTTGCATGGCCCGGAATAACTCGTCGGTGGCGACCAGTTGGTCGGCGTAATACAACTCGATTTCCATCTGCCCGTGGGCGGCGATGTTGAACGCCTCTATCTGGGGTTTGATGACATGGGCGCCGAGAGGAGCGCCGGAATAAGTCTGCAACCGCCATTTGATCGGGTCAGTCGGGCTATAGGCCTCCGGCGCTTCCTTCTCCGCCAGCATTTTCTCCAGCTCGGATATTTTCTCTTGCGCTTCGCCCAGAGCCTTCTCTGTTTCCGGCGATCCTGAATCCTCCTGTGTGCAGGCCGTCACACCCACCGCCAATGCGCCCGCGGTCGCGGTCGCCACTCCCGCGGTTTTCATGAACGAGCGCCGGGTCGGTTCTGTCGGCGACTCTTCGATTTCAGTATCTTTCATTTTGTTTGCCTCAACTAGCCTCTCAAATAGACCTGCTCCGGTAACCACAGGGCTATTTGTGGAAACAGGATGACCAATATTAACGCAAGAGTCATTACCAGTACAAACGGAGTGATCGACCGGTAGATGTCGGAAAGCGTTATCTCCTTGGGCGCCATGGCCCGCATCAGGAAAAGATTATAACCGAATGGCGGCGTCATATAGGCGATCTGGCAGGTAATGGTATAGAGCACGCCATACCAGATGGGGTCGAAACCGAGGGTGATGATCAGAGGCACATAAAGCGGGGCGACAATCACCAGCATCGCCGTGTCGTCCAGAAACATCCCCATCAGGAGGTAGGACAACTGCATCATGATCAGCACTTCCCAGGGAGAAAGATTCCATTTGGTGATGAACAACGACTCAATCGCCCGAACCGCGCCAATGCCGTCAAATACAGCGCCGAAACACAGCGCCGCCAGAATAATCCACATGAACATGCAGGAGACGCCCAGGGTTTTCCGGACGGTTTCTTCCAGCACGGATCGGTTCAACCGCCGCTTAAGCAACGCTGCGAGGGTGGCCGCAGTGGCGCCGACCGCCGAGCTTTCCACCAGACTGGTAATTCCCATGACGAATAATCCGGTCATGAAAAAGAAGATCAGGAACGGAATGATGCCGGCCTTCAGTAACCTCAGCTTTTCCGGCAGGGGCAAATCCCGTCCCTGCTTGTCAAGAGCGGGGCCGAGATGCGGCTGCAGCCGACAGCGGACGACAATATAGATCACAAACATCGCAGCCATCATCAGTCCAGGGAAAACCCCGGCAAGCCACAGCTTGCCGACCGGCTGACGCGCGATCATGCCGTACAGCACCAGCACCACGCTGGGGGGAACCAGGATTCCGAGTGAACTGCCGGCCTGCACAACCCCGGTGATCATGATCTTGTCATACCCGCGGCGCAGCATTTCCGGCAAGGCGATGGTGGCGCCAATCGCCATTCCGGCGACACTCAGGCCATTCATCGCTGAAATCACGATCATCAGAGCGATGGTGCCAACCGCAAGCCCCCCTTTCAGGCCTCCGCACCAGACGTGGAACATCTTGTACAGATCATCCGCTATGCCGGATTCTGACAGGATATAGCCCATATAGACGAACAACGGCAGGGTCAGCAACGGATACCAGTTGAACAACTTGAAGGCGGCATTGAACGGCATCTCGATAGCGCCGTTGCCATACAGCATCAGGGCGACCGCCGCCGAGACGAATCCGATCGCCGCAAAAACACGCTGGCCAGTCAACAGCATCAGCAACATGGATGCGAACATGAAAATAGCGATTGTTTCGTGACTCATGAAATCTCGATTCCGCGGGATTTGGCGATATCCTTGAACAGGGTGGAAGCCGTTTGCAGCAGCATCAGGATAATGCCGAACACCATGATGATCTTGATCGGAATCATGGAAGGATTCCATTGGGAAAATTTTCGCTGATCGTATTCAATCGCGTACATCGTGCTGGAGATAGACCCGACCAGCAGGCAAACCAGATAGAAGACCAGGAAAAAGTTCGTCCAGGTATCTATTTTTGCCTTGGTTCTGTCCGAACACCGATCATAGAGCAGGTCCATCCGGACATGACTGTTTAACTGCATGGAATAGGCGCCGCCGAGAATATAGTAGGCCGTCATGGTGAATTGGGCCATTTCCACAGTCCATGAAAGCGGTATATTCAGAATGTTTCGGGTTATCGCGCCAAGCAGCAAGGTCGCGATCATCAGGAAAATGCCATACATCGCCAACCGCCCGAAGCGGGTCGAGACGAAATCGACCCATTTGACATACTTGACGATAATCCGGGGCATGACGATAGCTGAATGTTGCGATGAATCAGTCAACGGCTGATAATACAGCATTTACCCTGGAGATTCATGAAACTGCAGCCGATCAGGACCGGGATGGTGGATGGAGAAAACGCATCCATACTCTTTGATACCGCATACACGGTTCGCGGCTGCGCCTGCGCCAGGGACCTGCTGGAAGCGCTGTCCGAGCTCAGGCGCATTCATGGCGGGGAAATCTGCCTGCTGCCCATTTCAGGCGGCTCTTCTGGAGAGGGCCTGTTCAGGGTAAGACCCGATCCTGAAAAGCCGGTAATCGGCTTGCGGATTGAACCTGCGGTAAACCCGGAAGCGCTATTCGGGCGGCCTGAAATCACCGAGGTCGGCCTTGACCAGGTCTTTATCGACATGGAATCCATGGAGGTCATGGCCGGAGCCGCGATTACGCTGGATCAACTGAACCAGACTCTGATGCAGAAGGCGGGAAGCTCGTATCGGGCGCTTGGCGCGGATTTGACCAGTTACAGCTATGCCCAGGTTGGCGCAACCTTTATGACCGGAGGCATGGGCCCCCAGCGCCGCTACTTCAGTGACAGCGTCCTCGAAATTGCGCTCCTGGACGGGTGGACCAGCAAGCCTGTTGGCGGTTCCGAACTCAAGGGCTATGCCGGCACGCTGGGATGGACCGGGCTGGTATCCGCCGTCCGCTGCCGGTTTCACCGTCTGCCGGAAAATGAAATCGCCTTTGCCCTGCCGGTCAGCAACGACCCGGAGAGCATTGCGGGGTTGTTGTCCCATCTGTCGCCTTTTTGCTACCTGGACCTCAGTCACGAAACCGTATCGGCCGCGTCCGGGGACAAGAATATCATCCTTGGCCTGGAGCATGTCACCGTTTCATCCATGCAGCCGCTCCTGAGTCAGGGAATAAACAACGACATCACCAGACGCGGGCAGAGACTGGCTGACAAATGCCGGCAGGCGGGCGCTGACGGCCTGATTTTCGTGAACGGCTACAGTCACCGCAGCGGCGAGGATTTCCTGTTCGACCTGGTTGACAACCCGGAGGCGGAAACCCCCACCATCGCCGGCATTCAATTGCATCACGCCGAGATGTTCAGGGATCCGGAACAGATGCGTATATTAAGGGAAGCCATCCCGTTTGCCGCGCGCACCCAATTACCCGACAGTCCATATATTTATAAAAACCATACCGACGCCAATTTCGCGCTTGATCCGAATCAGGTGCGGGTATCCATGACCCATTTCTGGCAATGGAATCTGGAATACGTCCAGGCAATCGAGGATTATTTCCGCTCGACTGAAAGCCTGCGCGGCGAAATCATCATCTACGGACATCTGAATCCGGTCGGAATCGACCCGCACAATCGAATCACCCTGTCCTGCGACCAGAAACCGGAATTCGACCAGGCCGTTGAATTCCTGACTGACCAGCGCAACCTGTACTTCCGCAATGTCCAGGCCATCTGCGAACGGTATAATGGCCGTTTCATCGGTGGCGAAAAAAGCGCGGCCTCCGAATGCAAGATATTTCCGGCATTCGGCGGTGTCGAAAACTCGCCTGAAGAGCTGAAAACAAAGTTTTACAGACAGAACCGATTGATAAAAACGGCTCAACCGATGTTCAACTGGCGAACGATCAGCCCTTATGGGGAATAACTCACCCCTTGCCACGCCATGGGATTGTTTTGGCGATCAGCCGTCAGCCCTCAGGTCTGGCGGACAATCCCCAACCGGTCGGCGGCCTGGGCCGGGGTTGCCGGTTCCCGGCCGGTTTCACGGATAATCCGGACTGCCCGCTCAACCAGTTCGACGTTGGTCGCGAACCGGCCCTTGCTCAAGTAAAGGTTGTCCTCCAGCCCCACCCTGCAATTGCCGTTGCGGGACGCCGCCTGGGCTACGATGTCGAATTCCGACCGGGAAATTCCAAAAGCGCTCCAGTTCGCGTTTTCAGGCAGCAGGTTTTTCATCACCGTCAGGATTTCCGGTGTCGCCGGCGCCGCGTGGGGGATGCCCAGGCAGATCTGGAACATCGCGGGACTCTCAATCAGCCCGTCACGAATCAGTTGCCGGGCAAACATGATATGACCGGGCTCGAATACTTCCAGTTCCGGCTTGACCCCCAGTTCCCGGATGCGCGCGGCCATGATTCGCAGATGCTCCGGCGTATTCATGAATACCACCTCACCAAAATTGAACGTACCGACATCCAGGGTACAGATGTCCGGCCGCAATTCTTCAATATGGCACAGCCGGTCGAGAGGCTGAACCAGTGTGGTCCCTGGTCCGCCGACTTTCGCGTCCTCGCAGCCAGGGGTAAACCGGGCGCCTTCACTAGTGGTTAGATTGATCAGGATATCGCTCTCCGCGTCCTTTATCCGGTCGAAAACCTCCCGGAACAACGCCGGGTCACCAGACCGCGCGCCGGTTTCGGGGTCGCGCACATGAATGTGGGCAATAGCGGCGCCGGCCCGGCCAGCCGCAATGCAATTATTGGCGATCTGTTCCGGCGTAATCGGATAATCCGGATGCTTGTCCTGATTGTTATGCCCTCCGGTTACGGCACAAGTCAGTATGACTGGATGGTTCATTGTGTATTCTCCTCAAGGTCAGGCAACCTGTCTGCCAGATCGGCTATCAGGTCCGTGGTTTTACCGGATGAGGACGGCAGCAGCGGCGGCCTCACATTTCTCCATCGTTCATCGGCTCGCCGCGCCGCCAGCAATCCCTTCATGGCCGGAATAGGCGCATAGCCTTCAATCAACTTCCTGATATCCTTCATTTCAACCTCTGCCGGGTCCGGATCATCGTCCACCGCGCCGGTAACCAGGTCGAATACCCTGCGGATTCCAGCGGGGTTGACATTGCAGGTGGCGGAGATACAACCGGCTGCGCCATTTTCCAGGCCGGGCCGCAGAAAAGTTTCCGAACCGGGGAACACGGCGATGCCGGGCGCCGCCGCAATCACGGCCCGGGTATTTTCGAAATCACCCGAACTGTCCTTGTAGGCCACCACGGTTTCCGGGAATCCGGTTGCCAGCCGGGCGGCCAGGGAAGGGGTGAAACCAATGCCCGCCATCGGTGGAATATGATACAGACAGATCCTGAGACCGGGATGATTGACCGCCTCGATCAACCGGGAAAAATAGACATACAGTCCTTCATCGCTGGCGTTCTTGAAAAAGAACGGCGGCAGGGTCATCACGGCGGCGCAACCCCGGTTGACCGCGTGCAGACAGAGTTTTTTGGTATCGTGGAGATTGCACAGCCCCGCCCCCGGCATCAGTCTGGCCGGGTCGATACCGCCATCAATCAAGGCATCCAGCGCCCGGATTCTCTCGTCCGCCGACAGGCTGAGCGCTTCGCCTGTCGTGCCGAACGGGGAGATGAAATGGATACCCTGCCGCAACAGCCAGTGGGCGTGCCGCACATACAATTCGGGATTGAAGCTGAGATCATCGTTGAAAGGGGTCAGTATCGGGGTAATCACCCCGGTCAATTTATGATTGGGCATGTCAGTATGGATGCGATTATAGCTCCGGTTACGGGTTGTTCCCGGACGGACTGGAATAATGTGCCCGCAGGGTCTTTTTGTCCAGCTTGCCAACACTGGTTTTGCAAATGGCATCCACAAATTCGATTCGCTCGGGCACGGCCCAGCGGGGCAGTTTGCCGCTTGCGACGCAGGCGCGAATCGCGTTCCTGATATCCTCGGCGCTGACCGGACGGGCAACTTCCGGGGACCGCGTAACGATCAGCAGAGGGCGTTCCCCCCACTGTGGATCGGGTATGCCGATTGCCGCCGCCTCAGCCACCCCGTCGCATCGGGACGCGATGTCTTCAAGCTGAAGCGAGGAAATCCATTCTCCGCCGGATTTGATCATGTCCTTCATCCGGTCGGTAATCAGCAGGGAGCCGGTATCGTCGATATAGCCGACGTCTCCGGTATGAAGATAGCCACTCCGCCAGAGCCGGTTGGACCCTTCCGGGTCTCC
The DNA here is from genome assembly GCA_965214205.1 of Candidatus Poriferihabitaceae bacterium. Taxonomy (GTDB): domain Bacteria; phylum Pseudomonadota; class Gammaproteobacteria; order Arenicellales; family Poriferihabitantaceae. Next base: position 1,180,405 of record OZ243941.1, on the reverse strand, counting down.
GGTGTAACCCTGAGTCAGCCAGGGCGAGCGAATGATCACCTCTCCGACCGACTTGCCGTCTGTCGGCAGGTCATTCATATCTTCATCGACCACCCGCAAATCCACCAGAGGCACGGGCTTCCCGGTCTTGCCGCGAATCGCCAGGTCCCCAGGTTCGAGACTGGCGTAATCCATATTCCGGGTATCGGCCACCGTCACGAAGGGACAGGTTTCCGACATGCCGTAAGCGGCGAAAACCTGTATCCCCTTTTCGATAGCCAGTTGTGACAACCCCTGGGGCAGCGCCGAGCCGCCGATAATGACTTTCAGACCTGAAAAATCCGCGTCCTGAGCTTCCGGGGCGCCCAGCAGCATGTGCATGATGGTCGGGACACAATGGGAAAAGGTGACGCGTTCCCGGATCAGATAACGAATCAGCCTGGCCGGTTCATATCGACCGGGATAAACCTGTTTGAGTCCGAGCATCGTAGCCGCATACGGCAAACCCCAACCGTGCACATGAAACATCGGAGTCATCGGCATATAGACGTCACCCTTGCCCAGCCGGACCGGGTCATCGAGCGGCGAGAGTCCAAGCACGATGCCCATGGTATGCAGAACCAGTTGACGGTGGCTGTAGAACACCCCTTTGGGCTCGCCGGTGGTTCCGGTTGTATAGAAAGTGGTGGCGACCGTATCCTCGTCAAAATCCCCGAACCCGAAATCCGGATCGGCGCTGGCCAGCAGCGTTTCGTATTCGCCGTCAAAACGGGCGGGCAGCGGCCCGCAAGGCATGGATTCATCCGTTAAAAGAATCAATCGGACAGGACGTTCGATTCGATCATGAATCTGGTCGATGATCGGGACAAAATCCGGATGAACCAGAATGGCGTCATCCCCGGCATCGTTGATGGTATACAGGATCTGCTCAGGCGAAAGCCGGATGTTGATGGTATGGAGCGTAGCGCCCATCATCGGAATCCCGAAAAAGCATTCCAGATACCGATGGCAGTCCCAGTCCATGACTGCGACCGTATCGCCATGCCCGATGCCCAGAGAGGCGAGCCCATCAGCCAGCCGCGCAATGCGCCGACAAAAGGTACGGTAGCTGTATCTGCGCAGGTCGCCGCTGACAATTTCCTGGTCCGGCGAAACCACCAGAGCGGCATCCAGCAGATGCCGGATCAGCAAAGGATACTTGTAAGCGCTGCTGGCAGTCTGTTTTCTCATATCAAGATTCTATAATTTTTTCTTTACCCTTGTCGGTATATATGTATAGTCCGATACTGATTATACCGGTTGCACAATATGCGCTTGCTTATTTCATTCGCCGCACTTTTCCTGTCGATTACCTTCCTGCAGTTGAGCTCCGGGTCAATCGGCCCCCTGGATGTGCTGTCGGGATTTGAACTCGGCTTTTCCAAAACCGAAATCGGGTTTCTTGGTTCCGCCCACTTTCTCGGATTCTTCGTCGGCTGCTGGTGTGCGCCAAGAGTTCTGGGTACGGTGGGGCATTCGAGGGGGTTTGCCGCCTTCGCCGCGTGCGGCGCGATCGGGGCCATCGCTCATCCGCTGTATCCCGAGGTCTGGGCATGGGCAGGGATGCGTGTCATGACCGGACTCTGCATCGCCGGATGCTACACCATCATCGAGGCGTGGATGCAGTCGAAGGTAACCAACCAGTCGCGCGGGCGGGTGATGGGCGTATACCGGGCCGTGGACATCATCGCGTCGTCCGGCGCCCAGTTGATGATCGCGGTATTGGAACCAGCCTCCTATATTTCTTACAACCTGCTGGCGATATTTTGCTGCGCCTGCCTGTTTCCATTGACACTGACCAGACTGGATCAACCCCGGATTCCACCAGCGCCCCGGTTAAGACCGATCAAGACGGCGTTGATTTCCCCGCTTGGAGTGGCTGGAGTCATTGTCGCCGGTGTCACTTCATCGTCCTTTCGTATGGTCGGCCCGATCTACGGACAGGAAGTGGGGTTGAGCGCCCAGCAGATCGGTTATTTTCTCGCGACGGTGCTGATGGGCGGCGCCCTGGCGCAATTTCCGGTTGGTTTGCTGGCCGACAAATTTGATCGCAGGCGGGTGCTGATCGGCCTGTCCGCCGCCAGTGTCATCGTCTGTGGAATAATCGCGGTAATCAGCTCGACGGAACTGTGGTTCATTTTCGTCGGGGCCATCCTGTTCGGAGTTGCGACCTTCCCCATTTTCTCGGTATCCGCCGCCCACACCAATGATTTCGTGGATCCTGAAAGCGCTATTGAGGTGAACGCCTCGCTGATATTCGTATACGGTATCGGAGCCATTTTCAGCCCGCTGATCACTTCCAGCCTGATCGAAGGATTCGGACCGTCAGCGCTATTCATTTTCATTGCTCTTGCCCATGTTTTGCTGGTCATATTCAGCCTGTTGCGAATGCGCGCCCGCCCAACCAGTGAGACCCGAACCAGCTATGCCTATATCCCCCGCACCACATTTATGATCGGCAAATTGCTCCGTCGAAACAAGTGAGCGGATGACCGGTCTTCCATTCACAATAACCCGTTCGACCGCAACCGACCCTGGAATATGTCATTTCGAACCCGCGCGATAAGAACAGGGCTTCCGCTGTTGTTCGTATTCTTGTGGAGCACCGGTTTTATCAGCGCAAAATTCGGCTTGCCGAGCGCCGAGCCCTTCACTTTTCTTGGTATCCGGATGCTGATAGCGACCCTGATACTGTTCTCGCTGGTTCCGTTTTTCGAGGTAACCTGGCCGAAGCGGATGGTGGATTACGGGCACATGGCGGTCGTCGCCATTCTGATCCACTGCATTTATCTCGGAGGGGTTTTCAGCGCCATCAAGGCCGGGTTCCCTTCCTCGATGACCGCAATCGTCATTGGCCTGCAACCTCTGGTAACGGTGTTTATCGCGGCCCGCTGGCTGAATGAATCCATTACCCTCCTGAAAATTGCAGGGTTGGTCATTGGATTTATCGGTATCATCATTGTCATCACCCAGCAGGGGATCGACACCGGAGCGGTCCATTATGCCGGGCTGGTTTTCACAGCGGTCAGTCTGCTCGCAATCTCCGCCGGCACGGTCTACCAGAAAAAGTTCTGCGGGGAATATGATCTGTTGCCGAGTGTCTGCTTCCAGTTCCTGGTCAATACCGTGGTCATAGGCGCTCTCTCATTTTCGCTGGAATCCCGCGAAGTCGACTGGACGCTGCCGTTCGTTCTGGCCCTGGCCTGGCTGGTCCTGGTATTGTCAGCAGGTACCTCCATACTCCTGCTCTGGCTGATTCGCACCGGTGAAGCAGGGAAAGTGGCGGGGCTGTTTTATCTGGTACCGCCTTTTGTAGTGGTCCAGGCCTGGATATTTTTCGACGAGACATTCGGGCTGGTTTCGATTGTTGGAATTGTCGCCTGCGTAATCGGGGTTGCCATGGTCCTGAAATCCGGCAACAATCCACTCACCAAAATATCCTGAACCGATATCCGATGGCCCAAAAAGACCCTGCCGACCAGAACGAGACTCCGCCGGTTCCGGAAACAACCGGAGAAACCCCAAAGGGTCCCGGGAATTTCGTCACCGAAGCCTATAATCTGGAAGACGGCGAGAGCATGAAGCTTTTCTACGCCAAATGGGCGCGGGAATACGATCAGCAGATGGTCGAGGGATTGAGCTATGTCTCGCCTGCGTTGATCGCCGGGGAAATGATGGCGCGACTCGATGACAGGAACGCGAAAATACTTGATCTCGGATGCGGCACGGGCCTCACCGTATATACGCTGGCGGAACAGGGGTTCACCAACCTGCACGGCATTGATTTGTCACAGGAAATGGTCGAGGTGGCGAACCGCAAGGGATTATACAAGGGTCTGAAGGTCGGCGACATCAATCTGCCGCTGGGCTATGAAAGCGACAGCTTTGACGGCGTCATTTCGTCGGGCACCTTCACCCACGGTCATGTCGGCCCGGAGCCGCTCGATGAAATTTGCAGGATACTGAAACCCGGCGGCATTCTCGCCTGCACAGTCCACAAGGACCTGTGGCAAAGCATGGGATTCGCCGACCGGTTCACACAACTGGAAAACCAGGCCCGACTGCGCCGCCTGAGCCTGGAAATGGGTCAATACTATGAAGGCAACCAACCCGAAGGCTGGTTCTGCGTCTACCAGAAGGTGTGATCCGCGAAAAGCCTGATGGCATCGTTCATGACATGCCCGGTTCGGAAAGCGCCACCGGCAGGTCGGGAAAAGTCTGCTATTGATTGGCGGAATACCCTTCGACGACGGTTGCCAGTATTTGTCGGATCTGTTCGGTGTTGCCTGATCGAACCTGAATCTCCAACTGATCCAGTTTTTCCTGTATCTCCCGCCACGGCAGGAACTTTTCACTCGCGCTCATGATGCGGTCATGCTGCGTGGACGCCACATTGTCGCCGATCAATAATTCCTCATGCAGCTTCTCGCCCGGCCTCAATCCGGAGAATTCTATTTCGATATCACCATCGGGATGCCCGGCATCCTTGAGGCCAAGCCCGCTCAACTTGATCATCTTGACCGCGAGGTCATGGATTCTAACCGATTCGCCCATGTCCAGCACAAATACCTCTCCGCCGTTGCCCATGGCCCCGGCCTGGATGACCAGTTGGGCGGCTTCCGGGATCGTCATGAAATAGCGGGTGACTTCCTCATGGGTCACGGTCACCGGCCCGCCCATGTTGATCTGGTCCCGGAACAACGGAATCACGGACCCCGACGAATCAATCACATTACCGAACCGAACGATAATGAACCGGGTCTGCCCGGCGTGGCCCTGCGCGTTGATGGATTGGAGAATCAACTCGGAGAAACGCTTGGTCGCGCCCATCACATTGGCGGGGCGAACGGCCTTGTCGGTAGAAATCAGCACAAAACTTTTCACATTGGCGCGAATCGCGGCCATCGCAGTAGCGTAGGTTCCAAACACATTGTTCTTGACCCCGATGGCAGGATTCATCTCCACCAGGGGTACATGCTTGTAAGCCGCGGCGTGGAAAATCGTATCCACTTCCAGCGTTTTGCAGCGCTCGGCAATATGATCCGTATCCGAAACCGAACCCAGCTCCGGGACAAACTCGACCCCGCGTTTTCTCAGTTCACGGTCGATTTTGTATAAATTGAATTCGCTCTGCTCGAACAGGATGATCTTCCTGGGATTCAACAGGGAAATCTGACGGCACAACTCGGCGCCGATGGAACCGCCGGCGCCGGTTACCATGACCACACGATTATCGATATTCCGGCGCATCAGGGTTTCATCAGGCGAGACGGATTCCCGGCCCAGAAGATCGTCCACCCGGATCTCCCGGATATCCTGAACCTTGACCCTGCCGGACGCGATCAAGGCAATATCGGGTAATGTCCGGACCGGAATCGGCAGGGGCTCCAGCGCGGACAATATCTCGACTCTCCGGCCACGGGAAACCGACGGCATCGCCAGCAGTATTTCAGAGACTTCCAGAGCGGCCACCAGCCGGGACAGGTCTTCCGATGGATAGACCCGCTTCCCCTGAATCAACTGGTTCTGCAGCAGACTGGAATCGTCGATAAAGCCGACGACTTCGGTCCCGCGGTAGGACGACAATCCCGCGGCAATCTGGATCCCGGCCTCCCCGGCGCCGTAGATCAGAACCTTTTTGACATGGGTATCCCCCCTGCTTTTATGAGCCGCGATAAAATACAGATTGGTCAGGTACCAGGCCAGGAACCGGGCTCCGCCAATCAATATCAGACTGACTCCCCAGTTGATCAATATAATGGAACGGGGTTTCTCAAAAATACCGGAAAACAGCGCCACCAACGCCCACAGGACACAATAGATCGTGACCGCGCGCAGTATGGTCCAGATAACATCCGCAGTCAGATAACGGATGATGGCGCGATAAACCCCGTTGCGGATGAATACCGGGATGGCGATGACCGGAGCGGCCAGCCCCAGTAGAGCCAAACGGAAATCGGTAATGACGAAGGTATCCATCCTCAGGAAATACGACGCCCACAGACCCAGCAATATCAGCGCGACATCCAGGGTCAGGAAAACGGCAAACCGGGTTTTCCGCGACGAATGGACCAACGAGTTTATGTGACGATTCACGGTTGCCAGAATCCGGTTACCCCATGTCCTGTCAATTCGGGAGACGGACGCTAACCTCGTAACCCGCGAACTTGCGGATGTTGATCACGCCGCAGTCGAGAATCAGATACTGGCCCTTTATTCCCATCAATGTTCCTGAAATCTCCGGGGTTTTATCCAGATTCAGGCTGACAATCCTGTCGGGATACCGGTCTACCGGATAGGTCAGTTGAATGGGGGCGTCATCCAATTGCTCCCACTCAAGGCCGGGGTTCGATTGCTTCAGCGCTTCCAGTTCGGATTGGACCGAACCGATCAGCCGGTCACGCGCCAGAACCATGTCCCGCTCTTGCGGCAGCCCCTTCAGAAGCCTGCGCCAGTCGGTACGGTCGCTCACCCGCTTCTTCAGTGTCACTTCGAGCAGCCCGGAATGGAGCCGATTCCTGATTTTGAACATGGCGATAGCCTGGGACGCCCCCTGATCAATCCAGCGTACCGGGATTTGCGTGCCCCGGGTGATTCCGACCTTCAATCCGGACGAGTTTGCGAGATAGACATAGTGATCCTGCATGCAATGACTTTTTGCCCATTCCTCGTCGCGGCAGGTTCCCTGGGCAAAATGACAGGTCTCCGGCTTCATGATGCACAGGTCGCATTCGGCCAGGGACTTGAAGCACGGGTAGCAGTACCCCTGCGAAAAACTCTTTCTGGTTTTTCTGCCGCATCCAATACAATGGATATTGCCGGTATACCGCAATTCCAGGGTGCGCCCGAGTTGCTCGTTCACGGCCAGTAGCGCGTCCCCCACCGGCATCTGATAACTCACGGGACGGGTTGCTTCAACCTTCATCTTGCGCAGGCCCCCGGTCACTTCATCAACCATATCTGTAACCCCGAATCAACATACACTACAGTATATGACAAATCAGGGCGCGGGCGGGGATCGCCGAACCGGTCCGGGCGTTACCGCACAACCGGTAAGCCAATGATACAATTCCGGCATGTAACCCATGCCAATGTCGATTGAACAACCATGAATCATTCCGAAAAAATAGCCGAACATTATCATTCTCTCCTCGACCTGATTGGAGAAGACCCGGAACGCCAGGGACTGTCCGATACCCCGATGCGAGCGGCCAAGGCGCTGCAATATCTGACCCGGGGCTATCAGCAAAATCTCGATGAGGTCGTGAACAACGCGATTTTTGAGTCAGACAATGACCAAATGGTGATTGTCAAGGACATTGAATTGTATTCCTTGTGTGAACATCACCTGCTGCCTTTTGTCGGCAAATGCCACATCGCTTATGTGCCGAACGGCAAGGTGATCGGATTGTCGAAGATGGCCCGAATCACCGACATGTACGCCCGCAGACTGCAAATCCAGGAAAACCTGACCGAGCAAATCGCACACGCCATCGGAAAAGTGACCGGCGCCAGGGGAGTCGGCGTAATCATAGAAGCGAAACATTTCTGCATGATGATGCGGGGTGTCGAGAAACAGAACTCGACGATGAAAACCTCCATGATGCTGGGCACCTTCCGCTCCAGCCATCGCACCCGTTCAGAATTTCTTACCCTTATCGGAGTCTGACTACAATGAAAAACCTCCAGGCGGACAACGTTACCATGTCGGAAGGCGGGCTGTACTCGCTGGCTACGAAAGGCGCAAAGGATGTCATTGATATCGCCACGCCCCGTGTTCTGGACGCGATCAGGAACATCGACATTTCCTCTGACCGGTTCACGCTGGCCGATACCGGATGCGCGGACGCGGGCACTTCGCTGGACATGATTCGCCGGGCAATCGAACAAATACAGAAAATGAAGCCGGACGTACAGATTACGGTCATCTATGCGGATCAGCCGGCGAATGACTTTAACGCGCTGGTCAGTATCGTTCACGGGCGCACACAATTCGAAACCTGGCTCGGCCAGTTCGAACGTGTCTTCCCGCTGGTTTCCGGCACATCGTTCTATCAACAATCGGCGCCTGACCATTCCCTTGATTTCTGTTTCTCCGCGACCGCCATGCACTGGTTATCCGACAAGCCATGCAATATCAACGACCATGTACACATGGTCGGCGCCCGCGGCCCGGAACTGGAAGCCTTTGCCCGGCAGGCCGAACAGGACTGGGAAACCATTCTGCAATGCCGGGCGAGAGAGTTGCGACCCGGCGGCAAGATGGCGCTGGCCAACTTTTGCCGTGACCAGCAGGGCCGCTATCTCGGCAATACCGGCGGCGTGAATATGTTCGATACCTTCAACGCGATCTGGAGAGATCTGGTTGAGCAGGGCCGGGTATCGGAGCGGGAATACCGGAATATGACCCTTCCCCAGTACTACCGTACCGTGGATGAATTCACCGGGCCGCTGACCGACCCGGACAATGCATGTTATCAGGCGGGGCTGCGACTGGACAGCATTGAGACCGGTGTGGTTCCCTGCCCTTTCGCCGAACAATTCAAGGTGGACAAGGATCTGAAAAAGTTCGCGGATGGTCTGATCCCGACGATCAGAAGCTGGAATCAAAGCATTTTTTACGCCGGCCTGGACGCCAATCGCTCCATTGAAGAACGCCAGCGACTGATCGAGGATTACTATCAACTCTACCATCAACGGGTCATGGCGGATCCGACAGGCCACGGCATGGATTATGTGCACGCTTACATGACTATTTCCAGAGTATGACCGGGGGCGACGTGAAATATATCGGCATTGACCATAACTACTTTACCGTCCTCAACAAATCGGCGATACTACCGGCACATCCCCGGTTTGGACAAACACATACTCCGGGTAGAAAACCAGAATCAGAAAGATCAAATGAACCATAACTTGAGGATATTCTTATGAAACGTCGTGAACTGTTAAAAAGCGGAGTCGCTGCTGCGGCAGCAGCCGGAGCTTCAACCCTGGCGGCTCCCGCTATCGCGCAGGAGCGTATTGAAATCGCAGTGGTTTCGACCTGGCCGCGGGACTTTCCGGGTCTGGGCACCGGGGCGCAACGATTCGCCCAAAGACTGAGCGACATGAGCGATGGCCGCTTCGCAGTCGAATACTTCGCCGCGGGTGAGCGGGTCGGGGCATTCGATTCGTTCGACGAAGTGGCGTCCGGCAACGCGCAGATCTACCATGCCGCCGACTATTACTGGAAAGGCAAACACCCGGCCTGGGCCTACTTTACCGCCGTGCCTTTCGGCCTGACCTATACCGAGATGAATGCCTGGATCCGATTTGGCGGAGGGCAGGAGCTCTGGGACGAGCTTGCGGGCGAGTCTGGATTGAAAAACCTGATGTGCGGCAACACCGGCGTACAAATGGGCGGATGGTTCCGTAAGGAAATGAACTCGGCCGATGACTTCAAGGGTCTGAAAATGCGGATTCCGGGCCTGGGCGGCGATGTACTGGCAAAACTGGGAGCGTCCCCGGTTTCCCTGCCCGGCGGTCAGATTTACGAGAACCTGATTTCAGGCGCGATTGACGCCACTGAATGGGTTGGCCCGTGGAACGATGAGGCCATGAAATTCTATGAAGCCGCCCGCTACTATTACTATCCCGGAATGCATGAACCCGGGCCAATGCTGGCCTCGGGAATCAACAAGGATTTCTGGGAAGGATTGTCGAATTCGGACAGAGTGATGATCGAGGCGGCCGCTTCGATGGAAAATGATGTGATGATGGCCGAATTCAATGCAAACAACGGTTCTTCACTCGCCCGCCTGATCAATGATCAGGGTGTCCAGCTGGAAAGATTCAGTGATGACATTTATGACTCGTTCGGTGAAGCGGCGGAAGAGGTTTTCGCGGAAACCGTGGAACACAGTGACCTCGCAAGACGGGTCCACGAGAGCTTTGTCCAGGCGCGAGCCGATGTCGGCGGCTGGGCAAAAATCGCCGACCAGGAATACCTGAGACAAAGAAACAGGGTTCTCGGCGTATAGCAAATTTCGGCTCCGGCCACAGGAAACGGAGTGTATGCTCCGTTTCCTGTTTGCAACACGGGCCGCCCTGATCCACTTCGCCCGGATTTGATCACAGGCTCCGAAGTGCACAACTCCATTTTTCGTTAATTGTGAAGAACTCTCATTCTTCACATCCGCTATTTAGTCTGAACATCGGGTTTCGGGCGCTGGCCGCGTCCATGATTGTTGCGTTGTTCCTGTTTCTGATTGACAACACGTTGATCCACTGGTTCAAGTGGCCGGGAACACGGGCCTTCCTCTCTCACCTCGGATTATTCGGCGCAGAGGGCTCTGTCCGGGAACTGACCGGCTCCGATGTGATCCGGGGCTGGATACAGCTTGTCGCTTCACTGGTCACGATTGTGGGCATCCTCTCTCTGGTCCTCAAAACCCGCGCGCGGAAACTGGACGAGGACGCCGAACTGTACAACCGCATTTCCGCATTCATCGTCCGGGCCGCATTCTGGGCGGTGTTCCTGGTTGGCCTGGCTGATATGCTGATTTCATTTGTAAGGGTTGAAGGATTTTTACCCGCGATCGCAGGAGAATATTTAACCATCCAGTTGGGGCGTCCCATTTTTCGAGGCAGTTATATCCACTTTCCATTAATCCTGCTCTCCATTGTCATCGCCAGCTTTACCCGGACACTGGGATTCATCTGGCTGGCCCTGCTGATTGTCGCGGCGGAATTCCTGATCGTGATTACCCGCTTTGTCTTTTCTTATGAGCAGGCATTCATGGGGGATCTGGTGCGATTCTGGTATGCCGGCCTGTTCCTGTTCGCCAGCGCCTATACACTGGTCAAGGATGGGCATGTCCGGGTCGATGTGCTTTACGCCAACTTCAGCGAACGTGGCAAGGCGCTGACCAACTCGCTGGGCTCCCTCTTGCTGGGACTGCCGCTTTGCTGGAATATTCTGATCCAGGGCATGTCGGGGAAAGGCAGCATCATAAATAGCCCGCTGCTCAGCTTTGAAATCTCCCAAAGCGGGTTCGGTATGTATACCAAGTATCTGATGGCCGCTTACCTGCTGATATTCGCCGTCAGCATGGCCGTTCAGTTTATCAGTTTCACGCTGTCCAATATTTCCGTTTACCAGAACAGTAGCCGGGAGGAAGCCGTGACCACAGGGGAGCCCGCATAGTGGAACTGGTTTTCCTGGGAGTTCTCATCCTCCTGATGATCATTTCATTGAGCTCGGGATTCCCGGTGGCTTTCGCCTTGCCCGGCTCTGCCATTGGAGCGATTGGTCTTGCCGCGATTTTCGGTTACCTGTTCGCGGGAGACCCGGGCGCCTATTTCGCCCAGGATGGCCCGGTACAGTGGCTGACAGCGGGAGTGACCAATTTTCGCAGCCTGTACTGGGAGGTTGAGCGCGATACGCTGATCGCAATTCCCTTATTCGTGTTCATGGGAATCATGCTGCAGCGCTCCAAAATCGCCGAAGACCTGCTGGTGGCGATGGCCCAATTATTCGGGCCGGTGCCCGGCGGGTTGGGAATTTCCGTGGTTTTCGTTGGAGCGTTGCTGGCTGCGACAACCGGCATTCTGGGCGCCACCGTGATTGCGATGGGACTCATCTCATTGCCGGCCATGCTGCGCAACAATTACTCGCAGCCAATAGCCACCGGAACCATTTGCGCTTCAGGCACCCTCGGACAAATCATCCCCCCCTCGATTGTACTGATCATCCTGGCCGACCAGTTGGCCAACGCGGCGGACCAGGCAAGAACCCTGAGAGCCCAAGAATACAAAAAGGCGACCGGTGAATTTTCGATGCCCGCCGAACTCGATATTGTCTCGGCCAGCGCCGGGGATATGTTCATGGGGGCGCTCATCCCCGGCCTGATTCTGGTCGGGTTGTACATGTTGTACATTCTGGCCAAGGCAATCCTGAAGCCCGGTACGGCGCCGCCGATTCCCTACGATGGGGAATATGATCGGAAATTCTTCGGCAAGGTCGCCATTTCCCTGGCGCCGCCCCTTTTTCTGATTTTTGCGGTACTCGGTTCCATTGTGACCGGCGTGGCTACGGTCAATCAGGCCGGCGCGATTGGCGCGGTGGGCGCGATTGTTATGGGCGGATACCGGCTGAAGGACGATCCCGCGAACAGATACACGCCGTTAATTATTTTCATCGGTTCCGCCTTGAGTCTTCTGGTCCTGCTGCAATTGTTTGATCTCAATGTAAAGAATATAACTAATCGAAGAGATCAGTTCGGCATTATTCTGGCGGTCATCGCGGTCATCTTCTGCCTCGGAGCCGTGGTCTGGAGCGCCTGGAGAACCTGGAAAATAAACGACACACTGGTCAGTGTGATGATCGACACCGCCAAGACCACCTCCATGGTATTTATCATCCTGATCGGCGCGGCCATGCTGACGGCGGCGTTCCGGGGGTTTGGAGGAGAGCATCTGGTGCGGGAATTCCTGACCGGATTGCCGGGCGGATTCTGGACCCAGTTCCTGGTGGTTATGCTGGTCATATTCCTGCTTGGATTCTTCCTGGACTTCATCGAAATCGCGGTAGTCGTTGTTCCTATCGTGGCGCCCATCCTGTTGGCCGAACCGTCCGCCAATGTCACCGCGGTCTGGCTGGGCGTGATGATCGGCTTGAACATTCAGACCTCTTTCCTGACCCCCCCGTTCGGCTTTGCCCTGTTTTACCTGAGAGGCGTGGCGCCACCGACTGTCAAGACCACGGCGATCTATAAAGGCGCGGTCGCGTTCATCATACTGCAACTGGTCGGACTCGCCATCGTCGGCTACTCTCCCGGCCTGGTCAACTATATGCCGGCCCGCACCTACCTCACCTCTGAAACAGCGCCGCCTCCGGTCAACCCGAAGTTGCAATACTGTCTCGAAGAACAGGTTTTCCGGGAATACGACGAACGCGAAACGGAAATACTCGATGGTCTGGCGCTGATTGGCGGGATGGATTTACGCGCCCTGCCGGATGACTGGCAGGACTCCCTGACCGACAGTTTCGGGCTGGCGGGAAATACCTTCGATCTGGTGAAGAATGTACGGGAGACAGGGGCGGACCTGGAGATGTTTGTAGTGGATTACAAGCCATTGCACAGCGAAGTGCGCCAACTCAACATTCGAATCCAGAGTATTGACGACCGCATGAAATCCCTGCAGGACGACCACCGACAATGGTCACGGAATGCCAACGCCAAGCCCGAGCGGCTGGAATCCATTGAATCGGAAATGGCTGAACTTGAACTCGAACGTAAAATGCTGGAAGACCGTCTGCCGCCAGACTGGCCGGTGGAAAATCAAAAGTACAAGGACCTCGCGAAAGCGGAAAAGAGCGCGAGAGTCCATTATCGCCGCAACTCGGATGAAGCTTATGAACCGTTGCAAAAACTGTTGCGGCTGCTTGATCAGAAAACGCAACTGGCCGGTACGGAAAACGCCATCCGGAACCTGGCTTCATCAATCGAAAACGAGCGGGCGGCCATAGCGATTGCAGCCATCACATCGGTCGAATCGCGGCTTGGCGATTTCGACGGCGTTTCCAAAATCAAATCGCAGCTTTCGAAATCGAGGCGCGCGTTGAAAGGAGACAATCCGGATATCGAATCCGCAAAACAGCATCACGCGCAAGCCCTGTCGCTGTTTGCGCAAGAACTCGAATGGAGAGATCAGGCATCCTCATTGCTGCCCGCGCTTCGAGACTACGACAACACGATAAAAAGCTCCATAGGCGCCCGCTTGCAACCCCGTTTCACAAAAGCCCGAGCCAAACAGATAGCCGCCTGTCGCTCCGTACATCGTGATGTGTCCCTGCATTTTTAGTTGTCGCAATCCGGCCGCAACAGAATTTACGAATCAGGCGTCGCCACCCGCACTTCATAACCGGGTTCTTCCGGCTCATCATCCAGCATTTCCGACGGGAATCCCGGCGCGGTGACGTTGATTCCGGTGGCGTCTTCGAGGCGTCGAATGATATTGGGGGACAGTTCGCGGGCGCCGTACCGCGCCTGGCCGTCCTCAAAAATGTCCACCATCAATGGAGACAGTTGCAACGGGATGTTTTCTCGTTTGGCAATCTCGTTGAACAGCCCGATATCCTTGCAGACCAGCCCCATCGTAAAACTGATGTCCCGGCTGCCGTTCAGGATAACCTGGCCTTCGGTTTCGTGGACGAAAGAATTTCCGGAGGAAATCCGGATCGCCTCATACGTCGTGTTCAGGTCCATTCCCGCCGCCTTCGACGTAATCAGGGCCTCGCAAACAGACAACAGATTGGCGGTAGCCAGATAATTGGTCACCACTTTCAGGACCGAGGCCGAACCAAGCGGGCCGGTATGCAGGATGCGCCGCCCCATCGTGGTAAGCAGAGGCAGGATTCGCTCGAATGTATCGCGCTCGCAACCCGCGAATATCGAAATGTTGCCGGATGCCGCGCGATGGCAGCCCCCCGAAACCGGACAATCCACCGCCTCGGCGCCAACGGCCTTTACCTGGGCGCCCAGTCGGCATACCTCGGATTGATCCGTGGTGCTCATTTCCGCCCATATCCGGCCCTTGCCGAGACCCTGCAAGGCGCCGTCATCCGCTTCCATCACCGCGGCGCTGGCCGCGGGATTCGGCAGGCAGGTAATCAGGATATCCACACTCTCGGCCATCTGTCGTGGACTTTCCCCCCATTTTGCGCCGTCATCGAGGAACGGTTGCGCCGCGCTTCGATCCAGGTCCCGGACCGTCAGATCAACGCCGTTTCTCAATAAACTTCCCGCCAGTTTGCCACCGACATTTCCGAGGCCGATAAAACCGATTTTCTTCATAATGATTTCCGGTTGGAGTTGAATATGCCTGAATTTCAGACGGAGGATTATCAGACAGATTGTAAAATAAAAGAAATGATTTCAGCTATACTCGCTTCAGCAATCGCTCCCGGCATTCCGACCGTTTGCCGACCCCGATAATCTCGATCCATCAGACAGCGAATGAAACGAATATGCGTATATTGCGGTTCCAAAGCCGGTAACCAACCGGAATACCGCGACGCGGCGAAATCTCTGGCCAGAGCCATGACCGAGCGCAATATCGGCCTGGTTTACGGCGGCGGCGGCATTGGCCTGATGGGGCAAATAGCGGACTCGGTACTGGCAAACAACGGCGAAGCCATCGGAGTCATTCCCAGAGACCTGTTCAGGGACGAAGTGGCCCATCGCGGCCTGACCGAACTGATCACGATGGACGACATGCATCAGCGAAAAGCGAAAATGGCCAGTCTGGCGGATGGATTCATTGCCCTGCCGGGCGGCTTCGGCACCCTGGAGGAATTTTTCGAGGCCGTCACCTGGTCCCAACTGAAGATTCACAGCAAATCGAAACCGGTCGGGCTTTTGAATGTGGCCGGATACTACGACCGGTTACACGATTTCCTCTGCCATACGGTCAGCCAGGGTTTCATCAAACCCAAACATCAGGCGCTGTATACGGTGCATTCCGACCCGGATACCCTGCTCGACAGGATGGCGGCGAAAGTCTGATCCGCCTGGAAACCGGAACCTGAATCAGGCCCTGAGCTTCTCGCCCTTCGGGTCGAACAACGGCCGGGGGAGCAGCTCGGCTTTATGAGGAATACCCAGTATCGCGACCTCGAATTTTTCACCGGGGACGGCGAAGGCGGCATCAACGTAGCCCAGCGCCACCGAGGTATTGAATGTAAAACTGTACGATCCTGAAGTGATTCGACCGACATATCTGCCGGACTGGAAAATAGCTTCACCGCCCCAGGCATCCGCCCCCTCGCGGCCGGGAGACGATTCGATGGTGAAGCAGCAAAGCCTCTGCTTTGGCGGCAGGTCCCGAATCGCCAGGTAAGCGTCCCGGCCCAGAAACGCGGGTTTATCGGTTTTTACCAGCGCCGCCAGTCCGGATTCCACCGGGGACCATTCAGGCGAGTATTCGCGCCCCCAACTGCCGTAACCTTTCTCGATCCTCATCGAACCCAGGGCGCGCGAGCCAATCGGTCTAATCGCGTACTTGGCGCCCTTGTCGAGAATGGACTGATAGAGCCACAATTGGTTTTCTTCGCTGACATAAATCTCGAAACCCAGGTCCCCGGTAAATGAAACCCGCAATATGATCGCCTGACAGCCGTCGATTTCGATCACCCGGTTACGCATGAAACCCAGGGAATCATTGGAAAAATCGCAGCCGGTGACCTCCTCGAACAGTTGTCTGGCATTGGGCCCGGCAATGTTGAATCCGGTCATGGCGTCGGTCACGCACTCGAAGTGAACCCCCGGAGCTGGCAGGAACCGCTCGAAAATCCGCAGATGGTAATCCTCGGCGATGCCCGACCCAATCATGAACAACGACTCGTCCGACAGACGCGCAACTGTGAAATCTCCGGCCAATCCCGCCCTCAGGCTCAACAGGGGGGTCAGGCAGGTCCGCCCGTTTTGTCGGGGCACATGATTCGCGATGATGCGGTCCAGCCAGCCGACAGCGTTTTTCCCGGTGATCCGGTACTTGGCGAAATTCGAGGTATCGACCAGCCCCACGGACTCTCTCAGGGACCGAACCTCCTGACCCATGATATCGAACCATCGGGGCCGCTCGAAACTGAACTCGTCCTGTTGCGGCACACCGCCTGTCGCATACCATTGGGGATGCTCCCAGCCGTAAGAAAGACCGAATACGGCGCCCATGGACTTTTGCAGATCATGGACGGGGCGTTTCCTGAGCGGCCGGCCGGCATCGCGCTCTTCATTCGGGAAATGGATACGGAAACGTGAGCTGTAGTTGTCGAGCGCCCGCGCCCGAGTCCAGGATTTGGTCGCCCACCGGCCAAAACGGGCGACATCCCACGCGAACATATCCAGCTCCGGTTCGCCCTCGACAATCCATTCAGCCAGGGTTTTACCAAGACCGGCGCTCTGGCTGAAACCCGGAATAATGCCGTTGCAGACGTAGTAGTTTTTCAGTCCCCGCACCGGACCGAGCAACGCGGAAGAATCCGGTGACCAGATCATGGGGCCATTGATCACTCTTTTTATCCCGGCTTCTGCAAGCGCGGAGACCCGGTCACAGGCGCGCATGACATTGTCCGCGATACGATCCAGGTCCTCCTGTAAGAGATCGTGACCAAAATCGGCGGGCGTGCCGTTCTCCGACCAGAATCGTCCATCCTTTTCATACGCCCCGACCAGCAGCCCCTTGCCCTCCTGACGCATATAGTATTCATTGTCCCGGTCAGCCACCGCCGGAAGCTCCCGGTCCAGGCTGGCAATTTCGGGAATGTCTTCGGTCACGAAATACTGATGCTCCATGGGCATCAAAGGCAGATCGATTCCCGCCAGTCCGGCCACCTCCCGGCCCCACAGGCCGGCGGCGTTGACCACAACATCGGCTTTAATATTGCCCTTGGGAGTAACCACCTGCCAGCTTCCATCCGGGTTCGGGTTGGTTTCGATAACCGGGGTAAACCGATGGATGCCGGCGCCGTTGTTCCGGGCGCCCCGGGCATAAGCATACGTCACTCCGGAAGGATCGACATGGCCTCCGAGAGGTTCGTACATCGCACACAGCACATTGTCCAGATTCAGCAACGGATTCAGATCGAGGATTTCGCGCGGCGATATCTCGTAAAACTCCGCATTGAAAGCGCTGGCCTTGGATGCCTGGATACGGAGTTGATGCACCCGTTCCCGGGTACAGGCCAGATAAATCGAACCGGGTTGATGGATGCCGCAGGACTGACCGGTCTCTTTTTCAAGCTGCCGGTACAGATTCATCGTGTAGTACTGCATTCTGGACACGTTGTTATTGTCGTGCAGACCATGTATTCCGGCCGCGGCGTGCCAGGTGGAACCGGAAGTCAATTCATCGCGTTCAAGCAGTACCACATCCCGCCAACCCAGCCTGGTCAGATGATAGAGGATGCTACAACCCACCAGACCACCGCCAATTACGACTACCTGCGCTTCAGGTTTCATTATTTACTGCCTCATCAATTCAGCCTGTCAATCCGGAGATATAGGCGATGATGCGCTCACAGGCAACCGCAAGCCGGTCATCCGGAACGCATAAACTGACCCGAATCAACCCCTTGCCGGTAGCGCCAAATCCATCGCAGGGCAATACCGCGACATTATGCCGATCCAGCATGTCCCTGGCGAATTGCCGACTCGAAACCGGCAGACGGGAAATATCCAGCACCACATACATACCGCCGGACGCGCTGTAAAGCGACAGGGACTCCACGTTTTCGAGTTTCCGATAGAGTATCTCGCGCCGGGTATCCATGTTGTTCCGGACCTGATCCGCCGTATGAGCGCCGGACTCAAAAGCGGTCACCGCGGCATCCAGAATGAACTCCGGCAAACCATAAGCCATACAGACCGAGAGGTTATACAGATTCTCGATCAGCGCGACCGGGCCGACGACCCAGCCCAGACGCCAGCCAGTCATCCGGTGCGACTTGGACAGACTGGAAACGGTGACGCAAACCGGGTCGGCGCCAGCAGCGCTGGCCGGGCTTGCCCGGTCTTTTGGAAGCAGCAATTCCTGGTACACCTCATCCGTGATCAACCAGATGCCCCGTTCCCGGCAGACCTCCACCAGCGGTTTGAATTGCTCCAGAGTGTAGGCCACCCCGACCGGATTGTTCGGGGAATTCAGTACAATCGCCCGGGTCTTGTCCGTGACCTCGGCAATCACGTCGTCGGGATTCAGTTCAAAATTGTGTTCCCTCCTGACCGGGACACTCATCAGGGTGGCGCCCGACGCGGTGAATGTGGCTGGATAGGTAGTGTAGTAAGGCTCGATCAAAATGACCTCGTCACCGTATTCGAGTACACACTGGGCAACAGCGAACAAGGCGTTTTGCGCCCCGGAGAATACCGCGCAATTACGCTCATCGACCGCCTGCCCGGTGAGTTCGTGGTGACGTTTCGCAATCGCCCTTCTCAACTCCATCGTACCCTGGATCTGGGTGTAATGATGACGTCCGCTCCTCAAACTCGCCACAGCGGACTCCACGATGACATCCTCGGTCACCTCGTCGGTTTCCTGACCGACGCTCAACACAATAATATCCTCTCCGGCTTCGCTGCGCGCCATCCCTTCGTAGTGCACCTCCCACGCCTCAACGCTTTCACCCGATATACGTTCAGTCAGGCTGGAAAATTTCATGGCGGGCGGCTCCCTTTGACAAGCTTGTGCGGATGCGTGGTTCGGCCGGATGGTATCACATTAGAATCGGACTGGAACACTGACAACCGCGAGAAACATCAACTGATAATACATTGTGTTATATTCAGTTCAAGTATAGTCAGGCGGACGCCAGATGATCATCAATATACTACCTCCAGAGTCTTTCCGACCAGACCAATCAACCCGGCGCGCCGGATGGAAAATCAAACTGGCTGTATTGTTCAATGTGTTGTTTCTGGCTGCCTTGTGCGGACATACCTCGGATGCGCTTGCACAGACCCGGCGAATGGAGGATTCGGTGATTCTGCAACAGGGCAAGCAACTGTTCCAGAATCATTGCGCGGAATGCCACGGCCAGAACGCGCAAGGGCTCGCCGAAGACTGGAGGGTACGGGATGAGAACGGGAGATATCCCCCGCCACCATTGAACGGCTCCGCGCATACCTGGCATCATCCACTGCCGGTACTGGTGGATATGATCGAGAACGGAACCCTGCAAAGGGGCGGCTCCATGCCACCCTGGAAAGACACACTGTCACGCAATCAGGTCCTGACCATTATCGTATGGCTCAGTTCACTGTGGCCGGATGAAATCTATCAAATCTGGTATGAAAAAAGTTTCGCCAACCCTTCGTAGGGCGCCTCCCGCCTGAATGGCGCCGGTAAGTTTGCTGTAAGGCGTCATCGCCTGTCAGGCGCCTACAGTTTCCCCTCCACTGGACGAACTCACCAGGTCAGAAAATTAAACCCAGTTATCAAGGCGCAGACCTTCTACGCGCTTGAACTCTTGCAGGTTATTCGTCACCAGCGTCAAACCTCCACATCTCGCATGCCCAGCAATATGCAAGTCATTGACACCAATAGACATACCTTTACGTTCCAGCGACGCCCGAATATCACCGTAATGGGCTGCGGCTTTATTGCCGTATTCCAACACCGTTATACGAGAAACAAAGTTTTCGACTTTCCGCAGATTATGATCAGGTTTAGTACTTTTTTCTACACCATGCATCAGTTCTGCCAACGTAATTGAGCTTATGCAAAGTTGGCCAGTATGCTGATTAAAAGTTGCCAGCGCTTTCGGTGGGCGTCGCTTGATTACATAAATGACAATATTGGTGTCGAGCATGTATTTCAACATCAAAAAGCTTCTCGCTCAGACTGATCCTGGGAAGCGCGTTCTTCCATAAAATCATCGGTCACTTGATCATCAGAAAGAAAGAAACTGTCCCAGGAGCTATCTACAGGAGACAGCACCCGATCCTTTCCAACAATACGGACAGTAACTTTCTTCACTCCGTCGGGGAAACGGGCCTCAGCGGGCAATCTGACCGCTTGGGTGCGATTGTTAACGAATACAGATCCAGTAGCCATTGAAACCTCCCGCTTAACTATATACACTCAGTATATAGCAACTATAATATATTACAAGAGCGTTGTTCAGATGATCACCACCGAACCCCCACTTCCACCCCCACAAACTGTGTAGGTTCATTATCATCGGTTTCCCGGTGCGTAGCCTGAATATCCAGCGTGAAGTTCAATGCCTGACCGGTGGTATACACCGGTTGCAGTCGCCAGCCAAGCGTATATTCATGCGTACTATCCGTGATCCCCATGTCCAGATATGGACTGCCCGTGAATCTTCCCGATAACATAGAGAAACCATACGCCGCTTGTGCATGCCAGCGACTCTCTGATGCACTGCCGGTACGTTCACTGATAGATGGTTCTGCAAACAAGGCATCCAGTCCGCCACTGGATTGCCCGCCCCAATCCTGATTGACGGTCAGAGACAGTCCCCGTTGACTATCGGGTTGTGGATCAAACACAAACGATGCCCCATATCCCCGATCTTTGAGATCATCTGAATCATGCGAGACCAGGGTACGTCCCGACAGATCAAGAGAGAGTCCGAGGTTTGTGTCATTCCATGCAATGCCACCGCCTATCTCTAACCCCGTTCCGGTCTCTGCATCTCCCCCATCCTGTCGAATGCCCACTTCCAGTCGGGGCGTAAGTTGACCGTTTTCAAGATCCTTCTTCCAGCTACTCTCCAGTCCAGCCCGGATACGGGTACTGCTGGCATCGGAGGCGGCCAGTTGATGGGTCTTGTCTGATTGGGTACGAGACCATAAGGCATCTGCAGTCAGCGCCAGAGACAGTCCCTGTTCTTGTTCTAACAAATCTCCACGCATTCCCAGGGCAACCATGTCCCAACTCATGTCAGAAGTGAGTACATCACCCAGTTCCGGTTGTAATGTGACTTCTCCACTACCCTGTCCGAGTGTGCCCCATAGCTGGATAGAATCGGATACTTGCATCGAAGTATAGGGCGTAATGGCGGTCAGTGAGGCTTTGACTTCTCCATCGCCTTCGCGTACCGCGCCATTGCACAGGACTTGTCTGGCTTGTGCGGGCAGGTTCTCCTGGTTACACATTTGTTCAGGAACCCGGTTGCTGGTATCGGTATCGGTATAGCTGCCTTCTCCATCACTTTGTATCAGGGTCAGTCCAACCAGCCAGTTGTCTTTGGCATAGTCTGTGCCGAGTAATGCAGTGGTGGTCTCTCCGTCTAATGAGAAGGCGCCTTCTCGTCCATCGAAGTTGCCTTGTGTGGCCCGTCCCCAGAAGGAGACACTGCCGCCTTGCGCGTCTTTCTCACTCGTGGCCGTAAAGGAGCTGTTCAGTAAGGCTTCTCGTACTGTCATATCATAAGACTGACTCTGTGTGCCGCCGAAGTGATGCCGGTCATGTACCTGTTCGGTGGAGTGAGCGGAGTCGTATTCCATCGAATGGGTACTGGACAGGACAGATTCTGATGGACGGCTACCCAGCGTAAAGGCTTGTCCGGCTACTGTGCCTTGCATTCCGGCGGCACGGCGGTCTGCGATGCGGTCAGAGAGTCCATCAATGGCTTGTTGGGCAATCGTGCGACCGAATCGGCTGAGCCACGCCGCCGGCATCGGGTCCGAGTTGGTAATGGTGCCCACCGCAACCCCGTCCGCAATCGACACCGACACACCGGGCGGGCCGTTCACGCCGGCATCGAACAGCACCATCTCGAAGGTCTCCGGATCCTCGTCATGGCTGTCGTTGTAGAGGGGGACATGGATCTGCGTCTCGGTCTGGCCCGGTTGGAACCGGGCCCGCAGTTGCCAGGACCGCCGCCACGCCAGATAGTCCTGGCCCGCCACGGCCGAGACCGGGGTCGAATCCCGTGTCGCATAGTAGACATGGACCGGCCAGGCCACCTTCTCGCTCAGCGTCACCTTGAAATACCCGTTGCGCTGGTTCTCCTTCATGGTGGCATCGGCAATCGAGAGCGTCGGTCCCGAGGCCGCCGCATCATTGTCAGACACCGCCACCAGAGCGCTATCATCCGGTGGCACTGCCACCAGGTAACCCGTGCCGGTATCTATGGTGGCGGTGACGGAACCGTCCGGCTCGTCTACCGAGTCGTCCAGGGTGGCGACCGTGAAGGTGGCGCTACCCGTGACCGGGAGGGTGAGGGTCCGTGCGCCGGTTTCTCCACTGTCGGCAAACTCTCCGCTCTGGGCCACAGTTACTGTAATATCCAGCGGCGCGGCGGGTAGTGGATCAGCGGATACGGTAAAGGAGGCTGCATCTCCTTCCGTTACGCCACTGCCTGCGGTAATCCGCACGACCGGCTCGTCATTGTCGCGCACCGGGATGGATGCGGTGTCCTTATTGGTTGCGATTGTATAGCCGGTACGGGTATCTACTGTGACCGTCACTGAACCATCCGCTTCATCCAGAGCATCGTCTACTGTACCAATCAAGAGCGAAACAGTCGTCGCTCCCGCCGCCAGGGTGACGGTTCTTTGTCCACTGCCGGGGGCGTCCAGATAGTCTCCATTCTGGCTCACTGTATAGGCAATGGCCAGATCAGATTGCACAGCGCTATCTGCGGTGACGGTGAATGATGCAGGACTGCCCTCCTCTACGGCAGAACCCGATGAGAGGCTGAGTTCCGGTACAGCCGGTGGCGTAATGGTTTTTTCTTCTTGCGCTTTCGGCTGTTCCTCCTGCGGCGGGTTCGCCAGGCATTCCAGCGCCGGCGCCACCGGCGCCCAGCGCTTCAGGCCCCGATCCGCTTGCGCCTGCGCCTCGGCGATGGTCATCGGGCTGTAGCCGTTGCTCTCCCCGAAGGCCGCAAGCACCCGGCTCCAGCGCTCAACATGGCCCGGCGAAGTCCGCCAGGTCTCGGTCGTAGCCAACTGGGCGTCGGCAAGCAGGGCGTCGGAGACGCAGACCGGGGTCTCAATCGGCGCGGCTTGCGCCTCGTCCTGCTGGGCCGGAGCGCTCTGGGCATCATGCTGAATGGCGGGTGCGTTGCTGCCCACAGGGCATAGCCCACCATTGATCCGCACGCAGTGGCTGCCCGGAGCCAGCCGGAACGGACGGCCGGCGGACATCAGATGAAAGGTCACGCTGCCGGCTCCGGCGTCATGATGGAGACTGATGGGCACCGTGAACTCGGAGAAACCCCTGTTGAGTGTCTTGTAGCCGGACTTGCCCAATCCCTGTTTGCGGTTGCCGTCGACCACTCCGCCGGTGTCCTCGACCTGCCACTTGACATAGAGACCGTCAGTCAGGCCGCCATTGACCGAGCGGATGGTGTATATCGCGCGGAACCGGCGGTCGTGCTTCGACGTGTCATCACGCCCCGACACCTTCAGAACGGGCAGGTCGTCCTTGATGGTGATGACCGTGCTGATGGTCTCGTCGGCAATGCGAGTCGAGTCCGGGATTTCCAGCAGGTCGGTGGTCTCCTTGCCCGACACAGTACTTTTCTGTAGCCGGATTTTCACCGACTCGTCCGGTTCATCTGAGCTGCCGTCGTCGAACAGCTTGAGATCGAGGTAGGTGCTGAGTTGCCCCTTCGGCAGCGTCGCGAGGTGACAGCCCGTCGTGACATAAGCGCCGTCCGGGCGTACCAACTCGTAGTCGTCGCCGAGCGTCGCCGAGCCCGTCACGCAATACTCGAAATGCGCATCCACTGTCAGTGGCCGATCGGGTATCGAGCTATGTGCAGGAGTCAGCGCCATCTTGATCCGATGACTGCTATCGACTCCGTCTCTCAGCGCCTTGCCGAGTTCGTCGACCTTGAGCAGAGGTCTCGCTTCGTCGTCCTGGATGTGTACCGTGATCCGGTTCGGTGAGCCCACTGAGTAGGTTCCCATGGATACCATCTCCAGTACCACCGTCTCGGTGCCCTCGATCAGTGAGTCCTCGATGACTGTGACCGGCAGAGTCGCAAGCGTCTTCCCCTTCGGCAGCGTCATCGTGCCCCGGTTGGTGTTCCGGTTATAGCCGCCGCGCAGGCGGTAGTCGGCGCCATATATGGCCGTGCTGCCGCCGCTCTCACTGCCGGGCACCACCCGGTAGGTCACCTTTTCATCCCAGCCAGCCTGCGCCGAGAACGGGATGCCGACATTCTGATCGGCGGACGGTCTGCCTTCTTTCACGCCCGGTTGTCCGGCCCAGGTTCCGAAGGCAAGTGGCTGCTGGTGATAATCGTCGTCGTCAATCACCAGGGTCTTGATGCTGAACACACTGTCGATCTTGTAGGGTGAAGGGAGCGGATTTCCCGGATTCGGATTCAGTGTGATATTGACCGTTTCCTGTCCCGATATCACCATCCGCTGCTGGCCGTTGACCCACATCGGAACCTCCTCGTAGTGGTTGTCTCCCAGCACCTGGACACGGAACCTCTTTAGTTGCTGGTTGGCGGCGATGGACGAATCGACGCAGCTATTGTTTCTGGTCTGCCAGGCGCTACCCACCTGTTCCTGTATCAGATAGTCGTCTTGCTCGGCATTGCCGCCGGTGCGTTGCGTGGCGCTACCGGAGAAGCACAGGCGGAAGGGCAGGGCCGATGAAGAGATCTGGTCGGTCTTGACCTGGAACTCCACATTCTTCGGCGCTGAATCTGTCTCCTTCACGCAGGTGTACGTTTTACTGCTGCCTCCTCCCACAGAGCAGGTGTCCTTGCCCCGGTCCAACGAGAGCGAGAGAAACCGGGTGGCCTTGGTTATGGGGGTGACGGGAGTGACTTGCGCTTCCCGGATCGTGATGGTGAAGGTGGCACGGCGCGTAGTCTCGTCGGCATCAAAGAAAGTGTATGTGACCGTTTCATTCGGGTCGTTGACTGAGTCTGCACGGGCCTGCAGTTCAAATGTATAGACTCGAGTGTTTGAGTTATAGCTGGCTGCGTCAGAGTCTTCACAAGCATCCCAGTCGCTGGGCACGAGCCCCGGGGTAATTGTCAAGAAGCATTCCTCAACCCCATCAGTCTGTGCAGTTATGTCACTAAAATGGTCGACAGTCCAGGATGATGGGATGGTGACGGTAAAAGTTTTGGTCTCGCCTTCGGTGATCTCCGTGGAGTCGATCGTCTGTGCGGCGACCGGAGCGGCAAGGCCAAGGAGCGGCAGGGCGAGAAGCGCCGCGGCCAGGCGGCGGCGCAGATGGCGGGCGGCGCTGGCGGAAGGCTCAGGCCGGGAGACAGGGCGTCTTAGGCGCCACCACCATGAAGACGCACGAAGCGCAATCCGGCAATCCGGCAATCCGGCAATCCGGCAATTATACCATAAATCAAGGACTTAATCGAATTTATCGGGGTTTTTTTCACTATCGTTAACCTGCTTTTTGCCGGATATTGAGGGGGTATGAATGTACTTTGAGGGGTCATCGCCTGTCAAGTGGGTTTGCGGGTTGATACAAGAAATCAGTTGACACGCCCGGCTGTTTATATTGAAAATAGTTTGTACACTAACCATACCGTAACGAACCTGGAGTAAGCCCGGCCAAACACGATGGAATTCCTGCTTCACTTCGATAAGGTCTTTACCCTCTATCATATCGCATTGCTGGTCGGGGGGACTCTGGCGGGGCTGATACTGGGCGCGTTGCCCGGCCTCAGTCCAACCATGGCGGTGGCCTTGATGATTCCGTTCACCTTCCACATGCAGCCCGCCGCCGGGCTGATTCTGCTGGGCGCGATGTATACGGCGACCGTCGCCGGCGGCGCAATCAGCGCCATTCTGGTCAATGTCCCCGGCGCCCCGGCGAATATTGCGACGGCTCTGGACGGCCATCAACTGGCCAGGGCCGGAAGAGCGACAGAGGCGCTGCACTATTGCTTCACCAGTTCGTTCATAGGGGGCGTGATTGGAATTTTCGTCCTGATATTCTTTACCCCTCCGCTTGCCCAACTGGCCCTGAAATTCGGGCCGACCGAATTGTTCTGGATCGCGATTCTTGGAGTCACGATTATCGGGACAATAGGCAGTTCCTCGGTGGTCAAGGGGCTGCTTGCCGGATTATTCGGACTGTCATTATCCACCATCGGCGACAACCCAATGCTCGGAGAGGAGCGGTTCGTGGTTTCCGAACATCTCGAAAGTGGTGTTCATATCGTCGCGGCGCTGATCGGACTGTTTGCCGTCCCCCAGGTCTTCACCCTGATGGAACAGGCGATGGCGGACAAGACAGCCAGTATCTACGCCTTGGGGGAATCACGCCTGTTCAAGTCGGTCGCCTATAATCTGCGCCGGTTCAGAGCCCTGGGTATCGGCTCGGCAATCGGAACCATTATCGGCATTATTCCCGGCGCCGGTGGACAGATTGCGGGACTGGTCGCCTACGATCAAGTCAAAAAGACCAGTAAGGATCCCAGTACTTACGGGCAGGGCGAGCCGGATGGAATTATCGCGGCTGAATCGGCGAATAACGCGATGGTTGGCCCTTCCCTGGTGCCGCTCCTGACCCTGAGCATACCCGGCAGTCCGACCGCCGCTGTGCTTTTGGGCGGCCTGTTGATCCATGGGCTGTTCCCGGGACCGGACCTGTTTACCATTCATGCGGAAGTGACCTGGACCTTTATCAATTCGTTGCTGGTGGCGCAGGCGCTGATGCTGGTAATCGGCCTGTTTCTGAGCCAGCATAGCGGCTGGATCATGAAGGTCCCCGGACACTATATGGCGGCGGTCATATTGATTCTGTCGGTCTTCGGCACCTATAGTATCCAGTCCAGCTATTCCGATGTGTTGATCATGATGTCGTTGGGAATGCTGATGTATTTTGCCAGTAAATTCGGTTTCGGTCCGGCGCCGCTGGTGCTCGGTATCATTCTGGGGCCGATCGCGGAAGATAATTTCCTGCAAGGCAAATTGATCGGTGAAAGTGGAGACGGAGTATTCAGTTATTTCACCAGCGGCCCGATCAATATCACGCTGATCTCGCTGTGCTTCATATCCATCGCCTATAGCGTCTACAGCGGCCGCCGTAACGTGAACAAGGGTTGAAATCATGCTGCATATCAACAACACTGAAACGAAGGCGACGATATTTGCGTTAACCGCCGCAGTCATATTTGCAGTCGCCTGTTTCTGGGATGCGGACCCGGAGGTCTATCTGTTCCCGAGGATACTGGCGGTTATCATGCTTGCGCTGTGTCTGGTCCAGTTGATCAAGACCATAAAAGAACAAGCGAAACCATCACAAAAGCCAGACGGGGGGGTAATCGCCTGGCCAGCCCTGTTGCCCGGACTGGCGGTCACGATAGTTTTTGTTCTCTTGATTGAGACCATCGGGTTTTACGTCGGATCTTTCCTGGCTTTTCTGTGTATTGTCCTCATTTACGGCAACCGCAAATGGAATGATTACAAGGCTCTGTTATACAAATCCGTGATTGGCCTTCTCCTCATGCTGACGCTTTACGGTCTGTTCTGGAAACTTCTGTATGTACGCACCCCGCAAGGCTGGCTGATCTGACCAGCCAGTTCCTGTTTGTTGTTCAAATAATGTAATATACCGCCCCTGGTACGATACGCTTAAAATTTTTACTATCTCTTATTTAACTATCCTTTGAAGGAGGAAAACATGAATATATGTGTGCAAGGCTTTACCCGCAAGACGGCTCAGGCCGTTATCACAGCCATTTCGGCGGCTCTGCTGCTGGTTGGCGGGGCAACCGCACATGCCGAAGGCTATCCCGAAAGACCGATTGGTGTGATGGTGGCTTACAGCCCCGGCGGCGCCACTGACTTTCAGGCCCGGATTGCCACCCTTGCGTCAGCGAAAGAGAAGGACGGCGCTCCATTGTCGATTGGCCAGCCGATTTATGTCACCAACAAACCGGGAGCGGGCGGGCGTAAAGGCTGGAACTGGTTTGCTGAAAAAGCCCCGGCCGATGGTTATATGATGGCGGCTTACAACGTTCCGCATTTTATCGCCCAATCCATCGTCTTTGACACCAAATACAATGTCAACAACCTGGAACCGGTAGGCAACTGGGGAGCCGACCCCGCGGTACTGATCGTCGGCAAGGACAGCCAGTTCGATACCGCTGAACAACTGGTTGAATTCGCGAAAGCCAATCCCGGCAAACTCACGGTCAGTGGCGCCGGTAAATTTGTAGGTCACCATATCGCTCATCTGCAACTGGCCAAGGCGACCGGCGCTGATTTGAAGTATGTACCCGGCAAGGGCGGTGTGGATGCGCTGAAACTGGTCAAGGGCGGTCAGGTCATGTCTGGATTCAACAACCTTTCCGACTCTGCGCGGGCGGCTGGAGACATCAAGATTCTGGCAGTCGCAGACCTGGAGCGGCACGCATTCCTGCCCGATGTACCAACCTTCATGGAACTCGGCATAGATGTGGATAATTCCAGTGTCAATTTCCGCGGGCTGATGGTTCCTGAAGGCACCGACCAGGCGATTATCGACTTCCTGGCCGAGAAAGTACCGGTAATGTTCAGTGACAAGAAGACCCTGGGCAAGATGGCGCAAACCAACTCACCTGTTCGAATCATGAACCGTGACGAGGTGCTTGCCATGTGGCAGGAAAGACAGGTGGCGCTGACGGAATTGCTGGCTACCCTGAAGGAAAACTGAGCGGCAAACGGATACTCGAAGTTGCGGCGGATATTATCAACCGTGGCCTGTGGCCTGATTCCTGGTTGACCGGCCTTGACGACTGAATCTGTCCTGGCCCGCGCCCGGGCTGCCCAGAAGGAGTACAGCGCCTTCGACCAGCATCGGGTTGATGAGGTAGTCACGGCGCTGGGCTGGAGCATCGTCAATCCGGACAATAACCGGCTGCTCGCTGAAATGGCGGTGGCCGATACCGGGATGGGCAATGTCGCGGATAAAATCGTCAAGAATCGCCGCAAGACGATTGGCCTGCTGAGGGACCTGCGGCACGCCAGAACGGTGGGTATTGTCGCGGAATATCCGGACCGGGGAATCGTCGAAATTGCGCGACCGGTGGGAGTGGTCGGGGCTATTGTGCCCTCGACCAACCCCGCCGCCACTCCCGCCAACAAAACCATCAATGCGATCAAGGGCAGGAACGCGATTATACTGGCGCCCTCTCCCAAAGGCGACCGTACCTGCGCCAGGCTGGTTGAGTTGATGCAGGCTGAACTCCAGCGGGTCGGCGCGCCGCTGGATCTGGTACAGAAACTGCCCTCGCCGGTAAACCGGGAAGCCACCCGGCAATTGATGTCATCGGTTGACCTGGTCGTCGCCACGGGTTCGCAGAACAATGTGCGCGCCGCCTATTCCAGCGGCACGCCGGCAATCGGGGTCGGCGCCGGCAACGTCGTGTCCATTATTGATGAAACCGCGGAAGTGGACGAGGCGGCCGGGAAGATTGTAATTTCGAAGTCTTTCGATAACGCGACCAGTTGCTCGTCCGAGAACAATCTGATCGTGGTGGAACCGGTTTATGAGTCCGCGCTGGCGGCGCTCGAACGGCATGGCGCGGCGCTGCTCAATGCGGATGACAAGTCGAATCTGGAAGCGGTAATGTGGCGGGACGGCAAGTTGAATCCAGACATCATCGCCCGTTCCGCCGCAGAAATAGCGGCCCTGTGCGATCTCGGCGCAGCCGGGGCGGACCAGGCGCGGATCCTGATGGTCGAACAGGCCGAATTTGGCGCAGGCGCCAGATTTTCCGGGGAAAAACTATCCCCCGTGTTGTCGGTTTACCGCGCAAGGGACTTCGATCATGCCTGTTCCATCGCCGAAGGAATCATGGACTATCAGGGCAAGGGACATTCGATATCTATTCATACCACCACCAGCGATCGGCCGGTTGCAATGGGGTTGAACATGCCGGTATGCCGGGTCATCGTCAACCAGATACATTGCTATGCCACGGGCGGCAGTTTCGACAATGGCCTGCCTTTTTCCCTGTCAATGGGTTGCGGAAGCTGGGGCGGAAACAGTATTTCCGACAACATGAACTACCGGCATTATCTCAACACAACCCGCGTGTCCTACCGGATCGAACCCTGTGAGCCATCGGAGCGGGAACTGTTTTCAGACTATTGGGATCGTTATCAATGCCGCCCGGTTTGCCAGACCTGATCGGTTTTCAGGATTCCCGCAGTGCAGACTGTCCGGCAACTCATTGATTCCCGCGCCCTGGAAAACCCGGACAAGCCGTTTCTTGAAGTAGCGGAAACCGGCGCCAGCCTGAGTTATCTGGAATTACAGGAAAAATGCCAATGGATTGCCCGCCTGCTTGAACACAAGGGCATCGGGCCCGGCGAAACGGTGGCGTTTCTGATGGACAACGGATTGTGGACGACCTGTCTGTTTCTGGGCGTAATGTACAGTGGACGTGTCGTGTTGCCGCTGAACGCGGTCGCGGGCCAGGATCAGTTGGGCTATGTAATTGCTCATTCGCGGTTGAAACTGGTGTTTTGTTCCGACCCGTACAAGGTCCAATACGCCGATTGCTTCCGCGCGGGACATGATTTCGAATGTCTGGCGTGGAGCGAGGACGACGGGGCGCAACAGGATTTGACCATTGCGGACGGGAGCGTTGCCGAGCAACCGGAGATCACGGACCAGGATACCGCGCTGATGATCTACACTTCAGGAACCACCGGGCGGCCCAAGGGGGTTCTGCTCAGTCACAGGAATGTAATCGCGGGCGGCAGTAATACGGTCACCGCCCATGGACTGGATGACCGCGACAAGGGGTTATGCGTACTCCCGCTCTATCACATCAACGCTGAAATGGTATCGGTCATGTCCACCCTGGTCAGCAACAGCACGGTGGTCATGGCGAAAAAGTTCAGCGCCCGCAATTTCTGGTCCTGGATCGGGAAGTACCGCTGCACCTGGTTCAGTGTGGTGCCCACTATCGTCTCCTGGCTGATCGAGCGTCAGCAAAGTCAGGCAACCGGCCATGACGACGCGGGAACCGGGCTTGAAGGGTTCAGCGATCATCTGCGGTTTGGCCGTTCCGCCTCAGCGGCGCTGGCGCCGGCCACCCACCGGCAATTCGAAACCCTGTTCAATATTCCTCTCATCGAAACCATGGGGATCAGCGAATGCGCCGCGCAAATCCTGTCTACCCCGATACGCCGGAGGGAAACGGTTTACGGGTCTGCCGGGCTGCCGGTTGGAAACGAGGTCACGATTTTCGACGAAAACCGGAACGGCTGCGCCGACAATGTGATCGGAGAAATTGTAGTGCGCGGCGACAACGTAATGAAAGGATACTTCAACAACCCGGAAGCCACCCGCGAGGCGCTGGACGAAAACGGCTGGTTCCATACCGGCGACCTCGGATACCGGGATGAGCGGGGTTACATCTTTGTAACCGGAAGGCTGAAGGAGTTGATCATTCGCGGTGGGGAAAATATCGCGCCGCGGGAAATTGATGATGTTCTGTACCGGCACCCGGCTGTATTCGAAGCGGCCGCCTTCGGCGTTCCCGACCCGCACTACGGTCAGGAGGTCATGGCCTGTGTCACGCTGAAGCCGGACACCCAATGCAGCCAGACCCGGCTGGTGGAACATTGCAGAGAATTGCTCGGAGAGATCAAGCGCCCCAAGATCATCTACATACGGGACGAACTACCCAGAGGCCCCTCCGGAAAAATTCAAAGACTGAAACTGACGGAGTCATTGTCGTCACCGGATTGAGCATCGAGTTGGATGCGGGCGGCGGCGGAAACCGGCCTGACCGCGCCCGGACGTTCCGGGTTTATTGCCGGAGATTGAACCCACGGTCAAGCAACCTGAGATTGACCACGAAAAGAATCACGCAAAACAGGGATATAAGCACAAACGAAACAGCCAGGTCTATATCGGCCGTACCCAGGAAACCGAACCGGAAGCCACTGATCATATAGAGAATCGGATTAGCATGGGAAACCCACTGCCAGAGTTCAGGCAACAGCTTGATCGAATAAAAAACGCCTCCCAGATAGGTTAGCGGGGTCAATATGAAATTGGGGATAATGGTCACATCGTCAAATTTGGTGGCGAACATGCCATTCAGAAACCCGGCCAGCGAGAACAACAGCGCCGTAAGCAGGATAATGCTGGCGGCGACCGGAAAACTGTGAATCGAAAGGTCGCTGAAAAAGAGGGACACCAGCGTGACCACGACACCGACCAGCAGCCCGCGCAAAACGCCTCCGCCCACATATCCGAGCAACACAATGCTGTTGGGAACGGGAGAGACCTGTAATTCCTCGATGGAACGCTGAAACTTCGCGCCGAAAAATGAAGAGGAAACATTGGCGTAAGAATTGTTGATGACCGACATCAGGATCAATCCGGGCACGATGAACTCCATGTAGGAATGCCCGGCCATCTCGCCGATCCGGGGGCCAATCAGATTGCCGAAAATAATAAAGTACAATGTGGTCGTAATGACAGGAGGAAAAACGGTTTGCTGCCAGATCCGCATGAAGCGGGTAACCTCCTTGCTCAGTATGGTGATGAATGCGACCCAGTTTCGCTCCCGGTTCATGGTTTCCCTCTATCGCCTGATGGGCTCTCGGCCGTGATTTCCATGAACAATTGCTCCAGCCTGTTGGTCTTGTTACGCATGCTCGCGACCTGGATCTGATGTTTTGAGAGCAGGTCAAAGGCGGCATTCATACCCTGGGTCTTCGACACCATGATTTCCAGAGTCATCGCATTCCTTAACTTCCAGGTCTGATCAGACGAATCAGCCAGCGATTCGGGCAGTCGAGTCAGCGGTGACGCCAGATCCAGCACGTAGGTATCCTGCCGCAACTGGGACAACAGGCTTTTGGTATCCGTGTTTTCCATCAGCTCGCCGCGTTCTATGATCGCGATATTCCGGCAGAGGCTTTCCGCTTCTTCCAGATAGTGGGTCGTCAATATGATGGTGGTCCCTTTCTCATTGATTTCCGCCAGAAATTCCCACATCAATCGCCTGATCTCAATGTCCACGCCCGCGGTCGGCTCATCCAGAATCAACAACCAGGGTTTATTCACCAGAGCGCGCGCAATCATCAGCCTCCGTTTCATGCCTCCGGACAGCTTCCTGGCAGGCGTATCCATTTTGTCGCCAAGGCCCAGCATATCCAGATAATGTTTCGCTCGTTGACTGGCCAGTCTGCGGCGAATGCCATGGTATCCCGCCTGATTCGTCACAATCTGCATAGGAGTCTCGAAGATGTTGAAGTTGATCTCCTGGGGCACAATGCCGATGCGGGATTTGGCCAGATCGAAATCCTCGTCAATGTCGATGTCAAATATCCGGACCGAACCAGAGGTCTTGTTGATCAATGAAGAGATAATGCCGATCGTGGTTGACTTGCCAGCGCCGTTTTTGCCAATCAATCCGAAAAAGTCACCCTGATCGACAGCCAGATTGATGCCGTTCAGGGCAACATGGCCGTTATCGTAGACTTTCCTCAGATTTGAAATACTGAGCGCCTGGGTCATTGCTACACCGACGCCCCGCTAGAGGAAGTGGTCACGCAGGCTCAGGGTCGTCTTCCTGTCCTTTCTGACGGTTACGATTTTCAACGGAATATTCTGCCTGTTCGGATCCAGCCAGAACGTGACCGTTCTGTGAGTGTCTCCAATCTTGTTTCGGGTCACTTTCCAGGTATTATACACTCTGCCATCAAGCTCGAGCATTTCGGGTTTCGGCGCATGATAGAGATAGCGCCTCGCCCTTCGGGCATTGACCTCCCATACGACTTTCCCGGTCACGGATGCGAGATCGGCAGTGATCAGGGCAACGGGGAACTCGGTTGAATCCAGCAGCTCGCCGGGCAGAATGGGATAACTGGTTCCATTATCGAGTTTCACTATTTTGGTGACGTAATCGACCATGAAACCCGACCCCGGATCGCCCTTCCCTTTCCTGCGCAGGCCCCGATCCAATATCGCGCGACCGCCGTCCAGATGAAACCAGGTTTCAGCGGTAAATTCTCCCAGAAGCAATTTTGCCAGCCCGTCCAGGTGGGCGATGACGGTCGATTTTATCTGCCTGTCATCGCGCTCCAGAGTCACCTCCAGTTCCCCGACAGTCATACTTCCTTCCGCCACCGAGTATCGCAGTAGTGTCCGGGGGTCCAGCGTTCCGGCAAAGGACAGCGTTGTACCGCACAACAAGAGCATGCCAGCCAGGGAAATCACGGTTGAGAACCGGGCCGACGTGAATAGTCTGATCATGATTCCGATTTTATCCGATTGAAATTAACTTCCCCGGTCACGATTCGCTGAATCGCAATCGGATAAATCCGGTGTTCTGCCTGATGCACTTTCTGTTGCAGGGTGGCGGCGGTATCCTGAGGTGAAATTTCCACTCGCCGCTGGATAATGATCGGCCCGTCGTCCAGTTCATGAGTCACATAATGAACACTGGCCCCATGTTCCGCATCGCCCGCGTCAATGACGCGTTGATGGGTATTCAGCCCCTTGTATTTGGGCAGAAGTGAAGGATGAATGTTTACGATTTTCCCCTCGAACCGGTCGACGAAAGCCGCGTCCAGTATCCGCATATACCCGGCCAGCGCGATCAGGTCGGGTTGATAGCGCGACACAGTCTTCGCCAGGGCCTGGTCAAAATCACACGCGGATGAATAATCTCCGGGCTCCATCGTGAGCGCCTCGATACCCGCGGACCTGGCCCGGTGAAGACCGAACGCGTCCGCCCGGTTACTGATCACCGCCATGATTCCGGCATCCAGAGTTCCGGCCTGGATATGATCAATAATGGATTGCAGGTTGGAGCCGTTGCCGGAAATCAGGACCACCAGTTTGAAAGTTTGAGCAGGCATGACACAGCGTTAATCGACCAGGATCACTCCGGCCCGGTCGGATTCGACAATCTCACCCAGGATAAAGACAGTCTCCCCCAACTCCTCAAGCCGGGTGGCCGCGGTATCCGCGTCCCGTGAATGGACGCAAACCACCATGCCGAGCCCGCAATTGAACGTGCGCAGCATTTCAGCCTGCTCAACCCGCCCGCCTTCCTGCAACCATTTGAAAACAGGAGGCATTGTCCACGATGATCGGGAAATCCGGGCGCTGACGCCCGACGGCAGAACTCTCGGCAAATTTTCAGGCAATCCTCCGCCGGTGATATGGGCGATAGCTGTGATCTCGACTGATTCAAGCAAGGCGAGAATCGTTTTGACATAAATCCGGGTGGGAGTGAGCAGGGCCTCACCCAGTGTGGTCCCTTCAAATTCCTGGCTGAGATCGCTGCCGGTGACTTCGATAATTTTCCGGATCAGGGAATAACCGTTGGAATGGGGTCCCGAAGAACCCAGACCGATGATCGTATCTCCCGCACAGACCCGCTGAGGCGTGATCATGTCATTTTTTTCTACAACGCCGACCACGAAACCGGCCAGGTCGTAATCCCCGGCAGCGTAAATCCCCGGCATTTCCGCCGTCTCCCCGCCGACCAGGGCGCAACCCGCGCGGACGCACCCCTCGGCAATGCCGTGGATGATGGTTTCCGCCTGATCCACATTGAGCTTTCCGGTGGCGAAATAGTCCAGAAAATACAGGGGTTCAGCGCCACAGACGATGATGTCGTTGACACACATCGCAACCAGGTCGATCCCGATTGTGTGATGACGATTCATCATGCCGGCCAGCTTCAGCTTGGTGCCGACGCCATCTGTGCCGGAGACCAGCACCGGAGACTGGTATCGGCCTGCGGGCAATTCAAACAATGCGCCAAACCCGCCCGGCCCCTGAAGAACGCCTGGACGGAATGTTTCCCGGACCACAGGCTTGATCCGATCAACCAGAGTGTTTCCCGCGTCTATATCGACCCCGCTTTGACTATAACTCAGGGCAGTTTTCGAACTTTTTTCCAGCGGCATCAGGCAATTTCGGGTAAATGGGAATCCAGTCCCGATTATGCCTGATCAAACCTGAATCTGGTATGAAGTATATCCAATGACTGATTCAGCCTGATGCGCTCAAACCGAAAGTTATTCTGTAAATGTTTGAAAATCGACCGATGCAGTGATAGGTTAGCCGAAGTTGTTTTTTGACTCCTGACACAACCCTGAGGTACATAATCTGCTCTCGCTCGTCCCCAATCTGTTGACCCTGGCCCGAATCGCGTCCTGCCCGATACTGGTGCTGTTGCTGTATGAACATAACTATGATCTGGCGCTGTACCTGTTCATCGCCGCCGGCGTCACGGATGGCCTCGATGGATATATCGCCAAACAGTTCAATTGCGTCTCAAGCCTGGGCAAGGTGCTTGACCCGATGGCGGACAAACTGTTGATCGGCAGTACCTATGTCATGCTGGCGATACTGGGTGACATTCCTTTCTGGCTGGTGGTGCTGGTGATGTTCCGGGACCTGGTTATCGTGGTTGGCTATCTGATTATTGCGGTGATGGTGCAAACCGTATCGGTCCGGCCCACCTGGTCAAGCAAGGTCAACACGTTTCTGCAAATTTCACTGATGGTCGCCGTATTGCTGGCGAAGTCGGCCATTCTTGCTGTGCCGATGGTGATTGACGCGCTTATATTCGGAGTGCTGATTTCGACGGTGGTCAGCGGGGCCCAGTATGTATGGCTGTGGGGAATTCGACAGGAATTTGCCGACCGGACTGAAAAATGAGCAAACAGACACTGATACCGGCTGATACCGTCGGCGATACCGCTCTTGAAAGTTTTTACGAGAGAGGCAATGAGGTACTGGTCCGGGAACTGGATAGCCTGCTGTCGGGGGTTCCGGGGGTTCAAACCCGGCCGATCATCTATCTGTGGGGAGAATCGGGCAGTGGCAAAACCCACTTGCTCAACGCCTGCTGCGTGAGCGCTAAAAAGCGGTCGAAGTCCGGGATTTACGTCTCCCTGACCGGGCGGGACGAGAGCGAACTGGATAGGTTGATCCCGGTTGCCGCAAACACCATCCTTTGCATTGATGATATTGGAACGATTACCGGCCTGAACGATATGCAGGTGAAGGTTCTGTCGCTGTACGAGAGCGTGATACAGAATTCCGGGACACTGATCGTCAGCGGTTCGGCGCCGCCCGGCAAAATCAATCTGGAACTGAAAGATCTGGAATCCCGTCTGGCCAGCGGCGGGGTTTATCATCTCCGCCCTCTGGATGAAACCGGGAAACAGCAGGCGTTGCGGCATCAGGCGCTGACACGGGGGTTTGATCTGGATGAAAAAGTGACCGCGTTCATCATGTCCCGTTGCAGGCGCGATACCGGGTCGCTGTTTGCCTTGCTCGACAAAATCGACAGCGCCTCACTGCGGGATCAGCGCAAGATTACCGTCCCTTTCCTGAAAACGTTACTGTGACAACCTGACCGGAGTTCTGACCAGGGTTCGCCGCTACAGCGTCCTGCCATCCAGGGCGACGGCGAGACCGGCTACCCGGCGCCCGAGCATTTCCGAAAACTCTTTTTCATCGTCGGAGACAGGCAGAACGCCATTCGGACCCGCAATATGGCTTGCGCCGTAAGGACTGCCGCCGGTCTGTGTCTGGGCAAGTCGGGTGCCGCTATAGGGCAGCCCTGTGATGATCATGCCATGATGAATCAGGGGCAGCATCATGGATAGCAGGGTACTTTCCTGACCGCCATGCGCGCTGGCGGAAGAGGTAAATACGGCGGCGGGTTTATCCCTGAGGGCGCCGTTCAGCCATTGCGGGACAGTCTGGTCAAAAAAATACTTCAATGGCGATGCGATAGCGCCAAAGCGGGTGGGGCTGCCGAGTATCAGCCCCGCGCAGCTTTCCAGGTCATCGGTTGACGCATAGACATCCCCGGTCGGGTGAATGGCCTCTTCGGTCGCTTCACAGACCGTGGATACCGCTGGCACGGTTCGCATCACCGCTTCGCACTGGTCGAGACTTTCCACGCCCTGCCCCGCGCACCTCGCCAACTCCGCGGTAGCGCCATGACGACTATAGTACAGAATCAGGATTTTCTTCATCTGCCTTACCGTTGGTATTTAATGAACGGGTCAAACTGGCCATTGGGTTTCATCCCCAGAGCAGAGCGTGATCATTGATTTTCATCCAACCAGTTATCAATAACCAATCCGGGGACGCGCGAAAATTCATGCATGTTATTTGTCACAAGTGTTAGATCAAGCGCCACTGCGTGCGCCGCAATCCACATGTCGTTGCGGCCAATCAGTTGGGTTTTTAATGCTAATCGGATTTCCCCGTAAGCAATTGATTCGGCCTCTCCGACTGGCCTCACCGCAACGGAACTCAGAAAATTCTGTAGCCGTTTGCGATTCATGTCTGGTCGCTGACTTTTCAAAATGCCGAATTCCAATTCACCTAAAACGATGGCTGAAATGCAACAGTCCTGTAACCGCGCCTGTGGCATCATTCCTTTACGACGATTAATCAGGTAAATACAACTGTCCGTATCCAGCATGACTTTCATTCGTCAAAGCTCGCACGTTTGGGGTCATTTCTCGCGACCGCCTCGTCTCGGCCCAAAACAATCTTGACCATGTCGTCGTCGAACGGGGGAGTATTTGCCCAAAACTCGTCCCAATCCGCGAAGCGTGGGCTCAGAATGAGCGAGCGACCAACTTGCCGAATTGAAACCTCGTCGCAGCCTTCGGCGAAACGATATTTCTTCGGCAACCGCACCGCCTGCGACTTACCTGCCATGAAAACTTTTGCGCTGTCGTTGTGTGCTGATGTAACCATAACCATAAACCTTCCAATTTGCTGATCACCAAAATAGAGTATAACGTAAGAAAGATATATTAAAAAGACATCTCTCTCGCCTTTCCTTGTGAAGGTTTTTATTCAATGACATGGCGATAGTCCGGGTTAATCCCCCGACAATAAAAATTCGATCAGCGCCTTTTGCGCGTGCAGGCGGTTTTCCGCTTCGTCCCAGACTACGCTTTGCGGGCCGTCGATCACTTCCGCGGTCACTTCACTGCCGCGATAGGCCGGCAGGCAGTGCATGAACAGCGCGTCGTTGGCCGCGCACTCCATCAATTTCTGATCAACGCAGTAACCTTTGAATATTTTCTCACGAAATTTCTTTTCCTTTTCATAGCCCATTCCGGACCAGGTATCGGTAACCACCAACGCCGCGTCGGCGCAAGCCTCCACCGGGTCTTCGGTCAGGACGATATGGTCCGCGCATTGTATCGCCAGCGCCTCGTCAGGCCGCTGATTTTTCGGTGTGGCAATGTGCAGTTCGAAACCGAATTGCCGGGCCGCGTTCATCCACGAATGACACACGTTGTTGCCATCACCGACCCAGGCGATCTTGCGGCCCCCGATATCTCCGCGATGTTCGGTAAATGTCTGGATATCCGCGAGAATCTGGCAGGGATGATTGTAGTCGGATAATCCGTTG
Source organism: Candidatus Poriferihabitaceae bacterium (assembly GCA_965214205.1). Classification (GTDB taxonomy): domain Bacteria; phylum Pseudomonadota; class Gammaproteobacteria; order Arenicellales; family Poriferihabitantaceae. The sequence continues at coordinate 1,140,510 of OZ243941.1, read as the reverse complement.
ATTACCGGCACCGAGGCGTTTTCCGCCATCGTCTCAACGCGCGCGTGCGCTCCGGTTCGCATGACGATCAGATCAGCCATTCTGGAAAGCACCCGTGCCGTGTCCGCTATCGACTCTCCGCGACCCAGTTGAGAGTCGGAAGGCGACAGGAAAATCGCGTTCCCGCCGAATTGACCGATGCCGGTTTCAAACGAGACGCGGGTACGGGTAGACTGTTTTTCGAACACCAGCACCGCGGTTTTGCCCTGCATGAATTGAGTATGGCGGCCTGAGGGGAGCTCGGCCTTGAGTTCAATGGACCGCGAAATCAATTGCCGAAGCTCTTGTTCGGTCAAATCCATACAGCTTAACAGATGTCGAATTGCCACTTGCCTGTCCTTCTCAAACGGTTACATGGTTAATGATATAATAAAACCTGATAGCTTACCAAAATACGAAAACAACCATGTCAGAAATCAACAAGGCTGTTCTGGCCTATTCCGGAGGACTGGATACGTCAATCATCCTGAAATGGCTGCAGGATGAATACCACTGCGAGGTGGTCACCTTCACAGCGGATATCGGTCAGGGTGAAGACCTCGAACCGGCCCGCAAGAAAGCGCAAAAGTATGGAATCCGGGATATATTCATCGAAGACCTGACCGAAGAATTCGCCCGTGATTATGTTTTCCCGATGTTTCGCGCCAATGCGGTCTACGAAGGCGAATACTTGCTGGGCACCTCGATCGCCCGTCCGCTGATCGCCAGACACCTGGTTGAAACCGCCCGCAAGACCAATGCCGACGCCATCTCGCATGGCGCCACCGGCAAAGGCAACGACCAGGTCCGATTCGAGTTGTCCGCATACGCCCTGAACCCGGATATCCGGATCATCGCGCCCTGGCGAGAGTGGAATCTGACCTCCCGGGAAAAGCTGATGGAGTACGCGCAGAAGCATGGCATTCATATCGAGAAGAAAAAAGACGGCGGTTCCCCTTATTCGATTGACGCGAATCTGTTGCATATCTCTCATGAGGGGGGGGAACTGGAAGACCCATGGACAACACCCGGTGATGAAGCCTGGGGCTGGACCAACTCTCCGATGGACGCGCCGGACGCGCCGGAAGAATTGCTGCTTGGCTTCAAGCAGGGAGATGTCGTGTCGATCAACGGCCAGGAGCTGACTCCGGCGCAGGTTATGGTGGATTTGAACAGACGGGGGTCGCTCCACGGCATTGGCCGGGCGGACATTGTCGAAAACCGGTATGTCGGCATGAAGAACAGGGGCTGCTATGAAACCCCGGGCGGCGCCATCATCCATAAGGCCCATCGCGCGATCGAATCACTCACCGTGGACCGGGAGGTAGCCCATCTGAAGGACGAACTGATGCCGCGCTATGCCAGTCTGGTCTACAACGGTTACTGGTTCAGCCCGGAGCGGGTCATGATGCAGGGTATGATCGACGCCTCCCAGGCGACCGTGAACGGAGAGGTCCGGCTGCGCTTGTACAAGGGCAATGTCGATGTGCTGGGACGTCAGTCAAAAACCGATTCGTTGTTCGACGAGAAAATTGTGACCTTCGAAGAGGATGCCGGCGCCTATAACCAGGCTGACGCAACCGGCTTCATCAAACTGAATGCCTTGCGGATGCGAATCGCCGCCAGCCGGAAAAAGTAATCCGCAGCCGCGGCTTCAGTGTGCCTGATTCAGTAACGTTGACATGATCTCGATTGTCGCTCCCCTTTATAACGAAGGACAAAACGTCGAAGGTCTGGTGGAACATTTGCGGGACTTGCGCGGGCTGCATGAGGCCATACTGGTCGATGCCAGCGATCAGGACGAATCCTGGGAAATCCTGGAGTCGATCCTGGAATCCATCCCGGAATCCATTGACCGGCGCTGCCAACACGAACCGGGGAAGCCCTTGATCCGGATCATTTCAACGGATCAGCCCGGACGAAGCCGGCAAATGAACCTGGGAGCCAGGGCGGCTACCGGTGACATTCTGTTGTTTCTTCACTGCGATACCCGATTGCCGGCCAATGCCATCGCCATGGTGGAACGGGAAGTCACCCGACAACGTCAATGGGGGCGATTCGACGTGGCGCTCGAATCAAAAGGATGGATCTACCGCCTGATCGAAAACATGATCCGGATTCGTTCCCGTGTCCGGCCCCTCGCCACCGGGGATCAGGGGATTTTCGTAACCGCGTCCCTGTTCAAACGGGTCAACGGTTTCCCTCCAATCTGTCTGATGGAAGATGTCGCAATGAGCAAACTGCTCAAAAAGCACTCTTCCCCTCTGCTGATCAGTCCTCCGGTCATCACTTCCGCCCGGCGATGGCAGAACCGGGGCGCAATCCGAACCATATTTCTGATGTGGAAATTGAGGTTTCTGTTCTGGATCGGGATTGACCCGCAGCGTCTGGGCGAAATGTACGGCAATGAGCGTTAGCCCCGATATTCCGTTATACCTTTTTGCCAAGGCGCCTGTTCCAGGACAGGTCAAAACCCGGATGCAGCCGGAGTTGACCGGTTCCGGGGCGGCGGAGCTGGCGCTCATGATGCTGGTCCAGTCAGTCAGCAAGGTCATGACACACTGGCCCGGTTCGCTGGCGCTCACGGTGTCTCCCGACCCGGACCATCACTGCTTCCGGGATTTGAGAAACCGCTATCGTATGGATGTCGAAGTCCAGACAGAAGGCGACCTGGGGCAAAGAATCAGCCATGTACTCGAAAAGTCGATCAGGGAATCCGGTTGCGGTGTGGTAATGGGTTGCGATGTCCCGCATATCTCCGGCAAAATCCTTTCACAGGTGCATGCACGGCTCAGTAAACGGGAAAATATAGTCGGACCCACGTTCGACGGCGGCTTTTATATTCTCGGCCTGCATGAATTGAACAGCGGGATATTCGATCTGGTGGACTGGGGTTCAAGCCAGGTTTTATCTCAATTACTCACGAATCTGGACTCACTCGGCATGGATATTGATTTTTGCCGGAAGCTGCGCGACATCGACACCTGGAACGACCTGTGCTGGCTTGCCGGTAGAGACCCCTGTTATCAGAAATTCGTCAATCCCGATGCCACCCGGTTCTCCCCCTGAAGTCAAACTCGACCGGACCTGCTTCAAACCGGGATACTGGAGCGCATGGCTGACCCTGCTTTTACTTTGGCTGGTTTCCTGGCTGCCGAGAAAGGCGGTGATGAGTCTGGGCGGGTTCGTAGGAGACCAGATGCGCCTGCGGAACAGGAAACGCAGAAATATCGCTGAAATCAATATTCGACTTTGCTTTCCCGATCTGTCTGAATCCGAACGGCGGGAACTGCTGGAAGCGCACTTTCGCTGCTATGGCCGCAGCCTCATGGACATGGGCCTCAGCATGATGAGTTCACGCGGGAGACTGTCAAAATATGTGGACATCGAGGGCGCCGAACACTTCAGACGGCCGCGATCCTCCCCGGATCGCCCGCAAAACGTGATCATGGTTGCATACCACACGACCGCCATGGATACCGGGGCCATCGCCCTTTTCATTGGAACCCCTCTGGTTTCCATGATGAAACGGGATAAAAATCCGGTATATAACTGGTTTTTGCACAAGGGACGGACCCGCTTCAACCAGACCCGCCTTTATATGCGGGATCAAAGTCTGCGCGGACTGATCCGGGGAATAACCCAGGGGCACGCCTGCCTGCTAATTCCGGATGAGGATCATGGAGAAGGAAAGCATACAGTCTATGCGCCTTTTTTCGGTCGGCAACGATCCACTCTCAACATGGTCAGTCGGCTAGCGGCAATCACCGGCGCCGTGGTGATTCCATCCATCTGCATTCTGGACGTGCAGAGCGGGAGATACAAAATCATCGTCGCCCCGCCTCTGGAACAGGTTCCGAGCGACGATTACACAGCCGACGCTACCCGAATCAACCAGGCGATGGAGGCCCTGATCCGTCAGGCGCCGGAACAGTACATGTGGACGTTCAGATGGTTCCGGACACAGCCGGACGGGTCCGACCCATACCGGACCGGCTGACCCGATGGTCCGGTCATGAAAATCCTGGTCATCAAACAGACTTCGCTGGGAGATGTGCTGCACTCGACCGGGCATATCCGGGCGCTCAAGAAGCGCTACCCGGACAGCCACCTGACCCTGCTTACCGCCAGCACATCCGTGGACATCTACCGCTATAATGCCTGGGTCAATGAAATCATTGCCATAGACCGCTACCGGATCAAACGCGACTGGTACCGGGAACCAGTATGGACCTGGCGGGAAATATCCGGGGTGATGGTGAAAATCAGACGGCAGCGTTTTGATCTGGCCATTGACCTTCAGGGACTGGCGAAGTCGGTACTCTTCCTGTATGGCGCAAAAGCGGACCGCAAACTGGTCAAGGGGAACTGGTGGGGGCTGGAAGGATTCAGGGACAAGAACCTGCACGCGATCCGGGAGATGGATCAGGTGCTGGAACTGGCGGCGATACCGACCCTGGATACCTCAATGGAATTCTGTGTCAGCACAAAGGAAAAGCGTACAGTCGATGACCTGCTTGCCCGAACCAATCCACAGGCAAAGCCGATCCTGATCATGAGTCCATTTACCCGCTGGCCCTCAAAAGACTGGCCGCTTGACAATTATCTGCTGACCCGAAAAGCGGTTGCCGACCAATTCCACATCGTGTTCACCGGTTCCGCGGAACGCCAGCGCGAAGTCAATGAGGCGATGAGTCGACATGGCCTGACTGGCGAACAGGCCAGCGACGCCAACCTGCTGGGTACGCTGACCCTGCCGGAATTCGCGGAACTCACCCGGCGGGCCGGACGGATGCTGACCGGGGACAGTTTCCCGATGCATGTCGCCGGGGCGGTAAAAACCCCGGTGGTCGCGCTGTTCGGGCCGACCGATGAAAGAAAAACAGGGCCGCTGGGACCGCGTGATCAGGTGGTCCGTGTGGCTGGATGCGACCGCTGCGATCAACCATCGTGTCCGCGGCGATGTCTTACCCGGCTTGACCATACAGAAGTGGTTCGGGCAATTCGGGCGGGCGGGCGCTGAAGTCCGGTGGCCTTCAGCCCAGCATCCGCTCAAACTCGCTTTCCGATATTTCCGCTTCGCGTTTCAACCAGCCCCGAAAAGCGGTAATCTGCGGTTCGCTTTCCCGGCCCCGTATACAGACGAAAAAGTAGGAAAGATTGGATTTGCTTTTGACTTCGGGAAACAACCTGACCAACCGACCGGCCTTGATGTCATCCAGAACATGGGCGCTGCGGGCCAGAGCGACTCCCTGATCATCAATCGCGGCCTGGATGGCCAGACTGGTTTGCGGAAACTGGGTGCCTTTGGGCATTTTTCTGACCGTGACATCCGCATCCCTGAACCAGTCTCTCCAGCGTTGCAGTATGTCTATCGCGTTGCGCCGCAGCAAAGGCAGACTGAGCAGATCCTCGGGCTTGTCGGGTATGCCGTACTCCTCCAGAAAATGCGGGCTGCAAACCGGAAAAACATATTCCTGGAGCAGCAGTTCCTCATACAGATTACTCCAGTTTCCATAGCCCAGGCGAATACCGACATCGGCATTTTCCGAATCGAAATCCACCAGTTCATCGGAGGTGGAAATCCATACATTGATATCGGGATATTCATGGTTGAAATGACCCAGCCTCGGCACCAGCCATTTAAAGGCGAATGATTGCAGCAAGGTCACTCTCAAGGCCGTTGGTCCGGGTTGGACTTCCTTCAGGTCTTCCAGGGTCGAAGTCAACTGTCTCATGAATTTCCGGACAACCGGGACGATGGCGTGACCCGCTTCGGTCAGGATCAGGGTTCGCCCCCGGCGCTGAAACAGCTCAACCTCCCAGAGTTCCTCGATATGCTTGATCTGGTGGCTGATCGCGCTTTGCGTCACAAACAGGTCTTCGGCCGCGCGAGTGTAGCTCAAATGACGGGCCGCGGCCTCAAAAGCCCGTAGCGCAGACATGGAAGGATAGCGGATGGCCATGATTCATACATGAGTGAATGCTCATGTATTGTATGAAAATATATCGTTTGTGCATAGCGCTTCCAATCCCTATATTCCCATTGTCGGTTGAGTGGATCAACCAACCTGTTACCAGACAGTAACGTTTTTTGAGAGCAAGAAAATGACGAACATATTAATCAAGGTGGGACTCTCCTACGTGGGCGCTTTAACATTCTTAACAATTATCATGACCTTGGTCAATTAGGAGGTAGAGATGAACAACGTTGCAATCATGAGTGATCGCAGGAATGTCATTCACAATTCATTCCGTCGCGGAATCACACGACGAATTATAGACCGGATCAAGTTCTGGACCGAGCGTAGAAAAGCCGTCCAACAGTTGACTGACATGAGCGACCGGTTGCTGCAGGATATTGGCATCGAACGCCATGAAATTTCCCAGGCAGTCAATCGACCCGGCGCTCCGGTAAAAATGGACTTTGAAAGAACCCGCAAGCCCGAAGTGTCAGAGGAGCTTCGAAAAGCGGCATAGTGTTTTAATCCTCCATTGGTGTTATTGATTCGGACGTCCGATTTTTGGACGTCCTTTTTTTTGCCTGCTAGAATTGACCGGGCGCGGACTGACCGGCTGAAACAAAATGCTCTGGATCAAATCAATTCATATTATCTCAATGGTTGTCTGGTTCGCCGGACTGTTCTACCTGCCCAGATTGTATGTCTATCATGCCCAGGCCGACGATCGCATCAGTATCGAGCGATTCAAGGTCATGGAGAGGAAACTGTTTTTCGGGATCATGACGCCGGGAGCGGTACTGACTCTCGCTTCGGGATTCTGGCTATGGATCGGTTATGGATTTTCCGGGAACTGGTTGTCCGCGAAACTGGTATTGGTCGGGCTGGTCATCATTCATCATCTCTGGTGTTATCGGGCGCTGCTCGCGTTCAGGCATGACGCCAACAAACGCAGCCACGTCTACTATCGGTGGATGAATGAAGCGCCGGTACTGTATCTGGTCGGCATCATCCTTCTGGTCGTGATCAAACCATTCTAGCGGCTGCCGCCAAAGCAATCCGAATCCCGGTCAAATACAGTATAATCGCCGCCCCGACCGAATCCGGGATTGAACCCCACTTTTTGAAAAGAACCATGACACAAACCAGCAAGAATTCATTCGACAGCTATTCGACCATGGATGTCGATGGAACCACCTTCGGCTACTATGACCTCAACTCGGCTAAGGTATCCGCCCTTGCCGACATCAGCCGTCTGCCCAATTCGATCAAGGCGCTGCTGGAGAATCTGTTGCGCCACGAAGACGGAGTTTCCTGCACCTCCGACGATATCGCAGCCGTCGCAAAAAGCGCTGAGGGTCATACGGCCCAGGAAATCGCCTGGTATCCCGCCCGTGTACTGATGCAGGACTTTACCGGAGTACCGGCGGTGGTGGATCTGGCGGCGATGCGCGAGGCGCTGGTCAAAGCCGGTATCGACCCGGAAAAAATCAACCCTCGATCACAGGTTGACCTGGTGATTGACCACTCCGTGGTGATTGACCAATTTGCCACTCAGACCGCGTTTGCCGCCAATGTCAATCTGGAAATGCAGCGCAACGCGGAACGCTATCAGTTCCTGAAATGGGGGCAGGGAGCTTTTGACAACTTCAGTCTGGTCCCACCGGGAACGGGCATCTGCCATCAGGTCAACCTCGAATACCTGGCCAGGGGCGTATGGAGTGACGACAAAAGCGGTCACCTGGTCGCCTACCCGGACACACTGGTGGGAACAGACAGCCATACCACCATGATCAATGGCCTCGGCGTGCTGGGCTGGGGCGTGGGCGGTATTGAAGCCGAAGCCGCCATGCTGGGACAGCCGATCCCGATGTTGATTCCGCGCGTGGTCGGCTTTGAATTGACCGGGCAACTGAAGGAAGGGATTACCGCGACAGATCTGGTTCTGCGTATCGTGCAGATGCTTCGTGAGCATGGCGTGGTTGGGAAGTTTGTAGAGTTTTATGGGAGCGCGCTGGATCATCTGCCGATCGCGGATCGCTCAACCATTGCTAACATGGCCCCCGAATACGGCGCCACCTGCGGTTTCTTCCCGGTGGACCGGAAAACCATCGACTACCTTCGCCTGAGCGGCCGTCCAGCCGAAACTGTGGCCCTGGTCGAACAATACAGCAAGGCTCAGGGGCTGTGGAGGAACAGTGATGCCCCGGCGCCAGTGTTCAGTTCCACATTGACTCTGGATATCAGTGAAGTCAATCCGAACCTGTCCGGGCCAAAACGCCCTCAGGACCGGGTCGCCCTGCCCGACCTTCCGCAAGCGATGGAGGCGTTCATCTCCGACGCAGGCAAGGGCAACGAGCTGGATGAGGATTTTGGGAGCGCCGACGGCTTGCGCCTGCGCCATGGCGATGTCGTGGTGGCCGCCATCACCTCCTGCACCAACACCTCCAACCCGGCGGTCATGGTCGGGGCCGGACTGGTCGCGAAGAAAGCGGTGGAAAAGGGGATCACCCGCAAACCCTGGGTCAAGTCATCGCTGGCGCCCGGCTCGAAGGTGGTAACTGAATATCTGGAAAAGGCGGGGCTGCAATCCAGCCTTGATGCACTGGGCTTCAACACAGTGGGGTATGGTTGCACCACCTGCATCGGAAACTCAGGCCCCCTGCCCGAACCGGTAGACGACGCGGTCAGTGGAAATGACCTGATCGTGGCCGCTGTACTGTCGGGCAATCGAAATTTCGAAGGCCGGATACATCCACTGGTGAAAGCGAACTGGCTGGCCTCTCCACCTCTGGTCGTCGCCTACGCGCTGGCGGGAACCACCCGGATCAATCTGTCGAGCGACCCAATCTCCTGCGACCGGGACGGCAATCCGGTATACCTGAAAGACATCTGGCCGACCAATGAGGAGATTGCCCATGAGGTGGGCAAAATTGATGACTCGATGTTCTCCAGCAAGTATGCCGACGTATTCACCGGAGACGAGCAATGGCAGGCCATCCCAACCAGGCAGGGTCAGACTTATGCGTTCTCGGCCGATTCAACCTATATTCAATTGCCGCCGTTTTTCGAGGAACAGTACACCAGCGGCAAGGACAGCAATATACGGCGCGCGCGCATCCTCGCGCTGCTCGGAGATTCGGTGACCACCGATCATATCTCCCCGGCCGGTTCTATTCAACCAGGCAGTCCCGCGGCCGGATACCTGACCGATAACGGGGTCACTCAACGGGATTTCAATTCCTACGGCTCCAGACGAGGCAACCATGAAGTCATGATGCGGGGGACCTTCGGCAATATCCGGATCAGGAATGAATTGGTACCCGGCGTTGAAGGGGGATTTACCCGCACGGTTGACGACCCGGCGCCGGTTTCAATTTATGACGCCGCGATGCACTACCTGTCGCAGCGAATACCCACCGTGGTCATTGGCGGCAAGGAATACGGTACCGGATCAAGCCGTGACTGGGCAGCCAAAGGGACGCTGCTGCTCGGCGTCAAAGCTGTCATCGTGGAAAGTTTCGAGCGCATACACCGCTCCAATCTGGTCGGCATGGGCGTCCTTCCGTTACAGTTCATGCCCGGAGAAAACCGCAAAACCCACAATCTCGGCATCACCGACAGTATGGATATCCTGGGGCTCGACAGCGGACTTGAACCCCGACAGATTTTCGAGGCCCGTATCAACCGGGCAGACGGCTCCGTGGACCGGATTCAGTTACAGTCCAGAATCGATACCGCGGTCGAATTGGAATATTATCTCGCCGGTGGGGTGTTGCACTACGTGCTGGAACGTATCAAGGCAGGCTGACCCGGCCGGTCAGGATTGCTGGCTGGCCATGTTGTCGGCAATCAACGATATGATCTCGAACAGGATGGACATCGCCACCAGTGAAGTCTGCTTGTTTGGCGAGTCCTTGGTCGGCATCAGGCAGACCACATCACCGCCGATGATATTTTTACCCCGCACCGAGCGCAGCATTTTCATCGTTTCGTCGATGAACAGACCTTCGATTCCGGCTTCGAGATTGGCCACTCCGGGCGCCACCGTGGTATCCAGCGCATCCAGGTCAAAGGTAATGTAGACGGGTTCATCGCCGATTCTCCGGTTGATGATCTCGATGGCGTTGTCTACCCCGATTTGCCGGAAACGCTTGATATCGATCACCTCGTAACCGAGGTCATAACTCGGTTCGAGCCAGTCCAGGGTGCGTGGGTTACCGCGTATGCCAACCTGGACGCTGTTATGCGGGTTGACATGACCATCGCGCACCAGATAACTGGCCCAGTGCGCCGCCGACTTCACCGCGCCCAGAAAATGGTCGATGTGGTGAAATGCGTCGGTATGAGCGTCAAAATGCAGCAGGGTTGTCTTCCGGCCTCCGGTGAGCTTCGCGTCCTTACCGGCAATGGCCTGAAGGATGCCGCCGGTCACCGAATGGTCTCCGCCAACCGAAACCGGTCTTGCTCCCGCATCGTCAATGTTTTTGTAGAAATCGGTGATCCGCTGGATACACTGTTCATTATGGTTGGCCTCGGGCAACGCCACATCACCCAGATCATGGATCCGGCATTGCCGCCACGGGTCCGATCCGAATTCCATGTGTACCCGGCGACCCAGCGCAGACATGTCACGCACCGCCCTGGGACCCAGATGCTGGTCCCGCTCGGTCGTGCCATTACCGGTACTGTGCGGTACTCCCACCAGCGCAATGTCACAGTTTTCAGGGTCCGGATCATGGGGGCAACGAAAAAGCGTCGGCACGCCCCACCAGTAAAGGCCGCTGTTCATGCGGTCAAGTTTCCGCTGAGTCTCGCGGTCTTTTTTTGGCGCCTGATCTGGCAACTTCAGACTGGTTGAGGGAACTCGTTTTGCGGCAAAAAATTACGGTTGCGGGACTATCCGATAACCGGCTTACTGAATATTGACTTCGATGTTTCTGGCTTCAGACTGCTTTGGTTTCGCAATGGTCAGTATCAGGGTCCCATCCGCGTAGTTGGCGACCACACCGCCTCCATCAAGCTCCGAACCGAACCGGAGGTGACGCACGAAATTCCCGACCGGCCTCTCATGGCGCACCCAGTGTCCACCCTCCAGATTCAATTGCCGGGTGCGGGCATTGACCGTCAGCGCATTCCCGGATACGGTCACCTGAATGCTGTCCTTGTCGACTCCGGGCAGATCCATCCACAACTTCAGGGCTTCATTGTCCTCGTAAATATCAACATTGGGAGTGATAGAAACCGGCTCATGACGGCGCTCTCTCTTCTCGCCGTCACTGCCGATGGTTTTGATCAGACCGCCCACATCGTCCTGATCGATAATGATTGTGCCGAATGGCGAGCTTATTCTCTGTGACATGATGTTCTCCGTATTTGATATCCAACTTGCTGGATTTAACTGGTTTTGTCGGCTTCCTGAGACTCTGTTGAGTGAGAAACCGCCACAGCGCCGGGGTCTTGCTGCGGTTGCAGATCAATCACATCAATCTGGTTCTGTTCCGGATAATCCTCATTCAACCACCGGAAGAACGACATGGTCATGATAACCAGAATGACCATCAGCGGCAGACCGACTACGATGGATGCAGTCTGCAGGGGTTTCAGGCCGCCGAGATACATCAATGCCAGTGAAACTGCGGCAAGAATAAAGGCCCAGAACAAACGATGCCATCTGGCCGGTTCGGTATTGGCGTCTTCCTGCTCTTCGGTGGCGACAGAGGACAAAGTGAAGGCGGATGAATCCAGGGTCGTCGCGCCGAATATAAAGGCCAGCACGATGAACACCACCAGCAGAAGAGGAGCCACAAAGCCAATCCCGATACCGAAGAACGAGGCGTTCTGCCCGACTCCGACAATGGTGGCGATAACGGCCGCCGCGCCATCCTGATTGGCGAGAATATCGCTGATCGGGACCATGTCATTCAGTTGGAAATACATTCCGGTATTTCCCAGTATGGCGAAAAACAGCCAGCAACCCAGAGAACCTCCGACCACTTCAGCGACAATCAACTGACGGATAGTGCGGCCATAAGAAATACGCGCCACAAACAGCCCCATGAACGGCGCATAAGCAATCCACCATGCCCAGTAGAAAATCGTCCAGCCCTGCGGGAATCCGCCCTCGGCTATCGGGTCCGTCCAGAAACTCATTTCAACGAAATTGGACATCAACAGCCCCATGCTGTTGGTGAAAGTGGACAATATAAAGACGGTCGGACCAAACAGGAAGGTAAACCCGAGAATGACGATAATCAACCACAGGTTGATGTCACTCAAAACCTTGATGCCCTTTTCCAGACCTGAGTAGACGCTGGCGCCGAAGATGATTCCCCATACCACTACCACGGCCACATCCAGCGCGAAACTGCGCTCGACACCCAGTAATTCGGAGAGGCCGGCGGACAGCATGGGCGTCCCCAGGCCCATGGAGGTGCCAATACCCCCGATCAGGCCGAACATGAACAGGACATCGATAATTTTTCCGGGCCACCCGGCTGCGGCGTTTTCTCCGATTACAGGAGCGCAGGCGGCAGACAATCGCAGTACCGCCCGTTTTTTGTTCCATAGCATGTAGGCCAATGGCAGTGTCGGAATGCAATAAACCGCCCAGGCGGTGAAACCCCAGTGGAAAAGGCCGTACATGGAGGCCCACTCAGCCGCTTCCGCCGTTTTCGGCTCAATACCGAACGGCGGGCCGGAATAGTAGTAAGCCCACTCAATCGCGCCCCAGTACATGACGCTTGCGCCAATACCGGCGCAGAACAGCATGGCGACCCAGCTTGTCATCTTGAATTGCGGGCGCGCGTCCGGTCCGCCGAAACGCACATTCCCGAATCGACCCAAGGCAAGCCATGCGAGGATGAAGAATGTGCCAATCGTAAACCATAGAAAGCTCCAGCCAAGCTGCTTGGTGGCGAAATTGAACAACACTCCAAGAACACTCTTGGCGCCTTCCTCGAACAAAACCAGAGGCGTGACAAGCGTGACGATAACGATCAGGGCCGTCCAGAATATTACCTTGTCTATTTTTGGTTGTTGCATACTTTACACTCCATAAGAGGGGTCATTCGGTTGTCAGAAGCGTGCGCCGCGTTCCTGCACATCAAGTCCTGAAGGCGCTATCCACTGCTCGAATCTCTCCCGGATCGGGTCGATATTATTTGCCCACCATTGCGAATCGAAGCGTAATGACGTGTCCGACATGTTTTCCGCGGGCAGGTAGGGTCTGACCTCTTCAGGAACGTCTTCCTGGGCCGACTTCCTGACCGGGCCATACGGGATATAGCGGACCACTTCAGTCATCCCCCTGGCGCTGGTCGCATACGAAATGAACTGTTTCGCGTTTTCAAGATTGCGACTGCCTTTCGTGATGGCGAGAAACTCCATCTCCCACAACTGACCGTCCCAGACAATATCTATCGGCTCGCCGTCCTCCGTCATCGGCCGGTGCACTCGCCCGTTCCAGGCAGCCGTCATGGTGACCGTATCGTCTTTCAGCAACTGTACAGGTTCGCCTCCCGAACTCCACCACACAATATTCGATTTCAGCCTGTCAAGCGAGGCAAAGGCCAGATTCAGGCCTTCTTCGGTAGCTAATTCAGCATATACCTGATCTGCCGGAATACCAGCCGCCATCAGCGCCCATTCCATGGTTCCGCGCGGGTCTCTTCGCAACCCCCTCTTGCCCGGAAAATCCCGTATATTGAAAAAATCAGCAATGCTCGTTGGCTGACCGTCAGCGAAGGCTTCCGTGTCATAGGCATAAACCGTAGCCCATGTGTAAATGCCAACTCCGCACTCATTCCCCAAAGCGCCCTCGACAAAATCGTTGTCAGGGCCGGGCAGTGTGGAATGATCGAATTTCTCCAGCAGTCCCTCGTCACAAGCCTGGATGAGATCGGAGTATTCCATGTCAATCACATCCCAAGTCACGTTGGTGGTATTGACCTGATCCCGGATTTCCTTGATCCCTCCACCGTAATACACCAGCTCCGCTGATTTACTGTTCTCTTTTTCCCAGGGCACGATCCATGCCTGCATGTGGGCGCGCGCCAGATCCCCGCCCCAGTCCACCACCGTTAAATCCCGATGTGCATACACACTCCCACAAAAAAACAGAACCAGGACGAACAATGAAGCTGTTTTTTTAAGGAAATTCAAACCGATTCGCAACATTCTCTATCTCCTGAAGTAAAATTTCCGGGCCTGCCAATATTGTCTGCGGGAACAATCACCAGAGCGATACCCGATCAGCAATTTCACAAAATCTACACCATTGTAGACTACATGGTCCAATTTTGGCAAACTTTACTACGTAAAAAATATCATTTTTTCGTGTTTTCGGACGCTTCACTGACCTGCCAGGTTGATTTCTCCAGCCAGGATGAACAAACCCGGATACCCCAGCCGGGGCCTTCCGGGATTTGCGCCTTGCCGTCTCTGGCCACCGGAAAATCCTCATAGACACCGTATTGCCAGGGATAATAGTCCGCCTCCTCAATCGAAAACTCGACATAAGGGCCAGCATTTTCGATTGCCCCCATCAGGTGCAGCGTGAATATCGTGACCAGTGAGAGATTGGCCGCATGGGGAGTAATCGTTTTCCCGGCGTCCGCCGCCATTTTGACTACCCGCAGGGTACGCTCGATACCCCCCATGTAACAGATGTCGGGCTGATAAATATCAACCGTATCGTTATCGATCATATATTTCCATAACGCCAGATTGTTGTCCTGCTCGCCTCCTGTAACATCAATCGACAAGGCATCGGTGACCTGTCTGGTCCATTCGTACTCCCAATAGGGGCAGGGTTCCTCGAAGTGGCAGATACCATAATCCTCCAGCATCCGGCCCAGTTCGATTGCCTTTTCGGGCCGGTAACAACTGTTGCCGTCAACCAGCAGATCAACGTCATCACCCAGCGTTTTCCTGACCGCCGCCACGATTTCTTCCGAGCGACCCGGCCACTGATCCTGATTGCGTCCGCACTCGGCTCCAACCCTGAATTTGAACGCATCATAACCGTGTTTGTCACGCAACCGATCAAAGCGCTCGGCCTCATCCTGTGGCGTAATATCCCGACTCATGCTGGAAGCATACACACGTAGCGGGCGCGGGCTGCCGCCGAGCAACTGACATACCGACTTGCCCTCTATCTTGCCGTGCAGATCCCATAATGCAGTATCGACTCCGCAAACCGCGCGACACAGATAGGAACCGGGAAACTTGTGCTCCTTCTCAAAAACCAGATCGAACAGATCACCCAGCCCGGACAGGTCGGAAACATCGCGCCCCAGCGCCCAGGGGGCCACCTGACGGTGCAGGACCGTCGCGGTGATGTCTGCATTGTATGTAGAAACCTGCCCCCAACCCTGATCACCGGAGTCAGTCGTCACCCGAACCAGCCCGACATCAGTCGTACTGAAGGATTCAATTCTGTCAATCTTCATGCTTGCATTGCCTCATCTTTTCCACAAAGAGCGCCCCGTCTTTCATTGTCCCACCCCGGGGTTTATGGTCTAATTGTGATGAATACTGCCGCCAGACAGTCAACGGATACCCCGGAATCTACCATGACCAGCAATCTCTGGAAACTGATCGAACCCTCCCTGTTGCGGCATGGTGATCATACCGCCTGGATATGCCGCCAGCCCGAAGGCCGCAGAGAAGTGCAATACCACCAGATCCACCAGGCTGCTCTGGTCACCGCACAAAAACTGCGGAAATCCGGGATCGAGGCAGGAGCTACAGTGGGCATCACCGCCCCCAACGGTCCGGAATGGACCGTCGCTGCCCTGGCCGCATGGCGTGTGGGCTGCATGATCGCCCCGATTCACATTGGTAACAGCGACCACGAGATCAGCGCCCAGATCGAAGCGATTCAGCCGGACATTATGCTGGTGCACGATTCCAGCCTGGCTCACGAACCCCGCATGGAGATTACTCTGGATAGAGACGCACAACTGGCCGCCGCCGAAAACACGATACCACCAGCGGACGACCCGAATGCCGTGGCGGCCCGGATCTATACCTCCGGCAGTACCGGAAACCCCAAGGTGGTGCGCCTGTCCCATGCCAACCTGTCTACCAACGTACTGGCCGCAGTCAATATTGAAACGTTCGACTCCACTGACCGATTCATCTCCCTGCTGCCGTTCTCACATGCCATGGGCATTACCGCCAATGTCAACCTCCCTTATTACTCCGGTTCTACACTGGTAACGCCAAAGGTCCTGGCAGCGACAGAAATCGTCGCCACCCTGCAGGAAGAAAAAATCACCGTAGTCATCGCCGTCCCGCGATTATTCCGCAACGTGATGCTGGGACTGGAAAAGAAGTTCTCGGAAGGCGGCAAGGCTCTGGCCCTCTACCGCCGGGTACTCAAAGCTGCCCCTATCGGACTGCGACAATACCTCAACGCGCCCCTGCGTAAACGGCTGGGAGGACGAATCAAGACCTGGGTCAGTGGCGGTTCCCGCCTGGACGGACAAATCACACGCTACTACCACGATCTCGGTTTTCCGTTGCGCCAGGGCTACGGCCTCACTGAAACTTCGCCCCTGGCCTGCATTCAGGACAACTTCGATGATGCTCTGGAAAGCGTTGGCAAACCCGTACAACACGTTCAGGTACGAGTCAACCAACCCGACACAAGCGGTCAGGGAGAAATCTGGATCAAAGGCCCCAACATCATGCTCGGCTACGAGGATGCCACGCAAACCGCACAGGCCATTGAGGACGGCTGGTTCAAGACCGGAGACCTCGGCCACATCGACACCGCAGGACGAGTCACCCTGACCGGCCGCTCGAAACGATTGATCGTGACCGAGGCTGGCAAGAACGTCTACCCGGAAGAGTTAGAGACTCTGCTGGAACGAAATCCCGCGATCAAGGAAGCCGGCGTACTGGAAGTCGATATGAAGCCAGTCTGTGTACTCGCCATGGACAGCGACAACCCGGCCACCGATGCCCGCAAAGTGCTCAGAGAATACAACGCGCTGGTATCGTCCCACAACCGCATCACACGAGTCGCCGTCGTCGAAGAACTCCCACGCACCCCGCTCGGCAAAATAGCGCTACAGGAACTACCCGTGATATTCCAGCAACAAGAAGTCAGCACGGCAAACGGCTGAAGCGTACTACTCCCCCCGCACCCACCCACATATCGAAAGCCACCCCCTTGCTCCCGTCACCCTGCCCTCTCTTTTTCATTCTCTTTTTAATCTTTCTGCAAAAACCAATTCTCCAAGCGTTTTCTGATGCCAGGTTTTGGTATACGCCTTACGTAGAGAGACACTTGGACGATTCACTCCTGCTGCATCAAGAAGTTCTTGCATCGACACGAGCCTCTCGCGAAACCCCAGCCTCATGCCACAACGAAGGCTGGCCTTGTCCGGGCCGCACAGGACCCAGTCATCAGTCCGGCTCAATGCGTGCGCCAAAAGCGCAGCTTCGCCTTCGTCCAGCGCGATATTACCAGCCTTGATCGCCAACTTAGCACGGTCCAGACCTTCGACAGTATGAACCGTCGATAACCTGTCCCGCAATTCACCACCGTAAATCTGCAACTCTTCCCGGCGAAGCTGGAATCCTGTCTGTGTTTCGATTACACATTCCTCTACGGTTTCCACCCGGTAACCACCAGTTAGCGCTCGCCAGGTTTTCGTCCGGTGAGCTTCCAGGATAACATTTGTATCTACCAACACAGTACCGCGATGCCTGACCATATCGACTCATAGACAGGTCAGGTGCTCAACGCCATGCGCTGCGAACACATCCGCCAGATCCTCGACAGTCAGACCGAGCAATGCCGAGGCACGGCGCACTGAGACATGACCGCTCCCGATGGCAAGCCTGATAACCTCCGCGAACGGTCTGGAAAACAACGCAGGTGGAGTATCTTCCACAACCTCTCGTCCATTATTACGCAATGCCTCGTCAGGAAGTGCGCGTGCTGTCGCCGGTGTAAGTAAACCGAGTGCTACCAGTCGCCATTTTAGCGCCGAAGCCGTCACCTGTAACTTGTCCGCCGTTTCATTCAACCGTCGGATCAACACATCTTCGGACTGCCCCGACCAATCATCAAGCCGCATCAAAGTATCGGCTGGCATCAATACAGCTGCCGCAAAATTATTAGCGAGTTGCTCAACACGGTTGCCGCTGACCACCATCGCCTCCTCCGAATGCTCGGGCGGCATCGCTTCCCAGGTAAGAACATGAAACAGTTCATGGGCAAGGTCAAAATGGCGACGACCAGCGACTTCATGACGAGTGATCAACACGGAATCCATCTCCGGCAACCGACATGCCGCACCCGAGATACCCCGGTCAGCCTCTACCATGAGAACCAGAATACCCAGTTTCCGCTCCATGACATCCAGCAAGCGCGTCGCTGGCACATCACCCAGACCAAACTCGGCAACGAACCGCTCCCCGGCCAACATGGCATCCTCGTAACTGGAATGCCTGTGAAGGTTGAGGGTCCGCCGCATAAACGGCGCTTCGCGCCCGACCAGTGGCGCCAGGGCCCTGAATGCGGCGACCCAGCGCCCCGCCTTTTGTTCATAAGCCTCAAGCTGTTGTGTACCGACACCGGTCTGGCGCCAGGAAAAACGGCCTTCACCGGCGAGCAGGAAAGGATCGGTGAAATACTCGAGCGGAGCGCCAAGTTTCTCCACCGCGAGCACCAGTTCCTCTGCGGTCACTTGTCTGGCCCCAGTCTCGATGGCCGAAACGGTCTGCCGGTCCTTGAATCCGAATATCTCCGCCAACTTCTCCTGAGTAAGCCCGCGTTTCTCACGCAGCGCCTTGAGCCGCTTACCAATCAACTGTGTCGTCACCCCAATCTCCGCATATAATTATTGCATTTAGCAATTTGCAATAATTATATGCGATTCTGTATTTGCTAGCAATAGGGCGTTTGCGGCCAGCACTGCATTTTTAGTTTCTTCATTCTCTTTTTAATCTTTCTGCAACCCTTTACTTTTTTGTCAAATTCTCTCTGCAAAAAACGTTATGCAGAAATAGATAACTGATTGATTTTCATCAATATATAGATCAAGCCTTTCTGCAAACCTTTAATTTTTTGTCAAGTTCTCTCTGAAAAACACACCATGCAGAAATAGACAGGGCATTGATGTTACTGCTACAGGGCGAGTCTCTCATTGCAATTTTTCATTATTATAATGATCAATAATTACGCGTGATCTGCCGTTTCCCCTCCAACCGAGCTATCCGGAATTTCCGGATATTTTTTTGCCTGAATCTACAATCGCCTGTACAATCCTTGATTCATAACCATATCCAGTGCCAAAGGGGGTGGGCCCATCCGTACACCTCTATTTGCTATACCGTTGGGTAACTTATTCTAATAATGATCAGGCTGAGAGGCCCGCTAACATGGCATTCCACTTTCTGTCTCATTCAATATCTCACCAGAAGGGCAAGAATTTCGCAACATGGCTATTGATAATTTGCACTTTAGCGCTAACTGCTTGTGGCACAGTCCCGATTGAACAGGTAGAAGAAAAAACGCCTATTATTGTGGACAAAGCCAGCATTAAGCCGGTTGCAATCACAAAAGTCGTAGCAAAAATTCGGCGCGGCACTGAGATAGGGATTGTTCAAGCAGGTCTGTTTTGTATAAACCAAAGTAAAGTTCACTGGAAGACAGGCGGTAAGGTAAATTTATCCAGCGAAGAACTGGTAGACATATTCAGGGAAGAATTAGAGCAGAACGGCTGGCCTGTAGTTGGGTCAACTGAAGATTTATTTACCGGATATGACGTGTCTGAAGCAGAGCTGTTGATTGCAGCAAAAATCAGCGCAGTAGAAACTAATCTTTGTTATCTGAATGCAGGGTTTGGTGATTGGGAAACTGCAAAAGGTTCTATGAAAATTGCGGTAGATTGGCAATTATATAATCCTGCGAGAAGAGAGATTATTGGTGAAGTCTCTACAGAGGGTTCTGCAAAGTATGACTTAGCCGTAGCGGATACAGGATTTCAATTACTTAATGACTCATTTGCATTAGCGATCAACAATTTGCTTGCCTCCAGGGACTTCATAGAAATTTCGAAGCGAAACAAGGAGCTTGCATCTGCGCCACAATCTGATTCAAGAAAGCCAATTAGCAATGAGTACATAAAGTATCAATCACTTCAACAGGCTTTAGATAACTCAACAAAATCTGTTGTTACGATTAGAACAGCCTCCGGTCACGGCTCAGGATTTGCAATTGGAGACGGTGAGCTGGTAATAACCAATGCACATGTAGTCGGGAATGCGAGTTTGGTTACATTGGTCACCTCTGGGCAAGTAGAAGTACAAGCTGAGGTCAAGCTAGCTGACAAAGGAAGGGATGTAGCATTAATACAAGTAAAGGGGGTCAGGTTGCCAACTTTGCATATACAGACTGATTCGCTAAAAACGGGTGAGACTGTTTATGCGGTTGGATCACCGCTTATGGAAAACCTGGCTGGCAGCGTTACAAGTGGAATTATAAGCGCGTCAAGAATTTTCGAAGGCTACAAATGGATACAAGCGGATGTTGCAGTTAGTCCAGGCAATAGCGGTGGCCCACTTATCAATGCCAACGGGTCAGTAATTGGAATTTCTACTGCAGGTTACGCGCCTGCTGGTTCACAAGTAGGATTAAACTTATTTGTGCCAATAAGTGATGCTATTAGCTATCTTGGATTGCAGTTAGAATCATCCTACTAACTCAATGGACCGGTCGCCCAGAACCGCCTCCATGATCAAGGATTTTCCATGGAAACTGGAATCCGACTGACATATAATTTGTAATCGTAGGCCCCTGTGACTACCCGCTATTGTCGGCCCAGGGAATGGCCACAGACTCTCAGAGCGTGTAACCTGCCGTTTCCCCTCCAACCGAACTATTCGGAATTTCCGAATAGTTGCCTCTGGCGCCAGTTTCTCCATTACATGTCCAAATGGATTTTACGTCCGTGGATAAACCCCACAGTTCAATTCACAACCAGTTCCATTGGCGCGTGATTGACCCGTTCGGGGCCGGTTGGGGTGATGATGCTGGTTTCTCCGAGACTCATGGTTAATCCGGTTGTGTCATCCAGTAATATCATGTGGATGAAGAACACCATGCCAGGTTCAATGACCTCCGGGTTGTCGCGCCAGATCATCGGCCAGTCCATCCAGGTTGGTGGATAGGATATGCCCAGAGAATAACCGCAGGCTTTCAGGGCCGCGTGACCGTAGCCCGCCTTCACAAATCCATCGACATGGGCCTGATAAATCGCGCCGACCGTATTACCCGGCCTGAGCGTATCTTCACACGCCAGCAGGGTATCGCGGCAGGCGTCAAACATACCGGATTGCGCGGGGGTCGGCTTGCCGGTGACGATCACACTCATCGCCGCCGCGTGATAGTGCCGGTAAGCGCCAGCAAATTCATGCTGCACTTGGTCATTCCCGGCAACATGATTCTTGCCGGTATGGTAGCGAATCATCATGGCGTCTGACCCGGCCCCCATAATCCAGCGACTGGCGCTCGGGTCGCCGTCGGCGGACAGGATCGCCTGCATCATTTCTCCGTACACATCCCCAAGGAACGCTCCGGGGACCGTTTTCCGGTTTGCAACCTGCCAGGCCAGATCGGAAATTTCCCCGGCTTTTCTGACGTACGCCAGTTCCGATTCGCTTTTGACCAGTCTGATTTTCCGGACCAGGTCGGAGGCGTCCGTGGTCACACAGAAACCGCTCAAGGCTCTGTCAATCATTCTGGAACGTTGGCCGGTCAGGCCGTAAGCATGATATTCAATCCCGATTTTCCGTCCCTGGGCGCCGTATTCACGCATCACCTCCCGCAGAATATTGCCGGGATTCACGCCGTCGCCATCCTCCCAGATTCGAATATCGTCTATCACCGAGGTCAGCCTGGACTGAATACGGTCAGCGGACCGGGTCAGTAGAAACAGTTTCCCGTCCGCATCCATGTACATCCCCTGAAACATCGAATAGCCCGAGGTGTCATAGCCGGTCAGGTAGTACATACTCTCCTGGCGGAAAACCAGTAATCCATCCAGCCCTTCGGCGACAAGGGCCCGGCGCGCCACGCTTTGCCGCTGACTGAATTCCTGTTCAGTAAAGTGAAGGGTCATGACCGACAGGGAACCTTCAAGTCAAGGTTTCGTCCAGTCGATGATCTGGTAGAAGTCCTCACCCTGCCGGATCAGGCCGAGTTCGGACCGGGCAATGGTCTCCACGCTTTCCCCTTCCGTTTTCAGGGCATTGACTTCGGCGCTGAATCGCCGGTTTTCCTGTGACTGTGTTTCGATTGTCTGTGCAGTCTGGCGGACTGCTTCCTTGAGCCGGTACAGGTCAAATACATTCTTGTCGCCGAACCACAGCGCGTACTGGGTTCCGGCAAACAGTGTCAGCAAAAGGATATTAAGCGGTTTCAAATCAGGGTGCCTGGCGTTTTGCAGCGATCATCTCTGGCGGCGTTGAAGGTTGGAAAATGCGTCAATTCCCGCATAGCGCGCATTGTCACCCAGAATCTCCTCTATTTTCAAGAGTCTGTTGTACTTTGCCACCCTTTCCGAACGACACAGGGAACCGGTTTTGATCTGCCCGGCCGATGTAGCCACGGCCAGGTCGGCAATGGTGGAATCCCCGGTTTCACCGGAGCGGTGGGAAATCGTGGCGCTGTAGTCGGCCTGCTGCGCCAGCGCAATCGCGTCCAGTGTTTCAGTCAGGGTGCCGATCTGGTTGAGCTTGATTAAAATGGAATTGCCAATACCCTGATCAATGCCCTTTTGCAGTAGTTCGGTATTGGTCACAAACAGGTCATCCCCGGTTAATTGCACACAATCGCCAAGCCGGTCCGTCAATTCCTTCCATCCCGCCCAGTCGCGCTCCTGCATTCCGTCCTCGATACTGATCACCGGGTATTTGCCCACCCAGTCTTGCAGATAGTCGGCGAATTGCAGCGCATCCAATGCCAGTCCTTCGGCCGCCAGATGATATTTACCGTCTCTATAAAATTCCGAACTGGCTGCATCCAGCCCGATCATCACCTGTTCGCCGGGACGGTATCCGGCCTTTTCAATGGCCTGCATGATCAGGCTGACCGCTTCCTCATTGGAGTTGCATTGCGGGGCAAATCCGCCTTCATCCCCAACCCCGGTACTCAACCGATTCGCCAGCAATACCGATTTAAGGCAATGGAATATCTCGACCCCGCAACGCAGCGCTTCCGAGTATTGGTCAAAGCCGACCGGCAGAATCATAAACTCCTGAAAATCAATTACATTGTCGGCATGGGCGCCGCCGTTGATAATGTTCATTTGCGGCACGGGCAGAAGGAAATTCTGATTCCGGTAAATTGTGCCCAGATGTTCAAACAGGGGAATGCCCTGCGCGTTGGCGGCGGCGTGAGCGGCGGCCAATGAAACACCCAACAGTGCGTTGGCGCCCATGTTTTCCTTGTTTGCGGTACCGTCGAGTTCAATCATCCGGCGGTCAATCCCCTGCTGATCCAGGGCATCGTGTCCACACAGGGCAGGGCCGAGAGACGAATTGACGTTATCGACCGCCTTCAATACCCCCTTGCCGAGATAACGCTGCCGGTCGTTATCGCGCAACTCCAGCGCTTCAAGAGACCCTGTGGAAGCGCCGGAAGGAACCGCGGCGCAGCCAACAGTCTGGTCTTCAAGGGTAACCTCAACGGCGATAGTGGGGTTTCCTCTGGAATCCAGGATTTCCCGAGCGTGAATATTCCGGATGTTTGTATTCGTATCTGTTCGCGGCATGGTTTGTGGTCCGGTTTAATTGTCCTGTCGATTATTCTGCTGATTATCCTGATTCGGCGTTATCCGCGGCCTGCTCCTTTGCGACCCGGTCGATTTCGATCAGTTTAAGCAACAGGGATCGCATTTTGTCGAGCGGCCAGGCATTCGGGCCATCGCTGAATGCCCGGTCCGGACTCGGATGGGTTTCCATGAACAGGCCATGAATGCCGACCGCCATAGCCGCTTTGGATAGAACCGGCACAAACTCCCTCTGGCCACCGGACCTGCCTTCACCCGCCCCCGGTAGCTGCACCGAATGGGTGGCGTCAAATACCACCGGACACTGCATGCCTTTCATGATTTCCAGGCTTCGCATATCAACCACCAGATTGTGATAACCGAAACTCGACCCGCGCTCACAAACCAGGATCTGCGCGCCCGGCCTGGCCGTTTTTGCCTTGTTGACCACATGCTGCATCTCGTGAGGAGACAGAAACTGTCCTTTTTTGATATTCACCGGCCGGCCTGACCGCGCGGCTGCCTGAATCAGGTCGGTTTGCCGGCAAAGGAAAGCCGGAGTCTGGATCACATCCACACTGGCGGCCGCCTGTTCCACATCCTCGACACTGTGCACATCGGTCAGTACCGGAATATCCAGCTCCTGGCGTACTTTTTTCAGGATTTCAAGCCCCTCGTCCCGGCCCGGCCCGCGTGGGGAAGTAGCCGCAGTTCGATTCGCCTTGTCAAAGGATGATTTGTAGATAAACGGGATGTCGAGCTGGCCGGTAATCTCTTTCAGCCTGGCGGCGGTTGACATCGCCATGGTCTCGGATTCGATGACACAGGGACCGGCGATCAGAAAGAAGCGGCCCTGTTCCGAGGCATTGAAATCAGGCAGCTTCATGGCCGAATTGAATCATCGGAGCGTGACTTTTGATAATCGAGACCCGCCTTGACGTAGTCGATGAACATTTTGTGGCCATCCCTGGGCGAAGAAGTGAATTCCGGGTGAAACTGAGAGGCGACGAACCACGGATGATCATCGAGTTCGATGATTTCCACCAGTCCGTTACCGGACAGCCCGGAAAATACCAGGCCATGCCGCTCGAACCGGTCCATGTAATTGTTATTGAATTCGTAGCGGTGCCGGTGACGCTCGCGTATTACGTCCGATTGGTAAATCTGCCGATAGCGGGCGCCCTCCTTGAGGTGGATGTTCTGCGCCCCGAGCCGCATCGTTCCACCGAGCGCGGTCGATTCGTCCCTCAATTCAAGATTTCCGGTATCATCAATCCATTCAGTGATCAGGGCAATCACCGGATCCGGGGTGCTCTTGTTGAATTCGGTGCTGTGCGCCTTCGCAAGACCGATGACATTGCGCGCGAACTCAATGACCGCAACCTGCATCCCCAGGCAAATACCCAGATAGGGAATTTTATGCGCCCGCGCATATTGCGCAGCCAGAATCATTCCTTCGATACCCCTTTCTCCAAACCCCCCCGGCACCAGAATGGCGTCGGCGCCTTGCAGCGCCCCGGTTCCGTTTTCCTCTAATGCGGTGGAATCTATATAGTGAATGTCGATTTCAGTCAGTGTGTGAATGCCAGCATGACTCAACGCCTCGGACAGTGACTTGTAGGATTCGGTAAGGCTGATATATTTGCCAACCATATAGATCCGGATTCTGTTGACCGGGTTTCGGATATTCTTGCTGACCTTGCGCCATTCAGACAAATCCGGCGGACCGGCGTCAATCTTCAACTGCTCAGTGACGAGCTGATCCATTTTCTGTTCGACATATAACTCCGGAATATCATAAATATTGTCCACATCCACCCCGGAAATAACGGCGGCCTCCTCAACATTGGTAAACAACGCGATTTTTCTGCGGGCGTCATCCGGCAGGGTCTCGCGCACACGGCACAGCAAAATATCGGGCTGTATGCCGATTGACCTCATTTCCTTGACCGAGTGTTGGGTCGGTTTGGTCTTGATCTCGCCCGCGACCTGGATTTCCGGGACCAGGGTAAGGTGAATGAACAGGGTATTCCGCCTGCCGCGCTCGACCCGCATCTGCCGGATGGCTTCCAGAAACGGCAGTGATTCTATGTCGCCGACGGTGCCCCCGATCTCGACCAGCGCAATTTGGGCGTCACCGGCGCCTTCCACTATGGACGATTTTATCTCGTCGGTAATATGCGGAATGACCTGTACGGTCCCGCCCAGATAATCCCCCCTGCGCTCCTTGCCGATCACCCTTTCATAAATCTGGCCGGTGGTGAAATTGTTGTCCTTGCTCATGGTGGTGCGGACAAATCTTTCATAATGTCCCAGATCAAGGTCGGTTTCGGCGCCGTCTTCCGTGACAAACACTTCGCCGTGCTGGAACGGACTCATTGTCCCGGGATCGACATTGATGTAGGGGTCCAGCTTCAACAGGGTGACCTCAATTCCCCGGGCTTCGAGAATGCTGCCGAGGGAAGCCGAAGCAATGCCCTTGCCCAGTGACGAAACCACACCTCCTGTAACAAATATATACTTGGTCATCAACAGCAGGCAGATTGTGGATTCGGTCCTTGTGGTTGGCAAAATCGCCGAGGCAGAGTATCAAATAGCCGACTATTAATCAATTGATCGCAAGCCCGGATCCGGGCGACTGTCATCGCCGGATAAAGAAAAACAGGGATACATCCCCTCTTCCCCCGGATTCACGGCGAATCGTTCTGATGCCCCAACACCGGGCGCCCAGACGATCTCTCCATTCACCGCCAGCATGGGCAGGTTGTCTCTCTCCCACGGCGGAACCCGACTGGATTGCAGCAATTTCTTGACTGAAGCGCTGTGTCTTCGATTGGGCAGCCGGATGCGCTCTCCTCCTTGGCGCCATACCCATTTCAATTGCGCGCCTTCCACCCTGGACCGACTCAGGCCCTGATTCAGGCCGATTTTCGCCTGAATCAGGATATGACACTGCGGAACTTCGAGTCTCCGCAGATCCCAGTCAATCGGGGCGGGCCGCCTTGTCGTAAACGCGCGGGTCAGGTACAGGCGCGGACCGAATTTGCGGATGACTTGTCGGCCAAGGGATAATTGCGGATGTTCCGCATGGCGGCGCAGCTGGTGGTAAAACTCCGCCAATTTCCGGTTTCCCGGTGAAGGGCGGCCCGACTTGTGCAGCCAGCGCCGAATCAGGCCGTTGAATTCAAACGGGTCCAAACCAGTCAGATTGTCCATATTGAGCGGGTCGGCCAGACAGAAAATCCGTCTGCCGTCCGGGTCCGCGCTTTGCCGGTAAAGCCGGTCAAAGACTTCGATTTCACGTCCGGCAATGATCCGGCACTGATTTGCGGCCGTGTTCAGCCTTTCGATCAGGTCCGGAGACCGCTTGCATAACATCGGAATCAGGCCGTGACGCAGCAGGCTTCTATAGCGTAAAACCGAATCATTCGAAGGGTCCTCGATCCAGCTCAAATTGTGTTGCCGCGCATATTGACCAAGGTGGCGCCGGGTAAACCCCAACAGCGGTCGCGCCAGACTGGTAGTGGAGCCGTACACAATCGGTCGATGAGGGGAAATACCGGCAAGCTGTGAGATACCCCTGCCCTGAAACAGATTCATCAGAAACGTTTCGGCCTGGTCATCGGCGTGATGAGCGGTCAAAACCACATCGCCTTCATCCGCGATTCGGGACAGCCACTGATAGCGTTCGTCTCTCGCCCAGGCTTCGACATTTTTCCCTTGTCCGGGAGCGCCGGGCGGCCCTTTTGTCAGCGCTTGACCCGTGACGAAATCGACACCGAGAGACTCCGCCCAATGTCGGCACAGTTCAACCCAGTGACCGGATTCGGGTTGCAGCCGATGATTGAAATGCGCCGCGGCCACTTGGCGCCCGGTCCCTCGAAGGGCATCTGTCAGACTGTGTAACAATACCTGGGAATCGCATCCGCCACTGTAAGCGACGATGAAACGGACGCCGTCCCGAAACCCGAAGCGCTGGAACAGGATAGCGGGCAGCGCTTGCGGACTGTAAGCCTGCCGGGATACCGCTTCGTGTTCCGGCTCAATGCAGACAGGGCGCGGCGGGTTATTCCTTGATTGCGAATCTTCCAAAACCCATCAACCGATCATGGCGCAGCGTCCGTACCGCCGATGTTTCCAGGTCGGTAAAACTTTCCAGCGACGCCACAAGACTCAACTTCAGATTGTCCGCGATCTCCCGGTAATTCCTGTGGGCCCCGCCCAGGGGTTCAGCGATAACCTCATCAACCAGGCCGAATTTCGAGAGCTCCGTCGTGGTGACACCCATCGCTTCAGCGGCATCCGCCGCTTTTTCGGCGCTCTTCCAGAGTATGGAGGCGCAACCCTCCGGGGAAATCACCGAATAGGTTGAATACTGCAGCATGATCAGTTTGTCGCATACGCCGATCGCCAGGGCGCCGCCGGACCCGCCTTCGCCGATCACAATTGAAATGATCGGCGTATCCAGGCTGACCATCACTTCGATTGATCGGGCAATCGCCTCGCTCTGCCCTCTTTCCTCTGCGCCGATTCCAGGATAAGCGCCCGGAGTATCGATCAATGTAACCACCGGCAACCCGAATCGTTCCGCCAGCCTCATGACGCGCTGGGCCTTTCGATAACCTTCCGGGCGCGGCATGCCAAAATTCCGCCGAGTTCGTTCACGGGTATCCCTGCCTTTCTGATGGCCGATAATGGCCACCCGGTGTCCGTCGATCAAACCCAGGCCGCAGATAATCGAAGGATCATCCGCATACATCCGGTCGCCATGCAACTCCTGAAAATCCTTGACCATGAGTTTGACGTAATCAAGCGTATAGGGGCGTAACGGATGCCGGGCGAGCTGGGTGATCTGCCAAGCGCTCAGTTTGGAAAAAATGTCGCGGGTAAGCTGTGTGCTTCGGGCCTCGAGACTCCTGATCTCCTCATCAAGATTCAGCCCACCCTCGGCGCTGACGCGTTTGAGTTCCGAGATTTTCTCCTGCAACTCGGCGACAGGCTTTTCAAATTCGAGATACTCCAGGCTCATTTTCAGGTTCCATGATGTTTTACCGTTGATTTATCAATTTTAAACTATTTCCGGACCGGGTATACTTCCCGCTTCCAATTCTGCACCACGAGGCTGATTGATGGCAATTGAAGAAGGCATGCCCGCCCCTGATTTTACGCTCACCGACCAGGATAACCGGCCGGTCTCCCTGAAGGACTTCAGGGGCCGGGATGTCATCGTTTACTTTTATCCGAAAGACGATACCCCGGGATGCACGAAGGAAGCGTGTGGATTTCGCGACATCTGGTCGGAAATCGAAAAAACCGGAGCAGCGACGCTTGGCGTCTCTCCGGACGACGCGGAGTCGCACACAAAATTCATCGAGAAATACCAGCTTCCGCTGACCTTGCTCAGCGACCCGGACAAATCCATGATGACCGAGTATCAGGCCTACGGCGAAAAAATGATGTACGGGAAAAAAGTGACCGGCATTATCCGCTCCACCGTCTGGATTGGCCCCGACGGGATCGTGAAGAAACACTGGCGCAGGGTGCCGAAAGCCGCGGCCCACCCTGACAAGGTATTACAGGCATTGTCCGGACAGTAACATAAAGTCGCCAGGCTGCGTTTCCTTTCGTCATTCCCTGACATCCAGTAATGGGTAACAACGGATCATTCATCATG
This sequence comes from Candidatus Poriferihabitaceae bacterium, assembly GCA_965214205.1. Lineage (GTDB taxonomy): Bacteria > Pseudomonadota > Gammaproteobacteria > Arenicellales > Poriferihabitantaceae. The sequence goes on along the minus strand of OZ243941.1, from coordinate 1,111,066 downwards.
TCATCACAGAACCGGATCAAACCACTGTTCCGGCTGGACGGAAAAATCGCGCTGGTTACCGGAGCCAGCAAAGGTATCGGTGAAGCCATCGCCCGCGGGCTGGCTGAATTTGGCGCAAGGGTCGTGATCAGCAGCCGCAACCAGGCGGCGGTGGATCAGGTTGCGGCCGCGTTTCAGGCCGATGGACTGGATGCCTCTGCGGTCGCCGCCAATATCGGGAATCCCGAGGACATAACCCGGCTGGTGGAGACCACTGTAAAGAGCTGCGGAGGAATTGATATCGTGGTCAACAATGCCGCCGCCAATCCGGTGTTCGGCCCGATTCATGAAACGGATGAACGCGCATTCAACAAGATTATCGATGTCAACCTCAAAGGGCCATTCGAGCTTTGCAAACAGGTCCAGCCTGTCATGAGAGAGCGCGGAGGCGGGGCCATCATCAACATCAGTTCGATCGGCGGTATCACGCCTGAACGGTTTATTGGCGTTTACAGTGTCAGCAAGGCCGCAATCAACAATCTGACCAAAGCTATGGCCCAGGACTGGGGGAAAGACAATATCCGCGTGAATGCGATCTGTCCGGGATTGGTAAAGACCCGATTCAGCGAAGCGCTTTGGAGTGATGACGCCATTCTGCAACGCTTTATCGACCAGATTCCCCTCGGCAGAACCGGACAGGCCGATGATATTGCCGGGCTTGCGGTGTTTCTGGCTTCAGACGCCGCCTCCTACTGCACCGGAAGCATTTACATGGTGGATGGCGGCTATTCCGCCGGCTGATGGTTGCGAGTGATTTCCAGAAGGTACATGACCATCGTGTGCTCGTTTTCAGAGTACTTGAAGTGGTAGGCGTCGGACAGATTTTCCACCGCGTAAATCTGTCCCAGGTTGTCGCTGAACACCGGGTTAAACTGGTACAGATTGAAATCGACGACCCGGAATTTGTAGCCATTTTTCTGTAGCAGATCCCGGGTCCGTTTGGCTCCGAGCATTGAAACCTGCATCAGATAAGCCGTGCCATCGGGATTCAGGTAGTTATTCAGGTTCTTGATGAAATGATCGAGCAGGTTTCGCCCCCAATAGTCAATGTCGCGATGCCCTCGGCTTTGTCCTTTCGGGTTGGTCGGCATCTGGTAAAGGCTGGCCACGATCACGTCAAACTTTTCCTCTGGCAGAAAGGAATACAGATCCGCGGCGATTCCGGTCATCCGGTCGGCAACACCGTTGCGAAAGGCGTTGGTCAATGTGTTGTTCACCGCCGCAGGCAGAATATCGAAAGCGGTCACCTTTCGCGCCCCATTGAGCGCCAGTTGGATGGCCAGTATACCGACGCCGCAGCCAATATCGAGACAGCTCCTGCCAGCGCCCGTGCCATTGTTGAACAGGTATTTCCAGATCAGGTAACTGCCCTGGGTGGGCACGAATACCCCGGTGTCCACCACAATCTCCGGCAAGGGCAGTGGGTATAATTCCCGGCCGGACGCATCCAGCCAGCCAAACCCGTCCGGTAGTTCAGGCATGCCCGAAGCGACCGGTTCTTCTTCCCGGAGCTTTCTACGCTCGTGTCCATGCGGCACTCCCCTCACCGCTTCCCCAACAGCGGCTATGTCGGATGGTCCGACACCGCAGCAACCGCCAATGATCTGCGCTCCCTCTGCCCTCCACCTCAGGGCCTTGCCAGCAAAATCATCCGGGCTCATTGACTGGTCAAATTTCCAGCCGGAATCTTCGAATCTGCCAACATTGGGGTAAACTCCCAGGGGCAGCGTCGTAAAATCCCGTAACCACGACAAGGTTCCATCCACCCGGTTGATCGGCAGGCAGTTGATTAGCAACGCCTCGACCCCCATTTTTTCAAAGGTCTGGGCTAGACGGCCAAAGCGGTCGCCTTCAGGTCCTCCCCAAAGCTGCCCGTGTATGCCGCAGACTCCCTTGCGGCATCGCCTGAATGAAACCCAGACCGGAAAACCGGCGTCAATCAACGACTGGATGGCCTCGAAGGTCAGGTTGTCCTCAATCAGGGACAGGGTTTCAAACAGAATGATGTCCGGCGGGCAATCCTGAAATATCCGCAGCAGGAATTCCATAGTGTCCTTCTGCTCGCTATCTTCGATCTCCCCGCCAATGCTGAACGCGACCACCGCGTCATCTTCCCGCTTGCGTTCAGCGATTGCCTGCCTCGGCAATTCGATTGCGGCGCGGGCCAGATCCATCCAGTGAATCGGGTTCGGAACATGGATATCGTAATCCGCGGAATAGGAAGGCGCCTCCAGAATCGTGTAGGTATCGGTGGTCAGTATGTGCGCTCCGGCATCCAGATACTGCCTGTGCAGGTCGAGAACCGTTTGCGGCGCCACATGCAGCGCGTCAAACCCCCAATGAATATCCTCCTTTAGCCCCCATCCCCGGATGTTGGAGCGCTGCAACTCTGTGGCAATGGCGCCATCCAGTATGACACACTCATCATTCTGGATCAGATTCTTGATATGGGAATATCCCGCAGGGTTTTTCATCATGTTGAGTCCGGGTTGCAGTCAGGGACGAAAACAGGCGCGGGTTCCGATTCTACCCCAAACTGCCATCGTAGGGGCAGGTCTCTGTGCCTGTCCGTAACCGTCATCGGCTCCGGCCACCCGCCTTTGACCGGCAGGATACGGTATCATTCATTATCCTGACCCGGATTCGACCCGATGAAACTGAGACCCCTGTCTGCAACTCCACAACATAAGACCTATGATGTCGTGATCATCGGGGGCGCCGTGATCGGTTCGTCGGTGGCCTGGTTTCTGTCAGCAAACCGGGATTTCAACGGCAGAGTCCTGGTCGTGGAAAAGGATCCGACCTATCAATGGTGCTCGACTTCACACACCAACAGTTGCATTCGCCAGCAGTTCTCGAACGAGATCAATATCCGGATTGCGCAGTTCGGAGTCCGGTTCCTGAAGTCCTTCCGGGAAAATCTCGGCGGCGACCCGGAAATTCCGAAAATCAGATTGCAGAGTTTCGGCTATCTGTTGCTGGCTAACAACGAGAAATCGGCGCAGATTCTACGCGAGAACCAGGCTTTGCAGGCAGCCTGTGGAGCCGGAACAAAAATCATGTCCCGCGACCAGATCGCGCAAGCGTACCCATTCTATAATCTGGATGACATTATCCTCGGTAGCCATAACCTCAAGGACGAGGGCTATTTCGATGGCAGCGCCATGTTTGACTGGTGGCGCCGCAAGGCGCGTCAAAACGGGGTTGAATACATTACCAACGAGGTAGTCGGCATTACCCGCAATGGCAACCGGATTGAAAGCGTCACCCTGAAATCAGGCGAGGTGATCGGCGCGGGCGCAACCGTGAATGCCTCCGGGCCGCGCGCCGGGGCCACCGCGAAAATGGCGGACATTGATTTGCCGGTTGAGCCCAGGCGCCGATATACCTTTATCTTCGATGCGCAAACCCCTTTACCGCGCGATCTGCCGCTGACCGTGGATCCGTCCGGGGTACACGTCAGGACAGACGGCCGCTATTACATGTGCGGCTGCCCTCCAGACGAAGACCCGGCAGTCGCGTTCGATGATTTTGAAATGGATCATTCAATATGGGAAGAAAAGCTCTGGCCCGCCCTCGCCGCCCGTATTCCCGCATTCGAATCAATCAAGGTACTCAATTCCTGGGTCGGGCACTATGCCTTCAATACACTGGATCAGAACGCCATCATCGGGCCACACCCGGAAGTGGATAATTTCATCTTCGTCAATGGCTTCTCCGGTCATGGCCTCCAACAATCCCCGGCAATGGGGCGTGGGGCCTCTGAGGTGATCACCTACGGTGAATACAGGGAGCTTGACCTGTCTGCATTAGGCTATCAGCGAGCGCTGGACAATCAACCGTTCCTCGAAAAAGCGGTGATCTGAACCCGGGCGCCCTGCCTACAGCGCATCTCCGTTCAGTTCTCCGGTGCGAATCCGGACCGCCTTGTCCAGATCATAGACAAAAATCTTGCCGTCTCCGAGTTTTCCGGTTTGCGCGGCACCGACAATAGCCTCAACCACCTTGTCCTCTATCGAATCCTCGACCGCCACTTCCAGCTTCACTTTCGGCACAAAATCCACAATATATTCGGCTCCCCGGTATAGTTCGGTATGCCCTTTCTGTCTTCCGAACCCTTTGAGTTCTGTCACGGTCATGCCTTGCACACCGACCTCGGACAGGGCATCCCGGACTTCATCGAGCTTGAATGGCTTGATAATTGCGGTGATCAGTTTCATTTTTATATCCCGGTTTTACCCTGTCTCTACACTATAACCCAATAGCTTATTCTAAAGCAGGATAACATGAAATCAAACATCAGCTTTTCAACCAGGGCTACAAATACCTGTTGGCGAACAGTGAGCAGACGCTCGACGTATCCGGATCTTGCGCCATCGTGGCGATGATTTGCGTGGCGCCCGCATAGCAAGGTGAATGTCTCATTTTTCACAACAAGTTTGAAAAATGGCGCGCCCGGAGAGATTCGAACTCCCGACCGCCTGGTTCGTAGCCAGGTACTCTATCCAACTGAGCTACGGGCGCAAATGAAACTGAATATCAGTGTGCACCCTAATGAATTTAAAGGTCAAATACAATAGATATCCAATAAATTTTTCATCGCACGGAGCCACCGCTATGCGACGAATGAACTTCAATGCTATATTGGCGGCATGTTTGAACAAAGAACCCGACAACTGCGCGAAATCCACCCCCGCCGCCAATAAATAAAATTGATAGCGATATGAGAAATCTTGGATAGCGGCAACCCCGCTCTCACTGGTATAAAGTACCTTCCCGAACTGCGAGAATCGATATGCCTTCACTTCTGCCTGATCTTGATCCAGATGGATTACTTGAATATTCCGTAGTGTTTACGGATCGTTCGTTGAATCACATGTCCGGCCGCTTCCAGAGGGCAATGAATGACATATCGGACACATTAAAAGAGGTCTATCAATCGGATACCGCTATTATCATTCCGGGGGGAGGCAGTTATGGCATGGAGGCGGTCGCCCGACAATTTGCTCATGGCCAGCGCTGTCTGGTCATTCGCAACGGATTCTTCAGTTACCGTTGGAGTCAGATTTTTGAGATGGGGAATATTCCGTCAGAGCATACCGTGTTGCAGGCCGCCATGATCGACGACGCTCCCCGGTCTCCGTTCGCGCCGGCTTCTATAGACGCGGTCATAGAGGCCATACTGACCGAAAAGCCGGCGCTGGTATTCGCTCCCCATGTGGAAACATCGGCGGGCATGATTCTCCCGGACGATTATCTGAAGCAAGTTGCCGACGCGGTTCATCAGGTTGGTGGATTGTTTGCGCTGGATTGCATCGCCTCGGGGGCAGTGTGGGTGGACATGAAAGCCTCAGGCGTCGATATCCTGATCAGCGCCCCGCAAAAAGGGTGGAGCGCCTCGCCCTGCGCCGGTCTGGTCATGTTGAACGACAACGCGCTGGCGAAACTCGACCAGACAACCAGCAGCAGCTTTTCCTGTGACTTGAAAAAATGGCATCAGATCATGCAGGCTTATGTCAATGGAGGGCATGCCTATCATGCCACCATGCCGACCGATGCGCTGGTTGGTCTGCGGGACGCAATGAATGAAATGCGGGAATTCGGATTTGACAATGGCAGGAATGCCCAACTCCAACTGGGCAGACAAGTGCGTGAACTGCTGCATGGCAAAGGCTTCAAAAGTGTGGCGGCGCCCGGCTTTGAGGCGCCGGGCGTGGTGGTCAGCTATACCGGTGACGCAAACCTGCAAAATGGCGGCAAGTTTGCCGCCAACGGGTTACAGATTGCAGCGGGCGTACCGTTGATGTGCGGTGAACCCGATGACTTCAGAACATTCCGGCTGGGGTTGTTCGGCCTCGACAAACTCGGCAACATTGAACGAACCGTCGATAATCTGGGACTCGCGCTCGACAAAATAGTCTGACCGGAGCGCCTGAAGAAACGCTTACCAGCCGTGCTTCACTGAATTGTATTTTCGATTCTGCGTAACCGGGTCTGGGCGGAAACCGTGACATTATGCGCCGGGAACCGGGCAAGAATATCCCGGAATATTTCCGCCGCCTTATTGTATGCGCCAATGTCATACTGGATATATCCGGTTTTCAATAACGCTTCAGGCACTCGTTGACTATCCGGATAGCGGACCACTACGGTTCTGAAACCGCTCAGGGCGTTCTGGAACTCACGATTGACATAGTGCGCTTCCGCTATCCAGTACCAGACATCATCAGCAAGCTGACTGGTCGGCCAGGTGGTCACGAATTGTTGAGCCGCGAGAATGAAATCCTGGTATCGGCTTTGTTTCAACAATCCAAGCGCTTCATCGTACGCATTCTGTTCATCCAGGGAAACCGTTGCTGAACTGTCAGTCGCCGGTTCACCGTCTGAATCCGGGACAGCCGTATCTGTCGGACTTTCATCCGGGTCCTGCAGGCTGCCGCTTTCGACCACAAGCACACTGGTAACCGGGGTTTCGGAACCTTCCGCAACACCCTCAACCGGACTGTCACTGATCATGCCCCACTCCTCTTCGTCAGTCGCGACGGTGACCGCTCCCGTTTCAGGAATCCCTCCCGCTGTAATCCCTGTCTCGAGCCGGGAGTTGATTGCCTGCTGGTTTCTTTCGATTTCAAGCAGTCTCCGATCCACATCCTGGTACAAATCCTGCCGACGGCGTTTATCAAGGCCAGACTCGAACTGAAGTTCTTCGACTGAATTTCTGATCTGTTTCAGTTCGTCCCTGATATCCGCCAATTGGGACAGGGCTCTTAAGATCTCCGGATTGGGCGGTTCGGGCGGCTCAGCCTCTTCCGCTGTATTCACCTCTTCCACTGCGTCCGCCGCTCCTGTGTCCGCCGCTCCCTCTTCCGGCGTATTTACCGGAACCGGAGTGACAGTGGCTTCTTCCGGAACGCAGCCTGTCAGAATCAATAAAACAGCCACACACACCGGCAAATAACTTCTGATCGAGATCATTTCAGGTTCCGATTAACTCATTTACCATACTTTACTGATAGAGAATTTCAACGCGGCGATTCAAGCTCCAGGAGCTTTCATCGCTACCCAGAGACACCGGTCTTTCCTCACCGTAGGATATAGTCTGGATATCATCCCCACTTACATTGTATCCCCGCATCAACGCCGCCACAGATTGGGCGCGGTCTTCCCCCAACGACAGGTTATACTCGCGAGTACCCCGCTCATCCGCATGACCTTCGAGAATAACCAATGTCCCGGGGACGCTGCTCAGATATTGGGAATGCGCCTCGATTACGGCCCTGGATTCCTCACTCAGACTACTGCTGTCGTATTCGAAATAAATGACTCTCTGATTCAACAGATCAAAGTCTGCGCTCCCTTCTCCGGAGCCATCATCGAGGCCCGAACCGGACAGTGAGCCATCACTATCCAGACCGGATGATTCCCCGGTGGAAACAACCACAGCAGGTTCTGCGATTACGTCATCCTCCACAGCAACTTGGCGTCCACCACACGCCGACAGAGTGACAGTGATCATAAAAATGGTTATAACAACTGGCAGGTTACGCATAATTTATTTCCTCTACAGTTTGCGGGTGAACGGAGACCAGGTTGGCTCTTGTACCGATGAGCCGCCCTGATGCTTGAGAACTCGTTGTACCTGACCATTGGCGCCCACAGAAACAGTGGCCAGAACACTTTTACCATTTTTTTGTTTGGTCGCATATATTATCATGCCCCCGTTAGGCGCGAATGACGGGGATTCATCAGAATCGGTATCGGTCAGCTCCCGAATCGTCCGGGTTTCAGTGGAGTATATCCCGACCCGGTAACCATTGCCCTGATTCGTAATCATAACGATGGATTTTCCGTCCGGCGAATAAGACGCATTGGCGTTATAGTTCCCCTGGAAAGTCAATCTTGTGGCCTTGCCTCCGGTTATCGGCGCTTGATAGATCTGGGGTCCGCCGGAGCGTCCGGAGGTAAAAATGATCGACTTTCCGTCAGGCGACCAGGACGGCTCGGTGTCAATGGCAACATTCCGGGTCAGCCTGCGCAGACTTTCATCCGCAAAATCATAAATATAGATCTCTGAATTTCCATCTTTGGAAAGCGTCAGCGCCAACAGGCCGCCATCCGGCGACCAGGACGGAGCGCTGTTCAGACCTTTGTATGTCGCTAACCGGTTACGTTTTCCGGTGCGAAGATCCTGAACAAAGATCATCGAATGCCCGGCCTCGAATGACACATAGGCGAGACGGTCGCCGTCAGGCGACCAGGATGGGGATAAAACGGGATGCCTTGATTCAAGGACTGTCTTCGCATTCCATCCATCGGAATCTGACACCTGCAGATGATACTGTCGATCACTGTCCGTCTCCTGTACCGTGACAAATGCGACCTGGGTATCGAAAGCTCCCACCTGTCCGGTCAGTGTCTCATAAATGATATCGCTGATCTGATGGCTGAGCTTGCGTATGTGTTTGGCGCCGGCATTGAATTTGCGGCCCACCAACTGGGCTTCCCGAAACACATCAACCAATCGGAAGCGAACTTCATATTGATCATTGCCAAGGTGAATCACTTTGCCGACTACAATCGCTTCGGATTTAATCAGGCGCCAGTCCTTGAAACTGATTGACTCCAGATCATCCGGCTCACTCAGGAAACTGGCGCGCGGTATCAGTTCAAACCGCCCGCTTAATCCGAGGTCCGATTCGATAATATCCGCGGGCTGTTGTTCACCGGGGAACTCACCCACCACGGAAAAAGGCACGATGGCAATCGGGATCCTGGCCGTGGTGCCGGAAGTGATCTCAATGGTGAACGCCGCTGCCGCAGGCATCGAAAACCCGATCATCACCAATGCGAGCGCAAAACTTGAAATTACGGATTTCTTCAAGGATTTCATGGCGCTGTCAGCCGTCCGGTTTGAATAAAAAATTAAATTCGGAAATATATTCATAATACCTTGGATCTTTCGGAAACGGTAAGGGCGACGCCTTCTTGATAGCCAATTCGGCAGATTCATCAAAAGAACGATCCCCACTGGTTTTTATCACATTTGCCGATTGAACTTCACCATTTCTGCTTACTTTTACCTGAATCAACGCCCCTGGCCCCGGATTCCCGGTTACCCGCCACTTGTCTTCCACCGCAGACGCAATCTCGTTAATTAAAGCTTGCAATGCAGTAGCCGCCTCCTTCTGAATACGCTCCCTCCTCTCTGTTTCCAGTCGCTTCTGTTCCTCCTCTCGTTTCCGCTTCTCTTCCTCCAACCGTTTCTGTTCTGCCCGCTTTCTCTTTTCTTCCTCCAACCGCTTCTGTTCTGCCTGCTTCCGCTTCTCTTCCTCTAACCGCTTCTGTTCCTCCTCTCGTTTCCGCTTCTCTTCCTCCAACCGCTTCTGTTCTGCCTGCTTCCGCTTCTCTTCCTCTAACCGCTTCTGTTCCTCCTCTCGTTTCCGCTTCTCCTCCTCCAATCGCTTCTGCTCTTCCAGTTGTCGCTTTTCTTCTTCCTGTCGTTTCTGCTCCTCCAGCCGCTTTTGTTCCTCCAGTTTCCTTTTTTCTTCCTCCAGCCGCTTCTGCTCTTCCAGTTGCCGCTTTTCTTCCTCCTGCCGCTTTTCTTCTTCCTGCCGCTCCTGCTCCGCCTGCCGCTTCTCTTCTTCCTCGAACCGTTTCTGTTCCTCCTGTTGCCGCTTCTCTTCCTCCAGGCGTTTCTGTTCCTCCCGTCTTTTTTGTTCCGCCTCCTCCTTTACACGATTGGCCTCCAGCGTTTCAAGCCTCTGCTTTTCCCGCTCCTGCTGTACCCTGAGTTTCTCCAGGTCCTCCGCCAGCTTTGTCCTTTCCGAGAGCCTCTTTTTCTGGGCCTCCACCTGTTCGATTATTTCCTGATTCGAAATGGCTTTCGCCTGGATCGGTTCCGCGACTCCGCGTTCCAGTTCGGTATCCGACTGCGGCCAGAAAAACCCGGCGATCAGCGCCGCGACCAGAACGCCGTGTATCGTAGTGGAAAACAGCGCCGCTCGTACAGTGTACCAAATTCGCCGAAAATCTTGTTTCATTCAGTTGTCTGCAATCGTGAACCGGCTCCGCTCAGAATTCAGGCGGATCGGTAACCAGGCCCACTGACTCAACACCCGCTTTTTGCAATAGCGTCATAGCTTGCACCACAGAGGTATACTCTGCCGCGCCATCCCCCCTGATCACGAAAGGCAGTTCCGGGTTTCGTATCAGTACCGCCCTGGCTTTCAGTTCAATTTCACGTTCCGACGCGATTTTCTGTTCGTTCTCGTTGAGATAATAGTTGCCATCCGCGTCAACCGTAACGACAAAGGGTTCTTCCTGTTCGTTCCCCATGGGCTTGGCTGCGGCTTTAGGCAGATCAACACTGACTCCGGTGCTCAACAGCGGCGCAGTCACCATGAAAACGATCAGCAGCACCAGCATCACATCAATATAAGGCACCACATTGATTTCGGCGATCATGCGTTTTTTGCGGCGCTGACTCCGGTAACTCATTGCGACCTTCCCCCGATGTCCTGACGGTTGACAATACTCAGGAATTCCTCAATGAACACTTCGTAACGACTGCTGAGTCTTTCCGCGGTATTGGCGAACTTGTTATAGGCAATCACCGCTGGAATCGCCGCAAACAACCCCATAGCTGTAGCGAGCAGCGCCTCGGCTATACCCGGCGCCACTGTGGCGATCGTAACCTGCTGCATTCCACTCAAGGCCTGAAATGAATGCATGATCCCCCACACAGTACCGAACAAGCCCACATAAGGGCTGATCGAACCCACGGTCGCCAGAAAAGGCAAATGCTGTTCAATGCTGCCCATCTCCCGACTGAGCGCCACCCGCATCGAGCGGTGCACACCCTCCACCATATCGGATCGATCAACATTCTGCTTTTTAGCCAGTCGGTTAAATTCGCGAAACCCGGCCAGAAAAATAGTCGCTATGCCCTCGGCTTCGCGCTGTCCGTTCCAGTACTGGTAGATCGCCTTCATCTCTCCCCAGGACCAGAACTGGTCTTCAAACTCGTCTGCTACCTTATTCCAGCGTTTGAAGGAAATCCGCTTGCGCTCGATCATGTACCATGAAACCACGGAAGCGCCAAGGAGTAACAGCATCACCATCTGTACCGGCCAACTGGCATTCAGAATAAGGAACAGGATAGAGTTTTCGGCTCCTGCGACGCTTTCTATGGTCATATTGAACACATCAAAAAAGGGTTATAGTATACTTTCACTTATGAACCGGGTCTGAACGGTCTGTATCCGGAAACAAATCCTGTTGACCGCCGGTCGCGTCCTTCGGCATTTTCAGGCCCAGATGACGCCAGGCGTTTCTGGTCGCCACACGCCCACGAGGGGTTCGCATCAGATATCCCTGCTGAATCAGGTAAGGCTCCACCACGTCTTCGATGGTGCCGCGCTCCTCTCCGACCGCCGCCGAAATACTGTCTATTCCCACCGGCCCGCCGTCAAATTTCTGTATGATCGCCAGCAGTAGATTGCGGTCCAGCAAATCCAGTCCCGACCGATCCACTTCTATCATATCCAGCGCGGCATTGGCGATATCCCCGGTCAGATTGCCATCCCCCTTGACCTGGGCATAATCCCGAACCCGTCGCAACAACCGGTTCGCTATTCGCGGCGTACCGCGAGAGCGCATCGCAATCGCCTTTACGCCGTCCGGCTCATACTCCACTGCAAGCAGTCCGGCGGACCGCTCAACAATCCGGGCCAGTTCTTCCGTGGTATAAAAATGCAACCGCTGGACGATGCCGAACCGGTCGCGCAATGGCGATGTCAACAATCCCGCCCGGGTGGTTGCGCCGACCAGGGTAAAGGGAGGCAGGTTCAATTTGATTGACCTCGCGGCGGGGCCTTCGCCGATCATGATATCGAGATGATAATCTTCCAGCGCAGGATACAGTATCTCTTCAATCGCCGGATTCAAGCGATGAATTTCATCAATGAACAGCACGTCTCCGGCTTGAAGATTGGTCAGTATCGCCGCCAGGTCACCCGCCTTTTCCAGTACCGGCCCGGATGTCTGACGCAGATCAGCGCCCATCTCCGTGGCCAGAATATGCGCCAGGGTGGTCTTCCCCAGACCGGGCGGACCGAACACCAGAACATGATCCAGAACCTCCCCACGGTACTTCGCCGCCTGGATAAATATCTCCAGTTGCGCCTTGGCGCTGGTCTGCCCGATAAACTCTTCCAGTCCGGATGGGCGCAGGCTGCGTTCAAGCATTCTTTCCCGGTCGGAATCATGATGTTTGCCCCGGGCTAACAAGGGATTGTTTTCAGTCATCTTTTTGTCAAATACTGTAACGCGTTGCGGATCAGTTCATCTCGTTTCTCACTCACCGAACGGACCGACTGAACGGCGCGGCTGGCCTCTGCGGGTTTGTAACCCAGCGCGAGCAGGGCGCCAATGGCGTCCTCTACCGGATTGTCCCGATCAGCCAGCTTGCCGGGCGCCCCGACAGACAGATCCGCGACCCCCAACGAATCAATGCGATCACGCATGTCGATGATGATTCTCTCTGCGGTCTTCTTGCCAATCCCCGGTACCCGGATCAGCGTTAGCGCATCTTCACGCTCGATACAGGCGACAAATTCACTGGTCGTCAACGTAGACAGGATCGCCAGCGCCACCCGCGGACCCACGCCGCTGATTTTCAGCAGGCTGCGGAATAACTGCCGCTGGTTCCGGTCTGAAAAACCATACAGAAGCTGCGCGTCCTCGCGAACCACCAGATGGATGTACAACGCCACTTCGGCGGCTCCGGTCTCATTCGGCAAATCATAAATGGTCGACATGGGCGCCTCGACCTCGTAGCCGACGCCGTTGACGTCCAGCAACAGGAACGGCGGTTGTTTTTGCAACAACTGTCCTTTCAGGTATCCAATCACAGGACAGCCAGTACCGAACTCAATCCGTTCATGATGCCGCGCGCAGTTGGTCCTGGGTCCGGACCGTATGGATATGGCAGATGGCGCAAGCCAGGGCATCCGCCTCATCCGCGCCAGGCGTTCGCGTCAGGCCGAGCAATACCCGCACCATATACTGCACCTGCTCTTTCTTCGCGTTGCCGGAACCGACCAGAGCGCGTTTGATCTGCAGCGCGCTGTACTCGACTACGGTCCGACCCGCGTTCACCGCGGAGCAGACGGCGCTGCCCCTGGCCTGCCCCAGAATCAGGGCGGATTTGGCGTTATTGGCGACAAACACCTGTTCCACCGCAACCAGATCAGGCTCATATTGCGTAATCATATCCTGCACCCCCAGATAAATCCGGCCCAATCGATCTGGAAGCGGCTCGCTGCCCATGCGGATACATCGACCCGCGACAGGGCGAAGCTCACCATGGACCGATTCAACAACGCCAAGTCCTGTATTTCGGGAACCCGGATCGATTCCCAGCACCCGCATCACTCCACCTCTTGGCCGTCGAAACTGGCGTTGGTAAAAACATCCTGGACATCGTCCAGATCCTCCAGGGCATTGATCAACTTCATCACCTTCTCGACATCCTCCCGCTCTACCGGGACTTCCACCGAGGGCCGCTGGATCAATTCAGACATTTCCGCCTTAAGCCCCGCCGCCTTCATCGCCTGCTGGACTTCATGAAAATTCTCCGGAGGCGTCACCACCTCAATGATTCCGTCTTCGCTCTCGATATCTTCCGCGCCCGCCTCCAGGGCCGCATTCATGACTTCCTCTTCGTCTTCGCCATTGGAAAAAACGATGGATCCGATTTCGTTGAAAAGCCAGGCTACCGACCCATCCGTCCCCAGATTCCCGCCATGTTTGGTAAAGGCGTGACGCACTTCACTGACAGTCCTGTTCTTATTGTCCGTAGCGCACTCCACCAGAACCGCCACCCCTCCGGGGCCATAACCCTCATAACGAATCTCGACGATATCCTCACCGGCCAGGGCGCCGGACCCGCGTTTTACCGCGCGGTTGATCGTATCCCTGGTCATATTGCCGGCCAGCGCCTTGTCAATGGCTGCCCGTAATCTCGGATTGGCGTCCGGGTCACCGCCACCCAGCCGGGCCGAAACCGTGATCTCCTTGATCAGTTTAGTGAATATCTTGCCGCGTCTGGCGTCCTGGGCCGCTTTCCGGAACTTGATATTGGCCCACTTGCTATGCCCCGCCATGAATAATCCTTCCCGACATCAAACTTTGCTGCCGACAAGGCAGGACCTGAACCATGTAACCGGTTTCAAACATGGGCATGATAGTAACATAATCACCGGGGATTTTATGTTGAGGGAGATATTATATAATCTGTGTAAACACGATCCCGAACGGCCATACATTGAGTGCACAATCAAGCGAAAACAGATCTCCGGTGATTCTGCCATACGATCAACACTGGCCGAATCTGGTCGCGGAGCCGGTGTATACCGGCGAGCGCGCCGCGGTACTCGGACAGGTGACTCTGGGCGAGGACGCATGGCTTGGCGACCACTCCGTAATTCGCGCCGATGGCCATTACATTCGGATCGGACGCAATTTTCATCTCGGCCCGCGCGGTACCGTTCACATTGTTGACGACATTTATCCGGCAGTCATTGGTCATGACGTCAGCGCCGGTGAAAACGCGGTGATCCATGCCTGCGAGATTGGCGGCCAGTGCATAATCGGGCATGGGACGACAGTACTCGACGGCTCGGTGGTGGAACCCGGCACGGTTCTGGCTCCCGCGTCAGTGGTCTATCCGCGCTCCACACTTGCCGGTGGATGGCTGTATTCCGGGTGTCCGGCCAAGCCGGTCCGGGCGCTGGCGTCCGGTGAACTGGACCGCGAACACGCCCGTATCCGTTCAGCCCCGTTCGCGGCCGGTCAATCCGGGACAGAACGGCAAGGATCCTCCGCAGCCGACACTGGCTCTTCCGGCGCCGGCGCATCCATTGCAGGCGAACTCTTTATCGGATGCACAGCGGAACTCTCAGGGATGATCTGCGCCGAAGCCGATGTCAGTATCTGGTATGGCTGCCGCCTGGACGCGGGCAACCACAAAATCGTTGTCGGGACAAGAACCAACATCCAGGACAATACCATCATTGTTTGCGGCGAACGGGATGTCGTGATCGGTGAACACGTAACCATTGGTCACAATGTATCGCTGACCGATTGCACGATTGGCGATCACTCCCTGATCGGGATCAGCGCCGTGGTAGCCCGTGATACCGTAGTAGAAAGCGATGTACTGCTGGCGGCGGGCGCTCAAACCGAGCCCGGCCAATTATTGGAAAGCGGCTGGTTATGGGCAGGGCAACCGGCCCGCCGCATCACCCCGCTCAATCAGGCCAAACGCGATATGATGGCGCAAATCATTCCAATCTACTGTCTGTATGCAAGCCGGTTCGGACCGGCCCAGAAGACGTTCAGGAAATCTCAACGGCAATGACGGGTTATGCAGTCTGTCCCGAATTTTTGATCTTCAGGCCGAGCTCCCGAAGCTGACCGGCATCCACCTGATCGGGCGCTTCTGTCAACAGACAGGACGCTTTCTGGGTTTTCGGGAAGGCGATGACCTCGCGAATCGACTCAACCCCGGCCATCATCGCCGCCAGGCGATCAATACCGAAGGCAATGCCGCCATGGGGCGGCGCCCCATATTTGAGACCACTCAGCAGAAAACCGAACTTTTCTCCGGCCTCCCGGTCATCAATGCCCAGCAGATTCAGAACTTCCCGTTGCAGGCCGGACCGATGAATACGGATCGAGCCACCGCCGATTTCGACGCCATTCAGTACCATATCATAAGCGCGTGACAACAACTGGCCAGGGTCCTTACCAGACAGGTCGGCCTCTTTTGGCGCGGTGAACGGATGGTGCAGCGCCTGCCACCGTTTCTCATCCTGGTTCCATTCCACCAAGGGGAAATCGACGATCCAGACCGGTTTCCAGCCAGGCTCGACCCGGTCCAGGTCATGTCCCAGCCTGACCCGGAGCGCTCCGAGGGCGGCATTGACGACAGCGGCTTTGTCCGCCCCGAAGAAAATCAGGTCTCCAGTTTCGGAGCGGGTACGGCGAATGATCCCGTCTACCACCTCGTCCGGAAGAAATTTCAGGATCGGCGACTGCAACCCGGCCCGGCCGGCCGCGGCATCATTGACCTTGATCCAGGCCAGCCCTCTGGCGCCGTATTGCCCGACAAATTCAGTGTACTGGTCAATCTGCGCCCGCGACAGGCTGCTGCCGCCCGACACACGCAATGCGGCGATACGGCCTTCAGGGTCATTGGCCGGTCCGGAAAACACCTTGAATTCAACTGCCTTCATCAAGTCGGTCAGATCGGTCAGCTCCAGGTCAATCCGCAAATCCGGCCGGTCGATTCCATAACGGGACATCGCCTCCTGATAACTCAGTCTGGGCAGGGGGTCCGGCAATTCAACATCGAGTACGACCTTGAAACAGTGTCGGATCAGCCGCTCCATCAACTGCATGATTTCGTTCTCATCCATGAACGAGACCTCGATATCAAGCTGGGTAAATTCAGGCTGTCGATCAGCCCGCAGGTCTTCATCCCGGAAGCAACGGGCAATCTGGAAATAACGTTCGAACCCGGAAACCATCAGCAGTTGCTTGAAAAGCTGCGGCGACTGGGGCAGGGAAAAGAATGCCCCCGGATGGGTCCGGCTCGGCACCAGATAATCCCGGGCTCCTTCGGGTGTCGGCCGGGTCAGTACCGGCGTTTCAATTTCCACGAATTCATGCCGCTCCAGGAATTGCCGCAGGGTGGAAATGATCCGGTGGCGATTCCGCAGGGCGTGCTGCATGGCCGGACGCCGCAGGTCGAGAAATCGGTACTTCAGCCGGGTCGCTTCACCGGTATCCTCTTCATCAAGCTGGAATGGCAACGGCTCGCAACGATTGAGCAAGTCAATCCGGTCGGCCATAATTTCAATCTCCCCGGTAGCCAGATCCGGATTCACCGTACCTTCGGGGCGCGCGCGAACCTGACCGGTAGCCGATAATACAAATTCGTTCCGGGATTTGTCCGCAATCTCAAAAGGCGCCGGATGATCCGGGTCGGCCACGACCTGGACATGCCCGGAACGGTCTCTCAGATCAATAAAAATAACCCCTCCGTGGTCCCGGCGATTCAACACCCAGCCGGCGACCGAAACCGTCTCGCCGATATCCGACCGATTCAATTGTCCACACAGGCGGGTTCGCATGTCGCAGCCGGTCGATAACGTACAGGGAGATTCTTCGACGCGGCCGAAATCAGGCCGTTGCCGAAACGCTGGAACTCTTTGCGCCGGCGGAGTTCGCGCTGTCGGATTTTTTACCGTCTGCCTTGTTCGGACGGTCACCGGCCTTGTCCGTGGGCGTGTCCCCGCCATCCGAGGACTTGCCATTCGCGGATTTGTCTTCCTTTTTTCCGTTACCCTTGAAATCCGTTTCGTACCAGCCCGTACCCTTCAATCGAAACGCGGCGGCGGAAACCAGCTTTCTGAGAGCGGCTTCATTGCATTCCGGGCAATACACGAGAGGAGCGTCCGATATTTTCTGGAGCACTTCGAGTCGGTGGTCGCATTGACGGCATTGATATTCGTAAAATGGCATTGGATCAGGCGATTAAGGGTTGGCGCAGATTTTCGAAGCCGGGATTGTATAGCAAATCGAGCTGTATTTCACAGCCTGATCTATCTGTTGTTGTCCCGCGCGTCTCCCACCCAGTCCAGATCCGTGCCATCGCTGGTTACCGGCTGACCTTCCCTGTCCACACAGTACCGCCCGAACACCACGGCCTCATGAACTACGGCGCGGCGGCGTATCAGAGTATGCTGAAACAACATGCTTCTATGGATTTTAGACCCGCCTTGCAGATAGCAGCCGTGAGATATCCAGGTCGGCCCCTGAATTTCGCAACCGGCCTCGATTCTGGAATTCGAGCCGATAAAAACCGGCCCTTCGATATAAACGTCATCCCAATCAACATTTACGTTCAAGCCCGTCCAGACTTGCGGCATCACCTCCGTGCCGGGCATATCGACACCCCGCACCGAACCGCGCATCATCTGTTGATTGACTCGCCAGTAATCACTCAGTCTCCCGATGTCCAACCAGCGAAACGGCATATCAATGGCGCCGAACGGCGCCCCTTGCGAAATCAGGTTCGGCAGCAGGTCTTTGCCAATATCATAAAATGTGTCAGCCGGAATCAGGTCGATGACCTCCGGCTCAAAAATATAAATCCCGGTATTGACCAGATTGGACGCGGCCTCCTCAATCGTGGGCTTTTCCTGGAAAGAAGTAATCCACCCCCGGGAATCGGCAACGACAACGCCGTAATTCGACAACCTCTCTCGTTCCATCGGTTTGACCAGAATGCTGGCTTTGGCCCCGGATTGCCAGTGTTTGCGAACGGCTTCGGTCAGGTCCAGGTCGATAATCAGGTCCCCGCAGATCACCACAAAGGTATCATCGAAGAATCCGCCGAAATCCTGTATTCGCCGGATTCCACCCGCTGACCCCAGCGGTTCCCGGACCAGTTCACCGCCTTCAATGTACCCTTCGAAGGAATATCCGATGTTCACCCCCCAGCGCCGCCCATCCGTAAAATAGGTTTCAATGACTTCCGACTGGTGGCTGACGTTGATCATCACATCGAGGAATCTATGGCTCGCAAGCCGCTCGACCAGATACTCCATGACGGGCTTCCCCAGTACCGGAATCATCGGTTTGGGCATTTCATAAGTGAGCGGGCGCAGGCGGAATCCCTTCCCCGCCGCCAGAATCATGGCCTTCATGACGCTGTGCCCGGGAATGGACGGGATACCCCGCAAACGTGGGAAACGTGATATTGCCTCATGTCTCGAATGCCTTTCTGGCCCTCTGTAAGTCCTGTTCGGTATCAATTCCGGGACCGGGAATCTGCACCGCCTCTACACAACGGATTTTCTCCCCGTGCCAGATCGCGCGCAGTTGCTCCAGCTTCTCCAGCTCCTCCAGCCGGCAATGCCCTCTGGCCGCGAATGTCTGGATGTATCCCGCCGAATACGCGTAAATCCCGAGATGCCTCTGGATATGATCCTGTGCGTGATCGGCCAGCCCGGAAGTCGATTCATCACGCACCCAGGGAATGGCCGCCCGGCTGAAGTAGATCGCATACCCTGATTTATCGCTGACCACCTTGACCACGGAAGGGTCGGACGCATCCGCAGGACAAGTCAACGGGGCGCTGGCCGTGGCCATAACCGCCGCGCTCCCCGGAACCAGCGCGTTGGCGACCTGATTGATCAGGGCTGCCGACATATCGAACTCGTCCCCCTGGACATTGACGATCACATCGTCTGCGGCGAGGCCGAGTTTCTGTGATGCCTCCGCAATGCGGTCACTGCCAGATGGGTGATTACGGGAAGTGAGCGCCGCCTGACCGCCGAAACGCTCAACCGCTTCAGCGATACGCGGGTCATCCGTCGCCACCACGATACTACTGGCCTCACTTTCCCGGCACCGCTCGACCACATGCTGAATCATGGGTTTGCCGGCAATTTCCAACAGCGGCTTGCCCGGCAGGCGGCTGGACTGAAAACGCGCTGGAATGATGATGTGAAAAGGAACAGACAACGATTCACTCCGACAGATCGGTTGCCGACAGACCGGTTGCGGGGGAAATCAACCGATCAATCCGGTCGAATACACATTGATCAATTTCAGTGATCGCGGGAATTGCCCAGAGTTTATTTTTAATGGTCATATCCCGGCATTTTATCGCATCTTTTTCGGTCATGAGAATCAATCGGTCATCGCCGAAATCCAGATCGGATTCCGCGAAGGGATGATGGTCCGGGAAAGGATGGCGAACCACATCCAGCCCGAGTCGCTCCAGTTGCCGGAAAAACCGGGCCGGGTTGCCCACCCCCGCCACCCCGTGCACAAGCCCGCCGCTAAATTCGGACAACGGTTTCCGGATACCGTCCGACAGGTTATACGCTTCTGTTATCCTCACCGACATCCGGCCGGTTTGCGGCCCCGCAACCCGGAATCCTTCGCTGGCGCCATTCACCAGCACGATGTCCGCCCGCTTGATCTGACCGCGAAACTCCCGCAACGGCCCAGCCGGCAGGCACCAGCCATTGCCGTATCCGTCCTGCCCGTCCAGAACCACAATATCCACGTCGCGCTCCAGGACGTGATGCTGGAATCCGTCATCACTGACCAGAATATCGCAACCGAATTTATCAATCAGGTAAACCCCGTTTCTGACCCGTTCCGGACCCGCTACTACCGAAACCCCGGTCAACTCGTAAATCAATTGGGCTTCATCGCCGACCAGCGCCGCAGTCGTTGAGTCATTCACTTCTCTCGGCCAGAACGGAGAATGGCCCTTGTAACCCTTGCAGATGACCCCCGGACGGAACCCCTTATTCTGGAAATACCGGACCAGAGACAATACCACCGGCGTCTTTCCGCTTCCGCCCACCGTCACCCCGCCGACCACGATTACTGGCACAGCGAGGGAGACGCCCCTGAAAACTCCGAGGCGGTAACAGCGCCTCCTGGCCAGCATCAACAGTCCATAGACAACAGACAGCGGCAACAGCAGGCAGTTCAGCCAGTTCGCCCGCCGCCACCCCTGTTGCAATTTATCCAGCATTACCGGTGTTGTGACGATACTGGGTATTGTACAAATGATAGTAATGCCCCTTTTTCGACAACAGCGTTTCATGATTTCCGCGTTCCAGGATCCGGCCCTTGCCCAGCACCAGAATCAAATCCGCGCTCTCGATGGTGCTCAGTCGGTGGGCAATGACCAGGGTCGTTCGATTGCGGATCAATCGACCTATCGCGTCCTGAATATGTTTCTCCGAGCGGGAGTCCAGGGAAGAGGTAGCTTCGTCCAGGATCAGGATCGGGGCGTCCTTGTAGATTGCGCGCGCGATGGCGACACGCTGCCTCTGCCCGCCGGACAAACGGGAGCCTTCTTCACCGACAAATGTGTCGATTCCATCCGGAAAATCATCGGCAAACTCCCGGATGTGGGCGGTCTCGATGGCCGTCATCAACCGGTCCTCGTCAATGTCATCGGCCCCGCCATACACAATGTTGTTTCTGATCGTGTCCGCCACCAGTATCACCTCCTGGCTGACCATGGCCATCTTTTCCCGGAGTGATTGCAGGCGGATGTCCTGAAGCGAGTGGCCGTCAATGCTTATGTCGCCGGCGATAGGACTGTAGAATCTCATCAACATCGAGGTAATGGTTGATTTTCCACTGCCGGACGGCCCGACCAGCGCCACTGTTGACCCCGCCTTTATCTCAAAGTCGATGTTTTCAAGAACCTGGGGATGATCACCCGGATAATGGAACGAAACATCTGAAAAGGACACATTGCCGTCGATATCGCCAAGGACAATCCGGCCCTCATCCTTTTCCTGATACAGGTCAATGGTACGGAAAACCGATTGCACACCCGCCAGACCGGTTTGTATCACCTCGTTGATCCGGGACAGATTCCTGACCGGACGCACGACCATGGTCACCGCCACCAGATAAGAAGTGAACACCCCCGGAGTGATTTCCAGAATCAAGGCCAGCCAGATCATCAGAGCCACCCCCACACCCATCAGGAAAACGACGATTGGAACCGTAGCCGCCAGAATCCCCGCTTTTTTCATGGACTGCTGGCGGTGGCGGTTGTTGGCCGTGAAAAACATCCGCTTTTCGTAATTCTGGGAATTGAAAATCTTGACCAGTTTGTGCCCCTGGAACGCCTGTCTGGCAATATTGGTAATGTCCCCCACACTTTCCTGGATGACATGACTGATTTTCCTGAACCGCCCGCTGGTGGCTTTGAAAATCCAGAAGGTGACCGGGAAAATGGCAATAAATATCAACGACAACTTCCAACTCAGCCAGAACAGCAGGGACAACAGGAATACCGCTTTCAGAATATCCCGGAACAGAACCCGCAAGGCGTCCGTGCTGGCCCGCGCGACCTGTTCCACATCGTAGGTCAGTCGCGATACCAGCCCGCCGCTCGAATGCTTGTCGAAATATTCGGTGGGGGCGTGGATCAACTGATCGAACATTTTCTGCCGCAAGTCCTGGATCACCTTCCTCGACACCCAGTTGGAACAGTAGACATCAATGAAATCCCCAACCGCTCGGGCGAAAGCGATCGCCACCAGCAGCGCCGGAATAAACCGGATGAAACCGGGGTCTCGCCCCACAAAACCCTGGTCCATCAACGGCTGCAGAACCCAGGCAAACGCAGTATCCCCCGCCGCCACCAGAAGCATGCCGAACAGCGCCATGCCAAACACCCCCTTGTACGGCAGCACATAGGAAAACAGGCGGCGGTACAGCATGGCGCTGGCCACATTTTTGTAGGGATCGGTCACGGATATCCTGATGCGCGTATCTTGTGATACGTCAATGGTATATTATGTACATACAAAGTGCGTGGCGCAATCAGTTAATTGCATCCGCAGTATGGCTGGTCGCAAACAGAATGCCCCCATACCCTGTTACCCGGACAACAAACCGTAACGAATATGCCAAGAACATCCAGAAAACGCGGCGGCCGACACGCCAGACAGGAACGCGAACAAACAACGGCTCCTGCGGTCACTCCCTACATCACCCGGAAAATACCGGAGTATGTACTGCTGGACGAAGAAGGCCTGTCACTGATCGAAGACAACGCCGATACCATCCTGCAGGAAATCGGCATCGAATACCACTATCCGCCGGCGTTGAAACTATTCAAACAGGCCGGAGCGGATGTCAAGGGCGAACTGGTGCGTTTCCCGAAAGGCCTGTGCCGTAAGATCATCCAGGACTCGGCGCCGCGGACTTTTGAGCAAAAAGCGAGGAATCCCGCAAGGAACGTCATGATCGGCGGCAAATCCACCGTATTCGCCCCGGTTTACGGTCCCCCCTTCGT
Organism: Candidatus Poriferihabitaceae bacterium; assembly: GCA_965214205.1. Taxonomy (GTDB): domain Bacteria; phylum Pseudomonadota; class Gammaproteobacteria; order Arenicellales; family Poriferihabitantaceae. Next base: position 1,088,109 of record OZ243941.1, on the reverse strand, counting down.
CCGCGACCTCGACAAGGGACGGCGTTACGCGATGATCGAGGATTTCCGCAACCTGGTCAAACTGACCTGGATGCTGCCTTCGCTGCATCATTCAGGCGGCACCGTATGCGAACCGACCGATTTGCCGGTCAACAAACGGCACTTCGATATGGTCTACAGCCACATCAAGTATTCCGACAAACCCTTCATGGGATCGGTAACCCACCCGCAAAGAGCGCAGGATACGGTGGACATGTGCAAGATTGTGTTCGGGGAAGAGTTTGTCGATCAGAATACCGTGGTCATCAACCTGATCAACGCCAACTCACCGATGACTTTCGATGAAACCATGCTCGGCGCCTCGGAAGTGTACGCCAGAAACAATCAGGCCAGTATCGTCTCCCCCTTTATTCTCTCCGGCGCCATGTCGCCGGTCGCCGCCGCTGGAACCATGGCGCAAATCCTGGCCGAGGCGCTCACCGGGATAGCATTCACCCAACTGGTCCGTCCCGGCTGTCCGGTCATCTTCGGCACATTCTCGAGCTCGATGTCGATGCAATCGGGGGCGCCCACTTTTGGCACCCCGGAACCGGCGCTGGTGATCAATGGCTGCGCCGCCCTGGCCCGGCGGCTGGGCGTGCCGTTTCGAAGCGGCGGCTCGCTGTGCGGCTCCAAGATCACCGACGCCCAGGCCGCCTATGAAAGCGCCAACACCCTGCTGCCCACTATCATGGCCGGAGTCAACTTTGTTCTCCACGCGGCTGGCTGGCTGGAAGGAGGATTGTCCTCATCCTATGAAAAACTGATCATGGACGCCGATCAACTCGGCATGATGCAGGTGTTCGCCGCTGGCACGGACCTTTCAGAAAACGGGCAGGCGTTGAGCGCGATCCGGGAAGTCGGACCGGGCCAGCATTTCCTCGGTTGCAGCCATACCCAGGAGAATTTCAAGACCGCCTTCTACCGTTCCAGCATCGCCGACAATAACAGCTTTGAACAATGGGAACTGGAAGGCTCGCACGACGCCACGGTCCGCGCCAACAAAATCTGGAAGCAAATGCTGAACGAGTATCAGCTCCCGCCACTCGACCCGGCCATTGATGAAGCGCTGCTGGAATTCATGGCAAAGCGCAAGGCCTCTTTTGCGGATTCCAACATATAGAGATCGGACCCGATGCGGAGGAAGTTCCGACTATATACGATGACACCCAAAGATGTTACCATGCCGTATTGATTGCCGGGGGCCGGAACGGGCAGACTGGTAATATTAATAGAAGTACCGGATCATCCACCTCCAGGTGGGCGATCTGACAAATTTATCTTCATCAAAGAGGCATTACCATGAGAAACACGATTCTATCTACGATCGTTGCCACAGGAATCGCTGTAACCGGAATGAGCGCAATGACCGCCCATGCCCAGCAACAGTTTATCTCCATCGGTACAGGCGGCGTAACCGGCGTTTACTACCCGACCGGCGGCGCCATTTGCAGACTGGTAAACAAGAACCGCAAGGAGCATGGCATTCGTTGCTCGGCGGAGTCCACCGGCGGCTCAATTTATAATATCAATACCATTCGGGCTGGCGAACTTGAGTTCGGCGTAGCGCAATCCGACTGGCAATATCACGCTTATAACGGTACTTCAAAATTTGAAGACCAGGGCGCCTTTGAAAATCTGCGCGCCGTCTTCTCCGTCCATCCTGAGCCGGTTACCGTCATCGCCAGCGATGCGTCTGGAATCAATACCCTGACCGATGCCAAAGGCAAGCGCCTGAATATCGGCAACCCCGGTTCCGGCACCCGCGGCACCTGGGAAGTCATTGAAGAAGCGCTCGGCTGGGAACGTAGCGACCTCAAACTGGCGGCGGAAATGAAATCAGCGGAAACCGGACAGGCGGTATGCGACGGCAAGATTGATGCCTATTTCTGGCTGGTCGGTCATCCGTCCGCCCTGACTCAGGAATCCCTGGCAACCTGCGATGCCCACCTGGTACACGTTGAAGGAGAGGCGATCGACAAGCTGGTAGCTGACAATCCATATTATCGTACCGCCTCAATCCCGGCGGGTATGTACAATAATGAGAGCGACATTCAGACTTTCGGAGTAGGAGCCACCTTCGTTTCCAGCGCCGATGTCTCCGACGAGGTCGTCTATGTCGTGGTCAAGGCTGTATTTGAAAACTTTGACGACTTCAAGAAACTGCACCCCGCATTTGGCAATCTGAGTGAAGCGGAAATGATTTCTGATTCCCTTTCAGCCCCACTGCATCCGGGCGCGGAGAAGTATTACAAGGAACGCGGCTGGATGTAATTCCTTAGCCGGTATCGGTTGTGACCCGAAAAACCCTCCTGCACATTCCGGGAGGGTTTTTTGTTTCTGGTTGCTTCGATACGGGTCGTAGCCAGAGAAAGCCTGAGTCGGCATTGACATAATCCGCACCTAGCGAGAATCAAAGATGGCACAAAACAATCAATCCCAGGGCAGCCTGGAGGATTTTTCGGCAGTTGACACAGGAGGACGCAATCCGCTCGGCTGGGAAGGCAAGCTGATCGCCACGGTCGCGTTTGTCTGGGCCCTGTTTCAACTTTATATTGCATCCAACCTCCCGTTCTGGTTGACCGATGTAACCGGAATCAGTGTCATCGTCACCAACTCGAACGCCAGACTGATTCACCTCGCGTTCGGCTTTTTCCTGGCCACTCTCGCCTTCCCGCTGTTCAAGTCCAGTTCTTCAACCCGAATCCCCTGGTATGACTGGGTTCTGGCCATTGCTGGCGTGGTTTGCTGTCTGTATATCGTGGTTCTTCGCAATGAAATTGCGGTGCGCGCCGGATTACCGACCACCGGCGATCTGGTCGCATCCACCATTGGCATGCTGATCCTCGGGATCACGGTCTACCGCTCCCTCGGACTGCCGTTGCTGATTGTCGCCAGTGTGTTTGTCGCTTATGTTTTCTTTGGCAATGCCAACTGGCTGCCCGAGACCATTCAATGGAAGGGGGCATCCTACGGCAAGGCCATGTGGCATTTCTGGATGCAGAATGAAGGCGTGTTTGGCGTAGCGCTCGGAGTTTCGGCCAGCCTGATATTCCTGTTTGTACTGTTCGGCTCCATACTGGAGAAGGCGGGGGCAGGGAATTTCTTCATAAAGATCGCGTTTGCCCTGCTCGGGCATTTGCGCGGCGGGCCAGCCAAGGCGGCCGTGGTGGCTTCAGCGCTGAGCGGTATGTATTCCGGTTCATCCATCGCCAATACCGTCACCACCGGGACATTTACCATCCCGTTGATGAAGCGCACCGGATTTTCCCCGGAAAAGGCGGGCGCGGTCGAAGTAGCCTCCTCGACAAACGGCCAGTTGACCCCTCCGGTCATGGGGGCTGCGGCATTTTTGATCGCGGAATTTACCGGCATCAGCTATCAGGAAATACTGAAGCACGCTCTGGTGCCCGCGCTGGTATCCTATATTGCGCTTTTTTACATTGTTCATCTCGAAGCCATGAAGCTGAACCTGCAAGGACTGCCAAAGCCACCCTCCTCCCTGACTTTCGCCCGCAAGATGATGGGGTTCCTGAGCGGATTTATCGGCATTGGACTGCTTGGCATTCTGGTTTATTACGGTCTCGGCTGGATCAAGGTCGTGGCCCCGGCATCGGCCTTTTATATCGTCGCGGCAGGTTGTGTGGGAGTCTACCTGTATCTCCTCAAGCTCGCATCCAGAATACCTGATCTGGTTGTCGACCACCCGGACGCTCCGATCACCGAACTGCCAAAAGCGGGAGAAACAGCGCTCACCGGCCTGTATTACATCCTGCCCATCGTGATCCTGATCTGGAGTATCGTGATCGAAAGACTGTCGCCGGGGTTGTCCGCATTCTGGGCAGCGGTCGCGATGATCATTGTGACCCTGACTCAACATCCGATCAAGGCATTCTTCCGCGGCTCCGGCAACTACAGGGCAGCATTTCAAACCGGCAAGGATGACTGGATCTCCGGCATGATCGCAGGCTCACGCAACATGATCAGTATTTCAGTGGCGACCGGGGCGGCGGGCATCATAGTCGGAACCATATCATTGACCGGCGCCCATCAGGTGGTCGGCGAGTTTGTAGAGTTCCTGTCTGGTGGGTATCTGATCGTAATGCTGTTACTGGTCGCCGTAATGAGCCTGATTCTCGGCATGGGGCTACCGACAACAGCCAACTATATCGTCGTCTCCTCATTGATGGCTCCGGTTATCATTACTCTGGGGGCGGCCAACGGCTTGCTGGTCCCACTGATTGCCGTGCACCTGTTCGTATTTTACTTTGGCATTCTGGCGGACGACACGCCCCCGGTCGGTCTGGCGGCGTTCGCAGCGGCGGCTATTTCAAAGGGAGACCCGATCAAAACGGGGATTCAGGGGTTCGCGTATGATATTCGCACCGCACTGCTACCGTTCCTGTTTATCTTCAACACTGAACTGCTGCTGATTGACGTATCGCCGATGAAGGCTGTATTCGTATTCATTGTCGCCGTCATCGCCATGATGCTGTTCGCCTCGGCGACCCAGGGCTGGCTGGTGACTCGCAACAAAGCCTGGGAATCCGCGATACTGCTGCTGGTCGCCTTCACCCTGTTCCGCCCCGGCTTCTGGCTGGACAAGGTGGACCCGCCATTCGAGGAAATTCACCCTTCCAGGGTTTATGAAGTGGTCGATAACGCGACTCCCGACGGAACGCTCACCATGGTGGTGACCGGCCCGGATTTTGATACCGGCGAAATCACCAGCACCACCATCCTGGTTCCGATGGGGGATCAGGCCGCGGCGATTGAGAGACTTGAAAAAGCCGGACTCACGGTCATTGTGGAAGACGGCCGCGCCATTATTGAAGAGCCCTTCCCCGGATCGCCCTTCTTTGAAACCATCGGCAAGACCTTCGACTACTACACGGATGATCCGGTGGAATTAAGTACCATCAAAACCGCAAAGGACCGCACCCCCAAAGAGGTGTTCTATCTCCCCGCGCTTTTATTGCTGGGACTGGTTTGGTGGTCGCAGCGCAGAAGGGCGCAGAAACAGAGCGAATAGTCCCTGCCGGTTCGGATTCAGGCCACCCCTGGGCATAACCGGCCGGTCATACCGGAAGGTTACGGTCGGTCTGATCTCCGGGCTGTCTTACATCATCTCCCTGATCGCGCAAATATGATCGGCGCGTATCCCGCAACACCCGCCAATCACCTGGACACCGCGGTCCAGCCAGCCTTTGCAGGCGGTGGCGTAATCCTCAGGGGAAATCGTGCCATCGAATACCCAGTCCGAATCAACCGAGCGGCCGGTATGAGCATATACGCCAACTGACCCGGACCAGTTTTCCTGGACTATATCCAGACACTCATTGATGTACGCCACTTCCGTGTGCATGATATTGATCAATGGAACCTGTTTATCCTGTAACTCTGCCAGCGCATCAATCAGGGGTTCTCCTTCCAGCAAGCGCATCACTCCATCCGCTTTCGGCTCGCAGGAAAGCCCTGCCCAGACAGGCAGGCCGCTGCTTTGCGCAGCCTCAAGTACCACCAGCATACGGGGGATATCCACCATCATTTCAAGCATCAGCAGGTCGGCGCCCGCCTGCTTCATGATGGCCGCCTGCTCTGCGACACCGCTATACAACTCATCCAGGGTCGGCGGCACGCCCGTCCAGACCCAGTGAGTGATACCTCCGGCGACCAGGGCATCCGGTGTCCCGGCATTATCCCGCGCTTCTACCGCCAACTCCACTCCGCGCCGGTTCAAAAATTCAAACTGCTGGCCCAGCCCCGCATTCTCGAGCGCCTTTCTGGAGTTTCCGAACGTATTTGAAATCACAATCCCGGCGCCCAGGCGAAGATAATCCTCGTGAATCTGGCGAACGACATCCGGATTGCCCAAGGCGCCTGCCCCGTTCCAGATTTTCTTGTTTTTCACAACGCCGCGCCGTTCCACTTCAGTCCCGGTGGCGCCATCAATCAGGATACGTTCACCGGCAGCGATGCGTTGCATCAGATTATAATAACGGTCTCTATTCATCATTCTTCTTCTGGTTTGATTCCGGCCTGATTATTGCGAATTCCGGCGATATACCAGATTTACTGTAATCAGGCAAACCTATTGTGAGCAGGAACAACGAATCGGCCAGGGCGATGTGGATGATGATCATCGCGATGCTGTTATTGCCCGGCATTGACGCCATCGCGAAATGGCTGGCGGGATCAATCTCTCCCGGCCAGATCTCATGGAGCCGATTTTTCTTCCAGCTACTCCTGCTGCTCCCGTTCGTTATTCGGACCAGGGGCCCCTGGCTGACCGCCACGCTGCACCTTCACGCCATGCGGGGAGCGCTGATCGCCGCCGCGACCGTATTGTTTTTTACCGGACTGATTTACCTGCCGATCGCGGAAGCGATCTCCATTTTCTTTATCGAACCGATGCTGGTCACGCTGTTATCGGTCGTCATTCTGCGCGAACGCATCGGCGTCAGACGGCTGTCAGCCATAGCCGTCGGGTTTTGCGGCGCGATGATCATCATTCGCCCGACCTTTTCCGAAGTGGGCTGGGCCGTACTGTATCCGGTCGGCGCCGCATTGTGTTTCTCCTTCTACATCCTGCTGACCCGGAAACTGGTCCGCTACGAAGAACCGGTTCGATTACAGTTTCTCGCCGGAGTGTTCGGCTGTCTGGTGATGAGCGCCGCCCTGCTGGCTGGCACATACGGTCAATTCGACATCCTGACGGCGGTTTACCCGACCACCAGCCAATGGCTGCTGCTGGGTGGATTGGGCCTGATTGCCACCGTTGGCCATTTGCTCGTCGTGTATGCGTTCCGCCACGCCCCGGTGGGAGTGCTGGCGCCGTTCCAATACGTCGAGATCATCGGAGCCACAATTTACGGACTGCTGTTGTTCAACGATTTCCCCGACCTGATGACCTGGGTGGGTATCCTGATTATCACCGGCTCCGGAGTCTATATATTCCATCGGGAATCCCGGCTGTCATCCTGATGAATCCAGCGGTCCGGTCGTGACCGCTGTTCGCAGTGGCCGGGAATCTCGGTTTTGCGTCTGGACAGGTTCAGGGGAACCGGGTTAGACTTTAGTCCCAATCACCGGGATTCCCTGAGGCTGTTGATGGCAACCATTTACCATAATCCACGCTGTTCCAAATCCAGGGCGACCCTGAAGCTGATTGAAGACGCCGGAATCACCCCGGAAGTCGTCCTGTATCTCGAACAACCACCGGACGCCGACACTCTCAGGAGCGTCATTGAGTTGCTGGGATGCCCGGTTAGCGACCTCATACGCAAGAGCGAAGCCCTGTACAGAGACCTGGGCCTGACGGACCGGACTCCCGCTGATGAAGAATGGCTGCGAATCCTGGTCAACCACCCGAAACTGCTTGAACGCCCGATAGTCGTCAACAATGGCAAGGCGGCGATTGGCCGACCGCCGGAAAACGTATTGGAGATTTTGTAGATGAAACCTGCAACCCGGAGGACCTGAACCGTGGACACTGTCAACTTCGTTCACATGATCGACGGCACCGCCGAAGAATACGCCTTCCTCGCCAGGCACGAGAAAGAATACGCAAAAACGCTGCCCGACCGACTGATGACGGCGCTGACCAGCCTCGAACATTCCTTTTCCGGCTACAGGGTCAGCAGACTGGAACACTCATTGCAGTCCGCCACCCGGGCCCTTGACGCCGGAGAATCCGAACAAATGGTGGTGGCCGCCCTGCTGCACGACATTGGCGACAATCTGGCGCCCTGCTCCCACAGCGAAATGGCCGCCGCGATACTGCGCCCCTATGTCTCAGAAAAAATCTACTGGATTATCAAGCATCATGGCCTGTTCCAGACCTGGTACTACGCCCACCATTTCGACAAGGACCGCAATGCGAGGGATCGCTTCAAGGATCACAAGTGGTATCAGGACTGTGTCGATTTTTGCGAGAACTATGACCAGAACTGCTTCGACCCGGATTTTGACTCGAAACCCCTGGAATTTTTCCGCCCAATGGTAGAACGGGTATTCGCCGAGCCCCTGGCCCATTTCGTCTGATTGTTATAGCAATCCACCCGGGAGATCAGAATGCTGAAAAGAATATTTTTGCCGACGATACTGCTTATCCTGACTTATGGTTTTTGGGTCAGCCCGGACTTCAAGGAAATCGCGGCGGGAGTTTCCATATTCCTGTTCGGAATGTTATTCCTCGAAGAAGGGTTCAAAGCCTTTACCGGAGGTTTTCTGGAGAAGTTGTTGCAAAAAACCACGGACAAGACCTGGAAGGCGCTGGGCTTTGGAATCGTCACTACCACAATCATGCAGTCCAGTTCACTGGTTTCAGTGATTGCGATATCTTTTATCAGCGCCGGTATGATTACGCTGATAGCGGGTATTGGAATCATATTCGGCGCCAACATTGGAACTACAACCGGGGCCTGGCTGGTCGCCGCGCTCGGTCTGAAAGTAAAAATATCCGCCTACGCCATGCCGATGCTGGTATTCGGGATTGTGCTTTCCTTCCAACGGTCGAAATACCTCAAGGGAATTGGCTCGGTACTTGCGGGACTCGGTTTTTTGTTTCTCGGCATACACTATATGAAAGAGGGATTCGAGGCGTTCAAGGATAGCTTCGACCTGGTTTCATTCGCGGTGGGCGGCTATCCTGGCCTGTTTCTGTTTGCAGGCATTGGCGCCGTCGCCACCGTAGTGATGCAGTCATCCCATGCGACGCTGGTACTCATCCTGACGGCGTTGGCGGCCGGGCAGGTCACTTATGAAAATGGCTTGGCATTAGCCATTGGCGCGAATGTCGGCACCACTGTAACCGCGGTGATTGGCTCATTAAGCGCAAATATTGAAGGTAAACGGCTGGCCGGGGCACATCTGGTTTTTAACGCGGTAACCGGTGTGATCGCCATTGTATTTATCAGCCAATTCGTATGGGCCGTGGATGCGTTCAGTAGTACGGTGGGCATAGCGGCAGATAACTACACCATGAAGCTCGCTGTATTCCATACGTTTTTTAATGTGGTTGGCGTCATTGTCATGGTGCCTTTAATCCATCGGTTAGCTGGATCTCTGTTCAGATTTTTCCCTGAGAAAGCCCTGGATGTCGCTGAGCCGAAATATCTCAACGAAGCCGCATTCGATTTTCCGGACACGGTATTATTGTCTCTCAAGAAGGAGGTCTGGCACCTGTTTGACGCCGCGTTCGAGTTGATGGCGCACGGCATGAATTTGCATCGTACACAAATTCTCAAATCTGACGATCTTGAAAAAATCATAAAGGATGACCGGGAAATTATCGAGTTCGATATGGATGAGCTTTACGAGAGAAAGGTCAAGATCCTTTACAGTTCCATTGTCGAATTTATTTCCCGGGCGCAGACAAATATTCCCAGCGTATTTTCGGAAGAACTCTACCGGCTCCGCAGCGCTGCCGCAGAGCTTGTGGAATGCGTCAAGCACGTCAAACATTTGAGAAAAAACACAACCAGATACATGGTTTCAGATAATCAACACATTCGTGATGAGTACAACGCTTTAAGAATCAAACTGGCCTTTATTCTCAGGGATATATGCAGGTATCGGGATGGCAATGAACACCTTGCCGCCAAGCGTGATTTAGATCAACGCAAAGCAGAGGCCAAAGCCGCGAAAAAGACTATTGACACTACCGTTAGCCAGTTGCTTCAGGAAGATCAGATTTCACCGTTGATGGCCACTTCGCTGCTGAATGATTTCAACTATTCCCACAGAACGGCAAAAAATCTGTTCGATTTCTCTACGGCAATACTGTCTACCCATGATGAGTTGATCGCCGAAGCCGCTGAAGAAACCAATCTGGATGACGTGGATTGAGCGGCCCAACTCTCAGGAATGCATCCCGGCCCGTCGCTGGTTGATTCTACGGGTTGCTTCCTCAGTACCATCGTGCATGGTGCCGAGCCACTTGTCCCAGGGCATATACGGGGTTCCGTAGTTACATTCGAAGTATCGGTGATGGAGTTGATGGAACAGGTTGGCGATTCCGAGCGTGGATTTATCCTTGATGACAATGGACTCGTAACCGACATGTCCGGTATAGGCTGATAGTGCAGTCAGGTAGATATGGAAGAACATGTGAATCGGATGGGACGGAATGACCAGATGGATCAATACCGTGCTGAAATAAAACAGGTGCTCAATCGGGTGCATCGCCAGCCCGGACCATGGCCCGACCGTAACGTTTTTGTGATGCAGGGCATGGGCAATCCGGTATAGCGGCGGCCAGTGAATCAGCCGATGGATGAAGTAAAAATGCATCGACTCCCATACAGTCAATACCAGGAACAGGGCGACGAACCAGTAAGGATTACCCGACCAGGTATTCCATGCGATCAACTGATTGGCATACGCCCACATCAGCAATACCTGAAACCCGGTCCAGACCGTAACGCCACTGGCGCAGCTCCAGAAAATATTATCCCAAACCTGATTATTGAACAGGAATGCCCGGTTGTTTCGGGCCAATTCCCGATGATCGTATTTTTGCACCTTGCCCTGGCATTTCCAGGTATGGAAATAGAGGTGCAGTCCGCCTGCGACCACTACCGAGAGTCCCATATTGATCGCCCAGACCTGGAATATCCAGTCAGGGGAAAAAGTCTTCCAACCCTCGATTCCGGGAGAGAGATAGGCCCAGGTCACAATCCCCAGCAAGACAAAAATCATCATCTGGGATAGTACAAACCCCCTGCCCAGAATAAATTTCAGTGCGTTGACGGGTTGCGGTGGCCATACGAAAAGCGGTGGCATGACCAATGGCAGCTGCGGATGCCAGTTCCACGGCCCCCTGGTCCGGGGGCTGGACTTCAGGGAAGCGGACTCGGCCATGACCAGTCAGGAGTGGTCAGGTTGACAGCATGGCAGCCGCTTTTTGGGCCGTGTCCTTCTCGTATACATAAAGCGGCCGCGAGCCTTCGGTAATCACGGAGGAATCAACCACGACCTTGTTGACCCCCTCAAGCGAGGGCAACTCGTACATCGTTTCTATCAGCGCGCCCTCCATGATAGAGCGCAGCCCTCTGGCGCCTGATTTACGGTCCATGGCCTTGATCGCAATCTGGCGCAGCGCGTCTTCGCGGAATTCCAGATCTACGCCTTCGAACTTGAACAGGGTCTGATATTGCTTGGTCAGGGCGTTTTTGGGTTCGACCAGAATCCGCACAAGGGATTCTTCATCCAGTTCTTCGAGCGTCGCAATCACGGGAAGCCGACCCACGAATTCCGGAATCAGCCCGAACTTGACCAGGTCCTCAGGCTCCATTTTCTGCAGCAGTTCATTGGATCTCTGGTCCGGCGATTTATCCTTGATATCAGCGCCGAACCCAATGCCGGATTTTTCGGTCCGGTTCTGAATGATCTTTTCGATACCCGCGAAAGCGCCACCACACAGGAACAGAATATTTCGGGTATCCACCTGCAGCAGTTCTTGATGGGGATGTTTGCGCCCGCCATGCGGCGGAATCGCGGCGACAGTGCCTTCAATCAGTTTCAGCAGGGCCTGTTGAACGCCTTCCCCGGAAACATCACGGGTAATGGACGGGCCTTCGGCCTTGCGCGATACCTTGTCGATCTCGTCAATATAAACGACCCCGATCTCGGCTTTTTCAACTTCATAATCGCAGGCCTGAAGCAGTTTCTGGATGATATTCTCAACATCCTCGCCGACATAACCAGCCTCGGTCAGCGTGGTCGCGTCCGCAATCGTGAACGGGACGTTCAGTTGTTTCGCCAGCGTCTCGGCCAACAGCGTTTTGCCGGAACCGGTCGGACCGATCAGCAGGATATTGCTTTTGGAAATATCAACGGTGGAATTCGCTTCCTCGTTTTCGATTCTTTTGTAGTGGTTGTAAACCGCAACCGACAGCATTTTCTTCGCATCCTGCTGTCCGATCACATAGTCATCGAGAATAGCGTGGATTTCCCGGGGTTTCGGAAATCCGGATTCATTACCCGCGGGCGAAGCCTCACCGGTGATTTCATCGCGAATGATTCCGTTGCAAAGATCGACACATTCGTCACAAATGAAGACAGATGGTCCAGCGATCAGTTTCCTGGCTTCGTGCTGGCTTTTACCGCAAAAGGAACAGTAAAGCAGCTTCTCGTTTCTAGCTGAGGTTTCGTCAGTCATCGCTATTCGGTCAATTATCGTATTGTGGTAGCGCAGGCCCCAACTATAACCGTTTTTTTAATACAGAATCAATAATGCCATATTTCCGGGCGTCCTCGGCGCTCATGAAATTGTCCCGGTCCGTATCATTCTTGATGGTCTTCAGGGATTGACCGGTATGATGCGAGAGAATCTGATTGAGCCGCTCTCTGACACCCAAAATCTCCCGGGTATGAATTTCAATATCAGACGCCTGCCCCTGGGACCCGCCCATGGGCTGGTGGATCATCACCCTCGAATGCGGCAGCGCGTGGCGTTTATCCTTTTCCCCGCCAGCCAGGATCACGGCTCCCATGCTGGCGGCCTGACCGATACACACGGTACTGACATCCGGCCGTATGAACTGCATGGTATCATAAACCGCAAGGCCCGATGAAACGTTGCCGCCCGGACTGTTCACATACAGGGAAATATCCTTCTCCGGGTTTTCCGATTCCAGGAACAGCAGTTGCGCGACAATGATATTGGCCATGTGGTCATCCACCGGACCGACCATAAAGACCACCCGCTCCTTGAGCAGCCGGGAATAGATGTCATACGCCCTTTCTCCGCGCCCTGTGGATTCCACCACCATGGGCACAAAATTGATATTTTCAGTTTTCATTATTTGCCGCCTTCATAAATTCCTGAAGCGAGAGTTTTTCCTCTTCAACAATCGCCGTTTCCAACATCATTTCCACAACCTGCTCCTCGAACATGAGCGCTTCGGTCCTCTTTACCTGATCGGGGTCCGACATAAAATGGGTTATAAAGGCTTCCGGCTGCTCATAGCTGGCCGCCATCTCGGTCACCTTTGCCTTTACTGCTTCAGGGTCCACCTGAATCACCTGCTTGTCAATAATCGCCTTGACGATCAGGCTCAAGGCAACCCGCCTCTTCGCTTCAACCGTGTAATGCTCCCGATTGATTTCACCCACTGGCAGGCCCTGGGCAGCCATATACTGTTCAAGCCTTCGTACCGAATGGTCAATTTCATTTTCGACCAGCGATTTCGGCACTTCGATTTCGTTTTTCTGCAACAGTCCGTTCATGACCCTGTGGTGAGTAACGCCTCGTAAACGCTCGTCCAGCTCACGCGCCATATTGTTTTCCACTTCCTCCCGCAACTTTTGGATACCGCCCTCACTGACCCCCATTCTTTCAGCGAACTCATCGTCGAGTTCGGGCAATTCCGGTTTCTCCATCGCTTTGATTGTGACCGAATACTCGACCTCCTTTCCAGCCAGGACAGGGTTATCGTGGAATTGTGGATATAAAACCGGGATGATCATGACTTCATCCTTGCCGACACCGACGAGCCCATTTTCAAACTCTTCCGGCATCTCCCGGTTGCCAAGGATGAAAGAATGACCCTTCACAGTTCCCCCTTCAAAACTCTCACCCTCTATTTTCCCTTCAAAATCGACAGTCAACTTGTCGCCTTTTTCAGATTTGCCTTCCCTGGCGACATAATTATCAGCATGGCGCAGGCGAATATCCTCCATCGTATTGTCAATGTCCTGCGTGGTCACCTCAACTACCGGTTTGCGGACTGTCACCCCCTCCAGGTCCAGTGCAGGAATTTGTGGGAAGACCTCTATGGTAGCGACGAACTCCAGGTCATTGCCGGACTCATAGGGTACAGGCTCAATGGAAAGAAGCCCGGCCGGAACGATTTCCTGCTGCTGCAGCGCGGCATCGTAACTCGACTGGATCGTCTCCATCACGACCTCGTTGGTAATCCCGGGAGCAAATCGCTGCCGGATAATACGCAGAGGCGCCTTACCGGGCCTGAAACCCGGAATGCGCGTCTTTCTGGCCGCATCGTGCAGTCGTTTGGACACCTCTGACTCAATCTCGTCAGACGGCACACAAATAGCAAGTTTTCGCTCAATAGCGCCAGACTCTTCAACGGAAACCTGCATTTTCAATTCCTCATAAATAATTTCATTGTCTCTGTTTTCTGGTCTCGAATGCTCTCATCATAGTCGCGCAGGCTGATAAATGGTGCGAAAGGAGAGACTCGAACTCTCACGGGTTGCCCCACTGGAACCTAAATCCAGCGCGTCTACCAATTCCGCCACTCTCGCAGTTCCTGTTCGCAGTTTCACTCTAAAATGGGGTGAACGATGGGACTCGAACCCACGACGACCGGAATCACAATCCGGGGCTCTACCAACTGAGCTACGCTCACCACAAACCTTAAAAAACACCCTGAACGAAAATCGTTATGGCGCGCCCGACAGGACTCGAACCTGTAACCTACGGCTTAGAAGGCCGTTGCTCTATCCGGTTGAGCTACGGGCGCAACGGATAAAGCTTGCAAACTGGTCGGGGTAGAGAGATTTGAACTCCCGACATCCTGCTCCCAAAGCAGGCGCGCTACCAGACTGCGCTATACCCCGTATTCTTTATCAAATGCCGCTTTCGGCATTGCGATACCTATGCCTGCATCATACCTGCAAAGCCTGCGGAATATACGAATTATGGCCCTTCAGGTCAATCATTATCGGCGTTAGCGCCGGGTGACAAATGAATAATGCCCTGTGCCGTAGTAATCGTTGTGAATTGGTGGGGTGAGTGGCGTGATAACCAATCAGAGTTTGATGACAGCGATTACGATAAGAGCCATAGCAATCCCTACTGCCAGAATCCAACGGGTATTTTCTTTATCTCGCCGCTCAATTTGCGCCGCGAGTTGGGCAATATCGGTCTTGTACTCTGCCTGCTTCGTGTTCATACGTTCCTCCAGTACGGCGACCTGCCTCTGTAGCTATATATCTCCATTATCTGTGAGGTCACCCATTCCAGAATAGTACCACGAGTCATCATCATGTCAATCTGAATTCTATTTTCTTGTAGCGAGCAAATGATGATCCGGTTGCGTGACGCTACCAAACACTACAGTGTCGTCATCTTCCTGGAATACTCTTGCCAGAGAACGCGAACCCGGAGTAAGAACGTCTGTAGCCTGAGTTCGTGCCTGACTGAACGCAGTCTGGGTATCGCCCCCGGAAATCCGGGTGTCATCCCCGGCAGGTGGCGCCGTACTGATGCTGTTGCCGCCCCCTCCCCCGCAAGCGCCCAGGAACAACGAAAATGCCAGCATCAGGATAAGTTTATTGTTTTCATGCAAAATTCTCCACGATTAATGATTGATTGACGAACAGTACCCCCCCGCGTCAAGTCAATGTAATACAATACTCTTTAACTCGCCAGTCCAATACAAAAATCTTCAAAGACAAGACAAAATCGCTTGAAAGATCACAACCTGCCCCCATTTTCAGCAGTCAAATCTTTCATCCGTTTACTTGTATAACCATGAGCACAAAAACCTCGACCCGGAATGACGCCGTGGAAACCCATTCCTTTCAAACCGAAGTGCAGCAACTGCTGCACCTGATGATCCATTCCCTGTACAGCGACAAGGAGATATTCCTGCGGGAATTGATTTCAAACGCCTCGGACGCCTGCGACAAACTGAGATTCGAATCGCTGACCGACAATGCGCTTCTCGAAGACGATGGAGACCTCGGTATCCGGGTAGAGGCGGATGAAAAGAAAAGAACCGTGACCATCACCGATAACGGCATCGGCATGACGCATGACGAGGTCATTGCGGATATCGGCACCATTGCCCGCTCCGGCACCAAGGCGTTTCTCGAAAAGATGAGCAAGGACAAATCGGCGGACAGCAGTTTTATCGGGCAGTTCGGCGTCGGCTTCTACTCCAGTTTCCTGGTCGGGAAGAAGGTCACGCTACTGACTCGCAAAGCCGGGACAAAAAGTAGCGAAGGGGTCAGGTGGGTGTCCGATGGCAGTGGAGAATACACGCTTGAATCCATCGACCGGCCACAGCGGGGAACGCAGATCATTATTCAGCTGAAAAAGGACTGCAAGGAATACGCCGGGGAATACCGGCTACGTAGCATCATCTCGAAATACTCGGATCATATTTCCCTGCCGATCCGGATGAAAAAAAGCCCGGAACTGGACGATGACGGCAAGCCGGTCAAGGACCAGCCCGTCGAATGGGAAACCATCAACAAGGGTTCGGCATTATGGGCGCGCGCGAAAAAGGACATTTCCGAGGAGGAACACAACGCGTTCTACACATCCCTGACCTACGACCCCGAACCCCCTGCGCTCACGATTCATAATCGGGTTGAAGGCAGGATGGAGTACATCTCCCTGTTCTACATTCCATCGAAGGCGCCGTACGATCTGTGGGACCGGGAGCAGCGTCATGGCATCAAACTGTATGTCCGGCGCATATTCATTTCCGATGACGCGAAGCAGTTGATGCCGAATTACCTGCGGTTCGTGCGCGGTCTGGTGGATTCGGCCGACCTGCCGTTGAATGTTTCGCGTGAGTTCCTGCAGCAAAACAAGGAAATCGACAAGATTCGCTCCGCTTCCGTCAAAAAAGTGCTGACCGAACTGGGCAAAATAGCCAACAAGGATGAAGAAAAATATAATGCGCTCTGGAAGGAATACGGACGTGTGCTGAAAGAAGGCGTGGTCGAGGATTTCCAGAACAAGGATACGCTGGCAAAACTGACCCGGTTCACCACCACTCATCGGGACGATGAGGCGCAGACCATCTCACTGGATGACTACATTGCGCGCATGCCTCTGAAACAGAAGGAAATCTACTACATCTCGGCTGAGAACTATAACGCGGCAAAATCCTCCCCACATCTCGAAGTGTTCCGCAAGAACGGGATTGAGGTGGTGTTGCTGACCGATCCGGTCGACGAGTGGTTCGTCAACCATCTGCGTGAGTACGAAGGCAAGGCGCTCAAATCCATCGCTAAGGGCGGGCTGGATATCGACGATCTGATCGCCACGAAAAGCAAGGAGGAAAGCGAGAAGAAAGAGGAGGACATGAAGCCGCTGATCGAGAAGCTCAAGTCGGCGCTCAAGGATCAGGTCAAGGAAGTGCGCGTTTCAGACCGGCTGGTGGATTCGCCAAGCTGCCTGGTGGCGGATGAACATGATCTCGGCGGCAACATGGAACGAATACTGCAGTCAATCGGGCAAGAGGCTCCGGTTGCGAAACCGATTCTGGAAATCAATCCCGAACATCAGATCGTCAAACAGATCGACATCGAGGCGGACCTTGCGGATGAGTGGGCGAATCTCCTGTTCGATCAGGCCGTACTGGCGGAGGGAGCGCCATTGAAAAACCCGAACGAATTCGTGAGACGGGTCAACCAGTTGCTGGTGAGATAGGGTCCGGGTCAGGCGATCGGTCTGGTCTGATCCGGCAAGATCAGCGCGCAAGCTGCTGGTGGCGATAACAGTGGACGAGGTGATCGTTAACCATCCCGGTAGCCTGCATGAAGGCATAACAGATCGTACTGCCGACAAAGACGAAGCCGCGCTTTTTCAAATCCGTGGCTATAGCGTCCGATAACGGCGTGTTGGCGGGCACCTGCCGCGCCTCGCGCCAGTTGTTCTGAATCGGCTGGCCGTCCACATATTCCCAGAAATACGCATCGAGCGAAAGACCCCGCTCCCACATGTCCAGGCAGGCCCGGGCATTTTTCACAAACCCGTTCACTTTCAGTTTGTTGCGCACGATGCCGGGGTCACCGAGCAGTTCAGCGATTTTACCGTCGTCATATCTGGCAATTTTTTCGGGGTCGAAGCCGTCAAATACCTGAATGTAACGCTCGCGCTTTCGCAGGATGGTGATCCAACTCAATCCCGCCTGCGCCCCCTCGAGACAGAGAAACTCGAACAGCCTGCGTTCATCATGCAATGGCCTCCCCCATTCCGTGTCATGATAATCCATGTACAGCGCGTCATCCCCGCACCACTCGCATCTTTTTTTGTCTGTCATACTCTGCTGATCCTGCCTGTCTGATTTCACCGTATCTCGAACGCCTTCCGAGTGTCGCCACCGACTCAGGAATACATGGATTTGAACGCGGTTTGATGTCACAATCTTATCACTTGTATTACGGAACCGGCGGACAATAATGACGCGAAAAACAACTTCTGCCAACGGGCGCAGACTGGACGACGACACCATTGACCAGCTTGTGGATGAAGTCGATGAGTCGCGGCTGGTAACCAGCCTCGCGGCCATGGTGGCCACGCCGAGCGTCAATCCATTCGACGGCAACGTGACAGAGGACTGTCGTGAGCTGGAATTCGCCGACCTCTATCAGGATCAGATGGCCGCGCTCGGCTTGCAGACTTCAAGGCGGGAAGTGGTGGCCGGCCGGCCCAACGTGTTCGGGCGGATGATCGGCCGTGAGCGCAAGAGCGAACACCGAAAATGCGTGATGCTGGCGGGTCATCTCGATACCGTGGGAGTTGAAAGCTACCCGGAGCCGTTCAATCCGGTGGTCCGCGACGGCCGTTTATACGGCCGCGGTTCGTGTGACATGAAGGCGGCGCTCGCGGCCTATATCGAAGTGGCCCATATCCTGCAAGACCATGACATCCGACTGAGCGGCGATCTGCTTATTGCCGGAGTGGTGGATGAAGAGGCCGGCATGATCGGTTCGAAGGATATTTCAGAAAAAGGACCGATCCCGGATCTGGCGATTGTCGGCGAGCCGACTGAGCTGAAGGTATGCCATACGCATAAGGGGCAGTTGTGCATGCATATCAGGACATTCGGCAAGGCTTGCCATTCCAGCGTCCCTGAAACGGGAATCAACGCGATCAGCCTGATGGCCGATGTGATCAAGGGTATCGAGCGCTACGCGAATGATCTGGCAGCCCGGCCCGGGCATCCGGTTTGCGGGCATGCACGAGTCAATCCGGGGGTGATCAAGGGAGGTTCAATCGCTTCCGCGGTACCTGATTACTGCGAACTGGAAGTTGACCGGCGATTCCTGCCCGGCGAAACCCCGGAGGAGATCATCGCGGAATACCGGGACATTCTGGATAACATCGCCCGCCAGAATCCCGATTTCAGATACGAAATCGGCAAGCCGACCGTGGAGAACGCGGCCCTCAATACGCCGGTTGAGTCCGAAGTGGTCTCGACCATCGCCTCGGCATTCGAGACCATACAGGGACGACCCGCTGATGTCGGGGTCTTTCCGGCGGCGACCGACGCGCCGCATTTTCTTTGCCCGGCGGTCGTGTGCGGTCCGGGGTCAATCTATCAGGCTCATACTCTGGATGAATATGTGACCATTGATGAACTGACAGCATCTGCGCGAATTTATCTACGCGCTGTCTTGCAGTTACTCGGCTGAAGCGGGAACCGGGCGTCCCCGAACGGTGATCCATTCCGATCAGACCGCCACCGCTTTGCGTTTTTTGCTTTCCGCCAGACCAATACCGCCAATCACCAGAATCAACGCGACTGCATGATAGAGCTGGAATGGCTCACCCAGAACCGACACCGCCAGAATCGAAGAAAATACCGGAACCAGATTGACAAATATCCCTGCCCGACCAGCCCCCAGTTCCTTCACTCCCCGGATGAAAAACACTTGAGCGAAAAAAGAAGGCAACAGGGTAATCAGTATGATAACGACCCATCCTTTCGGGGTTGGCCATTGGAGCTCCCCCAGATACAGTTCCGTCAGACTCAATGGCAACGATGCGATGAAGGCGGCGGCGGAAATCACAGTGAACAGACTCAACGCCGATATCCCGGCAAACTTCCTGAGTACCAGCGCATAACCTGAATAAAGCAGACACGCGAACAGTAGCAGGTAATCGCCCTGATTGATCGACAACGAGGCCAGTTTCTCCAGCTCGCCCGCAGACGCTACGATGCAGACACCGAGTATGGTGATAATAGCGCCCAATCCCTGCAACACGGACACCGGGGCTCGATATAAAAGCCAGGCGCCGACCAACAGAAATATCGGAACCACACCCTGAATAATGCCGATATTCAGCGCAGTGGTGGTATGGGCGGCCAGATAGAACAATGCGTTGAACGTAGCGAAACCCAATGCCCCCATCATGAAAAGCGTCAGCAGATGCGGCCTCAATTTGTCCCATTCCTGATAAACAGCCTGTCTTGCGAAAACCAGCAACAACATGACTACGCCCAGCCAGCGCAGACTGACAATCAGCATCGGCGACACCTCACCGACCGCAATGCGGGCAAACACCGAGTTGCATCCCCAGAAAAAAGTGGTCACCGTCAACAATACGTAGGCCCTGGCCGTGGGGTTTTGCGCAATCACGGCTAATCGGTAGAGTCGGCTTGATTCAATACTTCAGAAAACCGTTCAACTAAAGGATGGGATTCCCCGAGCAGAGCAAAAACAGCCAGCATTGACCGGAGCGCCCGATCTGCAATATCAGGGTCAGGACTCTGGTTTTTGATGGACATCAATAATTCCAGCGCTGATTGATAATCGTCCGCCACAAGACTCAGGGCGGCCAGTTGCCAGAGCGCCGGGAAGTCCCGGGGATTCTCCTCGAGCCGCTCGACGATGGCCTGCCGCTCCGGCGCCAGTTGCGCCGTCCGGATCAAATCGGCATGGGCCTTGACCAGACCGATTTCCGGTATCTCCAGCGCATCGCGGGGAAGCGCATCGAGCAGAGCGGCGGCATGGATCGCGTCTCCCTGCAGAAGCAGTTTTTTCGCGCGGTCCAGCGCATTGGCGAACCGTCTGTCCGCCCCGGACTGGCCGGATTCGACCTGGATTGCAGCGCTCTGGCCCAACGCTTTTTCGATAGCGCCACGGACATATCCTTCGGAATACGCGCCATGAAGGGTCTCAACGACTTTGCCACCCAGATAGAACTGAACGGTCGGGATGCTGACCACCCCCATATCCCGGGCATACCTCTTGTGTCGGTCCGTATCCAGCAGGTTGAGCAGAAACCGGCCTGAAAACTCATCGGCCAGTTTGACAAGGACCGGGAGGAGTCTCATGCAGGGACCGACATTCTGTGACCAGAAATAAACCAGGACCAGGCCCTTGAAGGAATTCTCAATCACCATCGTGTTGAAATCCGCCGGGGCAACATCGTAAATATGGCTGGAACGAGGCATCACAAGGCAGGCGCGCCAGCGCCGGTATTCATATCCGTGTCAGCGGGGAAATCCCGAGTCAAGACGATGACCCGAAAACCCCGGTATAATATTGCCAGGCGCGCTCGAATCGGGCCGCGTTCTCCCGCGTGTAGCCGACAAAATCAAAGTCAATCGTCGAATAGGCTTCCGACACCATAGACCACATCGTTTCCCGCAACAGGGAAGCGCATTTCATCGCATTATAGCGGCGCCAGAGGTCGTCAGTGACCGGACCATCAAAATAAAGCGTCAACAGGCGCCGCTCCTGTTCCTCTTCCAGTTCACTGTTCGACGCCAGATTGGAAAGATCGAACAAGGGACTGTTGAATCCGGCATAGTCAAAATCAATCAACCAGATTTTCTCCCCGTCATCAATAAAATTCGCGGGCAGCAAGTCATTATGCCCGAACACGATCTCAACCGGTCCCACCGTCCGTTCAAGATTCTTCGCGATTTCCATCAGTTCAGGGACCTGATCCATATACGCGGAATCCCTGCCTGCCAGCATATTGCGATAATGCCTCAAAACCTGGAATACCCAGAACAGGATCGTGTAACCCTCGAATTCGTGAGGCATCCGCCGATGGAAGCGTTGCAGCAGATCAACCAGCCGCCGCAGGTTTTCAGGGTTCTTGACATCCTCCCCGGAGAATACCCGGCCCTCAATGAAATCAATCACCAGCACGCCCGGCTCCCGGTAAAAAACAGCCGGTGAAAATCCGCATTTCGCCGCGGTGATGGAAACCCTGCCTTCATTCTCACGCCACAGGAGGTGTTCCGCGACATCGGCTCCCAGGCGCACCACGTACTGATTGCCGCAATCCTCGACCTTGAAATTATGGTTTGTCATGCCGCCGCTGAGTGGTTCGACATGGATTCGGCCCCGCCAGCACGGTAATGATTTTATCTGATTGAGATGCTCTGTATTCATAAAGTTAATTCCAGGTTCAGGCGACCGGGCCTATTCCAGACCCAGGCGTTGCCGGGACCGCGCGACCCCGGCATGAATCAATCGATCCGTAATGATGGCAATGAAGGCCACACACAAGCCCGCCACAATACCTCTCCCGGTATCGGCCTTGGTCAGCGCGATATAGACCTCCTGTCCCAATTCCCGGGTACCGACCAACGCGGTAATCACCAGCATTGAAAGCGCCAGCATCACGGTTTGATTGATGCCGAGCATGATTTCCGGGAAAGCCAGACGGAGCTTGATTCTGGTCAGAATCTGCCAACGGGTGCAGCCGCTGACCAAACCCGCCTCAACCAGCTCCGGGTTGACCTGGCGAATGCCATGCAAAGTGTAACGGATTGCAGGCGCGATTGAATAGCAAATCACCGCAATCATCGCCGCGAAATCCCCCACTCTGAACAACATTACCACCGGCATCAGATAAACGAATGATGGCAGTGTCTGCAGGGTATCAATGATGGTTTCAATGATCCTGCCAAGGAACGGCCACTGGGCGCCGAGAATGCCGACCGGAATACCCAACAACGCGGCAAACACAACTGAAATCCCACACAGATAGACCGTCACCATGGTTTTGGCCCACAACCCGGTCAACGCGCAGAACAGCGCGAGAAGAAACACAATCAGGGCCAGCCGAACACCGCCGAGTTGATATCCGAGCAACCCCACAGCCAGAACCACCACCGGCCAGGGCAGCATCAGCAGGAATCGCTTGACCGGCAGCAGCACATTCATCAATATGAAGATCTTGACCGCTTCGATCTGGTCGAAATAGTGGATGTTGATGTACTTGACCAGATCGCTCCAGAAATCCCCTGTGGTGATGGTCAGCGATTGCGGCCAGGCCTGTATCTGGTGCACGACCAGCGAGATCAGGGAAATCACGACCAGCATGCCCAGAGTGAACACGAGATGGGGATGCCGGCCGAGCAACCCCTTGCCGCTTTTGAACTGCCCGGCGGGACGGGTGGCGAACGCTTGGCTCAGCCGGTCCAGGGCAATGGCCAGCACCACAATCGCCAACCCGGATTCAAAACCCGCTCCGATATCCAGCCTCCTCAATGCGGACAGTACATCATAGCCCAGCCCGCCAGCCCCGATCATCGAGGCGATGATGACCATGTTCAGGGACAACATGATGACCTGATTGACCCCGACCATCAGCATCGGCGTTGAAGAAGGCAGCAATACCCTGACCATCATTTGCAATGTGTTGCAGCCGGCCATCTGCCCCGCGTCGATCAGATCATCCGGCACCTGTTGCAAGGCGAGGATCGTCACCCGGACCATCGGCGGCATGGCATAGATAATGGTCGCGATCATCGCCGCTACCGGTCCGAATCCGAACAGGAACAATACCGGCACCAGATAAGCAAAAACAGGTACCGTCTGCATCAGGTCGAGCACGGGCGAGATAATCTTCTCCATCCAGCGGTTGCGATACGCCAGAATGCCAAGCAGCATCCCCCCGGCAACCCCGATTGGCACGGCGATCAGCACCGAAGACAAGGTCAGCATGGCGCTTTCCCATTGCCCGAAAATCACCAGATAGCAGAAGCAGGCGCCGACAAACAGGGAGAGTCTCCAGCCCCTGGCATAGTGCCCGAGCGCCATCGCCAGCAACGTCACCGCAACCCACGAAAGGGGCGGCGTTAGTTGAACGGCGGCAGACCCTTCTCCGGATAACAACCCGGTAGCCAGTACACCCGAAGCGAAATTCAATGGCTGTTCCAGCAGCCATGCGATGCTTCGGGTCAACTCGTAAAATGTGAATACTCCAAGGTCCGCCGCATTGACCAGCCAATCCATGAAATCGGAGATCTGGTTACGCAGCGGCAGCCGCCAATCCGAAGGAACCTTGAACACCCACCGGATATTCGCCTTGCCCGAATAAATCAGAAGCGCAGCGATCCCGGCGACACCAAACCAGCCGCAAAGAACCAGCCAGCGGCGGCCACGATCAGACATGCAGATGCCGTTTACCCGGGCTTGAAAATGACGCCCGCCGCCGACAGAACGAACTGTCAGCAGTGGGGGCGGTTACCGTATCAGCCTATTTTTGCCATGCTTTCCAGCGAGCCTGATTGTTCGCCAGCCAGTCGGCGACCACCGCTTCCAACTCCTGTCCATCCAGGTCTATGGCGGCAATCATTGTTCCCATTTCATCATTGCTGATCTCGAAATTCCGGATCATGTTATACGCCCCCGGCCATTTATCCTTGACTCCGGCCCAAGCCACTTTCCAGATGGGGCCGCGCGGCTTGCCACAATCATAGGCCATATCCGGATTCACCCCCACGGACGGGTCGTTGTAACACTCGGCTGAATAGGCGGGAAACTCAACCCACTCTCCCTGATACTTGGAAGGGGCCCAGTGGGGTGCATAAACCCACAACAAGACCGGAGCCTCTCTTTGATAGGCGGATTCCAGCTCCGCAAACAACGCGGCATCGGTACCGGCGTGAATCACCTCATACTCCAGTCCCAGAGCTTCAGCGCGTTCATCATCAAACCCGCCCCAGGTTACCGGACCGCCGACATAACGCCCCATCGGCGCCGTTTCCGGCGTTGAGAACTCCTCCGCACAGTCATTCAACGCCGTCCAGTCCGGCAGGCCGGGACAGCGTTCCTTCATATACATCGGATACCACCATTCTTCAATTCCCTCCATTCCGGTTGAACCGATATTCTCCACCTTGCCGGTCGCGGTCGCCTCATCCATCGCATCCCGACCCGTGGTTTCCCACATCTCCATGGCCACATGAAGGTCTCCGGTTTTCAGGCCAGCGAACTGGGCAATGTAATCCGCCTGAACCAGCTCGACGTTGTACCCCCCATCCTTCAATACTTCTGCCATGATGTTGGTGGTGACCAGTTGTCCGGTCCAGTCATGCAGGGTGAGCTTGATCGGGTCGTTTGATTCCACGGACCGGGCTGGACCCGCAATCATCATCAATCCTGCAATCAATGATCCAGCGAGCAATAGTTTTGTATTCGATTTGTACATTATGAGGTTTCTCCGATTCTGGTTTGATTAAATAGTCCGGCGGTCCAGATGTCGCATGACCAGAGCATGCTTCCATCAAATTTCACTCCAATACCCGACTAAAGTCAAATCAATCACGAACGATAAGAAGCATCCTTCTGCTCCATCAATCGGGTCACCGCCTCCCATGCCAGGCGCGTATCGGAGAACGGAGCATCATCAGGCGGCATGCCGTAATCATTCATGGACTGGATCACGTCATCATCAGGGACCATCCGGTTGGCGCCGGATGCCATCACGTCAACCTGAACCTTGCAGGCGTTTTCCAGCTGATACAGAAAATAAAAGGCCTCCCCCACCGTTCGCCCGGCGCTCAGCAAGCCGTGGTTGTGCATGATCATCAGCCATTTGTCTGCCATGCTTTCCCCCAGCAACCTGCATTCCTCCTCGTTATCCGTGGCCACGCCATATTCATGGTAGCAGACATAGCCGTTGATCTCGTTGGCCTGTTGAGTGAGTGGCAACAACCCCTCTTTCATGCAGGAAACAGCCATCCCGGCCCGAGTGTGGCTATGAAGCACAGCGTTGACATCCGGGCGCGCCTTCAATATCGCGGTATGGATTGCATGGCCTGCGTTATTGTATGGATAATCTCCGGCAACGACATGACCGTCAAAATCAACCTTGATCAGATTGCTTGCCGTGATTTCCTGAAACAGCAGCCCGTAAGGATTGATCAGGTACCGGTCACTCTCCCCAGGTACCCGGAAACTCAAATGAGTGTAGATCAGGTCCGTCCAGCCATAGTGTACAAAAGCCCGATAGCAACAAGCCAGTTCCTGCCGCGCCTGCCATTCCTGTTCACTTATGTTCTCAAGGTTTATTTTCGATACGGTCGCTTTCATCATTCTATCTCCCGCTGCTTCAAGACAAAGACCCCGAACCAGAATTTCGACTGGTCCCCGGATTATAGATTACACCAGAATTTGCAGAAAACCTATCTTTCAGGATTTTTTTGGAAATTATTTCTTGCCGCGGATACGGATGATGTCTATACTCGGCATCATGAGTTCAATCACAACCAATCCGGTCATTCATACCATGCCATTGGCGCTGACCTGTTGCTGCTGTACAACGGGGAGCGTCGGCCTGTGCATTGTTGTAACTCCATTACTTCCCGACAGTTGACTTTTATCTGATTTTTGATCTGACGCTCCCCGAAACCCGACTCAAGCGCGAGTCTCGTCCCATGGGTTTTTGTTTAACTTTCGGAGCATTTTCAGATGTACCAGTATTCCCAAACCGATCAACAACAGGTTGATCAACGTGTCATTCAATTCCGCGATCAGACAGACCGCTACCTGAAAGGCGATTTGTCGGAAGACCAATTCCGCCCGTTGCGTCTGATGAACGGGCTGTACATTCAGCGATACGCGCCGATGCTACGAATCGCGATTCCCTACGGAGAATTAAATTCGAGACAGCTTCGCATGCTGGCTACGGTTGCGAGAAAATACGACCGGAGTTATGGGCACATAACCACCCGGCAAAACATACAGTTCAACTGGCTGAAACTGGAGCAGGTTCCTGATTTGCTTGCCGACCTGGCGACCGTACAGATGCACGCGATTCAGACCAGTGGCAACTGCATACGAAATATTACCTCCGATCATCTGGCGGGGATTGACGCCACAGAAGTGGAAGACCCCCGGCCATGGTGCGAGATCATTCGACAATGGGCCACCCTGCACCCGGAGTTTTTATACCTTCCCCGTAAATTCAAGATTGCCGTGACCGGGTCGGTGACCGACCGGGCCGCCATTCTGGCTCACGATATCGGTTTGAGGTTGGTACACAATGACCAGCAGGAAACCGGATTTCAGGTCTTCGCCGGCGGTGGTCTGGGACGCACGCCAGTGGTAGGCAAACAGATTCTCGACTTCCTGCCCCAACGCCACCTGCTGTCTTATCTGGAAGCTATTTTGCGCGTCTATAACCTGAACGGGCGGCGCGACAACAAATACAAGGCGAGAATTAAAATACTGGTCAACAGCATGGGCGTAGATGCGTTCCGGTCGGCGGTCAATGAACGATTTCAGGAGATAAAAGACGGGGAATTAACCTTGACAGACTCCCGGATCGCCGAAATCAAGGCCCGCTTCGACTGCCCGCAAACCAGGGCGATACCAGCAACCCGACAAATCCATGACAGCGATTCAGGACATACCCGGATTGATGAATTTGAAAACTGGAAACAGCAAAACACCATTGCATCCAGACATTCCGGGCTGCGCTCGGTTTTCATTTCACTAAAAAAGCAGAATGTCGCTCCGGGCGATTTGACAGCAGATGAAATGGATATCATAGCCAATCTGGCTGACCGCTATAGCAGTGGAATCATACGCACAACCCACAGACAGAACCTGTTGCTGCCCCTGGTTCATAGCGGAAATCTGTATGCACTGTGGCATGACCTTACGCAATCCGGCCAATCGGATAGCAACATTGATACCGTACAGGACATTATCTGCTGCCCTGGTCTCGATTTCTGCGGTCTGGCCAACACCACATCCATTCCGATCGCGCTTGAAATCCGCGAAAGATTCACCGACCCGCAGGAATTGAAATCCCTGGGTGACATCCAGATCAAGATTTCCGGGTGCATGAATGCCTGTGGCCACCACCACATCGGACACATCGGCATACTGGGAGTCGATAAAAAAGGTCAACAGTGGTTTCAGATCACTCTTGGAGGACGCGCCGACCAGAATCTCAGGATCGGGCAGCGCCTGGGCCCCGCGGTTGACCGCAACAGAATCGCGGAAGCGGTCGAATTGATCATCCGTCAGTACCTGAAACTGAGGTCCGGCTCCTGGGAAACCTTCCTGGATACTCTGGATAGAGTGGGACTGGAACCATTCAGGGAGACAGTCTATGGTTGAAACAGTAAACTGGATCGAAAGTCCAGGCCAGCAAAAGCGCATTATCATCTTCGCCGACCACTTCAATGACGGCAGGATTTTCAGTCTGGGCAGACAAATCCGGATTGACGGCTATCCCGGAGACCTGATTGCCGCCGGTGATTTTCTCTCTGACCAGCTTGACAGCCTCGCGCTTTGCGGCTTCAGCCATTATCTGCCACTGCCGGATGGCACAGACGGGATTAACCACATCGACGGGATTGACCTGACCAATCTGACCGCCTTGCCGGGGCAGCGTGGACACGTCAGCCGTTTTCCCCGGCATGATCACCCGGAGGACGCGCCATGAACGCTTCACGCGACGTTATCATCAACCCGGATCAGTTGTTCCGGGCCGTTTCGGAAACGGATGTCCTGTTGGTGGATTTGCGCGGCAAGCGGAAATATGACACCGGGCATCTGCCGAATGCAGTATTGCTCGATTACACCTGGCTGGTCGAAAAACGCCCGCCCGCCCTCGGACTGCTGCCTGGCGAAGAAAAACTTTCGGAGCTGTTTTCCTGGCTGGGGCTGTCCCCGCAACGGCATGTCGTCGCCTATGATCAGAATGCGGGGGCATCGGCCTGTCGATTACTCTGGACACTGGATATCATCGGGCATCGCAGGTTCTCGTTACTGAATGGAGGATACACCTCCTGGGTGGCTGCCGGACTGCCAACGGAGCGCCAGCCTCACCAACCAGAACCAACCCCTTACAACGCCAGGATCGGCAGTCACGGCATCCGGTCGAAAGACCAGGTTCTGGAGAAACTGGATGATCCGAACGTGGTTTTACTTGATTCCCGATCAGCGCTGGAGTTCAATGGTCAAAAGCGGGTGGCGGCCCGTGGCGGACATATCCCCGGCGCAGTCAATCTGGACTGGATGGAAGCCACCGACCCGACCCAACATTATCAACTGCTTGATGAACACACACTGCGGTTGAAGTACCAGCGTCTCGGCGTTTTACCGGAAAGGGAAATCATTGCCTATTGCCAGACTCACCGCCGATCATCCCACACCTGGATGACCCTGAAGAGCCTGGGTTATGAAAATGTCCATGCCTACGCCGGATCATGGTCTGAATGGGGTAATTGCAAGGATGTTCCGGTTGAAATCAACGACTCTACCAGGATAATGCCATGAAAAATTACGCCCGAAAACCTGGCCACGACAGGGAAACCCTGGCCGTTCGGTGCGGACAGGAGCGGGGACCCGAAGGTGAACACAGTGACCCTGTCTACCTGACTTCGAGTTTCGTATTCGACAGCGCCGCACAGGCGGCGGCCCGGTTCATCGAAACGGAACCGGGCAATATCTACTCCAGATTTACCAATCCGTCCGTACGCACATTCGAAGAAAGAATCCGGGCGCTTGAGAACGGACGGCATTGCACCGCCGCCGCATCCGGGATGGCCGCCATCATGACCATGGCGCTGGCCGTCCTCAATCAGGGGGACCATGTGGTGGTTTCCCGAAGCGTGTTCGGCTCCACCATCAACCTGTTCAAGACCATTTTCTCGCGATTCGGCATCCAGGCCGAGTACGTTGACCTCAAGGATTACACAGCCTGGGAGGAAAGCGTCAAACCGGAAACAAGGCTGTTCTTCATCGAGACACCTTCGAATCCCCTGCTCGAAACCACCGATATCAGGCGCTTGTCCGACATTGCCCGGAAACATGGCGTATTGCTCGCCATCGACAACACCTTCCTGACCCCGGTATTTCAACAGCCGCTCAGCCTCGGAGCGGACATCGTGATTCACTCCGCAACCAAGTATATTGACGGCCAGGGACGATGCCTGGGCGGAGCCATTGTGGTCAATGATGACGACATTGCCGAGGCCCTGTACAAGGTCATGCGCTCCTCCGGCGCCTCCTTGAGTCCATTCAACGCCTGGGTCCTGTTCACGGCGCTCGAAACATTGTCCATCCGCATGCGCCAACACAGTGCAAACGCGAGTCAGATCGCGACCTGGCTGGAATCACAGCCAATGGTCAAGCGGGTCTGGTATCCAGGACTCGAATCCCACCCCGATCACCAGTTGGCTTTACAACAGCAAAGTGGATACGGCGGTGTGGTCTCTTTCGAGCTTCATGGCGACCGGGAAGACGCATGGCGGCTGATCGACAATATCGAATGGATCTCAATTACCGCGAACCTCGGCGACACCAAAACCACGATCACCCATCCAGCCAGCACCACCCATTGCAGAATCACACAGCGCGAGCGCGACCAGGCTGGTATCACCGACTCCCTGATACGGCTGAGTATCGGTCTCGAGAACGTCGCAGACATTCAGCGGGATATCGCCAATGGGTTGAAAGCCGTCGCGAAAAAGGTTTTGTGAGGTAACCCGATCAGGATTTGCCTGCGTTTCTTTCCAGCGCTTCCTTGATCACACCTTCGGCTACGTTTTTCGGACACGGCATATAGTGGGAGAATTCCATCGAGAACTGCCCGCGGCCTGAAGTCAGTGTCCGCAGGTCGCCAATATAGCCGAACATGTCGGAAAGCGGCACATCGCCCTTGATACGAACGCCAACAGCCCCGGCATCCTGAGAACGGATCATACCGCGACGCCGGTTCAGATCACCGATCACATCTCCGACATTGGCCTCGGGAGTGTACACATCCACTTTCATGATCGGCTCCAGCAACTGGGGGCCGGCCTTGCCCATGGACTGCCGGTAAGCGGCCCTGGCCGCCAGTTCGAACGCCACCGCAGAGGAATCCACCGCGTGGTACGCGCCATCCAGCAAGGTCACTTTGACATCAATGCAAGGGTATCCGGCCAGTATCCCGGTCTGCATGCAATCCCTGAACCCCTTGTCTATCGCCGGCCAAAATTCACGGGGAACATTGCCGCCGGTCACTTTCGATTCAAACTGATAACCGGAACCGGCCTCCGCTGGCTCAATTTTGTAGTCAATTTTACCGAACTGTCCAGCCCCGCCGGTTTGTTTCTTGTGAGTATACGTATCCGATATGCCCTGTGTGATGGTCTCGCGGTAGGCCACCTGAGGCTTGCCCACTTCCACCTCAACTCCGTGAGTTCGTTTCAACAGATCCACCTTGATATCAAGATGCAGTTCACCCATTCCCTGTAAAATGGTTTCCCCGCTGTCATCATCCGTGCTGACATGGAAAGACGGGTCCTCCGACACCATCTTGCCCAGAGCAACACCCATCTTCTCCGATGCCGCCTTGTTTTTGGGCGCGACCGACATGAAGATCACCGGATCAGGGAATACCATCGGCTCCAGGGTAGCGGGGTTGTCCGGGTCACACAGGGTATGGCCGGTTTTGACATTTTTCATGCCCAGCACCGCGACAATATCCCCGGCCCGCGCCGAAGTCAGGTCCTCTCTGGAATCCGCGTGCATCTCAACAATCCGTCCGATTCGCTCGGTCTTGCCGGTGGCGGTATTCAGCACGGTTGCCCCCTTGGTGATAGTTCCCGAGTAGACACGCAGGAACGTCAGCGCCCCGTATCGGTCATCCATGATCTTGAATGCCAGGGCGCGCATCGGCTTGTCGGGGTCAACCACCGCGTAACTTCCAGTTTCGACTCCCTCAAGATCAACCTCGGGCTGTGGCTTGACCTCGACCGGATTTGGCAGGTAATCAACTACCGCGTTCAATACCGGTTGAATTCCCTTGTTTTTGAATGCGGAACCACAAAGGGTCGGAAAGAAATCGAGATCAATCGTGCCTTTGCGGATACACGCCTTGATGGTATCCACATCCGGCTCTTCACCATCGAGATATTTTTCCATCGCGGCATCATCATGTTCCAGGGCGGCCTCAATCAGCTCCTCGCGATATTGCTCAATCCGGTCGGCCATATCAGCCGGGGGTTCCTCGATTCGATAGTTCTGCGGATCACCGGACCCATCCCAGACCCAGGCCTTGCGGGTCAGCAGGTCAACCACCCCGACAAATTCATCTTCAATGCCGATGGGCAACGTCAAAACCAGGGGTTTCGCGCCCAGAATATCCCTGATCTGATCAACCACGCGGTAAAAGTCAGCGCCGAGTCGATCCAGCTTGTTGACGAAAATGATCCGCGCAACCCCGGAATCATTGGCATACCGCCAGTTTGTTTCTGATTGCGGTTCAACCCCGCCGGAACCGCAGAACACACCGACGCCGCCGTCCAGCACTTTCAGCGAACGATAAACTTCAATCGTGAAATCGACGTGGCCCGGCGTATCAATAATATTCAGGCGATAACCATCCCAGAACGCGCTGGTTGCCGCCGACTGGATCGTAATTCCGCGCTCGCGCTCCTGATCCATGAAATCTGTCGTCGCTTCACCATCGTGCACTTCACCTATTTTATGAATCTTGCCGGTCAGGCTCAGAATTCGTTCCGTGGTGGTCGTTTTCCCGGCATCGACATGTGCAAAAATCCCGATGTTTCTATACTTCGTCAAGTCTTTCATGGCTGTAATGATTTGAATTTGCGCTAAAGAGAGTAGTTTCGGCAACAGCCGGGGCCGGCTATTTCCAAGGGGCGCGATGATACAACAAGTAGCCTGTTAAATCAGACTATTTACAGACTATTTGTCAAAAATCAGTCGCTGACTGCCGGTCAGACTTCTTTTTCCAGCTTTGAACCGCCCAGGCATTCAGGAGAGGGTCTGGATTTTCCACCCTTGTCAAACCATTCGTCACCGGTCAGGGCATCCAGCGACAGGGCGTGAACGGGTCCGGCCAGTTCATCACCCAGCAGTCCATTGATCAACCGGTGTCGGGCCAGCAATGCCTTGTCCCTGAAAACATCCGATACCAGAACCACCTTGAAGTGGGACTCGGAACCGGCTGGCACATTGTGGTTGCCGCTCTCGTTCAATACTTCGAGGTGGATCGGCTCAAGGGCTTCGAGTTTGGAGCGGATTGATAATTCGACCGTGTTCGGATCATTCATACTGATAACCGTATCCTCAATCATAAGTCGATATTTTACCCCGGTTATCACTTTGTCTGGCAAGTTTTGTTTCCCGATGCATCGAATACAGACCGCAGCCGATAATGATGGCAATACCAATAAACGTCAGACCGTCCGGAATTTCTGACCAGATCAGATAACCGAATATCCCGCCCGCGATAATGGACAGATACCGGAAAGGGGCAATGATGCTGACCGCCGCGTAACGCAGGCTCAGGGCCAGCGTGTATTGCGCCGTCCCGCCTAACAATCCGACGCAGATCAACAGTACCAGGTCCCACCCGACCGGCGTCACCCAATCGACAAAGAGGCACAGAATCGTGGTCAGGACAGCGCCGGTCAGGGTAAAGTAGAAAGTAATGCTGATGGCCTGATCGGTGGCGCTCAACTTTCGCACGACCGTACTGGTGAAACCAACGACGAAGGCCGCGATCAGCATCGACAAACCGCCAAGGTTAAATACCGATCCACCTGGACGGGTGATGATCAATACCCCCGCAAAACCGATCAGTATCGCCAGCCAGCGTCGTATGCCGACATGCTCCCCCAGAATGGGGACCGAGAGCGCCGTCCCGATCAGGGGCGCCATGTAAAAAACCGCAGAAGCGTCCGCCAGCGGCAGAACCGTGAAGCCGTAAAACGCGAAAACCATGGCCAGCATCCCGAGAATCGACCGCAGAGCATGCATCCAGGGTCGGTTTGTCCGTAAAACCCGGATGCCTCCCGCGCGGTACAGAAAAAACGAGATCGGGATCATCGCCACCGTACAGCGGAAGAACATGATCTGATAGACGGAATAATCAGAACCCAGCCACTTCACCATGGCATCCATGGCGCTGAAGCACAGAATGCTCAACAACGCGGCGGACACGCCAAGCGCCAGCGCCCTGGAATGTTTGCCGGATTGACCCGCGGCTACCAGAGACGCGGAGGGTAAGGAACGGAAATTCATATCCTATTCTACTTGATCAGGCGCGGCTTTTATTTGTTATAGTCCACCCTCATCCACATTATTCACATTGGCAAGATCAGATTATGTTTGAACAGTTCGAACCGGTTGCACAGGACCCCATTCTCAAACTTCTGGGCATGTTCAGAGACGACCCCCGCCCACAGAAAATAGATGTGGGAGTCGGCGTTTTTCGCGATGCCCGCGGGGTCACCCCGATCATGGGCGCCGTGCGGGAGGCGGAAGACCGA
The DNA here is from genome assembly GCA_965214205.1 of Candidatus Poriferihabitaceae bacterium. GTDB lineage: Bacteria > Pseudomonadota > Gammaproteobacteria > Arenicellales > Poriferihabitantaceae. The sequence goes on along the minus strand of OZ243941.1, from coordinate 1,053,826 downwards.
CTGCACAACCAGCAAACCACAAAGGCTTACGTCGGCCTGACCGGGGATGAACAGTTCAACAACGCGATCTCCAGCATGATATTCGGCGGCTTTTCGGGTATGGACCGGGTACGAGCGGTACAGACTCCGGGCGGTTGCGGCGCCCTCAGAATGCTGTCCGACATGCTGTACCGGATTGCCGGCGACAAGACTTTCTGGGTCAGTGACCCGACCTGGGGCAATCATTACCCCATTTTCCGGCAAAGTGGATTCAGCGTCGATAGCTACCCGTACCTTGACCGGCATACCAAGCAGGTGGACTTCGATGCCCTGATGGGCAAACTGACGACATTGGGAGCGGACGACATTGTTGTTTTTCACGGCTGCTGTCACAATCCGTCGGGCGCCGAACTCAGCCCCGGCAACTGGGACGAGATCGCCGCGCTTGCCGCGAAAAACGGCTTTTTCCCGTACTTCGATCTGGCCTACCAGGGTTTTGGCGACTCGCTGGAAGAGGATGTTTATGGCGTCCGGGCCATGGCCGAACAAGTCGAATCCATGGTCGTAGCCAGTTCCTGTTCCAAGAATTTCGGGCTTTACCGGGACCGTGTGGGCTGTTCCCTGCTGGTCGGGGAGACCCCCCGCACCGCTGAAATCGCGCGTAACCACATCGCCAGCAACGCGCGAAGCTCCTACTCTATGCCGCCCGATCATGGCGCCGCCATCGTCTCTTTGATCATGTCGGACGCAGATTTGAGAAATAATTGGGAAAGCGAATTAACATCCATGCGGCAACGGATACTGACACTGAGAAAACAGTTGAGCGACACACTCAGGGAGAAAACCCAATCCAGTCGATGGGATTTCATAGAACATCACCGCGGCATGTTTTCCCTGCTCGTATTGAGCGATGAGGAAGTCGACAGCCTGCGTAATGATCACGCCGTTTATGCCGTTGCGGGTGGCCGGATAAACATCGCGGGGCTGCAGGATGAAGCGCAACTGCACCAGTTCGCCGATGCGCTGGCCGCAGTGACCGGATAGCCCCGTATCAGATCAATGTGCCGGCAACCTGATTAGGAAAATATTCCTCGCAACCGCCCTCCCTGTACACATCGGCGGTGGCGCAATGGAGTCCGCCGCCAAAAGCGTAGGCATCGCGAAACTCGATTGGCAGCACCTCCATACCGAGCTTGTCCATTTGTTCCATCTGATGAACTTCACTGGCCTCGACGACCACCGTCTTGTGATCAATGACCAGACAGTTCATGGATAGCCACACACTGGAATAACACAACGGCGGCGGAGCTTCATGGGCGGGCGGCGCCGCATCAATAATCTCCCAGTCATTGGTCTCGAAAATCCGGCGCTGCGCCTCCGGCAACCTGCGAACCGGGTTGTTGATAATCAGCCCCGGACGCAGTGGCACGAAAGTGGCGTCAATATGAATCGGATAAGGGTCACCCGGAAAGTTGACCGCATGCACGCGATGGCCCGGGAAATGGCGCTGGAGCCATTGCATCCCCCGCCTGTTGGTAGTCAGACCGTGCTGACAGAATAAATCCCGACCGATCCGGCATACATCCGCGGCATCGAACAGCGGTTCATGCTCGTTAGTCACAAAATCGAGCGCGGCGGTCCGCTTCAGTCTTTCCTCTATCGTGATTTCATCGAAATAACCCCGTTTATACGAGGCGTCACTCAGACGGGGCCGTGGCGCCTGCTCCCAGCGGAACTCGGGGTCCTCGTCAAAATACTTCTGCATCAGGTCATGATAGGCCAGATACTCGAAATACCGGCAGCGAAATGACATAGGAGCGCTCAGGATTTCCTTGCCGACCGTAAGCAATACATCTCGCGGAGGCATGCAGCCGAATTGGGAGGCGGTCGTAAAATCTGGAGTATGCACAGCCTGATTCCATTGCAGCGGCGTGGGCCGGTCGACGCGTATACCCCGGCTTTCCAGTAATGCGGCCAGGTTGTCCAGCCGGAAATTGGCTTTTTCAACCGTATCGAGCGAGCGCGGCCCCCACATGCCGCGCATATCACTGTCCTGCGGTATTTTGGCCTCTGTCGCGGGCTCATTGGGCGGGATACAGGTATGATCCGCCCGGCCAACGATGACATGTTTTAATGGATCAAAATCATTCCAGGAACTAACGGTTGTCTTCGCCATGGACACAGTCGCAAGTAAATGTTGTGTTTGTATGGATTCAGTCTGATACGAAAAACCGACCGGCGGCCTGGGAATCGGCTACCCGGTTCACGCGAAGCGAGTGTATCATACCGGTATCATGAAAACCGAAGCAATCATAAATCATATCGTCGCCTGGCTCGCAGACTACAACGAAAAGGCAACGACCAAAGGGTTTGTGGTCGGTGTTTCCGGGGGGATTGACTCGGCGGTGACTTCGGCCCTGGCAGCCAGGACAGGTGACCCGGTGTTATGCCTCGAAATGCCGATTCACCAGGCATCCTCACAGGAATCCAGAGCGAGGAAACATATCGACCGGCTCGAAACCGACTTCTCCAATGTATCTTCAGTCAGAACCGAGCTCACCCCGGTATTTGATCAATTTGTCCAGGCCATGCCAGCGGCGGAAGATAACGGAACCCGGTCCCTGGCTCTGGCGAATTCCCGCGCGCGATTACGAATGACCACGCTTTATTACTTTGCCGGACTGCACAACTGCCTGGTAGCCGGCACCGGCAACCGGGTCGAGGATTTCGGCGTCGGGTTTTTCACAAAATACGGCGACGGAGGCGTTGACCTGAGTCCAATCGCCGACCTCGACAAATCCGAAGTCTACCGGCTTGGAGAAACCCTTGGGATCATCGAAGAGATCATGACGGCCAGACCAACCGACGGATTGTGGGGGGATAACCGATCTGACGAAGACCAACTGGGCGCCAGCTACGACGAACTGGAATGGGCCATGGCCCGCGCCAAAGAAGATGCCGACAACCCCGGCCAGGAAAAACCGCCCACAGATACAAGCCCCCGCCAGCGCCAGGTACTGGAAATTTATACCCGCCTGCACAAAGCCAACCGGCATAAAATGGAGCCCGTCCCCGTTTGCAAAATACCACCGGAATGGCGCTGATTACCGAAACACAACTATCCAACGGCATATCCATCCCAACCCGGGGCTTTGGTACGGCAGGATTAAATGGCTGGCGTAACGATGGCGGTGAAGTAGTCAACACCCTGCTGAGCGCATTGAAGCAGGGTTATCGGCATTTTGACACGTCTCCGGTTTATGGCAACGAGAGCAGTCTCGGGGCCGCGGTCAGACAGTCCCGAATCGACCGGGATTCCCTATTCATTACATCGAAAGTTCCGATAGATCATTTCGGTTACGACCATGCGCTGCGAGCGTTTGAGTCCAGCCTGGAAAGACTGGGCCTTGAATATATTGATTTGTATCTGCTGCACTGGCCGGTTCCGGGCAAAAACCGGCAAACCTGGCAGGCGCTGGAAAAACTGGTTGATGAAAACCGGGCAAGGAGTATCGGAGTTTCGAATTTCAAAGTGGCGAACCTGAAATCCCTTCAGGATTCTGCCCGCATCCTCCCCGTTTGCAACCAGATTGAGCTTCATCCCTATTGTTGCCGGAACAAACTCAGGGCATTTTGTGATCAGAACCGGATCCAGATTATCAGCGGGTCACCGCTGGGAACCGCGCAATGGCAGTCCGACCCTTCTGTAGAAACCCCGTTTCGTGACCCGTTGATACGAACGCTGGCCATTCGGCACAAGGTGACTCCGGCGCAGATACTCCTGCGCTGGCATTACCAGCATAACCTGATCGCCATTCCGAAGGCGCAGACTTCGACCCACATTGGCCAGAATTTCAATATCGGAGGATTTGCGCTGGCGGACAAGGAAATGATCGGCATCGACGCGCTGGACCGTAATGTCCAATTTGGCGCCATCCCCGAAAATATCCGGGATCAGCCCTGAAACCCACTCAACCCAGCCAATCAGACATGTGGGTACATTCATGCTCGGGGCGGGCGATGTATAGCTGGGCGTGGTAGGAGCCGGTGGTCTCGAAACCCTGGACTTCACGTCCTCGTTCCCGCACCAGCTGAATCGCTCTTTGTTTCTCCTCATCATCCGCGAAAATCCGGTGGGGAAACGGCGGTATCGGCATCGCTTCCACAATCAATCCGGCTTCCTCCATAATATCCCAGCATTCCTCCGACTCATTGCCTCGCACAGGTGAACAGACGATCCAGGGTAGCGAATCTCCGGCCAGATCCAGCATCGTCTGCAATGTCCCGTGCAACAAGTGCATCATGGAACCGACCTCAATGATCAGGTCACACCGCCCAATTATTTGTCGCAGTTCTTCGCCGGGTGGCTCGGACTGCAAATCAATCGCGAAGATGTCGTCGTAAATACCGACTGATTTGCCATACATGAGGGCCTGTTCAGCCACGTCTACGCCAAAGATCCGGCAAGGCACGTCAACAAACTTGTTCTGGTCAATCCATTGGCTGTCCCACTTGATCACCTCCTCCACCGTCGCGTCGACAAATTTCGGCTCCTGATAGCGATCCAGCACCTGATCCAGCGTAATATGATGCCGCAATAAAAGCGCGCCAATGCCGTACCCGGAAGCAAAATCCAGCACACACGGCTCCTCTATGCCGCGAACACGCTTCAATTCATTCAACGCCGGAGCCATTCCCTGCATCGCAAAATCGGCATTTCTGTATTGCACCGCGTTCATGGCGTAATAATAGGCCCGACAATCAGGCATATTATAAGCATCGTCAAATCGGGTCACCAACGGGGTATTACTCTTGTCTGTCATATCGGCAAGGTCATCGGATGGGATAATCCTGTATTCATTGGAACTATAACCGGAACTGAAAATCAAAACACCGGTTTTGTTCACAGATGCGTCGCATTTTACTATACAATTTTAGCCACCACCCTTATATCCGTACAATTAATTTATCGTCTGTGCCATGACTACCCCACAAAGCAATGCTCTGAGCTCGACCATCGTCCAGGGCATGATTCTCTCCTGGGTGGCCGTCTTCATTTATGCGTCCGCCAACTCCATTATTCTGATTCTCACGGAAATCGGATCCAACAATCTGGTGGACGGACGCAATACGATTACATTCTGTAATCTGCTGTTCCTCGGCAGTCTGTTTTCCCTGGTGCCGATGGTTTTCTTTTTCCACAAGGAATGGACCCGCGAGAATCTGACCAGAATATCGCGCTCTGACTGGGTCGCGATGACGATCTCGGCGGTATTGTCTTCCGCCCTGACGCCTTCGCTGTTTTTCTTCGCGCTGGAATTCTCGACCGTCACCAATGTAGTCCTGATCGGCCGGATCGAACCGCCGATGATGCTGCTTCTGTCCTGCCTGGTACTCAAGTCCGCATTTGACAGATGGGCCTTTGCCGGCGCCCTGATTGCACTGACGGGCGCCGTCATCATCATCACCATGCGCAGCGAGGACGGAGTCGGACTCAATTTTGGCAAAGGCGAGTATGCGGCGCTTGGCGGGATTTTGTCATTTATGGCTTCGAATCTGCTTACCAAAAAGAAACTGAACGAGGTGTCATTCGGCGTCTTCTCGATCTATCGCACCATACTCGGAACCATCATCTACTTTATCTGGGCGATCTACCTGTTCGGCCCGGACCACTTCCAGGACGTTTTTGCTCCGACCGTACTGAAATGGACTCTTGTCTATGCAGTAATCGTGATAATTGGCGGGCAGTTCGCCTGGAATATGGCTCTTAAAAAAGCGCGTTCCAGCGATATGACCCTGGCAACCTCCTTTACTCCGGTGGCCGCGATCACGATTGCCATGTTGCTCGTCGGTGAAGACCCGGGCGACGGACTCTGGCTGGGTGGCGCGGTAATAATCGGTGGAATTCTGTTAGCGCTGTATGGACGTCGCCGAAAAGCCCTGGCAGAGAAACGGCGCGCTGAAAAGCTGGCTCGTGAAAATGCGATGGAACATGAATCGGAATATCACTTCAAAGGCGCCTGATACTCGATTCACTTTCCGCCTCCGCGTACACACTCGTCCCAGAAATCGTAAACGGCCATAGCCAGCACCATAATCACGATAATCGCGAAAGGCAGGCCTCCCAGGAATCCGGCGAAACCGCTTGAGATACTGTGCGACAATCCGATCACGAACGCGGACAGCAGAGCAACGCCGACGGCGCCGGTAATGAGCTTTACAAGTCTTGCTGTCATAATCGCAGGGATAATGCCTTGTGGTTATCTGTGTCAGTCACCAATTTACCGCTCACTCCGGTTTCAGGTAATCCAGCAACCATCGAGTGGTCCGAAACATGCGGTCATCCTCGGTTTCCCCCGCCACCAGTTGAATGCCGACAGGAAGCTGGTTTTCGCCGACCAGTAGCGGCAGGGACAAGCAGGGAAGTCCGCATAATGTCCATATCGTACAACAAACAGGGTCTCCGGTGCCATCCCCGAATAGCGGAGCCTCCCCAAGCGCCGCTGGTGTCAGGATCGCGTCATAGTCGTAGAAAAACTGTCTGAACCAGTCGATTGCGGCCTGCATGATTTCCTGCGCTTCCTCATACTCGGCCCGGCTGATCCGACTTGCGGCGGACAAGCCGGAAATCGTCGTGTCACCCAACAACGCGCTGTGATTCTCCCTTTCCGCCCCCAGGCATTGATAAATCTCGAACCTATATATCCTGTACAGAGTCTCAATCAATGCCGAGAAGGTTTTTGGCGCCGGTATCCGTTCAATCCGGTCTCCCAGTACCTCGATTATCTCCTCACTCCCGGCCACGGTTGCCGCGCTGTATCGCTCCATATAAGGCAGATCAATCCAGACCAGCGCCGGCTCAATCGGGACTTCGGAATAATAACCCTTGAGCGCTTCCGGCCTGGGCGCCAGATAACTCATTTTGTCACTGGCGTCATAACCGCCGATCACATCACACAACAACGCCACATCAGCGGGATGCCGTCCGAACATACCAACCTGATCAAGTGTAGGCGAAGTCTGCAACACGCCACGCCGGGAAATAATGCCGCGAGTCGGCTTATATCCGTAAACTCCACAGTAAGAGGCGGGGCGAATAGTCGAGCCATTGGTCTGGCTGCCGATTGACAGGGGAACATGACCGGCAGCCACCGCCGCCGCCGACCCGCTCGAAGAACCGCCGGAAGTATGCGCCAGATTGTGCGGATTACGTGTATCGGCAGGGTGCATCCAGGCCAGCTCCGTGGTCACGGTTTTGCCGAGGATGACCGCTCCGGCCTCTTTTAACTTCTCGACTACCGCACAATTCACATCCGGCTGGCGGCCCGCGTAAATGGCGCTGCCACGCTCGGTCGGCTGATCGTCCGTGTCGAAAATATCCTTGACTCCGACCGGAACGCCATGCAACGGCCCGGTCGGTTTGCCAGCACGACGAATCCGGTCCATCTCTCTGGCCTGTTCGAGCGCCAGGTCCGGATCAAGGTAGGCCCAGGCTCCGATTCCCGAATCGGTCGCGGAAATCCGCTCCAGGCAGCTATTCACCCATTTTTCCGAAGTCAGGACGCCTTCCCGGATCAACCGAACCTGTTCTTCAACCGTTGGCTCCTGATTGCAGGCAACCCGACTCATCTGTCAATGCCGGTTTTGTTCAGGGAATGTATGGCCCGAACAGGTAGTCGGGCAGCCAGAGCGCGATTTCAGGGAAAAGGTACATCAGCAACATGCAAAAAATAACGATGGACAGATAAGGCATGATTCCCTTGAAAATTTCCATCAGTTCAATCTGGTTTTTCAATACCCCTTTCAGATAATAGGCGGACATCGCCATCGGCGGCGTCAGGAATGACGTCTGCAGATTCAGCGCCACCAGCATGGCGAAGAAATAGGGGTTGACGCCGAAGGTATCCAGCATCGGCAGGAAAATCGGCACAAAAATGATCAGGATTTCAGACCATTCCAGTGGCCAGCCCAGCAGAAATATAATCAGCTGCACCATGACCAGGAACTGCCACGGCTGAAGGTTCAGCGCCAGTACCCAATGTTCGATCACATCATGACCGCCCAGGTAGGAAAAGACAGAGGCAAATGTCCAGGAGCCGACAAACATCCAGCACACCATCGCGGTCGTTTTGGCGGTCAGAAAAACGGATTCCTTGACTTTGTTCCAGGTCAGGGAACGATAAAGCAGGGCCAGGACCAATCCGCCCAGGGCGCCCATTGCCGCCGCTTCAGCCGGTGTCGCCAAACCTCCCAGAATGGACCCCAGCACCAGCATGATCAGCGCCGTGAGGGGGACAAAGGAAGTGATCAGTTGCAGATAAATCTGCGTGCGGCTGATCGAATGATCCGGCTTGGGCTTGGGCGCGATTGAGGGGCTGATGAATACCCGGACGATCACATAGACAATATACAATCCCGCCAGCAGCAGCCCCGGAAACACGGCAGCGGCGTAAAGCCTCAGGGGTGACAGTTCCGCGATTGCCGCGTACACGATGAGCATGATGGAAGGCGGGATCAGAATTCCCAGGGTGCCCCCCGCGCAGATCACGCCGGCGCTGAAATCCTTGCGATAATGCGCCTTCGCCATCGCCGGAAACGCGAGCAGTCCCATCAGGGTGACCACGGCGCCCACAATGCCGCTGGCCGTGGAGAACACCGCGCAGGTGATCAACGCGGCAATCGCCATCGAACCGGGCAGATTCCGGGCCGCCAGTTGCAGGGATGAAAACAGGCGGTTCACGATATTCGCGCGCTCAACGACATAACCCATGAACAGGAATAATGGGATGGCCACCAGAGTATCATTCTCCATCACCGAGTAGGTGTTCTGATTGAGAAGATAGAAAATCTGGTTGTTGAACGCGTCCGCGATGACTTCAATCGACCCTGACTGGTGATAAGCGAAATAACCGAAAGCAACGCCCATCGCGATCAGGGTAAACGCGATCGGGAATCCCAGCAAAACCAGGACGATAAACAGTCCGAGCATCAAAATGGCTACTTCAGGATTGGTCATTGGAATATTGTTTCCCGGTTGGAGGCATGCGGTCTGGAAGCCGCAAGTTGATTGATTCGTTTACTTTTCCCGCGTCCCGAGTCCATCGGAAATCAGCAATTCCTCGGTTCCCTGAACATCCTCCAGTCTCTCCATCCATTTGCCGGAGCGCATGGCCTTCCAGCAGCGAAGAATTTCGGCAATGCCCTGAATGATCAGCAACCCTCCCGCCAGGGGAATCAGGGTTTTGAAAAAATAAATCTGGATTCTCGCGGGGCTGTTCCAACTGACTTCCTTGTAGCGCCAGGAATCGGAGGCGATTTCCGCCCCGAACCAGAACAGCGCCAGCATCCCGGGGAAAAAGAAAAGCAGGTACAGAACGAAATCAATGGTCGCCTGCACACGAACCGGAAACAACCGATAGAGCACATCCCCGCGGACATGGGAATCATGGGCCAGCGCATAAGGCCCCGCCATCAGGAACAGGGCGCCATACATCTGCACCATCATATCGAACGCCCAGACTGTCGGAGCGTTCAACACATAGCGCACAAAAACCTCGTAGGAGACCGAGAACGTCAGAATCAGAATACACCAGCCGAACATCCGCCCGACCCAGGTACTCAGGCTCTCTATGGCATAGATCAGTCCCCTCATTCGAGCGCTCCGCAATCCGACTGCGTCATGAAATCCGGGGGTCGTTCAGACCCCCGGAAAGACAGCGGTTTCGTGATTCCTGGCTCTGAAAAATCAGGAGAAGTGATGGTTGTAAGCCAGCTTGTAGTCCGGCTGATTCAGATTCAGGTAGTTCATGACCGTCTTGGCGTACGCCTTCTGGGACGCAATGACTTCCGCAAAGAATTCGTCTTCAGCGGACAAACGGTCAATGACGACATCCCAGGCCTTCAACTGATCAGACATAACGGAATCCGGCGTCCGGTACACATTGACCCCCTGCTCAGTGGACAATGTAACCAGATCGTCAGCATAGCGCCGTGTATTATGCCAGTAGAAATTAGAGTTTTCGGCTTCTGATGCGTACTTCAGAATCGCTTTCAACTCATCCGACAGACTGTTGTACTTGTCCTTGTTGAAAGTCACCTCAAAGAACTCCTGGGATTGATGGAAACTGGCCAGGTGATAGTGTTTGGATACGTCCTGCATACCGAAATCACGGTCCGATGTTGGATTGTTGAATTCGGCGGCATCTATCAGACCCGACTTCATCGCCGGCTGAATTTCACCACCCGGTAGTTGCACCACAGACATACCCATTTCAAGCAATACATCGGCAGCCAATCCAACCGTACGGTATTTAAGCCCTTCCATCTGGCTCGAATCCGTGATCTGCTCCTTGAACCAGCCGAGCGGTTGCGCCGGCATCGGGCTGTTGAAAAAGCTGACCAGATTCAAACCGAGTTTGGCCATCAGCTTGTCGAACAATTCCTGTCCGCCACCATAATAAACCCAACCCAGCACTTCCTGACTGGACCAGCCAAAGCAGGGGCCGGTGCCGAACAGTGAGGCGATGGTAGATTTCGAGTACCAGTAAGCCGGCACATAATGCGCCGCGTCCAGCACGCCGCGATGAACGGCGTCCTGCATCTGGCTGGTCTTGACCACGGAATTGACCGGCAGCAGTTCGATTTGCAGTGCGTCCCCGGCCATCGCATTGACCCGGTCCACGTAGGATTTCGCATTTTCCAGGAAAATACCGCCTCCCCATGCGGCTTGCATCTTCAGGGTTACCGGAGCGGCCCGGACAATCGCCGGCGCCGCAAGAGCGCCCGCAGCCGTCGCAGTTGCGGCAACAGCCGAGCCTTTTAAAAATTTTCTGCGGGAATTCTGTTCTTTCATATTCAGTCCTCTATATTAATGTAAAACGGGTATGCAACCCGATAGTCAAATCTGGCTGGATTGCCGCCGGAAATATCGACAGTCAACAGTTAAGAGTACTCCATATTTTTTTAGCAAGCAAGGTTTTGTCCGAGCAGTTTGTATCCGAACCGTCGTCAGACAACCCTTCAGGAAGCCCTCATCTGGTCTCCCGTCCGGTCCGCGATGGCAACGATACGGTACATGTCGCGCAGCGTTGGTTTTTCGATCAGCTTACCGTCGATAACCAGCAGGCCGGTGTCGGCGGTTTCAAATTCCGCGATAATCCGACGGGCCCGGGCGACCTGATCGGCCGATGGCGTGAACACTTCATTCAGCGCCGCAATCTGCCGGGGATGGACCGAGCCCTTGCCGACGAATCCAAGCTCACGCGCCCGTTCGGCCTCTACGCGCATGCCTTCCGGATCATTGAAATCAAGCCAGGGGACGTCGATCACATCAAGACCCGCGCTGGCCGCGGCATGGACCACACGGGAACGCGCATGGAGAAGCGGTTCCCAGGAATTCAGGCAGCGCAGTTCGGCCGCCATATCCACGCCACCGAAGAACATCGCGTCAATCCGGTCGGAGCACCTCGCGATATCGAACGCCGCTTCCAGACCGGCATTGGTTTCGATGATGATGTGCAGCCGGGTCGAATGCCCGGCCTCACCGAGCAACTGGTCCAGCATCACCACTTCGTCCGGGGTACGCACCTTGGGCATCATCAGCGCGGGAGGCGGCGTATCGGCAGACAGCACCGCCAGCGCATCCTCGATTCCGAACCGCTCGCGCATTGAATTGATTCGCACGATCCGCTCCACTCCGTCATCGGCCTGAGGTCGCTCAAAAAGCGCCAGGGCGTTTTTCCGCGCCTCGGCCTTATCCCTGGGAGCGATGCCGTCCTCCAGTTCCACGCAAACGATATCCGCCCCGGAGGACAGCGCCTTGGGGTACATGTCCGGTCGCAGGCCCGGTACAAAAATGAAGCTGCGCCTCGGGCGCAAAATGCGGTCTGTCATTGTGCTGACCTCTCGGGGATTGAACGATCCACACCGCGAACGATTTTCTTTTCGCGGTCAAAGAAGGGGAGTTCGACGATCCGGCCGTCGTGCACGGTTCCGTCTGGCAGGCGCATTGCGAGAGTGCGACCCACCCAGGCGCCGGGAGCCTGGAACCGGATGTAACCGATGCCAAGCCCCAGTGTGGGCGATGGAGCGCCCGCTGTGATCCGGCCGACCACGATGCCGCCATCAATGACCACACTGCCAGCCGAGGGCGTCGCGGTTTCGCAAGTGAATCCGAAAAGGCGCGGCCGGGTGTCTTTTCCCACCAGGGCGTCGCGCCCGATAAAATCTCCCTTGTCCATGTCAACGAACCGGGAAAGCCCCGCCTCGAACGGGGTCATGGTGGTGTCGATATCCGTCTGGTTGCCCAGGATTCCCCCCTCGATCCGGCGAACGGTCAGGGCACGCGTTGAAGATAGCTCCATACCGTAAGGCGCCCCGCAATCCATCAGATGATCCCATAAGGCCAGGTGATCGGTCACAGCTCCATCGCAATAGATTTCAAAGCCCAGTTCATTGGTGAATCCGGTGCGCGAAACATACAGGACCTGCCCGTCGATTTCGAAATAACCGGAGCGGAAGTACTTCATCGTGTCATCAATCGCCCCGTTGGAGGCCGCGCGCATGATATCCAGTGAGGCAGGCCCCTGGATCTGCAGGACACGGGACCCGGGGTCGGATATCGTCACATCGAACCCGCCGCTATGCGCCAGCAGCCAGGTTTCAAGCGGGCCTTCTGCCTGAACATACCAGAACCGGGTTTCATCCAGTTTGAAAACGATGCCATCCATGAATATCCCACCCTGCGGGGTGCAAGCGATACTATAATATCCCCGGCCTTCGGTCATGGTCGCGACCTTGCGCGCAAGGACTTTCTCAAGAAACGGAACCGAGTCGGGGCCTGAAATTTCAATCGGTTTTTCCGGCACGTCAAGGATCAGCGCCTTCCGGCGCAAAAGCCAGTATTTCTCGATCCAGTCCTCGCCCAGGTAGATCGCGAAATAGCGGCCGGCATAGACGCCTCTCACCATTTCCGGGCTATCAGTGCGTTCTATGAACGGCGACTCCTCAAACCGCCTGGCGCTGATGGCAACCGTGTTTTCAAAATCGGAGGCTTCCTGTAAATTACTCATGTTTCAATCATTTCGGTCAAGGCCCCATTGGCCGTGTTTCAAGGTCTCAATATGACAGGGGGCTCGTGTGCGGTAACGGGTGGCGGATCGGCGTCAAACCGCTCGATTTCGACCAGGCAGGTATGCGCCGTTGGGCCCTGGCCAAGCTTCGACGTACCCTTGTCTCGTGTCAGGACATTGGGATTGCCGTGTTTGCAAAGGCTCCCGGAACCGGACAGATCAACGGGATCATACCATGCGCCGGCGCTCATCTGCACGACACCGGGGCGGATATGATCGTCAATCACCGCGCCGCCCAGACAGGCGCCCCGGTCGTTGAACACTCTCACGACATCGCCATCCCGAACCCCGCGGGCGGCGGCGTCAACGGGATGGATGTGGACCGGCTCGCGGCCCTGTACCTTGGCGGACCGGCTGTAACCGCCATGGTCCAGTTGTGAGTGCAGCTTGTCTTTCGGCTGGTTGGAGATCAGGTGCAGCGGCCAGCGTGAATCGGCGCTCCCAAGCCATTCAAAGGGTTCCAGCCAGACCGGATGACCCGGACAATCATCATAGCCGAACCGGGCCACGGTCTCGGAAAATATCTCGATCTTTCCGCTTGGAGTCGCAAGCGGGTACCTGACCGGATCGGCGCGAAAATCGCGCAGCATGACAATCGGTTCCTCAGGATCCGGAACCTTCAGCCACCCCTGTTCCCGAAAGGCCTCATAGTCCGGCAGGTCGATGTGGATGGCCCTGGCCCGAACCCGGGTCTGATCGTAAATCCATCGCTGCCAGTCGTCCGGGTCCCACCCTTCGGTGAAAGCGCTTTCGACACCCATCGCCTGCGCGATGCCCCTGAATATCTCGAAATCATCGCGGGACTGTCCATAGGGGTCGGTCAGTTTGCACATGGAGATCACATAGGGGTCGCGCGGCGTCAGCGCGATATCACTGCGCTCCAGCGGCGTAGTGCACGGCAGGACGATATCGGCCCGCTTTGCCAGCGCATTCCAGCACCATTCATTTACGATGATCGTGTCCGGTTTTTGCCAGGCCCGGATCAACCGGTTGATATCCTGATGATGATGAAAGGGATTGCCGCCCGCCCAGTAGACCGCCTTGATGTCCGGGTACTCGTAGCGGACCCCATCAAAATCAAAAGTCTCGCCCGGATGCAAAAGGAGGTCGCTGATGCGGGCGACGGGGATGAAGTTCTTCACCGGGTTTTCGGCTTGTGGAAAGGAGGCTCCGGGCAGGACCGTGAACTGGCCGCCTATGAAATTCATAGCGCTGTAACCAAAGCCGAATCCCCCGCCCGGCAAACCAATCTGACCCAGCATCGAGGCCAGCGCGATAGCGGCCCAGAACGGCTGCTCCCCGTGATCCTGCCGGGTCAGAGACCAACTGACCGAGATCATCGTCCGTTCGGCGGCCATGCGCCGGGCAAGTGAGCGAACGGCCCCGGCGGAAACCCCACTGATTCGCGCGGCCCAGTCGGCGTCTTTCGCGGCGCCGTCCGTATCCCCCATCAGATAGGGCAGGAACCGATCAAAACCCTCGGTATAGCGGTCCAGGAAAGCCTGATCGACCAAACCCTCGGATTGCAATGTGTGAGCCAGACCCAGTATGACGGCGACATCGGTATTGGGACGCACAGCCAGCCATTCGCCGCCCACCTCATCCAGCAGATCCGACTTTAACGGGCTGATATTTACAAAATCAATGCCGGCGGCCCTGGCAGCCTCCAGACCATCGCGCTGGAGGTGACGGCCGGTCCCGCCCTGGGATATCTGTCCGTTCTTCAGTGGAACACCGCCAAAACAGACAAAAAGCCCGGTGTTCCCGCAGATCGACGACCAACTGGTGCAGGTATCGAGCCAGGCTCGGTAGCTGCCCAGGATATGCGGAACCACAGCCTCTGCCGCGGCGAAGCTGTAAGTGAATTTCGACCCCGTGTATCCACCGATGCAGTTGAGGAACCGGTGCAACTGGCTTTGCGCATGATGAAACCGCCCGGCGCTGGCCCATCCATAAGAGCCGCCGAAAATGGACTGGTTTCCGTAAGAACTGCGGATACGGTCGAGCTCTTTTGCGACCAGCTCGTTCACCTGATCCCAACCGACTTCCACAAAAGGATCCACACCGCGCCGTTCGGGACGGCAGCCCGGTCCACCCTTCAGCCAGCTCTCCCGCACCATCGGCGCATGGATGCGCGTAGGCCCGTCCTGAACATCGAGGATGCCCTGGCCGATCGGGGAAGGATCAGGGTCCTGTTCGAACCCCAGCAGTTCCTGTACGCGGCCATTCCCCACGCGGGCGCGGTAAGTACCCCAATGCGAACTGGTCAGCGGCAGATCGGCCTGACCGGTCACGGCGCGCTCAATCCCAATGAGGCCTGCCGCTTTCGGGTCCACGCGCGAGTCATTCGGTCAATGATGATGGCGATAATCGCCATGCCGGCTCCGGCAATAATGCCGACCCCGAAGTCCCCGTCGCTAAGCCCGATATAGACAATTTGCTCCAGGCCGTTGGTGCCGACCAGCGCGGCGATCACCAGCATTGCGATACCGAACATGATGGTCTGGTTCAGCCCCAGCAGCATCACCGGAAGCGCCAGGGGAATCTCGACCTGCCACAGCATCTGGCGCCTGGTGGAACCCATCATGCGCGCGGCTTCGATCACGTTATCCGGCAAGTTGCGCAGGCCGTGCTCCGAGTAACGGATCGCCGGGACAATCGCGTAGGCGATGATCGCGAGAAGAGCGGTGAATTCACCGATCTTATAGATCATCACGAACGGGATCAGAATCACGAAAAGCGGCATGGTCTGGAGCGTGTCGTTGATGGGTCGGAAAATTGCCGAAACCGTGTCATTATGGGCGGCCCAGATGCCGATGCCGGTACCGAGGGTAAAAGAAATGATGACCGCGATCCCGCACAGATAGATCGACAGCATGGCCTCCGGCCAGATGCCTGTCACAACAATGAATCCAAGTCCGGCGAGAGTGCCCAGGCCAAGCCGGGGGCCGCCGATTTTCCAGCCGACAACGGAACAGATCAACAAAAGCGCGGGCCAGGGCACGACTGTCAGGCCGAAATAGATGAGGATGGCAAACAGAAGGACCGCGATGCCCACCTGGCTGTTCCAGCGTCGGGCGCACAATGCCGCCAGGGCGATCATGCCGACGGCAAAGAAAATCTTGTGGGCAAGCGTCAACTCGAACCCCCAGGTGAAGGGGCTGACAGATTGTTGCAGGCCAATCTTGGCTGGAAGCATCACGAAGAAAAACGCGAGCTTCTTGATGGTCTCGATCTCGTCACGATAATTGATAACCAGCCAGGTAAGACTGTCATTCATCGCATCAGCCGGGCTGACTTCCCATCCCCGCGGCCACTCGGCAAAGTTGGCAAAAATCTGTGCCAGCGCATAAAGCGCCACAGCGCCCGGAATGGCGATGAACCAATACCGATGGCGCTGAACAAAACTGCTGGCGGGATCATAGACCCTGTTGCGGGAGGCCAGACCGAATGTGACCCGGTCAATCACCATCG
Source organism: Candidatus Poriferihabitaceae bacterium (assembly GCA_965214205.1). Classification (GTDB taxonomy): domain Bacteria; phylum Pseudomonadota; class Gammaproteobacteria; order Arenicellales; family Poriferihabitantaceae. The sequence goes on along the minus strand of OZ243941.1, from coordinate 1,037,243 downwards.
CCATCAGGGCGATCACCAGACCGGCAAGCACGCTCTCACCAAATTGCGCCTTGCGGATGGTCGTCAGCACCTCCCATCCGATGTCTGCCGTTCCTCCGATGATGGAAGCGATGATCACCATGCTCAACGACGCCATCGTCGCCTGATTGACTCCCAGCAGAAGTTGCCGCATCGACGAAGTGACACGCACCTGCCAGAACAGTTGCCAGGGGGTCGCCCCTGACATCAGCCCGGATTCGATCACTTCCGGCGAAACGCCCCTCAGCCCCACAATAGTGTTTCGCACCATTGGCGGGAAGGAATAAAGGACACTGGCAATCAACCCTACGACCGTACCGAATCCAAACAGCATCAGAATGGGAAGCAGATAGGCAAACACCGGTACGGTTTGGAGTATGTCCAGTATCGGCATGATTGCGCGTTCTGCGCGATCCGAGAAAAAACCCCAGACGCCAAAGGCAAAACCAACCAGAATTGCCATCGGCACGGATATTGCGACCAGCGAAAGCGTGTTCATGCTCTCGCTCCAGTAGCCGATGACCAGTATGTAAAGTGAAGCCGCCAGAGCGAATGCGGCCAGACGCCAGCCGGATGCCGCATAGGCCACCGTGCAAAACAGGAAAACAGTCACAACCCACGGCAGCGAATGCAACAGCCACCGAACGGCCTTGATCGGCCATTCAAGCAACCATGAAATCCCCAGGAAAAACCATCCAAGGCGCTTGACGACCCAATCCATGACCGCGTTCAGCCAGTCAGAGACGGGAATGACCAGGTCAGCGGGATACTTGGCCATCCATTCCAGATCGCCCCGCAGGGCGAGGCACAACAGGGTCACCCCGATAACGCCCAGCCAGTGAAGACTGCTTCTGTCGTAGCGGAAGGGCATCAATCCGCGGCTTTGCGCGCAGGGGATTCGGAGCTGGCGACCCCTCCGGATGCGAGAGCGGCAACCAGGGCGCGCGCCGTTGCGATGCCGAGAACCGATCCGTCACTGTCTTCAACAACCACTCCATGCTCCTGTCCGGCCAGGTCGGACAACAGGGTTTCGACCAGGGCCCCCCCCGAAACTCTTTTCAGTCCTTCGATGGCGCCGGACGGCTTGGCCGCTATGTCTGCGGCGCGCAGGATGCGCTCCCACGGAACGTCCTGCGTGAACTTGCGGATATAGTCATCCGCCGGGTTAAGGATCAGATCCACCGGACGCCCGATCTGTACGATGGCGCCATCGCGCATGATGGCCATTCGGTCCGCGATCCGCAGGGCTTCCTGAAAGTCATGCGTGATGAACACGATGGATTTGTGCAACTGCGATTGAATCCGCAGAAACTCATCCTGCATCTGCTTGCGGATCAAGGGGTCCAGCGCCGAGAAGGGTTCATCCAGAAACCAGACATCCGGCTCGACCGCCAGCGACCGCGCGATACCGACCCGTTGCTGCTGGCCGCCCGAAAGCTCTGCGGGAAAGTTGTTTTCACGACCCTCAAGTCCGACCAGCCCGATGACGCGCTGCGCCTGCGCGTTGCGTTCACTTTCGCTGACCCCCTGGAGTTTTAGTGGGAAGGCGATGTTGTCGATGACGCTGAGGTGGGGCATCAAGCCGAAACTCTGGAAAACCATGCCCATTTTGTGGCGGCGGATTTCGATCAGTTCGGCATTGGTTTTTTTCAGCAGATCCTCGCCATCCAGAAGAACCTCGCCCGCCGTCGGCTCGACCAGGCGTGACAGGCATCGGACAATGGTTGACTTCCCCGACCCTGACAACCCCATGATGACAAAAATCTCGCCAACATGGACATCGAAGCTGACATCGGCGTTGGCGACTATGTGATCGGCGTCCCGAATGGTGTCGGCAAGTTTCCCGGGATCTCCGGCTTCAATTTTCGAAGCGTTGAAGAACTGGTCCGGGTCGTCGCCGTACACTTTCCAGACATTCCTGCAAGACAGCTTTACCTCATCACCGCCACCACCCGGTAACTTCATTCGCCGCTCCACAACCGCTTACTGCATCGCTTCGTCAATCCAGGCCTGCCACTTGCTTTCGTTGTTAGCGAGCCATTCCGCCACAACTTCATCGAGATCGCGTTTCTTGTTGTCAACCTCAAGGATGGCGGCGTTCTGTTCCATATTGGTCTGCGCAAACAGCGACAGCATTTTATACGCGGCAGGCCACTTGTCTTCAAAGCCGCTCCAGACAACCTTGACGACGCTCGCCTGTTCAAATCCACAGGCGGTATCCTTCTGCTGGTCTTCCTCGATGCATTTCTCCTCGGTGGGATTCCATTCGACCCAGTTGATATCGAGATGGGCGAAAACCCAGTGCGGCTGCCACATCATCATCAGGATAGGATCGTTGGTGGCATAGGCAGATTGCAACTCTGCCATCATTGCGCCTTCACTGCCGCCCGCGACCGTTTCAAAGGGCAAGCCGATACTGGCCACGATATCCCGGGACCGCGTACCCCAATCAGCCGGGTACGTGATCAGGCGTCCTTTCGGAAAGGATTCGGCTGAAGCGAACGCCTGGGCACAGTCATAAAGAGCCCTGTAGTCGGGCAGACCGGGGCATCTTTCTTCCATATAGGGCGGATAGACCCAGCCCTCTCTGGGCTCAAGACCGAGTTCTCCCAACACCACAATATCCCCCGCTTCAACGGCCTTCGGATACAAATCACCGATATTGTTGGTCCAGACTTCGGCCTGGAAATGCAGGTTGCCCTGGGCCAGGCCGGCATGCTGAGGCAGGGCGCCAGCGCTGACATACTCAATGTTATAGCCCATTTTCTTCAGCAACTCACCGGCGATCTTTGTGGACACATGCTGGCCCGTCCAGTCATTCAGGATAACCTTGATCGGGTCGTCGTTTTCTGGTACGTCAGCCGAGACGGCAGCGCCCCCAAAAGCAAAAAGCGCGAAAGTGAACAGGCTCATGGCCTTGAAAATCTTGAACATGGTTCTTCTCCCCCTGTTAGTTAGAATGAACAAGGGTCATTACACCCCAGTCTCTGGTAGCAATATTACAAACATTGCCACAATTACCATCAGGAAGTTGATTATGTCAATAGCAAACAGTTAAATTGACCCGCCCCGGGTACCACGAACTATCCAGAGAGCAGACGTATCATGACGTGACTGAGTGTAGCCGCGAGCAGCGTGATCACGGTCAGGCAGATGAGATTCAGCCAGAGGCCGGTTTTTCGCATCTGCTGCGAAGTGACATGCCCTGATCCGAAAACGATAGCATTGGGCGGGGTGGCAATCGGTAGCATGAATGCACAGCTCGCTGCGATTGAGGCCGGAATGATCAGGGTGTAGGGATGGATATTCAGCGCTGGCGCAAGGGCGGCCAGAATAGGCACCAGAGTGGCTGTGGTGGCGGTATTTGAAGTCAATTCAGTCAGAAACACGACGGCGCTGATGACCGCCAGCAGGATCAGAAAAACAGGCAGGAAGGACAGCGCCATGGCCTGTACGCCGATGAACTCCGTTACCCCGTTGGCCTTGACAGCGCTGGCAAGGCTCAGTCCTCCGCCCAGCAATACCAGGATCCCCCAGGGCAAGTTCCTGAGATCCACCCACTGCAGGATGAATTGCCCGGCATGGTTTCTGGCCGGGATGGTGAACAGCAACACCGCCCCGAAGATTGCGATGCCGGCATCCGTGAGTCCGGCCAACGGAGTAACCACATTACCGAACAGTGAGAATTCGACTTGCTGCAGGGAGCTTCTGGACAGCCACATCAGCGCCGTAAACACGAAAACACCCAGCGCCACCTTTTCCTCGAAGCCCATGGCGCCGAGCGCTTGCTTTTTCTCCATCAGGGATGTCACAGAGCCCGAGAGCTGTATACGATTAACCCTGTAAATCACCCGGGTAAGTAACCACCAGCTCAAAGGCAGCAATACCAGCGCCACGGGCACGCCAATCCTTGACCACTCAAGGAAGCTGATATCCTGCTGGTAGGGCGCATCAATGGTATCGCGCATAAACGAGACTACGAACGCATTGGGGATCGTGCCGATGATCGTGGAGATTCCGCCGATGGAAGCCGCATAGGCGATGCTCAGCATGATGCAGGTCGCAAACGCATGACCTTCATGCCCCTCCTCGCTTCCGGATTCGTTGTACACGACCAGGCTGATGACACTCAGCCCGATCGGTAGCATCATAGCAGTCGTTGCCGTATTGGAGATGAATGCGCTCAAAAATGCGGTCGCCAGCATGAAGCCGCCGACGATTCGGGCCGGGGAATTCCCGACCCGGCTCAGGATGCCGAGGGCGATCCGCTTGTCCAGCCCCCAGCGCTGAATGGCGGTGGCAATCAGAAACCCACCCAGCAGCAAGAAGATGATGTGAGAGGCGTAGGGGGCTGTCGCTTGCTGGATTGAGCCAATTCCGAATATAGGGAAAAGCGCAATGGGCAGCAGCGCTGTCACGCGGATATCGACCGCTTCCGTCAGCCACCAGATGGCCATCCATACCAGCATGGCCAGAGTAGCCCTGGCCGGATGTTCAAGATTAGCCACCTCACCATCCCCGGTAATAAATTGGTCCGGGAGCAACAGGTAAACAATCAGCGCTCCTGCGGGTCCACTGATCAGGTAGACCAGCTTGTAACGGATGGTTTTCATATCTTTATCAAATCACTGAAAACCCTTTCGCGCCTCATCAATCACCCGTCCGACTGCCTCCGCAATTACATACAACCGCGTATCGTGACCATGAGCGGCGGACACCATCAGACCGGTCGGCGCCTTGCCCGTGTCATGGCACGGCAGACTGATCGAACAGCCGTCAAAATAGTTTGCCGAGGCGGTGTTCCTCAGGTTTCGCAAATTGATTTTTGTCTGGTCTTCCTTAACCTCCGCCGCCGCCAGGGTCGGCGCAATGCAGGGCGCGGTCGGACAGATCACCGCGTCCGCGCCGAGGTCCTTCATGGTCTGCTCGAAACAAGCCTTGAGCCGCGCCTTGTCACGATACCGAGCCTGCTGTTCTTCATCGGTCACTGCCTTGAAGGCGGTCATCCGGTTATACACAAAAGGGTCATATTCATGCCCGTATTGCTCCAGTATCCGGGCATGATGCCGCAAGGCTTCATAGCCCACCACCGCTCGGGTGAGAAACATTTCGACGCACTCACTGACGACCGGCATTTCAATAAATTCCACACGGGCGCCCGCCTGGCGAAGCGCATCCACAGCCCGGTCAAAATCGTCAACCACTTCCTGATCGAGGTCTTCCATCACCGCGCTTTCGGGCACAATCAGTTTCAGTGAAGCGCAATCCGCGTGCCCGATGACTGGCAGTTCACCCTGTCCGTCCCAGGCGCCGGACATCAGTTGATCCAGCAGAAAACAGCTATCCACATCCACCGCCATCGGGCCGGGCGCGTCCGAGGTAGGCGACAACGGGTAGACTCCATCCAGGGATAATCGCCCGTAACTCGGCTTGACTCCGACGATGCCGTTGAATGCGGCCGGCGCGCGGCAAGACCCGGCGGTATCCGACCCGATTGAAGCGGGTACGATTCCCTCTGCCACGCTGACTGCGCTGCCCGAAGAAGAACCGCCCGGCACCCGTCCGGTCTGCCGATCCCAGATACACTTCGGGGCGCCATAATGAGGGTTGATTCCCATGCCGCTGAAAGCGAATTCGCTCATGTTGGCTCTTCCGGCGAACAACAGGCCGGCGCCCCGCAGTCGACTCACAACGTCACAGTCCCGGACAGCCTTCGTTGCCGAATGCCGCAAGGCAATTGATCCGGCCAGCGTGACCTCTCCCTCAATATCGAAAAGGTCCTTCAAAGTGATCGGAATGCCGGCCAACGGGGGGACGCGGTGTCCGGCCCCAATGGAACGATCAACCTGCCTTGCCTGATCAAGCGCGTTCTGATTGATGGAAACCAGGATATTTTCACTTGCCTTCGCTTTTTCCAGCGTCCCGTTTATCAACGCTTCGACCGTAGTTCGCCGGTTCCGGATGTCCTGTGAGAGGGACCTGAGATTGTTCCTGATCTTCATTTTATACTTGGTTCTTTATGCAGCCGTCGGGTTGCCAATGACCGCATATCATAACGGCAAATCAATCTTCCGGGGCAAAAAAACATCAGGACAACCGGTATCCGGTGGATGGTTTTTTAAGTAGAATCCAATCCATGGAAATCCAACAACTGACCCCTGCCATTGGCGCCCGGATCACCGGCGTGAATCTAGCCGATCCACCCGGTGAAGCGCGACTGGAATCCATCTATGATGCCCTGATTGAGCACAAGGTTGTTTTCTTTCCGGGACAGGACCTGAGCGCCAGGGCACAACTGAAGTTCGCCGAATCCTTCGGTGAGATTGACAGGCCCCACAAGATTTATCCTCATGTGGATGGTTTTCAGGAAGTGACCCTGCTCGAAAACGACGCGGGTCGCCCGCCCGACACCAACGTATGGCATACCGATCTGACCTTTCACCCGGAACCCCCTTTCGCCTCCATTCTGCATGCCCGGGTCCTGCCGGAAATTGGAGGAGACACTCTCTGGGCCAGTATGTACGCGGCCTGGAACGCCTTGTCGTCGCCGATGAAATCCGAGCTGGAAGGTCTCGAAGCCATCCATGACCCCGGCACCTTCCGCAACCAGTTTCTCGGTCAGGAGAAAAACGTGGGAGATCTGAACGAGTCGATGAAGAATGTCGGCTCGGCATTGCATCCGGTGGTCAAAGCGCATCCGGTCACCGGGCGAAAATTTCTTTATGTCAATCAGTCGTTCACCAACCAGATTTACGGCTACTCGACTGCCGACAGTGAACGTTTGCTGCACTATCTCTACAGCCACATCAACCAGCCTCAATTCCAGGTAAGACACCGATGGACCGAGGGCGATGTGGCGATGTGGGACAACCGGGTCACGCAGCATTACGCGGTGGCGGATTACGCCCCCCATTACCGCCGAATGCACCGGGTCACAGTGATCAGGGACCGCCGCGTCGCACAAAAAACCGGAATTTACGCGGTAGCCTGATAGCCTGAATGGATTGACCAATGAAATGCGTGACCTACAACATCCAGTACGGCACGGGCCGGGATGGCCGGATTGACCTGTCCAGAATCGCTGATGAAATCAGCGGGGCGGACTTGATCGCGTTGCAGGAAGTTGCCCGTTTCTGGCCGCACATCGGGCATGTCGATCAGGCGCTATACTTCCAGGACCGGTTCAGCGACTACTACAGCGTTTACGGGGCAGGCATTGATCTGCATGTTCCCGGATCGAAGCCCGAAGACCGTCAACGCCGACAATTCGGCAACATGATCCTGAGTCGATATCCGCTTGAATCAAGCCGTCATCATCTGCTGCCCAAACACGGCAGCATTGGCCCGCTCAGTTTGCAGCGGTCCGCGATTGAAGCCACCATCATCATAAACGACCTGCCGCTCCGGGTTTATTCGATCCACCTGACCCATCTGTCCGCGGCGACCCGTCTGCCCCAGGTGGAACGCATTCTGGAAATTCATCGCCAGGCCCTGCATGAAGGCCATCCGGTCGGAGGAGACCTGACCGGCATGGATTGGGAATCCGGGGTACCGAATCAGTCCGTGGCCGAACATGCCATCCTGTTCGGTGACTTCAATTTTCAGCCGGATTCGGAAGAATACCTTAAAATAGTGGGGCCGATCAGTGATTACGGCGGACATATAACCAGCCCTTGCGGGTTTGTCGATGCGTGGCGCCAGTGCGGATATGATAAATACCAGGGCCCGACCAGCGATATAAACGACATCCCGGTTCGACTGGACTACGCCTTTGTCAGCAGCGCCATTCGGCACAGGGTGACCGGATGCCGGGTGGATGACCGCGCCACCGGGTCGGACCATCTGCCCGTGTGGGTGGATATTGAGCTATGAAAAACCCGATCATTGAACCTGAATCGCAAACCGCTCTGGACATCGACCTGAGCGACCCCGGCCCACTACCCGACGAGGCCATCGAACAGGCCATGGCCCTGATGCAATCCGGCCGATTGCACCGTTATGGGGAATATAGTGAAACCGAACCTCACGCGGCGCTGTTCGAGAAAGAATTCGCCAAATATGTCGGCGCGCGTTACGCCATCGGAGTGAACTCCGGCGGCTGCGCGATATTCCTGGGATTAAAGATAGCGGGCGTCGAACCGGGGGACCCGGTTCTGGTCAACGCCTTCAATCTCGCGCCGGTGCCGGGCGCGATCAAACACGCGGGCGGGGAAGCGCTACTGGTCGAAATCGACAAGGACCACCGGATCAACCTGGATGATCTGGAACGCAAGGCGCAACAGGGCAAAGCCCGTGTCCTGCTGTTGACTCACATGCGCGGCCATATCACCGACATGGACAAGATCGTGAAACTGTGCGATCAGTACGGCTTGACCCTGATCGAGGATTGCGCGCATACCATGGGCGCGAAATGGAATGACCGGTTCACCGGGCGATTCGGCGCGGTCGGCTGTTTCAGCACCCAGACCTTCAAACATATCAACTCCGGCGAAGGCGGTATTATCGTCACCGATGACGAAGACATGGCCGCCAAAGCCATCCTGTATTCGGGCAGCTATATGCTTTACGGCCAGCACCAGTCAAGCCCGTCCGCCGGCGTGTTCGACAAATGGAAAAAGCGGATTCCGAACTTCAGCATGCGCATGTCCAATCTGGTGGCTTGTATATTGCGGCCCCAGTTGCGGGAAATGACCGCCAGGGGAGAGAAATGGAACCAGATCTATCGCTGGCTGGAACAGGCCCTGAACCGTGTTGATGGAATCGAGGTTCCTCATCGCCAGCAACAGGAAGCTTTCGTCGCCAGCTCGATCCAGTTCCACGTCAGCGGGCTGGACAAGGCGCAACTGCAAACCCTGGCGGACCAATGCACCCGGAGAGGAGTAGCGATCAAATGGTTTGGCCGCGCGGAGCCGGTCGGCTATACCAGCCAATATCACCACTGGCAATACCTCCAGCCCCAGGCATTACCCGACACTTCGGAGATTCTGTCGACCACTTGCGACATGCGGATTCCGTTGTCGCTGAGCCAGACCCAATGCGACACCATCGCTTGTATAATCGAACAGGAACTTTCAAACCTGAACCACCCTTAAGATCGACAACAACCCTTAAGACCACACGGAGATCCCACCACATGCACCTTTCACGTTTCCCGCGGGTAAACCTCGCCCACCTGCCCACTCCTTTGGAGTTTTTACCCAATCTGTCGAAAAAACTGGGAGGCCCGGATATCTATATCAAGCGGGATGACTGCACCGGTCTCGGTACGGGCGGCAACAAAACGCGCAAACTGGAGTTTCTGATGGCCGAAGCGCTGGCCCAAAAAGCCGATGTCATCATCACCCAGGGCGCGGTGCAATCCAACCACGCCCGCCAGACGGCGGCGGCGGCGGCGAAGTTGAATATGGCGTGTGAAATTCTGCTGGAAAACCGCACCGGATACGCCAACCGCGATTACACCGATTCCGGGAATGTTTTGCTGGACCGGATTTTCGGGGCGAATATAACCCGCTTCGCCAAAGACACAGACATGAATGCGGCCATGGAAGAAAAAGCTGAAGAAATTCGCTCACAAGGTAAAACGGCCTATATCATTCCGGGAGGAGGCTCCAACGCCACCGGCGCCCTGGGCTATGTGAATTGCGCTATCGAAACCCTGACCCAGGCCAATGACAGCGGGCTTCGTATTGATCATTTCGTAACCGCCACGGGCAGCACGGGTACCCAGGCCGGCCTGGTGGTTGGGCTGGAAGCTACCCGTTCCGGGATTCCATTGCTCGGCATCAGCGTGCGCGCGCGCCGGGAGCAACAGGAAGAGAACGTCTACGACCTGGCCTGCAAAACCGCGGATCACATGGGAATTTCCGGCTGTGTCGCCAGAGAAAAAGTGGTCGCCAATTCCGACTATGTCGGTGACGGTTACGGCTTCCCGACGATGAGCATGGTCGAGGCCGTGAACCTGATGGCCCGCGAGGAAGCCATCCTGATGGACCCCGTCTATTCAGGCAAGGGTCTGGCCGGGTTAATTGACCATATCCGCAATGGATTCTTTACCCAGGGACAGAATGTCGTGTTTCTTCATACTGGAGGAAGCGCCGCATTGTTCGGCTACGTGGATACCTTCGGTTAGTCCGGGGATTTTACGCACTGATCCGGGCGTTTTCAGTCTCTCCGGTTATCGCCTCTGGGCTCCCCATCCACTCAAAAGGATTCCTTATAACCATTATACCTTCGCCGCCTGCAAATAAGGTTCGAACAGATCGACATAAACGGCGGACCGGCCTTCCGCGTCTTGCTCCCCCCATAACTCCCCGGCTTCGAATCGGACGCTGTACAGATGTGCAGGGCGCTTTTCTCCACGGGCTGAATGCAGGTCCGGGAAAATATGCGCGCCGTAGTGTGCCAAGACCCGGCCTGATCTGGAGCGAACATAACGCGGAGCTCTGGTATGCGATTTCGGGTGGAAATTTCTGACCCGGACAGGCTGTCCGGCCTGAAACAGTGGCTCTGATTGCGGTCGTATCTGCACAGGGGCGCCGCGTCTGAGTATTTCAGGGATCTTCTCCGCGGCAACCGGATTCAGGGCTCCTTTCCGTTCGCTTCTCCCGGATTCAAGCTCATCAACAGTCACCAACCCTTTTTCGACCAGCAATCTCTCGAGACCGTGCAGCCAATGCTCATAATAGCTACTTCGCAAATACTCGCCCGCTTCCATCCGTTCCCGCGCATAACGGGATTCATCCAGATTCCATTGCCCCAGAAAACCACAGGCCAGGGTCAGCCCGAAAACCTTTTTCTCCCATTGATGGGCAAAGTTTTCCCGCTGGTTCCGGTCAATGTTTCCGAAGCCGTGCATGCCACCGAGATCATGCGCCGAATTCATGGCGCCGCACCCGCCAATGCAACCCCGATCATGGCATCCCGGCTGACCAGTTTCGCCAGTTGCGTGGCCGATAAATGCCCGGTTCCCGCCGGTCGCCGGGGCAATACCAGATATCGCATTTCCGCGGTGGAGTCCCAGACCCGCACTTCGACGTCTTCGTCCAGTTCCAATCCGAATTCGGACAGCACGGCCCGAGGCTCGCTCACCGCCCTGGCGCGGTAACTGGATGATTTGTACCAGGCAGGAGGCAGCCCGAGTACAGGCCACGGGTAACACGAGCACAACGTGCAGACCACCATGTTATGAACCCGCTCGGTATTCTCGACCACCCGCATGTGCTCTCCCTGCCGGCCACTGTAGCCCGACTCCTTGATCGCGGCAGTAGCGTCCGACAACAGCCGTTTTTTATATTCCGGGTCTGTCCATGCCCGTGCAACCACGTGAGCGCCGTTGCGCGGCCCCACTTCATGTTGATACGTATCCACCAACCGCTCCACGGCTCCGGGGTCCACCAGCCCTTTCCCAACCAGCAGGTTTTCAAGGCTTCTGACCCGCTGTTCGATTTGGTCCAGACTGTGGCTGTGACCCGGCTGTGTTTTATCCGTCATAAAGGCAATCAGTACAGAATTTTCGATTACTCTACCATAAGCATGCGACATTTCCCCGTATATCAGGATGCAGGGACAACCCCCCGCGGTTGTCCGGATAGTAACAAGGTTGGGTCGATCTGTATCGAACCTGATCAGGACAGATGCAAAAACCGTCTGTTTGACTTAAACTTGGCAGGCTGATCATCCAGGGAACCCATTCAATGAAACATCCCGTTATCGAAGGCGACGAATTATCTGTCTGTCTGCAAAAACTCAACCACGATCTTGCCCGATCCTGGCAGCCGGTGGATGGAAAGCTGTTCAAACAATTCAAATTCGGCAATTTCGTTCAGGCCATGGGGTTCATGACTCAGGCTGGCATACTGGCGGAAAAAATGAACCACCACCCGGAGTGGTCTAACGTCTACAATCGGGTAGACATCCATCTGGTCACCCATAGCAGTGGCGGCATTACCCGGCTCGACTTTGAGTTGGCCGGTAAAATTGAACAAATCCAGCCCTGATATTGTCTTTCGACCCTGATCTCAAAGGCAACCCCCTGGCTGAATCGACATTCGATTTACTGCGGGCGGGCGCAACCCTGATTACCTCGACCCCTCGCCTGTCTCGCGAGGTCGCCCAGGCTTATAACCAGAGCCAACTACAGAACGGACGGACTTCCTGGAATACTCCGGATGTTCTTCCCTACCCGTCCTGGATCGAACGCATCTGGAGGCATTTGCGCGCAAGGTCCGGCAGCCGGACAACGGCGCCGGATGTAGTACTGAGCCCGTCGCAAAGCCGACAACTCTGGAAAAACATCATTCAGCAAGACATCCGGGCGCATGGCGGCAATACCGAACCACTGTGGAATATCAACGCCACGGTGCGCTCTGCGATGGAAGCCTGGCGAATCTGCCAGCAGTGGCATATTGACTGCAATGACTTCGATGATTTCTGCCTGACGGATCACCTCAGTTTTGCCAGATGGGGCAGAGAGTATCAATCACACTGCCACAAACGGCGGTGGCTGGATTCGTACCAGATCCCCGCCCATATCACTGCACAGATAAAACCGGGTATGCAGGCCGACTGGCCGCATCTGGTCTGGGCTGGATTCGACAATCTGAGCCCGGAGCAGGAGCGCCTGATCGAGCGCCTGCGTAACGCAGGAATCCGGGTAAGCCGATTGCAATCGGATGCACAACCGGCGGCACAACAAGAATTCATGGAGTTCGAAACCGGGCGCGACCAATGGCTGGCTGCCGCGCAATGGGCCAAACGCAGATTGGCTAGCGACCCGCAACAGCGCATCGCGATTGTGGCGCCTGAGCTGGCTCAGTCGCGGCACGATATTGAGCTGGAGTTCACCCGAACGCTTTGCCCGACTCACCTCATCAACCCGGACAAGTATTACGACCGTCCCTTCCATATCGCGCTGGGCAGGCAACTCGCCACGTATCCGGTGGTGCGCTCGGCAATCAATCTGCTCAACCTGTTTACAGAAAAACCGATCCGGTTTGAAACCATTGCCTGTATGTTGATCGACCCCTGGATTCGCGGCGCGGCGCGGGACATGGCTCAGCGGCACCGCCTGGAATACCGATACCGGCAGCAGTTTGCCCACGAGACGACGATGCGCGATGCCTGGGCGCGGATCATTCAGGATACCACCAACCCGGATTCTGACGAAACGACCCCTGAACTCGCGGCAATCTTCAATCGCATCAAACCCCTGCTTACCTGTCAAGGAGAGAGAAAAACCTGTAGTGAATGGGCAGAAATTTTCACGCAATGGGTGGATGGGTTCGGCTGGCCTGGCGATGAAACCCTGGGCAGCGCTGAACATCAAACCGTGCAGGCGTTCAGGAAGGAAATCCTGAATCTGGCCACGCTTGATCTGATCAAACAGCGCACAACGCTGGGCGAAGCGCTATCCATACTGACCGAGCGTTTGACGACACAGCCGTTTGAACCCGAATCGGCAAAAGTCAACATCGAGATCATGGGCATACTGGAATCTTCCGGGATTCAATTCGATGCCGTCTGGCTCGGCAATCTGACTGAAAAAGAGTGGCCGCCCCGGCTCAATAAAAATCCGTTCATTCCAGCGTCTATGCAAACAAAAGCCGGGTATTTCAAGGCTGATTTCAAGCTGAATCAGGACTACGCCGGTAAGCTGCAACGGCAACTGACCGGTCAATGTCGGGAGATCGTATTCAGCCGTATCAGGCTTGAAGAGGGAGTCGAGCAGCCGCCCAGCCCGCTGGTACAGTGGCCGGACGAGCTATCCGCCACCACCACCCCGCTCGCGCCGTCTCTGCTTGAACACTATCAGCAACACAAGCCGATGCTGGAAGTATTCGAGGACTATAACGGAGCGCCGGTCACAACCCCGGATGTCCGCGGCGGCACAGCGGTCATTGAAGATCATTCGGCCTGCCCTTTCCGCAGCTATGCGATTCACCGACTGAACGCGCGGGAAAACGAGTATCGTCAGCCGGGACTGGACGCGATGGGTCGCGGCATCCTGATACATCGCATTCTGGAGAAAATCTGGCGACAGGTCAAAACCCTGAAAGAGCTCCGCACGATGTGGGCAACCGGGCCTGACCAACTGATCATGGAGGCGATTGATGATTGCAGCCAACCCGGTTTCAGTCAAGGCGGGCTGGGCAGGGGTTTTAGCGAAATACAGACCGACTGGCTGGCCAGCCTGATCCGTCAGTGGTTCAAGGAGGTGGAAATGGGACGGCATCAGGATTTTCAGGTGATAGAGACGGAGAAAAAGTATTCCCTTGAGCTCGGTGGCCTGAAGCTGTCGATCAAGGTGGATCGGATGGACCGGCTGGCGGATGGCTCATACGTCCTGATTGACTACAAGACCGGCACGACTGGCACCTTATCCTCCTGGGTCGGCGCACGCCCCAAGCGCCCCCAGCTTCCACTTTACACGCTGGCCGTGATCCAGGATAGTGGAAACAGTGACAGTATTGAGTGCATGGCTTATGGTCGAGTGCGTCATGCCGACTGTAGTTATCAGGGGATTTCGAGAAACCCCGACTTCCACCTGGAGACCAGAGAGAAAAAGCCGAAGGTCGTACCACTGGAAAAAGCCCGAGTCGGTCACCGACCGTTATCACTCGACTGGCGCGAGTTACTGGCCCACTGGGAAACCGGACTTGGGAAACTGGCGCAATCATTTGCCAAAGGCCACGCCGAGGTCAACCCCAGAGACATTACGGTATGCAAGAACTGTAACCTGCTCAGCCTGTGCCGACGCCACGAACTCGCCAACACCCCGGCTGACGACACAGAGCCGCCCGCATGAGCGCCCAACCACCCGATCAGGAACAGCGCGACCAGGCGCTGCACCCGTCTCGCTCCTTCATCGTTCAGGCGCCGGCAGGTTCCGGCAAAACCGGACTGCTGATTCGCCGGTTTCTCAGGCTGCTGGCGACGGTCGAGCAGCCGGAACAGATTCTGGCGATCACCTTCACACGGAAAGCCACTGCGGAAATGCGGGAGCGGATTGTCGATGCGTTGGCGGCGGCAAACAATCCCGACCTTGCCCGGAAGATGGTGAAAAAGGGAGATGCGGATATAGTGGAGTTGGCGTGGCGGGCGCTGCAACGAGACCACGAACTCGGCTGGAATCTGTCCGGCAATCCCGGCAGATTGAGAGTCATGACCATAGACGCATTATGCTATGAGCTGGTCAGATATATGCCCTGGTCGGCTCGCTTCGGCGCGACCCCGGAGCTGCTTGACCAGAACCAGACCGAGCTTGCCTGGCTGGAAGCAGCCAAACAAACCCTGGACCTGATCGAGGAAGGCCCCCCTCTGGCCGATTACTGCGCTGACCTTATAAAACTGGCGCGCACCGACTTCAATCAGGCGCGCCAGTTACTGTCAACCATGCTGTCCAGGCGGGTTCACTGGATGAGCGGACTGAGGCTGGACACACGGCAACAGACGGAACAAATGTGGCAACAGGTCGTCGAGCGGCATCTGCAACAGATCGCGAGCGTCATCCCGGACGAAATCAAGCGTGAATCGGTTGCTCTGGCCCGATTCGCCGCCGCCGAACTGGCCGAACAGGATATGCCTCGACTACTTCTGGAAAATCCAGAATTCCCCGCCTCCAAACTGGTCGTAAATGATCCGGAGCATCCGTTGTACGCCTGCCTGGGAATCGAGACTTTCCCGGACACACGGTTCGAGTCAGTTGGACAATGGCTGGGTATCGCCAGCCTGTTGTTGACCGATAAGGGGGAGTTACGTAAACGGGTCGATAAAAGACATGGATTCCCGCCCAAATGTCCTGAAAAACATCGGATCGAGGGCCTTCTGCGATATATTGCTGACATAGATGAAGACTCCCTGATTGCCGCGACCCTGCACCAGGTCCGTCTATTGCCGGTTGCCGGAATGACGGACTCACACTGGCAAACGCTGAACTCCCTGCTCCAGATTCTGCCGGTTGCCGCCGCCCAGTTGCGCTTGTTGTTCAAGGATCGCAACCAGGCTGATTTCACTGAGATCGCGCATCGCGCGCAAGAGGCGCTGGGAGCAGAGGACAACCCGACCGATCTGGCGCTGGTGATGGACCATAAGTTGTCGCACCTGTTGATGGACGAAGTACAGGACACCTCCCGCACCCAGATTGAACTGGTCGAAAAACTGACTGCGGGTTGGCAGGACGGAGACGGCAGAACGGTGTTTTTTGTCGGCGACCCGCAGCAGTCCATCTATCGTTTCCGGGAGGCGGATGTAGCCAATTTCCAGAAAATACAGAAAGAGGGTATCGGCAATGTGCGGCCTGACTCGCTAACACTGGAAAGTAATTTCCGTTCTGCCCCGGAGCTGGTTGACTGGTTCAATAATACCTTCCAGAAGGTTTTCCCGAGCGAGCCGGATGATCTGTTCGGAGGTGTCCAATACACAGAAGCCCGCTCAGGCTGTCCAGAAAAGACCGGCGGTTCATGCACCATCCACCCCTACCGGGAGGGCGAAAAAATCCAGGGCGAAAACGCCGTGCAGCGTGAGGCAGAGATGATCTGCCAGCAGGTCAAGGAAATCCTGCAAAGCAACACAGAGACAGACAAAGACAGGAACATCATCGGCATTCTGGGACGCACCCGCAACCATCTGGTCGGCATCGCACAGGCCCTGCGCCAAAAGGGAATCCGTTATCAGGCGGTCGATCTGGAGAACCTGAATGAACGTACTCCAATCCTCGACCTGATCGCCCTGACTCGCGCCTTGAGTCAACTCGGTGACCGCATTGCCTGGCTGGCTGTGCTGCGCTCGCCCTGGTGCGGGCTCGACCTCAAGGACCTGTCGGTGATTGCAATGGCCGAATCACCCACCATCCTGCAAACCTGTCTGGCAGAGCCGGTAATGGCGCGAATGAGCGCTGGCGGGCAGCGAAGAATTCGGCGGTTTACCGCCGCGATACAACCCATGGTCAACCGTCATGGCCGGGTTTCATTGCGGCATAATGTAGAAGCCGCATGGCTCAGACTAGGCGGGCCGGCCTGTATCGACGAAACCGATGTGCCCGATTGTGAGGTCTGGCTGGACCTGCTCGATACGCTGGAAGCCGAACACACATTGATAACTCCTGAAATCCTGCTTAAAGCCACAGAACAACTCTGGTCCGGAACCGATGTCAGGAAAGATGTTCAGCTGATGACCATGCACAAAGCCAAAGGCCTGGAGTTTGATGTGGTAATCCTGCCACAACTGCATAGAACAGGGCCTTCTCAGGACAGGGAACTGGTGCGTTCCATACGATATCCCGACCAACTTCTGCTGGCCGGACTGCCGGATGCACAGGAGGCCGATCCACTGTATGACTACCTCGGTACTCTCGAAGAGAAACAACGGGAAAATGATAACCGCCGGTTACTGTATGTAGCCTGCACCCGAGCCCGCCGGGAACTGCATTTGTATGGTTGCATCACCGACGGGTTGCCCGTGCGAAGCTCGCTGCTGCACCTGCTGTGGCCATCCGTTAGCGATGAGGTGGGCCAGATCGAGATACAACAGGCGATGTCCGCCAACCCGGATGAGTCGGCGCAACCGCAGCAGACCGGCCAAACCGGACAGCCACAGGAAGCGCCCCACCCGCTCCGACCAGATGCAGACCCGTTCTCATTAACCCGGTTCCCGATCTCATTAACCCGGTTCCAACGACTGCCACAAACCTGGTCCATGCCGGAATTTCCCGAAGACCTGGCTCTCAATACCCCCGAACCCACCCATAATATCGCCATCGGCAATGAAATTGAGTTCTCATGGGCCGGAGAAACCCTGCGTATTACCGGCATCGCTATCCATCATATCCTCCAGCAAATTGATGACCGCAACTGGCGAGAGTGGAAATCCCGGAAAACCGGAGAAATTGTTGACAGCGGGCGCGTTATTCTCGTCGAGCATGGCCTCGACGGGGCAAAACTGGAATCAGCCTGCGATAGCCTGAAAACCGCTGTGGAAAATATCCAATCCGATCCAATGGCCGAATGGATATTCTCCAGCGACCACAGTCGCATCAGGACTGAATGGTCGCTGACCGGCAGGGTGGATCACACGCTGGCCCGGGTTGTCATCGATCGCACCTTCGTTGATCAGGACGGAACGCGATGGATCATTGATTTCAAATCGGGACGCCACGAAGGCGGCGACCGCCGGCATTTCCTGGAACAGGAAAAGCAACGATACCATAGCCAGATGGCGCGATATGCACAGATCATGCACAATCTGGAGGACAACCGCATCAAGCTGGGACTTTACTTCCCATTACTGAAAGAATGGCTGCAATGGGAAACCTGACTCCCTCCACCTGCCCCATCCCCCACTCGGTTGATGTAGTCGTCATCGGTGGTGGCATCGTCGGTGTCAGTACCGCCTGGTATCTGGCGCAACACAACGTCACAGTGGCTCTGTGTGAGAAAGCAGAGATCGCCTGCGAGCAATCCAGCCGGAATTGGGGATTCATCCGCAAGCAGGGACGACACCCGTCCGAAATTCCGTTGATGATTGAGTCCCTGGAGCGCTGGCGCGAGCTGGTTCCACAACTCGACCGGGAAATCGGCTTTCATGAAGGTGGCACACTCTACCTGTCGGACTCAGACGCCCGTTATCAGTCCAATCTGGCCTGGCTGGAACATGCCAAATCGTTCCAACTCGACACCCGCTTTCTATCCCCCGGCGAATTGAAATCACTGATTCCAGACATCCGCGACCCGGCTCGTGGCGCCTTGTTTACACCGAGTGACGCCAGCGCCGAACCGCATCTGGCAACCAGCGCCATTGCCGAGAAGGCACGCTCCGCAGGGGCGCAAATCCTGACTCATTGTGCCGTTCGCGGTATTGATATGGAAGCCGGAGAAGTCAACGGCGTAGTCACTGAACACGGCCTGATTCGCGCTTCCAGAGTAATTTGTGCAGGCGGAGCCTGGTCAGGCTATTTTTGCAGGAACCTCGGTATCGTATTCCCTCACCTCAAGGTTATCGGCTCGGTGATGGCGACCGAAGCGACCGACTTTATCACTCCACAATCCATCTGGAGCAGCGGCTGTGGACTTCGCCGCCGCCTGGATGGTGGCTACAATGTCGCCTGTGGTGGACACTCAAACTGCGACATAACCCCCGATTTCCTACGGTTTTTCATGAAATTCTATCCCGCTTACCGACAATCAAAGGAACAAATTTTGCCAAGAATTGGCAAACGGTTTTTCGAGGAATTGAAATGGCCGACGAAATGGTCACTGGATTCGGTTACGCCATTTGAGACCGAGCGAATACTCAACCCGCAGCCCGATCTCAAATTACTCAACCAGGCTCACCGCTTGCTGGGAGAACTCCTGCCACCACTCAAAGGCATCGGTATCCGCCAGCGCTGGGCCGGGATGATTGACGTAACCCCCGACGAATTACCGATCATTTCGACTGTCGCCAGGACTCCCGGACTGATCATCTCCACTGGCTACAGTGGACACGGCTTCGGCATCGGCCCGGGAGCTGGCAAAGTAACCGCCGAACTGGCAATGGATATCAAACCCTGCGTTGACCTGTCCGCTTTCTCCCTGGATCGGTTTATGTAAGGGCCGCAGCCAACAACTCCTGAGTATAAGGATGCTGTGGACTGGAGAAGATAGAGTCTGCCTCGCCCTGTTCCACTACATTGCCGGACTGCATCACCATCAAGTCATCCGCTATCGCCCGTACCACACTCAAATCGTGGGAGATGAAAATGTATGCCAGTTGATGTTGCCGCTGGAGCCGGGTCAGCAGCTCCAGCACCTGAACCTGCACCGTTCGATCCAGCGCTGAGGTGGGTTCATCCAGAAACAGTATTCTGGGTTCGAGAATCAATGCGCGGGCGATCGCGATTCTCTGGCGCTGTCCACCGGAAAATTCATGTGGATAACGGAAGCGGACATCCGGGTCAATCTCCACCTCCTCCAGAATTTTCACGACCTTGTGGTCACGAGCTTCCGGGGCGGCCACCAGACCATGCGCCATCAGTCCTTCGCTGACGATCTCGCCAATCGGCAATCGCGGTGAAAGGGAACCGTAAGGGTCCTGGAAAACAATCTGCATGGCTCTTCGCACCCGCGCCAGCGACGGGCCGCCCGGTTCGCCGAGCGGCGCTCCGTCCAGACATATCTGGCCTTCGGACCGTACCAGCTTCAACAGTGCCAACGCCAGAGTGGTCTTGCCGGAACCGGATTCTCCAACCAGCCCCAAAGTGCGGCCCGGATACAGCTTCAGGGACGCGTCATTGACCGCCTTGACATGGCCCACGGTGCGCTTGAGCAGCCCACGCTGAACCGGGAACCAGACCTTGAGATTGTCCACTGAAAGAATCTGGTCGGCGTCGCCATCCGGCTTTTGCCGGTGCGGAGGCTCCGCCGACAACAATAACCGGGTATAGTCCTTTGCGGGAGAGGTAAATATCTGCACCGCAGAGCCGGTTTCCACCAACCTCCCGTCCTTCATCACCAGTACGCGATCAGCAGTCTTTCGCACCATATTAAGGTCATGGGTGATCAACAGGATGCCCAGATTATCCGTATCCTGCAACTCCTTGAGCAAGTCGAGAATCCGGGCCTGTACGGTCACGTCCAGCGCAGTAGTCGGTTCATCAGCCAGCAGAATGCCGGGACGATTGGCCAGAGCCATCGCAATCACCACCCGCTGACGCTGACCACCGGATAACTGGTGAGGATAGTCCGCCAGACGGGACTCAGGATTATGGATGCCAACCCGATCCAGTAGCGCCACAATCCGTTTCCTGGCCTGCTCTTTGTGCATACCCTGATGCAATGCCAGTGACTCACCAATCTGTTTTTCGATGGTATGGAGCGGATTCAGCGCAGTCATGGGTTCCTGAAAAATGATAGAAACCTGATTACCACGTATCTGACGCAGCGCCTCCTGATCGGCTCCGATCAGCTGTTCGCCCTGGACGGTAATCGAGCCACCCGGATGAAAAGCGTGCGGATAAGGCAGCAACTGCATCACCGACAACGCGACCAGAGACTTTCCCGCTCCCGACTCTCCAACCAGAGCGACCGTCTCACCGGCATGCAGGTCAAACCCGACCCCTTTCACAACATGGGAGACCACTTCCCGTTGTCTGGTTTTACGGCGGAAACTTATCGACAAGTCATCGACCGTGAGTATCGGATGCGTACTCATGAGAATACCTTCCTCGGATCAAAGCCGTCACGCACCGCCTCGCCGATAAAGACCAGCAACGACAGCATCAGGCCAATCACCGCGAACCCGGTAATTCCCAGCCAGGGCGCCTGCAGGTTATTCTTGCCCTGGTTCAGCAACTCTCCCAGAGAAGGGGAGCCGACAGGCAATCCGAAACCGAGAAAATCCAGGCTGGTCAGAGTGGCCACCGAACCACTCAGAATAAATGGCATGAAAGTGAAGGTCGCGACCATTGCATTGGGCAGTATGTGCCGGATCATGATACGGCTGTCACTGACACCCAGCGCCCTGGCGGCGCGGATATATTCAAAGTTGCGAACACGCAGAAACTCGGCGCGCACCACAGCGACCAGTCCGGTCCACGAAAACAACAGCATCAGGATCAGCAGGCTGAAAAACCCGGGCTCGATAACCGCAGCCATAATAATCAGCAGGTACAGTATCGGCAGCCCTTCCCATACCTCGATAAAGCGCTGCATAATCAGGTCGGTCAGCCCCCCGAAGTATCCCTGCACGGCCCCGGCAGCGACGCCGATAACGGAACTCAGCAGGGTCAGCAACAACCCGAACAACGCCGAGATGCGGAATCCGTATACCACACGAGCCAGCACATCCCTGGCCTGGTCATCAGTCCCCAGCCAATGACGACTGGACGGCGGTGAAGGCGCAGGCGCTTCGAGCTCATAATCAATGGTATCGTAGGACCAGGGTATCAACGGCCAGATCATCCAGCCCTTGTCCATAATCAATGCCTGTACAT
Source organism: Candidatus Poriferihabitaceae bacterium (assembly GCA_965214205.1). GTDB lineage: Bacteria > Pseudomonadota > Gammaproteobacteria > Arenicellales > Poriferihabitantaceae. The sequence goes on along the minus strand of OZ243941.1, from coordinate 1,015,261 downwards.
AAGGGTCGCGATACTCCGCTTCCAGCTCAAACTCCCCACCGAACTCTGTTTCCGCATAGCGCTGGAAAATCGGAGTATAGAAGGCGTTGTCATAGCGAATCAGGATCGGCTTGTCATTGGCAATCAACTCCGACATCAAGGTGGAGACGAACAATGCCAGGAATATCCACAGCGACCAGTACCCTCTCCGGTTTGCCTTGAAATTCTCCCATCGACGAGCGCTTAACGGAGACATCGCTACACCGGCCTTGATTCAAAATCAATTCTGGGATCAATAATGGTATACATCACATCACGCAGAATCTGCATCAGCAGCCCAACCAGCGTGAAAATATACAAAATCGCAAACATCACCGGATAATCCCGGTTCAGCGCCGCCTCATAACCCAGCAATCCGAGCCCGTCGAGAGAGAAAATCACCTCAATCAGCAATGCCCCGGTGAACAGAATGCCGATAAACAACGCCGGAAATCCGGCAATCACAATCAGCATCGCGTTCCTGAACACATGTCCATACAGAATCTGGCTCTCGGATAACCCCTTGGCCCTTGCGGTCAATACATACTGTAGCTTGATCTGATCCAGAAACGAGTTTTTCGTCAGCATGGTGAGAGTGGCGAACCCCCCGATCACCATGGACAGTACCGGCAGGGTAATATGCCAGAAATAGTCCAGTATCTGCCGCCACCAGGGGAATTCATCAAAGCCCTCAGAAGTCAGTCCACGCAATGGAAAGAGATCGAAATACTTGCCACCAGAGAACACGACAACCAGCAAAATCGCGAACAAAAAACCGGGGATGGCGTAGCCAATGACAATAATCCCGCTGCTCCAGACATCGAAAGCCGATTCATCCCGAACCGCCTTGCGAATACCGAGCGGAATCGAGACCAGATAGACAATCAGCGTAGTCCACAGCCCGAGAGAAATCGAGACCGGCATTTTCTCTATCAGCAATTCGGTAACCCGCTTGTTACTGTAGTAGCTTTCGCCGAAGTCAAAGCGGATGTAATCCCACAGCATCTTGAAAAAACGCTGATGTGCCGGTTTATCAAAGCCGTATTGCTTCTCGATCTCGGCGATGATTTCCGGCCTCAACCCCTGTGCGCCGCGATACTTGCTTGTACCACCGCCACCGCCGGCAGCGGCTCCGGTACTGTCTCCCTGCAAATCCGATCCAGTACCCGCGAACCGGCTGGTGGCATCCACCGCCTGCCCCTGCCATTTTGCGATAGTCTGCTCAACCGGGCCGCCGGGCGCAAACTGGATGATCGCGAAATTGACCACCAGAATGCCGAGCAGTGTCGGAATCACCAACAACAATCGACGGATGATATAGGCCAGCATGATAGCAGGTCCGACAGGATCAGCGATTCAGGGCGCTTTCCTTGTCCGCATCTATCCACCAGCTACCGGGGAAACCAGTGCCATAGATCGGCTTGCGTGCGGGAGAACCGAACTTGTTCCAGTACGCCACCCAGATTTCATCCTTGTAAAAGGTCGGAATCGCGTAATGGTTCCATAACAGCACTCGATCCAGCGCCTGCGTAGTGTTTTGCAGAGTTTCAAGGTCCCGGGCCGCAATTGCCTGTTCGATCAGCGCGTCAACCACCGGATTGCGGATTCCACCTGAATTACCGCCGCGTACATCGGCAGACGCAGAGCCGAAGAAACTTCGCAGCTCAGTGCCCGGAGGCGGGAAGAAATTGAGTCCTCCCACCCACAGATCAAAGTCATAATCGTAAATCCGGGTTCTCCATTGCGAGGTATCGACCAGGCGGATGGAAGCATCAATTCCTGACTTTTTCAGGTTCTCCACATAGGGCAGGGCGAGGCGCTGGGACTCCGGCCAGGCCGTCATCAGTTCCACCTGAAACGGCTCACCAGATTCCGTGGAAATCAATTTACCGTCCTGTAACTCCCAGCCAGCCTGTCTGAACAGACTCAACGCAGCCCTCCTGTTGACACGGTCACGCCCGCTGCCGTCGGTTTTTGGCGGCACGAAAGCGTCGCGCAGGGCAGCCTCCGGAATCTCTCCGGCAAAGTCGGACAGAATGGCCTTTACGGCAGCAGTCGGAGCGCCAGTCGAACCGTAATCGGAGTTCGGGAAATAGCTACTGATGCGCTTGTATTTACCGTACAGCAATGTGCGCTGTATGGTCTCGAAGTCATACAGAATCATCAGCGCCTCACGAACACGCACATCCTTGAACTTCTGCTGGTTCATATTGAAGAAGTAACCGCCCATGCCGCGCGGACTCTTGTTCGGTATCTCGAGCCGGACAATCTCACCACTCGCCACCTCATCCAGATCATACTCCGTCACCCAGCGCTTGGCGCTTGCCTCCTGGCGAAAATCAATCTTGCCCGCCTTGAAGGCCTCGAATTGCACCGTCAGGTCGCGGTAATAATCATATCGAATCTCGCCGATGTTATTCAGCCCCCGCTTGATCGGCAGGTCTTTCGCCCAGTAATCCTCAACCCGCTGGTAGGTGATCGAACGCCCCGCATCCAGCTCCTTTATCCGGTAGGGGCCGCTGGTCAAGGGCGGCTCAAGAGTGGAAGCGGTCACGTCCCGATCCTTCCAGTAGTGTAACGGCAAGGGCGACAACCCGGCCACCGTCATGATCGGCTTCATACTATCGGTACTGGAAAAGGTAAACTTCAGTCGGCGTGGCGACAACGCCTCAGCAGCGGTCACCTCCTCGAAGAAAGATCGGTAAAACGGTCTGCCGTGATTCTTTATCGTGTCAAACGTAAACACGAAATCCTCCGCGACAATCGGCATGCCATCGTGATACACCGCCTGCTCGCGCAAGTTGAACAGGGCCCAACTCTTGTCAGCCGGGTACTCGACAGACTCAGCAATAAGACCGTACATCCCATCTATTTCATCCCCGGAGCCAGTCATCAGTTGATCGTATACCAGGCCAATACTGGACGGCCATTCACCCTTTTGCACATAAGTATTGAGCGTATCGAAGCTGCCGAAATCACTGAGCGTCGTCCTGCCTCCCGAAGGCGCATCCGGGTTGGCATAGGGCAGGCGCTCAATGCCATCTGCATATAACGGCTCACCAAATTCCGAGATCGCCGTTTTCCTGACCACGTCTTCTTCCGCCTGTACTCCAATGGGTAACGCCAGGACCGCCGCCAGCCAGATTGCGGCCACCGGACGGAGCGGCCTGCTGATCGTCCCTGGCCGGAGTCCAGGCTTGTTTTTTCTTGTCATCGGGATAACGGGAGTTCGTTCATAACGGTTTCGATTATGCCATCAACTGCCTGGACACAGAATCGTTATTAAGGCTCATCTTTTATCCTGAGTTCAGGTTTCTCTTCTGCCATCATCTTCGATAGACTCGCAACATGCGCGAAACCGCCTGGCCAACTCCAGACAATGATTTTTCCCGTCTTGTACTGGAATGGTTCGACCTGCATGGCCGCCACTCCCTGCCCTGGCAGCAGGACCGGGAGCCATATCGGATCTGGATTTCGGAAATCATGTTGCAGCAGACCCGGGTGGAAACCGTGATCCCGTATTATCAGAAGTTCATGACCCGGTTTGCAGACATCAACACACTGGCCAACGCCGATCCGGGGGAGGTCATGACCTGTTGGGCCGGGCTGGGTTATTATGCCAGGGCCCGCAATCTGCATCGGGCCGCGCAACAGATCCGCGACCGCCATGACGGCATTTTCCCGCTGTCGTTCAATGATGTGATCGCCCTGCCCGGTATCGGGCGTTCCACCGCAGGCTCTATTCTGGCTCTTGCCGATCATCAGCGCCACCCCGTCCTGGACGGCAATATCAAGCGGGTTCTGAGCCGCTGTTTCGGCGTGTTCGGAAATCCGGGCAAGGCCTCCACCCGCAACAGATTATGGGAAATTGCGGAACGGCTGACCCCGGCGGCGCGAGTCGCGGATTACACCCAGGCCATGATGGATATGGGCGCTACCGTTTGCGTCCGCTCCCGCCCGGACTGCCGGATTTGCCCCTTGCAGCGCCGATGTATCGCGTTCAGCCGGAATCTCCAGGACAAACTCCCCGAACCCATGCCGAGAAAGACACGTCCGGCGCGAAGCGCCCGGATGTTGTTGATCCGTGACCGGCAATCCGGGTATTCTGACCAAAAATCCGGTTATCTGTTGATCCGCCGTCCGCCGACCGGAATCTGGGGCGGACTGTGGTCCTTCCCGGAAATCACCGAACCCGAAGTGGATCACCGACAATGGTGCCGGCGCGAACTTGGGTTGGAAGTGGACGCCGGAACCAGACTGGATCAGGTAACCCATGCGTTCACCCATTTTGAATTGAACATCACCCCGGTCATCTGCACGCTCATTTCCAAAACCGACACCGTTCTGGATGAGGTGGGCGCTCTGTGGTATACCCCGGCCACGGACACCGAACCCGGCATACCCTCCGCGGTCAGCAAAATTTTCCGGCTGCTGGAAGATTGACCGTGGCAGCCTGAATAGAGGTTGCGATCAGGAATTCGCCCCGGACGCGTGAATCGGCGGCAGATGAGCCTGCCAGTCGCCGTGTTTTTCAATCAGCGCGGAGGCTTGCAGCACAATATGGTCCTGCCCCGAATGCCCCGCCAACTGGATGGCATGGGGAGGCCCTTCCTCCGCAAGCCAGACCGGCAGTGACGCGGCCGGCTGGCCGGTGACGTTGCAGATATATGAAAACGGAGCGAACTGGTAGCCCTGCGTGGTCCAGCGCTCAAAATCGAACGCGGCTGTACGGCTGTCGAGCGTACCGACAGGTACCGGGTCAGTCCCGAGCGCCGGAGTCAGGAGCAGGTCCAGATCAGCCATTGAACTCATGATTCTGACGCTGGTTCGGTGTGCGTTCAAGCGCGCATGATAATGATCCATCGCGCTCATTGAACTGACTTTCTCCCGGATGTAATGAGTCAGGGCCTCCATCTCTTCGCGCTGTGGCTGCCGGCCCATCCGATCAATTTGCCGGTCCAGTTCATAAACGATGTCGAACATCCACAACGTGTCTGTCCACTCGCCCGGATCCAGGCCCTGGGGAAACGAATACTCCACCAGGTCGTGCCCGTTTTCCTCGAACAACTCCGCGGCAACCTGTACCGCGGCCTGTTGGCCCGACGACGTGGGCTGCCCGGACGGAGTATCCGTACAGACCCCGATTCGCAATCTTCCAGGCGGCTGCCGGAGGCAATCCAGAAAAGACGGTACCGCCTTCGATATCGGATAGCGGAATCCCGGAATCGGTATTGCGGTAATGTCCAGCGCGGCGGCGCTGTCCCGAACCGAGCGGGTCAGTACGTGATCGGAATTGAATCCGCTGGCCAACTCCTGGTGAGAGGCGTCCACCGGATTCAGGCCGGTGGTCGGCTTCAGGCCATATACGCCGCAACATGCGGCCGGAATCCGGATTGAACCTCCAAGGTCCGTACCATGGGCCACAGGCGCCATGCCGGACGCCACCGCGGCTCCCGCCCCTCCGCTGCTGCCCCCGGTGGTGAGCGCGGGGTTCCACGGGTTGAGCGCGGCGCCGCGAAAGGTCGGCTCACAGACAAAATCCTCCGCAAATTCCGGCGTGTTGGTTTTCCCGGCCACGATCAGGCCAGCGTTGCGCCAGCGCCTGACAATTTCACTGTCGGCGCGAGGCGCGGCGTCCCGGAAGAACCGGCAGGAAAACGTGGTCGGCATGTCATGGGTGAATACGTTGACATCCTTCAGCAGAAACGGCGCCCCGGCAAGCGCGCCCGCTGCGGTGTTCGACGCCGCGGCCCGCCTCGCATTCTGGAAATTTTCGATGACGACTGCGTTGAGTTGTGGATTCAACCACTCAATCGCGCTGATCGCGGCTTCGATAACCTCGCCGCAGGTCACCTCGCCGCGTTTGATCGCGGCGGCCAGAGCCACCGCGTCAAGCCTTGCATACTCGTCTGGCCGCATTTTTCACCCCCGCATCCGGTATCACCCTGTCCACAAATGTCCGCAACATGCCGGTAACTATACCTTATGTATTTTGGGTATTTCTACCTATTTACTTTCAACCGGCCCGGATTGATGATTCTGTGATGGACTGGCGTTATCCGGTGTCGGTCTGGCACAGGTTCCGGCTAATCCGGTCAATTTTCAGTTAAAACCTGGGAGGCTATCATGACAGGTCTTATGCCTTTAACTATCAGTATCGGATTACTTGCCGGCGTCGCCACATGGATATTTCTGTCCATAGGCACCATTCTCATCTGGGCCGCATTCGCGGCCTGGGCCTGCTACTTCCACAACGGCGGCGACAATGCGGCGTTGAAGAGCACGATCATCTGTAACATATTCGGCGTGATTGTGGCCTGGATAGCGGCCATCATCATCCTGGCCATTCCGTTGGCCGAGTCACTGACCCTGCCTGTATGGGCCGGAATTGTAGTCGCCGTAAGCGTGGCCATCTATACCAAAATGGCCGATATCGAGGTTCTCTCCTCGATTCCGGCGACCACTTATGGCTATGCCTGTACCTTTGCATTTTTGTTGCAGACCCCTGACAAACTGAGTCTTGGCAACCTGACTTCGCCGAGTTTCAACAACGCGCTGGTCGTGGTCATCGTTTCCATGGTGATCGGCGCCCTGTTCGGGATGGCTACCGGCAAATTTGCCGCCGCATTAACCAAAAAATAACCGGCAACCCATACTTTTGCCGATCCCGCGAAGCTTGTCCCCGATTCCGGTCGGGGAGCGGGAATCCATAAGCCCGGCATGCTTGATGAGCGGGGCATCGCCCTGCCTCAAAGCCCGCTTCAAAGCCTCCCTGTCAAGGGTTTACAAGATGTAACAGTAATGCTAATTTCATTTACCTGCCATCTACCGGTGAGATGAACGTGACAGATATTAATGAGATCGGCGCAACCGCATTTGTCATCGCGTGTTTTCGCGCGATGGAAAATGATACTGAACACCCCCTGTGCAATGACCCTTATGCCAAATGGTTCGTCAATGACGACATCAAGGAGAAAACCAGCCGGCTTGAGGCGGCTCTTCCCGAAACCAGGGAGGTACTCCGTTACCGGTTTTGCCTGTTCGATGAAATCGTCAAAGCCGGGATTGAAGACGGTATGCGCCAGATCGTGACGCTCGGTTGCGGCTTCGATATGCGGGCTCAGGTGTTCCGGACGGAGGGGGTTACCTTTTACGATGTGGACCAGCCAGCCGTTCTGTCGTTCAAGAACCAGGTTCTGAAAGAGCATGGCATAACACCGTGCGCGGGCGTACCGTGCAACTATCTTGAGGCGGACCTGCCGGCTTTGCTGACAGGAGCGGGACTTGATCCCGGGCAACCAACCTTGTTTATCTGGGAAGGCAACACCATGTACCTGCCGGGTGAACTGCTTTTCGGCTTTCTGGACCGGCTATGCAGCGAACTGCCCCGATTCAGCATCGCTTTCGATTATTTTTCAAAGCGGATCATTGATCGAACCTCCGGCATTGAGCAGGTCACCGCGGTCACCGATATGTTCGAGAAACTGCTCAATGTAAAATGGCTGACCGGATTTGATGACCTGGACGTGTTCGAACAACGAACCGAACTCAAGGTATCCAGGTCGGAAGGACTGCTTGATGTCGGTAAACGGGTGGCGCCGGACATGGCGCCCTCCCTGAGCGCTCTGGTCGACCTTTATTCATACGCGGTCCTGGAGCGCGAAGCCTGACCTCCGGGACCACTCCGGTCGCCTCTGGGTCAGCGCTGGCCTCTGAATTCGCCCAGCAGGGATTCCAGAGCGGCCGCCCCGGTTACCGGCATGCGACAGGTATTGCCGGAACATACATACACGGTGGGTTGATTGTTGATCCGGGTTTTGGATGAAGCCGGATGCGAATCCGGAAGCTCGGCATCCGGCGCCAGGTTCAGAACCAGCCGGGGCGGCGTTGCAGTCTGATGGATAACCCGGAGGAATTCTCCGGTCCGCTCCTCGTCAGGGTTGCCGACTACGACAATTTGCAGCAGGTTCCCCGGAAGCTCACTATGATTCAGGAGGGACGCCATACCCACGAAGTCAGACTGCGCCGCGGCGCTGAACGCGGCAATGGTCTCTTCGGCGCGTTGTCGATAAGACTCGACCACAGTCAGGGCGTGGAGTCGGGCCAATACACTGACCATCATTCCATTGCCTGAAGGGGCTGCGGTTTCGGACGCGGTTTTGGCGCGAAATACGATTGACCGGGCATGATCGGCGGTCTGGAAATAGCCGCCTCCATCCACGTCCCAATAATGCCGGTCGGCTATCGCCACCCAGTCCCGGGCCTGTTGCAGGCAGGCAGGGTCCGCGCTGACCTGATAGAGCGCAAGGGCGGCATGCGCCATGTTGGCGTAATCCTCAATCAGAGCCATCGGGATACACCGGCCCTGTCGATACACGTGATAAAGCTCATCGTTGGCGCTCATTTTATCGCATACGAACCGCCAGGCTGAAACCGCGGCGTCTATCCATTCCGGCCGATTGAAGGTAGCCCCCGCTTCCGCCAGCGCCGCAATCGCCAGACCGTTCCAGTCCGCCAGGATCTTGTCATCCAGGGCCGGGCGGGGTCTGTGTTCGCGCGCAACGAACAGTTCTTCCCGCAGTCGGGCCAACCTGTCCTCAATCTCCCGATTCCCGCTGTATGGATGATCGGTTCTGTTCAGGATGGTTTCACCCTCCCAATTTCCGGCCGCGGTGACATCATGATATTTTTTGAACAGGCGCGCTTCATCGGCAGCCAGCACACGGTCTATCCCGCTTTCAGTCCATACATAAAAGGCGCCCTCGCCAGATTCCGTTTCCTGGTCTCCTTCACGATATCCTTCACTGTCGGCGGCGAGGCTGGACGCGAACCCCCCTTCATCCGACTTCATCTCGCGGATCATCCACTGCGCCGTATGTTCAATGCAATGTGAAAAAAGCGGGTTTTTGGTCTCCCTCCATAACTGGATCAGCAAGGATATGATCAGGGAGTTGTCGTACAGCATTTTTTCAAAATGCGGAACCAGCCACCGGTCATCCGTCGTATAGCGGTGAAACCCGCCGCCCAGATGATCGTAAATCCCGCCCAGACACATGTGTTCCGCAGAACGCAGAACGGCGTCCCGGAACGGGGTATGACCGGTGCGGCGCCAGGCGCTCCACAACAGCTCAAGCAACATGGTTTGCGGAAACTTGGCATCAAGCCCGAAACCACCATAAACGACATCCATCCCGTCCAGAATCCGGCCCGCCGCGTGATTCAGGAATTCCCGGGAAATTTCCCCATGGCGATGGTCACGGGGAATGTCGGTCAGATCGGTTATCCGTTTGGCGGCCTCCCGCACAACCTTGTCGGGATTATTATTGAAAACTTCCGCGTTGGCGCGCAGCACACTTTTGAATGACGGCACATCCTGCCGCGCCACCGGAGGGAAGTAGGTCCCGCCATAAAACGGTTCTCCGGTCGGAGTCAGAAACATGGTCAACGGCCAGCCCCGCCGTTGCCCCATACCGGCCAGCGCGGACTGGTAGACATTGTCCAGGTCTGGACGTTCCTCGCGGTCCACCTTGATATTGACAAACAGTTCGTTCATCAACTGTCCGGTTTCATCATCCTCGAAGCTCTCCCGGGCCATGACGTGACACCAGTGGCACGCCGAATAACCGATCGACAGCAATATCGGTTTTCCGGTATCTTTCGCGATTGCCAGCGCTTCCTCGTCCCAGGGCTGCCAGTGAACCGGATTGTCCTTGTGCATCAGCAGGTAAGGACTGGTCTGCTGATCCAGTCGATTTCTTACAGTCATCGTTTACACCGCAGCCGTCCTAGTGGCGCGGACCCTGATCCGGGTTCAGCAACAACCGCTCGACCAGTCTGCCCCCCATGATATGACTGCGCACGATCTCATCAATATCCTTTTCCGTGGAATAGGTATACCAGATTCCTTCCGGATAAATCACCATGACCGGACCCATTTCACAGCGGTTGAGGCAGCCGGCGTGGTTGATCCGGATATCTTTCAGACCCAGGGCCATGGTCCGCCTGCACATGTAGTCACAAAGCAGTCGGGACTCCTTGGCGGAACAACAGCCGCGGCGGTGTTTGGGCGGTCGTTCATTGACACAGCAGAACACGTGCGCGCTGTAATACAGCGGCATATCACTCGCGGTCCCCGCCGGGTCCTTCTCCACCGATAAACGATTATTCGCTATACTGCGCCATTCAGTCATTGGTCTCCTCCGGACGATGCAGGTTTCTGGAATGTGTAAAGAGATACAGCCACGCGCCGAGCAACATGCCGATGACCGGCCCCGCCAGATAAATCCAGTAGTGGGAAAAATCTCCATACACAAGATACGGACCGAAGGCCCGGGCCGGATTCATTGCCGCGCCCGCGTAAGACCCCATCAGCATGACTTCGATACCGACCGTCGCTCCGATTGCAATGCCCGCAAATTTATTGGCCGCCGATTTATGAAACGCGGTGGCGCAAATGACCCACATCAGCAAAAGAGACAGAAACAGCTCAATCACAAACGCCAGCAATGGCGTCACCCCGAGTTCGGCATTTGGAATATTGATACCCATTTTGCCGTGGTTGCCAATAACCTGAAGCAGAAAATATCCGGCCAGGGCGGACCCGGCCATTTGTGCGGCGATGTAGCCTGCCAACAGCTTTTTCCGCAGTTGACCCAGCGCCGTGGCGGCAATCGACAGCGCCGGATTGACATGGGCTCCGGAGACACTGCCGAAAGCATAGATGACAATGGCAATAATGGAGCCTGATACGATTCCCGAGCCCACAGGCCCGAGCTGGCCGGTGATGTCATCAATCATCACCGCTCCGGCCGCAAAGAATACCAGGGCGAATGTGCCGAACATCTCACACAGATATTTTCGGCAGTCATCCATATTCCTGGGGCGGCGGCGGACAGCGAGTCACGCGGTTAACCGGAAGTACAGCATCGGCAGACGTTCCGGGAGGGATTCCAGCTTGTTTATCCGGACGAAATTGCGTTGCCCGAAAATGCGGGTCAGGTAATTTTCTCCACCTGTATCCAGGGCCACGCAAAACACATCAATTCCGTCCTGGGCCATTGAATGTACGGCGTCGCGGGCATCCTCAACCAGATAATTCCGGTCAAGTATGTCGATGTCGGACGGTTCGCCGTCCGACAGCACCAGAATCAGCCGCCGGTGGGTCAACCGGGTTTTGATGTCCGCTCCGGCGTGTCTGATCGCGGCGCCCAGACGGGTTGAATACCCCCCTGACAATCCGGCCAGGGAGGAGCGGGAACGCTGGTCGTAGTCCGCGTCGAAATCCTTGATTCGGTAATAACGGACTTCTTCCCGTTGATTCGAACAAAACGCGGCAATGGCGAACGGGTCTCCCAGACCTGACATTGCGTGCGCCAGCAACGCGGTTGCCTGACACTCGATATCGATGACCTTCGCTGATGACCCTCGGACACAATCGTTGGTTGACTCTGAAATATCCAGCAGCGTCAACACCGACAAATCCCGGTGACGGCGCTCCGTGCGGACATAAACCCTGGGATCGGGTTGTTCGCCCAGCCGTTGTTCAATCACCGACTCGATACATGCATCAATGTCCAGGTAATCACCCTCGTGCTGCTTGCGTATTCTTTGTGGCCGACTGACCCGCGCATTGCTGATCAGCAACCGGATTCTGTTGACGACATCGGCGTATCGTTCCAGCGTATCCTCGATGGTCCGCAACGGCCCCGGCCTGGGCGCGAATTCGACTATCGTCGTCCATTCCCGGCGTTTGCGTCCGGTCAGGTAGTCATACTCCGGATAACGCGCAACCGGAACACCGTCTTCCTCCATCACCTCGATTGACACCGGGGTGACCTGATCGTCACCTGGTTCAAATTCGTCGCGTTCATCGTCTGGCGGTTGTTCTGGATCATCAAGCTCTTCTATCCGCGCCGAATCGAACAACATTTCAGAGTCCATCTGCATCGCGGATTGCTGGTCGCCAAAATCCCACAACCCGCGGTTATCATCCCGATACGCCGGTTCAACGACATAGGTCTTGGCATTGAACTGCACCCGCATCTGCCCGAGGTTGTTGCCGAGCAGACCGCCAATCTCACGGCTGACCCCCGCGTCCCATTTGTCCCGGTTGGCGTCCACCATTTCACGGCCGCGGCGAATCCAGCCATCTCCATCCCGGTAGTCCGGGTCCATCAATGCGCGGGCCAGGCGGGCCAACAGACTTGGAGCCGTCATCACGCCGCTGGCCAGCGCAATATGGAACGGCAGCCACAAGCGTCTCAACCCTGGAAATTCCCGCATCGCCAGGTGTTCGACACGCGCGTCTTCGATCAGGGAGATGATCGCCACCTGCATCGGCTTCAACTTGAGTACCGGAAACGGTTTGCCGGAATAACGCAGATGCGCGCCGATATGCGCCGCGCTGGCCCGGTACAGGTCCAATGCCTGATCCCCCTTGTACCCCGGAAACGAAGGCGGTACATGAATGACGCCGCCACCAAACGTGGCGCGCCGCCAGACATGATCAGGGGTATGCATGGAGGTTTCGCGCAAGGGTTGGCGAACCCCCCATAACGCGTTCATATAGATTTTCAGTTCGCGCTGGACATCGGCAAACGTGACGGAACCCGATTCCCGCTCCAGCCATCGTTCCGCCTCTGGATCGGCAAAGGTAAAGAACTGGAACCGGCGCTCGGCGTCGGCGCCCGCCGCCCTCACCCCCGCCAGCAACCACGACTCCAGCCTGGTCACATTCAGCCGGCTTAACAGATAATCCATTTTTTGCAGCACAACCAGCATGGATTCCGGCGCAAGATGAGTGAATCGCTCCATCAAACCCAGCCATGTGCGGAACAGCCATTCATCGCCCTGCAACCGGGCCGCGGCCCGGAGCGCGGCGACAGGCAGTTCCTGCGCGGCAACCTTGCCCGACTTGATCGCGACCGAAGAGACCACATCGGCCAGATGCAAAACATCGCCCGGATCGATTTTGTCCGCGAGTTCGCAGGAATTGCGTGTATAGGACGAGACTACACCCTTACCGTAGCCAGCCTGATCCAGGCGGCGGCAAGCCCGTAACCAGCGAGCCTCCCAGGCTTTCGGGAAAGGGTGGTCGAGAATCCGGTTGACGACAGTCTCATCCGTCAGTTTGCCGTCGTTGACGACCACATCAAGAAAATCGGGTTTGGCGCGCAAGCTCATGCCTGGTTAACACGATCAGGCACAAGCTGCAATCGCAGCTCCGAGAGCCCGGCGTATGTCTGGATCGTCAGTAAGCGGAGATATCAAAGCGATTTCACAGGCTTCTCCCAGTGGAATCCCCCGGTTGATCAATTTTCCGGCATGGATCAGCATTCGGGTCGAACAACCTTCTTCAAGACCATGGCCCTTGAGATTGCGCGACCGCTCGGCAATCGTGATCAGGCGAACGCCGGCTGCGCTGTCAATCCCGGACTCCCGGCAAACGATTTCCGCTTCAACCGCAGCTTCCGGATAGTCGAACCCAATCGCGCCAAACCGCTGTTTGGTGGACTCCTTCAGGTCTTTCAACACACTCTGGTATCCCGGATTGTAGGAAATCACCAGATGAAAATCAGGATGCGCCCGGATGATCTCGTTCTTTTTCTCCAGCGCCAACATTCTGCGATGGTCGGTCAGGGAATGAATGACCACACTGGTATCCTGACGCGCTTCGACGATCTCATCGAGATAGCAGATTGCGCCATGCCGCACCGCCAGCGTCAGCGGGCCGTCATGCCATACCGTGCCGTCGGCGTCCAGCAGAAACCGGCCGACCAGATCCGATGCCGTCATGTCCTCGTGACAGGAAACCGTAATCAGCGGCAATTCCAGCTTCCAGGACAGATGCTCGATAAAACGGGTCTTGCCGCAACCGGTCGGACCTTTCAGGACAATCGGGGTCCGGTCGGCATGAGCGGCCAGAAAATGCTCGACTTCATTCCCGGATGGTCTGTACCAGGGCTCCTCGATTATCCGGTATTCTGCCAGGGGCATAGTTGATCTTGTCATTTACCTTGTGAAAATCGGACACCCGAAAAAGAAACGAGAGCCTACGCTCTCGTTTCCCTGGTTGTCATCCGGCTTTACTTTAACGGTGCGCCACTGTTTTCTGATTGGGAATGCCGTCCATTTCACATTCATCAGTGCCAACCGTCTCGCGGGTAATTTCCTCGACCATCTGGCGGGTCGCGTCTGGATCGTTAATCCATTTGCTGTAGAAGTCATACGGGCACACAGCCAGTCCCTGATCTCCATCGCCGGAATTGATCATGCCGGTATAACCCCGGTGCAACAACTTGAACAGATGGTTTTCAGACTGGCCGTTACGCCGCGCGTCACGGATCAGCGACAGCGAAATGGCCGCATACTGAACCCCGTTTTCCTCTTCACCGCATTCGCCCAGGGTGCGTCCGTCAAACCCGATAATGGCAGAGTGGCCGAAATAGGAATAAACGCCGTCAAAGCCCGCTGCGTTGGCCACCGCGACATAACTGTTGTTGGCCCACGCCATGGCCTTGGCCATAATGACCTGCTGATCTTTCGCAGGGTACATATATCCCTGGCAACGGATGATCAGTTCAGCCCCTTTCATCGCGCAGTCACGCCAGATTTCAGGGTAGTTGCCGTCATCACAGATGATCAGACTCATCTTCATGCCTTTGGGCCCTTCACTAACGTAGGTGCAGTTACCGGGATACCAGCCCTCGATCGGAACCCAGGGCATGATTTTGCGGTATTTCTGCACGACCTCACCCTTGTCGTTCATCAGGATCAGAGTGTTGTAAGGCGCTTTGTTGGGATGCTCTTCGTGCCGCTCTCCGGTCAACGAAAACACGCCCCAGCATCTGGCCTTTCGACAGGCTTCTCCAAAAATTTCAGTTTCCTCTCCCGGACAGGCCGAAGCGGTTTCGTACATTTCCTTTTCGTCGTACATGATGCCGTGAGTGCTGTATTCCGGGAAAATGCACAGATCCATTCCCGGCAGCCCCACTTTCATGCCGACCATCATATCTGCAATCTTGTGGCAGTTCTCGATCACATCCGCCTTGGTATGCAGGCGGGGCATTTTATAGTTTACGACGGCTACGCCGACCGTATCTTTACTGCTTGAAATATCACCATGATACATAATTATTCGCTCCTGTTTGGTGGTTTATAATTTAGCCAGCAACGCATCACCGCTGCTGATGCCGCAAGAGAGGATGCTGTCCTCAACATGCAGAGCCGTAACTGTACCGTCATCCACAATCATCGAGTAACGCTCCGACCGGTTCCCCAGACCAAAATCGCCAAGGTCAAGCGTCAACCCCATCGCAGCGGTGAACTCGCCCTTGTGGTCGGAGAGCATCAATATATCGTCACCGGCATTTTGCCCTTCAGCCCATGCCTGCATGACAAACGGATCGTTTCCTGAAACACACACTACGCTATCTACGCCCTTGTCCCTGAGCGCTGTCGCTTTTTCTACAAAACCCGGAAGATGTTCTGCTGAACAGACCGGCGTATAGGCGCCTGGCAACCCGAACACCACCACCTTTTTCCCACTACAGAGTTCTTCCGTGGAAATGTCACGAACATCAACGGGGCCATCGGAGCCCATGTGTTTCAGGATAACCGAGGGAATCCTGTCGCCAATCTGAATACTCATTTTATCTGTTCTCTCCTGTCCTGAAATGTCAAACGTCGCGTGCTTATATGGCCTCCGATTTTCGGTCGGCCAGACGATCATAAAGGAATGCGGTCAACGCGCCGAGCGCGATCCAGAAAACCGCGTTGGTGACCAGCGAAGTCACGACAAAGGCGCTGGCCAGTTCAGGCGGCGCCAGTCCGGCATGGTGATCAGTCTGTGGCGCCCCAAGCAGATGGGGTATCGCGATCAGCGCCAGCCCCAGCCACCGGGCGAAGCCCGGCACGAAAGCGAGCGCCAGCAAACCGCCGGCGGTAAATGTCACTGCGAGCCACCACCACACCTGGCGCGCGCTCAAATCCCCTCCCGCCGCGCCCGGCAACTCCGGAGGCAGGCCAACAGCCGGAGCCAGATGGAATGCGGCAAAGCCGCCCAGCCCCCATAAGACACCCCATCGCCAATCAACCCGGAATTGCGTCATCCTGGACTCCGATACCATGGTTCTGATTGCATAGCAGGCGACCAGAAGCAGCGCAAAGCCGATCCCGATGATCATGGTATTGGCGAATGTGAAGAAACTCCGTTCAAATCCATCCTGCGGACTCCAGGCTTCTCCGTCATGTGTGTGCCCATCACCGGAGTCGGCTAATTGATCATCATGACCACTTCCGACCACGCCAGTTTCGTAAGTCTCAGCCTCAAGAAGCATTGGCGTCACGGTGAAATGCTGGATAGTCGCGAGCAACAGGCCCGCGACCCCGCCAGCAATCACCGCGGTTGAGAAAATGCGATAGACAAAGCTACCCGTCATTCAGTCGATCACTCAGTGACAGGGAAACGCCAGCCCGTGGCGTCCGTCGTGGGCCATATTGTGGATAACTTCAGGTGAGGCGAATCCGACCGCAAAAATGATGAACACACCCATCAAAATGGCGGCGCTGATTCCGATCACCTTCGACCATGGAACCGAGGTCGTTTGAATATCAGTCAGTTGACTCATTGATTGTCGTATAGCGCTCATTTTTTATTTCTCCCGTATTACACGTTTTAAGTAAGATTGATTGCTGTTTGATTTGATACTTTTGGTTATCAAAATTAAACATGTCGATAGTTTGGTTATGATTCCGTCCGGGTTTCAGGAACGACACAACCCGCAAGTCCTTCCGCGAACTCCTCCCGGTCCAGATCCCGCCCGATCACAACATACTCGGTCACTCTGGGTTCATCCGGCTCCCAGGCCCTGTCGGGCTGGACGGAAGTCAACATGCGTACACTCTGGAATATCATCCGCTCCTTGAATCCCCGGGCGTTGAATATTCCCTTGGTTCTGTAGATATCATCCCCCCGCTCAGCCAGTAAAGGCGTTAACCATAACATGAATCGGTTCAGGTCCACCGGCCGCTCTTCACGGATGACGAATGAACCGACAGCCTGGTCATGCTCGTGCTCGAGATCATCCAGAAACGTCGGATCAACCTGCAGCTTGGCCTCCAGCTCGAAAGCCCCCACACCGACCACCTTGTCAAGATCAATCTCGCTGTGTTCGGTATGGTAAATACGGGCAAACGGGTTGGATTTGCGAATCGTGCGCTCAACTTCCTCCAACTGTTCTTTCGAGACCAGGTCCGCCTTGTTGAGCAAGATGATGTCGGCGAACGCGATTTGTTCCTGGGCTTCCTCGCTTTGAGCCAGGTTTTGTCCAAGATTGACCGCGTCAGCAAGGGCCACGAAGGAATCAAGCCGGGTTTTCGAAGTCAGTTCGTCGGCCAGGAAGAAGGTAGACGCAACCGGCGCCGGATCAGCCAGACCCGTGGTTTCAATCAGAATCGAGTCGAGTTCCGAGCGCTCCTGCAATCGGTTCAGGGTATCAATCAGATCGCCTCTCACTGTACAGCACAGGCAACCGTTGTTGAATTCCACCAGTTCCTCCTGATCCTCCTGAACAATCAATTGACCGTCAATGCTGACTTCGCCAAATTCATTGACGATGACCGCGATTTTACGCCCATGACGCTCGGAGAGAATCCGGTTGATCAGCGTGGTCTTCCCCGACCCCAGAAACCCCGTCACCACCGTGACCGGTACCCGTGAATCGTCTTGAATCTGTGCTTCAGTCATTGGATATCTCTAAGCAAGTCTATTCAATATTCGCCATGACGCGCATGGAGGCTGGACTCCGGCCATTATATAACATCATAGTGGCCGGAATCTGACCTTCATGCAATCAGGCGCGGACAACCCGTTACGGGGTTGGCACCACCGTTTTGGTCATCATGTCGATGCCTTCGGCCAGAATGGAAGTACGATCTGCCGGCGGCAGTTCGTCTCCCCGCATCTGGTCATAGGGAACCACCACCCAGCAGGCGCAGCCCCACAGACATTCACCCGCCATTCCGTTGAACCGGATCGCGGGTTCAGACATCAATACACCAAGATCAAGCAACCAGGAATGTTTCAGCAACTTCTCTTCCCAATCGAATTTATCGTATGCATCCCGGGCTTTCCAGAAAACATCCAGATCGGTTTTTGCCATGCCCGGCAAAATGATGTCGGCATAAGAGGTCAGATGATCAAAAAACTCATGGTTCTCCATCTGCATGGTGGAGTCTTCTCCAGGCACCAGGAACCGTTCGCTGATCTTTTCCCTCAGCTTGGCGTTGATATGTTCAAATCCGATTTCGCGAGGGGCATGGCAATGCACTTCCGCGTAATCCGTTCTGAACTTGTCGTTGACGCCGGAGTAATCATCAATATGATCCACCCACTCCTCCATCACGCTACGCCATTTGCTGATCGGTTCACCCGGCAGTACCTGCACACCCGGATGGGTGAACTTGGACAGGTTATAAAGAGTCCAGTTACGGGACTTGCCGCTGACCGTTTCATGGGGCGCTCCGGTAAAGCCGGCCGGACGCAACGCCCGGAACAGCAGCTTGCCATCATCTTTTGCCGCAAACCGCATGAATGAATCCTGCGCAAACTTGTTGGTTACCTCGTTGGCGATGCGATGACGCACCTCAGGATTGATATTGCGGTTCCTGTCGTCGTTCTGGGTGTAGGATGACAGGCGCTGGAATGAATGCTCAGTGTTCACAGCCATGAATCCACCAGTAAACGGGCTTTTGTAAAGGTCACCCCAGACCGCGCAGACACCGGCGTTCTTGTCGTCATCCAGCATGCAGTCAATTTCATTCAAGGTAGGGAACATGGCCGGATTGACGTCTCCATCACCCGAGTTGGGCAGTTGTCCAACACCCACGACGGGGATCCGTCTTCCCAGCTTGACGCTGGCCAGGTGCCGGGCAAGGTCGACAATCATGCCACTGCCGGTTCCGCCATTCAGGCTGAAACAGGCCAGAACGATGGAAGGAAGCTCTGCTTCTTCGATATGGTTGGCGAATCTCTGCAACGCTTTTTCCATGGGCCGGTCGCCATCGTAGTAAGCTTTGGCGTAAACCGCTTTCGCCACCGCTCTTGGAACGTGGTCACCGGTCTCGGGCAACTTGATTGCCGAAGGCAGCCAGGGTTCATAATTCGGATTCCAGTAGTATCTTGGATACTCCAGTTTCAGGAACTCGCGCATGCGGCGCAGAGAGTTGAATAAATCGTCACGCTCCGGAATTTCAAGGGCGACCGATTCAAAGTGGAACCGCTCTTGCGGTATCCCTCTTTCTTCCAGGCGCTGACGGAAACCGGCGGCATAATCTTTGGCCGGAATCATATCGTCTTCACCAATATCAACAACCAGCGCCGCAACCCGCGCCCGTGAACTCTCCAGGATATCCTCGATCTCTCCGGTGCGGAGCAGACCTTCCACATAACCCGAGCCGGACCTCCCCACACCGACCACGTGTATGCAGTGCGGAGCCTGCTCACCGGTCGCGCTGTGATACATAGAATGTTGTGCCATTTCTTAATCTCCTCGTTTAATAAAGCTTGTTATACGAATTTCCGGACCTGCAGGTAACTAAGAACCCGATACCTGTACCTCCGGAAGCCTGAAAATTGTATGTAACATCTGGTTAACATCTGATCGTGAAACCGGTATCTTCATCCAGGAATCCAAGATCATAGAGTACATGGGCCGCCGAGGTTGAACGCTCATCGGTCACATACACGCGATAGTCTTCTACAAACAATCCCGGATCCCGGTCTATCAGCCCTTCCTCGATCAATTCAACCCCCTTTTCCAGATTGACGCGGCTCAACTGGGCTTTCCATAACGGATTCTCGATATAGATGGCCTGATCATCGCAACCGGTTATGGTCAGAGTCTTGTTTCCAGCGACAGTCGGTATTTCCGTTCCTTTGGCGTATTTCTTTTTCACAGTCTTCCAGTCAAGCGGCATTTTTTTGTTCCTGTGGTTGGGTTTCCGGATATCTGATCTTCTGTTCGTTATGCGGCCACCGCGGTTTCGACTTCTTCCGGCCCTCTGATCTGGTCATAAGGAACCACTACCCAGCACGCGCAACCCCACAGACATTCCCCGGCCATACCGTCAAACCGGATCGCCGGCTCGCACAGAAGAACGCCGAGATCAAGCAACCAGGCATGAATACTCAGCTTTCCCTCCCAATCCAGTGTGTCGTAGGTATTGCGGGATTGGAAAAACATTTCAAGGTCGGTTTTGCTGACACAGGGCAATATGAACTGCACAGTATCCGCAGCGCCGCCGGCTGAAGCGGTGATGGCCGGTTCCGCCAGCGGCGAAAATGCCTCACCCAGAATCTCCGCGACCTGACCGGTATCGGAATCCTCCGGGTCGGCTGCGCGTATCTCGATAAACTCCGGCTGGTAACTGGATCGAACACCCAGACGGGCAGCCATATCCTTGTCTGCCAGAACACCTTCCCTGATGTCGGCAAAGCCCAGCACATGCGCCCATTTTCTCCCATACGGAGTACGCGCCGCGGCATGTTGGGTAGGCGGCGCCCCGACCCAGTTCAACATGCGCAGGGTTTCCCAGAAATCAAGCCCTTTATTGCGTGTCAGAAATGAAGAGACCTCCCGATCAACACGTTCATGCGTCGCCTCAAGGCTGCCGGTTGACTCCCAGACTGATTGCTGGGGCACGATGATGACACCGCTGGTAAACGGATTCCGGTAAAGATCACCCCACACCGCAATTACACCTTCATTCTTCGTTTCGTCACCCATGCAATCGAGTTCATTCAATGCCGGGAACAACTGGCTGCCTTTGTGAACCTCTTCATCTCCGTCACACGGAGCGATACCAACGCCAACC
Source organism: Candidatus Poriferihabitaceae bacterium (assembly GCA_965214205.1). GTDB lineage: Bacteria > Pseudomonadota > Gammaproteobacteria > Arenicellales > Poriferihabitantaceae. The sequence continues at coordinate 994,369 of OZ243941.1, read as the reverse complement.
ACCAGAACCCGTCTGCCAAAGGCGACATTGGACAGATGGCGAACCATATCGACCATGATGCCGCTGCCGGCGCCGCCGCCGAGGCCAAACACGACCGCCACCACCGACTGGCCGGGGGCGCTGTCCACATGGTCGGCAAATCGTCTGATCGATGCGCGCATGTCTCTGGCGCCATCATAGTAGGAGCGGGCATAGAGCGCCTTGGCGACCGACCGCGGCACATGCTGACCCTCCTCGGGAAGCTGTGTCCTCGACGGCAGCCACGGTTCATAATTCGGATTCCAATAGTATCTCGGGTATTCGAGCTTGAGAAATTCGCGCATTCGCCGCAACGAATTGAACAACTCGTCACGACCCGGCATTTCCAGCGCGACCGTTTCCACCTGAGCGCTTTTGTCCGGCAGCTCATTGGCCAGTTGTCGTACCCGCGCAAGGTCCTGGTCGCCAATATCGACCGCCAGGGCAGTGAATCCGGACTCTTCATCGGATGAAGCGTTCGCAGCCTTGTCCCGGAGTACCTGCGACACGACATCCGCGCCCGCTTTGCCAATACCCACGACATGCACTGAGAATGGGGTGGTTTCCAGGTCGGTAATGCGATGAATGCCCCGTTTCAGGGCATCCAGCTTACGTCTCGCAAGTTTTTCTTCAGCCGACATTTTGGGCGCCGAAGCCTTCTTTTTCTTCGCCATTTTCTCTTTCTCAACCCCGTTTCTTGATCTCAAATTTCATCCGGGTGGCGACAGACTCGCCCGAAGCGCCCGGCAATGCTATTCCTGTAAGGTAGCGATATGGTTTGATCCAGTAAATAGGTAACTCTACCCATATTGAAAAAACAGGTAACGCTACCCATCATATTCAAATCATCCAGGTCCTGAACATCCCGCTTCATACCCCGCCCCCCGCGACCCTGGTCATGTCTATCAGTTCCAGTAACGAACGGGCGCGCATTTTTTCCTTGATCGCGGCGCGATGGTGCTCAACGGTGCGCCGGCTGATGAACAATCGGCTGGCAATCTGTTCACTCGACACGGCAGTCCCGTCATTAGCGTCAACCAGTTGCTCCAGAATCTGTCGTTCGCGCCGGGTCAGGGTCGCCAGTCTGGCCTTGATTTTTTCGCGTGCGCGGCTGTCGCGTCGTTCCTGTTCATGCCGGGACAGCGCTTCAGACACGCTATGCAGAAGATTCTGCTCAGGGCAGGGCATCTCCAGAACATCGACGGCGCCAGCCTTCATCGCCTGGACACATTGGGAAATATCTCTTTCTCTGGTGAGGAAAACACACGGCAGGTTGATTTGATTGGCCTTGAGGCTGGCCTGCAATTCCAGCCCGGTCATGCCCGGCAGCAAAACATCAATCAGCGCGCAGCATCCCTGACCGCGGGGCTGCCGTTCAGGATCGAAACTATCCAGGAACTCCTCCCCGGACGCATAACTCCGTGTACCGAATCCAGCCGTCTCAAGAGTTGAACCCAAGGATTCGCAGGCATCATACTTACCTTCAATTATGAATACAGTTGAGGGTTCAGCATTCATCGTTCATCACTTCACTGTAACGATTGACAGCCGTTACCAACTAAACAAACCCGTGTCACCAACACCGTTATTCCACCTCGCTTTTTATATATATAACGAAAACACCAGCCCCAAAAAAAAGCCCCAAAAATGAACTCTCACTTTGACGAGAACGTTTTTGGGGCTTTTTTGCCCGATTTCAGGATAGCATGGTTGCTATCGTTTTTTCAGACCACGGAACCGAATCTCGGTTCTCCGTTTCCATTATTCATACTACAGATAATTCAGTTTGTCAATAAGTATTGTGAGAGATAAACATTAATCATTTGTAATGAAGGGATTTTTTGTCATTTATCGCATGTCCGAATCCTATTTTTTTCTGCGGTTCGGGCGTTCGCCGAGCAGTGTCTGGCGGGCTGCCGCCCACAGTTGATGGAGCGCCGACCGCAGCGTAAAAGCGTCCCGCGCAATCAGACGCACCCAGATACCGCAATCGTTCGGCAGGCTCGACAATCCGGCATACCCGGAAGAACCGGATTCCAGGACACTACGAAGAGAGGCGCCAAGTTCGCTGGCGCTGTGTGACCGGTTTAACAATATGAATGTCCCCTGGATCGTGTTTTTACCCATAATCCCTGGCTGGCCGCTGCTGAACTGCGCTCCTGAAATCCGGTAGCGGTCAAGACATAGCAAGGTTCCATCCGGACTCTCCACCCGGGTTTCATTGTGATACTCCGTAAAGTTCTCCTGTTGCGCCGCGGCCGGGTCGTCGGTCGTCGGGGCGTGGTGCATGAACGCGTCGGTCATGATGACGGTAGCGCTTGGGTGAAACCGTACAACGGCGCCGGAATACATCTTCGCCCTGGGGAACAGGATCATCGGGTCCGGGAGGTATTCAATGAAACTGTTCTCGTCGGCGCGAATGGTTACACAATGACGAGCATCGCCCTCGTCCATGCGATGGACAATGGTTGAGGATTGCGTTGTGATATGCGATTGCGACCGGGGCAGTGCGTGAAATTCGCACGACAACCGGTCATTGGCAAAAATTCCGCCTGAGCTCGATTGCAGATAAATGGTGGCCAACCCACAGGGCTCGGGGTCTACATACTGCGCCCGGCAGATGTGGAACGGATAGCGGCTAAACTGGCCGCTGATGTAAGTCCGGCCATCCGGCGTCGCCCGGAACTGCATATCCAGGTCTGCCGAACCCGACTGTCCTCCCCTGGCGGCAGACTTGACCGGAGCATTCAATTATCGGCGCTCAGGTAAACAGGACATCGTGCACCAGTTGATCCATGACTGATTCGATACCTTCACCGGTTGCACAGTTAGTCAGCAGGATGGGTTTGCCATTCCGCACCTCCGAACCCTCGCTGACCATCCGCTCCAGGTCGGCGCCAACCAGGGGAGCCAGATCGGTCTTGTTGATGATCAGCAGATCCGAACGGACAATACCGGGGCCTTTTTTACGCGGTATGTCATCACCGTCCGCCGCGTCGATCACGAACAACCAGTAATCGACCAGATCCAGCGAGAATGTCGATGCCAGATTGTCGCCGCCGCTTTCGATGATCACAGCCGCCAGGTCCGGATAGTCCCGGACAAGCTGATCCGCGCTCTGCATGTTCAAGGTGGGATCTTCACGAATAGCGGTATGCGGACAGGCTCCGGTTTCCACGGCCATCACGCGCTCGGGGGCGATCAACCCGCTGTGCCGGATCCGTTCCGCGTCTTCACGGGTAACCAGATCATTGGTAATAATCGCCAGTTCCAGGTTGCGCGCCGCGAATACCGGAATCAGGTTCTCGATCAGGGCAGTTTTACCAGACCCGACCGGGCCGCCAATCCCGATTCGGGCCGGACCCGGCAAGCCGCGCGTTTCCATATCGGTCTGTGTGTTCATATTACCGTAACATGTAGCGTTGCGCCAACGGTAGCTCGGCGGCCGGTTCGCAGAAGGCCAGTTCGCCGTCCACAAACACATCGAAGGTCTGCGGGTTAACAGAGATGTCGGGACAGGCCGAATTGTGCAGCATGTCCTGTTTGCCGAGTTTGCGCGTCTGGCCGCTTGGCAGCAATGGTTTGGTCAATTGCAATGTGTCCTGCAATCCGGCCTCAATCGCCGCGGGATTGACGAAGCAGGCGCTCAGCGACTCTTTGGCCGAACCAAACGCGCCCCATTGCGGGCGCATGATGGTCGGCTCACAAGTCATCAACGAGGCCGCGCTGTCGCCCATCGGAGACCAGGCGATAAATCCGCTCTTGACCACCAATTCCGGCTTGATACCGAAAAATCCGGGACGCCACAATACCACATCAGCCATTTTGCCTGGTTCCAGCGAACCGACATACTGATCAATGCCAAACGTCCGGGCGGCGTTGATCGTATATTTGGCTATGTAGCGCTTAATGCGCTCATTGTCTCCCTGACCGGTTTCCTCTTCGCTTAACCGGCCGCGCTGGTCTTTCATTTTTGAAGCCAGCTGCCAGGTCCGGCAAATCACCTCATTGATCCGGCCCATGCCCTGGCTGTCGGAACCCAGCATCGCAATGGCGCCGAGATCATGCAGGATATCCTCAGCCGCAATGCTTTGCGACCGTATCCGGCTTTCGGCAAAGGCGACGTCTTCCGGAATCGAGGGGCTCAGGTGGTGACAGACCATAATCATGTCGAGATGTTCATCGAATGTGTTTATGGTGAACGGATTGGTCGGATTGGTCGACGAAGTCAGGCAGTGGCTCATCCCGGCCACCTTGATGATGTCAGGCGCATGACCGCCCCCGGCTCCCTCGGTATGGTACATGTGAATCGTGCGGCCATTGATGGCCGCCAGTGTATCCTCAACGAAACCGCTCTCATTCAGTGTGTCGGTATGGAGCTGAACCTGGAAATCCATCTCGTCAGCGACTGACAGGCATGTGTCGATGACGCTCGGCATGGCGCCCCAGTCTTCATGAATTTTCAGGCCCAGGCACCCGCCCTTCATCTGATCGTACAATGAGCGGGGTTTGGAGGAGTTGCCGCGGCCGAGGAAACCGAAGTTGATCGGCCATTGTTCGGAGGCCTGCAGCATTTTCCCGACATTGAAGACGCCCCCGCAATCAATGCCCACCGTGATCGGTCCAAGCGAACCACCGAGCATTGTCGTAATACCCGAACTGATTGCGTGTTCACATAGCTGAGCGCTGTCGAAATGCACATGGACATCAATACCGCCGGGGGTTGCGATCAACCCTTCCGCGTCGCGTACTGTGGTTGCCGCGCCGCAAATCAGCTCTGGATCCACACCATCCATGGTCTCCGGATTGCCGGCCTTGCCGATCCCGACAATTTTTCCTTCCTTGATACCGATATCGCCCTTGACGATACCGAGAACCGGATCAATAACCATTGCATTGCATAACAGCATATCCAACGACCCCATGGCGCTGTCATAACCGGGCGCGAGGCCCAGGCCATCGCGTAATGTTTTACCACCGCCGTGCAGACATTCATCACCCGGCACGGCGTAGTCACGCTCGACCTGCGCCACCAATGAAGTGTCCCCCAGCCGCACGGCGTCGCCGGTGGTGGGACCGTACATTTGCGCATATTCTTTTCGTGTCATTATTGCCATGGTCCTATGCCCCCCTGAATTTTCGTTGTCTGGCTGATTGCAAGGCCCGGGTCTTGTCATCATCGCTGTTTGCCGAGCCGTTGGTCAAGCCGTTCAGGCCATACATCGTCTGGCTTCCGCCGAAGCAGGTCAGAATCACCTGTTTGGCTTCACCCGGCTCGAATCGCACCGCGGTCCCCGCCGGAATATCGAGATGCATGCCATAAGCCGCTTCCCGGTCGAAATCGAGCGCCCGATTGGTTTCAAAAAAATGATAGTGGCTGCCAACCTGTACCGGACGGTCGCCGGTGTTGGTCACTTCCATACTCGCCTTTCGACGGCCCTTGTTGATCTCGATATCTCCGGCTGCCGGCAACAACTGACCCGGCGCAACCGGTTCCGATTCCGAGCTAACGTCGTTGCCGGGACGAATCGGGTCATGAACGGTGACCAGTTTGGTGCCATCCGGGAAGGTACCCTCAATCTGGATCATCGGAATCAGGTCCGCAACCCCCGGCATCACGTCATCAACGCTGAGCAGGGTCGAACCATACGAGATCAGGTCCGCAACCGACCGGCCTTCACGGGCCCCTTCGAGAATTTCGTCGCTGATATAAGCAACCGCCTCCGGATGATTCAGTTCAAGTCCCTTGTTTTTCCTTTTTCTGGCCAGTTCCGCGGCCGTAAACAGGGTTAATCGTTCCATTTCGGTAGGTGTCAGTAACATGGTTAATTCTCCTTACGTCAATCACGTAATTTCTGGTTTTTCAGTTTACAAACAGGCGATATGGCATCGTCTCATGGCGCATGACCGCAATTTCCTGCTCTGGAGTGAAAGCGCAGACGCTGTCAAGACCGGTCGCTTCATCCAGCAGTATCCGCCGGATGAGCGGACGTGCGCCAGCGATGATGGCCTGGCAATCCAGATGCCCGATCACCCCCAGACGCAACGCGGCGCTGGCGATGCCGACACAAAACGCGTAGGCCGACATCAACTCGGCTGCGGATTCACAGATCCCGATTGAACGCCATACGACCCCTTGCACAACGGTATTGTGCCCATACGCCGTTTTGTCGGTGATCATACGCTGATACTCGGCGGCACGCGGGGTTTCGAGACGGGCATGCACACCCAGCAGCGCCTGACCGGCGCGCTTCGAGCCAGTGCGGGACTCGGCCGCCAGGGTCTGCGCCTCGACCAGCGCGTCCATGTCACCCACCCGCGCAAGATCGTCCATTGCCCGCCAGACTGCAACCAGGATTGGCCGGTCAAACAACGCCCAGCGAAATTTCAACTGGCCGCGCACAAATATTTCAACCTGCTCCGATGAGGTCACCCGCTCTTCATTGACCAGTGTTTCCAGCCCGCCGGACATCGCAATGGCGCCACTCGGGAAAAAGCTGTCCGCGTGCTGCAGCGACAGCAGAAACTCCTCGCTCTCAATCTTCGATGGTTTGTTTGACACGATGCTTTTCCAGCAGGGGTTGAAGGCGGTCGAGATAGTCTTGTTCCGGACCTTCGAGCGCGACTTTCAGAACCGGCCCGTCGAAACGCACCCGCCAGTGCAAGTTGCCCGCGAAGTAACCGAGTTCCACCGCGCCTGACATATCCGACGGCGCCAGCGACAGCCATTTCTGTTCAGACAGGCGTATAACGATGGCCCGCTCAGCTTCAAGCAGCAATACCGCGCCATCGAAAAGTCTCTGGTCGCGCGGCAACGCGATCAAACATTCCGTTCCCTGATCAGAATGAACACGCAAACGCCGCCGCAGGGTTTCCTCGGCTGTAATCCGGACATACTCGACCGCCTGTTTATGGCCCAGAACATGCAGCTTCTCGCTGATTGCGGCATCACTCGCCCGTCCGGCAATGCCGGTAATGACGGCCGCTGGCGCTGTGCCCGGTTCTGTCATCGCAGTTCAACCGGGTCAGGCCTGCTCATACGCGTGTCCGGCGCGCAGCGCCGTGGCGTCTTCGAAATGGCGGGCGGTCAGCATCAGGCCGACTGGCAGACCCTCGACATTCCTGCACGGCACCGTGATGGACGGATGTCCGGTCAAATCGAAAGTCGCCGTATTCGCCACCATATTGAGCGCCTGTCGGATATAGGTCTTGCGGTCTTCTTCCGGACTCGGCGGAACCTCATGCGCGGTCTGCGGCGTGGTCGGCATGACCACCAGATCGAATGACTCGAAGACCTTGTTATAGGCTTCTGTCAACCGGGTCGTCAGGTTCCTGGCCCGGCCATAGAAAACGCCGTGGTATTGGTCGGTCATGTAATCGGCGACCAGAGCGCCCAGTTTGGCGGTGGGAGAGAAATCGCCGCCATGGGTCTTGATCCCTCGACCCATGGCCGACATCAACCTCGGGTTATACCAGCCCTTGTTCTGATAGCTGTGGTGACCGGCATAAAAACTCGCCACCCCGCCTTCTATCGCAATACAATTCCACAACGGCACCACCGTATTATGCTCCGGCACCGACACCTCCCTGACCTCGGCTCCCAGACCCTCCAGGACTTTGACCGCGTCCCTGACCGCCGAATCGACCTCGGGCATGGACAGTCCGGAACCGAATCCTTCACTGATCACGGCAACTTTGAGCCCGTTCATGTCACCGGACAGCGCTTGTGTATAGTCCTGCGATTCGACCTGATCGGGTTGCCGCGGGTCGGCGCAATCCGGGTCCTTGCCGGCAATCACTGAAAGCAGCAGGGCCGCGTCTTCCACCGTGCGCGTCATCGGGCCAATGTGATCAATAGTCAGATCGAAACCCACGATACCGGTATAGGGCACCAGGCCATGAGTCGGTTTGAGGCCGACAATCCCCGACCACGCCGACGGGATGCGGATTGATCCGCCCTGATCGCCGCCGAGCGCGATATCGACCAGATTATCCGCGATCGCGGCGGCGGAGCCGCATGAAGACCCCCCTGCCGTATGATTCCGATCAACCGGGTTCAGGCTGGCGCCGTAAGCGCTAGTATGCCCGCCCCCGGAAAAGGCGAAATCATCCGTATTCAAAACCGCTGTAATGTGGCCGCCCGCTTCGAGTATGCGCGTAACCACCGTGGCGTCCACATCCGGGGTATAGTCATACAGCAGCCGCGAGGCGCAGGAAATCGGGATGCCTGAAACACAGATTGTATCCTTGACGCCGATTGACTTGCCGGAAAGCCTGCCGCTGGCGCCCGGAAGCGTGACCGAGCAGGTTCTGACGATGGCATTCAGTGGGTCTTCTTCCGGTGTCAGGCGTCGTCCCGCCACCCGTACCGCGGGTACGACTTCGCGCACCGGGTCCGGATATTGTTCGAGGATGTCGTATAACTCCAGATTGTCACAAACCAGTTCATATAAATCGTCCAGTTCAGATTCGGTGAGTTGCAGATGGCGCCTCCCGCTGATCGCGGCGAGGTCGGCTTTTGAAGGTCGTCGGAGTGGCATGATAATATCCTCCCGGGTAGGGTAAGTTAAATGGTCAGGTATGTGTGTATCCTTTCAGTCTCCACATCGTCTCTGGTATCTTCATAAACGAACTCGCCTTTTTCCATGATCAGGAATCGGTCTGAAATTTCCATCGTAAAACCCAGAGCCTGCTCGGACACGACAAGGGCGAAACCCAGTTCCTTCTTCAGATAGTTGAGCGTTTTGGCGATATCCTTGATAATGGACGGCTGAATTCCCTCGGTTGGTTCATCCAGGATCAGCAGCCTGGGATTGTTGACCAGCGCCCGTGCGATCGCCAGTTGCTGCTGCTGTCCGCCGGACAGGTTGCCGCCGCGGCGGTTGCGCATTTCCCGCAGTACCGGAAATACCTCGTAAACAAACGCTGGCACACTCTTGTTTCCTGCCCCGTGGATGCCGGTGAGAATGTTCTCCTGCACAGTCAGATAAGGAAAGATCATCCTGCCCTGGGGTACATACGCCATACCGGCGCGGACACGCTTGTGGCTGCGCTCGTCGTTTATGTTTTTCCCGTTGAGAAGCAAGGCGCCCGAACGCACCGGAAGCAGGCCGATCAACGCTTTCAGAAGCGTGGTCTTGCCCATCCCGTTACGCCCCATGATGGCTACGGTTTCGTTATCCTGCACCTCAAAACCGATATCATGGATAACATGGCTGTCTCCATAATAGACATTCAGTTTATCGACCTGAAGGACTGCCATATCAATTCCCCAGATACACTTCGATGACCCGCTCGTCATTTTGCACCTCATCCATGCTGCCTTCCGCCAGCAGTCGGCCCTGATGCAGAACAGAGATCTTTTTAGCGATCATTTTTACGAACACCATATCGTGCTCGATGACTACCAGCGACCGCCCTTTGGCAATATTCTGCAGCAATTCAGCGGTCAGGGCGCGTTCGCGCGCGCTCATTCCAGCCACCGGTTCATCCAGCAGCATCAGGTCGGGGTCCTGCATCAGCAACATACCGATCTCAAGCCATTGCTTCTGTCCATGGGACAGCGTACCGGCCTGGGAATACAATTCCTCCTTCAGGGATATGTCCCCGGCCACCGATTCAACCTTTTCGATGCTGGCCTGATCGTGCCTGAAAAACAGAGAACCATAGATGCCCCGATGTTCCGGAGTGGATATCTCGAGATTCTCGAATACCGTCAAGTCCTGATAGATTGAAGGAGTCTGGAATTTCCGCCCAACGCCGGCGCGGGTAATCTGATAGTCAACCATTTCCGACAGTTCCAGGTCCTTGAACCGGATTGACCCGTGGGTTGGTTTGGTTTTACCGCAAATCATGTCCAGAAGCGTGGTCTTGCCAGCTCCATTGGGGCCGATCACCACCCGAAGCTCCTCCCGCTCCACTGAAAACGAAAGATTGTCAACCGCCTTGAAACCATCGAATGAAACGGTCAGATCAGTCACTGAAAGAATTTCAGACATCAGTTCAGCCCGTCTTTCCGTTGGTCCTTCGACTTTCGGAACCACGCATTTTTTTCAGGATTCCGGCCAGACCCGCCGGCAGGAACATGACGACGAAGACATACAGGGCGCCGATGAAGTAGGTCCAGTATTCGACGAAATTTTCCGAGAAAAAGGTTTTGGCGGCATTGACCAGAAACGCGCCATAGACCGCGCCAATCAACGAGATACGCCCGCCAATCGCTGCATAGATAACCATTTCGATTGAAGGTACGATGCCGACCAGTGAAGGTGAGGCCAATCCGACCTGGATCGTGAACAGAGCGCCGCCAACGGATGCGAACAGAGCGCCGATGGCAAAGATGAATGCCTTGAACATGGCTGAGTCATAGCCGGAGAACCGCACCCGGTCCTCCTGATCGCGGATCGCCACCAACACCCTTCCCAGACGACTCCTGACAATGAAGCGTCCGGTCAGCAAGGCCAGCAACAGTAACGACACGGTGATTAAATACATCACGATCTTGGCCTGATCCGTGTCCAGATTCATGCCCAGGAATGTCCTGAAGTCCGTAATCCCGTTAATGCCGCCGGTATAACCTTGCTGTCCAATGATGACAATGGCCATGATGGCGGCAATGGAAAGCGTGACAATGGTAAAATAAACCCCGCTGACCCGATTTCGAAAGTTCACGTAACCCAGTACGAACGCGATCAGGGTCGGCAGGAGCAGGACGGCCGGAATCATCAGCCAGACATGATGAAACGGCTCCCACCACCAGGGTAGCTCCTCGACGCTGTTCCAGACCATGAAATCCGGCAAGCCGGCAGAGCCGAAAAACGCCGCCAGCGCCGTACCTGACGATGAATCCGGATTGGCCGCGGCCTCAAGCTTAAGGAACATCGCCATCATATAGCTGCCGAGGCCGAAAAACACGCCCTGCCCCAGACTCAGGATTCCGGCATGACCCCAGATGAGAACAATGCCGAGCGCTGGAAACGCGAAACAAAGGTACTTCGCGGCCAGCCCCAGCCGGAACATGTCAAAGGTAAGCGGAACGACAAGCAACAACAACGCGGCGAGAATCCATACCCCGAATCGTTCCAGGAAATCCACCAGCGAATTACGCAGGGATGATCCGCTCCTGGCAACCGTCATCGTCTGACCCGGGTGGCGAACAGACCGTTTGGCCGGAAATACAATACGACGATCACCAGCAGCAGTACCCCCGCTCGCGCCATTGACCCGCTCAGGTAATACCCCAGCCAGGTCTGTATTTCACCAATCAGGAATGCCGACAGAATGGTCCCGAGCAGACTCTCCACTCCACCGAACACAACCACGATAAAGGTATCAACGATATACGCCTGGCCGGTGTCCGGCGCCGTTGACGCCAGCATGGTGAACGAACTGCCAGCGATTCCGGCCAGACCGCAGCCAAGCGCGAAGGTATACGAATCCACCCGGCTCTGGTCTATTCCAACCGCCCCGCTCATCTCGCGGTTCTGGGTCACTGCCCGGATCAGCAATCCCCAGCGGGTTTTGTACAGCAAAAGATAAACCAGGGTTGCCGTAACAACAGCCAGCGCGATAATGAACAGCCGGCTCAGCGGAAAGGAAATATCGTCCGTAACCTGCCAGACACCCTGCAGCCAGGAGGCGGTGGGGACGCTGACCGGCCTTGGATTGATGAACTGGCGGTAGACCTGCTGCAACAACAACCCGACCCCCCAGGTCGCCAGCATCGTGTCAAGCGGCCGTTCATACAGAAAACGGATCAGGCTGCGCTCAAGCAGGAAACCGAACGCGAATGTCATACAGAACGCGAGTACGATGCCGACCAGAAAATAAATGCCCATCAGGTCGGGGAAGAAAGCCTGGAACAAAAGCGATGTACCGTAGGTCGTGTAGGCGCCCATCGCCATCAACTCTCCGTGAGCCATATTGATCACACCCATCAGACCAAAGACAATGGCCAGCCCCATGGCCATCAACATCAACACCGAGAACACACTCAGACCGGTAAAAGCCTGCAACGCAAGTATCTCACCGCTCATATCAATCCGACTCTCAACAATCCGGGTACTCCATGGTAAATGAATTCTGGTTTGCAGGAAAGCGCCTGAAGGGTTGCGTACACAACCCTTCAGGACACACGGCCCTTGATTGCGGGGCTACAGTTTCGGGAACGGGTCAGGCTCGATCAGGGGAGATTCATACAGCATGTTGACCTGACCATCAGGCAGGAACTCACCGACCCGGACGTGTTTCCAGAGATGGTGATTGTCAACATGGAACTTCACGTTGCCCTCGGGCGCGTCAATTTCCAGTCCGGACGAAGCCGCCACTACCTTTTCCACTTCAGTGCTCTGCGCTTTCTCGACCGCCATGGCCCACAGGTACACCGAAATATAGGCGCATTCCAGAGTATCGCCGGTGACGCGGTCAGCGCCGTATTTGTTTTTGAAAGCGCTGACGAATTTCTGGTTGGCCGGATTGTCCAGACTCTGGAAATAACCCATGCAGGTCAGGGTTCCGGCGGTGTTTTCACTGCCGATTCCGGATACTTCCTCTTCGGAAACCGCGAGCGACAATACCGTCGTGCCGCTGTCTATGACACCGGCCGCCTTCAATTGCTTGAAGAAAGCCACATTACTGCCGCCGACCACACAATTGATGATGACATCCGGTTTGGCTGCCTTGATCTTGTTGATCGCCGAAGAAAACTCGATATCCCCCAGAGGATAGTAGTCCTCACCGGCCACAGCGCCGCCGAGACGGTCGAGAGTGATCTTGCATAGCTTGATCGTGGTGCGCGGCCATATATAGTCCGAACCTACCAGATAATAACTCTTTCCGCGGTTCTCATATAACCATTCGGTCGCGGCAATCGACGATTGGGTGGCTTCCTGCGCGGTATACATGATATTGGGCGATATCTCGAGTCCTTCGTAATAAGTCGGATAATAAAGCAGGCCGTTCAGTTTTTCGAAAACCGGCAATACCGCCTTGCGCGAGGCCGAGGTATAACAACCCATTACCGCCGCCACGTTGTCCTTGTCAATCAACTTGCGCGCTTTTTCAGCGAATGTAGGCCAGTCGCTTGCGCCATCCTCGACAATGGCTTCGATCTGCTGCCCCATGACCCCGCCGGCATTATTGATTTCCTCCACTGCCAGCAGTTCGGCATCGACAACCGATTTTTCGGCGATTGCAATAGTGCCGGTAAGGGAATGCAGGATTCCCATCTTTACGGTATCGGCTCTGGCGCCCTTAGGCCAGATAAAAGGCATCGGCAATACACTGGCGGCAGCGGCGGCCGTGCCTGTTTTAAGAAACTTGCGTCTGTTAATCGTGTTCATGTCTTTCTCCTGGATTGTATTTAAACCTCACAATATTCACATTATAGCTTTTACTGAATAATGACTGGTTACGATTCATAACAGCCAAAAAAAACGCCCCTTCTCAAGAACCGGTTACGGACATCTTCAGGGGCGTTTTCGCTCAGTTTTCAATGGCGCTATTGCCATTTTGCAACGTCATTATTGATATGACTGCGCTCGTCTTATTATCACCTCAATAGCTCATGGGAGTCAACAATTGCTTTGGCGATCGTCCCCAGAGTAATCCGGCGCTCCATCGCGGTTTGTCGGAGCACCCGATATGCCTCGTCTTCACCAATGCTCCTGGTCTCCATCAGTATCGCCTTGGCCTTCTCCACCGAACGCATGGACCTCAAATTATCATCCAGCTTGTTGATCCGGAACCGCAGGCGCCGCTCATAGTTGAACTGGTCCCGCGCAAACAGTATGGTGGTTGCAATCGACGTTTCGGTAACCGGGGAGTACAATAATCCATGCGGGGCGCAATTACGGATTTCCCTGAAATCGACTTCCCGGTTTCTGGGCACGTGCAGTATGAATGGAAGCGGGGAATTCCCCGGCAGCCAGGACGTGCACTCGGCGATGTTGGGGAAAAACTCGCAAATCAGTATTCCACCTTCAGTCGGCAAGGGCGCCGGGGCCGGCCACAGTTGCTTTACGATACCGCCGAGGCGCCGCAGCTCCCGGGTAATGTTGTTGCCGTCTTCGTCGAATGGGATAGCGACCAGAAATTCGAGTCTTCTGAAATCCTTTAAAAATTCTCTGTCCTTGCCCACACTACTGAAATCTCTGATCTGATTATTGGTTAATCGGAAGCAACCCTGCCACAACCGATCAGATACGGGTCTGCCTCGACCTGCTTTCCTGACTCATAAACAATATCAAACTGACCATCACGATTTGCGCGTCCTATTCTGGACCACAGGGCCGTGTGGCCGTTTCTCGAATCCATCGAGACTTTTCCCTGTGGCGCGGTGTATTCGGTTTCCATGATCATTTTTCTCAAAACGTCGGTATCCATTGTACCGGCTTCATCCAGCGCCTTGGCGAAAAGATGCACTTGAAAATAGGAGGCTTCCGCACAGGCGTTGGTCGGCTCGTCATCACCGAAATATTCTTTATATTTTCTTACGAATTCAGAATTCGTTTCGCCCTTTACGCCCTGAAAGTAGCTGGCTGCGGTCAGATGGTGCTCACCGACGTCATAACCCATCTCCCGGATTTCCGTTTCCGTCGTCGTCAGACTGGCAATCGGTATCGTCTTCGGGTCGAGACAGGAATCCGCATAGGCCTGATACAGATAAGTGGTCGTATCTCCGACCACCGTGGAGAAAATGATGTCGGGCCGGCATTTTTTTATCTCGCTGATGATCGGGTTGAATTCGTTATGACTGGCGCGCAGGCTGACGTAAGACTCCCCCACTACCGAGCCGCCGTTGTGACCAAGAAATTCCTTCATCAGGCGATTCAACTCACGGGGATAAATGTAGTCGGAACCGACGAAATAGAATCGGCTGCCATAGCGCTTCATCAGATAGTGGCACAATGCGGTCACAGTCTGGTTCGGCGCCGCCCCAGTGTAAACGATGTTGGGGGAAAACTCGAACCCTTCATACAGCGTTGGGTACCACAACAATCCATTGAGACGCTCTACGACCGGCAAAACCGACTTCCGGCTGCTGGAGGTATAACACCCGAAAATAGTATTGACACCATCCTTGATCATCAACTGTTTGGCGTAACGGCCAAACGCGCTGGTATCCGACATGGGATTGTAGACTACCGGTTTGAGCGGACGCCCCCGAACCCCTCCAGATTCGTTTATTTCTTCTATGGCGAGCATCGTTCCGGCCAATTGAGTTCTCTCAATTACCGCGGTATTCCCCGTTACAGAAAATAGCACCCCGACCCGCCAGGGAGCGGATGTCCTGCCTTTGTTTAACCCCATAATCGTTTCCTTACCTTGCGCTATGAACCAAGGCAACATGCCTTGAAGACAAGGTAATTGATTCCCGGACCTTCTTGTTTTGTTCGGTTCCGTCTAAATTTTCTACCACCTGATATCGGCGGGTTCTACCACATTTCAATTTATTAGTCCAGAATTAATACAACTTTTTTGTCCGGTTTTTCGGCAAAAATAGGTAGTAACCCCTATTGAATTCGAATGTCTGTAGCGGTTATCTGTGAAGTGTTTCAACAGAGGATGTTTCCAGGCAACATTTTTGGGACTTGTATCAATTTGGTTAATCGGAGGATAGACGATGTCGAATTCTAATGAATCACCTTATTGCCTGCATGTTGTGGGCATTGGCCGTTCCGGCGCCGGGTACGTGGACGGGCTTTTACGTACCGGGGAACTCGAAGATGTTCTGATGAATCCGGGGGCGCGGATTGCCGCTCTTGTGGTGGATGCGGGCGACGAAGATCTGGACCGCGCAAAAGGCTATGCGGATGCCTTGAAGACACGACTCGAAGAACTGGGCATTCCACCGGAGAACTTCCACTTCCAGGCGGTCTCGCTGGATGGAGCCGAAGCCGGGTCGCATTTGTCCCGCGCCGCCGCCAGGAAAATGTACAACAAGGACTACAATGACAAAGGCGGATCGATGAACGCGGCCCTGACCGATTTCGCCGAACATGTCGGTCAAACGGAAATGCCGTCCAGAATCATGGTTTGCTTCAATCTGGCCGGTGGAACCGGGAGCGGCATGGCGGTTGATCTGGCCAACCACCTGGCCAACGGCAAGCTCAGCGGCGGCACGATCATCGGGGTCGGACAATTGCCCCATAGCGGGGACGGGGCCGTTCCGGCGACCCTGCAGGGAAGCCTGGACGAACTCGACGGTCTGGCTGACGACGCCAATCCGTTCAACGGCGGGGTTTTTGTAACCAACACCGAACACTCATGGCAGCGTCTGACCTCGTATACGAAAACCGGTGAAGTCGACTTGCGTAACCGTATCCGCCAGGAAGTGACCTCCAAATTCACTCAGGACGCGTTCATGCGCTTTGCGGTCCGCGACGATGGCAGAGCGTTGTCCCGGGTACTGTCATCCGCCGCCGGAGGCGGCTGGATTTATTACAATCTGGCGAAATTCACCCACCCCGGCGTACAGGTCCTGCCCGGCGAACCCCTGAGCAAATGGCGTAATGTCATCACCCAGTGGATTGATCATCTGGATGACTTTTCATGCGTCAGCAAGGATTTTCGTTCTGACTGCGCGGATGTTCATTTACATGTTCCCAGGGAGATCGGTTTTGACCGGATCAGTGACAAGCTGCGGCAACGATTGGCCGACAGCTTCCTGTCCGAAGGCAATGAATCCAACGTGACTATGGACTGCCATGAGTTTTTTGATCATCTGACATCTTACGCGGATATCTGCCTGCCGGGCCTTTCAGCCAGTCACCTGAATCAATAGCGCCAAAATAGCGCCGGGTGGGAGTCAACAATGGTTATCAACACTCAAATCAAGATGTTCAACCTGTTCTGGCCTCCCATCTGTGAACACACTTACGAGCGTGTTTCACGCATGAAATGGCGGATTCAACTCAACTATAAATGTGGCGCCGAGACCATTCTGGAAGACCATCCCGATGATTTTATCCAGTATATGGTCCTCGGCGCTTATAACGCCGGTCTTGAAATAACCACCAACCTGAACCATTTTCCCGCAGACCGGCCGCGTCCGGTTGAACCGATTGTCCTGTGGTCGGATTTTCAGCCGTTGATTCTCGAATAGCGCGGTCGAGCTGAAGCCTTGACTCCCGATCATGCAAATTTATTGGCCGGGTGACTTGACTTGAACGCGGGCCCGGTTCATTCTGCCGGTTCCTTGAATTCCCAAGCAGAGGCAGTCATTTGAAATTCCTCGGCATGCGTATACGCGATGAACTCAGCAAGTCATGGGGGCAGATCGTAGGTGTAGAAAAACGCGGCCATGTCATCCAGCGTTTCTGCATCCTGCTGGATGGCGGTTTTCTGGTCAAACGGACACGGGAAGACCTGTTCGTCAAACCCGACAGAAAACCGATGCACCTGTCGCTGGCATGGGATCGGGATTCCATGAAACCCGGAGCCCCGTAGTTTCCCGCTCACCCGGCTTGCCTCATGACCGGTTGATTCAACCGCCGCGGATCAACGCATAAACATTCCGGTCGACGTGCCCCTTGTTCTCAACCACCACGAACTGGCCACCGCTGCCGGCGATTTTCTGGTTGGTCGGATATTGATACAACAGTTTTCTGAACCCCGGGTACCCAAGTTCAATAATCTCACGGTTTGACTGACAACAAAAATCATACAACTCCGGCAACGTAAACTGCCATTGCCGCCTGTCCTCTTCCATCGAAAGCATGCCCTGAAAAATTTCGATCAGCTTCGCATGTTGCTCCGAACTCACGCCGGGATTCTTTCACCAAGAGCGCGGAAGCCATCACATATCCTGGTGAAACTTCGGCTGGCTTTCTCGCTGCAGTGGCGAGCGCGCAGGTAACCATGGATCAACCCCGTCTCTTCGAAATAATCCGCCGTCACGCCAGCCTCCCTCAACTTTTCAACATAAAATCTGGCGTCATCCCTTAACGGATCATATTCGGCTGCGATGGCGATACAGGGCGGCAGCTTTTCAAACCGATCAAAACTCAAGGGCGCAAACAGCGGGTCGGACCAGGGGAACGGAGTCTTTGCCCAAAGACTCAGGTATCGTTCAACGTCATCAGTGGAGAGGCCGGGAGCGTCACTCCACAGTCGATACGAATCGTAATCGAATTGATAACCGCCCAATACCGGATAAATCAACAACTGCCCAACCGGCTGGCGTTCCTGATCACATCGGGAAACGCACACTGCCGCGGCCAGCAGGGCGCCCCCGGAATCTCCGGCCACGATTGTCTTGCCCCGGTCCAGCGCCAGAAACGCATCCACCGCATCCTCAACCTGGGTTGGCCAGATGAATTCGGGCGCCAACCGGTAATCCACAGCGATCAGGCGATATCCGCACCGATCCGTGATTTCAGCGCAAATGGAATGGTGGCTTTCGAGGCCGCCCAGAATAAACCCGCCGCCGTGGAAATACAGAATCGTGATATCCGTTTCCACCGCCGGTTTCTCATAAGTCCGTATCTTCAGATCACCGCCGGCAGCGCCAACCGTACCATCCGTGAACAAGACCCCACCGGGGATGGGCGCCTGATAAGCGTGGCACAGCTGATCATAGCAACGGCGCTCGTCTTCTATCGTGCGGGGACCCGGAACGTCCGGATAATACCGTGACGAATCCTTCAAAAAACCGACTATTTCAGCATCGAGATTATATTTTTCCATATCATTGACATTGGCGGGTAAGTATCAATCTGTCCCGGCCATCGAAATTAAATGAATTCGCAGAAAATAATAACACTTTATCTATCAATTATTGAAAAATTGATAGATAAGTATCAATTTCAGGGTCGGGGCGGGGAGTTGGAGATCCGCACAATCCGGTAACAGTATTGTTCATCTGGAGACATCCACGGGGAGGATTGGGCAGTGGATTCACCTCCGGTTTACTTGTATCCTCCTGAATACTACAATTCTGTAACAATATCATTCGCCCGGAGGCCTTACGACATGTCAAACACCGCTACAGTAAACCTGAACGATGTTCAGATCTCGGCTGTTGCCAGCCTGGCTGAAAAAATTCAGAGCCAGCCCGAAGTCGCGGCAACAAAATGGAACGCGGAAGTCAAGTGGAACGGAGGGTTTCGCTCCGAGGCCAAAATACGCGGATTCGATCCCCAGGTATCGGATGAACCGGGCGCGCTGGGCGGCACGGATACTGGACCCAATCCGGTGGAGCAGGTTCTCGGGGCACTGGGCAACTGCCTGGCAGTCGGTTACGCCGCCAATGCTACCGCCGCCGGAATCACGGTCAAGGATATCACAATCAAGCTCGAAGGCGACCTGGACCTGCATACCTTTCTTGGATTGAAGGATGGAAATGCCGGCTATGACAATATCTCGGTCACAGTGGATATCGACAGTGACGCCTCACCGGAAGCGCTTCAGGAGTTACACGAAAAAGTGACCTCCACCTCTCCGGTGGGCCATACACTGACCCGGGCAGTACCGGTGAAAATTGATCTCGCCTGATACCGGATGACCTGGCGGACAACCCTCTGCCCACGGGTTGAGTAACCCAACAAGAGTTGACTGGCCGTAATATCGACGATGCACAACCCGGTAATAGCGCACTATGGCGATGGTGAAACCCTGCCTGGTCTGATCGCGGGCGCTCTGGAGGAAAGCGGGAAAAATCTGGCGCAACTGACCACCCGCGATCTGGCCGCCTTCGATGAGTTCCATATCCGTGGACGCGGCGCGACCCTGGAACTGGTGGCGCGGATGAACCTGTCGATGGACAGTCACGTGTTGGATATCGGCAGCGGGCTGGGCGGGCCTGCCCGGTGTCTGGCCGAAGTGTATGGTTGCAGGGTGACCGGCATTGACCTGACCCCCGCATTTTGTCACGCCGCAACCATAATGTCCGGGTGGATCGGGCTGTCAGACCGGGTGGACTTCCAGCAGAGAGACGCGACTTGCCTGCCGTTCCGGGGAGATCAGTTCGATGCGGCCATGACCATCCATGCGGCCATGAATATCAAGGCCAAAGACAGGCTATACGCCGAAGCGAAAAGAGTCATCCGGCGCGGCGGTATTTTCGCGATTTATGATGTGCTCCAGGGAGAAGGCGGCGAGGTATTGTACCCGGTCGCGTGGGCACGGGATTCACATATCAGTCATCTGGTAACGATTGAGCAGATGACGAACCTGCTTGCACAGGCCGGGTTCAGATTGCTCGAAGTCACGGATTCCACCGAACAGAGCCAGAGCTGGTTTGAGAAAATGGCAGAGAAAACCGCGCAGAGAACCGAGCCAGCCACCCGCTCCGCGCGTCCGGCGGCGCCAGTCTCGTTGCAGGTCGTTGTCGGCGATGACTTCCCGGAAATGATCGAAAATCAGATACGTAATCTCCGTCAACGCCGCATCCGAACCGTCTCATTTATTTGCCAGGCCTGATCCGAGATCACGAACCCGATAAACCAATCTATGCCCTGTACTGCGTAATTCGACGCTGAAATAGTCCGTTTTTTGAAGGATTCGTCACGGTATTACCCGGATATTCCGGGCTTCATCAACCACCAAATCGATAGATGACTGCCAGCCTGAAGATACCGGCCTTGTTCTCGACCTTGTAGGGGCACGACCTTTGCGGCAACCCCGGCCCGCATCGGTTATTGCCGGAGCGATTGACGTAATGGGCGCCCCGCCCGAAATCCATCTGCAATCCCTCGAGCCGCAACGTCCAGGCATCGGACAACGGCGTCTCGGCGCCGAGACCCACCACCCAGCCGCCTTTCATTGAACTGCTGCGGAAAGAATCGTCAGGATCAACCCGTGTCGTCATGTTCGGGCCAAAATCGATGTCGGTAACCGAATTCTCAATCCGGGCAATCGCCAGTCCGCCTGAGACGAATACCGCAACCGGACCGAAAGAGCGCTCAATTCCCATACGCGCCGTTACGATGGATCGAAACTCCGCCTTGACCGTTTCGTCCAGACCTTCCGGGTCCAGTCTGTTCGATGTCGCCGATATACCGCCTGACATCATATCGATTTCAGTCCTGAGCGACACGCCGCCCTGCTCGTACCTCTTGCCAATCAATACGCCACCGGCAGAACCGGAATTGTCGTAATCGACGGCCCATCCGCTCTGCCCCCAATTCGCAAAACCGTCAACATCAACAATCCGGTTGCTGATTCGGCTGCGGGCGGCAAAGACGCCTGCGTAGACTCCGCTTTGAGCGGACACAACATCGTCCTCCCCGGCGCTCGCGGGATCAAGGAAAGTCAACGACAAAAAAGCCGACAGCGCCATAACCGCATGAAACCGCACGATGCCACATCCGAAATTTTGTTTCATTACTGTTTGCCCCGATCCTGTTTCTTTAGATTCACGCACTATAATATCTATATTGCGTCTGAACTTCAATTTTCCCGCTCCATGACGTACTTCACGGGAAAGAGGCGAAGCAAAAAATTTCGCCCGGCTTTTCATACTGCTGCCAACTCATGATTGGATTCTTTCACCAGGCGCCGAGAGCCCGCAGAACCTTCTTCTGAAAATCATGCACGCCATGCTCGCTAAACCAGCTTCGATCTCGATTCGCGACAAATCTGCCTTGCGTATAGCCCACGCTGTGTAATCCCTTTTGCACGGTTTCACACAGCGGGATATCCTCGTCGCGTACCTGATCCACGAAGTCAATCACCTGTTGCTGTTGCTTGGTCGGCGTCTCGTTCGGGAAATACCATTCGCAGATTTGCAGGGTTTCCTCCACCCCGACGGGTAAATGATAAAACACATTCAGATAGCCCCCCGGATAGACCTCGACAACAAAGTTCGGCCACAGCAGCCAACTGCCAAATTCGCGCCCCGAATCATTGCCGGATGAGCCGGCCTGAGCGGCGCTGCCGCGGGACCCGCGGCTGGCATGACTGTGATACTTCTCGTAGACGGTGATCTGGTAGGACTCCATATCCAGCGAATCCTGCGCCAGACCCGGATGCTGATTGGGACAGTGATAGCACTCGGAATAGTTTTCCATCGAGTTCTTCCAGTTCGCCGCCAGCCTGATTTCCCGGCGGCTCGCCCGCTTGAGATTATCCAGAGCGGGACTCAATTCCCGAATCTCCCACTCCAGTTCATCCAGTCCATCCCCCAGGGAGTCGGCCTGATCGTTCAGGTTAATGAACCAGAATCCGCAGAAGGATTCCACACGCACCGGGCTCAGACCGAATTGGTTACAGTCAAATCCGGCAATCTGATCGCTGTGTCGCGCGAATTTGAGCTCTCCCGTGAGATTGTAGGTCCAGTTATGATACGGACAAACAATCAGGGCGCCCGTCCCGCCACAACCTTCGAGCAGCCGGTGAGCGCGATGGCGGCAAACATTATGATACGCCTGTACCGCGCCGTTCTGATCACGCACCACCAACACACTCTGATCGCCAAGATCGCGAACCACATAATCACCGGGGTTGCTCAGGTCGCTTTGATGACAGACATACTGCCAGCTATCGGCAAATATATCGCGCATTTCCCGCGCGTAGACCACCGGGTCGTAGTAATAGGCCCCAGGCAAGGTCCAGGACTGGTCAGCATCGTCGTGGAATTTTCCAATCTCCGGCAGATCATCCGGCGCCACTATCATCGGCTTGTTCATGTCATATTTCCAAAAGTGATGCGAATAAATCAAATTCTAAAGCCGATTACTCCAGGTTGTCTATATCATCTTTATTGAACAGGGCCGAACAGCGTCTTAAAATTCAATTTCTCTGTACAAGCCATAATTTCATGAACACCCGCCTCTTTTATAAAAACGGTTGGCGCCTGATTGGCTTTGATCCCGTTCTAAAAGACTGGGTAGACAAGGTACTGCCCTGTGCCAGAGAGCAGGTCAAAGCGAAACGGAACAGTCAATGGCTGCGTTGCAATGACACCTGGTTTGCCGGGGTCAATGTGATGCCAAATACCGGGCTGGGCGAAGTGGGTGACTCCGACCCTCTGGCGGGAACAGCGATGGAGTTCATCCGGCAGTCACTGCGGATAACCGATTTTGATCTGGACCCCGGCCAGATTTCCGTTTGCTATCCGGGTTACCCTCAGGCTGGCGCCGCGGAAACACAGCAAGCGCACCGCTATCGACTCAGGCGCGACGCCGCCCATGTCGATGGCCTGCTGCCGGAAGGGCCCGACAGACGCAGGCGCCTGCGCGAATACCATGCGTTTATTCTCGGTATCCCTATGGTGGCGTTCAGTTCCGACGCCGCCCCTTTTGTCGTCTGGGAAGGCTCCCATGAAATCATCCGGCGCACTTTCCGGGCAGCCTGGCAAAAACTGCCGCCAGAGCAATGGGGCGACCTGGATGTCACCGAAATCTACAAACAGGCCCGACGTACCATATTCAGCCAGTGCCGACGGGTTTTGATACATGCTCGGCCGGGAGAATCATTCGTAGTTCATCGCCTCGCGTTGCATGGCACAGCGCCCTGGGGAGAAAACGCCGAGGCCGGACCGGACGGCCGCATGATCTGCTTTTTCCGTCCGCAGGCGGGAGGCCCGGATCACTGGCTGAACGCGCCTTGACCGGAGCCATTCACCAACTCTGCAAATTGTGAAAAGGACCTGTTGATAAAATACGGCAATGCCGTATAATAAATGTATGCAGACAATCATCGAAACACCCGAATTCATCCGTTGCGCCAAGGCGGCAAAAATATCTGATGCTGAGTTAAGAGAGTTAATTGGTTATCTTGCTGAAAATCCTGTGGCTGGCGACGAAATAACGGGAACTGGTGGAGCTAGAAAAGTACGTTTTGCACGTCCCGGGGCTGGCAAAAGTGGTGGTTATCGTGTCATTACTTTTTATTCAGGCGAATCTATCCCATTATTTTTGCTGTCAATATTCACGAAAAATCAGAAAGTGGACTTAACACAGCATGAAAAAAATACGTTGAAACGGGTTTTAAAATCAATGGTCAAACACTATAAAAATTCGGAGGTATCGTATAATGAGTGAAGCAGGCAAAAGTATTATTAAAGGTGCGCTGGAAGCCCTGGAATTTGCTCAAGGCAAAGAGAATGGCTGTGTTGTTCATGTGCCTGATGATATTGATGTTTCGGCGATTCGTTCCAGTATGCACATGACGCAAAAACAATTTGCGTTACAATTTGGTTTGAGTCAGCGAACTTTACAAGATTGGGAGCAGGGCAGACGAACGCCAACAGGCGTTTCCCGAGTATTGCTGCAAGTCCTGTCTAAAGAACCTGCGGCCGTGATTCGCGCGTTGCAGACCTGATCGAATATCACGGAATCAATTCAACTGAATCCTAGAATTCAAGACATGAAAAATATTCTGCGTCTCGTCCGGCAGCGCCTCATTGACTGGCACATCCGGGGATACGCCGCCACATCGACGACGGAAATCCAGGACCCGGTGTTGTCACTCCGGGGGCTCGGCAAGGAGCTTTGGGTAGACGAGAACGCAGATGCTTATATACGACGCCAACGGGAATCATGGCAATAAGCCCGCATCTTCCGGGACACAAACCTGTTCATTTATCAGTTGATTCTTCTGGCAAGAAGCAAGCCGCTGGACCAATCCAGTTGTGAAGTCTGAAGCACTGGATTGGATGTCAGCCGTTCGATCAGACGCTCTACATTGGGCTGATGATTTTGCGGCCAATTAGGTTGGGTAAGCAGGTCATCAATAACGTAAACCCCGCCGACTCTCAACTTCGACAACGCCAAATCCAGACCTTCAAATTTCCCGGGCCACGCATCTGCAAAGAGCAGGTCGACAGATTGACCATCTATATCATGCAGCAGCTCTAAAGCATCATTTGTATGAAACGTCACTCTGGAGTCATCGCCCAGATGTTTTTGGGCGATTTGTTGTACCGCACTGTCAATATCCACACTGCTTAATTCAGCCTGTTCATCCATTCCGTCCAAAAGCCAACAGGTGGAAACGCCCGTTCCAGTACCCAGTTCCAGAATGCGGCCCCCTGGCACGCCACCCGCCAGAAACCGAAGCAGATTTCCTGTTTTGATGTCAGAAGACATGTCAAAACCCAGAGAAACCGTCTCCCTGCAGATCGCATCCAGTCGATTTGGCTGCCGTATACCAGAGTCGCCAAACATTTATGTGGCCTGTATCAATAGCCCCGCTCCATATCGGCAACATGAGTCAACGGCAGGTTATTGCGAAACCGTTTGATGTTGTTGTAAACATGGGCGGCGCTGGATGCGGGTAGCGTCATGCTGGCGACATGCGGGGTAAAGTGGATTTTCGGGTGATCCCAGATCGGGCTGGTTTCCGGCAAGGGTTCGACTTCAAACACATCGAGCGCGGCTCCGGCCAACTGCCCCTGGTCCAGGGCCGCGATGATGTCCGCCTCGACCTGACAGGCGCCGCGGCCCGCATTGATCAGGTAGGCGCCGCGGGGAAGTTTACCCAGATTGTCCGCGTTCAGAATGCCCCGGGTCTGATCGGTGCCGGGTAACAGGCAAACCAGTATGTCGCTCATCGACAGCATCGCGTCCAACTGATCATCACCGAAATAACTCCTGACCCCCGGTATGGTTTTCTCGGTCCGGCTCCAGCCGATGACATTAAAATCCAGCGCCAGCAGAAATTCGGCCGCGGCCTGCCCCAACACCCCGATCCCCAGAATGCCGACTGTACGGTCGCGAGCCGGGGTCTGCAGGATTTCATGCCAGCGGCGATTCATTTTGTCCTGTTCATATTGCGGCATGTGTCGATGGAAATGCAGCGCCTGGTAAACAACATACTCCACCATGCCCGCCGTCAACCCTTCTTCAACCATCCGTACAACCGGAACATCGGTGGGTACGACATTCTCACCTTTCAGGTGGTCAATTCCCGCCCCGATCGAAAAGATGATTTTCAGGTTTGGAAACTGTCCGAGAAAACCGGGGGGCGGTTGCCAGACCAGAGCGTAATCTATATCATCCTTGTCGGCAAACTCCTGCCAGTCGACGAGATCAATATCGAAATCCCGGAACGCGTTGGGCCAGCTATCGGATCTATCCAGATCAGACTTGACCAGCAATGTTTCTGACATGTTTTCAGGCTCGGGTTGTAAATTGATGTTGAATCGGACAGACAGGCTAATGATACCGAAATAAACCGGATTGTCCGCGCTTTTTTGATAAAATCCGGCAATTATTCTGTCTGATCCCCGGCTGACCATCCGGCAACTATTTTATCTGATTCCCGGCCCGACCCGATCACAATGAAGCTGACACAGGCTCTCCCCCGACCCTTCGACTGGAGGGAATATCTGGATCTGTGCAAACCGAAAGTGGTGTTGCTGATCCTGTTCACCGCGCTGGCCGGCATGTTTCTTTCCACCGAAGGGATGGTGCCTTTCAATGCCTGGTTCTGGGGGCTGATCGGAATCGGGCTGGCCGCCTCGGCCGGGGCTGCCCTGAATCATTGGGTGGATGAGGAAGTTGACGCCCGCATGGACCGCACCCGGAGCAGACCCTTGCCGCAGGGCAGTATCAGCGGTCGGCAGGCGGTTTCGTTCGCGTTGGCCCTGGCGGCGATGTCGATGGTGATTCTGCTAAGTTTCGTGAATGCGCTGACCGCGGTTCTGACTCTGGCCTCGATGATCGGTTACGCAGTAATTTATTCCATGTTTCTGAAACGCAGCACGCCCCAGAATATCGTGCTGGGCGGGGCGGCCGGGGCCGCGCCGCCGGTACTCGGCTGGACCGCGGTGACCGGCGAGCTACATGGTGAAGCGCTGTTGCTGTTCCTGATTATATTTGTCTGGACACCCCCCCATTTCTGGGCGTTGGCGATCAAGCGTGTCGACGACTACAGCCGGGCAGAGATACCGATGCTGCCGGTCACTCACGGCATTGCCTATACCAAGCTCCATGTCCTGCTGTATACCATTTTGCTGGTGGTGGTGACGATCATGCCGTTCGTCACCATGATGAGCGGCGCTATCTATCTGGCCGGCGCCCTGGCGCTCGGCGCCGGTTTCGTGTTTTATTCGGTCCGGCTCTATCGTTCGCCGGGCGATCAGCATGCGATGAAAACCTTTGGCTATTCGATCTTTTACTTAAGCGCCCTGTTCGCGTTCCTGCTGATTGACCATTACGCGCGAATCTTTATCCGCGCCTTTGTCCTGGACGCCTGATTGCCTGGTTTCCTGATTCCATGAGCACCCATAATCAACCGCCGACAGAGAATGACGCCGATCCCCGGGATGTCACTTTCTTCACCATTTTGAAAAGTGTATTCGCGTCCTTTTTCGGGGTCCAGACCAATGCCAATCGCATCCGGGATTTTGAAAGCGGAAAGTTCTGGCATTTTTTCGCGGCGGGTCTGATTTTCGTGGTGGTATTCCTGCTGACCATCCTGGGTATCGTGAAATACCTGATCGCCACCTCTTCATGACCGGAGCCGCAAGTATTTCCCGACTGGTCGGCATTCCCGGACTGATTGGCGCATTGTGGAAACTGTGGATCAGGAAAACCGGTTGACAAGCAAGGATTGTGAGGCCGGGGCAATGCCCTCGTCAGCAAAATGTATCTGTCCGTGAGATTTGTACGGCTGTTATAATTTGATATAATCGCGGGCGCATTCGAAGCGACACCTCCAAAAAAGGATGTTTCTTATCGTTGATCAAATACACTTATCTGGAAAATTCATGCTGCACAAGGCAATGATCGTAGCTATCAATCCGGTTTATCTTTACTGTCGGTGAGGCCCCATAGTCATAATGAAAATATTTGAACGAATGTCCGTTCTCAGGTCTGCGATTCTGTCCGCAATACTCCTGTCAACGCTCAGCTCCACCGCTTCAGCCGATTGGCAACTAAATCTGACCGAAGGAGTCACGGAAATCAGCCGAAGAGTGTTCGACATGCACATGATGGTGCTGTGGATCTGCTTCTGGATTGGTGTCGTGGTGTTTGGCGCAATGACCATCAGTATCATCCGGCACCGCAAATCGAGAGGCGTCACTCCCGCCACTTTCCATGAAAGCATGACGGCGGAAATTGCCTGGACGGTGGTCCCCTTTATCATCCTGGTCGTGATGGCGATTCCCGCGGCGAAAACCCTGATCGTGATGGAACAGACCGAGGACGCTGAAATCACGCTCAAAGTGACCGGCCACCAGTGGAAATGGGAATACGAATACCTGGAGTCCGGCATCCGGTTCATCAGCAACCTTCATGCGGACAGCCGCGAAGCGGCGAAACTGGACTCCGGGATTGACCCGGCCAGCGTTGAAAACTACCTGCTGGAAACCGACCGGCACGTGGTATTGCCAACTGGCAAGAAAGTGCGAATCCTGCTGACCGCCAGCGATGTGCTGCACGCCTGGTGGCTGCCTGCGTTCGCGATCAAAAAGGACGCGATTCCGGGATTCATCAACGAAATGTGGATGATTATTGATGAAGAGGGTATTTACCGCGGACAGTGCGCCGAGTTGTGCGGCCGGGATCACGGCTTCATGCCGATTGTGGTCGATGCGAGATCGCAAAGCGACTATGACGACTGGGTGACGGCGCAACTGGCCGAAGCCGAGGCGGCGGCGAACTCCGCGGACCGCGAATGGGGGATGGACGAATTGATGGAAAGAGGGGAAGGGGTTTACGCAACCTACTGCGTTGCCTGCCACCAGGGGAATGGTCAGGGCATTCAGGGAGTATTCCCTTCACTGGTCGGCACTCCGATGGCGCTTGAAGACCTCGAAGGCCATATCGATATGGTTATGAACGGCAAACCCGGCACCGCGATGCAGGCCTTTTCCACCCAGCTCAATGACGCGGATCTGGCTGCGGTCATCACTTATGAGCGAAACGCGTGGGGCAACGATACCGGCGACATAGTACAGCCATTGACCGTTAAAAACCTGCGCGTGCACTAGCCCGCAAATTACGAGAACAGATACCGGGGAAAATAAAGATGAACGCATACGCAACTACCGCCCATCATGACGACCATCATGACCATGGTCCGGCGCCCGGACTGATGCGCTGGGTGACGACCACCAACCACAAGGATATCGGCACGCTTTACCTGTGGTTTTCGCTGATCATGTTCTTTATTGGCGGCGCCATGGCGCTGGTGATCCGGGCCGAACTGTTTCAACCCGGATTGCAGATCGTGGACCCGCATTTCTTCAACCAGATGACGACGCTGCATGCGCTGGTGATGATTTTTGGCGTGGTGATGCCGGCGTTTGTCGGACTGGCCAACTGGATGCTGCCCATGATGGTCGGCGCGCCGGACATGGCCTTGCCCAGGATGAACAACTGGAGTTTCTGGATACTGCCTTTCGGGTTCAGCATGATGCTTTGCACATTGTTCATGGAAGGCGGCGGACCGGCGGCGGGCTGGACCCTGTATCCACCCTTGTCCCTGCAAACCGGCAACGCCTTTCCATACCTGATTTTTTCCATCCACCTGCTGGGCGTATCCTCGATCATGGGCGCCATCAACATCATAGCCACGATCATGAACCTGCGGGCGCCGGGCATGACGTTCATGAAAATGCCCCTGTTCGTCTGGACCTGGTTTATCACCGCTTATCTGCTGATCGCGGTAATGCCGGTACTGGCGGGCGCCGTGACCATGCTGCTGACGGACAAATACTTCGGCACCAGTTTCTTTGACGCGGCCGGCGGCGGCGACCCGGTCATGTTCCAGCATATCTTCTGGTTCTTCGGACATCCGGAAGTCTATATACTGATCCTGCCGTCGTTCGGCCTGGTTTCCGAGATCATTCCGACCTTCTCCCGCAAGCGGCTGTTCGGGTACAGTTCCATGGTTTACGCAACCGCGTCCATCGCGTTCCTGTCCTTCATCGTATGGGCCCATCACATGTTTACCGTGGGCATGCCGCTGACCGGGGAAATCTTCTTTATGTTCACTACCATGTTGATCGCGGTTCCAACCGGGGTGAAGGTGTTCAACTGGGTATCAACGATGTGGCGGGGCGCGATGACATTCGAGACTCCGATGCTGTTTGCGCTGGGTTTCGTCATCATGTTCACGATCGGAGGATTCTCCGGCCTGATGCTGGCGATGACACCGATTGATTTCCAGTACCATGACACCTATTTCGTGGTGGCCCACTTCCATTATGTACTGGTTCCGGGCGCGATCTTCGGCATCATCGGTGGAGTGTATTACTGGCTGCCCAAGTGGACCGGCCACATGTACGATGAAAGGCTTGGCAAAATCCATTTCTGGACATCCACGATTTTTGTCAATATCCTGTTCTTCCCGATGCACTTTGTCGGTCTCGCGGGTATGCCGAGACGGATTCCGGACTATGCGGTGCAGTTTGCCGATTTCAACCAGATCGCGACCATCGGCGCGTTTGGTTTCGGCTTTTCGCAGATTCTGTTGCTGGTTCTTGTGGTCAAATGCATTCGCGGCGGTGAAAAGGCCACCGACCAGGTCTGGGAGGGAGCGCAGGGCCTGGAGTGGAGCGTCAGTTCACCCCCGCCATACCATACCTTCGACCCGCAACCGATCATCAAGTAAAGGTTCTTCAGGCAGGACATGATGATGGGGCGCTCTGCGGCGAAAAATGCCAGGATGACGATAATCATATTGTTTGCCGTCGCCGGCCTGATCTATTTCGGATTTATTTTCATGGCCGGTACGGGCCGACTGTAATGAAGAAAAAGATCAATACATGGCATCTGTTCCTGATCCCGGTTGCGATGTTCGGCTTCGGTTATCTGATGGTGCCGATTTATGATGTATTCTGCGATCTGACCGGCCTGAATGGAAAAACCGGCCGCACCAGCGAAGCCCAGGCGAACGTTCTCGAGGTGGACCCGGACCGGCTGGTCAAGGTTGAGTTTGTGAGTTCCGTGAATCAGAACGCGCCGTGGGATTTCAGCCCCGAGGTCAAGAAAATGACCGTCAATCCGGGTCGGCAATATACGGCGCAATACATTGCCACCAATCAACGGGATCAGGTCATGGTCGGTCAGGCGATACCGAGTGTCGCGCCAGCGAAGGCGGCCACCCACTTCAACAAAATCGAATGTTTCTGCTTCAACCAGCAGGTGTTCGAGGCAAATCAGCAGAAGCGGATGCCCCTCACTTTTGTAGTGGATCCGGCGTTACCCGAAGATATTGGCACGGTGACGCTTTCCTATACTTTTTTTGATGTAAACAGTCGAATCAACTAAATCACACAGAGGCACAACCTATGTCAGAAACAGCGCGCGGTCATTACTATGTTCCGGAAGCCGCAAAGTGGCCGATCGTCGGTTCCATTGCGCTCACCCTGATGACGGGCGGATTCGGGGCCTACCTGAACGGCAGTGAGATCGGCATGAAATTCACCGTGGCGGGTTTTGCGCTTTTCGTCGTGATGCTGTTCGGCTGGTTCGGTACGGTAATTAATGAAAGTGAGTCCGGCACCTACAAATCCTGGGAAGATACCTCTTTTCGCATGGGGATGGTCTGGTTCATTTTTTCTGAAGTGATGTTTTTCGCGGCATTTTTCGGAGCCTTGTACTATGCTCGGGAATTGTCCGTTCCGTGGCTGTTGGGTGAAGGCTCGGGAGCGTCTACACATACCTACCTGTGGAGTGATTACAAAGAGATATGGCCGACCAACGGCCCCGGTGATCTAGGCGAAAGTGATTTCCACATGGGCTGGTGGCCGTTGCCGTTCATCAATACGGTAATCCTGCTGACCTCCGGCCTGACCGTGACCTGGGCGCACCATGCAATCAAGACGCAGCATCGGGCGCAAATCATCATCGGCCTGTTCCTGACGGTGACCCTGGGCTTCCTGTTCGTATACCTACAGGGCGTGGAGTATGTCGAGGCCTACCATGAAGGCATGAAACTGACCAGTGGCATCTACGGTTCGACGTTCTTCATGCTGACCGGGTTCCACGGTATGCACGTAACCCTCGGCGCTATCATACTGACTGTGATGCTGTTTCGCGCGATCAAGGGGCATTTCACCGCACAACGTCATTTCGCCTTCGAGGCCGCCGCCTGGTACTGGCACTTCGTCGATGTGGTCTGGCTGGGACTGTTTATTTTTGTCTATATCCTGTAAATAAACCCTGGGGCCGGAGCCGGGTTGTCGGGCCAGCGCCCCCGCACGTTTTTTACGGAACCGCGCCGTCCTGATCTTCCCGCAATCCGGCTGGTTCCCGGCGCTTTTCTACTGCCCGAACCCATGCGGTGTCACCCAGCCCATTTTGGCGCCCAAGATCAGCAGCGCCATGATGAACAGCGACAATCCAACCCGGATAAACAGTGATTTGACGATTCGGGTAGAACCGGACGGGTCTTTCACCATATAGTAGAATGCGGTAAACAGACTGACGACGACGAACAGTAACAGGGCAACCAGTATAATCTTGAAAAACATGTCCGGAACCGATGATGGATGGCAGACTGGCATATCATCACGAAAATGAACAAAAAACCAGCAAAAATTGTCATTCTTACCCTGTACTTCGCGGGATTGGGCATACTCATTCTACTGGGAGGCTGGCAGCTTGTTCGCGGACTTGAAAAGCAGGTCATCGACCGACAGCTCGTAGCCGGGGGAGACAGCCGGGTCAGGCTGGATCGGTCCAGGGAGGACTGGCAGACATTGAACCGCCGACAGGTTGAGTTGGACGGGAGGTGGCTGCCGGAGAGAGTGTTTCTGATGGAGAATCGTGTTTATAACGGGGTAGCGGGACATGAAGTATGGGCGCCATTCATGTTGGAAGAGGATGATACGGTGATGTTGGTCAACCTCGGTTGGAGTACGGAGGTAGAGACATTGCCGGGTACGGGCATGAGTACGGGCGCTGACGGTAATATCACGGGCGGACACGGAGACCCGCCCCTACGAAAGGCGGGTGACGGTACGGACGGGGGCGCCGTTGGTACGGGCGCCGCCGACCGTGTCACCGTCAAGGGGCAGTTGACAATCCCTGAAACCGGGTTCACTCTGGGACCGGCCTTCACCGATCAATCGGCCTGGCCCAGGCGTATCCAGTATTTCGACCGTGCCGGGCTGGCGCAAGCGCTCGGCTTCGATCTGGCTCCCGCCGTTCTGGTTATTGCCCCCGGCGAAAGTCAGGCGTTGACCAGAATCTGGAAACCATACACAATGAACGCGACCCGCCATATCGGCTATGCCGCGCAATGGTGGGGACTGGCCGTGACGCTGATTGTTTTCGGGATCATCTGGCTGAAAAGCAGCCGTAAACAACAATCCTCATGACATCGGATAACCAGTGAAAACTGATTCAAAAAAGCCGGGCATACTGGTATCCAGACTGAAACTGATCCTGGTTATTTCGGTTTTTCTGGGCCCTCTGTTGGCCTCCTTTATCTGGTACTACGGATTCGATGCCAGTCAGGCTCCGGCGGGCCAGTCGAATCATGCGCCCCTGATCCAGCCGGCTGTACCGCTCGAAGTATTCGAGAACAGGCGTTATGATCAGCAACTGGCCGATCTGGAGTCGCTGCAGAAATTCTGGACGGTGGTGCATCTGGTCAGACAGCCCTGCGGCGATGCCTGCCGGAAATCACTCTACAATACCCGCCAGACACGCATTGCGGTTGGTAAGGACGGCAACCGGATTCAACGGTATCTGATCCTGCAGGACCCGGATCTGCTGGACCGGCTGCGGCCCGAACATGTGGATGCCAGCTTCCTGATCGATTCAGGCCAGGGTCTGGAAAATCAGATCCGCTCCATCTTCAACAAGAATGGCATCGGCGGCGATGACGCTATCTTGATTGATCCGCTGGGTAATGCCATGATGGTGATTCCCGCGGACCTGGATCCGCGTTTACTCCTGAAAGACCTGAAAAAACTGCTTAAAATCTCTCGTATCGGCTGATCGAAATGAATAAAGGCAAAAAATTATGGGGGGGTCGATTTGATGTGCCCACCGATTCGCTGATGGAGCAATATTCTCAATCCATCCGCTTTGACCATCGTCTGTACGAGCAGGATATTGCTGGCTCAATCGCTCATGCCCGGATGCTGGCTAAACAGCAGATCATCTCCCAAGCTGATTTTGATCAGATCAGAGACGGTCTCGAAGAGATTCGCCGCGAAATAGAGAATGGGCAGTTCAACTGGCGGGAAGACCTGGAGGATGTCCATCTGAATATCGAATCGGCGCTGACCGGGCGAGTCGGTGAGGCCGGTAAAAAACTCCATACCGGACGTAGCCGCAATGACCAGATTGCGACCGACATGAGGCTGTATCTGCGACAGCAGCTGGACCGCATCTGCGGTAAGCTAACCCGGCTCCAGTACACGCTGGTTGAGCTGGCCAGCGCCGAGGCTGAAACCATCATGCCCGGCTATACTCACATGCAATCGGCGCAGCCGGTTACTTTCGGCCATCACGTTCTGGCCTGGAACGAAATGTTTGAGCGGGATTTCGAGCGATTGCGCGAATGCAGGCGCAGGGTCAATATCTGCCCGCTCGGCAGCGCGGCGCTGGCCGGAACCGGATTCCCGATTGACCGGGAGATGACTGCCCGCGAGCTTAAGTTTGACGGCGTGGCCAGTAATTCACTGGACGCCGTTTCAGACCGGGACTTCATCGTTGAGTTTCTCTCCCATGGCGCTCTTTTGATGGTGCATCTGTCCCGTATATCGGAAGAACTGGTGTTATGGTCTTCGGATGCTTTCGGCTTTGTCGATGCCGGGGATGCGTTCTGTACTGGTTCCAGCATCATGCCACAGAAGAAAAATCCTGACGTCGCGGAGTTGGCTCGTGGCAAGAGCGCACGGGCAATCGGTAATCTGATGGCTCTGATGACTCTGATGAAGGGACAGCCGCTGGCATACAACCGCGATAATCAGGAGGACAAGGAACCGCTGTTCGATACGGTCGATACCCTGCTTTTGTGCCTCCAGGTTTTCGCCGCAATGATTCCACAAATCACCATTCATCGCGATGCAATGCTGCTTGCGGCATCTCGCGGATATACCACGGCCACCGATCTTGCCGACTATCTGGTCAGCCGTAATATCCCGTTTCGGGATGCGCACGAGATCGTGGGCCGGATCGTCAGCCATGCTATCGCTTGCGGGCAGTCGCTGTCGGCTCTGAAACTCGACCAGTTGCGAGCATTCTGTGATGTGATCGAGGAGGATGTGTACCAGATATTGACGGTTGAGGGATCGGTCCATGCACGCGATCATTTTGGCGCCACCGCTCCGGCCAGAGTCCGTGAACAGGTCGTAAAAGCACGGCAATCACTCGATGCCAGAGAGACCGCTTCCGGTGTAGAATGAAAGCATGAAAAAAATACTCATTGTATGCCTGCTCGGTTGTTCGTGGTTGACCGCCTGTGGCCAGAAAGGCCCCCTGTATCTGCCGCCTGAGCAGAATAGTCAGGAGCCGGTTGACCCGTCGGCGGAAGTGTCTTCCCTGCAATCGGCGGACGCGGGCCTGGCCAGCGCTCTGGTTGATCTGTCCTGAACCATGACATGGACTACTTTGCCTATCGCAACGGCACATTGTGCGCCGAGAATGTGGATACGGCGGAGATTGCCAGCGCAGTCGGGACGCCATGCTATATCTACTCTCGCGCCACTCTGGAAAGACACTGGCACGCCTTTGATGATGCGTTTGGCGACCACCCCCACCAGATTTGCTATGCGGTAAAGGCGAACGATACTCTGGCCGTTCTCAACCTGCTGGCTCGCCTGGGATCAGGCTTTGATATCGTATCGGGCGGCGAGCTGATGAAAGTGATTCAGGCCGGAGGGGATCCGTCCCGCGTGATTTTCTCCGGGGTATGCAAACAGGATTGGGAAATCCGTCTGGCGCTCGAATCCGGGGTTGATCGCTTCAATATCGAATCCCGCGGCGAGGTCGATCACATCCGCCGTATTGCCAGCGAGCTCGGCGTGGTTGCGAGAATCTCGGTACGAATTAACCCTGACGTTGATGCGAAAACCCACCCCTACATATCGACCGGCCTGCGTGACAACAAGTTCGGGCTGTCACCTGACCAGGCTCTGCTCATCTATCTGCATGCGGCAAAGGAGCCGAATCTCGATATTCATGGCGTGGCCTGTCACATCGGTTCCCAACTGACTGAGTTGTCACCCTACCGCGACGCCCTGCAACGGGTATTGGATTTCGTTGACCGGCTGGCGGAACATGGTATTGCGCTGTCGCAGATTGATTTCGGAGGCGGTCTCGGAGTGCGCTATCTCGATGAGCAGCCACCGACTCCCGACCAGTACGGGAAAATGGTATTCGACCAATTACGGCAGCGACAGGAGCCTATTCAAATCGCCATTGAACCGGGACGGGCGATCATGGCGAATGCTGGCATATTGCTGACTCGCGTGCATTACCTGAAAAAGGCAGAAACCTCGAACTTTTGTATGGTGGATGCGGGCATGAATGACCTGATGCGCCCTGCCCTGTATCAGGCCCGGCACGAGATTATCGAAGTCCGGGAAAACCCCGAACCGCAAGCTGAAGTGTATGACGTAGTCGGCCCGGTCTGTGAAAGCAGTGATTTCCTCGGCAAGGCGCGTACCCTGCGAGTGCGGGAGAATGATTTACTGGCCGTCAGGACCTGCGGTGCGTATTGTGCTGTGATGAGCTCGAATTACAATGCACGTCCGCGCCCGGCACAGGTCATGGTTGACGGCGATCAATACTACGTTATCAAACCCCGGGAAGAGTTGGCTTCTCTGTATGCAGGGGAACGACTGCTACCCTGACCCGAAGATTCAGCGATTGACGACACCACTCGGCACATGACCGGTCGGAACATATTTTCTGGTTGATTCACAGTTATCGGCCTGATCATCAAAAAAAATGTCCGCGTCAAAGGTTCTCAGAAATTCCGCCTTGTCCATACCGCCCAGGAAGTAGCTCTCGTCAATCCGCACCTCCCAGGCACGCAGGGTTTTGATGACACGCTCATGGCAGGGAGCGGCGCGGGCAGTGATCAGTGCGGTTCGTATCGGTGATTCCTCATGATTGCGTTGAATCTGATGCAGGGAGGACAGAAATTTCCTGAAAGGTCCGCCGGGCAGTGGATGATTGGCGGCCTGCTTCTCATTTTTCGTGAACTCGTTCAATCCTTTCTCCTGAAAAATCTGCTCTGCTTCATCCGAGAAAATGACGGCATCGCCATCAAAAGCGATCTTCAGCTGACCGACATCCGACTGGTCCGAGCGTGATGGCAATATGGTGGCTGCCGCATGACCTGCCTCCAGCGCCTTGCGAACATCGGACTGATCGGCCGACAGAAACAGGTCGGCGCCGAAGGCCTCGACATACGGATAAGCCGTACTGCCTCCGGTGAAGGCGGCACGGGTTATACCGAGATCATAATGCTCAATCGAATTGAATACGCGCAATCCGGTATCGGCGCTGTTGCGCGATATCAGGACAATTTCCACATGCGGGGCATACTTGTCGGTGTTTTGATTGAGGGCGAGAAACTTCTTGACCATCGGGAAGGCGATCCCCGGAGCCAGCTTTTCGGTCTCATGATCAATCTGGTATTTACAATAGGCATCAATGCCTTCTTTCTCAAAGACTGTATGACTCTCGGACATGTCAAACAGGGTGCGCGAAGAAATCGCGATCACCAGGGTTTTGTCAAATGTCGGTTTCATGTCAACCGCCGCTTTGCAACCCTGCAATGGGGTCGAGTCGCGCAGCCTGCCATGCGGGTTGAAACCCGAAAAACAGGCCAGCGAGTGTAGCCGTGCCGAATCCGATGATTACGGATAGCCATGAGACGTGGAAATCCCATCCTGTAAATTGACAGGCCACATAAGTCGCGATCATACCGAATACCACACCGAGCACGCCTCCTGTTATCGTCAGAATCACTGACTCAATCAGGAATTGACTCTGGATATCTCCGCGTCTGGCGCCGAGCGCCCGGCGAATGGCGATCTCACGCCGTCTTTCGGTGACGGAAACCAGCATGATGTTCATAATGCCAATTCCACCGACAACCAGGGAAATGCTGCCAATAGCCGCCAACAGCAGAGTGAAAAGCTGCTGTTGTGATTCCATCTGCTGGATCAGCTGCTTGGCGCTGACAACATCCACCACCAAATCCGGGTCTCTGCCGCGAAAGTAATCCTGCACCTCATCGGCGACCACTTCATGACTGACATCCTCCCGGCTCCTTGCAATAATGACATTGATTTCGGGGGGTTCAATCACTCGGCTGGCGGTACTGATGGGAATGAAAACGGATTCGTTCGCAGAAATACTGGCGGGTAATGCGTAGCTCTCCTGTGCATATTTCAAGGAGCCAATCACAGTATACAAGTTGTCGTCCAGCTCAATCAGCGACCCTTCAATTTCGGTGGCGCCTGCCTCTCGCATCGCCTGCGCGATGGTGGCGCCAACCACACAGAACGGTCGCCCGATATCCAGATCAGAAATAAAACGTCCTGACTGTACCGAGAGCAGATTGACGCTGGCAAATGATTCAGTGACGCCCTGAATGTCTCCTTGTCCGACTTCCTTGCCACCGTACAGGAAATCCCCGTACCCGGAAATACGGGCAGTCGCATCGGTAATGGACGGCACAGAATACGCTATTTCTGTAGCGTCCACCAAACCGATTTCTACTTCCTTTCCGGTAGTGGGCGCCTGGTCATAAGACTTGCGAACGACCAGAATATTGGTGCCCATAGCGGCAAACTGTTTGCGGGCTTGCAGTTTCGCGATCTCGCCGAGCGAAACCATCGCGATAACGGACGAAATCCCGATCATGATGCCAAGCAGGCCGAGCACAGTACGCAGGCGCGCCGCGCGCAGGCTGGTGATCGCTTCGCGCGAATTGGCGCGTACTACAGAAGTGATTCGGGACATATCAGTCGGTTACGCCGCAGCGCTGGCAGGAAAAGTACTCTGCATCTCGATCAACTGACCCTTGTCGAGTTGCAATCGGCGCGAACACTGCCGGGCTACGCCGGGGTCGTGTGTTATGATCAGGATAGTCACCCCTTGTTCAGCATTCATCTGCTTGAGCAATGTCATCACATCCTGCGCGGTATCCGAGTCCAGAGCGCCGGTGGGTTCGTCAGCCAATAACAGAGTCGGCTCGACAATCAATGCCCGGGCGATAGCAACCCGCTGCTTCTGGCCACCGGATAGCTGGTCTGGACGGTGATTTACCCGCTCCGACATGCTGACTTTGTCAAGCGCTGCCAAGGCACGTTTTCTCATCTGTGCCCGACTCACGCCCTGATAAACCAGCGGTAAGGCAACATTATCCAGCGCGGTCATTTGCCCAAGCAGGTTAAAGGACTGGAAAACAAACCCAACATGCCGCCCCCGTAATACGGAAAGCTGTGTATCGTTCAGCCGCGTTGAGTCCTCGCCATTAAAAACGCAGGCGCCTGAAGTCGGTCTGTCCAGCAACCCGATAATATTCATCAGCGTGGTCTTGCCACTGCCCGACGGCCCCATAATTGAAATCAGGTCACCCCGGCTGACTTCCAGATTGACACTGTGCAACACAGTCGTGGTAATCGAACCCATCTGCCAGGATTTACAGACATCCACCAGCTGCAACCCGTCAGGCAAACGCGAGCGTTGGTTCCGCTTCGGATTCATCAGCCGTTCAGTGGCCCATACAACCGCATAATCTGCCTATATTCCCGACAGGACTACTTCTTCGCCAAGCTGGATTCCCTGCACTACTTCAACCGAATCCAGAGTAGTCATGCCGAGCTCAACTGCGCGTCTCTCAACGCTCCCGGTTTCCTTGTTGAGGACCTGCACCCACGTGCCGTCGTATTGCTGCTCTACTGCAGCAATCGGAATCAGAAGCGCATCCGGCTGATTGTAGGTGACAATGGTGACATGAGCAGACATACCAGCACGCAATATATCCCGATGAGCCGCCGACAACCCATCCAGAGCAACGCTGATCTCGAACCGGGGTAATCCTCCACCCCCCCACTGGTTGCTGCCACGTGCTCGGGACGCAACCTCTGTAACCTGACCTTCGAGCCGCAAGCCCGGGAAACCAGGGCCGGTAATCCATGCCGGTTGTCCGGCCTTGATTTTGCCGACATCGATCTCGTCAACGGTTGTGGAAACCGCGATTTGTTCAAAGTTCGCGATATTCAGCAACTGTTCTCCCTGCGTCAATGAGCGGCCTGCACTCAATGCTTTCTGATCCGGCCCACCCTGTATCTCCTGAATGATTCCTGCAATCGGCGCCTCAACAGTGCCCAGGGCCAACTTCACCTCCAGTTCCTTCAGTTGACTCAGCGAGTTCTTGACCTCCAGTGAGGCAACCCGTCGTTCATCGGCATCGGCTTTATTCTTGACAGCGTCCATCTCCTGGGCAACCGCCTCAAAATCCAGCAACTGACTCTCATAATTCCTTTGCGACTGTTCCTGCTGGGAAGACGGAATGATTCCCTGTGAGAGCAGGAATTTACTGCGCTCAAGCTGTTTTTCCGAGTCAGCCAGAGACAATTTTGCACGCCGGAATCTTCTTTTGGCATCTGCCATTTCCGTACTGTTCTCCCAGTCTTCCAGCGTTCTCAAGTGTTCCAGCTTCCTGATGTATTCCACTTCGGCCCGGCGATATTCGATCTGGATTTTTTCAGTATCCAGTTCCATCAACAGATCACCTTTTTTCACCGGTTGGCCATTTCTTGCAAACAGACTCTTGATGTGACTGTCGATCGGACTGATTACGCTCACGATGTGTCCCGGAGCCAGATGACCACGTAACGACAGAGTCGATTGAAGCGGCTCTTGCGTAACCACTATCGTTTGCAGGTTCGATACCGGAACAGACTCCACCGGGTCATCCGGCGGCTGTTTTGAAACCGCCGATTCAACCGCACGCACCAGCATATCGAACGGGCGCAGACCGAACCGGTCCAGGGGTTGCAGGTAGTAACCGGCAACTGTCAGGAACAGGCCGGCAACGACAACAATTGACAGACCACGCGCAGCTCTCACCTTCTTCATCATTTGTGACAACACGGCATTGGTAGACTCGACCTCATGGTAAGCCTTCTGGAGTTCCCGATGTTGCGCTTCATTTTCCTTATGCAGCCGCAACTCCGCCTCGCGAAGCTCTCGAAGCTCTGTGATGTCGGTGAAAACAGCGATTATCGCAATCGGTTGCATCTGTCCATCGCGCATGGCTGACAGGCAGGAAGTGGTAATGGTGATGGCGCGAATCTCGCCGCGGATTCGTATTTCACCAACGCGCCGAGCTACCGAAGTACGCTGCATCGCCGCATCCAGAACAATCTGGGTGAACTCGTCAAAACCCTCGTACAGGATGAAAGCGTTTGCGAAAGACTGCCCGACTACTGTATCGCGCTCAATATCAAAGATTTGGCAGGCCGCCTGATTGGCGAGTTCGACCGAGCCGGCAAAATCAATCACCATGACTCCGTCCAGCAGGTTCTCGAGGATGTCCCGATAAATGGCGAGGTCTCGTTGCATTATTCGGGAGCTGCCTCTACCTCAATACCCCAGGAATCCAGCGTCACTCCCATCACCTGATCCAGCCTCATTCGTGCGTTGAGATACCCGATGATGGCATCCGTCTCAGAGTTCTGTGCAGCCACCAGATCGACCTCCGAGGCAGAGACCTCAAAAGTCGAGGACAATCCCTGGCTGAACTTGTTCTGCTCGATTATCAGGTTTTCCTCAGCCAGCTTACGCGCTTCACTGGCGAGTTCCACCACGCGAAATCCCACCTCGACATCATTCATGGCCTGAAGCACAG
This sequence comes from Candidatus Poriferihabitaceae bacterium, assembly GCA_965214205.1. Classification (GTDB taxonomy): domain Bacteria; phylum Pseudomonadota; class Gammaproteobacteria; order Arenicellales; family Poriferihabitantaceae. Next base: position 952,621 of record OZ243941.1, on the reverse strand, counting down.
ATACACCGATTGATTCACGTAATTCTTCCAGATTCCGCCGCGCCATTGTCAAGCTGTTTACAGCTTGCAGAATTTGCAGTTGTGGTGATCGATCATTCAAGGGCACGGTCAGGTTCAGACTGGCTTGATGGCCGGTTCTGCTCAGTCCTCTGTCGCGTTTCACCTCAATATCGAAGGACAGGTCCGGCAATCGGTTGTTTTGCGCGACTGTCAGGGAAATCTCGGCGGATTCCACAGCCAGCGTTGCTATGCGATAGTCCGGGCTATTGGCCAGTGCAATCTCTATGCTCTCCTGAGTGTCCAGCCCACCACCGTCCAGCTGCCGGACTGACTCGACTCCCAGATTCTCCCGTGGACGAATTCGTGTAGAACTATCCATATCCAGCAGGTTGATTAGATTGAAATTAGCGGAATCAAAACTGTTGCGGGATTGCAACAGCGCCAGTTCCCGGTTGGCGATGGTTGCTTCAGAACGGTTTGCTTCCCGACTTGCTATCTGACCTGCCTGAATCAGAGTGTGAGTCACTTTCAGCTGCTGCCTGGCTCGTTGTGCAGAAGCCTCGGAAATCTCCACTTGCCTGGATGCCTGACTGAGTAGCCGGTAGGCGCTGATAGTCGAGACCACCAATTCACTGACCGCTTTACGAAAGGCGAGAATGTTCGATTTCTCGGACAGGTGAGCCTGTTTGAGTTGCGCTCGGTCAACCGCTACGCCAGCGCCTTTTAACAACGGTTGGGAAAAGCGAAGGGTGGGCGCCTGTTCGCCAACCTCATCTCCGGAAATGGATTCGCTGGCCTGTAAGCCCAATGTACCGCCGGTGGGGATACGTAAACTGGCCCCAAATCCTGCCTGCGCGGTATCATCATCCCGATTGTGACTGCCACTCGACCGAATCGTAAACTGCGGGCGGTAGCGGTCGCGCGCGACATCCAGGGAAAATCGCTGCGTCTCCCGGTTCAAACGCTGGTTAAGCAAGCTGCGGTTACGCTCCAGAGCGAGCTGAATTGCCTCGTTCAATGTTAAATCCAGTTCGTCTGGCATTGTCGAGGAAGCTGACTCTGATTGCTCCGCCCACACTGGACTCAGCGACAGAGTCGCGAACAGGAGGCAAGCAGCCAGTATTCTCATAAACCGGATATTACATGAATAAAGAGTAACCCTCTATTCTATACGACAATCGTGTGGTATCGACCTTTCTTTCCTTTCCGTCCGGCCCCCGGTCACTGGCAGTACTGACCCGCGTTCCCGCATCCCATCTTAACCGTTTGATCGTTGTCCATAATCTGGCCCTTCAATGTCATCTTTCTCGGCATACCCCGAATCTGGTCCGTTGGTGTCACCCACCCGGTGACGTTATACAGTCCGTTGGCCTCCTGGTCGTAGAGCCTGAGCTTGAACACTTCCGAGTTTTCTTCAACGCTGTCGTCAATCGTGTCCACATAGATCTTCTTCTCCTTGACTCCCGAATTGAAGGTCACGGCGCCGGTGGTATTATCGTAATCCCGACCCTGGATGGCTGAGCCGTCTTTTGTTTTGTATTTGTAGCGCACCGCCCAGCCGTTCGGCGCCACTCCGAGCTTGACGGTAAACACCATCTGGCCACCCTCGGTTACGGCGGTATCAACAGCATAAACCACTGGAGAGACGAACCCTGCCACCAGCATGACAACTGCAAGCCTCATTACCGCACCATCGAATATTCTCTGTTTCATTGGTTCAAATCCTCGTGACACTATTTGTGGGTTAATGGATTGTTTGTTGATAGTACCACCTCCCTGGCGAATTGACAAAAATCGGCTGTCGATTTATTACAGATGGCGAATACGACGAGCTTCACCAGTATAGCCGAACACCCGGCAATTGAAACTTGAATTTTCCGCGCCTGTTAATTTTGCGTTTCTTTTTGTTTTATCCTGTGTAAAATGTCGAATGATATCGACAAATGATTCATTTGGACTTACACACAACTCGAGAGGCTCTAACAATGAAACAGAAATATCTGATGAAGGTAATGAGATTTTGTGCAGTTATCATGCTGGTAACAGGCGTCGTGGCGGCAGGCTTTGTCTCTCCAGTGGTTTATGCTGTTGATACCACTACAGTCGAGGGCGACCAGATGAAGTTCACTGTCACGCTTGGGATAGCGCCGAACGGCTGGGCGGTGCGCTACAAATACAAAACGGAAGACGGCTCAGCCATCCAGGGTCAGGATTACGATAATACCACCGGCGCCGTGACCTTCAACTCGGGGGTCAAGGAGCAGACAGTCTATGTGAACACGATTGCCGCAGCCGGTGAAGAAAACGCGGAAGTGTTCAAGCTCAAGCTCTACGACCAGGAGGTCAACGGACTGTATGCAGTCGACGGCTGGGTGACACCAACGGACCAGATTCGGGGTATGCCGAGAACGATTACATTGACCGGCCAGATCATTGACCAGAATTCGGCCGCCGCCGCCGGGGCTGTCGATACAAACTAGATACAGTCTGTGGACGCGCTGGGTTCGCCGCTTTTTGTCAACTTAACAGCTATTCCCGGATGGCGGGAATGACCGCTGCCGTGTCCGGGGACTTGCGATGCCATAGGTAAAATGATTCGGCAGCCTGTTCGACCAGCATCCCCAGGCCATCGTGAGCCTGGGCGGCGCCTCTGGATAACGCCCATTTCATGAAGACCGTCGGCTCCGTGGAATACGCCATATCGTAAATGATCGTACCGGAATCAATGCAGCCCCCGTTGATTCCCGGCAACGCCCCGCAAAGGCTGGCTGCGGTGCCATTGATAATCAGGTCATAGCGCGAGGAGTCACAATCCTCAAGGCGACGACTCTTAAGTGCAGTACGGCGGCTGTCCACAGTCCCACAAAACGCCTCTACCAGAGCATCGGCTTTGGCAAAGGTGCGATTGACCACTGTGATGGATGCGGGATGGCATTCAAGCAGTGGGCCGAGAACGCCGCGCACCGCCCCGCCAGCGCCGATGACCAGCAGATTTTTACTGTCCAGAGGGAAGCTGAGATTATTCTGGATATCCCTCACCAGCCCGGCTCCATCGGTATTGTCGCCATGGATTTTCCCCGACTTCTCCATAATCAGGGTATTCACGGCGCGCGCCAGGTGCGCTCTTTGTGACAGGCTGTGCCTGCCCTGACCGCACAGTCTCCAGGCTTCCACCTTGTACGGCACAGTAATGTTGAGTCCGGCGCCACCGTGGGCGCAAAAGTGACTCACTGCCTGCTCAAAACCACCGGTATCCACCTGGATTCGGTCATAGCTGAGTGATATTCCGAGTTGCCGGGCGAACAGACTGTGTATCTGCGGTGACTGACTATGCGCAACCGGGTTCCCCATCACCGCAAAAGCGGAGGGCTTCGGTTGAAAATCAAACAGGTCGGTCATGGCAATAATCAGCGCGAAGCAGTGCGGGCAGCGTGTCGACTAATCCAGTTCCTCAAAAAAAACAAAAACCGGGCGGGAGCATTCCAGTCGTATTGTACCACTTCCGATATTACTCAAACCCAGAGAAGTCAACGGTTTGAACAGGGTTGGTTCGGGACATGAATACAGACAGTCGCCCTCGACCTTGATCCGGCTTTCTTCCAGCGCGCCGAGACTGAATCCGCCATGACGGCAAAAGCTCCAGCATCCAGCGGAACAGGCCAGTACCCGGTCATCAAACCACACCCGCGCTGGCGCCGCTGTGGTCAGAAACTGATGCGCTTCACCAAAATTGAATATTTCATGATCCCGCCTCCCCCCCAGGAACCCAAACAGATGAATCTCTGAAAATCCTTGCGGGATATGGGTCAGGGCAAAAGCCAGATCCGAGAAATCCTTATCCCGATTCAACATTACATCCAGTTCGCCATCGAAAGAATCCCCGTCACCGACCGCAATACCCTGGCCGGGTTTCCGGCAACGGGCGCCACCATCGATAAATATCACCGGTTCCCCCAAAGTCGTCGATGGATCACAAAACGGCCCAACCAGAGTCAGGTCTTCCTGGCCTTCAAACTGAGCCAGATAACGCTTGATAGACCCGGATGACATGAAGCTCAATGCCTGTGAAGCGCCGCGTAACGCGCGATTGCGCTCAACCCAGCCCCTCTTCCACTGCAATCACGGCGGCTTCCACCCTGGAATGGACATTGAGTTTTCTGAGAATGGATTTGACGTGCAGCTTGACCGTACCGTCGGTAATACCGAGGTCTCTGGCAATGATTTTATTACTCCAGCCTTTCGTGATATCCCGCAGCACATCCATCTCTCTCGCGGTCAATACATCGCGCACCGACCGCGAGGCGGATGAAGGGTCGGTGGTTACCTTTTTCTGGACAGCGCTGGCCAGTACCCCGGTCAGGTCAGGAGCGACAACGGTTTCACCGGCCAGTACATTTTTTAGCGATTTGACCAGATCATCCGGGTCCATGTCCTTCAGCAGATAACCCTGGGCGCCCAGCCGCAGGGATTCAACCAGGTCTTTTTCCTCGCTGGAGGTCGACAACATGACGACCGGGGTCTGAATGCGGGACTGCCGCAGCCACTGCAGCACTTCAAGCCCGCTCATATCCGGCATTCTCAAATCCAGCAAAATGATTTCAAACTCTTCGTCGGCCAACAATTCCATCCCGCTCTTCCCGTCCCCGGCCTCAACCACATCTATCTTTCTTCTCTCCAGCAGACTTTTCAATCCTGCCCGGAACAACGTGTGGTCATCAATTACAAGCAGTTTCATCCGGATTATTCCTGTTTCGGGAAGGTTAGACGAATTCGGGCGCCTTCGCCGGGGACGCTGTCGATGTCCAGTTCACCATCAATTCGGGCAGCCCGCTCTCGCATGACCTTCAATCCAAAGTGTTCATTTTCGCCGTCCGGCGGCAAGGCCGGATCAAAACCGATCCCGTCATCTTCAACCAGAAGGTGGCAGCGTTCCGACTCGATATACAGCATTACGCGAATCAGGTCGGCTTTGGCGTGTTTGCGAATATTCGCTACCGCTTCCTGGGCAATCCGGACCACCTGGAACACCACGGCGGACGGAAATTCAATATCCCCCGCCAGCCGGTTCTGGAAAACCGCGTTCAACCCGGTCTCACCGCGGAATTTTCGAATGATGTTTTCGATGGCCGGGATCAGGCTGTCTTCTTCCATCGGCGCCCGAAAGCGGCTGATCAACGCGCGCAACTCGGTATTTGCGATCTCCACGTTATCTTCCACGATTTCCAACAGCTCGTAAATTTCACACTCATCTCCGCCCTGGATGGCGTGATCGAGATTACGAATGTAATAACGGACACTGGCCAGTGTCTGCGCCAGGGAATCGTGCAGTTCGTGGGCCAGCCAGGTCCTTTCCAGAATACGGGACTGTTGAATGGTTTTTTCCTGATCGATACGCATGATTACTGGTAGGTCTTGTCCCCGTGTTCACTGATCCCCATGTTCAAGGGAATTATACTTTGATTTGATGACTGATAACGACTGCGTCAGGATTTGTGTTGCCTCACAAAATCAACAAACCTCGATACCCAATCCACCGCCCCCGCCGACCGCAGATGGGAATAACCGGCCAGAACGTTTTTATGGACCATGCCGTCATGCTTCCCGTCCAGTCCCCATCCGCGTTTGACCTCGAAGGCGAAATGATCCACTTCTCCGGTAAATTCAACCCTGGAATAGTGAAATTCATGGGCATGGATGATCTCGTCCACGGCCGCCAGCCCGTCCCAGATCGACTCGCCGGTTTCCTGCAATTCCACATAGCCGCGACCCACCGGTTTTTCCTCCATCACCACATGAACAGGCAGGGCGCCGACCATGTCCGTCTGCCTGCCATTCCATCGTATCGAGTTCCCCAGATACATCAACCCGCCGCATTCAGCATAGACCGGCCCGCCGGCATTGATAAAGTCGAGTATGGATTGACGCATGGCTGCGTTACCGCCCAGTTCATCCAGATAAACTTCCGGGAACCCACCACCGATGAACAATCCATCCACCCCTTCCGGGATGCTATCATCCTCTATTGTACTGAAGCGGACGATCTCCGCGCCCTGGTCTGAAAATGCCTGAAGGTCATCCGCATAGTAAAAACCGAACGCGGCGTCCTGCGGTACACCGATGCGTACATCCGTGGGCTTGCGCCCTGGCGCCGTATTTTCGGCGGCCTTCCCGGATCCGGCCTGTCTGGATACAGGCGGCTCCGGCAGCAGGAGACCCAGATCCACACCGGCCTCAACGGCATCCCGGATCCCCTCAATCCTGACCTCAATCCGATCCACCTCATTACCGGGCGTAAGCCCGAGATGCCTTTCCCGGACTCGCAGGCGGTCATCGTTCGGAATCACGCCGATTACCGTGAAATCGGTATGCGCCTCAATGCTTGACCTCAATTTTTGTTCGTGCCTGGAGCTGGCCACCCGGTTGAGAATAACGCCCCTGAAGTCGATATCCGGATCAAACTGCTGGTATCCAAGCAGCAACGGCGCAATCCCACGGGTGATTCCCTGAGTGTCCAGCGTCAGTATTACCGGCAACGCCAGCAATTTCGCCAGCGCGGCATTGCTGTCACGCCCATCCACCGAAACCCCGTCATACAGACCCTTGTTGCCTTCAACGATCACTCCATCCGAGCCGCGGGATTGCCGCGAAAAAAACCTGATGATCTGCGCGGGACTCTGCGTATTGAAATCCAGGTTGTAGCAGGGTTTCCCGGCGGCCTGGCTCAACCATAGCGGATCAATGTAGTCCGGTCCCTTCTTGAACGGCTGGACTGTCCGGTTATTCCCGGCAAGCGCGGCGCAAATACCGATTGATAAAATCGTTTTTCCGGAAGACTTGCGGGCAGCGGAAAGATAAAAGCCAGGCAGGGGTTGGTCCGGCGTTGCCATCAGGCGCTAATCGGAAGACGCTCTGTTTTCAAACAGGTTTTCAGGCAAAAAAGGCAGAATCCGAATCACCAGCAAACTTGCGGCGATGGCCAGCGACAGGCCACCGAGGCCAAGAGATAGTTCAGCAAACGTCGGCGAGTAACCGGCGATTGCGCCATCATGAAAACTGCTTGAAACCTCCTTGTTCGGAAAAAGGACAGAAGGATACGCCTGTCCACCAATGATGATCACATAAAGGTGGGCCAGACCGCCCGGAATGTGCAGAGCGCTGGCCAGCAGGACCCGCTTCGGGGCAGCGCCGCCGGCCCCGGACAGCAGCAAAAGCGGCGCCAGCACGCCGAGCCCGATGAAACCGGCCCACAGCAATACAGACAACAGACCGCCATCCAGCAAAATGAATCGTTCGTAATCGCGGGTCGCCGTGTCCCAGGCTTTGGTAATGTGAAAAATCAGCGTAATCAGCAAAACCGTACCGATGAACCAGATCAGCAGATTCCGGAATTTGCCGAGCAATTCCGCGTCACCGGTAAAAGCCGGCTGCCTCAACGCAAACAGGTACACCACGAAAAACGCGGCGCCGAAACTCAATGACATGGCGATGAACAGAGGCGCCAGAATGACGGAATCATACGCCTGGCGCGCGATAATCACCCCGAAGATCGACCCTGTCCCGGTAGTCAGGACAATCCGCCAGACAAACGCGAGCCGCCCCACCGGGGTTACTTTTTTCGCCATTCCGGGCTCGAACATCATCCACAGATAGATCATGACGATCAGGACAAACCCGCTATAGAGAAAAATATTCCAAGCAAAAATCGATTTGAAATTGTAATGAGTCATGGCGATGATCAGGCGGTCAGGCCGACCGAGGTCAAGAACCAGCGCCACCAAGCCTCCGACCAGCAGGGTAATCGCCAGCAATCCCGATAATCTCGCCCATGCCTTGTATGCGGGTTTACCGAACACGGATGAGAGAGACGCGATGTTCAGTACACCCGATGCGGTAACGATCAGAAAGATCGCGAAAACATGCGGCAACCCCCAGACAATCTGGTTGTTCATGCCGGTCACCCAATGACCATGATGCTCCATGAACCAGGCAAAATACAGCCCGTTCAGAATCAGAGCCGCGAAACCGGCCATCCACAGCCAGTACAACCGGCAGTTATAGGCCAAAGTGATATAAGTGATCCGCTTCATCCTCACCACATCTCAAATGCCATGATAACGCACCCCGGTATTGAGGTTGAGGTCTTCCCGGATCTGCACAGAGGGCTTTTCCCTGAGCTGCCGGTACAACTCGCTATCAGGATCATTCAAGTCACCGAATACCAGCGCCTTGTGACCCTTTTCAGCGCAGGCTTCGACACAGGCCGGGGCGCCGCCGCGGTCCACCCGATGAGTGCAGAAATTGCAGGACTCGACCGTGCCCTTGCCACGGGGGGTCGTCGGAACCTGGTCAGTGAGATTTTCATGAATGAACGAACGCGCCTTGTAGGGGCAGGCCAACATGCAGTAGCGACAACCAATGCATGTGTGTTTATCCACCAGCACAACCCCGTCCTCTCTGCGGAAGGAGGCCCCGGTCGGACAGACATCCACGCACGGCGCCGTTTCGCAATGCTGACACATCACCGGCAGCGAAGACGTATGCCCGGTGGATTTGTCCTTCAGATCGACCACGCGAATATACTGCGCGTCGGTCAGCGGCCGGCCCTTGCCATTCAGGCCGTGTTCCGTATTGCAGGCATCAACACAGTCGGTGCAGCCATCCGCGCACCGGGTCACGTCAACCAGCATCCCCCAACGTACAAGCTGGTCCGTTGCTTCCAGTTTCGTGGATGCCATCGCGAGATCAACCAACCTGATTCCTGAAGCCAGACCGGCGAGCAGGACAGCGGACTTTTTCAGGACTGCCCGGCGTGAGTGAGTGGGTGGATTCGGGGTCGTCATTGCTCAGTCGCCGCCTGCCCCGGAGTCGCGGCATGGCACTGAAAGCAGTCCATCTTCACCGCGGTATAGGAATGACATTCCTGACAGAACTGGCCCGGCGCGTTGATTGGAATAAACTGCCCCTCGGCGTCTGTTTGAGTATGACAGGAAATACACCCGATCAGGCTGAATCTGGCGTCACGCACCCCGAAATACATGGTTTCATCACGCTGGTGGAAAAGCATCTCCATGTGGTCCCGCCGCATCTCTTCAACCGGCGCGACACAGCTTTCACCCCGGACCGCCTTCGGCAGTTCCAGAACCGACTGCAGCGGTTGGTCATCGAAAGACCGGGATGAATGAGACAGGCTGATCATGCCGAATACCACAACCAGGCCCGCCATTCGAATGATGAATATCATGACCAGTCCGGCAGCCGAAAACCTTATTTGCCAAGACCCATGTCGATATAGCCGGTGGGGCAGACATCGGCGCAGATATGACAGCCAATACACTTATTGTAGTCGGTATCGACATAACGACCGAGCGTGGCCTTGTCTTTCTTGACTCGAAACACTGCTATTTGCGGACAGTAGATCACACAGTTATCGCACTCGAAACACATGCCACAGCTCATGCAGCGATTCGACTCCGCCACAGCCTGCTCCTCGCTCAGCATGATATGGCGTTCCTCGAAATGCCCCAGCACCTGCTCCGAATCGGGCACTACCGAAGCCCGTTTGTTGCGGTCTTCCGGATCGAAATGAGCGAGGAACAACTCGTCTGCCGGGATGATCTCGTTAGCGGAGCGATCCTCGTAATTGTGCACCGCGAATCCGGCGCTATCCGTGCCATGCACCTGGCTTTTGTCGTATTCACTGACCTCCAGGCCCTGCTCGTTCAATTTATTCAGCAAATTGAAGTGATGCACATCCACCTTGGGGCGCTTCGAGGGATCGTTACCCACCATAAAGCCGATTGCGCTGGCCGCGGCGACCGAGGCCTGACCAATCGCGGTCGTCAGCAAATGGGGGCGGACAATATCCCCCGCGACAAAATGCCCCGGCCGGTCAGGCACCCGGAACCCCGGATCGGCATTGATCAGGTTGCGCTCGTTAGCCATATCCTCCATGCCTGCAAGATCACCGCCCTGTCCGATCGCGGAGACGATCAAATCCGCTTCCAGATCGAATTCCGTACCCTCGATAGCGGTCGGTACGCCCTTGTTATCCATTTCGCACTGCATCATCTTCAGGCCGACCGCCCGGCCCGTATCGCCAATCACCAGTTCAACCGGCATGACACCATCTATAATGTTGACCCCCTCCGTGGTTGCGTCCTCCACCTCAATTTCCGACGCCGTCATATTCTGGCGTTTGAACAACGCGGTCAGGGTCACATCGCAACCCTGCCTGAGCGCCACCATCGCCGAATCATGGGCCGTATACCCGCCAATGACCTCTTCCGGTCGGTCCTGCTGGTTGATGTTGATTATCTTGCCCAATCGCCGCGCCACCGACACCACGTCAATCGAAGTGTCGCCGCCCCCGACACAGAGCACCTTGTCCGCCGTGACCTTGAGATTACCCTTGTTGAACGCCTCCAGAAAGGCAACGCCGCTGACACAGTTCGGCGCGTCATTCCAGCCATCCAGCGGCAGGGCGTTGCCGCTCTGGCAGCCAATCGTCCAGATAATCGCGTCATAATCATCTTCGAGTCGCTGCACGGAGACATCGGTACCCACCCGCATGTTCAATCTGACCTCGATGCCACCGAGGTCCAGTATCCGTTGAATCTCATGATCAAGCACGCTTCTGGGCGTTCGATATCCCGGGATCCCGTAACGGAACATGCCGCCAAGCTCCGCCTGCTTTTCAAAAATAACCGAACCGTAGCCTTTTCGCCTCAACTGATAAGCCGCGGCCAGGCCCGCCGGCCCGCCGCCGATGATGGCGACACGCTGCTGATTGAGAGGGGGGGGCGCATCAAACTGGAAGTTTCTCTCAAAGGCGGTATCCCCGATATACTGTTCGACGGCATTGATGCCGACGAAGTCGTCCACATTATTGCGGTTGCAGCCCGCCTCACAGGGAGCGGGGCAAACCCGGCCCATCATCGACGGAAATGGATTCGCGTCAGTCGAGCGTTGAAACGCATATTCCTGCCAGCTCATCTCCGCCGGCGGCTTTTCGATGCCACGAATGATCTGCAACCACCCCCGAATGTCCTCTCCGGAAGGGCAACTGCCCTGGCACGGTGGCGTGCGATGAACGTAGGTAGGGCATTTGTGGGAGGTGTCTTCATTAAAGATATCCTCCTGATAGTTTGCCCACTTGAACGCCCCCTCCCGGAATTTCCGGAAGGTCTGTCTGTTTTGTCCGGTTGATTTCGACATTTCAGCTTCCTGACTGGTAAAAAATCATCATCTCTAATGCTCGGTCTGCATAATCAGTGCATCGCCGACCAGCTGATGCACACTGACCACCATATCCATGCCCATGCCATACATCGGCAGGACCTTGGTGAACTGGCTTTTACAAATGGCGCAAATCGCGGCCATGTGAGTAACGCCGTGATCCTCGATCACCTGTTGCAGGGCCTGCGCTCTTGGCATGGCGCCCTTGACTCGCAGCTCCAGCAGGTCATCGGTCAGCAGTCCGCCCCCTCCGCCGCAGCAAAAGGTGTTCTCGCGAATCGTATCCGACGCCATGTCGACAAAATTGCGGCTGCACGACTGGATGATCCGCCGCGGGATAATGAACTGCCCTCCCGGTATGTCGCCCATGCGCGATCCCCGCGACACATTGCATGAATCATGGAACGTAATCACCTTGTCATCATGTACTTCCGGGTCGAACTTCAAAGCGCCCTGCACAATGAGGTCGTGGGTCAACTCGCAGATATGCTGCGGTACGGGATAGTTCTGGTCGAGAAAATCGAAAGGCCCGATCAAACTGTTCCAGAAACTGTAGGCCACCCGCCAGGCATGACCGCATTCACCCACGACAATGCGCTTTACGCCGAGCTCAAGGGCCGCGGTACGGACCCGGTTTGCCACTTTTTGCATGTGCTCCCAGGAACCGGTAAAGACCCCGAAGTTAGCCGCCTCGGACGCATAAGAGCTGACCGTCCAACTGATCCCGGCCTTGTGAAAAACCTTGGCGTAACCGATCAGTCCATCAATATGCGGCTCGGCGAAAAAATCCGCGCTCGGCGTCACCAGCAATACTTCCGCGCCCACCTGGTCCACCGGCAATCTGACCGCAACCCCGGTTTCCTCCTCTATATCTTCCTCCAGACCTTCCAGCGTATCCACCAGCGCTGGTTCGGGCAACCCCAGATTGTTACCGATCTTGTGGACCTTGCCGATGATTTCATTGCTGTATTTCTGTCCAATGCCGATATGGTCCAGGATTTCCCGGGCCGCCATGGTGACCTCGGCGGTATCGATACCAATCGGGCAAAATCCGGAACAGCGCCGGCATTCCGAGCACTGATAGAAGTAACGATACCAGTCCCTGATCACCTCCTCGGTCAGATCCACGGCCCCGACCAGCCTGGGGAAATACTTGCCGGCAAAGGTAAAGTAACGCCGGTACACGGCCCGCATCAGATCCTGACGGGCCACTGGCATATTCTTCGGGTCCGCCGTGCCCAGATAGTAGTGGCATTTATCGGTGCAGGCCCCACACTTGATACAGGTATCCATGAATACCCGTAAAGAACGGAATTTACCGAGCAGCTCTCCCATTTTTGCGATGGCCTGATCGTGCCAGTCGGGAACCAGTTCGCCCGGATAGCCCAGCGGCTCCTGATGTTCCGGCTTGGCGACAAAAGGCTGACTGTGTTCCATAGCGCCGTTGACCAGCACCGGAATCTCCGGATATTCTTTCAGTTCAGGAATCTGGAAATCTGTTTTCACGCCCTGATTCTCCTGTCATGACCGCCTGGCTCCCGATACATGGCTCACCCCTCACTTGCCGGGCGGCGAATCTGCCCACATTGCAACATGGCGCCGCTCCCTGGGATTATCGACCTGGTTGCGAGTCGGGCTGAAAAACAGGCCCGGCGCATGCAGCAATTTGCTGATCGGGAAAATCAACATCAGGATGATGACCAGCGCCAGATGAATCAACAGACCGGGGTCCGCTGGCAATGGTTGCCAGTTAAAGGTCATCAAGCCGGAAAAAAAGGCTTTCAACTGGACGATGTCGCTGTGAAAAACATATTTCACCAACAGGCCGCTGACCCCGATGGCAATAATCAGCAGCAGCATCAGATAATCGGACGGGGCGGAAATATAACGGATGCGGTCCACCCCGACCCGGCGGACCAACAACCCCAACAACCCGAAAATCATGACCCAGCCCATGATCACTCCGATGTCCGCGGTCAGCGCCGCCACCCCCCAGACCGGCTCGGTAAAATAACGCAGATGACGGATCAACACGATCAGCAGACCGAAATGAAACAACCACCCGAACAACCAACTCCATTTGCTGCCCTTGAACAGGCTCTCGAAGAACACGATTTCACGCATCAGGCGGGCGACCACGCCGGTTCTGGTAACCGGCGCCGGGGTTGTCGGAATTTTAAGCGGCGCCGGAGTCCGTGAATACTGAATGATCTTGCGGCCGACGCCGATCACCAGCGCCGCGGTGGCAATGTAGAACATCACCGCATAGATGACCGTTATTGCCGACATTCAACCGACTAGACACAGCCTGTCGGCTTCGGCAATCCGGCGTACTTGCAAGCCTGTTTGGCTGGCCCATAAGGGAACAGTTGATAAAGATATTTGCTGTTGCCCTTGTCTTTTCCCAGCTTTCTGCCAATCGACTTGGTTAACACCCGGACCGCAGGCGCAATTTGATATTCTTCATAATAATCACGCAGAAAATTGATCACCTCCCAGTGGTGTTCACCCAGATCGCAATCATCCAGCTTGGCCATCTGGTCTGCGATTTCAGGACTCCAGTCAGACAGATTTGCGAGGTAGCCCTCCTCATCAGTATCGTAACTGCGACCGTCAAGTTCTATACCCATTTTCTTTCTCCAGTCAAATAATGAATTAAATATTAAAATTGAATCCTCATATTTTACAGCCGAATATGCGTGGACGAATTCAGGCTCTTGCGCGACCCGCGCCAGTGATCGATATGGTATTTGGTAAACGGCAGACCAGTACGCTCGAAAAAGCGCGGCCAACCGATTCGATCAATCCAGTCATTCATCCGCTCCCAATCCTTCGCGTCTTCCTTGTAAGTCCGCAAAATCTGTTTGACGATGGCCGTCGCTTCTGGCCAACGCGGCGGATTGTTCGGAATACCGGCCGCAACCAGTTTCTGGAAACTCGGTTTTGACCGGGCATTCGAATGGTTGCCGCCGACCCAGATCGCGAGTTTGGTATGTTCAGGGTCATTGATCTGCATCGGCGGACACGGTGGATAACAGGCGCCGCAACAGATACATTTCTTCTCATCGACCTCGAGCGTCGGTTTCCCGTTCACCACTGCCGGACGGATCGCCGCCACCGGACAGCGGGCCACAACCGAAGGGCGCTCGCAGACATTGGATACCAGATCATGATTGATTCGCGGCGGCTTGGTATGCTGAATATTGATTGCGATATCGCCCTGGCCGCCACAGTTTACCTGGCAGCATGAAGTGGTCATGTGTACCCGGTTCGGCATTTCGCAATTCTTGAACTCGTCAATCAATTCATCCATCATCGCCTTCACCACGCCCGAAGCATCGGTGCCCGGAATATCGCAATGCAGCCATCCTTGGGTATGCGAGATCATGGCCAGAGAGTTCGCGGTCCCACCGACCACGAAACCCGCATTCTCCAGCGCCTTGATCAGCGGCGCCACCTTCGTTTCGTCATCGACGAAATACTCGATGTTGGACCGGATGGTGAACCGCACATGTCCGTCGGCATATTTATCACCAATATCACAAAGTTTGCGCAGGGTATAGACATCCAGTATCCGCTGGGTGCCGGCCTTGACCGTCCATACCTGCTCGCCGCTCTTCGCCGCATGCCGGAGCACGCCCGGCTGCGGATGGTCATGCCATTGCCATTGTCCGTAGTTGCGGACCATTACGGGATGCATATACTGGAATCCGTCGGGGCAACCCGACTCGATCGGCATTCTCATTTCTTTCGCCATTTCGCCCTCCTAAACCTGATTGGACTCGGCAGCCAGGCGTTTTTCAGCCCGCTTCCTGAACCACGCTTTCGCCTCATCATCCCAGCCATCAGTTCGGACATAAGAGCTTTCCCGTGGATGGGCAATCATGTTCGGGTCAACATCGACCCCGATACCCTCCAGGAAATTGACCAGCCCGATGCGCTCGATCATTTCACCACAACGCTCATGCTCCAGACCATTCTCTGCCCAGAATTCGATGGTCTCCTCCGCCAGTTCGACAATCCGCTCGTAATCCTCCTCATTTTCCATTTTCATGAATGGAACGATGACGGTGCCCATCAAATCGCCAATTTTAAGCGTCCGCTTGCCGCCGATCAGGACCGTGACTCCTCTTTCCTCACCCGGACTGAGCGCCTTGGGCACTACATTCAGGCAGTGCATACACTTGACGCAATCCGCGTTTTCAATTTCCAGTGTGTCATCATCCTTCAGGGACAAACATGAGGTCGGGCAACGGGTGATAATGTTGTCGATCACATGCTTGCGGCCCTTCTCTTCGACATATTTCTTCCACTCCTGCATATCGACCCGGATGTCGTCTTTCCAGGTTCCAATCACCGCAAAGTCGGCGCGTTCAATCGCATTGGTGCAATCATTCGGACAACCGGAAATCTTGAACTTGAATTTATACGGCAGTGACGGCCGGTGCACGTCATCGGTGAAGTTGTTGACCAGAGTCCGGTGCAGCTTCTGCTCATTGGCGCACGACTGTTCGCAACGCGCCGCGCCGACACAGGACATCGCAGTTCGCACACAAGGACCGGCGCCACCCAGATCAAATCCGTATTCGTTTATTTCATCAAAGAAATGTTGCGTATTCTCCGTCGAGGCGCCGATAAACATGATGTTCCCGGTCTGACCATGGAAAGTCACCAGTCCGGAACCCCATTTTTCCCAACTGTCGGCCAGCTCGCGCAGGATATCGGTCGAGTAATGGTTGCCAGCCGGCGGTTGCACCCGAAGCGTGTGAAACTCTCTGGATTTCGGGAATTGATCGCCAACTTCAGAGAATCTTGGAATAATTCCACTGCCATACCCGTAAACACTAACAGTGCCGCCCTTCCAGTAACCTTTCCTGGTCTCGTAGGAATGTTCGAGCTGCCCTAGCAAATCATTGGCTACGCCGTTGACGCGCTCATCCTCATGATCGTTGCGAAGCTTCTTGATACCGGATATAAAACTCGGCCAAGGGCCATTCTCCAGTTCATCGAGCATGGGAGTATCATGGACGGAAACTTCCACGGCCACATCTTCATCAGATTCCCCTACGGATTCATCAGGTATTGATTGATTGATTTCGTCAGTCATTTTCACTCCTCTCTCTCAACAGTGCAGTTGCGATGCAGGATTTGCAGTATCCACATCAATACAAAGCTATTCTATGACGGTATCAAAATATAAAACACTGCCCGATGGTTCTAAACAATGTATCCCTTCCGGGATATAGGGTAATGACCCAATTCATGGAATAGCGTGAAAGATTGCGCTTTTTTAGCGTACCATAAACGGATTCATACTCACACTGACTCTATAATTATGGAAACAACAGACAGCATTATCCAGTTCTGGTTTGGCGATCATACTTCAAACCGGGAAATCAACGACCAAAAAAAGTCACTGTGGTGGTCGAAAAACGATCAGACAGACCGGGAAATCACGGAGCGGTTTGAGAGTATTACGAATGCGGTATATCGGGGTGAAATGTCACGAATGCAGCGCTCTGCTCGTGGACTGCTGGCCTCGATTATCTGCCTGGACCAATTTCCCAGGAATATGTATCGGGGCGCCGCCGAGTCCTTTTCCTTTGATCAGGCCGCGCTTCGTCTAGCGATGGAAATGGTCAACAAAGCCTGGGACCAGACACTGCTTCCTGTTTACCGGGTGTTTGCCTGGTTGCCGTTCGAGCATAGCGAGGACATTGCCATGCAGCACAAATCATTGACGCTGTACGACAATCTGCGCAATTCGGTGGAACCGGACGAGCGGGAAATGTTCGATGGATATTATCAATTCGCCTACCGGCATTTCGAGATTATCGAGCGGTTCGGACGCTACCCGCATCGCAATCAGATTCTGGGCCGCGAATCCACCGCCGAAGAACTGGCTTTCCTGAACCAGCCCGGGTCTTCCTTTTGATGGATCTAAAGATCGCCGCGCCGCCACCGCAATGTAATCCATTCGACCTCGGCGACCAGACGGCTTACCAGCGTTGGCGAGAGTGGAAACTGGCCCGCTATGTGACCGATTCATCGACGCTTAAAACCCGAATCGCAGAACCCGGCAATATCTCTTCCAGCGAACGACAATCCCTGCAAGCATCCTGTGACAGCAACAATCTCTGCTTTTACCACAGTGACGCCGCAATGAGTCGAGGCGACGTGCTGGAACTCGGCGCCTGCATGGGGCTGCAACATATCGTCTCCAATCTCTATGCGGATGATCAGGGCATCAGCGAAGTCCAGGTAAGCCGCAACCACAGACAACAGAGATTTATTCCCTATACCAACCAATCATTGAACTGGCATACGGATGGTTATTACCAGTCTGCCGGTGACAGCGATAGCACAAGTGACAGGATTCAGTCATTTATCCTGCATTGCGTCGAATCAGCGCCCGGCGGCGGAGAGAATCATCTGCTGGATCACGAGATTGCCTATATCCTGCTACGCGATCAGAACCCGGATTATATCGCGGCGCTGACGCACCCTGAAGCGATGACTATTCCAGCCAATCGAACCGACCACCGCAACATTCGGCAGAGCGTCACCGGCCCGGTTTTTGCGGTCACCGCCAGCGGTCGGCTGTGGATGCGGTATACTGCCCGCACCCGGTCTGTCCTGTGGCGCGCCGACCCGGTTCTCAGTGAGGCACGGGCAGCGTTGACCGATTTGCTGGAGAACTCCGAATATGTCATCAGACACACCCTGTCCCCCGGCGAAGGGCTGATCTGCAATAATATCCTGCACAACAGAACGTCATTTGTACAATGCGAACAACAAAATCGGCTGCTTTATCGTGTCCGCTACCTGGACCGGATCGACACGCAGATTCCTGATTAACCCCTGATCACTGGAAATAACCCTGAATGCCACCACCCAAAACCCGATTTGACTTCGGCGCTGAAACCGGCGCCGATACGGTCGTCTCGACCGCTGCCCTCAAACAACGGCTGGCCCTGCTCGAAACCCGCCTGAACGAACAACGGATGGCGGCTGAGCTGAACCCGGTCCTGATTGCCCGGCTTGACAAGGATGCCGCCTGGCTACTGCTCGAACTGGGACAACGCGAGCGTGCATGGCAACGGGCAAGAGCGCAATTCGACTCACTTTTTACTGCCCACGACTGGCCAGCAGTGATTGATTTGTGCGATCTCCTTTTCCAGTGCAATCATGCGGACAGTCTGGCCGCGCTCGGTCAGGGGGTCTGGCTGGCGGTCACCTTCCCGGTCAACCCGAAAATCACCATTGACATGCTGCAACATGTCATTGACGAAACCGCTGACGATGCCGATGGCGCCGCTGTGGCCGCCGCGACCGCAGTCTATGTCCATGATCTACGCAAGGAGCAGGTCGAAGACCCCGGGTTGTATGTCGATGCCATGCAGATGCTGACCACCGTTGGCCGCCGCCATGCCGATGCCCATGATCAGACCGCCTTCGATCAGTGGGTCGAGAAGATGGAACTGGATAACCCGGAAAAGTTTCTGGTTCGACTGCGTAATGTAATTGACGTACTGGTACAGGAGCAGTGGTGGTTCGACCGCAATCAGATACAGGCCGGACTGCCGGACGACGACTGACGAAGACGGGGACGGGGCGGAACCATGATCTGGCATGAAACCCGGGACAGGGCGCAATCGGCTGTCCCCGACTGGATACAGGATATCTCGTTCCGTATCGAAGCGAAAACACTGCCGCTGGATCATGCGAGCGCGTTATCCGATGCGGTACTGAACCGGCTGCCCTGGCTGGAAGATGAGCCTCAGGCTGGCATACATTTGATCAACTACCCTGAATCGGGCAGCGGCTGGACGCGACAGCCCGATAGTCCCCGACAATGGTTCTTCGCGTCGAAACGGCTTCGTCTGAGATTGCGGTTGCCGAAACAGCGTCTTGAGCAGGCAAAAACATTGATCGGCCAGAAGCTGGATATCGACGGTCATACGATCACCATAGGCCGAACCAACACACTGCTTCTGACCAGGTCGTCCACCCTGTTTGCGCGGCGGGTCATTTTTGAAGAACAGGAAAGCGAATCCGGGTTTATCGAGCGAATGGTCACTGAACTCGATCAGATGGGCATCACGCCACAGAAAATCCTGTGTGGCCGACACCGATATCTGCAAAGGCGTACAGATCGGCTATCGGTCAGAAGTGTCATGCTGGCAGACCTTGAATTCGACGAATCCATCCGTTTACAGCAAAACGGACTGGGGCCGGGCAGATTGTTCGGTTGCGGCATCTTTATACCCCACAAAGGCATCGGGGCGGCAAAACCCGACGATTAGGAGCTGGAAGCGAGCCGGGTTGTCCAGTGTTTTCCCTGTTCGATATGGTGCAGAAATGGTACTTCCCAAAAAAAGGGTTTCAAGCTATAGTCGCGCCCTTATAATTTTTACTCAAAACAATTATTAATATATTCTATTTACAAATACCAACGGAGATTATTATGAAAACACCAAGTATCAAGCCATTGACAGCCATGCTGTCAGCCGTTTGTTTTTTTCTGACGACGGGTCCCGTCATGGCGGCGGACAGCAGTGAACCGATCAAGATACCGATCAAGAACTGGTCCAGCCAGGTCGTTATGGCGCATGTGATCGGCGGCATATTCGAAAGCATGGGAAACAATGTTGAATATGTCCCGGTAGACAATCAGGCCAGCTTCGAGGCGGTTCGCGCCGGCGATCTCACCATCGTTCACGAAGTCTGGCAATCCACGATGCAGAACGCCTATTACAGCGCCATGGAAAAAGGCGGGTTGATCGACATGGGCACCCACGCCGCGGAAACCCTGGAAGAGATGGGAGTGCCCAACTGGGTCATCGAAAAGGATCTTTGTCCGGGCCTGCCAAGCTGGGAGGCGCTGAAAGACTGTCACGCAAATTTCGCGACGCCGGATTCCGATGGCAAGGGCCGCTGGCTGGAAGGCCCGCAAAGCTGGCATGGCGATGTCATGCCGAACCGTCTCAAGGGCTTGGGCCTGGATGATACATGGGTTGTGAAGTTCGCGGGCGCCGCGGATGCGCTCTGGACCGAGCTCAAGGCCGCTGAGAAAGAAGGTCGCGGAACCATTATCTTCAACTGGACGCCCAACTTTACGGATGCCTCCGGATTTACCTTCATTGAATTTCCACCGTACTATGACGGTTGCAGAATCGCGGACGGCGGCGACCTGAGCACAACCGGCTGCGGCTCTCCGGTAGGCTGGCTGAAGAAAGGCGCCAACTACCGATTCCCGAAATCACATCCCCGGGCGTACACGACATTTTCCAAATTGTCGTTCACCACTCCACAGATCGGTTCGATGGCTGCGTTGGTTGATGTCGATGGCATGACCCATGCAGACGCGGCCGTCAAGTGGCTGGCGGATAATGAGGAAGTCTGGAAACCCTGGACCGTATCCATACTCGGGGAGAGTAATTGACGGCGGCAGTCCTCCCGTAAACTGCGGGGACTTTAAGCCAACTCCACGGATTCCCCTCTTTTTGAAGGGGGGAATCCGTTTTTAGGTTTGGGGTTCACAAATCGGGCAGGAAATAAGGTACTCTACCCGTATCATCATGTGGAAACCATAATTTCGGATATGTCATCTCAAGAAGAATCGGCCGGGAAACAACAGACCATTATCCGGTGCGAATCTGTCTACAAGATATTCGGCAATAACGCCACGACCATGCTCCGGGAATCTGGTGGCGTTGTAGACGCCAAACGGTTCATGGAGGCGGGGCTGATCGTGGGTGTCAATGATGTCTCCTTCGATGTGGTCGAAGGGGAAATCCTGGTGATCATGGGCTTGTCCGGCTCTGGCAAGTCAACCCTGCTCCGATGCATATCGAGATTGACGGACGCCACCGCCGGTCAGATTTTTATCGAGGGGCAAGACATCCTGACCATGAATCACAAGCAACTCGTCGAGTTGCGGCGAAACAAAATGGGCATGGTCTTCCAGAATTTCGGACTGTTGCCGCACAAGACCGTTCTGGAGAATATCGCATTTCCATTGCAGGTGAAGGGAATCAGCACCCGGAATAGTGTCAAAAGAGCGATGGAAATGGTGCAACTGGTTGGCTTGGAGAGACGCGAGAATTATTTTCCCCGAGAACTGTCCGGCGGCCAACAGCAAAGGGTGGGGATCGCGCGCTCCCTGGCTGTCGAGCCGGACATCTGGTTTCTGGATGAGCCGTTCTCCGCGCTGGACCCGTTGATCCGCAAGGAAATGCAGGATGAATTCCTGCGTCTGCAGGGGGTTCTGGGCAAGACCATTCTGTTTGTCACCCATGATTTTGACGAAGCCCTGCGCCTCGCCGACCGCATAGCCATCATGAAAGATGGAGTGGTCGAGCAACTGGACACGCCTTCCAACATCGTATTGAGTCCGGCGACCGAATATGTACGAAAGTTCACGGAGGACGTGCCACGGGAAAAGGTGCTGCGGGTGCAATCCGTAATGGACCCTGTGTCCGCCGCGGAAGTATTCGGTGATCTCAAGGTTCCCGTGGATGCCGTGATTGAATCGGTCGCGGAGAATATTCTCGGACAGGAAAAACCGGTGGCGGTCGTGAATCCGGATGGCGAAGTGGTGGGGGTCCTGCATGCCTCTCACGTACTCAAGGTGTTGTTCGGAGGAAAGTCCGGTACCCTGGAACAGCGCTGATCACCGTCCAATGACTTTCCTGACCAAACACCCGAAAGTCATTCAGTTTGCCGTCCTGTTGGCGGTATTTTTCCTGCTGTGCCTTTTGATCAGCCCCTCTGAATCGAATTATATGTGGCGCCTGCCGTCGTTGCTGCAGCAACTGCCCACGATCATCAACGATTCGGTCCGACATCTCATGTTCGACTGGTGGCCGGTGAAGGTATACGACCCGATCATTGAAGATTATGAAGAGGAAGCCCTGTTTCGGGAAATCACCAGGGCTGTCTCCGGCCTGTTTCTGTTCGTGATCAATTTTGTCCGGGAAATCTTTCTGGGAGGAAACAAGACGGTCGTCGCCTTTACCAGTTGGGATTTTATCAATGAGAATCCCTGGGCGCGCTGGCCTGCCCTGCCCTGGACAGTGATTACCGGCTGGGCCATTATTCTGGGGTACAGGCTGCAGGGACTGTGGCTGGCCATACTGACCGGGGTCTGTATGACATTTATCGCGATATTTGGACAGTGGAAGCCTTCGATGGAGACCTTGTCATTTATACTGATTGCCGCGCCGGTATCCGTTATTCTCGGGCTGACGCTGGGTATCTGGGCCTACAAGAGCAAGTTTATTGAGGAAACCCTGAATCCACTCCTCAACATTGCCCAGACCATGCCGCACTATTCGTATCTGGTTCCGGTAATCGTGCTGTTCGGAGTCGGAGACCATGCCGCCGCGATTGCAACCATCGTGTTCGCCACACCGCCAATGGTTCGGTTGACGCTGTTGGGATTAAAGAAAGTGCGCCCGGATGTGGTTGACTCCGGCATGATGAGTGGATGCAACAAATTCCAGTTGATGTTCCGGGTGCTGATTCCCACAGCGAGGCGTGACATCCTGATCGGCGTTAACCAGACGGTCATGCAATGCCTGGCGATGACCGTGATCGCTTCGTTTATCGGCGCCCAGGGTCTGGGTTCCAACCTGATGATCGCGCTGAATTCTCTCAGGGTCGGCACCGGAATCGAGATCGGGGTCTGTATCGTGCTGATTGCGGTTGTGCTGGACAAGATGTCCTTGGCCTGGGCAAACAAACAAACGGACTACTTTGCCGACCTGACATTTATACAGCGTCACCGATACGGATTGCTGGCTCTGGCTGTCTTTCTGGTTGGTACGGCATTGGCCTGGATCGGCAGCTTCATTTTCAGGGAGGGCTTTAACTATCTGTACATTATTCCGCACAACAAGGGGATTACGACCGCGCCATTATGGCAGGCCGCGGTGGATTGGGTATGGGACACGTTCTTCTACATGCTGAACAGTTTCAACGAGTTCCTGATCACGGCCATATTGGTGCCAATGAAAAACATGTATCTCAGTATGCCCGTCGCGGCGACCTTTGTGCTGATGATGGGCATTGGATACATTCTGGCAGGCGTCCGACAGGCGCTGATCATTGGCGGATTCCTGCTTTTCATCGCGCTGTCGGAATACTGGGACCGAGCCCTGATCACGGCCTACATGGCCTCGTTCTCCGTGATTGTCTCGACGATTCTCGGCGTCATCATCGGTTCCCTGTGCGCTCAGAGTTCCGTCGCCAGCAAGAGCGTCCTGCTGATCTGTGATTTTCTCCAGACCTTCCCCTCGTTCATCTACCTGATCCCGGTGATCATGCTGTTCGGCATCACCGATACCTCCGTGATCATCGCCGCCGTAGTCTACGCCAC
This sequence comes from Candidatus Poriferihabitaceae bacterium, assembly GCA_965214205.1. Taxonomy (GTDB): domain Bacteria; phylum Pseudomonadota; class Gammaproteobacteria; order Arenicellales; family Poriferihabitantaceae. The sequence goes on along the minus strand of OZ243941.1, from coordinate 929,004 downwards.
CGTCCCGGCGACACGCTACACCGTCGAAGGGCTTCGCAGCGTCCCGCAGGTTCTGCATGATACCGGCTCCATGCTGGGCGTATCGCGCACCCAGAGATGGCTCTCGATTGAACTGCCCCTGGCATTCCCTCATATCATGCTGGGTGTGAATCAGACCGCGATCTTTGCCTTGTTCATGGTGATCATCGGGGCCTTTATCGGCACCACCGATCTTGGACAGCTGATCCTGAAAGCCATATCGGATCCACAAGGCACTGGAATCGGGCTGACACTGGGGTTGTGTGTCGCCTTTATGGGCCTTGCGGTTGATCAGATCATACGGACCTGGGCGAACGAGCGCAAAAAGGCGCTGGATATGAACTGACCTCAAGGAACCGGCAAGGGGCGCGGCATTCCGGCGGCGCGCGTCAAAGCCACTTTGACGCGATGGCGTTGATTAGTATGGTCGGGGTGAGTGGATTCGAACCACCGGCCCCTGCCTCCCGAAGGCAGTACTCTACCAGGCTGAGCTACACCCCGACATCGGTAGAAAGCGCGTATTGTACTACTACTCGCCAGCAGAGGCAGAATCAGATTTCCGAAAGCGGTTCATAATCCTGGAAAACCAGCCTGGTTTCGCTTTGCTGTCATCCATCTTTATGTCGGAATACTGGTCAAGGTATTCGCTGTCCGGGAAGTTGTGTTCGAGTACTCTGCGGGCGTCGTCGGAGAGATCATTCATGCCCATCTTGCGGTAACTCGACATCATCAGGGCCAGCGCCTCTTCGACGGCGGGAGTTGAGGCATAGTCCTGAACCACTCCGCTGGCCCGGTTGACCACGGCCACATGGGCATCCTTGGAGTAATAGTATTTCGCGACCACAATTTCATTTCTGGCCATCGACTCCAGCAGACGCTGGGCCCGGACCCGGGCGTCCGGGGTATACCGGCTGTCGGGGAAACGGGTATACACCTCCTGAAAGGCAGTCAACGCGTCATACATCGGCGATGCGTCCCGGTCACTCAGATCGTCATGCCCAAGCAGCCTGCCCAGCATCGTCGGGTCTTCCTCGAAACTGGCCAGGCCCTTCAGATAATAGATGTAGTCCACCGAGGAATGGGTCGGGTGCAGTTTGATGAACCGGTCCGCGGCCGCCATAGCCAGCCCGGTCTGCTCACTTCGATAATAGATATAGACCGTGTCGATCTGGGCCTGAATCGCGTGCTTGCCGTAGGGGTATCTCGCCTCCAGCGTGCGCAACTGTCCGAGAGCCGTTTCCCAGTTTCCATTGTCCATACTTTCCCTGGCATCGCTGTAAAGCTCCTCCACGGTTTTATCCTCCTCTTTCTCCTTGTTGGTGGCGCATCCGGCCACCAGCAGGCAGGATAAAATGAGGATGAACAGTCGAACAGCCAGCGGCCTGCTTCGGTTAGCGTCGCTGAAAAACCAGCCTCCAGCAGTGTTGATTGTCATTGGCACGGGATTTTTACTATGGGGTAGAATTGGATTTGCTTGACCGGAGCCGCAATTATAATAATTGAAGCGCCCATTGTGCCATAACTAAATCGCCATGTCGGAATCCGAATCCCATCTTTTTATCCAGTCCACCCCGCAAATGGAGGGGGAACGTGTGGACAAGGCGCTTTCGAAATTGCTGCCGGAATATACCAGAAATACGGTTCAACAGTGGATCAGGCAGGGTCTGGTGCGGGTGGACGGGGAATCAGTAAAGCAGAAATTCAGGCTGTCGGGAGAGGAAGCGCTGGAAATTCAGGTTCCATGCTCTCCCGTTACGGACTGCCTGCCCGAACCGATTGACCTGGAAATCCTGGATCAGGACGATCAGATCATGATCATCAACAAACCTTCCGGTCTCGTCGTCCATCCGGGCGCTGGCAACCTGAACGGCACCTTGCAAAACGGCCTGCTCCATCATAATCCGGAACTGGCTAAACTGCCCAGAGCGGGAATCGTTCATCGGCTCGACAAGGATACGACCGGGCTAATGGTAGTAGCCAAGACAGAACAGGCCAGGCAGCATCTGATCGCCCAACTCGACAGCCGGAAAATGAGTCGCCAGTATCTCGCGATAGTCAACGGCGTCATGATTTCGGGGGAGACCATCAACCAGCCAATCGGCAGGCGCCGCCAGGATCGGTTACGTATGTCGGTAACCCCGCAGGGCAAGACTGCAATCACTCATTTCCGTGTCAAAAGAAAATACCGCCACCATTGCCTGGTGCAGGCCAGTCTGGAATCCGGGCGCACTCACCAGATCCGGGTACATTTGAGTTGGCGAGGTTTTCCGATTGTCGGTGACAGGCTATACGGACAACGAACCCGATTGCCGACGGGAGCGTCCGAGCCATTCAAGCGCTGTCTGCAGATGTTTCCGCGGCAGGCGCTGCACGCGGAGAAGCTCACCCTGATTCACCCACGGAACAATGTCGAAGCAAGCTGGCAAAGCGCGCTGCCCGAAGATATGAAAACCCTGATGGCGCAGCTTGAAAATGATAATGCCGAGAATAATCCGTCGTAAAGTCCCGGCTCAACTTTTAAGGCGCTACCCGCATTTGCTTTCGCCACAACTCAGGCAGGTCATGCAGCCATCCATGAATACCATGGCTTTGGTGTTGCATTTGTTACACAGAATGGCCCCATCGGGAAACGCGCTGTCCTGTGTGTCTGACGAGGAGTGGCTTTGCTCATATTCCCTGCGCTTCTGGTCGACCAGCGCCTGTTGATGCTCATCCAGCCCCTTCTCGATAATCATGCCGATCATTTTCAGATGGGACTCGATGACATCCCCGATTTCAGCGACCAGTGAGGGCATATATCTGCCACCCCGTTTGAAGTAACCCCCTTTAGGGTCGAATACGCTGCGCAATTCGTTAGCCAGGAAAGTGACATCGCCTCCTTTCCTGAAAACCGCGGAGATGATCAGGGTCAGCCCCGATATCCATTGGTAGTGATCCATGTTTTTCGAGTTGATGAAAATCTCGAAAGGCCGGCGCTTTTCGTAGGGAGTGCCGGGATTTAACAGGATGTCGTTAATGGTGATGTAAAACGCGTGTTCAGAGACCGGGGTCTTGATCTTGTAGGTATTGCCAACCAGCATTTCAGGCCGCACGACCTTTTCATGCATCTGGACAACCCGGTCCTGCGCCGAATCAAGCACAGCCGCTGTTCCGGGGGTCGATTCTGTCGGACTGGCGCCGCCGGCGCCTTTTCCCTCCGGTTTGATCACGTTGTAGTCAACGATTCTCTGGTCTATTTTTATACTCATCAAAATCTCGACAGGGTTTGTTGCTGGATTGGCAATGGTTGTTGCCGGCGGTCATAAGGCGTTGCCGGGATGCGGCCAATCTGCAGGCTGAACTGGACTCTCCGGTTTTTTTCCTGATACCGGGTCTGGGGCTTTTTACCTGAACCTTTCACTCTATCATACTCAGCCGCTGGACAGGTTGCCGGATAAAAACCGCTAGAATCGCCCGTAATACCCTTCTTTCAGAGCATCAAACAAATTCGCCGCGGTGTGTGATTCACCATCATACTCGATTTCCTCGTCACCCCGGACCTCGATCACATCGTCATTTTCCAGGACAAACTGGTATTTCGTGTTCTTCAGGTCCTGTTCCTTGACCAGCACCCCCTGGAACACTTCAGGATTGAATCTGAATGTGGTGCAGCCTTTCAGTCCTTTTTCCCAGGCGTACCGATAAATGTCCTGGAATTCCCCGAACGGAAAATCCGTCGGCACATTGGCGGTTTTCGAGATGGATGAATCAATCCATTTCTGCGCCGCCGACTGGATATCCACATGCTGTTTCGGCGTAATATCCTCACTGGTAATGAAATAATCGGGCAGTTGATCGTTTCCATGTTCCCCGGCGGGTACGGCCGCCGGATTCACCAGATGGCGGTAGGCCAGCAACTCGTAGGAATAGACATCAATTTTTTCCTTGCTTTTCTTGCCTTCGCGAATGACGTTTCTGCTGTATCTGTGGGCGAAGCTCGGTTCGATTCCGTTGCTGGCGTTATTCGCCAGAGACAGGCTGATCGTGCCGGTGGGCGCGATCGAGGTATGGTGGGTATAACGACAACCGTTGACTTCAATCCCGCTTCGTATTTCCTCGGGGAACTGCTGCATGTAACGACTGTATCTGGCCATCAATACCGAACCTTTGACCAGGTCACCTTCGCAAAAACCATCCTCTGACATTTCCGGGCGTTTGGCCAGCATTTCCCGGGTCACCGCGTATTCCCGCTCAAGTACAGGCGCGACTCCCTTTTCCTTTGCCAGGTCGATTCCCACTTCCCAGCCGACCGTGGCCATTTCCCGGGCAACCCGCTCTGTAAAGGCCAGGGATTGTTCATCTCCGTATCTCATCTTCAACATGGTCAGGGTGGAGCCCAGTCCGAGGAAACCCATGCCGTGACGACGCTTCGCTTTCAGTTCGTCGATTTGTTTGGCGAGCGGCAAACCATTGATTTCGACCACATTGTCCAGCAGACGGGAAAAGACGGCAACCACTTCCCGGTACTCGTCCCAGTCAAACCGGGCTTCATCGGTAAACGGGTCGCGGACAAACCGGGTCAGATTCACCGAGCCGAGCAAACAGGCGCCATAAGGCGGCAGCGGCTGTTCTCCGCAGGGATTGGTAGCGCGAATATTCTCGCAGAACCAGTTGTTGTTCATCTCGTTGATGCGGTCCACCAGGATGAATCCGGGCTCGGCATAGTCATAAGTGGAACTCATGATCGTGTCCCACAGTTTTTTCGCGCGGATGGTGCGGTAGACACGGCAGGCGACATCGCCCACATCGTTGGTCACGTAATTTGTGGTATGCGGCCATTGCCGCCAGATAATCCGGTATTCCCCGCTCTCGACTTCATGCCGGGTGGCCGGGAATGACAAGGGCCACTGGGCGTCGTCCTGAACCGCCTGCATGAACTCATCGGTAATCAGGCAGGACAGGTTGAATTGACGAAGCCGCGCATTTTCCCGCTTAGCGCGAATAAACTCCAGAATATCGGGATGGGAAATGTCGAAGGTGCCCATTTGCGCGCCGCGTCGTCCTCCGGCGGACGATACCGTGAAACACATCGAGTCGAATATGTCCATAAAAGAAAGCGGGCCGGAGGTGTAAGCTCCGGCGCCGCTTACAAAGGCGCCCTTGGGGCGCAAGGTGGAGAATTCGTATCCAATCCCGCATCCAGCCTTCAGGGTTAATCCCGCTTCATGGACGCAGGCCAGTACACCATCCATCGAATCCGGAATGATGCCTGAAACCGTACAGTTGATCGTGCTGGTCGCGGATTTGTGTTCAAGGGCGCCAGCGTTGGAGGTAATCCGGCCGGCCGGGATAGCGCCGCGCTGCAATGCCCAAAGGAATTTTTCGTGCCATTCCTTCTGCTTTTCGGGAGTATGTTCAACCTCAGCCAAAGCCCTGGCCACCCGATCAAAGGTCGCCATGACATCCTGGTCAACCGGCTCACCCTGCATGGTTTTCAGCCGATACTTTTTATCCCATATATCAAACGCGGCAGGTTGAAGAACAATTTCGTCCAGCGAAACCGCTGCATCCTGGCTTTTTTGACCGACTGCGCTAACCATCCGGGAAATATTCCAATTTCGTTACAAATCATACATATAGTGGAGTCTCACCGACACAGAACACTATATGTAGGGCTCTTACTGTTCAAGCACTCTATAATAGACTTTACACTGGAACTCAGTCAACTACTTTTGTGTACTTTTCTGTGTGCTTTTTTGTGTGCTTTATTTTGTGAAAAGTTCGAGCGCCGACAGCAAAAACGGCGCCACACGATCCCGGATCAAGGGTTGAGCCGCATCGTTAGGATGGATCATGTCGGGCTGCATATATTCTGCATCCAACGCCAGTTCACCGATAAAAAATGGTAATAGCGGAGCCCCGGTTTCAGCAGACACGTTCTCGTAGACTCGCTCGAATTGTGCGGTGTAGGCTGCGCCGTAGTTGGGCGGAATACGCATACCCAGCAGCATCGCGCGAACACCGCGGGATGTAGCAATTTCGACCATTTGGCGGAGATTATCCTCAATCACCTGAGGGGGGTACCGCGCAACCCATCGTTGCCACCGAGTTCAATCAACACCCAATCCGGTGCAGTACGCAAAATGCCGTCAGCGAGCCGGGCCAGCCCTCCAGCCGTGGTATCGCCGGTGATGCTGTCATTGACGATATGAATGTCGTGCCCTTCACGGGCGAATTGTCGATTGGTCAATTCCACCCAGCCAGGCCCGGCCAGTCCATAGCCAGAACTCAAGCTATCGCCGACCAGGAGGATTTTCGTGGTCATCGCCGTCGCCGATACTGGCCAGGCCAGAAGCAAGCTCAGCCAGGTGAGAAATAACCAGCCCGCTATCGCGGTACGGGAAGACGCATCCAATTTCATCATGATAGCACTTGTTGAAGGGGGTTCTTAAAACAGGGAATTATATATAATTCCCTTGAAACTCGATAATGGAACCGCACTTTAATGGAATCGCTTGATATCTCGGTAATCCGTATCTCATGACACAACCTGACTTGCCAATTCGCGCGGAAATGGTCGGCAAAACCGTGCCGGTGGCATCCGGCGCCCTCAACATACTGCAAGATATCAATCTTGAAGTGACTGTGGCGGAAACTCTGGCTATCGTGGGCGCCTCCGGGTCGGGGAAATCGACGCTACTCGGCTTGCTCGCCGGGCTGGACCAGCCTAGCGAAGGGCGCATCACACTGGCTGGTAATGATATAACCGACCTGGACGAAGACAGCCGGGCCGCTATCCGCGCCGATCATGTGGGTTTCGTATTCCAGTCCTTCCAGTTACTGCCTAATCTGACAGCGCTGGAAAATGTGAGCCTGCCCCTGGAAATCACCGGCGCGGACGACGCTACCTCCCAGGCGACAGAAATCCTGCAACGGGTAGGGCTCGACGCGCGAACCACCCATTATCCGCTTCAACTTTCCGGCGGCGAACAGCAGAGAGTGGCGATAGCGCGGGCATTCGTCACCCGCCCCACTATTCTGTTCGCCGACGAACCTACCGGCAACCTCGACACCGAAAACGGCCGCCGTGTAGCGGATCTGATGTTCGCCCTGAACGCCGAACATGGCACCACCCTGATTCTCGTTACTCATGCTCTGGAGCTGGCCGAGCGGTGCGGGCGGCGCGTCAGTATGGAATCCGGGCGGCTTCAGTAGCGCCAATGAAACCATCTCAACTCCTGACATTCTCACTTCGCCTGATGTTGCGCGAATGGCGCAGCGGAGAACTGACCATACTGCTGCTTGCGCTGATGGTGGCCATCGTCAGCCACACTGCCATCGGCCATTTCACAGACCGGATCAGCCGGAGTATGTCAATCAATGCCCAACATGTCATTGGCGGTGACCTGGTACTGTCCGGCAGTAGACCATTCAATCCAGAGGTGCGAGCGGAAGCAGACCGGCGCAATCTCGAAGTCGCCAGCACGCAACGCTTTGTCACGATTGCGGGCAACGATGACATTCTCCTGGTTGCGGTCAAGTCTGTAGACGACAACTATCCCCTGAAAGGGAGCCTGCGAGTGACTCGCGAACTCTACGGCGTCGAAGAATCCGTAAACACTGGTCCGGCGCCCGGTGAGGCCTGGGTAGAGGCTCGGGTATTGCACGCTCTGGGGGTCGAACCGGGAGACAGCATCACGATCGGAGAAACGGCCTTTACGATCACCCGAATCCTGACTTATGAACCGGATCGTGGAAACAGTTTCTACAATTTCAACCCACGGGTGATGATCCATCAGAACGACCTTGAGGATACCGGGGTCATCCAGCCCGGAAGCCGTATCCGCTATCAGAACATGTTCGCGGGGGACACGGAACAGGTGAACGGCTTTCGCGCATGGCTGCAACCCAGGTTGAAGCCGGGGCAGCGTATCCACAATCTCGCCGAAGACCGCCCGGCGCTGGATGAAGCCCTGAACAAGGCAAGGCAATATACTGGCCTGGCCAGTCTGGTGGCGTTGCTGCTGGCTGCGGTGGCCATCGCCAACAGCGGGCGGCATTACAGTGAACGCCATTATGACACGAGCGCATTGTTGCGCTGCCTCGGATGCAGACAGAACGATATTCTCGGTATTTATGTGTTTCAACTGCTATTGTTGGCGCTGATCGGTGGGATTCTGGGCAACCTGCTCGGATGGGCAACCCAGGCTGGCCTGATTGCGGCGCTTGGCGCCTTGTTGCCTGAAAATGTCCCGGGCATCGGTCTCATGCCGGTATTGTCCGGCCTGTTTCTCGGCTTCGCGGCGTTGCTCGGCTTCACCCTGCCATCGGTATTACGGCTGCGCTCGGTGCCGCCCCAGCGGGTACTGCGTAAAGACCTGAGCCCACTGCCCTTGTCCGCCAGGCTGGTATACGGCGCGACGTTGCTCCTGATTGTGGCGCTGATGTGGATTTATACCGGCAATATCGTCCTGACTCTGGGAATGGTTGCGGGCAGCGCTGTGGTAATTGCCGTTGCCGCGCTGGTGATTGGCGGGATATTCCGCCTGCTGGGGCGGGCGCTTTTCCTGATTCCCGCCGCCATCCGCGCCGGAGTCCGGAATTTCCTCCGCCGACAACAGGGAACCGTGATCCAGACCATGGTTTTTGGATTGACCATCATGACCATGCTGGTGGTGCTGATGCTACGGACAGAACTTGTTTCCACCTGGCAACAGACCGTGCCCGAAGACGCTCCCAACCATTTCGTGCTCAACATCCAGTCCCATGAAACCGATTCCTGGGCCGACTTCACTGCCCGACAGGGGATTGCCGCTGATCGTTTGTATCCGGTGGTTCGCGGGAGGCTGATCCGTATCAATGACATACCGGTTCTGGATCACGTCAGCAAGGAGGAGCAGGACGAGGACGGTATCCAGCGGGAGTTGAACCTCACCTGGTCAAAAGACCTGCCACCGGACAACAAGCTGACCGCCGGGGATTGGTGGCAACCGGATGATCGCGGCCATATCCGCGTTTCGGTGGAAAGCGAATTGGCGGAGAGTCTCAACATCGTCATCGGCGACGAACTCATGTTTTTCACCGGCGACCATAACTGGACAGCAGAGGTCACCAGCCTGCGTAGCGTGAAATGGGACAATTTCAAGCCTAACTTCTACATGGTTTTCAACCCTGGGGCGCTGGATGCCCTGCCCGCCTCCTGGATCGGCAGCTTCTTCCTCGAGAGCGAACGCAAGAAACTGCTGGTGGACATGGTGCGCGCCTTCCCTTCCGTCACCCTGCTTGAGGTGGATGCCATCTTAAAGCAAGTCAAGTCAATTATCAGCCAGGTCACGCTGGCGGTAGAGTCCATTCTTCTCTTCGTTCTGGCGGCGGGATTGATGATTACCCTTTCAGCCGTTCAGGGCAGCATGAACGAGCGACTCCGGGAGGGCGCCCTGATCCGAACTCTGGGCGGTAGCCGTAAACTCCTGCGACTCAACCAGTGGAGTGAATTCGCCAGCATGGGATTGCTCGCCGGCCTGATTGGCGTACTGGGGGCCGAACTCGTGATTGCGCTGCTGTACTGGCAGATATTTGATCTGGACTACACGCCAACCTGGTGGGCATGGGGCCTTGTGCCACCCGCTTCCGCCATGCTGATCGGGCTTGCCGGTATCTGGAGCAGCCAGCGCATCCTGTCCCGTCCCCCTGTCACGATTCTGAGGGAGACTGACGCATGAACTCCCTGGAAGTTCGCGTTTGCGCTTCCATTGATGAAGTCTCCGGGCAACAGTGGAACCGACTTGTCAGGGGGAATTACCCTTTTTTGAATCACGGTTTTTTATCCGCGGTGGAGCGCTTCGACTGTGTCGGCGAGCAGGTCGGATGGATCCCCCGGCACCTGGTTTGCCACCAGGACGAAACCCTGGCCGCCGCGATGCCGGTTTATGAAAAGCATAATTCCTGGGGCGAGTTCGTGTTTGACCATGCCTGGGCCAATGCCTTCCACAGATACGGAGTCAGATATTATCCAAAACTGATCAACGCGGTCCCGTTTACGCCGGCTTCCGGTCAACGCATCCTGATTGACGGGCCACGCCGGGAAGAATGGGCGCAAACGATGGTCCGGGCGGCGAATACCCTGGCCGGGGAACACGGATACAGCGGGGTTCATTGTCTGTTTCCAGAGCCTGGCGACTATGATCTGCTCAATCGGCTGGAGACGGTCTCGCGCTATGATTGCCAGTTTCACTGGCATAACCGGGGCTATGCCCGATTCGGGGATTTCCTGAAAGCGCTGAAATCAAAAAAGCGGAAAACCATCCTGCGGGAAAGGCGGAAGGTGGTGGAGGCGGATGTGCGGATCGAGTGGCTGGACGGTCATTCCGCAACCGAGGCGGACTGGCGCGAATTCACCCGGCTGTATCAGCAAATCTATGACCGCAAATACGGGATGCCCGCATTCAATCTGGCTTTCTTCACCGCGGTCAGCGAGGCCATGCCCGATCAGGTTCATCTGGTATCCGCGAAAGTGGACGGGCAAAGCGTCGCAGGCGCGCTGATGTACAGTGACGACACCACTCTATACGGCCGTCATTGGGGATGCGACCGCTATGTGGACTGCCTTCATTTCGAGGTCTGCTATTATCAGGGCATTGAGTATTGTATTCGACACGGGCTGGAGCGATTCGACCCCGGCGCCCAGGGCGAACATAAAATCGCGCGCGGCTTTGAGCCGACCCGGACCCATTCCCTGCACTGGATGTCAGACAATCCGTTCAATCAGGCCATCCAGCAGTTTGTCGAGCATGAACAAGCCGGAGTGCAACGCTACATGGAGGCGGTAGCAGCGCACTCCCCCTATCACGCCCCCCGCGAGGAATCATGAGAACCGCATGAGCGTCCGGCCAGCGGCGGCGACCCATATCCATCCCCGGATATGATTGCTTTATGCCGCCATGGGCGGTAATATCCAGCCCCCGAAAATCTTCGCGTCCAGGTCGATTTTTGACCGACCCCTGACAAACAGTGCGTACAACCCTGATCGCTGGAAACTGGAAGATGAATGGCGACAAGGCCATGGCCCGGGCTGTATGCGAAAATATTGTCGCTGGCATCCGTAACCGGGGGGGCAATGGCGCCGATAGCGCGGGTAATCCGGATATTCTGGTCTGCCCTCCCTTTACCCTGTTATCGACGGTGGATTCGATCATTCGGGACAGCGCCTGCCAACTGGGCGCCCAGGACATGGCGGCGAATCCAAATGGCGCCTTTACCGGCCAGGTCTCCTCGACCATGCTGCTGGATTGCGGATGCAGCCATGTCATCGTCGGGCATTCCGAGCGCCGTACCCTGTGCGGTGAATCCGACCAGATGGTGGCAGACAAAGCGGGACGGGCGGTTACCGATGGGCTGGTCGCGATCGTATGCGTCGGTGAAACGCGGGCAGAACGGGAGTCAGGCGTAACCAAACAAGTGGTACAACGACAAGTCCAGGCAGTGATTGATACCGTGGGCATCCAGCAATTCAGGAATATCGTGATTGCTTACGAGCCGGTCTGGGCAATCGGCTCCGGACTGAGCGCAACGCCGGAGCAGGCCTGGCAGGTTCATCAGTTGATCCGCCGACAGCTTGCCTGGCATGACGCCGGTATCGCGGAGGACTGCCGGATCCTGTATGGCGGCAGCATGAAGCCGGACAACGCAGGCGAATTACTCGCCAAACCGGATATCGACGGCGGCCTGATTGGCGGCGCCTCATTGAAAGCGGAAGACTTCCTGGGCATTTGCCGGGCAGCCTGACAAAAACGAAAAGTCAAACACAATATATACAATCATGATTTCCAATCTCCTACTGGTCGTTCATTTGATCATCGCGGTCACCATCGTCGTGCTGGTACTGCTGCAACAGGGTAAAGGCTCGGAAATGGGCGCCGCGTTCGGGGGTGGTTCTTCTCAATCCCTGTTCGGCGCGAGAGGTTCGGCCAACTTCCTGAGCCGCATTACCTCCACCCTGGTAACCGTATTCTTCATTACCAGTCTGGTACTGGCCTTCCTGTACACGCGACAGGGCGAAGAGACCAGCATACTGACCGAATCCGTCATCAACCAGACGGACGAGCAAGTTGAGGAAGCGCCAGCGGCAACCGGTCCCGAAACGACAACACCGGATACCGGGGAATCTGATGTCCCCGCAACCCCGGAAAACTGAAACGCAAACAGCCGAAGTGGTGGAATTGGTAGACACGCAGTCTTGAGGGGGCTGTGCTTCACGGCGTGAGGGTTCGAGTCCCTCCTTCGGCACCAGTTATGTTACACCGTCACCCCAATAAATTTGAACTGATGCTCGAAGGAAAAAATACCCAGTGGCACAAGGCGCGGGCGACCGCAATCGCGCGCATGAGGCAACTTCTTGACAAGGGATTGAGGCTGGGTGCCGAAGACTTTGACAGAGACACACTGCATGATCGTAAATGGAAGACATGCAGCATGGCCGAAGGATCGGGGGCGTTGAGATAATCAACCCCTTTGTGAAAGATGCAAAACCTGTGCTTGAGTTATTACTGGGATAGACTATTCGGGTGAATCCTCCCCTCCTGCTGATGCGTTGCGCCAAGGCATGCCCGGTTGCCGTGCGCCGATAACGCTGGTTCCAAGCCAGATTGACTAGCGAGCTACCCAGTTGTCAACGCGCAACCCGGATACTCTGGAGTATTCTTTCGTGTTATTGGTTATGACAATCAATCCACTTGCTCTGGCGTGACCTGCAATCATGGCATCATACGGGCCAATCGGGTTACCCTGTATAGCGAGTTCTGCCCGAATCTCACCGGTATGAATGGCGGCAACTTCATCGAAATGCCAAACTTCCAGCCGAGCGACCATACTTTCAATAACCGACATCAATGTCCGGGTATCCGGGTGTCTTTCAGCGCCAAAGACCAATTCCATCAAAGTCACAGATGAAATACACATTTGCCCGTGATGCGCCGCGAATGCTTGCCGTATTTCTACCGGCTTGTTTCTGATCGTGTAGCTTACCGTATCAGTATCCAGCATGTATTTGATCATTCAAACAAATCACGCTCCTGCTCTGCTGGCTGATCACGATCTGCCATAAAGTCGGGGATGGCCTCAAGCTGTTCAAACCAATGATCCCAGCTGTCTTTTGACGGCACGATCAATCGGGCCCGCCCCACAGCGATCACATCTACGGTTTTCGTGCCCTCCGGGAAAGCCAGGGACTTCGGGAGCCGGACCGCTTGACTGGTATTGTTCTTGAATACGCTGGCCTTGTGCATTCGAATCACCTTGTATATGTATTTTGCATATACTTTAGTGCTCCACTCGGTATATGTCAACTGTATATATGTTCACTGCTACGCTCGCTCGTGATCTTCTTGTCGTATTTCGTCTGTTCGCGGGCAGGCAAGTGTTCCCCGATCAAGCCGGGGCAGGTCTACGATACCCGAACTATCTCTTAGCGGGGGGCGGTGGTGGCGGGGGCGGTTTCCTCGCAGTCGGAGGTTTAGGTGATACACCGTCACGTTGTCCCCACTTTTTCACTATCGGCCTTGATGGTTTTGGCGCTTGTTGATTTGTCATCTGTTGTTTAGCCATAAGAGCGCCATTATACATGGGCACAGTCGATCATTTCGCCCTAATCCGTTCGAGCAATACAGATGCAGGCTCGTCGTTCGGGTCTTGTGCGACCAGTTTACCGGAAAAGGCCATCTTGAGAATAGATTGACGGAGTGCGGCTATTTTATGAGGTCCCCCACTGATTCCCATGGCTTTCCCCAGACTTTCAACGCCCTTGTCGATTTCAGAAAACAACTCCTCAATTTTGGCGACGATTCGTTGTTGTTCATTTAGAGGCGCGAGAGGTATCGAAAGGCGGCCGAATGCCTTGCCCGATAGCTCCAAGAATGTTGTGCCACTTGCATGTTCGCGGGCGTATTCTCGCGACGACAACAAATAGTAATAGATATACTCATTGAAAATACCAGATGCGGGAACAAGGCTCTTGAAACCTTGATTTGTCGCTAGCGGCTCCGCACTTATAACGACATACCCGATTGGTGCACGAGAGGAAAAATGTATGCTGCCTGCAGGCATCACCTTCGCTGAACTCTTTGCTAAGCCGACTCTGGAGATACTCTTTGTCCCACGCTTGATAGTCTTGGATAAGTAGCCTGTTAAATCAGCGGGTGAAATCCAATTGATCTCATCTGCCCAATATGATGGTTCCTTGGTTGATGGCGTGCCGCCCGCTACAACATCGCCAATTTCCGAAACATTGGTCCACATCCAGCTATCGGGAATTGCCCATCTCGATTCTGGTTTTTCGTTCACGCCGCCAATGCCTCATTCAATTCGTCAATCACATCCTCCATCTGATCGCCGAATAGCTTGTACATCTGGCCCATGCCACCCTGGCTATCGAACGGAGCTAATTCGAGGTCTTCCCTCTCCAGATGAAAAGAGTCGATGATGTGGTCGCGGATCATGTGTAGCCACTCCATCTGTTCTTTATTGAATTTCTCGCCACTGCCACTGTGGTGCGCCATGATCCAGTTCTGGAAATTGCGCCGCACGGTATCCCGATACGGTGACAGCTCCGCATCCATACCACAGACACGCCGAATCAGCGCTACCAGTGAGGTCAGTTCGTTTGTCGGTTGACCGCCCTTGTAGTCATCCAGCAGGGCATAAGCCCGCCAGACCCTGAAAGGCGATAAACGCGGCTGATCTTGCCTGAGTCGGTCAGATAACTCCCGGATCATGGCATAAGTCAGTTCCCGACGACGATGCGGTTGACTGTAGAAGATCGTCAACGCCTCAATCTCGTCTCGATGGGCTTTTAGATATTGCCGGAAATCCTGTGCCATGGCTTCTGCGTTCTCACGGGAGTCTCCCGCCCATTCAGCACGCTGTAACGTATCCAGATTATCATGGTCGACGGTCTGTTCCTTGTTGCGCCGGATGGAGTCGATTAACTCAATCAGTTCGCCGTTGAATATGCGGGCGGCATCATCAACCAATTGCTCCCGCGCCCTGTCGCAAGCATCAGTGGATAGTTCGACATCCTTGTCGGCAATCGGCTCTATCTCCCGCGCTTTCTCATCAATGCGGTCCGGGTCAATAGCGGCCAGCAGATCACCTGCGATTTGCGTCAGTTCGATACCCCCGGCCTGCTCTCTGATTCGGTTTTTGTCCGTCTGGTCAAGTTGTTGGTTCAGGCGGGCAAGGCGACCTGCCAGCGAACTTACCGTGTCTTCATCGCAGGCCCCCATCATCACACCCATCGCCAAATCCTTGAGCGGCACCGTGGGTTTGGTGATCAGTGGTTGGCTGGCCGTCTTGAGTGACCGGGTGACACCCACCGCATCCACGATCACATAATGAGTCTTCCCACTGGTCACGGAGGGCGAGACATTCTTCAGGTCATCGTATTCGAGGGTGCGGGTGCCTCGCCCTTTCATTTGCTCGAAATAATTGCGGCTACGCACGTCACGCATGAACAGCAGGCACTCGATGGGTTTGACATCGGTGCCCGTTGCGATCATATCCACGGTCACGGCGATACGTGGATAAAAATCATTGCGGAACTGGGCGAGGATGGATTTCGGGTCTTCTTCTGTTTTGTAGGTCACCTTCTTGCAGAATTCGTTTCCCTCAGCAAATTCCTCCCGTACAGTCTGGATAATATCATCGGCATGGCTGTCGGTCTTGGCGAAAACCAGTGTCTTCGGCACCTCGTCACGGCCTGGGAAAATCTCCGGCCACTTGTCGCGGAAGGCGCCAATCACGGTACGAATCTGGTGCGGATTGACAACATCGCGATCCAATTGCCGTGAGGAATAATTTTCTTCTTCGTCCTGCGTTTCCCAACGCTTCTTGCGTGTCTGGCGTTCGCGTTTCTCGATCATCTGGCCTTCCGCTATCTGGCCTCCCTGCTGCGTAACCTCCGTATCAATCAGATAAATCTCGTTGCCAACATTGACACCATCAGCAACGGCTTGATCATGGCCGTATTCACTGACTATATTTTTCCTGAAGAACCCGTATGTGCGGTTGTCCGGCGTAGCGGTCAGGCCAATCAGAAAAGCATCGAAATACTCCAGAACCTGCCGCCAGGTGTTGTATATCGAGCGATGACATTCGTCGATAACAATGAAGTCGAAGAACTCAGGCGGGATTCGTTCGTTATAGGCGACCGGCATCGGCTCTTTTGGCTGCACCCATTCGGCTGGATTGATTTGATCGGCGATTTCATCCATTTCCCGACCTTTCAGGAGCGAATACATACGCTGGATGGTACTAATGCAGACTTGACTGTCCCGGGCGACGAAGGATGATTGCAGGCGTTGTACGTTGTAGAGCTCAATGAACTTGCGGTTGTCGTCATTGGGTACGTAAGCCATGAACTCCTGCTCGGCCTGTTCGCCCAGATTGCGGGTATCTACCAGAAAGAGAATCCGCCTGGCATCGGTGTGTTTGAGCAATCGGTAAATCGAAGTGATGGCCGTGTAAGTCTTGCCTGATCCGGTTGCCATCTGGATGAGGGCACGGGGGTGGTTATCCTTAAAGGACGCTTCCAACTCCTTAATGGCATCAATCTGGCAATCTCTCAGCCCCTGGCTATCCAGGCCCGGCAACGCCTGGAACCGGGAGCGCAGTGAGGCTGGACGGGCCAGCCAGTCCCGCATCGTCTCCGGGCGAGGGAAATGAAATATCTCGCGGGAACGGGGTTTGGGGTCGCGTCTGTCTGTGAAGCGAGTCAACACGCCGGTGCTCTCGTAAACGAATGGCAAGGGTTTGCTGTTTTTCACCCACTTCAATTCGGCATCGGCATAAGCTGTGGATTGGCTCTCGACGGTTGTGATCTTCTGCGCCAAATGCTCCGCCTTAGCCTCAATCACGCCGACCGGGTTTTTGTCGATAAAGAGTACATAATCGGCAGGACCGACATCCGTCTGATACTCACGCACAGCGACACCGGCAGAGGCAGTAAAGTCAATCCGATCCTTGTCCTGAACAGCCCAGCCAGCCTGTGACAATTTCTCGTCAATAACATCCCGCGCCACCTGTTCGGGGGTCTGGTTGGCGTTCGGCATCAATCCACCCGCCGATGCAAATCAGTATTTCCCACATGATGCCCAAAAACATGGAGGCGCCAGCATCTGGAAACAAACAATCTCGCCAGGTTTATGGGAAGCGGAGCGGTAGTTTGATAAAGATTATTGGGCACAGAAAGCATAAAATCAGGCAAACGCTTAAATAAATAACTTGTTATTTTTATTGACAATTTCAAACTTTTATTGAACTACCAAAGGGTGTCTCTTAAATAAGTTCAGGCCCAGAACAGCAGATAACGGGCATTTGCCTCAAGCGCCATTATACACAGACATCCGATCACTCCACCCGCCGTAACCGGGCCAGTACATCACGAAAGCTGCCCAGGCCTGCCTCCAGATTCTCGATAATCTCTTCGGCCAGAATATCGGGTTCCGGCAGGTTATCCAGATCGGTCAGGCTCTTATCCTTGAGCCAGAAGATATCGAGACTGGTCTTGTCGCGGGCTTTTATCTCCTCAATGCTGTAGCTGCGCCAGCGCCCTTGTGGCGAATCTGTCTCGTGCCAGGTGGCCTTGCGCTGATGACGATTCAGTGGATTGTAGCAGTCGATGAAATCCGACAAGTCTTCATGTCGCATTGGTTTCTTCTTCAATGTATGGCTGATATTGGTGCGGTAGTCGTAGTACCAGACCTGTTTTGTCCAGGGGTTCGGGCTGGCTTCGTGGTTATCGAAGAAGATTACATTAGCCTTGACCCCTTGCGCGTAGAATACGCCGGTTGGCAGGCGCAGGATGGTATGCAGGTCGGTATTGTCCAGCAGCTTTTTCCGGATCGTCTCACCGGCGCCACCCTCGAACAACACATTGTCCGGTACGACCACGGCGGCGCGACCGGTGGTTTTCAGCATCGTGCGAATATGCTGTACGAAATTGAGTTGTTTGTTGGATGTGGTGGCCCAGAAATCCTGCCGGTTATAGGTCAGGTCATCCTTTTTCTGCTCGCCTGCCTCGTTGGTGAAACTCATGGAGCTTTTCTTGCCGAAAGGCGGGTTAGCGAGCACATAGTCGAAACGCTTGCCGGAGTCAGCCACCAGCGAATCATTCGGTGATATGGGCGCCCCTCCCTCAATTTCACCGATGTTGTGCAGAAACATATTCATCAGGCACAGGCGGCGTGTATTGGCGACAATCTCGTTGCCGTGAAATGTCTCGTGTTTCAAAAACGCTTTCTGCTCTTTATTGAGACTGAAATTGTCCGGGTCGGTCATGAAGTCGTAGGCGGCCAGAAAGAAACCACCTGTGCCGCAGGCCGGGTCGGCGATCAGCTTACCCGGTTCAGGCCGTACACATTCGACTATGGCGTGAATCAGAGCGCGTGGCGTGAAATACTGACCGGCGCCTGATTTCGTGTCTTCGGCGTTCTTCTCCAGCAAGCCTTCATAAATCTCACCCTTGATGTCGGCTCCTGTGGTAACCCATTCGGTTTCACTGATCATGTTAATGAGACGATACAACTTGGCCGGGTCCTGGATCTTGTTCTGGGATTTGGTGAAGATTTGCCCCAACATACCCGGTCGGGTGCCAAGTTCACGAAGCAGGGCGACATAATGACTTTCGAGTTCTGCGCCCCTTTTCGACCGCAGACTCTGCCAGCTGTATTCTGCCGGGATACCGACATCCCGGTTGTACGGTGGCCTGGAATACTCATCCGCCATCTTGAGGAAGATCAGCCAGGTGAGTTGTTCCAGATAATCACCATAACTGATGCCATCATCCTTCAGGATGTCACAGAAACTCCAGACTTTGGGAACGATGGCGGCGGTATTCATGTGACAGTGTCCTCGTCTATGATTCGTTGTGTCAGGGCGCTCTGTGGGAGTCTACGACGAATGATTGTAGAAATTCATACGTAATCTGATAATGAACATATTTTATCTCAGTGAGAATATACAGGAATGTGCAGCGTTCCATGAGGAATTCCAGGATGGTTGAAATAAATGAGCGCCAGCCGCGGTCGACAGTTGAAATTGACGCATCCGGGTATACTCTGGTGAGAGTGGTAGAATCCGGCGCTATTTGAATTATCGAAAGGGTAACAACCCCATGCTCGCAGACATTAACCAGCCCCTGGTCATCAGACTGGTCCTCTTTCACGTCGTGATTATCGCGTTGTCGAATTATCTGGTGCAGTTCACCGGCACGTTCATGGGGTATACCTTCACCTGGGCCATGTTTGTTTTTCCGGTCGTCATACTGGCTACCGACCTGACTGTCCGATTATCCAATCAGTACAATGCCCGGATTGTGGTTGGATTGGCTTATGTCCCGGCCATTCTGATCAGTTCCCTGATGGCGGACTGGCGGATTGGAATAGCCAGCGGCACCGCCTACCTGGTCGGACAATTGCTGGATATTACGGTATTCCAGAAAATACGGGAAAGAACGAGGGCATGGTGGCCAGCGCCCCTGGTTTCCACACTGTTCGCCAATATCATTGATACGTATACTTTTTTCGCAGTCGCGTTCCACCGCTCCGCCGATCAATTCATGGCAGCCAACTGGGTTGAGGTCGCGACCGTGGACTTGTGTTTCAAGATTGTCGTGTCGGTCGTATTGTTCCTGCCTGCTTACGGCGCTTTACTCGACTGGCTGGGAGCCCGGCGTGACCGGGCCTTGATACAGGCCGGCAATAATCGCGGGGTTTAACTATGGTCATACTCCTTTATGTTGCATTGATTTTTTTTATGTTTGATTCTGCTTTTGCTTACGGCATAACAACCGTGAATCCCATCCAGCGCGTCCCAGACTGTCAAGCCGGATCGCGTGATTGTGCGATAGTACAAAGTATGGTTACATGCCGGTTTTACCAATTACCGAGGATATAACCATGAAATTGAAAATACTGGCGGTTCTGGCATTGCTGATAATGCCACTGGCCGGAGTTGCAGAAACAATCACACTATCGGACGGCACCATTGCCGAAGGCAAGTATGTAAAAGATAAGCCACACGGGCACTGGACAATCACAAACCCGGACGGCATGGTTAAGGAAGGCCAGTATGTGAACGGCGAGAAACACGGGCACTGGACAATCACATTCCCGAACGGCGGGAGCATGGAAGGCGAGTATGTGAACGGTGAGAAACACGGGCACTGGACAATCACATTGCCGGGCGGCGCGGTTATGGAAGGCCAGTATGTGAATGGTGAACTACAGGAATAAACCATGAACCCACAGAAACGAATCAAGGGCCTGGTAATGGCGAGCTTGCTGTTAATCCGGCCACTGGCCGGAGTTGCAGAAACGACCACACTGCCGGACGGCGCGGTTATGGAAGGCGAGTTTGTGAATGGTAAGGAACACGGGCAATAGACATCCACATTCCCGAACGGCGGGGTTTCGGAAGGCCCGTATGTAGACGGCAAGCTACACGGAAAATGGACATTGACAGGCCCGGACGGTAAGAAAGTTTTGATCGGCCAGTATGTGAACGGCGAACTGCAGGAATAATAGCGCGTTTTCCTGAAGGCGCGGCAGGTCGGAAATACTGAAGGCAATCCGCGATAGTGTTTTGTGGTCGGCAATCTGGCCGGCGGAGCTGGGAACACTATCATAAAAGCGTGGTCGAGCTTTCGAGCTGAATCCGCGAAGGTAGAAAAGCGACCGGTTGAACAACATCTGGGTCACAGAAAACACTATTGAATAACTGGCCGGCAGACCATCGACCCCGACCCGGCCAGCCGTGAATCCCGTCCAGCGCGTGGCAGGCTGAAAAGCCGAAAATTGACATAAAGCATAACAAAATATAGCATGAGACTTTTTTAACCGACTCACTTTTAACCGACTCAAGGTTGGTAAGACATTCAGGAGAAACAAATGAAATCGAAGTCTCTGAAACTTGTAATTGCTGGTTCCCTGTCACTGGTAATGGTCAGTGAAGTCATGGCAACCGAATGGAATGTGTCGCTGTGGGGGAAACGCCGCGCTTTTACCGAACATGTTGAAAAACTTGCTGAACTCGTCAGCGAAAAGACCGGCGGTGAATTCACGCTGAATCTATCGTATGGAGGATTGTCCAAAAACCGTGAAAATCTGGACGGTATTTCGATCGGCGCATTTGAAATGGCGCAGTTCTGTGCGGGCTACCATTATGATAAAAACCCGTCCATTACCGTGCTGGAACTGCCGTTTCTGGGGGTTTCTTCACTGGAACAGGAGGTTGAAATCTCCCAGGCTGTTTACCAGCACCCTGCCGCTATTGAAGACCTTGCCCGTTGGAACGCTACACTGCTGATGCCCTCTCCGTTGCCTCAGTATAATATTGCAGGGGTTGGTGATGGCCCGAGGACACTTGCAGAATTTGAAGGACTGGCGGTGCGGGCTACAGGCGGCATTGGCCAGGCCATGAAGGCAGTCGGCGCTGTGCCCACTTCCATGTCAGCAACTGAAGTCCGGCAGGCGCTGGATAGCGGTGTGGTTTCAGCCGTTGCATTTGCGCCCCACGCCCACATGGCGTTCGGGACTGTTGGAAGCGCCAAATGGTGGACCACGAATCTCAATCCCGGTACTGTCAACTGTCCGGTTGTTGTAAATACCGATGCCCTTGGCTCACTGAATGATACGCAACGTGAGGCTCTTCTCGGTTCTGTTGATGAGGCGCTGGCTCACTATCTCTCTAACTACAACAACAAGACGATGGCTCAGTGGGGCCCGGTTCTTGATGAAAAGGGTATTGAGAAGATCACCTATACCGAGCAAGAACTCGCGGCCTTCCGGGAGGCGGTTGCAGCCCCCGCTGCTAAGGCCTGGATCGAGGAGAACACGGCCCGCGGCCTGCCTGCACAGGAGCTCTATGATCTTGTGACCGGCATGATCGATGGTAACTGAGCATACCAATAATTCCCGCCGGTAGCGTACTGCCGGCATCGTCAATACCGGAGAAATCATTTGGCCGGTTATTCTGCTGTTCTCACAGACGGTACGCGCTTAAGCAGAATAGACCGTCGACTGTATCAGGTCGAATCCCTGCTGGCTCTTGTCGGCGGCTTTGCAGTGTTTTCGTTGATGCTGCTTGCCGTCGTCAGCGTCGGTGGGCGAAATTTCCTGAACCACCCTCTGCC
This sequence comes from Candidatus Poriferihabitaceae bacterium, assembly GCA_965214205.1. Lineage (GTDB taxonomy): Bacteria > Pseudomonadota > Gammaproteobacteria > Arenicellales > Poriferihabitantaceae. The sequence goes on along the minus strand of OZ243941.1, from coordinate 906,824 downwards.
GGGATATGTCGACTGGATTGAACAGGCGATGCCGCTGATTGCGTTTATTGGCGTTTCATACTGTCAGAGACTCGGTGGTCACATACGGATGGACATTCTGGTAGGTTTGCTACACAGACGTTCCCTGTGGGTGGCTGAATTCATCGGCACATTGTTAATCCTGATTTTGATGTTGTTGATGATCTGGGGAACCTGGTCCCATTTTGAGCGCTCCTTCGACTGGTCAGCGCCCTGGTGGAGCCGTGACTCCAGCCTGGATATACGCCTGCCTCTTTGGCCTGCCAAGCTGTTGGTTCCTGTAGCATTTTCAGTCCTTGCCCTGCGCATGGCATTACAGGTCTGGGGCTATGGCAGAGCTATTCTGTCAGGCGCCTCAGAACCCGTGGCTGTGCCGCTCATTGAGGATGTCGCAAAAATTGCCGAGCAGGAAGCTAAAGCGGTATCAGGATTTGACCAGGAGAGCTAATGACCCCATTCAATGCACTCCAGGATAAATGGAGCCCATTGAAATAGGCCTGGTTGTCACTGGTTTCCTGCTGGTCCTGGTGGTTATCGGTGTGCGGGTAGCATTCGCGGCCGCCATTGCCGGGATGGTTGGTCTGATCTGGATTTTCTGGGACAAGCGTGATTATGCGCCGGAACAATTCGTCTGGGCTCTTACAGTGGCCGTGAAGACGGCCGGACAGGTTCCTCACTCCAAGATTTCTTCCCAGGCTCTGTCTCTCATCCCGACCTTCATACTGATTGGTTATCTGGCTTACTATGCCGGTCTGACCAAAGCGCTTTTTGAAGCCGCCAAGCGCTGGATCGGTTGGCTGCCCGGAGGTTTGGCGGTGGCAACCGTATTCGCTACTGCGGGATTTGCAGCCGTTTCGGGCGCTTCAGTTGCGACCTCCGCTGTCTTTGCCCGAATTGCCCTGCCAGAAATGACCGCCATCGGATATGACAAACGCTTTGCCGCAGGAGTAGTGGCCGCCGCGGGAACTCTCGCATCGTTGATCCCACCGTCAGCAATCCTTGTTATCTACGCCATAATCGTTGAGCAGGATGTCGGCGCGTTGTTGCTGGCAGGGTTTCTGCCGGGCGTGTTTTCTGCGCTTGTTTATGGCTTGTTGATCATCACAATGGCGTTTGTGGTCAAGGATTTCGGCCCTCCCGTCGGTGGTTTTTCGTGGGTTGAAAGATTCAAGTCCCTGCCGCCTGTGTTTCCAATCTTTTTTGTCATCGCGATTATCATATTATTCATTTATAACCCTTTTGGTGGTGATGCCTGGGGAACGCCGACAGAAGGCGGGGCGCTCGGCGCCTTTGTGGTGTTTGTGATGGCCGTTTACGGTGGCATGAGGTGGCCCCAATTCAAGAGAGCGCTGATGGAAACCGCGAAACTCTCTGTCATGATCTTTACCATCATCTGGGGAGTTTTGGTGTTTGTCAGGTTTCTGGGGTTTGCCGACCTGCCCGGGGTTTTTTCAGCATGGATTACCTCTCTTGACCAGAGCCCTTTTCTTACGCTGGCTCTCATTCTGCTGGCTTACGCCGTGCTGGGTATGTTCATGGATGCAATCGGTATGCTTATTCTGACACTCCCGGTTGTGTTTCCTGCAGTCATTGCCCTAAATGGCGGCTGGGATGTAACGGCTGGGGAGAGCGCTTTTGGACTTACCGCCACCGGTTGCGGGATTTGGTTCGGTATAATTGTCGTGAAAATGGCCGAGCTTTGCCTGATTACACCCCCTATAGGACTCAACTGTTTTGTGGTCGCCGGTGTACGCCCCGAACTTTCTGTCCAGGATGTATTCAAGGGCGTAGCCCCATTTTTTATTGCTGATGCCCTTACCATCGCCGGGTTGGTGCTGTTCCCGGGAATTGTAATTTATTTGCCCAGCCTGTTACTGGGTGGGTAGTCGTGTGTGGTACTCGATAGCCTGCAATTGTCTCGCCGATACCGGGTTTTTTCCGGTCAAATGATTTAGAATAACGGTTTTACGCCGGGGCAGACCCGGACAGGCCAGTGAACTGAACAGAGTTTGTTTTGCTAACCGATTATTTACCGATCCTGTTATTTATCATCGTCAGCATCGCCGTCGGTGTAATCGCTATGTCGGCGGGGAAAATACTAGCCCCGAGCAAGCCTGACGAACAGAAGAATTCGCCCTACGAGTGCGGATTCGAGGCATTCGAGGATTCCCGGATGAAATTTGACATCCGCTATTATCTGGTTGCCATCCTGTTTATTATTTTTGATCTTGAAATTGCGTTTCTGTTTCCGTGGGCAATTGTGCTCGATGAAATCGGCGTGTTCGGGTTCTGGGCGATGATGTTGTTTCTCGGGGTCCTGGTGGTCGGGTTCATCTATGAATGGAAAAAGGGCGCGCTGGAATGGGAGTAGATTAGATGGCGCTCGAAGGCACCTTGCAGGAAGGATTCGCGACAGCCAGGCTGGACGACCTGATCAACTGGGCGCGAACCGGTTCAATGTGGCCGATGACTTTCGGTCTGGCCTGTTGCGCGGTCGAAATGATGCAGGCGGGGGCGGCCCGCTATGATCTCGACCGCTTCGGCGTTATATTCAGGCCGAGCCCGAGACAATCTGACGTCATGATCGTGGCCGGCACCCTGACCAACAAGATGGCGCCCGCCCTGCGCAAGGTATACGACCAGATGGCCGAACCGCGCTGGGTCATCTCGATGGGGTCCTGCGCCAATGGCGGCGGTTATTACCATTATTCCTATTCCGTAGTGCGGGGCTGCGACCGCATCATACCGGTGGATGTATATGTCCCTGGCTGCCCTCCTACCGCCGAAGCATTGATTTACGGTGTCCTGCAATTACAGAAAAAAATCAGGAAAACCAGTACGATCGCGCGGCCGGCAGTGGTGTCAGCAGCCTGATTTACGGAACCATTTGACATGATGAGCCTGTCCGCCTTGTCCGGGTACCTGGCCGAATCGCTCGGCGAAGCTCTGGTCGCCAGCAAAATCCGGCTGGGTGAACTGACCTGCGAAATCCGGCCTCAGGCGATTACCGATGTCTGCAACCGCCTGCGGGACGACCCGCAAACCCGGTTCGATCAGTTGATTGATCTTTGCGGTATGGACTACTCCACCTGGGGCCAGGAAGGCGGCGACCCCTGGTCGGGCAGCCGTTACGCGGTGGTCTATCATTTGATGTCGATTGACAACAACCAGCGCATTCGACTGCGCTGTGATCTGGACGACCAGCAGCCGATCATCGACTCGGTGATTGATGTCTGGCCCTCGGCAGACTGGTTCGAGCGCGAAGCCTTTGACCTGTACGGCATCATTTTTAACGGACACCCCGACTTGCGCCGTCTGTTGACGGATTACGGCTTTATCGGTCATCCGTTCCGCAAGGATTTCCCGTTGTCGGGCCAGGTCGAAATGCGCTTCGATGAAGAACAGGGGCGGGTCATCTATCAGCCCGTCACGATTGAGGATCGTATCCTGGTTCCACGAACCATTCGTAAGGATACATTCGCCGGTTCCGGCCCGGTCGAGGCGTCGGACTGATGGCCGAGATCCGCAACTATACGATGAATTTCGGGCCACAGCATCCGGCGGCGCACGGCGTGCTCAGAATCATCATGGAAATGGACGGCGAGGTGATTGAACGCTGTGACCCGCATATCGGCTTGCTGCATCGAGGTACGGAGAAGCTGGCGGAGACCAAGCCTTATAACCAGAGTATCGGTTATATGGACCGCCTCGATTATGTCTCGATGATGTGTAACGAGCATGCCTATGTGCTGGCAATCGAGAAGATGCTCGGCATCGAAATACCGCTTCGCGCACAATATATCCGGGTGCTGTTCGATGAGGTCACCCGTATCCTGAATCACTGCCTGTGGCTGGGCGCCCACGCTCTGGATGTCGGCGCCATGACCGTATTCCTGTACTGTTTCCGTGAAAGGGAAGACCTGATGGATTGTTACGAGGCGGTGTCCGGCGCGCGGATGCACGCCACCTATTACCGGCCCGGCGGAGTGTATCGGGATTTACCAGACCAGATGCCGAAATACGCCCCTGACAAGCGGCACTCCGAGACTGAAACTCTGGCTCGAAACGAAGACCGGGAAGGCTCATTGCTTGATTTCATCGAAGCCTTTACCGAGCGGTTCCCGGCCTGTGTGGACGAATATGAAACCCTGTTGAGCGATAACCGCATCTGGAAACAGAGGACAGTGGACATCGGCATTGTGGAGCCTGAACGGGCCAGGGCGCTGGGCTTCAGCGGCGCCATGCTGAGAGGTTCGGGAATAGAATGGGACTTGCGAAAAAAACAGCCCTATGAAGTGTATGAGCGCATGGATTTTGATATTCCGGTTGGTACGAATGGCGACTGCTATGACCGCTATCTGGTGCGGGTCGAGGAAATGCGCCAGTCCAACCGCATCATCAGACAGTGCATTGACTGGCTGCGAAATAATCCGGGACCGGTCATTCTCGATGATCACAAGCTGACCCCGCCTTCGCGGGAAAACATGAAGGGCGACATGGAATCCCTGATCCATCACTTCAAGTTGTTCACCGAAGGTTATTGCGTACCGGCCGGGGAAGCCTACGCGGCCATCGAACACCCCAAGGGGGAATTCGGTATTTATCTGGTTTCGGACGGCGCCAACAAGCCCTACCGGGTCAAGATCCGGGCGCCCGGTTTCGCTCACCTGGCCGCCCTGCATGAAATGTCCAGTGGTCACATGCTGGCCGACATGGTCGCGATCATCGGCACCCAGGATATCGTGTTCGGAGAGATAGACAGATAGACCATGGCGTCAGATTGTACCCATCCTTCCCGGCTGTGCGACGCATCCATGCAACAGATCAGCCATGAGCTGGGAAAATATCCGGCGGACCAACGTCGGTCCGCGCTGCTGGCCGCCCTGCGCATCGCCCAGGACGAGCATGGCTGGCTAAGTGGAGAGTTGATCGAACACGTCGCCGGCATCATCGGGGTGCCGCCGATCAAGGCTTACGAGGTCGCGACCTTCTATTCCATGTATGATCTGAGCCCGGTCGGCAGACATAAGGTGTGTCTGTGCACCAATATTTCCTGCATGTTGCGCGGCTCGGATGAGATCGTCGCTCACCTGCAGCAAAAGCTCGGCATCAAATTTGGCGAAACCACTGCCGACGGCCGCTTTACCCTGAAGGAAGTGGAATGCCTGGCCGCCTGCGCCGGAGCGCCGATGATGCAGATCGGGCGGGATTACTACGAAGACCTGACCCCGGACAAAGTGGACCAGATTCTCGAGGCGCTGACATGAACCAGCCATTGATCGCCGACCGGTTCAGTTCCCTGCGCAGGGCATGCAATATCAGCCTGCCTGACCCGGCCATCGAAAAACCCTGGACACTGCAAAGCTACCGCGCGAACGGTGGCTACCAGGCATTGGAAAAAGTACTCGCAGGCCAGATACCGCATACCGAAATTATTGGTACCATCAAGCAATCGAACATCCGGGGGCGGGGCGGGGCCGGGTTTCCGGTGGGGGTGAAATGGAGTTTCATGCCTCGCAGTTCGCCCGCGCAGAAATATGTGGTCTGTAATTCCGACGAAGGCGAGCCCGGCACCTGCAAGGACCGGGATATCATGCGGCTGAATCCCCATGCCCTGATCGAGGGGATGACCATTGGCGGTTATGTGATGGGCGCAACAGTGGGTTACAACTATATCCGCGGCGAATTCTGGGAACCCTACGAAGTCATGGAGGAGGCCGTAAGGGAGGCTTATCAGGCTGGTCTGCTGGGCCGCGACCTGTTTGGTTCGGGCTTCGATTTCGATCTGTACAACCATCTGGGCGCGGGAGCCTACATCTGCGGCGAGGAAACCGCGCTGCTCAATTCGCTGGAAGGCAAAAAAGGCGAACCGCGCTTCAAGCCCCCCTTCCCGGCCGCGTTCGGTCTGTACGGCAAGCCGACCACGATCAACAATACCGAGTCCTTCGCCTCCGTGCCAGCAATTCTAAGGGCGAACGGCGACTGGATGGATGGCACATGGTTCAAGCAACTGGGGGTCGAAAACGCCGGAGGGGTCAAGGTGTTTTCGGTGACCGGTCATGTGGAGCGCCCGGGAAATTATGAGGTCCGGATGGGCACGCCCTTTCGTGAATTGCTGGAAATGGCGGGCGGAGTCTGGAAGGGCCGCAAGTTGAAAGCCGTGATCCCCGGCGGGTCGTCGGTACCGGTCATGCCGGCGGAAAATATCATGCAGGCGAATATGGATTACGATTCCCTGCAAAAACACGGCTCCGCGGTCGGCGCCGGCTCTGTGATCGTCATGGATGAAACCACCGACATGGTGAAAATCCTGAAACGCATCGCGTATTTCTACTACGAAGAGTCCTGCGGCCAGTGCACGCCCTGTCGTGAAGGCACTGGCTGGTTGTACCGCATTTTGAAACGCATTGATTCAGGACACGGCAGGGCTGAAGACCTGGATACCCTGCTCGATGTCGCCAACCGGATAGAAGGCCGCACCATCTGTGCGCTGGGTGACGCGGCGGCCTGGCCTGTGCAGAGTTTCCTTGCGCATTTCCGGCATGAGTTCGAAGCGAAAATCAGGTAACGGCAAGCGATGAGTACGATAAAAATCGAAGTGGACGGCAGGGAACTCGAGGCCGAGGCGGGCGAAATGCTGATTCGCGTCACCGACCGCAATGACATTTATATCCCCCGATTCTGCTACCATGAAAAACTGTCGGTCGCGGCGAATTGCCGGATGTGTCTGGTGGAAGTGGAACGGGCGCCGAAGCCGATGCCGGCCTGCGCGACTCCGGTCAACGACGGCATGAAGGTCTTTACCCGGTCGAAACTGGCGCACGAAGCCCAGAAGGGCACGATGGAATTCCTGCTGATCAATCATCCGCTGGATTGTCCGGTTTGCGACCAGGGCGGAGAGTGCCCCCTGCAGGATCAGGCGATGGGGTACGGCGGCGATGATTCGCGCTTCATGGAAGCCAAACGAGTGGTTCCGAATTATGACATCGGGCCTCTGGTCGCCACCGAAATGACACGCTGCATTCATTGTACGCGCTGTGTACGTTTCGGCGAGGAGGTCGCCGGGGTGGTTGAAATGGGCATGCCGGGCCGCGGCGAACACGCCAAAATCACCACCTTCCTCAGCCGCCCGGTGAATTCTGAAGTTTCGGGCAATATCATTGATCTGTGTCCGGTCGGCGCCCTCACGTCCAGACCCTATCGTTTCGCCGCGCGTTCCTGGGAGTTGGAAAACCACTCGGCCATCAGCCCGCACGATTGCCTCGGAGCCAATATCAATGTCCAGACGCTCCGGGGGCAGGTTGAACGGGTTCTGCCGATTGAAAATCCCGCGATCAACGAATGCTGGCTGGCGGATCGGGACCGCTTTTCCTATGAAGCGGTCAACAGTGAGCGGCGCCTGCTCGAACCGATGATCCGGGAAAACGGCCGCTGGCGGGCAACTGACTGGGAAACCGCCCTGACCTTTGCCGCCGGGGGACTGCGAACCATTATCGATGCCGGATCGGCCGATGACATCGGCGGAATCGCGAGTCACGCGTCGACGCTGGAGGAGTTCTACCTGTTGCAGAAGCTACTGCGGGGACTGGGCAGTGAAAACGTGGACCATCGTGTGCAACAGTGCGACTTTCGGGACGATGATATCGCCCCGGCCTTCCCCGCGTCGGAAGCGGCCGTCCGCGACTATGACAAACAACAGGCCGTCCTGCTGGTGGGTTCCAATATCCGCAAGGAACAGCCGTTGCTTTCCCTGAAAATCCGGCAGGGCTTCCTGGCCGGCCGAACTCAGATCAGCGCCATCAATCCGATGGATTATGATTTGAATTTTGGCTTGGCCGAATCCGCTTTCGGGGTCGGGCGGGCGATGATATCCCGGCTCGCGGAGGTTGCGACGGATGTCGCCGCAACCCAGTCGGTTGAACTGCCCGAAGACATCCGGGCGCTGGCCGGGGACAATCCCGGCATGCGGCTATCCGCGCAGAATCTGGTTGACGCGGGTGGCAACGGGCTGATCATTCTGGGGACATCGGCCCAGCAGCATCCGGACGCCAGCGTAATCAGGGCCATCGCCGACTGGATTGCCGACGCGGCAGGCTGCAAACTGGCCATCCTGGCGCCAGGCAACAGTGTGGCCGGGCATATCGCGAATTGCCGGCCTCAGGCCAATGGCAAAAACCTCCATGACATGCTGACCGGGGGACTACAGGGCTTTGTCTTGCTCGGCTGTGAACCCGAACTCGATTGTATCGACGGAAAGGCGGCGGCAGCCGCGATGAACCATGCGCGCTTCGTCGTCCAGATGAGCGCGTTCCAAAGTGATTCGGTCAGTGAATACGCGGATGTGCTGTTGCCGGTCGCCGCTTTTACCGAGTCTGCCGGTACTTTCATCAACTGCGAAGGCCGGGTGCAGACGGCCGAAGTTGCGGCTAGTCCCGCAGGGCAGTCCCGGCCCGCCTGGAAGGTACTGCGGGTGCTCGGCAATTTCCTGCGCTGCGATGGATTCGACTTCATCACGCTCGACGATGTCATGGCGGAAATCCGGTCAGCGACCGGAATGGACGATATACAACCGAACGCGCGTTCCACACAGCGCCGAATCAGCCCGTTGTTATCCGCGTCCGCCGCCAACGCCGACGGACTGCCGCGAATCACGGATATGCCGATGTACCGCGGCGAGGTCACGCTGCGCAATGCGGATGCGCTCCAGCGCACCGCCGACAATCCCGCGCCGGCGGTATCCATCCATCCCACCACGGCTTCAAGGCTGGGGCTGGACGAAGGCGGTGAAGTGGTCGTACATGCGGGCGGAGAAGGCGGGAACGGAGCCGACCATATCCGTCTGCCGCTCAGACTGAACCGGCGCCTGATGGAAAATTGTGTCCATGTTCCCGTCGGATTTCATGAAACGGCTGGCCTGGGAATCCATACCATGGTCAATGTTCTGAAAGCGCTCAGGATGGCAAAGCCTGATGGTTGATTTCTATTTCTCAATGACCGGATGGCTGCCGGACAGTCTGCAGCAGCTCGGCTGGATCATGCTGAAGATCACTCTGATCATAGCGCCTTTGATGGCCTGCGTGGCCTGGTTTACTTTTGCGGAACGCAAGGTAATCGGCTATATGCAGACTCGGGTCGGACCGAATCGGGTCGGAATCAAGGGCTGGGCGCAACCGATTGCGGATTCGGTCAAACTGATGTTCAAGGAAATCATCATCCCGCACAAATCGAACCGTTACCTGTTTCTGATCGCGCCGATTCTTTCCCTGGCGCCAGCGCTTGCAGCCTGGGCCGTGGTGCCATTTACCGACTCGCTGGTACTGGCCAACATTGACGCCAGTCTGTTGTATGTGCTCGCCCTGACCTCGATGGGGGTCTATGGCGTGATTGTGGCGGGCTGGGCATCGAATTCCAAATATGCCTTTCTGGGCGCGATGCGCTCCGCCGCACAGATCGTCGCCTACGAAATCGCCATGGGGTTTGCCCTGGTGGGCGTGCTGATGGTCGCCGGCAGCCTGAATCTGAGAGAAATCGTGATACACCAATCCGGTGGCTTCTGGCAGTGGTACTGGCTGCCCCTGCTGCCGCTGTTCGTCGTGTATTTCATTTCCGGGGTGGCGGAGACCAATCGCGCGCCGTTTGATGTGGCGGAAGGCGAGTCAGAAATTGTCGCCGGATTCCATGTCGAATATTCCGGCATGGGTTTCGCGGTGTTTTTCCTGGCGGAATACGCCAATATGATTCTGATCGCGGCGCTCACCGTGTTGATGTTTCTGGGAGGGTGGCTACCGCCGGTTGACGTGGCGCCGTTCACTTGGTTCCCCGGGCTGTTCTGGTTCGGATCGAAAACCGCCGCGGTGGCATTCCTGTTCCTGTGGTTTCGCGCGACCTTTCCCCGCTACCGATACGATCAGATCATGCGCCTTGGCTGGAAAGTCCTGATCCCGGTTACTCTGGTATGGATTGTCGTAATTGGTCTGGGAAAGTTCTACACGCCACTCGGCTTTATTTTTGCATAACGGTATGGATACGTAATTACAGGTATACAACATGGCTCTGGATCTCAAACAACTCTATAAAACCTTTTCCCTGCAGGAACTGAGGAAGGGATTGGGTGTAACCGGCCGTCAGCTTTTCAACAAGAAAACGACCATCATGTATCCGGAGGAAAAAACACCGAAGTCCCCGCGCTTCCGTGGCCTGCACGCGCTGCGGCGCTACCCCAATGGCGAGGAACGCTGCATCGCGTGCAAACTGTGCGAAGCGGTATGCCCGGCGCTGGCCATCACCATTGATTCCGAAGAACGCGAGGACGGCACCCGCCGCACTACCCGTTATGATATCGACCTGTTCAAGTGCGTTTACTGCGGGTTTTGTGAGGAAGCCTGCCCGGTGGATTCAATCGTGATGACCGATATTCATGAATTCCACATGGAAGAGAACGTGGAACGGGTGATCGACAAACAGGGACTGCTGGAAGTAGGCGACCGCTACGAAGCCGAGATCGCCGCCGCGCGTAAACAGGATTCAGTCTACAGATAAATCGGACGATGACCATTCTGCAAACAGCCTTTTATGTATTCAGCGCGATTCTGGTCTTCGCGGCCATGATGGTGGTGACCATCCGCAACCCGGTCAAATCCGCGTTGTTTCTGGTACTGGCGTTTTTCAGCGCGGCCTGCATCTGGATTACCCTACAGGCCGAGTTCCTGGCCATTGTCCTGGTGCTGGTCTATGTCGGGGCGGTGATGGTCCTGTTCCTGTTCGTCGTGATGATGCTGGATATTGATCTCGCCAAACTGCGCTCCGGGTTCACCCGTTATCTGCCGATTGGCTCCCTGGTCGCGGTTCTGCTTGTGGTTGAAATGGCGCTGGTGTTGTATGGCTCCTTTGGCGCGAGCGACTACAGTCCGCCGTCCGACCCCGGCGCCGGCTACAGCAACTCGAAGGAACTGGGCGGACAGTTGTATACCCATTATGTTTTCGCGTTTGAAATTGCCGCGCTGATCCTTCTGGTCGCGATTATCGCAGCGATTGCGCTGACCATGAGAAGACGCCCTGAGACCAAATATATCAACCCCGCAGAGCAGGTGCTGGTGAAACGTGAAGACCGGCTGCGAATCGTGAAAATGAAATCAGAAACCCCTTCCTCCGCTGACCGGGAGCCGCAATGATTCCACTCTCCCATTACCTTATTTTAGGAGCGATCCTGTTTGCGATCAGTGTCGTCGGGATATTCCTGAACCGCAAGAATGTCGTGATCCTGCTGATGGCGATTGAACTGTTGCTGCTTGCGGTCAACCTGAACTTCGTCGCCTTCTCATACTATCTGAATGATATCGCGGGCCAGGTGTTCGTGTTCTTCATCCTGACCGTAGCCGCGGCGGAGGCGGCGATCGGACTCGCAATCCTGATCGTATTGTTCAGGAGCAGGCAAACCATCAATGTTGAAGAACTGGATACCCTGAAAGGATGAAGAATATCTACCTCGCCATTCCCCTGATCTGCCTGGCTGCCTCGGTCGTGACCGGGCTGTTCGGCAAAGCCATCGGACGCCGCGGGTCGCATTCCATCACCATCGCCGGGGTGGCTATCGCTTTCGTGTTGTCGGTGTGGGTCTATGCCGATGTTCGCGGCGGCGCCATCGCCAACCAGACTGTGTATACCTGGGCAATCAGCGGCGGCATTCCTTTCCAGATCGGGTTCCTGATTGATCAGTTGAGTTCGACGATGATGGTGATCGTCACCTTTGTCTCGCTGATGGTTCATATCTATACCATCGGTTATATGGCGGAGGACCCGGGTTACCAGCGATTCTTCTGTTACATCTCCCTGTTTACTTTCGCCATGCTGATGCTGGTCATGTCGAACAACTTCCTGCAATTGTTTTTCGGCTGGGAGGCGGTCGGGCTGGTGTCGTATCTGCTGATCGGGTTCTGGTTTGACCGGGACACCGCGATTTTCGCCAACATGAAGGCGTTTCTGGTCAATCGGGTTGGTGACTTCGGGTTTTTGTTAGGGATAGCCGCCATTCTGGCCGTGTTCGGTTCACTCGATTACGCCACCGTATTCGGCGACGCCGCAGCGCACGGGGAAGCCACCGTGGCCTCGCCCTTTGGTGAATGGAAATGGATTACCGTCATCTGCATCCTGTTGTTTGTCGGCGCCATGGGTAAATCCGCGCAAGTGCCGCTGCATGTCTGGCTGCCGGATTCGATGGAGGGTCCGACCCCGATCTCGGCGTTGATTCACGCGGCGACCATGGTAACGGCGGGGATCTTCATGGTGGCTCGCATGTCTCCCCTGTTCGAGTTGAGCGAAACCGCCTTGTCGGTGGTATTGATCGTCGGCGCCACCACCGCAATCCTCATGGCTCTGGTCGGCCTGGTACAGAATGACATCAAAAGAGTGGTCGCTTACTCAACCCTGTCGCAACTCGGTTATATGACGGTGGCGCTGGGAGTATCGGCTTATGAGATCGCAATCTTTCATCTGGGTACTCACGCATTCTTCAAGGCGCTGCTGTTTCTCGCCGCCGGCTCGGTCATTATCGCCATGCACCATGAGCAGGACATGAGAAAAATGGGTGGATTGAAAGCGATCATGCCGGTCACTTACCTGACCTGTCTGATCGGCTCGCTGGCGCTGGCCGGAGTCCCTCCGTTCGCCGGTTTTTTCTCCAAGGACGCGATTATCGAAGCGGTCCGCCACAGCGATACCGCAGGGGCGCAATTCGCATATATCGCGGTACTATCCGGCGTATTCGTCACCGCCTTCTATTCTTTCCGGTTATTGTTCATGACCTTCCATGGCAAAAACCGGGCAGACGAACAGACCCGGTCGCACCTGCATGAATCGCCTCCGGTGGTGACGCTGCCCCTGATTGCGCTGGCCATTCCCTCGATCCTGGCCGGTCTGGTTTTCTTCGGCCCGGTGATTAGCGGGGAACACTTCGGCGACTCCCTGTTCATTCTCGCCAGTCATGATGTCACGCGGGAAATCGCCGACGCCTATTCCGGCAAGACCGGGGCCGCGCTGATATTCAGCGCGATCCTGCACGGTATAATGACCCCGCCTTTCTGGCTGGCGATCGGCGGCATTGCCGGCGCCTGGTATTGCTATTGCCATAATCCCGAAGTACCTACGATTCTTGCAAAAGCCTCGGGACCGATCTACCGCGTATTGCAAAACAAGTACGGCTTTGACGATTTCTATCAGGCCCTGTTCGCAAGGGGGTCGGTCTGGTCCGGGAAACTGCTGTACAAGAATGTCGATGCCGGATTGATTGACGGGGGGCTGGTGAATGGAACCGCCAATACGGTAGCCGCCATTTCAGTTGCTTTGAGAAAAATCCAGACCGGTTATACCTATCATTACGCCTTTGTGATGATTATCGGATTGTTCAGCCTGATCACACTGTTTGTCTGGTTTTGATTATGACACTTGACTTGATGCCGGATAGCAGGGTTCCGTATGGAAAATAAACTGCTCAGCGTACTTATCTGGCTTCCTGTCCTTGCCGGCGCGCTGGTGCTGGCGACCGGGGATGACCGGCGCGCGGATACCGCGCGCAAACTCGCCCTCGGGTTTTCGATTGTAATATTCCTGCTCAGCATTCCCCTGTATACCGGGTTCGACCCGACCACTGCCCAAATGCAGTTTGTCGAACATTACCGGTGGATAGAGCCATTCAACATTTTCTACTCAATCGGGGTGGACGGCATTTCGATGCCGTTGATCCTGTTGACCACACTGCTGACCGTGGTCGTTGTGATCGCGGGCTGGCAGGTCATCCAGGAGCGGGTCGCGCAGTACATGGCCGCGTTCCTGATTATGGAAGGCATCATGATCGGCGTGTTTTCCGCGCTGGACGCGGTTTTATTCTATGTCTTCTGGGAGGCCATGCTGATTCCGATGTTCCTGATCATCGGAATCTGGGGTGGACCCAACCGCATCTACGCGACGATCAAGTTTTTCCTGTATACCCTGCTGGGTTCACTGCTGATGCTGGTGGCCCTGATCTATCTGTACAATGCCAGCAACGGAAGTTTCAGCATTCTCGATTTTCACCGCCTGCCGCTGTCGCTGGATGCCCAGATATTGATCTTCCTGGCATTTTTCGCCGCCTTTGCCGTCAAGGTGCCGATGTTTCCGGTCCATACCTGGTTGCCCGACGCCCATGTCGAAGCGCCGACCGGAGGCTCCGTCATCCTGGCCGCGATCATGCTGAAGATGGGGGGCTACGGCTTCATTCGATTCAGTATGCCGATCGCCCCCGACGCCAGCCATCAACTGGCATGGCTGATGATCGGACTCTCCCTGATCGCGATAGTCTATATCGCCCTGGTCGCGCTGGTTCAGCAGGACATGAAAAAACTGATCGCCTATTCGTCGATCTCCCACATGGGTTTTGTCACGCTGGGGTTTTTCGTCTTCAATTCACAGGGAGTGGAGGGCGCGATGATGCAGATGATTTCCCATGGTTTCATTTCCGGCGCCCTGTTCCTGTGCGTTGGCGTACTGTATGACCGCTTGCACTCACGCAGAATCGACAGTTACCGGGGCATTGCGACGCCAATGCCGATCTTTGCCGCATTCATGGTATTGTTCGCGATGGCCAATGCCGGACTGCCCGGCACCTCCGGATTCGTCGGCGAATTCCTGGTCATCCTCGGCTCCTTCAAGGTCAATCCCTGGTTCGCTATTTTTGCCGCGCTGACTCTGGTGTTTGGCGCCGCGTATACCCTGTGGATGGTCAAACGGGTGGTATACGGAAAAGTACTGAACGATGAGGTCGCCGCGCTGAATGATATTGACCGCCGGGAGATCCTGACGCTGGGCATTCTCGCATTGATGGTGCTGGCAGTGGGTGTCTGGCCGAATCCCGTTCTCGATGTGATGCATGTGTCCATCGACAATCTGTTGCAACATGTCGAGGTCTCGAAATGTCTGACAGAATGCCGTTAATCGGGTAGACCCGCCATTATGAATCTTCAAACACTCAATTTAGCGCTGGCGCTGCCTGAGATTTTCATCGCGTCCATGGCTTCGGTTATCCTGATGGCGGGCCTGTTTGTCAAACCGGCCGGGGACCCGGAAAGAGGTCAGGAAATCTGCTTCTGGTTGAGTATCGGTTCCCTGCTGGTGACCGCCGCCCTGATCATTGCAGACTTTTCAACCCGGTCAGTGACCGCATTCAACGGACTGTTTGTCGATGACCCGATGTCCGATCTGCTCAAGGTCGCAATCTGTATCCTGTCTGCCGCCATTTTCATTTACAGCCGGCAATATAACCGGCATCGGGGCATTTTCCAGAACGAATATTACGTACTGGGACTGTTTTCAGTTTGCGGGATGATGGTCATGGCCTCGGCGAATCATTTGCTGACCCTGTATCTCGGCCTGGAACTGATGTCGCTGTGTCTTTACTCGATGATCGCCTTTTACCGGGATGACAGCCTGGCTGTTGAATCGGCCATGAAATACTTCGTGCTGGGCGCGCTGGCATCCAGTATCCTGCTGTACGGCATGTCTTTGCTGTACGGTTTGACCGGCGTCCTGGGCCTGCCCGAATTGGGCGCCGCGGTAGCCGATGTGCAACCCGACAATCTGGCGCTGATCCTGGCCACCGTGTTTATCGTGGTCGCTCTCGGCTTCAAGCTGGGAGCCGTACCGTTTCACATGTGGGTTCCGGATGTCTATCACGGTTCTCCGACCTCAACCACCGCATTCATTGGGGCGGCCCCCAAAATCGCCGCTTTCGCGCTCACATTGCGATTGCTGGTGGGCGGACTGGAAGACCTTCAGGGAATGTGGCAGCAGATGCTGATTGTCATGGCTTTATTGTCCATCCTGATCGGCAACATTATCGCGATTGCCCAGGACAACCTGAAAAGAATGCTGGCCTATTCCACAATATCGCACATGGGTTTTTTCCTGCTGGGCATCCTGAGCGGAACAGACGAGGGGTATGGCGCGTCCCTGTTTTATGTCCTGATTTATGCCACCATGAGCTGCGGCGCATTTGGACTGATCCTGCTTCTGTCAGACAAAAACTTCGAGTCCGATCAGTTGAGTGACCTGAAAGGATTGAACCAGAGAAGCCCGATACTGGCGCTGTTCATTCTGATCCTGATGTTTTCGATGGCCGGGGTGCCGCCTGCCGCCGGTTTCTTCGCGAAACTGTCGGTCATACAGGCATTGGTTGACGCCGGCCTGGTCTGGGTCGCGGTCGTTGCGGTGATACTGGCCGTGATTGGAGCTTATTATTACCTGAGAATTATCAAACTGGTTTACTTCGACGCGCCGCAGTCTGATCGGTCAATACTCTGGATGAAGGACGGTCTGGCGGTACTGACGCTCAATGTCCTCATTATCATCGCCATATTGCCCTGGATCGGATCACTCATCTCACTGTGTAATCAGGTTATCCTTGAATTTATCCGATGAAGGGAAAAATTAATCTCGGCATCCTGTTCGGCGGGCAATCCTGTGAGCATGAAGTCTCGGTCACCTCGGCGAAATCAATCGAGAAAGCCATCAACCGGGAAAAATACCATGTCCATCTGATCGGTATTGATAAATCCGGTGGCTGGCATCCGGGCGATGATATCGAAGCCCTGACTTCATCGGGTTCGGTCACCCGACTGCGGCAGGTGCAGGGCTGCCCCGACTCCGCGGTATCACTGGAGCTGCATGACAGCGGTAATCTGGTCACCCGGCCGGCCGACTCGATGACACAATCCGACGAACCCGACGCTCCTGCCCGGACTCCGATGCTGGATGTGGTTTTTCCGGTTCTGCACGGCCCGTTTGGTGAAGATGGAATCATGCAGGGGGTGCTGGAGACGGCCGGGCTGCCTTATGTGGGATGCGGGGTAGCCGCTTCCGCCCTGGCCATGGACAAGGCTCTGGCGAAAATGGTATTCGCCGCCAGCGGCATCCCCCAGGCGCCGTATATGATTGCCGAGTCAGTCGAATGGCTGCGGGACCAGAACCGGATTGTTGCCCTGAGCGAGAAAAAACTGGAATATCCGATGTTCGTGAAACCGGCCAACATGGGCTCAAGCGTGGGCATCAGCAAGGCCGGTAACCGCCGGGAATTGACAGAGGCCGCCAGTCTGGCATTTCAGTTCGACCACAAGATCGTGATCGAGCAGTCCATGGAGAACTGCCGGGAAATCGAATGCGCGGTGCTGGGCAACGAAAATCCGCAAGCATCCGTTGCGGGCGAGATCATTCCGGGCGCGGAGTTCTACAACTATCATACCAAGTATGTCGACGACAAAAGCCAACTGGTCATTCCGGCGCCATTGGATGAAGAAACAACCCGCAGGGTTCAGTCGCTCGCGATCCGGACCTTCAGAGCGATTGACGGGCGCGGACTAGCGCGGGTGGATTTCTTTGTTGACAAGGATTCGAACGAGGTCATACTGAATGAAATCAATACCATGCCGGGGTTCACCCCGATCAGTATGTATCCGAAGCTGTGGGCCGCCTCCGGCATCGCCTACGAAGACCTGATTGACAAGCTGATCGAACTCGCCATCGCGCATTTCGAGTCGAAACAATCATTGAAACGCACATTACCAGGTTATCCGTAATCTGAAAACCGGACCTGACCATTGAGCGCTGTCACCGAACTCGGGCAATTTCTCAAAACTCACCCGCAAACGAAATACCTGGACGCGTTTTATTGTGACCTGTCCTGCGTTATTCGCGGCAAGCGCTATCCCGTTGCCGAGGCGGGCAAGGTGTTCGAGTCAGGTATGATGAGTCCCGGATCGTCTTTCCTGCTTGCGGTCACCGGTGAGTCAATGGACCCGGAGGGGTTGGGGTTTTCGGATGGCGACCCCGACCAGCTGGCGGTCCCGGTTCCGGGAACCTTGACACCCGCTCCATGGACACAGGTTGCCACGGCCCAGGTGATGCTCACCCTGCGGGGACTGGATGGCGAACCGTACTACTATGAACCCCGCAACGTACTGGCCAGGATGCTGGATCGTTTCGCCGGGCTTGGCCTCCGTCCGGTGGTCGCGTTCGAACTGGAATTCTATCTGTTCGACGCGGACCGGTCGGACGGATTGCAACCGCCGCGAAGCCCCCTGACCGGGCAACGCCACCATACCACTCAAGTTTACAGCCTGGAAGATGTGGAGGATTTTGCCCTGTATCTCGACGAGGTCGTCTCGACCTGCGCGCTGCAGGGCGTGACCGCCGGCGCCATTTCCGCGGAATACTCGCCCGGACAATTTGAAATCAATCTCAAGCACAGTGACAACCCGATGGAAGCGGCAGACCACTGCGTCCTGTTCAGGCGGGCCGTACAGGGGATCGCGCGTAAACGAGGCTACCAGGCGACTTTCATGGCCAAACCCCGGATTGAAAATTCCGGCAACGGACTGCATCTGCATGTCAGCCTGCTGGATGAACAAGGCAATAATGTGTTCGATGGCAAAGGGCAATACGGAACCCCGCAATGCGCCAGTGAGACGCTGATGCACAGCATCGGCGGGTTAACGGACATCCTGGCGGAATCCATGGGGATTTTCGCCCCGAACGTCAATTCCTACGACCGGTTTGCACCGAACACCTATACTCCGGTCACTGCAAGCTGGGGGTTTGAGAACCGCAGCGTGGCGCTGCGAATCCCGAAAAGTCCGGGGGCCGCCCGACGGTTCGAACATCGCGTCGCAGGCGCGGATGCCAACCCTTACCTGACTCTTGCCGCGATACTGGCTGGCATGTACCATGGCATCATCCGGCAGATTGCCCCCGGACCGCCCAGCGAGGGCAACGCCGGTTCGATGCTGGATCCCGACATTCCTTTCGATCTGACTGAGGCGCAGACCCGCAGCCGTCAGAGCCGGGTATTGTCAGACTGTTTTGGAGAAGAATATATTCGTGCCTATACCAGTTGCAAGCTGAGTGAATACCGCGCATTCATCGAATCCGGGGATGCCCGAAGCCACTGGTATTTGTGAACTTTAGCGCCATGAGCGTAAAAACCGGACTGCAAAATGCGTGACCCCAGATATGACATCCTCTTCGAGCCGGTCCGGATCGGTCCGGTAACGGCAAAAAACCGCTTCTACCAAGTGCCCCATTGCAACGGTCTCGGCTATCTGTCTCCCAAAGGCGAGGCCGCCTTTCGCGGCATCAAAGCCGAGGGCGGCTGGGCCGTGGTATCCAATCAGGAAACCGACATCCATCCGGCCTCTGATTCGACTCCTTACGTCGAAGCCAAGCTGTGGGACGCGGAGGACATGAAGCGACTGCGCCTGAGTGTCGACGCGATTCATCAACATGACGCGCTGGCGGCCGTCGAACTCGGTTTCTATGGACACGCGGCGCACAACGGACACAGCCGCCTGCCGACCATGTCCGCGTCGGGAATGATTATTGGCTCAATGGATCCGATCCAGCCTTACTGCATGGGCAAGAAAGACATCGCCAATGTGCGCCGATGGCACCGCAAGGCCGCGCTGCGCTGCAAGCAGATCGGGTACGACATCGTTTACGTGTATGCCGCCCACGACATCGCCCTTCCGTTCCATTTCATCTCCCCGAAATACAACCGGCGCACCGATGAGTACGGTGGCAGCCTGGAAAACCGGGTTCGATTCCTGCGCGAGCTGCTCGAAGACACCAAAGACGCGGTCGGCGGCGATTGTGGAATCGCCCTGCGTTTCGCGGTCGATGAGCTGCTCGGCGATACCGGGCTGGTATCCGGCTCCGAAGGGCGCGAAGTCGTGGAAATGCTGGCGGAGATCCCCGATATCTGGGATGTCAACATCAGCAGATGGGCGAATGATTCACAATCCTCCCGATTTTCCGAAGAGGGATTCCAGGAGGAATATATTCGGTTCGTCAAACAGGTCACCGGAAAACCGGTCGTCGGCGTGGGACGGTTCACCTCGCCGGATACCATGGTCTCGCAGATAAAACGGGGGGTACTCGATATGATCGGCGCCGCCCGCCCCTCGATTGCCGACCCGTTTCTACCGAAAAAGATTGAACAGGGCAGGATCAATGACATCCGGGAATGTATCGGATGCAATGTCTGCATTGTCAGTGACAATACTATGATTCCGATCCGTTGTACCCAGAACCCGACCTCGGGAGAAGAATATCGCCGTGACTGGCACCCGGAAACCATCCGCGCAAAGACCTCTTCTGACGCGGTACTGATTGTCGGCGCCGGTCCGGCCGGCCTGGAAGCGGCCATGTCACTGGGCAAGCGGGGTTACCGGGTTGTGGTTGCCGATGCGGCCGACTCTCCCGGCGGCCGGGTGACCATGGAGAGCGGATTGCCCGGACTGTCTGCATGGCAACGGGTGGTTGATTACCGGCTGGGCCAGATAGACAGGCTGGATCAGGTTGAAATCTTCCTGCAAAGCGCCCTCAGCAAGGAACAGGTTCTGGATTTCGCCAAAGAACTCGATATTCAGCGCGTCGTCATCGCCACCGGCGCAAAATGGGATAACCGGGGCATGGGGCGCAGCCACTATCATCCGATCCCCCGCGATGAAAACGGAATCGTGCTGACTCCCGATGATGTCATGGCGAACACCCCGGCAACGGGCCATATCGCAATCTATGACGATGATCACTATTATATGGGTAGCGCAATCGCTGAAGCCCTGGCCGCCCAAGGCGCCAGAGCGACCCTGATCACCCCCGCGGCGGATGTTTCCGCATGGACGCATCATAGCCTGGAACAGGGTCACATCGAATCACGGCTGTATGACCTCGGCGTGACCATAAAGGAGAAATTCCTGCTGGCTTCAATACAGCGCGGAGACGTGACACTGAAGCACATTGTCAGCGGCCAAAGTCAGCGGCTCGACATCGACAATCTGGTCATGGTGACCGCGAGGCGTCCGCGGGACAGTCTGTTTTTTGATCTGGACGGCGACCCGGATGGCCTGAAGTCGGCTGGCATCAAATCGGTAACGCGGATCGGTGACTGTCTTGCCCCTTCAACCATTGCGGCTGCGGTATACGAAGGCCATCGCTACGCTCGGGAATTTGACAGCAACGTAGACATCGACGAAGTCCCGTACAAACGGGAATATATCCAGATCTGACTACCAGGC
This sequence comes from Candidatus Poriferihabitaceae bacterium, assembly GCA_965214205.1. GTDB lineage: Bacteria > Pseudomonadota > Gammaproteobacteria > Arenicellales > Poriferihabitantaceae. Next base: position 885,711 of record OZ243941.1, on the reverse strand, counting down.
GACTTGCGTTGAGACTTAGTCCGCGCTGACAATCACTGCATCAGGCAGTTCGGGCGGCCGGAGGCGATGGCTGTGATGCGGGTACTGACGAACAGTTCGCCGTCAATATCATGCTGAACATGGTTCGCGTCCTGCCGGATTCTGGTCTCGACCGAGGCCGCCCCGGCTGCCACGGCCATATCGTAGGCTTCCTGCCTGGCGATTCTAGTGGCTTCCTCAATCGCCGGTTCCAGATTCTCAAACCGGATCGGTTGATCCTTGTGGAACAGGTAAAATACGCCGAATTGAGGCTGGGCCACGGTCACATGAGCGATCTGCACGACGGCGCCAAGCACCGCGCCGATGGCATTCGCAGTCTCGGCATTTTCGGGTAAATTCAGAGAGACATCGAGTTTTTTCGCCACATCCGGGAAATAATCGGCCGCCGGTCCGCCCACGGCGACAATCGGATAGCCCTTTGAAAACTCCAGTTTGAACAGCGGATTCACTTTTGAGGAACGGCCCTGCCCAAGTACGATATCGGACAGCAGTCGGGTCAGATTCTGTGATTGCGAATCCGCCAGTTTGCCATGCTGGTTGAGACCGGCCTCGATCAGTTTCTGGCTGATTTTACTGGTCACCAGATGGAACACTTCCTGACAGGGCGATACCGCGTCCCCGTCCCGCCAGTTACCGTATCCATACAGGTGGCGCATCTGCCTGGCCCATATTATGGCCCCGAGCCGGGCAGCCTGACTGTCCCAGTGGTCACTCATGCCGAGCACATGGGTCGCGTCTGACGGGGTAAATCCGCTGTAAATCACCAGTCCCATCCGTTCCATTCTGGCAACCGCCCGCAGCATGCTCCGGTTACTGTCGATCAGCGTTTCCAATTCGATCGGCCCTTGTTGCAACCTCTCCCAGGCTTGCTGCTCGACTTCATTCAACTGCCGTAACAGCGCTTCATTTTTCTGCAACGGCAGAGCGAATTTGTTGTTTCTCGGGCTGGGTGAACCACTCTCCTGCCGCTCAATGGCCGACATTACCTCCGGGAACTGGTGCGCCAACAGGCTCATCGGCACCACCCTTCGTCCGGAAATATTCAGGCCGGACCTGAATCCGAGTTCGCTATCGCCGCCCAAGCCAATCGAAAACACCCGGATGGCCTCAACCATCGGCTGCCAGGCGCCGATCCGGGCGCCGTCTTCACACAACTCCGGCTGGCCATCGGTGACAATGGCGATATCGGTGGTGGTTCCACCCATATCGACAACGATGGCATTTTTCTGTCCACTCAGGGCACAAGCCCCGATTACGCTGGCGGCCGGCCCGGACAGGACGGTGGCAACCGGCTGCAAGCGGGCGGTATGCGCGTTGACCAGTGAACCGTCCCCCTTGACAATCATCAACGGCGCTTCAATTCCCTTTTCATTCAGTATGGTTTCGACGGAATCAATCAGCAATTGAATGTACAGAATCATCCGGGCATTGAGAGCGGCGGTCAGAGCCCTCCTCGGGGCGCCCAGACTGGAAGCCAGTTCATGCCCGCAGGCGGCGGGTTTGTCGGTCAGTTCATGGACCAGGTCACGAAGCTGTTTTTCATGAGTGGGGTTGCGGGTTCCGAACATGCCGGATATCGCGAATGCGGAAACCCGGTCATTCTGTTCCATGATCCTGCTTCTGGCGAATTCGATATCCAGCGGTTTCAATTCCTCGCCGATTGCGTCATGACCGCCGTCAATCAGGGAAATCAGCTCCCGGTCCACGATCTCGGTCAATCCGCTTTTGTCCACCTGGGCCTGGTTGTAGCCCGGCAACAGGACCGCAACCGGCGCCCCGCGCCCCTCAACCACCGAGTTTGTGGATAAAGTGGTGGAAAGCGCGACGAGATTAACCTCCGCGATGCAGGAGGGTGGCAAATTTGAAATCGAGTTGCCGATACCGATGGTCAGATCGAAACTGGTGGTCAGGCTTTTGTTCCTGGCCAGTACGGCCTGATTTTCATCGACGATCACCGCGTCCGTATAGGTGCCTCCGGTATCAATCCCGAGCTGATAGGCCATAACAGTTACTATGAAATATGAACCGGGCCTGGCAATGCCGCTGTGAAATTGACCATGCCCGACCTGTCCCGCTGCGTTGTGATACAGCGACCCGGGTCACGGTCAGCCTGGAGAATCGGGCGCGGGACCGGTGACCGCGCCCGATTTTATACCGGATCAGCCGAACATGTCAGCAGAAATCCCTTCATACCAGCCGAGAGACTCCTCATAAGTCGCCTTGCGCACCTCGGCGGTCTCACCGACCTGTGAGATGAACCCGTCTACTTTCGCGATTTTCTCATCCGTCGCCTGGTAGGTGGCGCCGACCTTGACGCCGTCATCGGTCTCGATGAGCGACCAGCAGGTATTGGCAAACCGGGCCGGGAAGACATCCGACCCGCTCAGGGCGCCCCGTATCGCCATGGCGCAAACCTTGGCCTGGCTATTGGCGGAAAAGCCGGATTTGGGCATATCGCCCTGCTGCGAGGCGTCACCCAGCACATGGATGTTTTCATCCATCCGACTCTGCATCGTGTGCGGGACAACAGGCGCCCAGCCGGCCTCGTTGGTAATCCCCGCGACTTCGGCGATATGGCCCGCCTTCTGGGCCGGAATCACGTTGCATACATCCACTTTGGTGGCCTCACCGTTGATCACCACTTCCATTGATTCCGGCCGCACCTCAATCTTCTGGTCACCGAATTCCGGCCAGATTCGTTCGACCATGCCCGGATAATAACGCTTCCACCCATCCTCGAAAAGAGCCTGTTTGGAAAACTTCTGCTTCGGATCCACAATCAGGATTTTCGCCGTTGGATTCTTTTGCTTCAGCACATGGGCGACCATTGATATCCGCTCATAAGGTCCCGGCGGGCAACGGTACGGGTTCGTCGGCGGCACCATGCAGTAGACGCCGCCAGCGGGCATCGCTTCGACCTGCGCTCTCAGGAGTTGTGTCTGCGACCCGGCCTTGTAGGCATGCGGCATCTGATTCTGCGCCGACAGATCCCAGCCCGGCACGGACCCGGCCTTGAAATCGATCCCCGGAGACAGCACCAGCCGATCGTAGGAAAGGCTGCCGCCGCCGGCAAGCGCAACAGTGCGGGCGTCCGTGTCAACACCCACGGCCCAGTCATGAACAACATTGATTCCATACGCGCTCGCCAGGGTACCATAGCTGTGTCCGATCGAAGCAAAGTCACGAAAGCCTCCGATATAGAGATTCGAGAAAAAACACGAATAATAGGCTTTGGAGGAATCCACCAGGGTTACGTCAATCGCCCCCCCGGAATCTTTGGCGATATAGCGCGCCGCTGTCGCTCCGCCAGCGCCGCCGCCAACCACGACTACACGCGGCCGCGCCTGCCCCAGTACCGCCGGCGCCGATAGCGCTGCCGAAACAGTGACGGCCGAGGCGAGAAGTTGTCTTCGGTTCAATTTCATAATTCCCTCCTACAGATTTACGGTTGATTATTCAAATTCCGGAAATACGCGGCTAATGAGGCAATCTCTTCGTCAGATAATCGGGTAGCAATCATCTGCATGGCCGGATGGACACGCTTCCCGTTCTTGTACGCCTGCAAGGTTATCACGAAATCATCCACCGGCCAACTTGTGATGGAGGGAATCCCGGCATCCACCCCGTCGCTGCGGTGGCAGGTTGTGCACTCGCTCGCCAGATAGGCGCCGTATTGCGGGTTCCCCTGGATCGACAGAATCTCCGGGTCGAGGCCGTATTCAGCCGCTGTCATGGTGGGCTGCGCCTCGGGAACATCATCCAGCGAACCAGAGAATGTACGCAGCCAGGCCAGCAGGTCCGCCCGATCTTCGGCTGCCGGCATACCACCGAAACTCATCCGTGTCTGCGGCGCCACGGCTGTCGGATTCGCCAGAAAGGCGTCCAGTGTCCGCTCGTCCCAGACCAAGCCATTCGCGCCGGCGTCCCTGAGCGCGCGGGAATAGGTAAAATCAGCAGCCGAGCCGGCCCGGCGACCGAAGATTCCATTCAAATGAGGCCCAACCCGGTGCCCGGCGCCCTGACCGGCCTGATGGCAGCGCTTGCATTGCTGGTAGAGTTCAGCCCCGCGCCGCCCGTCCGCTCCCGATGCGCCCGCCGCCGTGAAGGCGGTCAGCGTCGATACCAACATCGCCAACAGAATACCGCAGCGTACCCTGTTCTGTTGTCTGGTCTTTTGTCCGCTTGTGGTTCCGCCCCGGTGATTATGTTTCATCTGTCTGTCTGACCCAGCCGGGCCGCAATACTGGCATAAAAAGCCGTTATATGAAATCTGGCGTGATCAGGCTGATACCGGAACCGCAAGCCTTCCGGACAAGCCAGCCTGGCGGCGCAGCCCTGATCCAGGCACGAATTTCGCGGATCACTCTTAAGGTAGCCGTAACAGCGCTCGACGTCATAATATTGACCGGTAAACGCGTCAACCGGACAATGGCTTAAACACGGCTGGTCCGGACACTTCGCGCATATATCCGGCTCCGCCTTGACCTCAACCCTGGCCTCGCCCCAGGTCAGGCCATCCGGCGCTGTCGGGAAAGCGACCGCGAACCGATAAGCGTGCCAAAGACCGTATCGCGGATGAATCAGCATCCCAAGCCTTGAAGAGCGCAGCGATTCCGACTTCGAAGCCCATTGCAAAAACGGCCGATACGGCGGCCCGCCAAACGGAAACAACGCCAGACCGCCGAACAAATCCGCAATTTGATTGCCGATTCTCTCGCTCCAGCGATCCAGCGGTTGCGGGTTTCCGTCCAGATACTCATCAGAAACGGAGAAACATTCCCACAGGGAGGAACCCGCATTGCCGAACAAAATCAGTGATTGCGCGGCATCGCCGCCGATGTCAGGCACATCATCCCGCTCGGCAACGATAAAGCCGCCGCGCGCGACCAGCCCGTATTGACCGGCGTAATCCAGTATGTCGTTGAGCACCATGGCAGGTTTGATGTTAGTATAAAACCGCTGTTTTAAAAATCATGACTGCCCGCACATTACCAGAAAAGCGACCGCAAAATCACCATGAGTTTTGAGCAAGACATGTCCTGTACCCGACAGCAGGCGAGCGCGCCGGAATCAGGTCTCCCGAGACTGGACCTGCTCGATCAAGGCCGCATACTTGAAGTGTGCCGTGCGGAAGGCCGCAGTCGTTTTCACGCGGTATGGCTGCGGGACAACGGACAAAGCGCCAACACGCGGGACCCGTCCAACCATCAAAAACTGATTACCCTGCAGGATATTCCGCAAGACACCATTCTGGAATCCGCCTCGATCAATCCGGACAACCAGTTGGAATTACAGTTTCAACCGGATCAATGGCGCACGGTCATTGATATCGACTGGTTATGGGAAAACCGCTATGACCGACAGCCGCCGGACCGTGAGCCGGACGGTTGTGGCCGTCTCTTGCCGCCGGGAGCCTCGACCTGGGACGCGGCTTTCTCCACCCGTATTCCCACCGTATCCTGGGCGGACGCCAGATCCAGCCCCGCGGCGCTGCTTGACTGGTTATCCGGAATGGACCGTTACGGCGTCGCCCTCATGAATGGCCTCCCCGCGAAAAACGCCGCGGTACTGGATGTGATCGGATTATTCGGCTATGTACGCGAAACCAATTACGGGCCTTTCTTCGAAATACGGTCCGAAATCAACCCGGTCAACCTGGCCTATACCCGCAAGGGGCTTGAGGCCCATACCGACAATCCCTATCGGAATCCAACGCCCGGCCTGCAGTTTTTCGGGTGTCTCGAAAACGATGCGGATGGCGGTGAGTCGGTGGTGGTTGATGGCTTCCGAATCGCCGAAATCCTGAGTCGGGAGAATCCGGCCTGGTTCGGGTTGCTTTGCGGATACAACGCCCGATTCGAATACCGGGGCAGCGATGACGTGCACCTGGTGGCGGAACAACCGATGATTGAAACCGATGTCCATGGCCGGCTCCGCGCCATTCACTTCAACAACCGTTCCTGTGAGGCCTTGACCGATATTCCATTCGCTTCGATGGAAACATATTACCAGGCCTGCCGGCGATTCAGCGAACTGGCGGGCGCGCCCAGTCTCCAGATCAAATTCAAACTGGCCCCCGGCCAGTTGTTTGTCACCGACAACACCCGGGTATTACACGGTAGAACCGGATTTTCCGGAACGGGAAACCGTTGGATGCAAGGCGCGTATGCCGACAGGGACAGCTTGCAAAGTAAGATTCGCGTACTTCAAGCCCAACTGAAAACCAACAACAGGCCATAATCATGCAACCAGACCAGTTAAACCGCGGAAACATCGTCGCGTTTCTCACGGATATTTTTGAGCGCAAGGGCGCCGATTCCTATCTGGGAGAGGAAGTCACGATGTCCGGACACATGCTTCAGGCCGCCCAAAACGCGGAACGCGCTGGTGAATCCAACGCCATTGTCGCCGCCGCCCTGCTCCATGATATCGGACATTACACCGGAGAATTCCCGGAAAATTACATCGACCTCGGCCTCAACAACCGTCATGAATCCATGGGGGCGGCCATCCTGGAGAAATTCTTCCCCGAGGAAGTCACGCAGCCGGTCAGATGGCACGTTGAAGCGAAAAGGTATCTGTGCGCGGTGGAATCCGATTATTTTTCCGGGTTATCCGAGGCTTCCGTGAAAACCCTCGAACTTCAGGGCGGCCCGATGAATCTGGAAGAAGTCAGGGAATTCGAGAACAATCCGCATTTGCAGTCCATCGTCCGGGTCAGACGCTATGACGACGGCGGCAAGGTCCCCGGAACGGCCACGCCCGTCCTCAGTCATTACATGAAGATCGTCCAGCAGGTACTGGACGACAGCGGCTAACCGACGATACGCGACGCGGACACGCGGACCACCTGTCGATCAGCGCTGGTCAGGTTTTCGCCAGCGTAACCCCTGTCTGCCCCTGATATTTTCCGCCCCGATCCGCGTAGGACGTTTCACAGACCTCATCGGATTCGAAGAACAAAACCTGGGCGATGCCCTCGTTGGCGTAAATCCTGGCTGGCAGGGGAGTGGTATTCGAAAACTCCAACGTCACATAACCTTCCCATTCCGGCTCGAACGGAGTCACATTGACGATAATGCCGCAACGCGCGTAAGTGCTCTTGCCCAAGCAGACAGTCAGGACATTCCGGGGAATCCGGAAGTATTCCACCGTTCTGGCGAGCGCGAATGAATTGGGAGGGATGATGCAGACATCTCCGGTGAAATCGACAAAGCTGTTTTTGTCGAACTGCTTCGGATCGACAATCGCCGAATTGATATTGGTGAATATCTTGAACTCGTCAGAGCACCGGATATCGTAACCGTAACTGGATGTGCCGTAGGATATCAGCCTCGCGCCGTTTGATTCGCGCACCTGTTCCGGCTCGAACGGCTCGATCATGCGATGGCTCCGGGCCATCCGCCGAATCCACTTGTCCGATTTAATGGACACTTCCAGCTAGTTCTGCTGAATAACGATGTTCGGGAATTTCGATGTAAAATCCTTTTTGCGCATGGCCAGCCTGGCGGCGGCGTTGCGCGCGATCTTCCGGTAGTTGCGGGCGATCACGCCATCCGGGTCCGCAACCACAGTGGGCTTGCCGCCATCCGCGTTTTCCCGGATCTGCCGGTCCAGGGGCACATCGCCCAGATAGTCCGTCCCGTATTGTTCGGCCATGCTTTTACCACCGCCGCTGCCGAATATATGTTCTTCGTACCCGCAGTTGGAACAGATATGCGTACTCATATTTTCCACCACGCCCAGAACCGGGATATCCACTTTCTCGAACATCTTGTAAGCCTTGCGAGCGTCCAGCAACGCGATATCCTGAGGGGTGGTGACAATGACCGAACCGGATACCGGCACTTTCTGCGCCAGGGTCAGTTGTGTATCACCCGTTCCGGGCGGCATATCGACAACCAGATAATCCAGATCGTCCCACTGGGTATCCTTGAGCAGTTGTTCCAGCGCCTGGGTAACCATCGGCCCCCGCCAGATCATCGGCGATTCCTCATCAACCAGGAAACCGATTGACATGGCCTGCAAATGGTAACTGTTCATGGGTTCGAGGGTCTTGCCGTCCTTCGAGGTCGGCTGCCCGCTCACACCCAGCATTCTGGGCTGGCTCGGGCCATAGATATCCGCGTCCAGAATGCCCACCCTGGCCCCTTCCGCAGACAACGCCAGGGCCAGATTGACGGACAGGGTCGATTTCCCGACGCCGCCCTTGCCGGACGCCACCGCAATGATGTTTTTCACATTCCGAAGCGGCTTGACCCCTTCCTGCACTTCGTGGGAAACCATGTTCGAGCCGACGGTCACAACCGCTCCCGGAACCGCTTCTTCAACCAGTTTTTTCAGCTCCGGCTCCCAGCTTTTGGCCGGATAACCCAGAACGATGTGAATTTCCACGGCATCCCCGTTAATGTCGATGCGGTCAACCGACTTGCCGGAAACCAGGCCCTTGCCGGTATGGGGGTCAATCACCCCTTCGAGAAGCGCCTCAACTGATTCCTTACTCATTGCTGTCATAGCGTTATAACCCGTTTGGTAAAAGATGCTGTTTAAATCCAACCGTTCAAGGGCAACATCAAATATAATATTGTATCTCAATACGAGCATCACCTGACGCAATTTTTTCTGATCCTGAAGATTCTCAAGACTCCCATGACACCCCATCCCTCGACATCCCCGGAGAATCACCGCGCAAGAAAGATCATGATCACCTGTGCGCTGCCGTATGCCAATGGAAAAATCCATCTGGGTCACCTGCTGGAACATATCCAGGCCGACATCCAGGCCCGGTTCCAGCGCATGCGCGGCCATTGCTGCTATTTTATTTGCGCGGATGACGCTCACGGCACACCGATCATGCTGAAAGCGGAAGAGGAGGGAATCTCTCCGATGGAGCTGATCGAGCGGGTCTGGGTCGAACACAAGCGTGATTTCGATGATTTCCTGATTTCATTCGACAACTACTACACCACCCATTCCCCGGAAAACCGGCATTACTCTGAATTGATTTACAGCCGATTGAAAGAAAACGGGCATATCAATCGAAGAACCATCCAGCAGCTTTATGACCCTGAAAAACAAATGTTCCTGCCCGACCGGCTGGTTAAGGGAACCTGTCCGGTATGCAGCGCGGAAGATCAATACGGTGATAATTGCGAATCCTGCGGTAGCGCCTATTCCTCCTCGGATCTGATCAATCCGGTCTCCGCTGTGTCCGGCGCCGCGCCGGAGATGCGGGAATCCGAACAACTGTTTTTCAAACTGGGTAATTTCAGGGATTTCATGATCGAATGGTTTGAACAGGGGCATACCCAGAAAGAGATCGCCAACAAACAAATGGAACTGTTCTCGGAGGAATTGCTGGAATGGGACATTTCACGCAATGCCCCGTATTGGGGGTTCGAGATACCGGGCGAAAAAGACAAGTACTTCTATGTCTGGCTGGACGCGCCGATCGGCTATCTGGCGAGCTTCAGGAACCTGTGCGATCGGGAAAACCTGGATTTTGATGAATTCTTCCGCAAGGACAGTGAATGCGAGTTGTATCATTACGTCGGCAAGGACATTGCGCGCTTTCACGCCCTGTTCTGGCCGGCCGAACTTCATGGCGCCGGGTTCCGCACCCCCAGCGGGGTATGGGTGCATGGCTTTTTGACCGTCAATGGTCAGAAGATGTCGAAGTCCAGGGGAACCTTCATCATGGCCGAAACCTATATCAACCACCTGGACCCCGAATATATTCGCTACTACTTCGCCGGCAAGCTGGATAACACGATTGATGACATTGATCTCAACCTGACCGATTTCCAGACGCGGGTGAACTCGGATCTGGTCGGCAAACTGGTCAATATCGCCAGCCGCTGCGCCGGTTTCATCACGAAGACATTCGATAGCAGGCTGAGTGACAGTCTGGCCGATGCGGCCATGTTTGAAGAATTTGCCGAGGCCGGGGAAAAAATCGCGGCATCCTATGAAAGCCGCCGCTACAGCCGCGCGGTACGCGATATCATGGCCCTGGCCGACCGGGCCAACCAGTATATTGACGCCGCCAAGCCCTGGACGCTGGTAAAAGAGGACACCACCCGCGGCCAGGTGCAATCCATCTGCACCCAGGGCCTGAATCTTTTCAGGCTGCTGATGATTTACCTGAAACCCGTGTTGCCGAAAACCGCCGCGAATGTGGAGTCGTTCCTGAACATCCCGCCATTGACGTGGGAAGACGCCGGACAGCCGCTGCTGAACCATCAGATCAACCGATTCAAACCCTTGCTGACCCGGATCGAAGACAAACAGATCGCGGCCATGGTCGAGGAAACCAGGGCCGAGCTGAAGCCTTCCGGACCGCTCGCCGATACGCCTGTAGCCGATCCGGTCAGCATTGATGACTTTTTCAAAGTGGACCTGCGGATCGCGAGAATTGTGGACGCGGGCCATGTCGATGGAGCGGACAAACTGCTGCAACTGACGCTGGACCTCGGCGGGGAAAATCGCAATATCTTCGCGGGAATCAAGTCCGCCTACCGGCCCGAAGACCTCAAGGGAAGACTGACCGTCGTGGCGGCCAATCTGGAGCCAAGAAAAATGAAGTTCGGAACATCGGAAGGCATGGTGCTCTGCGCCGGTTCCGGCGGCAAGGACCTGTTCCTGCTCAGTCCCGACGAAGGCGCCGTCCCCGGAATGCGTATAACCTGACGATTGCGCGAGCGGACCGGGCCGCCTGACCCGGAACGGCGGGGTCAACGGAATCAGCGCATCACGAAAGGGTTTGCCATCGGTTGGCTGGATGTATTGATCCAGACCGTTTTCGTCCGGGTATAATCCAGTACCGCCTCAAGACCGGCTTCACGGCCGAATCCACTGTGGCCGAACCCCCCGAAAGGCGCGATAGGCGAAATCGCGCGGTAGGTATTCACCCACAGGATTCCCGAACGGATTTTCGAGCTCACCCGATGGGCCCGCGCCAGGTTTTCTGTGAAGACGCCGGCCCCCAATCCGAATTTCGTATTGTTGGCCATGGCGATCCCTTCCTCTTCATCGCGGAACCTGAGGGCGCTCAATACCGGACCGAACATTTCATGCTGGACGGTTTCAATCTGCTGGTCAGGGCAACCCAGAATAGTGGGTTCATAGTAAAACCCCTTGTCGAATGACTCAGGCCGCCGACCCCCGTAATGCAGCTCGGCGCCCTGTTCGCGGGATTTCCCCACTGCCGCGGCAATACGGTCCAGTTGCGCCCTGGTTGCCAGAGGCCCCATCTGGGTATCGTCCGCCAACGGGTCGCCGATCCGGATCTGTTTCGCCCTCTCCACGACGCGGGCGATGATTTCATCATGGATTCCTTCCTGTATGAACACCCGCGACCCGGCCACGCAGCTTTGCCCGGAAGCGCCGAAATTGCCGGCGATAATGCCATTCACCGCGCCTTCCGGATCGGCGTCGTCAAACACGACAATCGGGGATTTCCCGCCCAACTCCAATGAAACCAGAGCATAGTTGCGGCTGGTATTTTCGATCACTCTCGAAGCCGTTTCCGGCCCGCCGGTGAAAGCCACCCTGGCGACATCGGGATGGCTGGTCAGAACCCGGCCGCAGGGGTCACCGTAGCCGGTGATAATATTCACCACTCCCGGAGGAAATCCCGCCTGATCGACAATCTCCGCGAACTCGAACATCGGAGCGGGCGCGTCTTCAGAGGCCTTCAACACAATGGTATTGCCCGCCGCCAGCGCGGGACCGAGTTTGGTCGCGGTCAAAAACATCTGCGCGTTCCACGGCACTACCGCAGCCACCACCCCGACCGGTTCGCGTGTCGTGAAAACATGCATGTCGGGCTTGTCAATCGGCAGCGTGGCTCCTTCGATCTTGTCGGCCATGCCCGCGAAATAATGATAGTAGTCACGGACATACCCGGTCTGCCCGCGGGTTTCCTTGAGCAATTTACCGCTGTCAATCGTTTCAATATCACCGAGGTGATCGGACTTCTGTGCAACCAAATCACCCAGCCTGTACAGGATCCTGCCGCGGGCAGTCGGCGTCATTTTCGACCACGGGCCGTCAAAGAGCGCGTTTTTGGCGGCCTCGACTGCCCGGCCCACATCGTGTTCTGTGGCGGCGGGGGCCTCTGCCCAAGGCTCCTCGTTAGCCGGATTGATCGAAACCAGGGTCCCCCCGTCCGATGCGTCACTCCATTCGCCATTAATATAATGCTGGTATTTTTTCATGTTCAATTTTCCCCTGTTTGATGTTTGTTCAGGAAGGTCAATACCTGATCAGCCAGCAACCCGGCATGCTCAACCGGCGCCATGTGATAATGCCCCGGATTGATGATCAGTTCCGCGCGAGGCAGGACAGAAGCCAGCGCCTGCGACATCGCCGGAGTGGACCCGGTCTCGGAGGAACCTGTGATCACCAGGGCCGGACGGTCAAAATGGTTCAACGCATAGCCCTTCATTTCAGCTTCGGCATGACAAAAGAAATAATAGGCCTTCAGGTAGCCGTCATCCTTGTGCCGCGAAAATGTCCGGCGAATGTCATCCATTTTATCCGGATTGCGGTCGATATACTGTTCGCTGAACCAGCGCCTGATCGCCAGTTCGACCATCGCCATCGGACCCTGATCCCTGGTAATCCGATACCGGTCCCTGACCGCCTGGCGCTGCTCCTCGGTTCTTCGATAGATACTGTGCAGAAGCGCCGCATGGGTCAATCTGGAACCATGTAACGAGGCCACCGCCTGCGTGATCACGGCGCCAAGCGAAAATCCGATCAGCGCAAACCGATCAATTCCAAGATAATCAACCAGGCTCATGAGTTGAGCGGCAAAGTCCCGGGCAGTGCGAGGCCCTTCGGGATTGGCCGAACGACCATGTCCGAGCAGGTCATAAGTCAGCGCGTCATGGCTTCCCGACAACAGCGGAACCCAGGACTGCCACATCTCCTGACTCAACCCCACGCCGTGTATCAGAACAACCACCGGCTTACGCCGGCCCCGTCCGGTCAACCTGTAGCAGGTTCCCTGATGAAACTGTTCCGTGGCGCTCATAAGACCCGAATCTTCGGTCTATTCCGTAAGTATTTTAACCGCGCCATCGCGGTGACCTCCGAAATATACACCATATCTACCACGCTCCGATTCTGCGATATATCGTTTCAGCATGATCTGGACCGCCGAGGACTTGATCCGGCGCCATGGAATCTCTTCGGGAAACCAGAAATCACCCTCGGTCAAGCCCGTATTCACCGTAGCGCGGTAATATATGGACTGCTGTCCGGATCGTTCATGCTCGAAGACGGCAAACAATGAACTGATATTGATTTCGATACCCAGGTCGGACAGGGTTTTATGGAGCTTGACCAAAGATCCTGGTTCTCCCTTGTGTCCGCTTGCCGGAACACGCAGCTCTCCCGTCTCTGCATCCGGTATCAACAGTAATCTGCCTTCATGCTCGACGATGGCCCCGACAACCACATCGGAACTGGCGGAAGCCGCCCTGAAAGCGGACTGTTCCAACCCCAGCCTGAGGTAACCGCCCCGCACATAACCCAGGCCAATCTTCTCATTGTAATCATAACTCAAAACCTCACCCAGAATGACGACATGGTCCCCCGCGTCAATAACCTGCTTCCGCCGGCATTCGAACCAGGCGCAGCATCCGTCCACCAGAGGATAGCCGGTTGCGCTTTCAGTCCAGCCTGTAATATCGAATTTATCCGGCCTTTTCGAGGCAAACAACCCCGATGTCTCGATCTGTTCCTCGGACAGTATGCTGATCGCAAAACCCGGTGACCCGGTAAACACCTCAAAACTTTCAGCAGCCTTGTCCACGCATATCAACAATATCGGCGGGTCCAGTGAAACAGAAGTAAAGGAATTGGCGGTAAATCCGCGCGGAATACCTCCTTTTTCCCGGGTCGTCACCACCGTCACCCCGGTCAGGAAGGCGCCAAAGGCATTCTTCAATTCTCTCAGGTCAGACTTTCCCAAAATCCACAGCCATTTATTATGGTCATCGAATAGTCAAGTCGGGGCGTAATACGATTGCAGGAATCACCTTGTCACATCCGGGGCATCAGGGAATATTCTAACCGATTTGCAAGTAATTAAACATTTGTGCGGACGGTGGACAGGTATGATATTCTCCCGCCCCGCACCCATCAAGGCACAGGACATGACAGAAGACAAACGCAAGGCGCGTGTCGTAATGGCGACAGACAGTGAATGGCAGATGATCAGCGAGCGGGCGGAGAGGGCTCGCATGTCGACTTCAGGCTTCATCGTTGACCGCTCCATCGCAGCTACGCAGGGAGAGTCTGATGACAGCCTGCCGATACCGCTCTGCCGCAGGGTGGCCCGGGATGTGCTGGCGCTGTCCCGTATCGAAGAACTCCGCTATCGAGATGCGGGTAAGACCGGGGAATGGGAGGAGATCATCGCCACTGCCGAAGCGGCTATCGAGACGGAGGAAACAGCAGGACATTAAGGTGCTGGCTTCAATGCAATTCCAGCTACTTTACAGGTCCATATCCAGGTCCCAACTCACGTCACCGCGCTCACGGCCCATGCCCTCTTGCCGTTCAGCCGTGTTCTCCTCCTGCAGTTCCATCAGCGCTTCGCGGTTGTCTGTCAGCGCCACCGCATGGCCCGACCGCTGGTTGATTTCCAGCCAGAACCTACTCTGGTCACTCAACAGGCCGTGACCCGAATCCAGCGCCACGATCACATCGTCCTGCTCTATCCTTTGCCCCGCCTGTATGGTCGATGCGTAAGCATACTCGATATACCGAAGTTGCAGGTCGTCCTGATCAAGCTCCAGCGTCCTGCCGTCATCCGTTCGCAGTTGCACAGTATCGTGACTGATTGAGCGGATTGCGGCCTGATCGAAGCGAGCCAATCCCCTGTCATCGTCGTCGCGAGTCCAGCGAATGCGATCCCCGGTGCGAATACGGATACGGGTTGTTTCACAAAGATCAAGGTGCGAACAGGTGGCGCCGTCCGCTGTCATACGGCGAGGTCTGCCGTCGGCATGGTCGAACCAGATATGGTCATTCTCTACCACAGTCACTGTGCACAGGTCACCGGCACGTATGCCAAATTGTGAAAGATCGTTATGAAAGACCGCGACATCTCCCTCGCGCCAGTTGTGCGTGTTGTCCTTCTGCGCCTGTGTCAATCCGAGTCCAACCAGGGTTTCAATCACAAGCTCGCGCCCGTGCAGCGCGTCCTCCTCCTCGAGTCTATCGCGCACGACCTCGTTGATAGGCTCGCGCAACTCGCGGGTTGATGCCAGAATCGCCGTATTTATACGTGCCTCTGGCAACAACTCCAGCCAGATTCGGGCCGCTGTCTCACCGAGACGGTCAGCTGCGACCGAGTACAGGTTTTCTCCCGGTTTCCCGGGCGCTGACTTCGGTGCGCTGCCGATCACATCCAGCACGGCCGCCTGCAACCCCGGATTGCGCTGATGCCGGATATCGTCCATCAGCGCGACCTGCATCCCGGCGTCCCGAAGCTGGCGGAAGGGTTGCCCGGCGCCGACTGCCCGTAGTTGTCGCCGGTCTCCGACCAGCGCCAGCCGTCCGACGCCGAGGCGGTTGGCGATTCGGATCAGCTGTCGCGCCTGTTCCGTCGATACCTGAGCCATATCGTCAACCACCAGAATTGAGCCGGAGAAATCCTTGCGAAGTTGATTTATTGTCCCCGCATCGACCAGGTTGTCGGCCACGTCCCGGTGACTCTCAAGGAAGCCTTGCAGGGTACGGCTGACGATGCCGGTTTCCCGAGTCAGTGCACGCATCGCGGTGGGCGAGTCCGCCAGCCCGATGAGTAAACGTCCTTGCGCCAGCGCGCTCACTCGGCGCATCATATCTGCCTTGCCGGTTCCTGCATAAACCTGCACTCCGACCACCCGATCACGGCTGGCGAGAACAGTTTGTATTGCGTCGATCTGGCTGCTGATCAGCCCGTCAGCAGTCGTCTGCTCCGCCACCCATGCTGCCGGCAGTATGGGCTCGGTTGCGCCAACGCCAGCCATCATCCCCGTGATCACCTCCTGCTGTGCGCGTACCGTGCGGTCGGTCACGAACGACGCGCCGATGCCCCGCCGCATACCCGCAATCAGGTGACCATCCGTACACATCCGGTCGGTGGCTTCATCCAGATCGGCAATCGTATGACGACCGGCGGCATGGCCGAGAGCCAGCGTGGTCAGGTCGCGTTGCGCGAATACCGGAGGACGTTCTTCGAGCCGTTCCGCCGCCTGCCATACGGCCTCCAGCGGCGAGTATTGCGGGACTGTATCGCGCACACTGTCCTGGTTTAACTTGTCGACTCCCAGTTCCTCTGCCTGTTGCTGCCAACGAGCAGTCAATACCTCCCAATGGGGCTCATTCTTGCGTAACCGTGTTGCCAATGCCGCCTGCCGGGCCCGCCCGGCGTTATATTCCCACCCCTTCTCCGCGATATAATCAAGCATATCCCGGCGTCGACTGGAAAACGCCTGTAGCGCTCCCCGGTCACGACCTGCGATCTCGAAACCCGGCACACGGCCAATCATGGACGGCGCCAGCGCAAACCCCAGCTGCCGCAATCGCCGCGCCAGTTCGTTGCGATAGAATGCGCCGATCAGCTTCTGGTTTCGCTTCAGGTCCCCGGTCTCGATGCCCCGCCATTTGCCATTCTTGTCATGAGTCATGTTGGCAATCACACAGTGGGTATGAAGCTGTGGGTCGAGATTGCGGCTGGCAACATGGCGGAAGGTCGCCGCCACCATTGTCGGTGCGGGCACCCGCTCCATCTTGCGCTCCGTACGATTCCAGACCCGGGTCTGCACAATGCGCTGTTCCACGAACTCAAGGGTAGTACGCATGGCCGAGTCATGAGCGTTTCGCACCTGCTCATTACCCTGCACAAGGGCTTCCAGCGAAACCGATTTGGGCGCGGACAAGGTCAGATCGACCCCCGCCCGGTGTTCGTGCTCACCATCGCGAATGCGCCCCAACCGGACATCCGTCTCTGGCACATAGCCATCCAGCACCGAACGGAATTGCGTGCCATCAATGTGGCCGGGAAGACCGAGTTCAACCGCACCCTGCCCAAGCCAGTGACTCGCCTCTCGATGCCGGGGGTCGTTTTTCGAGTAATAGCCGTCCTTCTCGAAGTATTGAACCGTCGAGGAAGCAGACGTGATATTGCTGACCGATGCGACCATCAACCAATTCTACACGCAATTCGGTGCAAAAATATGCGCGAATGCAATCCCGTACTGGTAAAATGCTATCGAAATAGTCATAATCTCATTCATGGAGCCGATGATCCGTGGTAAATAACGCCAGCGCCTGGATCGCGATTGAGTATCCATCCTCAAACAGCAACCCGGCCTTTCCCGGCTGCACACTCGAACTGAGCGGTGCGCCGGCCCGGTTGTGTGCAATCGCGGAACACGATTGGATACTCGTGGTCACGCCGGATGGCGGGTTCGCGCGCGCCGGGCAGGCGCTTCGTCTTCGCATCGAAAGCGACAAGACAACCATCTGGTTTGATCGCCTGCTGTCTGCAAGTAGCCGGGCCGCAGCCACTATCGGGAGCGCCGATCTGACGCTGCCTGAGGATCTCCCTGGCCGTCTGCAATGGGATGTTTTTACAGCAGCGTTGACGACACTGACCGGCAAGACTGTGGCCGATGCTTCACTGATTGAAAACCAGGCCTATATCCGCGAGCTTTTGCAGCTGGCCGTGATGGATGACCTGCTGGGTCCCGCCAACGGGGCGTTGGAGCAAATCATCGACACGAATGTGCGCGACCGCTATCTGGTCGGCAGGCTTTCGCCGATGAAATCAGGTTTCGCGGTGGAAGGGACATGGGCAGTCGCGACCGATGAGGCAGAACCCGGCGACCTGGATGTGCACGAGGGACGGCACGAGCCGGGTGCGGAATTCGATCATGCAGCGGGCCGGATTGACTCGGAAGTCGAAACGCCGGACGAAATCCACACGTCTGGCAACCAGTCTCTCGTGCCGTCCAGTTTCGGCATGACCATTTGCGTAGATGGCACAGTTGACATCATTGAGATCGAGGCGCGTTGGGGGCGTTATCGTCGGGATTACGATGTCGAAATATACAAGACCAAAACCAACCCCGATACCAGGCAGAAACAACAGGGTAGCAGGGCCAGAGTGTGGCAGCGCGTCCCCTGCGGAGGTATCATCCGTCTCGACTTGCGTGAAGGATCATTCCAGCATCGGGCGCCGGACCCCGACAACCCGAAAGTCCGCATTCAGGGCACCGTGCGAGACAATAACGTAAATGGTGATCGCATGGTCACGTTGTTTCTCGTCAACGCACAGAAAGAGCCGAACGAGAACAAGGACCTGGCCTGGGTATTCCAGCCGCAACTGAGTGTTCGGGCAGCCGACACAGACCACAAATCCGCATTCTGTCGCAGGGTGTCGGTACATAGAAATCAGGACGATCCAGAGCATGAGACGCTCGAAATGATTTACCGCAGACAGGTAGAGTTCGCGGTCGGTCATGGCATTGCCGTACATGCCCGGACTGCCCCCGGTGAAACGGAGCGCGCCGTCGAGATACGCACCGCAGTAATACCCCAATACGAAGTTCCGGTGACCGAACCCCCCGGATTTCATAGTGAAGATCGTGCAGCGATGCGGGTGATGGCCGATCGCGGGTTTCTGGATATGGAGCGGCTCGCAAAAATGGACAGACCGAATCTGGTTAAGGCGCTCACCACTCTGGCTGATGATTACAAGGCATGGATCGCAGAACAGCGCGACCGCATCGAAACAGATGCCGCTGACTTTGAAAAACCCGCAACCGCAGCTCTGCAACGCTGTTCCGACATTCAGCGGCGTCTCGACAAAGGCATTGCCGTATTGTCGAATACAGACGATCAAGCCTCTCTCGAAGCGTTCCGGTTCACCAACCGGGTGATGGCCAGGCAACGAATACACAGTATCTATTCACTGGCTCGGCGGCGCCGGGAAACTGTGCGGATTGAAGACCTCGATGTGCCCGGCAACCGCTCGTGGCGTCCCTTTCAGCTTGCCTTCATCCTGCTCTGCCTGCCCTGTCTGGCCGACCCGACTCATGCGGACCGTGCCCGCCCGGTCGAAGCGCTCGCCGACCTGCTCTGGTTCCCTACTGGCGGCGGTAAAACCGAAGCCTATCTGGGCGTCGCCACTTTCGCGATGGCGATTCGCCGGATGCAGGGCATGACCGGAGAATACGACGGCAGCCGTGGTCTGACTGTTATCATGCGTTATACGCTCCGCCTGTTGACCTTGCAGCAGTTCCAGCGCGCAACCACACTGATCTGTGCCATGGAGGTTATACGGCGAGAAGCGCATCGCTGCGGGGACTCAAGCCTGGGCGTTGAGCCCTTTACGGTCGGCTTGTGGGTCGGCAACCGGGTCACGCCGGGCACAACAGCCGATATGCACGCAATAATCAAACGGGTTCGCGATTCAGGCAGGTTCGGCACAAACCGGGGATCGCTGGCACAACTGACGAACTGCCCGTGGTGCGGTACAGAAATACTGGACCGACGGGATATTGACGTTGACAAGGCCACACTGCGTACGAGAATCTATTGCGGTGACGAGCACGGACACTGTGCCTTCTCCAGAGGACAGGCGACGGACCAGGCTCACTCTGGTCTTCCAATCCTGGTGGTTGACGAAGAAATCTACCACCGCCCACCGAGCATGATGATCGCCACCGTCGACAAGTTCGCCATGATGGCCTGGCGCGGAGAAACCTGTACCCTGTTCGGACGTGCCACAACGGAGTGTTCGCGCCACGGCTTGCTCTGGCCGGAATCCGATTGCAATGGCAACCACCCGGCTCAGGGCAGCCTGCCAGCGACTGCGACCAGAAAAATCCGGCCAATCCGCCCGCCGGATCTGATCATACAGGACGAATTCCACCTCATCAGCGGGCCGCTCGGCACCATGGTCGGTCTCTACGAGACGGCCGTCGACGAACTATGCGCCTGGAATATCGGCAATCAGGTCATAAAGCCCAAGATCATCGCCTCAACCGCGACCGTCCGCAAGGCGAAAGAGCAGGTGCACAATGTCTTCATGCGGCAAGTCTCGATCTTTCCGCCGGGCGGACTGGACAGCGCCGACAATTTCTTCTCTGTGCAAAGACCCATCAACCACACTCCGGGACGCCGGTATATCGGCATCTGTTCTCCCGGAAGCTCGCGTCCGGCGGTTCTGATTCGGGTTTATACGGCATTTTTGACCGCGGCTCAGGCACTGTTCGACTGTTTCGGCCAGATAGCTGATCCCTACCTGACGACAGTCGGCTACTTCAACTCACTGCGTGAACTGGGAGGCATGAAACGCCTGGCTGAGGACGATGTACAGACACGCTGTTTTAGAGTCAACATGAGTCTGGTCAATCGCCCCGGCTTGTCGCAACGTAGTGTACGCCAGATCCGCGAGCTGACTTCCCGTATTTCAAACCGGGACATTCCCAGGCACCTGGATCAGCTGGAAGTCAAGTTCAAGGCGGATTTCGATGATGAAGCGGGGAAATTCGTTACCCGGTGGGAGCAGGGCGAGACTCGCTCCATTGATATTGTGCTGGCTACCAATATGCTGTCGGTCGGTGTCGATGTGAACCGTCTTGGCCTGATGGTCGTCAACGGGCAACCGAAAGGAACCGCAGAATATATCCAGGCAACCAGCCGCGTCGGCCGCTCCTTCCCCGGACTGGTCTGCACGGCGCTGACCTGGGCGCGACCGCGTGACCTGTCACATTACGAGACCTTCGAGCATTACCACTCGACCTTCTACAAGCATGTCGAAGCCCAGTCGGTGACTCCGTTCTCGCCTCGTGCTCTGGATCGTGGACTGACCGGCGCCCTGCTAAGCGCTCTCAGGCTGGGAACCCCCATACTCAACCCCAATACCGGAGCGGGCGCTCTGGAGCGTGCCGATCTGGAAGAAGTCGTGCATATCACCCAGGTCGTGGTCACGCGTGCAGGGGCTGTCTCCGGTCAATCCGCAGTCCGGCAACACACCGATGACGAAGTGCGGGAACGTATCGGACAGTGGGTCACGGAAGCGGGCCGTGACGGTCGCACTCTGGCCTATCAGAAGAAGGGCAGGAACAAGGACATGATCGTGCCACTGCTGCACCGTCCCGATAACAAGCCGCGCACCCATTTCACGATCCCGATATCCATGCGTGCAGTCGAATCCGGTGTGCGGCTGATCATGCACACAGCCAGATTTGACAATCCCGGCCCCGCCTGGGAGCCGCCGCCGGTAACCCGTGAAGAAGACGGTGGCGCCGCATGAACGACAAGGTCGCGGTCGGCGAAGTTCGCTCAAGCCAGATTTTCTGGAGCTACGGCCCGGGAGCGCTGATTGACCTTCCCAACCTGTCTGTGATCACGATGGGAACCGATCAATGGCAGAAAGATCGCTGTATCCAAATCGAAGAGGCCCGTCTCTTGTCAGCGGTTCGAGATGTGCTCGGCCACCAGGTCGAAAGCCTGCGTATGCCACCTTCCAGCCAAAGTGAAAGCGCTCATCCATACTCGGAGGACTGGACAGGTATCCCGGTCAAACCGTTTCCACGCTGGCTGCGCTGTGTGAAATGCGGTCTGCTGTCTGAACTCGATCTGGGCCTGTTCAAAATAAAGGAAAACCGCTTCCGTCCAGAGGAAACACGGTTTGTTCATGTAGGCTGTACGGGGTCAAGCGGCAACCTGCCAGCCAGAGATGCAGACGCCGTTCCGGCGCGATTTCTGTCCGCCTGCAGAAACGGCCACCTGGATGACTTTCCGTGGCGCTACTTCGTACACGGCGGGCCGTCAACCTGTGCCGGTACGTTGCGGTTCTTTGAGAGTGGCGCATCCCTGCAAACCGATAATCTGTGGGTTAAATGTGACCAGTGCGGCACATCACGCAATATGGCTCGCGCTTTCGGTAAGTCCGGGCGGGAATACCTGCCGCGATGCCGTGGACGCCACCCACATCTCAACCACTACGACGATGACTGCCAGGAACAGGCGCGCACTGTTCTGCTGGGAGCAACCAACAGTTGGTTCCCGATTACCCTGTCCGCGCTGGCTATTCCGCTCTCCCACAATCCGCTCCTCCAATTGGTCCGTGATGGCTGGAATTATTTTTACGACACAAACTCACAAGCCGAGGTCACCTTCGTGGTGAAAACCCTGAAAAAGACCGGGGTCCTGGCTGGAATCGACAAGTATCCGGTCACCGCGATTCAGGACGCAATCGCAGCGGTACGCGCGGGCCAGTCACAGTCAGATTTTACTGGAACAGACATCAAAGGCCCCGAATGGCAAGTACTGACGGGGCCCGAATCACCCACAGACGGGCCACACTTTCTGAGCAAACCGACAGCGGCGCCGAATGGCTTCGAACACCGCATTTCCGGCGTCCTGTTACTCGAACGGTTACGGCAAGTGAATGCACTGCTCGGCTTCACCCGTGTCGAGGCTCCGGAAAATTCGGGTGACCCGGACGAACGGCCTCCGATGGCCGGACTTTGCAGAGGGGCGCCGACATGGGTTCCCTCTGGTCAGGTACATGGTGAAGGAATTTTCATTCGTTTCGACGAACAGGCGCTGTGCCGGTGGGAACAACGGGATAGCGTTCAGGAGAGAGAAAAAAAGTTGGCCTGTGGGCACAGGAACTGGCGGAACTCGCGTAAGCTGGACCCTGACGAAGACTATCCCGGCGCCCGTTACACATTGTTACATACGCTCGCACATCTGCTGATGCGTGAGCTCGCTCTCGAATGTGGCTATAACGCCGCCAGTATCCGGGAACGTATCTATGCCGATACCACAGGGGAAGAACCGCAGGCCGGTATCTTGATCTATACTGCCGCCGCCGACTCCGATGGTACGCTTGGCGGGCTGGTGGAACTTGGCAAGCCTGAGAATCTGGGCCGACTGCTCACACAGGCTCTGGCGCACGCCAGAATCTGCTCATCCGACCCGCTCTGTACAGAACACGAACCGGACAAGGACCGCTCGTTGCATGCTGCCTCCTGTCACGCCTGCTCCTTTGTGTCGGAAACTTCCTGTGAACGTGGCAACCGCTACCTGGATCGCGCTCTGGTGGTCCCTGTGCTGGAAGTGGCCGAAGCGGCGTTCTTCCGTTGATGGAAGGGTGGAAAGTCCAGGGCTTATCGCTTGGAGTATTGCGGACGCTTTCTGGCCTTGTGCAGACCCACTTTCTTGCGCTCAACCTCGCGTGCGTCCCGGGTAACGAATCCGGCATGACGCAGCGAACCGCGAAGCTCTTCATCGTAAGTGATCAGCGCTCGAGTGATACCGTGCCTGATCGCGCCAGCCTGACCGCTGTTACCGCCGCCGCTGACATTCACGGTGACATCCACCTTATCGAGCATTTCCACGAGCTCCAGAGGCTGACGAACAATCATCCGCGAAGTTTCGCGTCCGAAGTAATCTTCCAGCGGAACCTTGTTGACCACAATGTTGCCAGCGCCGCGTTCCAGATAAACCCGCGCTGTCGAAGATTTGCGGCGACCGGTGCCTCGCCAGGTTTCCTGAGTCTGTGCCATATCGAATGCGATCCTGTTTGATTGAGTTCCGTATCGAAATCAGATTTCCAGAACCCGGGGCTGCTGGGCCTCATGTCGATGCCGCTCTCCCGCGTAAACCTTGAGTTTCGAGAACATGGCCCGGCCAAGCTTGTTGCGCGGCAACATCCCCTTGACCGCGTTTTCGATCACGCGAACCGGATGCTTTTCGATCATGTCACGAAATGAAGTCTCCTTGATTCCGCCCGGATAGCCTGTGTGGCGATAATATTTCTTCGCGTTGGCCTTGTTGCCGGTCAGCGCAACCTTCTCGGCGTTCACCACAATGATATAGTCCCCGGTATCGACATGAGGAGTATATTCCGCCTTGTGCTTGCCTCTCAGTCGATGCGCGATTTCAGAAGCCAGCCTCCCCAGAACCCGGTTATCGGCGTCCACCACGAACCAGTCGCGTTGTACGGTTTGAGGATTTGCTGAAAACGTTTTCATTTGTCTGAAACAAAATACAGGTGAAAAACGGAGCGCGGATGATACGCGATACAAAAGCGCGATACAAGTATCCCGGCGCTATTTTCAGATATATTTTGCCAAAAGGACAGATATTCCTGTAGCCAGTCACCCAAAATGTACGATACCAACTAGACCAGCAACTCGATCCAGTGCCTGATCGGGCTGGAACTGACGCTATTCAGGTGCACCTGACAACCGACGTTCGCGGTACAGATGATGTCGGGGTTATTCTCCTGCAATGCAGCGATTTTGCGGGTTTGCAGTTGCCTCGACAAGCCGGGCTGCAACAGCGAATAAGTGCCCGCCGAACCACAGCACAAGTGAGCATCCGCCACTTCACAGATGTGATATCCAGCCCGCTCCAGAATGGCCTCCACCCGCCCCTTGATCTGCTGACCATGCTGAAGCGTACAGGGGGAATGGAAAGCTACCGCCGGTCTGCTGGCTGCAACGGTCCCGATACTCGACAGCAACTCCACTTGCTGTTCGACAACCTCCACAAGATCCAGTGTTTTTGCAGAGATGATCCGGGCCTTTTCATGGTATTCCCGATCCTCGAGAAACAGATGATCATACTCCTTGATAGTGACGGCGCAACCACTGGCAGTCACGACAAAAGCCTCGGCACCCTGCTCAAGCAAAGGCCACCAGGCATCGATCAGACGACGCGCCCGTTGTCTGGCCTTGTGCTCATCGGTAGTATGTAAGTCCAGAGAACCGCAACACCCGGCAGCGCTGGCCTCAATCAATGAAATTCCGAACCTGTCCAGCACCGTTGCGGCAGCGGCATTGGTGTCGGGTGAGAAGGACTCTTGTACGCACCCGCGAAGAACCACCATTTTCCTCGGATGGTTCGGCTTTGGCCATCGAATCCGGTCCGTGCCCAGAGGTTTGGCCGGGCGTTCCGGTACCTTGTTTCTCAGCACAGAAGGCAAAACCGGCCGGACCAGCCGCCCAGCCGCCAGTAAAAACGAAAACAACCGCGGACTCAGAAGTACTGCGGCCAGCCATTCCCGCACCAATCTTTGCCGGCGCGGACGAGCAAGCCGCCGCTCGAAAACCGACCGCCCCACCTCCAGCAGTTTGCCGTATTCGACCCCCGATGGACAGGTGGTTTCACACGCCCGGCAAGTCAGGCAACGGTCCAGATGAAGCCGCGACGACGGCAGCGCCGGCTCTCCTTCCAGCAGTTGCTTGATCAGATAGATTCTTCCCCGCGGACCGTCTCTTTCGTCCCCCAGCAGCTGATAGGTCGGACAGGTAGCGTTACAAAAACCGCAATGCACGCATTTACGCAAGATACGGTCTGCGGCCTCGCCTTGCAGAGTACTCGCAATCTCTCTTGTCAATGACGTTTGCATGACTATAAACCCGCATACATCCTGCCCGGATTCAGAATCCGGCGCGGGTCAAAAGCATCCTTCAGGCGTTGCTGGTACTTCATCCTCACCGAATCAACCGGGCCGAATACCCGCCCGCTTCTGTCGGCATTCCTGAACCGGGTAACATACCCCCGATGGCCGCGAACCTGACGCTCGAATTCACTGTCATCCCCGGCGCCGCAAACCCAGCGCACGGCGCCGCCCCAATCCATCAGTTGCGGAGTCTGCGGACAAATCACCGGCGTTGCGGGCGCGACTGAACCGCGAAGCAGAAGGCCGTCATCCTGGAAAAAACCATGACTATGCTCGCGAATGCTGTGCCAGAACGAACCCTCCTGCCCATCCATTTCTCCGCCGATCTGCCGGATTGCTGAATCAACCCCGGTATCCGTGCCCGACAAGCGCAGCCAGGTCACCCCCCCGACCCAGCAAGCCGCTGAAACCGGCAATGGCTTGCGAGCCAGCGCAGTCATGAACTCCAGAGACTCCCCAGCCTCACGGTGTTCCAGTTTGACCGTAGTTTCCCGCAACGGCATCGGTAATACCTTGAGTGAGACCTCCAGAACGACACCCAGGCATCCCATGGCGCCCACCATCAGTCGGGAAACATCGAATCCGGCGACATTCTTGATAACCTTGCCACCAAAACGGAGAATTTCGCCTGTGCCGGTCAGCAACTTCATACCCAGCACAAAATCACTCACCGACCCCGCATAAGGACGACGGGGGCCAGCCAGTCCCGTGGCAATAGCGCCCCCCAGAGTTGCAGACGGCGCAAACGACGGCGGCTCAAAGCCCAGCATCTGATTGTGGTCCGCCAGAGTTTCCTGAATTTCCCGCAGAGAGGTTCCCGCCCGTGCAGTGATCACCAGTTCAGTAGGCTGATAATCCAGAACCCCGGTATGCTGTTGCACCACAAATTCCTGCCCGGTTATTTCGCGGCCATAGAAATCCTTGCTGCCACCACCGCGAATAGCCAACGGCGTAGACTCCTCGCGGGCGCGGACAACGCGCTGCTGTAATTCTTCCTCGATATTTCCCGTCATCAGAAACGCTCCAGTTCCGGGAAGGGCAATTCCCCCGCATGGACATGCATGGCATTGTGTTCGGCGCACCGGGCCAGAGTCGGTATGGCCTTGCCGGGATTGAGCAATCTGTCCGGGTCGAAACAGTCCCGTACACTGTGGAATTGCTCCCGCTCCTGATCATTAAACTGGATGCACATTTCACCGATTTTCTCGACACCCACACCATGCTCCCCGGTAATCGTGCCACCGACCGCAATGCACAACTGAAGAATTTCACTGCCCAGTTGTTCAGTTTTCTCCAATTCACCGGGCTGATTGGCGTCATATAAAATCAACGGATGCAGATTGCCGTCTCCGGCATGAAACACATTAGCGACAGGCAACTGATACCGCTCGGAGAGGCGGTTTATCTCGGTCAACATATAGCCCAACGACTTACGCGGGATCGTGCCATCAATACAGTAATAATCCGGCGAGATACGACCGACCGCCGGAAAAGCAGCCTTGCGTCCCGACCAGAACAACGCTCTCTCCCGCTCATCCCTGGCGACCCGGCTTTGTACCGCGCCGTTTTGGCTGAACAGCTTCTCAACCTGCCTGATCTGGTCATCCACCTCCGTCTCTGTACCATCCAGTTCGCATAACAAAATAGCGCTGGCGGACGTGGGATAACCGGCCTGGACAAAATCTTCAGCGGCCCGTATCGCCGGGTTATCCATCATCTCAATGCCCGCCGGAATGATGCCATCAGCGATAATATCGGCCACGCTGTCGCCCGCGCCCTGTACCGAATCAAATACCCCCATGATCACCTTCGCGGTATCCGGCACCGGCAACAGCTTCACCGTAACCTCGACCACAATCCCCAACATTCCCTCAGACCCGATCATCAGGGACAGCAGGTTAAAACCCGGCGAATCCAGGCCAGCCCCGCCGATCTCGACCAGCTCCCCCTCAATGGTCGCCACCTTCAAGGCGCTGATATTATGTAACGTCAATCCATATTTCAGGCAATGTACTCCACCTGCATTCTCCGCGACATTGCCGCCGATCGTGCATGCAATCTGGGATGAAGGGTCAGGCGCGTAGTACAGCCCGTGTTTACGAACCGCATCGGAGATAGCCAGATTCCGCATACCCGGTTGTACTATGGCGGTGCGGTTGGCCAGATCCAGTTTCAGCATCTGGTTCATTTTCGCCAGACTCAGCACAATACCGTCCCTGTGCGGCAAGGCGCCCCCCGACAAACTGGTTCCGGCGCCCCGGCTGACGATTGGAATACCGTGTTCCCGGCATATCGCCATCGCCTCCTGAACCTGCTCAATGCAGTCAGGCAGCGCCACCAGCTTCGGAACCTGCCGGTAAGCGCTCAACCCGTCACATTCATAAACCCGCAACCCCGCCACATCCGAAACGATGGACTGCGCCGGCAAGAACCTCTCGAAAAGTGCCCGGATTTCACTCGTGTTCATCGGATACAGCCAAAACCCCATGGCAAAATGATATGAATGACAAGTGTACACCAAGCCAGAGCCAGCGTGAATGTGGACTAATCGGTTCTGAAAAGCCCCAATCCAGTTGTTTAGATTATTCCCGCACAAAAGTCATCAGGCTGGGGATACCGGGTTCGTAATCAAACCTTTCGAATCGCCAGACATAACCGAGTTGATAGGGTTTGACCCACAGAATGTCCAGCTTATCTTTTTCTACCCGGAGAGTCTCTTTCTGTAAATAACGGAACAGAGCCATCTTCTCCCTATATGACGCCAAAAAAAAGAAACTCTACCAATATATTGATATTTTGCTATCATTTATATTTTTTATTATCTTTATTCTGATTTTTGGTAGTATTTTTAGGTCTTACCGATTCAGGGCACTCTTGCATAATCTCTATATGTCTCTTGTCCAGGCAGGTTAGCATGAACTCTCGCATCGGCCCCTCATGACCACTCGGATAAAAATCAAGCATCAAGCGATTGAATTCCAGTTGCCTGCTGGCAGGCAGGTTAATCGCGGGTAATCCTGTGGTCAACAGTACGCCATTCATCATCAGTCTGCCGGTCCGTCTATTAACATCGAAGAAAAACTGGTTTCTGGCCATCTGTAAAAATATATGAATGGCCTGTGCATAAATTTCAGCCAGGCTGGTCGCGTCCGGTTTGTTGGCATCATGATGCAGAGAGTTTTCCAGCATATTCCAGTGGTGATCCAGTTGCTGATAATCCGGGGGAATGTATGGAGTCCCAGAAATACTCACACCGCCATCCCGGAACATCCCGCAGGTCAACGATTCCTCCTTGCCGGCAATCGCATGCAGCTGACAGACGAACGGCTTACTGACTTCAAAAGTATTCTCTCGAACACTGGTTATCAGGAACCGCCAGGCAACTATCTGATTATGGATAATCAACTCCTCCTCAAGCCGCCTGCCACCGATGGAAATACCCTCCATCAAGGTCTGGACTTCCGGCACAGTGCAATGGATGCCCTCCAGATTGACTGAATCGCTAACAAAATCGGGTAGCTGCTTTTGTAATAAAAACAGGGCCAGTTTCCGGTTTGGCTGAAAATCAAGACTCATAACAGCAGAGTCTACACCAGACAGCGCCTGATTGATTGGGCCGGTTGGTTCAGATACTGATACACTATACAGCGTCATGGAAAATCAACGCCAGTACAGTCGTCTCGACCATCTTGTCATCGGCGCCGCCCGAGCGCTGGATACGCTGTGTGTCAAAGCGCGGTCAAGCCGCGAATATCCGGCCACCGTGGCAGAAGACGACAGCATGAGTGACCATGACCGAACCCTGGCGGGTCGCTATATGCGAGTCAACCATGTGGGCGAAATCTGTGCACAAGCTCTGTATCAAAGTCAGGCCTGCACGGCCCGGAACGAGGCAACCCGTAAACAGATGCAACAGGCCGCCGCAGAAGAAACCGATCACCTGGCATGGTGCGAACAGCGTCTGGATGAACTCGGCAGCCGCAAAAGTGTCCTCAATCCGCTCTGGTACGGAGGGGCGTTCATGATCGGGGCGGCAAGCGGAGTAGCCGGAGACAAATGGAACCTCGGTTTCCTCGCCGAAACCGAAAAACAGGTGGTAGCCCATCTGGACGATCACCTCGGCGCTCTACCAATCAAGGATTTACGTAGCCGCCAGATCGTGTCACAAATGAGGACGGATGAAGCCGCCCACGCAGAGCAGGCCATCCATGCCGGAGCCGCCGACCTGCCACCCCCCATCAAGGGACTGATGACGCTGGCATCCAGAATCATGACTCGCACCGCTTACTGGTTCTGAACTGTTGGGATAGACCTGCGGGCAGACGGAACGTAATTTGTTGGGGATTCGGGTGGAATGTGGCTGATACACTATCGGTGGCAGGATGAAAACATCAACCCGTGACAGCTTACCCGTGAATTGCAGATGATGTACAGACCCGGCAGTATGAAAAACAACCCACGCAGTGTATTGATCACTGGTGGTACCGGACTGATTGGTCAGGCCATGATACCTGTGCTT
Source organism: Candidatus Poriferihabitaceae bacterium (assembly GCA_965214205.1). Lineage (GTDB taxonomy): Bacteria > Pseudomonadota > Gammaproteobacteria > Arenicellales > Poriferihabitantaceae. The sequence goes on along the minus strand of OZ243941.1, from coordinate 855,661 downwards.
GAAGCCGCTGGACACTCGATTTCGATATTAACCCGCCGACCCGAAAAATACCCCGTCCAATCCGGTTCTCCCCAACTGTTTGCCTCTCTCGCTGACATACCGATTGACTACCCGGTAGATGCCGTGATCAATCTGGCCGGAGCGCGAATTATCGGGCATCGGTGGACAGACCGTCGAAAGCAGATCCTGCAGAGCAGCCGAATAGACCTGACCAGAGGGTTGGTGGAATGGATGGCCGGTCGTCCGACACCTCCTGACGCGCTCATCAGCGGCTCCGCAGCGGGATATTACGGGAACCGGCACAGTGATATCCTCGATGAAAGTGAGCCTCCCGGAGGGGATTTCGGCGCCCGCTTATGCCGGGACTGGGAGGCGGAAGCTGTGTCGGCCGCCAGCCTGGGTGTCCGGGTTGTCGTCATTCGCACAGGACTGGTGTTGAGTGGGCAAGGCGGGATGCTGCCGCCAATGCTGCGGAGTTTCCAATGGGGACTCGGGGCAAAAATCGGGGATGGCAAACAGTGGATGAGTTGGATCCATATTGACGACCAGGTCGCCGCCATGGCCCACCTGCTCACTTCCCGGAATTCGTCGGGAGCCTACAATCTGTCTGCGCCGGACCCGGCAACCAACACCGATTTCTGCCGCAGTCTTGCAAATGTGTTGCGTCGGCCCTGCAGGTTCATGGCCCCGGCGCCCATACTGCGACTGGCGCTCGGAGAAGCTGCTGGGCTCCTGCTAAGCGGTCAGCGCCTCAAACCGGAAAAACTTCAGAACGAAGGGTTCAGGTTTAGATATCCAGCTTTGCAGGATGCGCTCAGCTCTATTACGCATGGATGATCGTATATGGTATCATCGGTATCTTAAGCTTTACGTCGGTTGTGCTGTTGGATTCGGAAGAAACACAGCAATTTGAGTGATAAAACCCGGATTTCAGCCAAGCCATGCCCGGCCTACTAATTCTTTCTTCTCCATCCGGCGGCGGAAAAACCAGTCTGACCAAGGCGCTGGTGGCGATGCGTGCGGATGCTGGCGTTACGGTATCTCATACTACCCGTAAGCGGCGTCCGGGAGAGGAAGACGGTGTTCATTATTATTTCGTCGGCCGACAGACTTTCGAGAAAATGATAGAACGAGATGATTTTATAGAATATGCCATGGTTTTTGATCATTGTTACGGTACCTCGGTAAAGGCGGTGGAACAGCAGATTGCGAACGGCAGACATGCTATTCTGGACATCGACTGGCAGGGCGCCAGAACGGTTCGGGAAAAATTTCCCGGCGCGGTGTCCGTATTCGTGATGCCGCCTTCCCTGGAGGCGCTTGAGCGGCGCTTGCTGGAACGCGGCCAGGACAGCCGGGAGGTGATCGCGAGAAGAATGGAGGACGCGGCGGACCAGATCGGTCACAAGGACGAATTTGACGTAATTATTGTGAATGACCATTTTGAAACGGCGCTGACAGCTCTGGAGAATGTTCTCGATCAACTCACCGACCTGAACACATCCGTGATGGTCGACGAGAATCGGCTCATGAGCCATTCGCAATCTTAAGTGAAACGATATTTGATTCAGGAGGTTTTATAATGGCGCGTGTTACAGTAACTGATTGTCTGGAACATGTAGACAACCGATTCGAACTTGTTTTGATCGCAACCAAGAGGACAAGGCAATTGACCCTGGGCGCCGAACCCCTGGTTGAGCCGGAAAACGACAAACCGACGGTGATTGCCCTGCGGGAAATCGCGGAAGGCTTGGTTACCTCATCCATTCTGGACGAGGAGACCACAATCCCCGGGCTGGAATTCGATGATGATCAGGAAGTGATCGAGATGGATGACGAAGCAATGGAAGAGGCGATTCGTCAGGCCATACTTGGACACACGAGCGGAGACGCAGATGGCGCTGGCGCAGAGGTGGAAGAAGAGACTGAGTGATCTTCTGGCGAGGCAAAGCTCCACCACCTCACCGGAAAATGACAACCTGTTCAATGATCTGAACGGGGTACTGGAAAGCTACCTGGACGAGCCTTCCGTTCACGAAATCTACCGGGCCACCATCTATGGGGCCGAAGCCCATAAGGGGCAAAAGAGAAAAAGCGGCGAAGACTATATTTACCACCCGATTGCGGTTGCGCGAATCCTCGGAGAGATGCGTATGGACAGCCGCACCATCATCGCCGCGATCCTGCACGATGTGGTTGAGGATACCGACATCACACTGGCTCAATTATCGCAGGAATTCGGCAAGGATATTGCGACTCTGGTGGATGGAGTCAGCAAGGTCAGCCAACTGGAGCTCGAATCCAGAGAACACGCCGAAGCTGCGTCCTTTCGCAAGATGTTCATGGCCATGGCTCAGGATATTCGGGTCATTATCATCAAACTGGTTGACCGCCTGCATAATATGCACACGCTGGAGTCACTGGACAATACCCGCAAACGCAGAATCGCGCGCCAGACTCTGGAGATTTATGCGCCAATGGCCAATCGCCTGGGAATGCGTGAACTGGCCCAGAAGCTCGAGGATCTGAGCCTGTTCAATCTGTACCCGAAGCGGTTCAATGCGATCGAGAAGAAACTCAGGCTTTCCAAGCGCGGCAGGAAGTCTGTGGTCAACGAAGTCTGTAAGAGCATACAGAAAAAGCTGGATATGAACAGCCTGGAGGCGGAAGTGTATGGCCGCGAAAAAAATATCTACAGCGTCTATCGCAAAATGCAGCAAAAAAGACTGTCGCTCAAGGACGTTCAGGACATTCATGCGATCCGGGTCATCACAGAACGCCGGCCGCATTGCTATCAGGCCCTGGGGGTTATCCATCAACTCTACAAACCGAGGCCCGAAAGCTTCAAGGACTATGTCGCCATCCCCAAGATCAATGGCTACCAGTCGTTGCATACGGTCGTTGTCGGACCGTTCGGGCAGCCGGTGGAAATCCAGATACGCAGTCGCTCAATGCATCGAGCCGCAGAAAAAGGAGTGGCATCCCATTGGTTATACAAGACGGAAACCACCGGAGAGCACGCGCCGCAGCAACTGGCGCAGCAGTGGCTGAACAGCTTTCTCGAATCCCAATCCATGTCGAGTGATTCGGGCGAATATCTGGAACACCTGAAAGCCGACCTGTTCCCGGACAAAGTTTATGTATTCACTCCGCAAGGAGATATTAAAAGGCTGCCTCGGGGGGCGACAGCGCTGGATTTCGCTTACGCCGTACACTCTGACATCGGAGATCATTGTGTGGGGGCGCTGATCAACCAGACGATGGTGCCCCTGCATGAGATTCTATCCAACGGCGACCGGGTCGAGGTCAAGACATCGCGCTCATCCAGGCCGACTCCTTCCTGGCTCGACTATGCGGTTACCTCGCGGGCCAGGGCTTCGATTCGCCACTATCTGAATCAGCAGAAACAGAAAGAATCCCTGAAACTTGGCCGCAAATTGCTTCGCACCGCGTTGTCCAACCAGGGGTACCGCCGGACCAGGATTTCGAGCGCCGACAAGCTCAATCTATTAAAGCATCTCAAACTCGATGATTGGGAGCAGCTTCTGGCGGACATCGGTTTTGGCAGACGGCTGCCCAGACTGGTGGCGAAACAATTGATCGCGGAATCCGGGTCTCGACACCACCCCGAACTGCCGGACCACAAGCGTTCCGCGTTGACCATACAGGGAACCGAACGGCTGTTGATTACTTATGCCAACTGCTGCAATCCGGTTCCCGGCGACAGCATCATCGGCACCACGACCAGCGGCAGGGGGCTGGTCGTCCATCGCTCCCGATGCAAGAACGGTAAAATCATCTTTCGCCATCCGGACAACCTGTTCCATCTCAACTGGTCAGAAGATACCAGAGGCCAGTTCCAGGTACAGATCAATGTAGAAGTGAAAGACACGCCCGGCGCTCTGGCCAGTGTCAGCAATATCATTGCCAGATTCAACTCCAACATCAATAATGTCTCAGTCGATCAGCGACGTCATAATACCTCCTTCATGACATTCACTATCGAAGTTACCAACCGGAAACATCTGGCCAGCATCATGCGCCGACTGCATAACGAATCCAGTGTCATCAAACTGGCGAGGGCCTGACCTTACAATGCCACACCATAAAATCATTTTTGTCTGCCTGGGCAATATCTGCAGATCCCCGACCGCAGAAGGCGTGTTCAGGAAACAAGTATCCGAAAGAGGGCTGGGAAACCGGTTTGAAATTGATTCGGCGGGAACAGGTGACTGGCATCTGGGACACCCCCCGGATAAACGTGCTATTGCAGCCGCGCGAGATCGGGGAATTGACTTGACTTCACTGCGTGCACGGCAAATCACGGTCAATGATCTGCACTATTACGACACGATCATTGCGATGGACAACCAGAATATTTCCCGGTTGGAATCCCTGGCGCCGGCAGACCACCAGCACAAGATTCGGCTTCTTTTACAGTACCGGAATCCCGGTGAACGGGAGGTGCCCGATCCCTGGCACGGAGGCGATCAGGAGTACGAACGGGCATTGGACCTGATTGAAGAGGGTTGCAGTGAGTTACTGGATCATCTGTCATCTGATCAATAATGACCGCTGGCATCGCTCTGGACATTGATATTGGCAGCCAGAAACTGGCTGTGGTCAACGGAAATGGCTGTGTCCGCAAGTCTTATCCAGTCTCGACAGCCGCACGGGGCGCGGGACAACTCATGGACAGCCTGTGCACACCCACCGGGAAACACATCATCCGCGCGAAGATTGGAGCCGGACAACCGCTGAATACGATATTCAAGGGGCGCCGACCGATTGGCGTATATCGGACAGGTATGCGGGAAGCCGAACCCGACCGCGACTGGATTCTGACTCGCATTCTCTGGCTGAGCGGATGCGAACCGGGCTTTAACCGCCTCGGCAATGTGGACAGCATGAGACGGTATATCTATCTACACGGTACTCCGGATGAAGTCGAGCTCGGTGTTCCGGGGTCGCATGGTTGTATCCGGGTTGGTAACCAGGACCTGCTTGAATTGTTCGACATGGTTTCCATCGGCACTGTTGTCAATATTCATCGCTGACTTGAGAATGTGCAAGCCGATCAATCTGCCTCCGGGGCCACTGATGGTGGACGTGGGTGGAACGGGTCTTACCCGAGAAGACATCGAATTACTGTCACGGCCTGCCGTGGGCGCCGTAATCCTGTTCAGCCGAAACTTCGAATCCCGTTCCCAGATAGCAACCCTGATCGACCAGATCAAATCTATTCGTAGCCCGGCTTTATTGGTCGCAGTCGATCAGGAAGGAGGCAGGGTACAGAGATTTAAAAAAGGATTTTCCATCCTGCCTGCCGCCCTTGATTTTGGCAGGGTTTACGACAAGGACAGGGACAGGGACAGGGCATTGGCGCTGAGTCTGGAAACCGGCAAGCTGATGGCTCGGGAACTAATCGAAGTCGGTGTCGATTTCAGTTTTGCGCCGGTACTGGACTGCGCCAACTGCGATAGCGAGGTGATCGGTGATCGCGGGTTCCATCAACGCCCGCAAGTGATCGCGGAACTGGCCGACGCCTTTATCAGTGGCATGAATTCAGCCGGAATGGCAGCCACCGGCAAGCACTTTCCCGGGCACGGCGGAGTCGTTGAGGACTCTCATGCAGAGTTGCCGGTCGATAACCGGACTCTACGGGAACTGGAAGACTGTGATCTGATACCCTACAAAAACCTGGCTGGCAAACTGGCAGGTATCATGACTGCCCATGTGCATTTCCCCAACATTGACGATGAATTGCCCACTTGGTCGCCGTTCTGGATACAGTCGATACTGAGGCAGCGCTTAAAATTCCAGGGGGTGGTTTTCAGCGATGACCTGAGCATGAAGGGAGCCGAGAGCGCCGGAACCCCTCTGCAACGAACACAACGCGCATTACAGGCTGGCTGCGACATGGCGTTGATCTGCAACGACCGGCCAGCTGCCAGCGAAGTCGCCCGAAAACTGGAAACACCCTGGCCAGACACGCAAGATCCATCCAAAATCAACCGCATCGAGAAAATGCGTGCCTTGTATCCAGCCACTATAAGCCAATGAACGCTACCCATCTCCCTTTTGAGCAATCGGAATACGATGCCCGTATCGCCAGGACCCGAGCTGAAATGTCGGCGCGGGGGTTGGATGCCCTGATCGTCAGCGACCCATCGAATATGAACTGGTTGACCGGCTACGACGGCTGGTCATTCTACGTTCCTCAATGCGTGATTCTGCCGATGGAGGGCAATCCGGTCTGTTTTGTTCGCGCGCAAGATGCCAATGGCGCGGTACGCACAGTCTGGATGCCCGATGAGGATGTTCACGGTTATGACGAAATACTGGTGCAGAATCCGCCCCTTCATCCGATGCAGGAACTGGCGCAAGTCCTGAAGCAACGCGGCCTCGGAGCCGGCCGTCTGGGGGTCGAAATGGACAATTACTGGTATTCGGCACGCGCCCACGCTGAACTGACTGGCGGATTGCCCTCCGCCGTCTTGACAGACAGTACCGGCCTGGTCAACTGGCAGCGCGCGATAAAGAGTGATAGGGAACTGGAATATATGAAAATCGCAGGCCGGATCGTGACCAGAATACACCAACATATTGTTGAGCGGGTGGAACCGGGACTACGCAAAAACGAGATGGTCGCGGAGATTTTCCATACGGGTTGTACGGGGGTGGATGATTACGGTGGAGATTATCCCGCGATTGTGCCTCTGCTGGCTTCTGGCGCGGACGCTTCAGCGCCGCATCTGACCTGGACGGATGAGCCATTCAAAAGCGGTGAAGCGACGTTTTTCGAGATAGCGGGCTGCTACCGGCGCTACCATTGCCCCACCTCGCGCACCGTTTTCCTCGGCACACCCCCGGAAAAATTCCTGGACATGGAGAAAACGGTGATTGAAGGCATTGATGCGGGGCTCGACATGGCTCGCCCCGGCAATCAATGCCAGCAGGTCGCAGAAGCGTTTTGTCGTATTCTGGAAAAGCGCACCGGCATCCATAAAGCAAGCCGGTGCGGCTATCCAATCGGCATTTCCTATCCCCCGGATTGGGGGGAACGCACCATGAGCCTGCGACCAAACGATGAAACCGTGCTCGAATGTGGAATGACCTTTCATTTCATTCCTGCGGTCTGGCAACAAGATTGGGGCATGGAGATTACCGAGAGCTTCGTAGTCACCGATCAAGGCGCCGAAACACTCGCCCACGTCCCGCGTAAAATGTTTGTGAAAAAGTGACCCACAGGAACCACTTTGTATTCCATGCTATAGTACGGCTATGTTTAATTCGACCACGATACGTGAGGACATTCGCCGACTGGGGATCATCCTTACTTCCGCGGGCTTGTTAAGCGCTATCCTTGAGGGTGAGAGACCACTGGTAGTTACTATCCTGGTGTCGGGTGGTGTGTTGGCACTGGTGATTGGTAATCTGGAGACAAGATCATGAATATAACACTGTTAATGGCTGGGGCGATTGTGTTTGCCGGAGTGCTGCTACTCGCCTGGCTGGCACACCGCGAAGAACGCCGCAATAAATCCACCTGATTTCCGATATTAGAACGAGCGCCATAAATGCAGGCCAGCTTGAGTGGCTGTGGAATCCGGCGAGCCTAACCAGGGAGACAGCGGACGTGTCAGCAATTACCACGTGGAAACAGGGTGCCATCAACACAGACATGAGGAATCAACTGTCAGCAGAATGCTGAACTACGTATCCATAATATTCAGCTGCGATGCAAACCGAGGAACGACCATTTGAAAGATGCACAAAGACCCGACCAAGTTATCCTGAACAAGCTAATTGAACACTTGATAGGGGGACATTACGTCATCCCTGATTTTCAGCGTGAGTTCGAGTGGAAACCATGGGATATTCGTGATCTTATGCGCTCAATATTCCTCGACTATCATATTGGCAGCTTGTTGCTCTGGGCTGGCAAGACAGAGAATTTCGAAGCGTTATCATGTGAGCCAATCTACGGACACAAAGATACAAAAAAGCCGGGATATATCGTACTAGATGGGCAGCAGAGACTGACCGCCATGTATTATGCGTTTTTAGCGCCAGATATCGCGCTACCCAATCGTGCAAATCGGTATTACTACTTTGTTCGCGTCGACCGTTTCATGGCAGAGGAGTACGACAACTCGTTCGACTATGCATGGCAGAAAAGCTGGGCACAACTAATCACTAATCGCGAACTGCAGTACGATAAGCACATTTTCCCATTGTCTATTATTGGGGCAGGAGGCTGGGAATTATTCGAATGGGTGCAAGGATACGAAAAACATTGGCGCGAATTAGCGAAAGATGCACAAGAGGCTGGCGATGACAATAAACGCCAGCAAGCGAATCTCCATGCCGAGAATGCGGAGAAATTCGGCATTCATATCAGAACCCTTACAACACAGTACCAGATTTCCTATATCGAACTCCACCAACAACTCGAAATTGACAAGGTTTGCGACATATTCACACAAGTCAACAGTAAGGGAGTCCAATTAGATACATTTGACCTCATCAATGCGTTACTGAAACCTAAAGATATACTGTTAAAACAGATGTGGCGCGATGCTGCTCCCCGCCTTGAGTTTGTTGATTCGCCTAAAATGAACGTTTACGTTTTACAGGTTATGTCGATTCTCATACAAGGATACTGCTCACCAAAGTACCTCTATTTTCTTCTACCTGGACAGGAGAAGCCGGTACGTGATGCAGATGGAACACGTCGTAAGGAAGTGTTAGTTGCTGACGCAACGACATTCCGGCAACTTTGGAAAGAAGCTGTTGACGCACTTGAGAAAGCCATCACGCTATTGCGACATCCCCAAGAATTTGGGGCGATTTCTTCGAAGTATTTCCCTTATGTTTCAATCATCCCGGCATTTTCTGCTATCCAGGCGCACGTCGGGAAGTTGCACGCCACTCATCAACTTGATGCACGGCGAAAAGTCAGACATTGGTATTAGGCTTCGGTATTTCTCAATCGCTATTCTGGTTCCGTGGAATCCACCGCTGCTCGGGATTTTTTGGACCTGAAAGCATGGATGGATAATGACGAAAACGAGCCTGGGCTGATCCAGGAATTTGAAATGCGTTTTCGAAATTTGGACCTTCGTCATGAAGTTAGGCGTGGAACATCGGTTTATAACGGTATTTTCAATTTGCTCGTTATCCGGGGGGCGCGAGATTGGGTGCAGGGCACCGTACCGCAACACGGCGATTTAGACGATCATCACATTATTCCTGTATCAAAGGCCGCAGACTTGGAAGTTGGTGGATTGATACATTCAATTCTGAATCGCACACCACTCACTACCGAGACCAATCGACACGTCATTCGTGACCGATTTCCAAACGAATATCTGCCAGAGTTGATTGAACAAAGCGGAGAGAATACCGTGTCCAGTGTGCTTGAATCTCACTTCATTTCCCAAGAAGCCTTGAGCATATTGTTGCGCACACCGTTTACTTCTGCCGACTACGAGGCATTCATCAGCGAACGCCAGCGTACATTGCTGGAGGCAATCGAGAACCTTCTGGTAAAACAAAGAATTGATCTTTCGCCTCAGTTGCGTGAACTGGACGAACGAATAGAGTGTATTGAGTTAGCTATCCGCAAACAAGTGGTTGCAACACTCGAAGACGATGTAGCACGACTTCCATCACATGTGCTTCAGAAAGCTGACGAACGCATCCAAACTGCGGCAAAAAAGAACGCAAGTGTTGTACCTGATCAGCATAAGCAGTTGAGCAAACGTCTTGAATACTGTGATTTACGAGAGTTGCAAGATACGATCCTTAACAAAAACCTCTGGGGCACTTTCAAGAATATCTTTATAAATAAGCAGACACTGTCGACAAGGTTTGAACAACTGGCAGAGCTTCGAAACTGTATTCGCCACAGTCGGACGGTTGTTGATGTCACTCGAAAAGAAGGTGAAGCAGCCATTCTGTGGTTCGAACAGATACTTAAATGCACAGAATCAATAAATATCTCCTGAACACCAACAGCCCGACCTGCCGAGCCTTCAGGTAACCGCGCTATCAATTACACACATCCGCCCGGCACTACTCACAAAAATATGTGGCCACTGGCGGGGCTTGCGGAAGTAACCAGACTCCCGGACGGCACGATCATGGAAGGGGCGATTGTGGACGGTGAACCACAAGGGCAATTTGTGATCACATTCCCGGACGGTACGGTCATGGAAGGGGCAATTGTAGACGGAGAACGACAAGGGCACTGGATAATCAAGCTCGCGGACGGTAGGGTTAGGGAAGGCCCATTTTTGAACGGCGTAAAACAAGGGCAATGGATAGAATCAGACGAGGAATATGACGATTATTCTGACGAGTGGTATCCGTATATTGCCGAAGGCCTGTATGTGAACGGCGTAAAACAAGGGCAATGGACACACACATACAAAACGAACAGCGCTATTGCCGAAGGCCCGTATGTGAACGGCGTAAAACAAGGGCGATGGATAATAAAATTCCCGAACGGCACAATCATTAAAACCACATATATGAACGGCAAGGAACACGGGCTATTTATAAACAAAGGTCCGGACGGCAGCATCTATAAAGGCCAAAAAGTGAACGGCCAGGCACACGGGCAATGGACATACAAATACCCGGACGGCACGGTCGAAGCCAACCACTGGATAAACGGCGAATGGGTTGACTCTCGGTATGAAAACAACAGCGATCAACAGTCAACAACACAGAGCCATAACAAATAACCGAGGATTCAACCATGAGAAAACAACCACAACCCATCATCAAGACACTGGCTGTTGGAGGCTTGGCAATCCTGATAGTGGCTGCAAGTCCGACTTGGGCGAAAGAGTGCATACAATGGAAAATACCCGGCAGCAAGGGCGGCAGTAGCTACATGGTTGAAGTATCGCGGGAATGGTGCGACGACTACGAAACAGCCAAATACCCCTGTTCCTGTACAAAATGGAAATATGAAAAAGGAAGCGCGAGCGATGAGCCAGGAATAACTGACAAAATTAAAGAAACCGCATCCTACCTTAACCCGAAAACCTGGGGCGACCGGGTAGGGAACTGGCTGAAATCTGAACTTGATCAAATCTAACCACAATCTTATACAGCACCGGGACAACGACAGCAAAGAAGATAAAAATATCCACCCGGCTAATTTTTGACAGGGGCCGGGCCTTTAGAAAACTGCCGTGTGCGGTGTGCAACCATCCACCGGTGCGATGAGCGATAAGGCCGCCCATGACGCGAAGTCTGCCACAACAAAATGTCAACAGAAATAGCGCATTAAAACCGCTATCCGAGATTGACGCAATCAAGGGCTGGCTGTGGAGATCGAGGGTGGCACTCGACAGCCGATCAAGGCCGGAATTCGACCTGTACTATGATGATCCAGTGCCCAGGCGTAATTCAGTCCTTCAGAATCGCGGGCTGTAGCGGGGATATCCGGGGAAAAGGACTTGTGGTGCTGTACACCGGCCAGCATGGGCGGCTGTATGCTGCGATATCCAACGATGGGGAAAGCTGGTATCAGATACCGTGGTTTTTGTTATATCGGAAAACCGATAGTAAAAGCCTGTAGGCGGGGGTGTGGTGATATACCTTCAGAGACTCAAAAATGATGATTGGGTGGTGTCATACTGTTATGATCGGCCCACCCACTGCCGAGAATTGAACCATGAAACCCATCATCCGAATACTGGGCCTTGCCCTACTGTTATCCGCTACCGTCACCGGATGGGCGGATCATAACCAATATGTGGACGGGAAGAAACACGGGCACTGGACGATTACAGGGACTGACGGTAGGGTTCTGGAAGGCCCGATGGTGGACGGCAAGCGACACGGGGAATGGACGGTAACATCCCCGGACGGTACGGTTGAAAAAGGCCCGTTTGTGAACGGTAAAATGCACGGAGAATGGACGGTAACATCCCCGGACGGTATGGTTATTAAAGCCCCGTATGTGGACGATAAAAAACACGGCCACTGGACGATCACATCCCCGGACGGCGGGGTTACGGAAGGCCCGTATGTGGACGGTAAACAACACGGCCACTGGACGATCACATCCCCGAACGGTAAGGTTAAAACAGGCCCGTTTGTGGACGGCAAAGAGCATGGAGAATGGACGATCACATCCCCGAACGGTATAGTTGGTAAAGGCCCGTTTGTGGACGGCAAGCAACAAGGGGAATGGACGATCACACGCCCTGACGGTCTGGATGCTAAAGGCCCGATGGTGGACGGTGAAAGACACGACCACTGGACGATCACATTCCCGGACGGTAGGGTTGACAAAGGTCCGTATGTGGACGGTAAACAACACGGCCACTGGACGACCACATCCCCGGACGGTACGGTTCATAAATACCCGATGGTGAACGGTGAAGTGCACGGGGAATGGACGGTAACATCCCCGGACGGTACGGTTCATAAATACCGGTTTGTATATGGTGAACCAGTAGGCGAGTAATCGACCGGGCCGGGGAAGCGGACCCTGAACCAACATTCTTATCGTTTTATGATGGATCACTCGATCATGCGCCCTTTCACAATGGGGTTGTCGCGTAATGAGCGCCCTGGCTCAGCCCCCGGTCCATCGTTTCAACGGCTCGCCCCACCCGAGCAGCACAAACGCCGCCCCCGCGAGATGCGGCCCCAGCGCAAAGGCCTCGGTGCGGTGGGCACGGCGTAATACCACCCGTGTGTGCTGAACCATCACTGCACTGCCCAACCCAGCCAGGCGCTGAGCGCAGGTCCACCATCAGATCAAAAACGTTGATCCCCAGCCCGACCCATAGCAGGGTATAGACCAGGTCATCCGGCAACCCAGGTATCGAAGAGGCTCACGATGAGCAGTAGTGTGAGCAGCAAACCCGCTGCACCCAGCGTCCAGGCAATCCGCAGGCGCCCGCTCAGCAACGCGAAACCGCCATGGGCTCGCGTAAAATCTGTAACAAGCCACCACCTACACCAATAAGGGCACGATCAATACGGATATATTTGTCCGGCAATATCATTCAACTCATATTGTGACTTATCGTCTGTTGACCCATCGTATGCATTGAGCGTGTCATACCCAGTATGAATATCCGAACAAGACTGGGAAGAAACGTAAAAAAGCTCAGAGAAGAAAAGGGGTGGTCCCAAGAAGGGCTTGCCGATCATGCAAACCTTCATCGCACATATATAAGTGGTATTGAACGCGGTGTAAGAAACCCCACAATTGATATCGTACAAGTAATTGCAACCGCCTTGGGCGTCAGCGCGGCTGACCTGCTAGATGAGTAGAAGAGTAAATGAGTATTTACTGGGAGTGTTAGAAATTCTGTGTCAATTCTTTAACTTACAGCATAATGTTATGCGGAGAATTGATTATGACCAACAAATTCGATTTTAATGAAGCCCTGAAGGCGATTCAATCAGGCAAATCTATCGAGGGGAAAGACGGTGTGCTTGCCCCGTTCATTAAACAACTCACTGAAGCGGCGCTGGAAGGTGAACTGGAAAGCCATATTGCAGATGATGTTTTGCCGAATCGCAAGAATGGTCGATCCAGCAAAACGCTCAAAACGAGTGCTGGCCGGATTGACATTCAAACACCGCGAGACCGAGCGGGCACATTCGAGCCGCAGTTTGTTAAGAAGCGCCAAACCAGTGTGTCTGACGAGATAGAAAGTAAAATACTATCGATGTATGGGCGGGGCATGAGTTACACAGATATCCGTGAGCACGTTGAAGAACTGTACGGCATCTCTGTTTCAAATGCCGCTATCAGTGCGGTTACGGATAAGATTATCGATACCGTCAAAGCTTGGCAACAGCGGCCACTTGACTCTCACTATCCATTCGTTTGGCTGGATGCCATTCACTACAAGGTTCGAACCGATGGGCACTACCAGAATCGGGCGGTATACACGGTTCTGGGGCTTAATCTTGAAGGCCGCAAAGAGGTATTAGGCCTGTACCTTTCGCAGAGCGAAGGCGCTAACTTCTGGCTGGGTGTACTGACCGATTTGCAGAATCGCGGAGTGGAAGACATCCTGATCGCCTCCGTAGATGGCCTGACGGGTTTCCCTGAAGCGATACAAACGATCTACCCGAAAACGCAAGTACAGCTGTGTATTGTTCACCAGATACGCAACTCAATGCGCTATGTTGGCTCAAAGCACCACAAAGCATTCATGGTTGATCTGAAGCGGGTTTACAAAGCCCTAAACAAAGAGGCGGCCGAATCGGCATTGGATGAACTAGAGCAAGCCTGGGGCGATAAATACCCGATTGTGATCCAGTCCTGGCGCCGGAAGTGGGATAATTTATCAGTCTACTTCCGCTACCCAGAACCGATTCGGAAGGTAATTTACACGACCAATTCAATTGAAGCCGTACACCGTCAGTTTAGAAAATTGACAAAGACCAAGGGCGGGTTCCCGAACGACAACAGCTTGCTCAAATTGCTCTACATGGGTATCCAGAACGCCAGCAAAAAATGGACCATGCCGATTCAAAACTGGGGACTGACTTTATCTCAGTTGGCCATCTTCTTTGAAGGCCGGCTTGATGGGGCGCTTGATCTGTGATCAGATAGGTTGAGTGTGATTACGTTGACACAGAATTCTGAATAGTCTCACTGGCTTTGCTTTTTTCTGTTTCTTATCTGTGCCAAAATTATAATAATTGGCTTCGCTACCGTGTAGAATTATTACATATTGATAAACATCATCATCACGCAAGCCCCACAACCACGCCCGTTCTAATCCTTCTACCCGGTAATCAGTATCAACCTCTAACCCATCATGTACAACCCTTCCCTTGCCCGTCATCTTCTTTTGATATAGTGCCATTTCTCCCGCAAGACTCAAAAATCCGCCATCGCATAACCAGCGTCGTTCCCAATCAATCGCGTTATTTGGTGGGCAAATTTCCGCTTTACCGTCTACTTGCGACATTAACACGACCCGCTTATTACTTGGATGCAAGCCATGCGCCCGGACAAATGCCCTTGCCGCTTTCGCTGTTCTGTTTCCCCAGGCTCCATCAATCGGCCCTGGATTGAATCCGCATTGATTCAAAACTTGCTGAATCTCGCTTATATTCTTTGATTCGCGTTGCCTGTGCTCTTGTTTCAAAACCTCGACTTTCTCCGACTCTGTCATTTTGTCCCAATTCAACACATCATCCGCCGCCACCGGCCACGCAACCAGCAACGCGAACAGAATCGCCAGTATTTTCAATTTCATCAATCTACCCCACTATGTTGATGTTTTTTCAATGCAGTTTTTCAGATCTGTTGACCTCGCAAGGCAAATTAAGCACCTGAACCGACTGGCAATTTCCTTGTTCCGTCCATGCAATCACCACCTCTTCCGGTCGTTCGGTATCGCGTGAGCTGATCAGCGAATAATCGTGAGAGACAAGAGTGCCAAAAGCTGAAAACGTGTCGCTTGCAAATGCATAAACGATAGTTTCAGGCAGTTGTATTCTCCATGAAATGCCCATTGATGTAATTCGGTTCGGGTTTAATTCGGTTCGGGTTTGTGAAAAAGTAGTCAGCCAGACTTTTTCGGTGCCGCTATGCCGAGTGTGCGAGTGTGTGTGCGGTGGATTTGATTTTCGCCACCATGTTGACCAGACCATTGGAACGGGTGGAGGACAGGTGTTCCCGCAATCCGATTCGATCGATGAAATAGAGTTCGGCGTCGCTCACTTGCTCGACCGGCTGGTTGGACAGGACGCGAATCAACAGTGCGATAATCCCCTTGGTAATGATGGCGTCGCTGTCGGCGGTGAATTGGATCCTGCCCTGATCCAGTTCAGCATGCAGCCAGACCCGGCTTTGACAGCCCGGAACCAGATTGCTTTCGCGCCGGTATTGCTCGTCTATCAGCGGCAATTTCCTGCCCAGATCAATAATATATTCGTACTTGTCCATCCACTGGTCAAAAATACCGAATTCCTCGATGATCTCGTCCTGTATCTGGTCGATAGTCACCATATCCGTATCCGTATCCAGGCATAACAACCGGTTCACAATAACATCGAGGCGGCCTTGCCGACCCCGGCCACCAGTCTATCGACATCGCCGCGATTGTTGTACATCGCGAAAGAGGCCCGCACGGTCCCCGGGATCCCGTAAAAATCCATCAGCGGCTGAGTGCAGTGATGCCCGGTTCGCACCGCGATACCCAATTGATCGAGGATCGTGCCGACATCGAATGGATGGGTGTCCGCGAGCAGGAAGGAAATCACGCTGGCCTTGTTCGCGGCCGTTCCGATAATGCGCAACCCGTCAATATCAAGCAGCCGTTCGGTCGCGTAATGCAGGATATCCTGTTCGTGAGCGGCGACTTCGGACTCCTCGAATTGCGAGTAGTAGTCGATTGCCGAGGCCAGCCCGATACCGTCCGCGATGTTTGGGGTGCCGGCCTCAAACTTGTGAGGCAGAACATTGTAGGTGGTTTTCTCGAACGTCACGCGTTCGATCATGTCGCCCCCGCCCTGATAGGGCGGCATGTCATTGAGCAACGATTCCTTGCCGTACAGAATGCCGGTCCCGGTGGGGCCGAAAACCTTGTGACCCGAAAAGGCGTAAAAGTCAACATCCAGCGCCTGGACATCGATGTGCATATGCGGAACGGCCTGGGCTCCGTCCAGCAATACCGGCGCCCCGTGACCGTGGGCCAGACGAATAATATCCTGTACCGGGTTGATCGTGCCCAGCGCGTTCGAAACATGGACAACCGAAACCAGACGGGTGCGCGGGCTCAGCATCGCCTCAAATTCCTCGACCAGCAATTCTCCACGCTGATTGATTGGAATGACCCGGACCTTCGCTCCCTTCTGTTCACAGATAAGCTGCCACGGAACGATGTTGGAATGATGCTCCATGGTGGAAACAATCACTTCGTCACCCGGCTTGAGGAATGCCCTGCCAAACGATGAGGCAACCAGGTTGATGCTGTCGGTAGTGCCCTTGGTGAACAGCACTTCGTGTTGGTTTTTCGCGTTGATGAAGGAACGCACGGTTTCCCTGGCCTGTTCGTACGCTTCGGTCGCCTGCTGGCTTAAATGATGCACTCCGCGATGAATATTGGAATGTTCCAGCCGATAATACCGGTTCAGACGGTCGATCACCTGATCCGGTTTTTGTGAGGAAGCTCCGCTATCCAGATAAACCAGAGGCTGGCCGTTCACTTCACGTCCGAGCACCGGAAAATCCGCGCGTATCTGTTCTACGTCAAACGATCTGGATGGTTGTTGATTGTCCACTTTGGCTGGCCTGTCCCATGCTGATTGTCGCTCAAGTATGCCAATCCGATTGTACTATGAAAGGCCCCCGGCAAGCAGAATATTGTGGCGAAAAACTCTGGCGGCGCAGTCCCAGCCAGTTCTGGTCAGCCCAGTACCAGGCCGCCGTTGACATGCAGCATCTGTCCGGTCACGTAAGCCGCGTTGTCGGACAGCAGGAATTCAATCGCCCCCGCCACATCATCGGGCAGCCCAACCCGGCCCAATGGAATCCGTTTGATAATTTCCTCGAATTCGTCAAGCGGGACCCCATCGCGGGTGCCCTGATCCTTTTTGATATATCCCGGTATCACGCAATTCACCGTTATCCCGTCACTGCCCAACTCCAGCGCCAGGGCTTTCACCATGGTTTCCAGTCCGCCCTTGGAAGCGCTGGAAATCGGGAAACTGCGCATGTCGGTCCTGAACAAGTGCGCGGTGAAACTGCCAAGCGCGATGATTCTCGGTTGATCCGATTCCAGCAGGTGCGGGCGGGCCGCCTGAACCAGATCAAAAAAACTGAACAGATTTCCCCGAAAAGCGTATTCAAGATCAACGCGCTGACCCTGGTCGAGCGATTTCAGGGTCGGAAAACCGGCATTGGCAATCACCCAGTCAACCCGCCCCCAGGCTTGCTTCGCCCGTTCAATCAACTTTTCGGGCATGCCCGGCTCGGACAAGTCGCCAAGCATCGCGACCGCCTGCCCGCCAGCGGCGGCAATTTCCTCCACAACCCGATCACATCCTTCCTGATTATGTCTGGCATGGACTACAATACCGTGGCCGGGCCGGGCCAGGCGCCGACAGGACGCCGCCCCGATTCCGGATGAAGACCCGGTCACTATGATAGATTTATGGACCATTCAACCATTATACAACACAATATTACCCTGCCCCGGCAGCCGGATTACCGTTGACGGTCGCCATGACTTATATTGACCAGACAGACTGCCGGACGCCGCGAACCCCCGGACAGGATGCCTGACCGAATATGGCGGTCCGGACTTCCCCTCCCCGAACAAGACTGGGTGTCGATATTGGCGGCACATTCACCGACCTTGTGCTGGAAACCCGTTCCGGTTTCTTTTCCGGGAAATTGTTGACGACGCAACAGGCTCCTGAAGAAGCGATCCTTGAGGGTATCGAAAAAATCATCTCCCGGGCAGGAATCGAAACATCGGACCTGGAAATGATCATCCATGGCACCACCTTGGCCACCAACGCCCTGATTCAGCGCAATGGAGCGAAAACCGCCTTGATTACCACCGAGGGTTTTCGCGATGTAATCGAAATGCGAACCGAAAATCGTTTTGAGCAATACGATATCAACCTGACCCTGCCAGCGCCGTTGATCGAACGTCGGCATCGTTACACGATCAGGGAAAGACTGAGCGCCCAGGGCGATGTTTTAACGGCGCTGGATCCGGGTGAGGTAAATGCGCTGGTTGACCGGTTAAAAGCGCAGTCCTATGAAAGTATCGCGATCGGTTTGATTCACGCTTATACCGATGGCCGCCATGAGCGGGCCATACGGCATGCCATCGAGAAGGAGATGCCCGGCATATCGGTATCCATCAGCAGCGAAGTCTCCCCGCAAATGCGGGAATATGAGCGCTTCAGTACGGTTTGCGCAAATGCCTGGGTGCGCCCGAAAATCCAATCCTATTTACAGCGCCTCACTCAACAACTGGATGAGGCGGGGGCAACCTGCCCATTGTATCTGATGCACTCCGGGGGTGGCCTGATTTCAGTCGAGGACGCCATGTCCTTTCCGGTCAGGCTGATTGAGTCCGGACCTGCGGGAGGGGCCATCTTCGCCGCCGATATCGCCCGCGCCCACGGCATTGCAAAAGCATTGTCATTTGATATGGGCGGCACCACGGCCAAGATCTGCATGATCCGGGACGCGGCCCCTAAAACCGCGAATGCCTTCGAAGTCGCGCGCAGCTACCGCTTCAAGAAAGGCAGCGGTATGCCCATCTCCGTTCCAGTCATCGAGATGGTGGAAATTGGCGCCGGCGGAGGCTCCATCGCTCATGTTGACAGGTTGCGGCAAATTCGGGTCGGCCCGCAAAGCGCGGAATCCGACCCCGGACCGGCCTGCTACGACCGTGGAGGGGGAAACCCCACGGTAACCGATAGCGACCTCCTCCTCGGCAAAATCGACGCCGACAATTTTGCCGGTGGGACGATGCGGCTGTCTCTCGAAAAAGCGGCATCGGCAACGCTGGAAAAACTGGGCCACCCCCTGGGTCTGGACGCCACCCAATCCGCTTTCGGGCTATGTGAGGTGATTGATGAAAACATGGCCAACGCGGCGAGAATCCATGCCGTCGAGAACGGCGAGGACCTCAACGAATTCTCGATGATCGCTTTCGGCGGCGCGGCGCCCCTGCACGCCGCCCGGCTTTGCGAAAAACTGAACATTGATTCCTGCCTGATTCCTTCCGGCGCCGGGGTCGGTTCCGCCATCGGTTTCCTGAAGGCGCCTTTTGCTTTTGAAGCCGTACGCAGCGACTACCAGCGTCTGTCCGATCTCGATCTGATCCATGTTCGGGAATTGGCGCGGCAACTAGCCGATGAAGCGGGGAAACATGTATCCGGTGGAGACGCCGGAAAGGCTACGATTGTCCGGGAGTGCAAGGCATTCATGCGATATACCGGACAGGGTTGGGAAATCCCGGTCTATCTCGATATGGAGAAAATTGATGACTGGAACCGGAACTGGCTGACCGGGGAATTTGAAAAGGCATACGAAACCCTGTTTGGACGTACTGTGGCAGACCTCGATATCGAAATTACCGGCTGGGCCGTCAGGGAAAGCCGGATATCTCCCGACTGCCCGCGGGTACAGCAGAACCCGAACCCGGATTCGCAAGCGCTGTCAGGCGACCGCAGCCGACCGATTTTCAGCGTCATCAGCAAAACATTTGTCGATGCCGCCTTTTACCAGCGAGATCAGATGCAATCCGGCCGGGTTGTTTCAGGCCCCGGCGTTATCACTGAAAACGAGACTACCGTGATCGTGCCGGAGGGCTTTGACTGCCGTATGGAAAATGACCGTTCCCTGCTCATCAGGCGGCAAAAAACCAGACCCGGCGCCACCCGGACCCTGCCCTGGATAAATGGAATGCGGCGAGCGCGATGAAACCGGCCAGCAAAACAGCGAATACTACGATCCGCAATCAGGTGATGTGGGATCGCCTGATCTCAATTGTCGAGGAACAGGCGCGGACCCTGGTTCGAACCGCCTTTTCGACCAGCGTCCGGGAAGCGGGAGACCTGTCCGCCGGGATTTTTGACCGCCGGGGGAAAATGCTGGCTCAGGCGGTCACAGGAACCCCCGGACATGTCAATGCGATGGCGGACGCGGCGCCCCATTTCATTGCTGAAATCGGTACGGACAATATCTTCGAAGGCGATGTCTATGTCACCAATGATCCCTGGAAAGGCACCGGTCATCTCCATGACCTGACCTTTGTATCGCCTTCGTTCTACAAAAACCGTCTGGTCGGATATTTTGCCTGTACCGCTCATGTCGTGGATATTGGCGGGCGGGGATTCACTGCAGACGCCGCGTCAGTATATGAAGAGGGGTTGTGTATCCCGATCATGAAGTTTGCCGAACGCGGAGTGGTGAACCGGCAACTGATCCACATTATCAGAAACAATGTGCGTGTCGCGGATCAGGTGGTTGGCGATATTTATTCTCTGGCGAACTGTAACCAGACCGGACACAACCGGCTGATCGACATGCTGGATGAATTCGAACTCGACGATATTGACGACCTTTCGCGCTATATTCTGGAACACAGCTACAACGCCACTCTGGACTGTATCGGCAAACTGGAACCCGGGTCCGCGGAAAATACGTTAACGGTGGATGGTTACTTCGAGCCGATACATCTCGCCGTCCGGGTTTCATTTGAGGCGGGTCGGATTGCAGTGGATTTCGATGGCACAGATGGATTGAGTTCACGCGGCATCAACGTGCCGATGGTGTATACCAAAGCGTACGCCTGCTATGGCATCAAGTGTGTCCTGGCGCCGGACATCCCGAATAACTCAGGCTCTCTGGCGCCGTTCACGATAACCGCGCCGAAAAACTGTATTTTGAACGCAAGCCACCCTGCTCCGGTCTGCGTCCGCCACGTCATCGGGCATTTCGTCCCCGATCTGGTGATGGGGGCATTGCATAAATTGCTGCCTGGACAGATCCCGGCGGAAGGAGCCGCCGCCTTGTGGAATATTCACTTGAGTACCCGGCCTGACGAACAACGCCGCGCTGATCACCCGGATGATACGGCGGAGATACTGATGTTCAACAGTGGCGGAACCGGCGCCCGACCGATGCTGGACGGTATGAACGCCACCGCCTTTCCGAGCGGCGTTCATACCATGCCGATTGAAGTCTCTGAACAGGTGGGCCCGATCATTATTTGGGAAAAGCAACTCAGAACCGACTCCGGGGGACCGGGTAAATATCGCGGAGGTCTCGGGCAGACCATCGTCATCGGCGCCAGAGAGGGCTACGAATTTCATTTCAGCGCGATGTTTGACCGGGTCGCCAATCCGGCCCGTGGGCGCGAAGGCGGGATGGGTGGAAGCCCCGGCTCGGTCAGACTGGATGACGGTACGGTAATGCGCGCGAAAGGAACGCAATTCGTACCCGCCGGGCGTCTTCTGGAACTGCGGTTACCCGGTGGAGGCGGCTACGGTGACCCTGCGGAACGTGACTCCGAAAAGCTGGAGCGGGATGTTCAGCAGGACTATGTTTCCCGTCGAAAAGCCGGAACTGACTATGGATCAGCGACTACAGATTGTGAGGACGATTAAACGAAACACGGGGCCGCTCTTATGGCCAATGTCATTTTCCTGATGGTCAACAATAATTGTTACGGTACAATCCGGATTTCGCCGCTCAGGGCAGTCACCCCTGCCGTGATCGGAACCCGGACTGACTATTGAAAAATGAGGTTATCATGATTGAAGGCAAGGTCGCAGTTATAACGGGGGCGTCCCGAGGTATCGGATATGCGTGCGCCGCCCGGTTCGTAAAAGAGGGCGCCAAGGTGGTATTGTCCGATATAGAGGACGAAGCCGGTCAACAGGCGGCGCAACAACTCCGCGAGCGGGGCGGAGACGCGGTTTATCAGCGTTGCGATGTCAGTCAGAAGTCCGGGGTGGAAGCCCTGTTTGATTTCGCCATTGAACGGTATGGCCGGGTGGATACCGCGATTGCCAATGCCGGCATCGTGCACATGGCCGACATACTGGAACTGGAAGAAGCTGACTTCGACCGGGTCATCTCGATCAACCTGAAGGGGGTGTTTCTGACCGGTCAGGCCGCGGCCCGACGGATGGTGGCGCAGACTCCGGATCAGGATGGTTCAAGGGGGACCATCATCAACATGTCCTCGCTGAACGCGGTGTTGGCGATTCCGGCTATCGCGCCTTACGTCATCGCCAAGGGAGGCGTCAATCAATGGACCAAGTGCCTGGGGATCGGATTGGCTGATCGGGGTATCCGGGTAAACGGAATCGGCCCGGGCTCGATTGCCACGGAAATGTTCAATACCATATCGGAGAACCCTGAAAAATATCGCCAGATCATGTCCCGGACGCCGATGCTGCGCCCTGGCGAACCCGATGAAGTGGCCAAACTCGCGGTCTTCCTGGCCAGCGACTATGCAAGTTATATGACCGGCGAAACCGTTTACGTCGATGGCGGAAGACAGGGGCTCAACTACTTTGTCCCGGTCCCGGACTGATATCCAATGACTCGGGAATCCGGTCACATCGCCGCGATACGCCAGGGAGTCCGCGATTTATGTCAAAATTTTGCCCCGGACTATTGGCTGAAACTGGATCGCGAGCGGGGCTACCCCACTGAATTCGTTACCGCCCTGACGGACGCCGGATACCTGTCCGCGCTGATTCCCGAGGAGTTTGGCGGGGCCGGTCTGGGACTTGAGGAAGCCTGTGTCATTCTCGAGGAAATCAGCTTTTCGGGGGGGCACCCCGGCGCCTGCCACGCCCAGATGTATGTGATGGGTTCAGTTCTCCGTCATGGTTCGGAGACGCAAAAAGAGAAATACCTGCCGCCGATTGCGGACGGCTCGCTCCGCTTGCAGAGTTTTGGCGTAACCGAGCCGGATACGGGTACGGACACGACCAACCTGAAAACCACCGCGATCAGAAAAGGCGACCGATATGTCGTCAACGGACAGAAGGTCTGGATCAGCCGGGTACAGCATTCCGACCTGATGTTATTGCTCGCCCGCACCACGCCGGTTGACCGGATCAAGCGAAAAACCGACGGTCTTTCGACTTTCATCGTCGATATCAACCAGGCGGTGAAACAGGGTCTGACGGTTAAACCGATTGATTCGATGATCAATCATCACAGTTGTGAACTGTTCTTCGACGACCTTGAGGTGCCGGTGGAAAACCTGCTGGGAGAAGAGAACAATGGCTTCCGCATTATCCTGGACAGTATGAATGCGGAACGCATCCTGATCGCGGCAGAGTGTATTGGCGACGGCCGTTTTTTCATCGACAAGGCGGTCAACTATGCCAATGACCGCAAGGTGTTCAACCGGCCAATCGGCCAGAATCAGGGAGTCCAGTTCCCGATAGCGCGCTGCAGCGTTGATGTGGAGGCCGCCGCTCTGATGGTGCAGAAGGGCGCCCGGCTTTTTGACCGACAGGAAAAATGCGGCGCGGAAGCCAACATGGCCAAGCTTCTGGCTTCCGAAGCAAGCTGGAAGGCCGCGGATATGTGCATGGAAGTCCACGGTGGATTCGCGTTCGCCAGAGAGTATCACATCGAAAGGAAATTCCGGGAGACACGCCTCTATCGGACGGCGCCCGTATCCTCCAACTTTATTCTCGGCTTTGTGGCCGAACATGTCCTTGGTCTTCCGCGCAGTTACTGATGCTCCCCCTTCAGGACATTCTGGTGGTTGCCATCGAACAAGCGGTCGCGGCGCCGGTTTGTACCGCGAGATTGTGCGAAGCGGGAGCGCGGGTGATCAAGATTGAACGGGAAACCGGGGATTTTGCCCGCGGTTACGATAACGTGGCGGGCGGCGACAGTTCCTATTTTATCTGGGCCAATCTGGGCAAGGAGTCCCTGACCCTGGATTTCAAGAATCACGAAGACCAGAAGTTGCTGCATAAAATTCTCGACAAGGCCGATGTCTTCGTACAAAACCTGGCGCCCGGCTCCTTGCAACGGGCCGGATTCGGCAGCGAATCGCTGCGCGGCCGTTACCCCCACCTGATCACCTGTGACATCACCGGATACGGCAACAACCCGGCGGTACAGGACATGAAAGCGTATGATCTTCTGGTTCAGGCCGAGAGCGGACTGATCAGCATCAGTGGTGGCGAAAATGAGCTCGGACGAATCGGTGTGTCGATTTGCGACATCAACGCGGGAATGAATGCCCACGCCGGTATTCTCGAAGCCCTGCTGCGGAAGATGAAAACCGGCAAGGGCTCGGGTATCGAGGTTTCATTGTTCGGCACAGCGGCGGACTGGATGACGATTCCGCTTCTGCACTATGATTATGGCGGCAAGGCCCCTGCCCGCGCGGGACTGCGCCACCCCTCGATCGCGCCTTACGGCGGCTATCGGACGGCCGATGGACAAACGGTGATTATCGCGATCCAGAACCAGCGGGAATGGGCGAGATTCTGTGAGCAGGTATTGGGGCAGACAGAACTGGCAAACGACCCGCGTTTCATGGACAATACTCACCGTGTGGAGAACCGCGGCGAGATGGACAGGATCATTCTTTCGACAACTGAAGCGCTGACACGCGACGAGTTGGCCAGGAAACTGGCGGACGCGGATATCGCGTATGGCGCGGTCAACGACATTGCCGGGTTGTCTGCCCATCCCGCATTGAGCAGACGGTCCGGTCTCTCCAGTCAGGGGGAAGCCATCCACTTCCCGGCCCGGCCGATTCATCACAGGAACGGTCTGTCCGATCAGCCGGATTCGGGAAAACCGCAGGCGCCGCGCATCGGGCAGCACAACCAGGCCGTCCGCAGGGAGTTTGCCTGAGCCATGGCGGCCGAATCACCGACGCTGACCCTGGATCAGGAGGTTCTCGATCAATGGGTCGGCCGATGCAAGGAAACCCGGGACCGCATGGATGCCCGGCCCGCCAATTTCCTGAAAGAAACCCTGAATCAGGACAGGCGGGACTTTCAGGAAGGCGACATACTCCCGCCAGCCTGGCACTGGATGTATTTCCTGGAAACCCAGCGGCTGGATCAACTCGGCGAAGACGGCCACGCTTCACTCGGAGATTTCATGCCGCCGGTGGCGCTGCCGCACAGGATGTGGGCCGGTTCGCGGCTGAAATTTCACAGCCCGCTGATGATCGGTGAAGAGATCGTCAAGACCTCTACGATTGACCGGATCACCAGAAAACACGGCGCATCGGGCGACCTGTATTTTGTCTCCGTACTACATCGGTTTTTTTCAGGGGCGACATTAAAACTGGAAGAAATACAGAATATTGTCTATCTTCAAAAAGCGACCCAGGGAACACCGCCAAAACCTCAACCCCCCGCCCCTGTGGATGCCGATCACTCCGCCACCATCCACCCCACCAGCGTTTTGTTGTTCCGTTATTCCGCGCTCACCTTCAACAGTCATCGAATTCATTATGACCTGGATTATTGCCGACGGGTCGAGAATTACCCCGGTCTGGTAGTACACGGGCCACTGGTCGTCACGCTTATGTTGGCGGAGGCGCAGACCCGTGACCGATACAGAAACGACCGGAATCTGGATGAATTCAATTTCAGGGCGCTCAGTCCACTGTTCAGTGACCAGGATTTCTCCATTCACCTGAAGGAGCGCGAAGACCACTGCGAAATCCGGGCCACCAACCCGAACGGGAATCTGGCGATGAGCGCGACCCTGACCGTGGTTTAGGAAATTATAGGGTTAACCTGACAAATCACATTCATGAGCTTCAATCTAACTCCCTGACTGACGACACTTTTTTGAATTCAACATTTTCCAGTTGCTCGTAGTGGGCTTTTCCGAACTGGATTTTGTTTTCCTCGCTGACTCTTAATTCTTGACCGGATGATTTGGTTTCCGTGATAAAAACAACTGATTCTCCGTTTTTCTTGATGAGTGCCCAATCGGGATTATAGTTACCAATGGGAGTTTTGATTTTGAACCATGAGGGAAGTTTGAAATAAAATTCAATATCTTCCCTGCTTTCACAATCCCGAGCGAATTGATTTTCCACACCAGAATCCAGAGGAAGGAAATCAGCGTTGATGGTTTTATCTGGATTACTGATCTGAAAAGTATGTTGATTCCTGTGAAACTCATAACCTTCAAACAATTGCAGTTGATACTCCCCAGCAGAATCTTTCTCATATCTGATCCCATTAACCATCAACTCCGTCATCGTCTCCCTGATTGCTCCAACAACCCTGTCCATGAATAATTGAGGATTAACCAGGACTTCTCCAAGTCTGCCGGATCGCCGTAAAATTTCATAAATGGTGGAACGAGTAAGTCGTGTCTGCTCCTGATTTTGAATATAGGAGAGAATATCCGGGACGGAGAAGGTGTTATCTTCAATACTGAAAAGCCGCCCTTTCTTTGGTTTTGGTGTAACCCCCTCTTTCTTTGTAATATCTATTTCCGCTCTTTCAATTCTGAGTGCCGGTCTTTTCATGGGCTCCATATTTTCCACTGCCTTTGCCGCTTTATTGATCAACTCTCCCGTATCGTATTCAACACGGTAATTGGTTTGATATTTTATCCGATTCCACAACATTTTAAATTTTTCATCTAACTGAAAACCTTTTCGGTATTGTACGTGCCTTCTTTCACGCTTGTTTTTTATCCGGGTTCCGAACTGAACACTGCACTCTTCTTCAATTTCATTTTGTAGCTGGCGCGCAAAGTCCTCGTAACTTTCATTGGCGATGACCGTCAACCGATTAACATTGGTATCCTGAATACGCCTGCCATCACTGTCTACGGCCAATCGCATACCCCTTCCTATTTCCTGTCGCTTTTTCAACTCGGAAACCGTTTCATTCAAGGTGCAAATCTGAAACACATTGGGGTTATCCCATCCTTCCCGAAGCGCGGAGTGACTGAAAATGAAACGTAGCGGTTCATCTGGATCCAGTAATCTTTCCTTGTCCTGCATGATCAACTTGAATGTATTGTTATCCGCAAGAGTGTTCCCTCTGGTGTCTTTCCACTTACCTTTATCCTGAGAAAAATAGCCGTTGTGAACGCACTCCGCGTCAAATGGAATCAGTCCAGAGAACTCCGCTTTACTAGCAAACTCGTGAAATGCTTCCTCAAAATACTCCGCAAATTTCCCCTTGATTGAATTACCTGACTCATCATAGGTGCGGTAGTTCGCAACCCGGTCAACAAAAAATAAGGAAATCACCTTGATCTCCTTTAGACGTTTTTGCTTGCTGAAATGTTCGGCCACGGTTTCGCGAATCTGCGCCCTCATTATCTCATCTCTCAATCCGCCAACAGTTTCGCCGACTGACAATTTTCTACCACTGGATAGCGTAACGAATTCTTTCTCTGAATCGATCTCATTCACAATATGACCATTCCGGTATATCTCCCTGTTGCCTGAAGAAACGTACAGGTCTTGCCCAGGGCGAACGGTTACAGACTTTCTTTTCACGCCGTTACCCGTGTTACAGTCAATTTCTACTGAGGCCGAAAGTGAGCGTACGGTGTTTATCTTTTTCAATCGCACGTAAGCATCGTTGAAGTCATTCTCCGTGACCACAGAATCCACCTCAATCTGTTTTACCAACCCCAAGTCGCAAGCCGAGACCGGGTCGAGGTTGTAGATCATGTTGTAGCAGTTAGTATGAGTAGCGGAATAACGCAGGGTGCAGAGATAATTCAAATTCTCAATCGCCTGTTTGCGTGCATCGGTCTCCATATTCTGCGGTTCGTCCACAATAACTATAGGATTAGAGCGCCTGATAAAATCAATGGGTTCTTTGCCCATCAACTTATCATTGGGCTGGTTGATAACGTTTTTGTCCTTGGCGAAAGAATCAATATTAATGACAAGAATTTCAACAGCATCGCTCAAGGCAAAGGTACGCAGACTTGATACCCGTTTTGAATCATAAACTGAATAATGAGTCGGCGGATTGCCGTAAAGATTTTGCAGATGATCGTGAGTGACGGACAGGTTTTTCAATACACCTTCCCGTATGGCGACAGAGGGTACAACAATAACAAATTTACGGAAACCGTATGTCCGGTTCAACTCGTAAATAGTGCGTAAATAAACATACGTCTTACCGGTGCCGGTTTCCATCTCCACAGAAAAATGCATGCCATCGAGAACATTGGAAATTTCCCACTTACCGTATTCATGTTTTTCCCGTTCTTCTTTCTGAATAGTTTGTACATTTTTAAGGATTTGTTCATCATCTATCTCCAAACGATTAGCAAAGCCAGTTTCGGTAAATATCTCACCGGAATTCTTCAGAAAAGCACTACTTCCGCTTCCGACAGGCTGACCCTCAAATACACGCAGTACGGCATTGATCGCATCCAGTTGGTATTTTTGACCAGGGTTAAAGTGAAAGCGCATAAGGTAGCTTATCTTTTTGAAGAAGTACCGTAGAATCTGATTCTTACGTCTGGAGAGGCTGTAATTGCTCGTACTTATCGATAAACTCTTGATGGTATTTCTTTGCATTCTCCAAGAGCTCAGCATAAGTTTTAATGTATATCTCTCCAGATGAGCTGTATGTCTTTATTTTTGCTTGAGCAAGCCGGTCACTGGATTTCTGGCCTCCGACTACATAGGCGACAATCTTACTTGCTGACTCTGGTGTGTTCCCGACATGCTTTTCCAGAAATGAACGATAGTCAGCCGACTGCTCAATATCTTTTGCGACTACCGTATGGTGAGGTCTTTTCAACTCGATAATAAACCGATTGTTAGAAACACTCGTGCACACAAAATCTATTCTCCTGTTGGATTCCGCCAAACCCTGTTCTGGATAATTTTGTTTGAGAATGTCTGAATATTGAGCTTCATCCTGGAATTCCATTATTCTGGGATCAAGCAGCCAGGGGAATTCCTTAAAAAATTTATGCATTGTAGGGACTTCTTTGGAATCTTCCTTCATATGCCTGGCAAGCTCTTCAATCGTGGAAATCCTGCCTATGGAAAGTCGATACAATTCTTTCGCTTCGACAAGCTGCCATTCCTTGAGCAATTCCAAAAATTGACTGCCGTCAAACTCATCCGTATCGGCAATATCCGCAGCAAACTCTTTGAACGCCTCAAACTGAAAAGCATCTTTCACATAGCCGACCAAGCCGCTGGATTTTCCTGTATCTATACCCTCGTTTCCAATGATCTGATTGACTATTTTTCGCGCCAATTCTTGCTCGTGTTTCGGCAAACCTGTTAACCATTCGTCAATATCCATCCCTGTTTCCTCCCTGATTACTTCCTTTTTAGTCTTTTCAATTTCCTTGCGCCGTTCCGAATAAATCTTTTGGACAACTTTCTGTAAATAAGCTCTGAGCCTGGATGTCTCCTCATTTTCCCAGTTCAACGATTGTCTGTTGGTTCCGATAACGTCCTGTTCCCAATCGTCAATAAAATCCACATTCAGCCATCCTGTCAAATATGAATAACCGTGGCTGGATGCTTTGTGTTCATAAAATTCATGCTCGTTTACCAGTTTCCCTCTTGAAAACAGGGCTATTCCCTTCATTGACGATACAACCGGCGTTTTTGCCGATATGATTCTGCCGGTAATTTGCCCGGCATGTTCATATTGGGAATCCGCTCCCGAATAAGGAAAGTCCCAATCATATTCAACATCAATCTTGGCATACTTCATTTCATTAGTTACTTTTATAGGCTGTCCCTTATTGTGGATAATATCTACTTCAAAATCTTTTTCATTAAAGACAGAAAACGCCCTGGCTAAATTAATCGCCAAACTATCAGGATCAAAGGGACTGTGCCGTCGAATTCCGGTCAATGTAACTCTGGTTCCAGACTGCCCCTCATCAGATGGGGCGTTATGCTTCGTTACCGGAGCATAGTATTCATTACCAGACCTTTTTATCTCATCCCAACCCATTTCAAAAATATTTTCTTTGCTATTCCTTCGGGTAGCGATCTCTACATGGTTAGCGATTCCAAAAAAGGATAGCTTCCCAATACCTTTTTTCCCAATAACTTTTCTTTTCCCGGATTCCGAACATTGCTGGTCGCCCTCTCTCCGATTCCGGCCAATCCTCAGAAATTTAGATTCCAAATCTTCAAAAGACATCCCGTGCCCATTGTCCTCAATAATGATTTTTTTCTCTCCTTCGTCTTCCAGAAATATCTTCACTCTAAAGGCATCGGCATCGTAGGCATTGGCTACCATTTCCGCTATAACTGGAGGCAGTGTGCTATACATCTGGATTCCCAAGTGTTCGATAGTGTTGGGATCAAAACCCATCTTTACCACTTTTTGTTCGCTCATTGCTTATCATCCTCTTTTATTGTTTCGCCCTGTAAAACCAGTCCTATTCGCCTTGCTAATTCGGGCGGTACGGCATTGCCAATCAGTTTCGCCGTAGTCGTCATGCCATCCGAGCAGAATGTATAGCTATTAGGAAATGTTTGTAAGGCAGCGCCTTCCCGCAGAGAAATAGCCCTGTTTTCGTCTGGATGCCCGAATCTGCCGTTAGACAGGCTGATAAAACGGGTTGTTATCGTAGGGGCGGGCTTATCCCAAAACATTCTGCCGTACACATCCTTGAAACAGTTATCTCGTCCCTTATAGGTCTCAAGTTGTAAATCTTCACGGGTGCCCCAGGATTTTCTTGTGCCGCCGTCTTTCGGAGTCAACACAAGCCGCTTGAGATTGGTCTCGGACAGCCTGGAGGAGCTATGCCTGAAGTCTGTTTCGTCCTCATACCCGGCGGCAATTTTTTTAAAGCCGTTCCCAATTCCCAGATAGTTTCTCGTAACGGGACCAGCGGCATCGGGCGCGGGCAACTTTATATTTCTCCTTACACGAGAAGCAATCAGGACAAACCGCTTTCTGTTTTGAGGGACACCGTAGAAGTTGGCATTTATAATACCTTCGTCATAACTGTATTCGTGCTTCTCCAGAAAATCAATAAAAGCATGCAATTTGCTTTTATCAGCATTACGTTTTATTCCAGGCACATTTTCAATTACGACATAACCAGGATTGTAATACTCAACGAATCTCTGAAAATGAGTTAGGAGATTTGCACTCTGTTCAGATTTTTTCCGGTCAGTATTGATAATGCTCCAATATTGGCAGGGGCTGCAGCCAATGAAAACGAGGTTGTCGTCATCAGCTTTAACTCCTGTGTCCAAGAGAATTTGCGTTCCTGCCTCAGTGATGTCGGTCAGGATGAATTGGGTATCTGGATTATTTTTAAGATATGTCTCTTGGCAGTTTTTGTCACTATCCAGACCAGCGATAATGTGGATACCCGCCTGCCTTATACCACAAGACATTCCGCCTCCCCCACAGAAAAAATCCACCGCCTTCAATATATTTGACGGGCTCATGATTACACTACTTGAAACGCAACCTCGGCGTCTTCCATTTGTAGGGCGACATTAGTTTTTAATTGGTCGTTGTTTTGGAACAGCGTGTCCAGAACGACAACTTTTTGTGGTTTGGCAGATAAAACTCTTGATATTATTGTTTCATCAATGCTTTTTAATACAAAGGCGATCATTGCCCCCCCCCCCCCCCCGTCGTGTACCAAAAACCAGTCACCGTTGTTCTCAATTTCGGCAGTCAGAGACAATCCCGATTTCAGCAACAACTCGTAGAGGATATTGTCAATTTCAGCACCTTCGACTTGCGGAGTAATATGGAGTTTGAGTTGTTTCTCTAACTCTTTTTCGTCATGAATCAGTTCACCACGCCAGGATTTGAAGTTGGATTTTTGTAACTTGAAAACCTTGAACCCGTCATCCATCTTGCCATTTCTGATTACCCGACGCATGCGTTCCTTGCTGATGTCGGCAATCGTTTCGTGTCCGAATTTGTGCGCTTCGGATTTTACATCGCAGGGTTCCGGCATCTGGATGCAGATAAATTGGCGACTACCCCCATCCTCGGCGTTGAGTTGCAGAACTGCGTGGGCGGTAGTGCAGGAACCGGCGAAGAAATCAAGAACTATATCGTTGTTGTTCGCCCCTATAACAACAAAATGTTTAATCAAACTTGACGGCTTGGGAAAATCGAAATATCTGGCACCGAGCAATTTTTCTACTTCGATACTTCCTTCCTGGTTGGAACCAAATTCGATACCCAAAAAATCACTTGTTATTTGCCCTTTGGAATCCTCAAGGTAAATTTTCCCATAAGGTTGTTCCTGCCCACCGGAAGTCCAATAAACTCCATCACTGTTCAACATTTCATTAAATCTGGTTTCACTAGCCATCCAAGGTCCGTACAAAGCATTTCCACTTGGAGTAGTGACCAGATAATGATGTCTTCCCCTCGTTTTATCAAGGAGAATCGACCTTCTAAATAAACCCTTATCATCGGAATATCTATATTCCTTCTTGGCTCTTTCTGTTAATTTCATTTTATTGAACCGATGAAAAGGCTCAGCTTTTGAAAAACACAAAATATATTCCTTAATTCTTGCCACATTACCTATATTTGATTGATTGTCGGTTCTCCTCCATGCAAAACACGCAACAAAATTCTCTTCTCCAAAAATCTCATTCATCACCATCCGCAAGTTATGTATCTCATTATCGTCAATGGACACAAAGATGACTCCATCCTCGCGTAGCAAGTTACGCGCAAGGAACAGACGTGGGTAAATCATGCTGAGCCAGTTAGAATGGAAGTGGCCGTTTTCCCGACTGTTTTTACGAAACAATCCCTCGCGAGTCATACGCCCCTGCTCGTCTTTATCGCCGATGCGCTTCAGGTAATCGTCTTTGCTCTCAGTGAATCGATCAGGATAAATGAAATGGTCATTGCCAGTGTTGTAGGGCGGGTCAATGTAAATCATCTTGATTTTGCCGAAATAGGATTTCTGCAAAATCTTCAGTACTTCCAGATTCTCACCTTCAATGAACACATTGCCGCTACTGTCAAAGCCTATTGATTCCTTTCGACTGGGTGCCAAAGTGGCTGTGGTTTGCGATTGCAGGACGCGAAATGCATCGGTCTTGCCGGACCAATTCAGGTGATAACGCTCATCTTTGAATTCAAAGTTACCGTCCAGAGCGGCGCGCATTTTTTCCCAATCAACTTCTCCCTCACTAAACACCTCGGGAATCAATTCCCGTAACCGTGCCAGTTTTTCCTCAACAATGTTGAGAGACTTTCCATTCATGATTTCTTGCTGTTACAGACACTTCCAGTTTAATCTCGAATTATTGACAGTTTTGTCAAATTAACCAAAAAATTACCATGGCGCAACACCACTCAAGTCCGGCACAGTGACATGAAGTTATCGTAAAGCTGTCTGGCGTTGCGGGCAAAGGAATCCATGCTGGCGTCGCTGCGCCCCCGGATATTCGTAAGACCGGTTGGCCCCAGGGAATTTTCCAGCGCCTGCCGGTAAGCCGGAATCGCGCCCCAGTTGCTGACCGTGTCCGGCTCGATCTCGACATGATACTGCATGGACCAGGCCCGGTCACCGACCCGCATCGCCTGCACACGGCATAAGTCGGAGGAAGCCAGGACGGTGGCATTTTCCGGCGGCTGGGCGACGCAAACCGAATGCCATTGCAAACATTTCTGGGTGGCCGGCATATTCGAGAAAATCGGGTCTGACTTCCCTTCCCTGGTCAGTTCTACCTCCATCACGCCAATCTCCGGTGGATTTTGCGGCCCACAGGTACCGCCGAGCGCATCCGCCAGAAGCTGATGACCGAGACACAAACCCAGAAAAGGCCGGTTCAGGTCATTCACCCATTTGCGAATGGCCTGTTTCTCGGCGATCATCCAGGGATTCTGATCGACATCCCATACATCCATCGGGCCGCCCATCACCCACAGGGCATCGTAACGCTCAAGCTCGGGAATCGGCTCGCCCGCGTCCAGTTCGACGGCATGCCACTCGATCCCGTCCTGTTTGAGGAAATCCCTAAAAATGCCCGGATGTTCACAGTCTATATGTTGAAAAACCAGGAGATTCATGGGTTGACCAGGCTGATGAGCTATCCGGCCGCGATTTCTTCCAGCTTTTTCGCCCGGATCACCTGACCGTTCAGACCGGCCTCTTTGGCGGTGCCGCCGTAGGCCACTGTCATCAACTGACTGTAATAAACCACCGGCATCTTGAATTTCTTGTTGTAGGTCTTGTTGATCTGCTCCTGATAAACCTCGACGTTCATCTGGCAGACCGGGCAGGGGGTGACGATCATGTCGGCATCGTGATCATAGGCCGATTCAACGATCTCCTTGATCTGGGCCTGGCTTTTCTCCGGCTCGGAGAAGGCCAGAGCGCCCCCACAGCAGGTGACTTTCTGTTCATATTTGTCGGCGGCTTCGGCGCCCATGATCTCGACCATCTTGTCCAGATATTTGGGATTCTCGAACGACTCGCCGTCAATGCCGAACGGGCGGTTGGTCTGACAACCGACATAGCCCGCGATTTTCAATCCATCCAGCGGCTTTGTTACGGGCGCCTCAAGCTCATCGTAACCGAAATCCTCGATCAGCACTTCGACCATGTGGCGAACCCCCTTGGCGGTGTCTTTGGTGATGTCCACCTTGAGGCCAGCGTCTGCCAGGATGTTTTGTGTGTCTGCCAGCAGCTGATCCGATTTGGACAATCGCTCGACCGACTCCTTGGCGCCGAGCCAGCAGGCGGCGCAAGTGGCGACAATATCCTGGCCGGTATTATGTTGCTGCGACAGGGCGATGTTTCTCGCGTTCATCACATGGCGGGGCAACTCACCGCCTTCGCCATAGCCAACCGACGCGCCGCAGCAATTCCAGTCGGGAATCTCGTTCAGCTTGATATCCAGAGTCTTGCACATGGACTCCACCGATACCATGTAGTTGGAGGCGGACGAATTGCGTTCCGACGAGCAACCGGGGTAAAACGAATATTCTTTTCTAGCCATTTGAACCAAACCTCACTTAATTGAATCCCTTTCGTTTGTCCTCGATCTCGTAAGCCTTTTTGAGCATCTGCTGAAGCTGGGATTTCTGCTTGATCCCACCGGACATGAAAAGCCCGAAAGGATTGAGACGACGGGTCAGCAACATTCCCAGACCTATGTTTCGCATCGCAAAAGCGTTCTTGATTCCCTGGACAAAGCCATTCATAAAATACAACCTCATGGACAATCGGGCTTCATTGACCCGACCAGTGACGCTGATGTTATCCCAGAAGATTTTGGCGAACCGTCTGGTCGGATTCATTTTGGGCGCCAGACCGAGGCGATTGGCATAGTTCGCCAGACCATGCATGATATGGGTAATCGGAAGACCTCTCGGGCAACGCACGATGCAGTTATAACAGGAAGTGCACATCCACATCGACTCACTGCTGAGCACCTCTTCGCGCTGCCCTGCCCGGATCATCATGAACAATTCCTGCGGCGGATGATCCCAGGCATTGCCCAGCGGGCAGGAACCGGAACAGACCCCGCACTGCATGCACATTTTCACCCAGTCCCCTTCCTCGACATTGGCTTCGACCTCCCGGAGGAAACTGTTTCGATATTTCTCGATCATTGCCGTATTGGCATCGGCTGGCGCTGTAGCGGGATGCATGACTAAAAACCCTTGAATGGATTCATGCCGATTTCGTCAATTCGCGCCGCGTATTCATTGATCAGTCGGGGCACACGGTCAATGTCGGTAATTTCCACCTCATACACCTGCACACGCTCCGGCTCAAGCTGCAACTGGCTCAGGGTATCATCGACCTTGCTCATGCGTTCGTGGGCCAGCTTGGAGCCGTCCACGAAATGACATTGATAGTCCTCGCCTTTCTTGCAGCCCATCAACATGACGCCATCGAATCCTGAATTCAGCGCATCGGTTATCCAGATCAGATTGACCGACCCCAGGCAGCGGATCGGCACGATACGCACAAACGCATTGTATTCGATACGATTGTGGCCAGCCATGTCCAGGGCCGGATAGGCGTCATTCTCACAGGCCAGAATCAGGATTCGCGGTTTTTCATCAAACTCATCAGGCATGTCGATGCTTTTGATCTGCTGGCCCACGGTATCGACCGAATAGTTCTCAAAGGAAATGACCCGGACTGGGCAGGCGCCCATACAGGTGCCGCATCGCCGACAGCGGGATTCATTGAAAACAGGATAACCGGCCTGATCTTCGTCAATCGCGCCAAACGGACACTCAACGGTACAGCGCTTGCATTGCGTGCAGCCTTCACGGCGAAAGGAAGGGTAGGACAAATCCCCCGATCTCGGATGAGCCGCGCGGCCCATTGCCGCCCCTTCCACCGCCTGTATGGCTTTCATCGCGGCGCCGGTGGCGTCTTCAACCGACTGAACGATGTCCATGGGCCGACGCACCGGACCACAGGTGTAAATACCGGTTCGGCGGGTTTCATAAGGGAAGCAGATAAAATGCGAATCGCTGAACCCATGCTTCAGGTGGGGTATGTCCGGCCCCTGCCGATAGTCGAGATTCAGGATCGAGTCGACACTCACCTTGACCTGGCCATCGTTGGCCTCGGCTCCGGAGTCGGCAGGCGCATTAATGTCAATCCCGGAGTTCGGAACCTGTCCGGTTGCCAGAACCACCAGATCGGACTGGAGCGTTACCTCCTGATCCAGAATATGGTCCTGCAATACCACATCAAGCTGCCCCGGACCGGCCTGAATAGCCGCCTCGCCCACCGATTGGACCGTGCCGTTGGTGAAGATCACGCCTTTCAGTTGCGCCGAACGGTAGAAATCCTCACCATTGCCGGGCGCTCGCAGGTCGCTGTAGATCACATGGGTCTCGACATCGGGATTCTGATCCTTGAAATACATCGCCTGCTTGATACTGACGTTGCAGCAATAGCCGGAACAATATGGCAGATGACCCGGCTTGTCCGAGCGTTGACCGGCGCACTGTACGAACACCACACTCTCGACCGGCTTGCCATCGGAAGGCCGCGTGACCGCCTTGCCATCCGCCGCGCGAGCCAGAGCCTCCAGTTCGGTTTGATCCACTACGTCGGCGGCCTGACCGTAACTGAATTCGGACAATTGGCTGGCGTCATAGCGGGTGAAACCGCTGGCCTGTACGATGGCGCCGACATTTTCAGTGCTGGTTGACCCGCTTTCCGTCGAAATATCGACGCTGAACTGTCCGGGTGAACCGCTGGTCCGGGTCACTGTGGCGTTCAGAAATACCGTAATGTTGACCTCGGTTTCAACCTGGCTGATCCATTCGCCGAGCGGGTTGACCTGTGGGTCCGAGTACGGCTCCCTGGACGGCAAAACCCGATGGAAGTCCTTCACCCATCCCCCCAACGCAGCCTCTTTCTCGACCAGCAACACCTCGTAATCGGCTTTGGCCGCTTCCAGCGCGACGGTGATGCCGCTGACGCCGCCGCCGACAACCAGTATCCGCTTATTCACGCCGCGCGCGGGATTGGAAGCGGGCTGCTTCATGAATTTGGCCTCGGTACAGGCCATACGCACATAGTCGTCCGCCATATCCTGGGTCAACTCCCTGGCCTCCGGGGTATCCGGTTGACTCCAGATCACCCCTTCACGCAGATTCGCCCTGGCAACAGCCACATCCTCCATGTTAAAGGCTTCGGTTTTCGCCCTTCTGGAGCAGGCTCCCAACACAACATGGGTCACGCCCTGGTCTTCGATGTCCCGGCGAATCAGGGACAGGCCGTCGTCACTGCATAAATAATCATGGCATCTGGAAATGTCGGCGCCCTGCGACCCGGCAATATCCACCAACTGGTCAATATCCAGCCGCTCTCCCAGACCACAGCCCTTGCAGATATACGCCGCTGTTTTCATTGCGTCCGACATTTTTCTGTTACGCGGACACGGTATTGACAACCTGGATCGCGCGCAGCGCCGCTGCGGTGGCGCTCTGTACAGACCGGTTCACATCCAGAGGGTTGGTCGCGCAGCCGGAGCCAAAAATACCGCCATTGGCAGGGTCCAGCTCGATGAAGCCGCTGGTATCGATACTCAGGCCATGTTCGGTGTTGATCACCGACCTGAAATCCAGGTTCGGCTCCATTCCTACTGCCAGCACCACCAGATCATGCGGGTTTTCATATCGTTTGTAACCATGGGTATCCACGCCTTTCAAAACCGGTTTGCCGGTTTCCGGGTCCCTGACAATGCTGGCGACCTTGGATTTGACAAAATGCACTTTCTCATCCGCCCGCACTTTCTTCTCGAAATCCTCAAACCGGTCAATCGTACGGATGTCGATATAGTAAATCGTCGCCCGGGCGCTGTCATCGTTGCCAAACTGTTCGCCGATATAGGTACTTTGTTTCAAGGAAGCCATGCAACAGATTCTCGAACAATGCGACAAATGGTTTCGGTCACGTGAACCGGCGCACTGGATAAAGGCAATGTCCTTCGCCGGCTCCCCGTTGGAAGGTCTGACCAGCTTGCCGCCAGTCGGGCCGTAAGGGTCCATCATCCGTTCGAGTTCGACGCTGGTAACGACGTCTTCGTACTGCTCATAACCGTAGGGTTCTATACGGGCGGCGTCATAAGGACGCCAACCGGTCGCGAATACGACCGCGCCGCATCGGATGTCAATCGTCTGTTCCCGCATTTCCAGGTCAATCGCGTCCA
This sequence comes from Candidatus Poriferihabitaceae bacterium, assembly GCA_965214205.1. Taxonomy (GTDB): domain Bacteria; phylum Pseudomonadota; class Gammaproteobacteria; order Arenicellales; family Poriferihabitantaceae. The sequence goes on along the minus strand of OZ243941.1, from coordinate 816,512 downwards.
CCGGGCAGGCGGCTTTGGCTTTCTCACCCTGTTCATTGCCGACGATGGACGGGTCGAGCACATAGCGCTGAGGATAAGCCATGTTGTGGGGCAGATAAGCCGCCTTGATCTTGTTGAGTCCGTAATTGTGCGGATCGTCGATTTCGGCATCCACCGATTTTGCGCAACTGCCGCAGGCCGTGCAGTTTTCCTTCACGTAGCGCGGGCGAATTCGGATGGTTGCGGTATAGTCCCCCGCATGGCCGCTCAGGGTTTCCACTTCGGCCATGGTCAGAATCCGCAGGCGCTGGTTCGCCTTAATCCTCCGGAAATTGATTTCCTGTCCGCAGCTCGGACGGCAGAGTTTGGGGAAATACTTGTAAAGTTGGGAAACCCGTCCGCCCAGCGCCGGATTTTTTTCGACAAGAATAACATCCTTGCCGCATTCAGCGGCTTCAAGCGCGGTCGTGATTCCGCTGATGCCACCGCCGACAACCAGAATGGTTTCATTTGTGGCAATGATATCGTTCATACTGTGGTGGATTCGCCAGACCTGGAGCTTGTGATTACAACCCTTGACTATACGGGTTTCTCATACAATAGGCCAGTCTGAGGCCGGATTTGTTCCCACAAGTATTTCCAATACAGCAATAGAGAATATATATTTCCAGGATCAGGCCATTCTGCCGGATTGATTACGGCCATTTATGCCGGGCCGGATAATCATTCAGCCGCAGCCGCCTGTTTCCGTTTATGGCGCTCGTAAAGGATTGAGTGATCGGTTGATATGAATCTGAACGTCATCGTCTCCGGCTCCACTTCGATCTCCAGAAATCCGTACACGCTCGCCCCGAAATGGTGCTCCGGATTTTCCTGGAATGAAGACAATGGCGCTCCGCCTCCCCCGGAAATAAACTGGTCCGCCCGGCAGCTATCGACATCCAGATGTTCCAGATGATGGGCATGACCGGCCAGGAATGTGTCCACATGATCACAAATGGCGCGGCTCACGAACATTCCACCCAGGCCTCCGCCGCGGTGCCTTCCCCCGCTTTCACTCTCCGAAGCAAGAGGATGGTGGCCATAAGCAATGGCCCAGGGCGTCGTGCGATCTCCCAGCGTCGGGAGCGCGGTATGTATGAATATCGGACTGACTGTGTCGATCACATACACCGCCAGAAGGCCTTCAAACAGCGCCTGATAATGACGATGCGGAAACCACCAGCGGGAATTGATGGCGCCCGCCTCTTTCCATATCCACGGGTCACCGCCATAGTCATGGTTGCCAAGAGCCGGGAAGATAGGAAGAGCCCGCAGGCACTCGCTGCCATACATGTCGAAAATGTACTCATCCCAACGCGGGTCTTCCAGTGTTTCCGTACCAGACGGGTAGACCAGATCGCCCAGCAAAAGCAAGGCGTCGGGCTTTTGTTGTTTACATCTTTCCTCCATCGCCTCGGCCACGTCACTCTGCGCCACCCCTCCATAGCCGGAGTCCCCCAGAGCGAACAACACCACACGCTGGTCATGAGCCACGACCCGGACCGGGGGAGTATCGACAAACTGCGGATACTTCGACAGTTTTCCGTGTATCTCCACGCCCGCGACCACCACGAGGACGATAGTCAGGACAACCAACGAGATCAGAACTCTTTTCAACAACCGCATTCGCGTATCCGGTACTTGTATGTTTCGGCTTTATATAGCCGGATTGTAACCGTCCGGGCAAGCGATATCATCCTCCATCCGGTTCGATAAAAGGACCGGAACCTGATACACTCGCCTGCATTGCCAGACTCCTGCAATTACGACCGGAAACAAGTCGAGGCGCCCCGCCGAAGGCCCTCGCAATCAACAACCAACCTCCTGTGAACCATGACTGCTGATCCCGATCTCAAGGAATATCGGATTCCGGACGAGCCATTCTACTCTCCCCAGAGAAACGAGGTGGAGTTGTTTGAAGCCGCCTGCAAAAACGGTATCCCGGTCCTGCTGAAAGGCCCGACCGGATGCGGAAAAACCCGATTCATGGAACACATGGCATGGAAATTGAAGCGTCCCCTGATTACCGTTTCCTGTCATGATGACCTGACCGCTTCGGACCTGGTCGGACGATACCTGATCATAGGCGGCGAGACACGATGGTCAGACGGTCCCCTGACACGGGCAGTCCGCGGCGGCGGCATCTGCTATCTCGATGAAATCGTCGAAGCGCGCAAGGATACCACCGTCGTCATCCACCCGTTGGCGGATGACCGCAGGGTTTTGCCGATCGAGAAAACCGGCGAGCTTCTGGCCGCCTCCGACCGGTTTTGTCTGTCGATATCGTATAACCCCGGCTACCAGAGCGTACTCAAGGACCTGAAGCAAAGCACCCGGCAGCGCTTTATTTCAATTGAATTCGATTACCCCCCGGCCCACCATGAAACCGACATTATCGTACAGGAATCGGGCCTCGACAAGGAAACTGCGGCCCGCCTGGTGAAGTATGCGGGAATGACCCGAAACCTCAAGGGCAGCGGCCTGGAAGAAGGGGCCAGCACCCGGCTGCTGGTGCACGCGGCAAAGTTGATGGTCAGTGGCATCAGTCCGAAAGACGCCTGCCGCGGCGCCATATCGGAAACCCTGAGTGACGACCCGGATATGCTCAAGGCCGTAAGTGAACTGAGCGCTTCGCTGTTTTGATAACAGCCATGTCGATAGCCAGTCAGAAAGAACAGGCCGCCAAAGCCGCCCTGGATTACATTCAGCCGGGGGATGTGGTCGGTATCGGCACCGGCTCCACCGTGAACTGCTTTATCGACGCCCTGGCTCTGGTCAAGGGCAAAATAGATGGGGCGGTAGCCAGCTCCGAAGCGACCGCCGAGCGACTACGGACTCACGATATTCCGGCGCTGGACCTGGGGCAGGTCGGCACATTGCCTGTCTATGTGGATGGAGCCGATGAAGCGACCCGGCATCTGCATCTGATCAAAGGCGGTGGCGGCGCGCTTACCCGGGAAAAGATTATTGCCCAGGCGTCGGAAAAGTTTGTCTGCATCGCAGACCAGGGCAAGCTGGTTGATCGTCTGGGGGCATTTCCACTGCCGGTTGAGGTCATACCCATGGCGCAAAGCATGGTCGCTCGCGAGATGTTCAAGTTTGGCGGACAGCCTGTGCTGCGCGCCGGCTTCGTCACGGACAACGGCAACATCATTCTGGACATCAGAAATCTGGATATCGAAAACCCGGTGGACATGGAAAGGCGCATGAACCAGATTCCCGGCGTGGTCACAGTCGGCCTGTTCGCGCTGCGCGGCGCCGATGCGCTGTTACTGGGAACCGATTCCGGCGTCAGAAAGATCGAATGAATGATTTTCCTTCCCCGTTGAGGTTCGCAAAGCGGACATGGCTGGCTGGCCTGCTAGCGGTTTCAGTAACATTGGCAACATCGCCAACTTGTGCGGACGACCTGCCTGAACTGGGCGACAGCTCGACACAGCATCTCGATTCCCGCCAGGAAAAACAGATCGGACAGGCGTTCCTGCGCCGTCTGATCAACGACCCCTCGTTTCTCGCTGATTATGAGTTGCGGCATTATCTGCAGACGCTGGGAGATGATATCGGACAACACGCCGACCTGCGCGGAACCGGACTCACTCTCAGCCTGGTCAGGAACAATGATCTGAACGCGTTCGCCGTGCCGGGCGGCTACCTCACCTTTTATACTGGACTGGTTCTGGCGACCGACAACGAAAGCGAACTGGCCTCGGTGATCGCGCATGAAATCGCCCATCTGACCCAGCGGCATCTGCCCAAGCTCATTGCCAGAGCCAACCAGAACGCGCTCCCGGCCATGGCGGCGATTATCGGTTCCATACTGATCGGCGGACAGGCAGGCGCGACGGGAATCACCCTGACCGGGGCCACGATGGAATCCGGCAGACTCGCCTTTACCCGGGATTTCGAGAGAGAGGCCGACTCGATTGGCATTAAAATGCTGGCTCAATCCGATTATGACCCGAAAGCCATGGTCACATTTTTCGGGAAATTGGAGCAGTATACTCGTATTGACGGCGACATACCGGGGTTCCTGAGCACCCATCCGCTGTCTTATACCCGAATCGCGGAATCCGAAGCGCGCGCGCAGAGCTATCCTGATCGCGAATATATCAGCAGCTTCGAGTATTTTCTTGCGAAGGCCCGCATCCGGGCGCTTTACGTGGAGCGTCAAAAAGATTCTGTGCCCTATTTCCTGGAACAGCTTGAAACCGATTCGGTTGAGACCAGAGATGCGGCCAAATACGGCCTCGCAATTGCACATACATACAACCGGAACTTTGACGAAGCCCGGGAAGCGCTGGCCGGGGTACTTGCCCGGCGCCCGGACCACCCCTGGATTCAGTCTGCCCAGGCTGAACTCGACATTGCGGATAACCGGGTCGAGAAAGGCATTGAGAGATACCTCGATACGATCAAGCGCCATCCCGACCAGCGTTACCTGAGCTATCGACTGGCGGAAGCGTACCTGCTCAACGACCAACCCTCTCCCGCAAAAAAGATTTTGCGCTATCAAATCAGAAGGCATCCCGATGACTACCGGCTGTATCGGCTGCTGTCCAAGGCGAATGCCGGTCTCGGCCAGGTCGCAGAGGCTCATCAGGCCGGAGCGGAATATTTCGCGATACTGGGAAATTACAAAAAAGCCTTCGCGACCGTTGAGCTGGCTTTGAAAGAAGTCGGTTCCGATGAATACCTCAAACGGAGCCTGACCGCCCGACTCAAAGACCTGGAAACGAAAATCGCCTTACAGGAGAAAAGCGGGTAACCCGGATCAGCGCATACGCCCTGGAATATATCGACAGTACCAGGAGGCGACCAGCATCCATACAGAGGCGCCCAGAAACACAACAGGCAACGCAAACACTTTCAGCAAAATGGCATAGACTCCGGGCGTTGCCAGTTGAGACAAATCCCGGTAAGTCGAAAAGACGGCTGCCATTTCGGATTGTTCCCTTCCGTGCACCGCACGAAAAAACAGGATATTGCCCATGCCGTCCAGCATGGTCGCGCCGAAGGCGCTGATCACCAGTAACACCGAAGCAACCGCAGGAGTCGAAGTGAAACCATATACCAGAAGAGTCAGCATACTGGTGGTGACGAAACCTGCGGCCAACAGCTTCCTGACACCATATTTCCGCCCCACCCATCCCCAGAAAGGAACAGTCAGTGTCCAGGCTGTGCCGAGCGATACGATAGCGGCGCCCGCCAGCTCTCCAAGACCGGATTCAACCGCATAGATCGGCACATAAATGACAAACATGGCCCACCAGCAGGAACGCGCCATGGTCAGACCATACGCCAGTCTTAAACGGGGTTGAGCGGCGAATCGCTTCAGAAATTGAAGCGGGCTGACATCCCGGGAACCCGGCTTCCTGATTTCAACCCGATGCATGCCCAGCATCCGAAAATAAAGAATCCCGAGAACGACAAACACGGCGCTTACAACAAAAGGCGCGACATGCGACAGGCGCTGCTCCAGGAAGACCCCGAGAACCGGCCCGATGGTCAATGCGAGAATACTGGCGAACATCCGCAACGGCTCAAACCGGGTCAGCTCCCGACGGGGAATTCGCGCCAGCACATACAATGTAAACGTGATTTCTATCCAAACAACCGAGGACACATGGAAGAACAGCCCGGCGACAAACAGGACCGGCTCCTCAAACGACAGCAATACCGCCGATACAAACATCAGCGCGCTGCCGCACAGGAACGATGGATAAGTCCCGACTTTCGAGATGATCTTCGGTATCCCCAGCGCCGTCAGGATACCCGCGATGCTGGCCACAAAAAACAGGGTGCTGGTACGCTGGGCATTCTCCATAAGAGCCAGCGCCTGCAAGGGAATCACAGAAAGCAGAATGCCTCGCGAAAACGTCTGAACGAAGAACAGTCCCGCAAATCTGGTGTATTCACCGCTGATCAGGTTCACTCGGAGTCTCCGGCAGGTAGAAATCAGTACGGCGGCGTGACTCTGGATGCAGCTTTTCGCTGTCTGGATAGACACTGACACCGGGTACCGTGCCTTCCTTTAGCTCCCGCTGGATTCCTTCCCAGTATTCGACGGTGAAAAGTTGGGGATGCTGGTCTGCAAAAACCCTTCTCAAGTCCCGGTACGGCAGACACAGGCCAACCAGGATTTCTTCCGGCAGGAAAACGAAACCGTCCTCGAAATACCAGTCCGGGATATCCTCCTCCCCGTCCTCGCGGCCCAGATTGGTGCGAATCTTGACATCAATCAGCACCTCCAGCGCATCATAATCGAACAGATACACTTTTGAATAACGTGACACGCCATAATTTCTGGCGTCCAGGTCCTTGTTGAAAATGTTGGCCGCGGCGTTGTTCTTGATGCAGTAACCGAGGTTCCTGACCACGGTTTCAGCCTGCCGTTGGGTGGCATTTTTCAGGAATACCGGCAGCGGGGTCAGTTTCACCTGCACAATCAGATATTTGAAGATCACGGCACCGCCCTGTTCGGTTACGCTGTTGCCGGCAAATTCCAGCAACTTGGATAACATCGGCGGTTCAAACCAGCTCTTGTCGATGCGGAGGTTATAGTAGATGATGGCATCCATCATGCTGTCGGTGCGATTGATGTCGTGAACCCGTGAATACTTTTTAAGCACCGACTCGACACCCTCGAAATCCCCCCATTTATAGTCTTTTGTCGGGGTATCGCGAATCACCTTCAGGATGTAAGCCGAATCCGGCGCGGTGAACGCGATCGCCACCGTACCCTCGACACCCACGGCATTGTCCAGTTTCTGGCCGGTGGTTCTGATTTCATGTTCCAGCTCCTTCATGACCACCACCTTGCCAAGATGGTTGTAGCCAATAGTCGTATACTGCATCCCCAGCGGGCGCATCGGCATGATGCTCTGCAGGAACAGGCACAACTCATGGTAGCGGGCATTGGTCACATGGAAGTTCGCCAGCGTCGAACTGAACATATTGTGCGCGTAGGTTGAACTGGTAATCAGCGCATCGACATAGAGGCCCGCGTCATCGTTCAACAGGGCAATAATGAACGGAGCATACTTGCCCTCACCGAAATCCACCCGCCCGACCAGATAGGCGCCGCGGTTTCTGTAAAACCCGGCCTTGACCATTTCGATACGACGCATCCGGCGGGCATCCGGCTCATCCAGGCGATAATTCCGGGTCATTCGATCCAGAATCAGGGCGGCATCGCGTCCCAGGTCTTCATACGCAATCGGGAATGCTTCGAGATTCAGTATTTTCGCGATGGTGTCCCTGTCCGGCATCCGGTCCACCGGATACTCGATGATATATTCCCCGCGGATATCGTCCAGCGGTCGATTGCGCTGATGGCCGGAATAATCTTCCGCCCGCCACTCACCCAGATAAATCTTCCTGCGTACCGAATGGCACCAGGCCAGCGCCAGGTCTTCCGCATAAAGATCCCTGATCAGGCCGCGATAGGCCGACTCGACCAGATCCCAGTTTTTTTCGTCGCTCGATATGTCCGGCAGATTGACCTTGAAGTCCGCGGCCAGTCGGTTCATGCCGTTGCGGTACAGTTGCAGCCGTTGCGTGCTCAATTTCAGCGACTCGGAATGATTCCTTTGCACAAAGGCCTGTTTTGACCGGTCAGGCACACTCAGAAAGGTACTGTAAAAACGGTCAAACGCTTCCAGCAGCAGTCGGGCCACTGCTTTCACGCGGGCATTTTCTACGGTCAGGACGTCGTCAATCAAGCCATTCGATTCTCATGATGATCCGGCTTTGCAAAGGGCTGCATGTGCCGGATGCCCGCTTACCCGAAGGCGATATTTCGGCTATCCGCCGGTTGCGTTCCGGTCCTGAATGGTTTTATTCAACAGGCAGACGCAGGCATAGATTGACCGCAAGGCGGGAACCGGGGTTTGGGTGATTTCCGCCAGTTCGATCACGGCTCCGAGCATACCGTCAATTTCAAGCGGTTTTCCGGCTTCGACATCCTGCAGCATGGAGGTCTTGTGTTTGCCGACCCTCGAAGCGCCTTCGATCCGCTTTTCCAGTGTAACCCGGAACCCGGCTCCGAGTTTTTCGGCAATGTCCTTCGCTTCCAGCATCATGGTCGCCGCCAGTTCGCGGGTCAGCGGGAATTGGCAGATCCCTTCGAGTGTGCCGTGGGTCAGCGCGCTGATCGGATTGAACGAAAGATTACCCCATAACTTCAGCCAGATCTCCGAGCGGATATCAGTCAGAACCGGGGATTTGAAACCGGCCTCGATCAGCATGTCTGAAACCCGGTGAGCGCGCTCCGAGTCCGAACCATCCAGTTCGCCGAGCGGGAACCGGATGCCTTCGACATGCGTTATGACACCGGGCTCGGATATGATCGCCGCCGGATAGGCGACGCAACCGAGCAGGGTTCGCGGATCAATGGCGCTGGCCAGTGTCCCGCCCGGATCCACCGTCTGTACGGTCTGTCCAGTGTACTGTCCGGGCAGATTCTGGAAATACCACCAGGGGATGCCGTTTTGTAACGTCACCATCACGGTCTCTTCGCCAAATAAATGGGGAAGTTTGTCCACGACCGCCGCAATCTGGTGAGACTTCAACGCCATCAGGACCACATCCTGTTCCGGCAGTTCGGCAATGTCATCGGTTGCGACCAGATTTCTGGCAACCAGTTCCTCACCGCCCTGTATCAGTTTCAAGCCGTTCGCCCGAATCGCGTTCAAGTGAGGACCCCGGGCAATCAGCGACACCTGTTGTCCGGCATCGGCCAGACGGACGCCCAGAAAGCCGCCAATAGCTCCAGCGCCAACAACACATACTTTCATTTTAATATTCGATTACAGTTGGAAAAGCGGCGATTCTAGCCGAAGTGTTCGCCTGCGGCCAGCGCCGTGGACGCGGCATACTCTGATGCGGAGACCTTACCAGCGTCTGCCCGCACCCGCTTGATCAATACCGAACCGTCACCGGCGGCGACCAGGATTCCCTCATCGGATATCGAGAGTACCGTGCCCGGTTGACCTGTTTCAGTCGAAATCCCGGCGTCATAAATCTTCAGTGTATTGCCATTGTGTGTGGTCCACGCGCCGGGCTGTGGATTGGAGGCGCGGATGATGTTGTAACATTGTTGGGCTGACTGTTGCCAGTAGACCCTGGATTGCTCCTTGCCGAACCAGGATTCATACGTTCCTTTCGACAAATCCTGGACGATTTTCGGTGCGGTTCCCGCCTTTACCAGGTCCAGCGACTCAATCATCGCATCCACCCCCATCGGAAACAGTTTTTTGAAATAGACATCGCCCAATGTTTCATCAGGGCCTATCCGGCATTCCTTCTGCAACAGGATCGGGCCCTCGTCCAGACCATCATCCGGCCAGAAAATACTCAGGCCGGTGCGGGTGGCGCCGGTCGCAATCGGCCAGTTGATCGAAGACGGCCCACGGTGCATCGGCAACAGTGACGGATGATACTGAAAGGTCCCATGTTTCGGGGCATTCAAAACCGCCTCCGGCACAAACAGCAGGACATAAGCCATCATGCAGATGTCGGCATCAAACGATTTCATCAGGGTCAGCGATTCGTCCGTTTTCCAGGAAGCGGGCTGGTGTACCGGAATATCGTTTTCCAGCGCCAACGCCTTGAGTGGATCAACCGGGCGGCCTTCCTTGTCGGGGGCGGTGCACACCGCCACGACATTTTCATCGCGTTCAAGCAGTCTTTTCAATACGGTCTCGCCGAATGCCTGCTGACCATGCACTACGATTCTCATTTCCTGATCTCCTCGATTAAAGCCAGTCCACCCGCGCTCCGTAACGGCAGCTACACGGCGCCCGATTGTTTGATCTCCGCCACCTCTTCGGCGCAATAACCGAGTACCTCCATCAGGACTTCATCGGTATGTTCACCCAGCAACGGGGAACGTTCGACCTCGACCGGGGAATCCGACATCTTGATCGGACAGCCTACCGTGAGATATTTTCCCCGCTCTGGATGATCCACTTCGACAATACTTCCGGTCTTCCTCAGGGAGGGTTCTTCCGACAACTCTTTCATCGAAAGTATCGGCCCGACCGGTATATTCAGGGGATTGCAAATTTCCATGACCTCGAACTTGGTTTTGGTCATCGTCCATTGTTCAATCGTGTCGAATATTTCGTTCAACCGGGTCAAACGCGCTTTCGGGGTGGCGTAATCGGGATCCGTCTTCCATTCTTCCCTGCCGATCACATCGCATACATTGGCCCAGGCCGCCGCCTGGGTAATGAAGTAGGTATAGGCATTGGGGTCTTTTTCCCAGCCCTTGCATTTCAAAATCCGCCCCGGCTGGCCGCCGCCTGAATCGTTGCCGGCGCGAGGCGTGGCATCGCCAAACTCGATGCCTTCACCGTATTGTGAATACTCGGTAAGGGGGCCGCGTTGCAGACGTTGTTGATCACGCAGTTTTACCCGGCAAAGGTTCAGCACGCCATCCTGCATCGGCGCCAGCACCTTTTGACCGCGCCCTGTCTTTTCGCGCTGGTAAAGCGCGGACACCAGTCCCAGGGCCAGATGCAGTCCAGTGCCTGAATCGCCGATCTGCGCGGCGGTCACCAATGGCGGCCCATCAAGAAAACCGGTCGTCGAGGCCGAGCCGCCGGCGCATTGCGCCACATTTTCATAGACCTTGCAATCCTCATAGGGTCCCGGACCGAAACCCTTGACCGATCCCATGATCATCCGCGGATTCAACTCCTGGATTCTTTCCCATGAGAAACCCATCCGGTCCAGCGCCCCGGGGGCGAAATTCTCGACCATCATATCGCATTCCCGAATCAGCCGCTCCAGCACCTTTTTGCCGGTTTCATTCTTGGAATTCAGGGTAAGTGAGCGCTTGTTATGATTCAGCATCGTGAAATACAGTGAATCGGCGCCTTCAACATCAACCAGTTGCTTGCGTGTGGCGTCCCCGACTCCGGGGCGTTCCACCTTGATCACATCAGCGCCGAGCCAAGCCAGCAACTGGGTACAGGTCGGTCCCGACTGAACATGGGTAAAATCGAGAATACGAATTCCTTCGAGAGCTTTCATAATTATTGTTTCTTCTAAAATTAATGTTGATCCGAATGCCTATTTATACATGGTCTGGGCCTTGGTGCCGGGCGCGTATTCATCAGGATCCACCCAGACATTGACCACCGCGCAGTGGCCGGTTTTCGCGATGGCTTCACGCGCCCGCTGCAGCGCCGGCTGGATTTCACGAGCCTCATGAACCTCTTCACCATAGCCGCCGATCATTTCTCCGAACCTGCCAAAAGGAATGTCGCCCAGCTTGTTGCCGACACTGCCCCGTTCCACGCCATATTTCGTGATCTGCCCGTATCGGATCTGATTCATCGCCGAATTGTTGCCGACCACAGCGAGATAAGGCGCGCCGAATCGCTGAGCGGTTTCCATATCAAAGGCGGTCATGCCGAATGAACCATCGCCATACAGGCACATCACTTCTTTATCCGGATTGGCCAGCTTGGCCGCCATCGAAAAGCCGGTGCCGACACCGAGCGAACCCAATGCCCCCGGGTCCATCCACTGGCCCGGGTTCCTCGGACGAACGGCCTGCGCCGAAATGGTCACGATATCGCCGCCATCGCCGATATAAATCGTATCTTCACCCAGAAACTCATTAATTTCCCAGGCCAGCCGATAAGGATGAATCGGATTTTGATCGGTTGTAAACATGGGCATTAACTTTGCCAGTTTGGTCGCTTCGATCACACGCAATTCAGCCATCCATTTTTGCCGGGCCTGACGCGCGCCCTGATCAATCCGGTCCGATGCCGCCTGTTCCGTTGCCGCCAGTATCGCCCCCGGATCACCCGCCAGCCCCAGGCTGATATCCCGGTTTTTACCCACGGTCGCATAGCTTTGATCGATTTGAATCAATGTCGCCTTGCTCGAAATCCGCTTGCCGTACCCCATCCTGAAATCAAAGGGAGTACCGACAATCAGGATCACGTCGGCGTTTGAAAACGCGTCCCGCCGGGTACGGTCGAAATGGTGAGGATCGTCATTCGGCAGCATCCCCCGGCTGGCGCCGTTCATGTAGGCGGGAATATCCAGCGAGCGAACGAAGTTGATTGCGTCCTGATGCCCGCCGCTGCTCCAGACCTGTTGACCGAAAAGGACGGCGGGCCTTTCCGCCCTGACCAGAATGTCGGCCAGTTTCTCGATATCGGCGGGATCGCCGATTGAGCGTACCGATGCGCGGTAACGACCCGGCTCAGGCGTTACCGCGCTTTCCAGAGGGATTTCGCGGTCCAGGATATCCCGCGGGATTTCCAGATAGGACGGGCCATAGGCGCCGTTAAAACATTCCCGGGCAGCCATCGAAACCATGTCGGCCACCCTTTCTGTTGAAAACACGCCGGACGAGAACTTGGTGATCGGCGTCATCATATCGACATGAGGCAGATCCTGCAACGAACCCATTTTATGCTGGGTCAGCGAACTCTGGCCACCGATATGGAGCACCGGGCTTTCCGAACGAAACGCGGTCGCGATACCGGTCACCGCATTGGTGCAGCCGGGTCCGGCGGTCGTTACGACACAACCGAGCTTCCCGGTCTGGCGGGCATAACCATCCGCCGCGTGGGCCGCGGTCTGCTCATGGCGAACATCAACTATACGGATACCCTCATCTATACAACCGTCATAGATGTCGATAATGTGACCGCCGCACAATGTGAAAATCGTATCCACCCCTTCGTTACGCAAGGCCCTGGCGACGAGATGACCGCCGGATATGACGTTCCGGTCCCTGCTTTTTTTGGCAAGAGTATCCGTTGCGGTATCGGATTGCGCTTTTTGGTCCAGCTCTTTGTTCATGATCATTTACTCATTCAATGTAATCGACAAATTTATCGACGTGGTCGGCAAGATACATCGCATGGTCTTCGACCAGACGTTTCGCCTTCCGCGCGTCACGGGCTTCAAGGGCCTCGATAATACGGATGTGATCGACAATGGATTCACTCGCCCGATTGCGCTCACTGATGGTCTTTCTTCGTATCGCGCGCATGTGGATGAACAATCCTTCGGTCATCTCGATCAACAGGTCACACTTGCTCAACTGGATCAGGCGTTGATGAAAGGTGATATTGGTCTCGGAGTATTCATCAATGTGAGCGCGCGCCATGTTCGCGCCATCGAAGGTGGCGAACAGTTTGCGCATCGATGCCAGTTCTTCATCGGTCGCCTTTTCCGTCGCCATCCTGGCCGCTATGCCTTCAAGTACCGCCCACACCTGAATGATCTCCAGTATCTGTTTCTTGGTTTTGCGGATGACAAATATCCCCAGCCTCGGAATCGTCTCGACCAGTCCCTCTTGCTCAAGGCGCGTAATCGCCTCCCGCACCGGGGTTCGACTGACATTCAGGTCGCTGGCCAGTTTTCTTTCGTCCAGGACAGGCGCCTCGGTTCCGCTGTAAATATCCATCCCGGAGATGGCTTCCTTCAACGCCGCATAAACCTTCTCCTTGAGCATCAGATTGGTTTCCAATGGTTTCAGGTTTACTTTTGGATTCGCCATTTCTGTGCTTCCGTTTGCCCTTTATGTGTCTTGTGTATTTTGTATACCAGGGAAATCATCCCTGAGTGACACGAGTATCGATTCCGGCATTTCCCTAACCGGTTCCGCCGCCCTTTGCGGCAGCCGGGTCCTTGCCGCGCATTCGCTTGCGGATAACGGGATAGAGAATCAGCGCGACGGCTATGCCAATACAAACTGCGGAGATAGGACGCTCGAAAAAGACAGCGACATCGCCATGAGAGCCGATCAGGGTCTGTCTGAGAGACCGCTCCGCGAGCGGCCCGAGGACGATGGCTAATACCGCTGGCGCCACCGGATAATCCAGTTTTCTCAGCAAATACCCGACGATGCCGAACAGGAACATCAGCCATACGTCATGCATGGTCTGGGTTGGCGCATAGCCGCCAACCACACAAAGAATATAGATAATCGGCGCCAGGATCGTAAATGGCACGGTCAAGACCCGGACAAATATCGGTATGAACGCCAGGTTGATCAATAATGTAACCATGTTGGCGACATACAGCGACCCGATCAGACCCCAGACGAAATCCGGGTTTTCAGAAAACAGCAGCGGCCCCGGACGCAGACCCCAGATAATCATGCCGCCGAGCAGAATGGCGGTTGTCGGGGACCCCGGAATACCCAGTGTAATCATTGGCAGCATGGAACCCGTTGACGCGGCATTGTTTGCCGCTTCCGGAGCGGCCACCCCAGAGATATTGCCCTTACCAAAGGAATCCGGATTCTTTGAAAAGGTTTTCGCCAGGCCATACGACATCAGCGAAGCGGGAGTGGCGCCAGCGGCAGGAAGCGTGCCGACGAAAAAACCCAGAAATGATCCCAATGAAGTCGTGCCGATATATTTGCGGATATCCCGCAAGTTTATCAGCGTGGATTTCATCGACATTTTGACATTGTGCACGACCACCTTGCCGCGGGTGGATTCGAGCGTCCACAACATCTCGCCAATGCCATAAATCCCGATCGCCAGAACCAGAAAGTTGACGCCGTGAAGGAACCCGGAAATATTGCCGAAAATCAGCCGTGGCTGGCCGGAGATAATGTCGAGGCCCACCGAAGCCAGCACCAGCCCGATCAGAATGGAGAAAATGGTCTTGGGTATATCGTCTCCGCCGAGTCCGATAAAGGTCGCGAAAGCCAGAACCATCAGGGCGAACTCTTCTGTTGGCCCGAATTTAAGCGCGAAAACCGCCAGTGGCGGCGCGAATAATGTGAACAGCACAACCGATACTGTGCCGCCAATGAATGAGGCAACCGCCGCAGCGGTCAGAGCCTTGTCCGACTGGCCGGATTGCGCCAGTGGGCGGCCATCGAAAACAGTGGCTACCGCAGTCGAAGCGCCGGGGATCCCCAATGTGATGGAACTGATGGCGCCGCCATACATGGCGCCATAATAAATTGCGGCGAGGAATATGATCGCCGCGGTCGGAGGCACCAGAAAAGTGACGGGCAACAATATGGCAACCCCGTTCACCGATCCCAGACCGGGCATGGCTCCTACCAGCAACCCGATCGTGCAGCCGATCAGAATCATCAGAAAATTGGTGGGTTGCAACGCCTCAAGCAACCCGGCCATCAACAACGGCACTACCGCATCAAGCATTATTTCGCCCGTCCGGTGTCACTGTTATCATTGGTATCGATTTCGACTCGCATCAGGAATACATCAGATCGTAAATCGGGTAAAACAACGGCTCGGTCCCCGCCTTCGGCAGAGGTATTTTAAGCGCCCATTCAAACAGACAGAATATGAATACCGGAACCGCAACCATCACCACAACGGTCAGCAGCCAGGTATGATGACCCACGAAACGCAGATAAAACAGCAGGAACAGCAGCAGTGACGCGTAAATCCCGACCAGATGGGTACCGACCAGCAAAAACAGGATGGCGCCGGCGGAAATCCCGACAACCAGCAACGCGTCCCGGCTGATATAGGGTTCCAGCGAGCGCGATTCCGGGGTGATCCGACGAAACCAGCGATAAACCGTGGCCAGGGAAGCCAGCAGCATCCCGGCAGACAACCAGAAAGGCCAAGCCCCGGAGCCGGGACCGCGGTCCTCGATCCAGCCAATATTCAGCTCAGCGCTTTTCATCATCAGAGCGATTGAACACAGCGCGCAAACGAGGGCCATCACCAACTCAGCCGTCCGTACTGTCATGTCAACCTCTGGTTTTCATCTGGCACAATTATTAACCTGCCCGCCGGGGTAGCTGACGAGGCGGAACGCCTCGCCAGACCATCCCGGACAGCGGCCCTGCAATGTGTCAGCCCTGAATCCGGGCGACACATTGGGGGCAACGAATTACTCGCCGGTAATTGCAGACGCGCCGACGGCTTCAATCAGATTTTTGTGGAGCGCAATCTGATCTTGATGGTAGGCGCCAAGGTCACTGCCCGCCAGCCAGGTATCGCAGGCCAGACCATCCTCCGTGCAGAATTTCTGCCATTCTTCAGAATCGAACAGTTGCTTGAACAGATCAATGTAGAAAGACTGCGCTTCGGCTGACATTCCCGGAGGTCCGTTGATTGAACGCTGCATGTAGTACTGCATGTCCACGCCCAACTCTTTCGCGGTGGGAATATCGGGGTATGCCGGAAGCCGCTCCGCCGTGAACTGAACCAAGGGCTTGGTATTCCCCGCGCGATAGAATTCATTTTGCTCGGCAGGATTGTTGACGGTTGAGTCAATGTGCTTGCCGACCAGGTTTTTAGCGACCGTGCCGCCACCCGGGAAAGGAATATAAGTCACTTCATAACCGAATGTCTGTTCCATCATCGCGGTCAGGATGGAATCCTCCTGGCCGGTACCGGTACCCCCGACTTTCCAGGTGTTGCCTTTCGCTTTTACCGCCGCGATATAGCTGTCCAGATCGGTTATATCGGCCATGTCGGCATGAACCCACAACAGAAAGTTATCCACAGCCATGCGCCCGATCGGGGTAAAGTTACTGACATCAACGCCAAGTTCCTTCTGGATGATCGGAGTCGTATAAAAGCTGTTGAGCGTAACCAGTACGGTATGGTCGTCACCTGCCTTGTCCTGCAGATAGCGCAAGGCTTCACCGCCGGAGCCGCCAGGCTTGTTTATCGGAATAAAAGGGCGAGGTGAAAGATCTTTTGATTCAATCAACCCCTGCAACAGTCGTGCAATCTGATCTGCACCCCCACCTGCGCCGGCCATGATAATCAACTCAACGGGTTTTTTAGGTTCCCAGGCTGATGCTGACTGGGAATAGCCGGTACCCGCGCCAACCACTACAAGAAGGGCTGCCAGCAGTAAGGCTTTTGCTTGCTTAATCATTAATAATCTCCAAAAATGTGATCCCGAACCGGGCCGTAAGCCCAAAAATCCGCAAACAGCCGGCCTGGGTAATTTCAAATTGGTATCTGGTATACCACATACCAATTCCAAGAATAACCAACCTGATTCCCGTTGTAAAGCATTTCCGGGTGCAAAACTCGTGCCCGAACGGTCAGGTGGCATCGTCACTTTGCGAGTGACCCGTTAATACTACTCTATCGGGACTGACAAATCCAAACCCGGTTATACCGGCTTCAACATGCCGAAAATGGTAGCGCCGATATGAACCGGAGATTCAACGACGGTCACCCCGGCTTCCACGAGCAACGCCATTTTTCCTGTAGCCGAACCCGCGTTATGTTCAATGATAGCGCTGGCATGACCCATACGACGCTCGCTGGGCGCGTGTTGCCCGGCGATATACGCGACCACCGGCTTTGAACCGGACTGTTCCGACAGATACTGCGCCGCCTGCTCTTCTTCGGTTCCTCCGATCTCGCCAATCAGAACAATCCCATCGGTTTCCGGGTCGTCATTGAACAGCTTCAGACAATCGACAAAATTGATTCCATGCACCGGGTCGCCGCCAATGCCGATACAGGTTGACTGACCCAGCCCGGCGGCAGTCGTTTGCGACACCGCTTCGTAGGTCAATGTACTTGAACGGGAAACCACGCCGACGCGCCCCGGCTTGAAAATCTCGGCCGGCATGATACCAATCCGGCAGCCTTGTGGTGTGATGATCCCGGGGCTGTTAGGCCCGATCAATGTGGAATTACCCTGCTCCAGCATCCGCGCCACACGGACCATATCCAGTACCGGGATATGCTCAGTGATACAGACAATCAGCGTCATTTCCGCTTCAATCGCCTCGATCATGGCCGCCGCCGCGGACTCCTTCGGCACGAAAATGACGGTCGTATCGGCTTGTGTTTCGGCTTTCGCCCGTTCTACGCTGTCGAAAACCGGCAACCCCAGATGACGGCCTCCGCCCTTGCCCGGCCTGACTCCGCCCACCATTTTTGTGCCGGATGAAATTGCGCGCTCGACATAGAACGTGGCCTGACTGCCGGTTATTCCCTGACAGATGACGCGAGTGGAAGAATCAACCAGAATGGACATGGATTATCCCTGTTTTCCGCCAACCAGCAGCTTTTTGACTCGCCCGACCAGTGAATGCTCATCGGCCTGCGGCAACCGTTTGCCGGCTGAGCCGGCGTCTGCGGCAATTTCAACCGCTTTCAGCGCGGCCTGGGCCATGCTTCCGGCAATAAAAACCTGCGGCATGGATTCTCTTAACCGGCGTTTGGCCAAATCCGCATTGGTGCCCGAGAACCGGACAACCACCGGGACTGTAATGGGCGCTGACCGGTTGATCAGTAACAGCGCATCGGCGATCGTATCGCACCGCATGATGCCGCCGCCAAACACATTGATCAGAAAACAGTCCACAGACGGGGTGTTCAAAACCTGCTCAATAGCGCTGCGGCTGCGCGCAATCTTTGAATCCGGGGGCAAATCCAGAAAGTTCGCCGACTCACCGCCCAGATATTTGATGGCGTCAATCGTCGCCATGGACAACCCCGCTCCGACTGCCAGAAAACCGATATTTCCATCCATCCTGAAATAGTTGAAACCATGCTTGCTGGCCTGCAGCCGATCATCCGGCCGCCAGGCGTCCTGCGCCAGATACCGGTTTTGCCGCTGACGGAACATCGCATTGTCATCCAGCGCAATCTTTGAATCCAGCGCCACCAGGTCCCCGCCGACAACGGCCAAAGGATTGATTTCGATCAAACTCGCGTCCCGGTCAACAAACAGGCTATGGATTTTACGCACGATCTGTTTTGCCTGATCAGCCAGTTTACCGGTCAGGTTGAGGTTTCCGGTGAGCGTTTCAAGCTGCGCCGGCGTGGCCCCGGCATCCTCTTCAATGACCAGCTTGTATATGGATTCCGGTTCCTGTGCCGCAACCGATTCAATATCGGACCCGCCATGGTTCGAATACAGCAAGACCACTTTCCCCAGCTTCGCGTCCACCAGCATCGCCATCGAAAGTTCGCGCTCGAATTCCAGCACCTTTTCCAGATAAACCCGCTCAACGACCGCGCCTCCTTCTCCGGTTTGCGCGGCCTTCAGAATATTTCCCAGCATCGCATTGGCATACGGATGGACATCCAGGTGATTATTTACCTGATGGACGCCGCCGACCGGATCCAAACCCCGAAACCGGTCCACATCGACAAAAGAACCGCGAGCGCGGCCGCTGGATAGAACCTGCGCCTTGATCATCCAGCGGTCGCCGCCGAGACGCGTCGCGACTTCTTCAGCCTGTTCGGGAGTGGCCGCAATTTCCCCGGGAGGAGTCAGGATTCCAGCCCCTTCCAGAAGGCGCTTGCCCTGGTATTCGTAAAGGTTCAATTCAATTCCCGGTACAGGTAACGTAATGCCGAATCGGGTTCGGTTATTCGTCAATACTAAACCAAAAGGACAATTTTTCCAAAATGACGGCTGGCCTCCATGACGCGATGCGCCTCGGCAGCCTCCCGCAACGGGTAGACATCGGACACAAGCGGCATGATTTTGCCATCGGCCATCATCGACAGCACCGTGTTCTCGAACTCGGCAATGATCGCGGCTTTTTCAGCTATTGGCCGGGAACGCAATACAGAGCCGATGATTCTTTGCCGCTTGACCATCATCAGAGCCAGATTAACCTCGGCCTGTACACCGCCGAGTACGCCGATCAGCATCAGCGTCCCGCCGACGCTCAAGGATTTCATGTTGGCTGCCAGATAGGGGCCCCCAATATGATCCAGAATGACATTCACTCCCCGCTTCCCGGTGCGCTCGCGAACCTTGTCAGCAAATGATTCGGTTTTGTAGTCAATCACACAGTGAGCGCCGAGCTCCTTCACTCTTTCAACCTTTCCGGTGGACGCGGTTACGATAATGTCCGTATCCGGCGTCAGAGTCCGGCAAAGTTGAATCGCAGCGGTATTCACTCCGCCGCCGCCGCCGTGCAGCAATACCGACTGATGATTGCCGAGACCGCCGATCATGAAAATGTTGAGGTATGCGGTCAACCCGATTTCACAGACACAGGCCGCCTGGGCGAAATCCATGTTTTCCGGTATCGGCATGGCATGGTCGGCCCAGGCCGTGGCAAACTCAGCATAGCCGCCGCCGCCGATCAGCGCCATCACCCGGTCACCGGTTTTCCACCGGGTGACGCCCGCGCCGGTTGCCTCCACCGTTCCGGCGACTTCGAGGCCGAGGATATCCGAATCCCCTTTAGGCGGCGGGTAATGTCCTTGGCGCTGGATGATATCCGGTCGATTGACCGAGGTGGCCGCAACCCGGATCAGGATCTGGTTCTCCCCCGGAACGGGCATATCGGCATCGCCCCACTCCATCATTTCCGGACCGCCGAAGTCCTTCAACAAAATTGCTTTCATGTTGTCATTTTCCCAGGTAAGCCACCCGGCCTCCGATTCGCCTGGCCCCTTCGGCCATGCAGGCTGAGGGGGTCGCGGGTCGGTCCGGCTGGTATGATGAGTAACATTTGGATATGATTTGTCATTATACGGAATCCCTGATTAACCCGAAACATCAAACCGGAAAAACCATGAAACTGCACATTTCCATGAATGTAGAGGATATGGACAAATCCATTGCCTTCTATTCCTCCCTGTTCGGCAAACCGGCCGATATCGTTCGCGACAACTATGCCAAGTGGGATATGGACGATCCTTCGGTCAATTTCGTCATCGAGTCAAATTGCTGTGCGACAAACTCCGATCATATCGGCTTCGACCATATCGGCATTGAGGCCGATGACCGGGATCAACTGGCCACTCTGGTCGAGAGAATCCGGCAATCCGGGAACCCCTGGCTAGAGCCGGAAAGCACGACATGCTGCTACGCCAGATCGGACAAAGCCTGGGTCCGGGGAGCCGCCGGAGAGCCCTGGGAAGCTTTTCTGACCCATGACCACGACAGCGAGGAGTACGGTCACGACCGCACCCACCTGCTGCCGTTGAAATAAATCTCCGGTTGTCACCGGGTACACCCGGATTCACGGCGCCACGGAAGGCGACCCCGATCAACCGCCGATATACGACATTTCCACCTTTTGGGAGTGACTGTGCGCCGGGGCGATGGATGTCGATCGACTCCTTCGCATCGAATACTGGTCATCCCGGTTCAACCAGATCGCCTCGATTCGCTGCCGGATTACGGAGTCTGAATCGTGCGCTTCGAGCAATCCTTTCAAATTGACGCCGGAGGTCGCGAACAGACAGGTGAACAACTCGCCAATGGCGGAAAGCCTGGCCCTGACACAGTGAGCGCAAAAAGGCTGGGTGATTGAAGAAATAACGCCAATCTCACCCGAACCATCGGCAAACCGCCATCGCTTGGCAACTTCAGATCTGGAATTCAGGTCTATCGGTTCAATCGGATACTTGGACTGAACCAAGTCAATAATTTCATTGGCGCCAAAAACAAGGTCACGTCGCCATTGATTATGATTCCCCACGTCCATGAATTCGATAAATCGTAAAATCACGCCGGTGCCCTTAAAATACTCGACCATCGGCAATATGTCGGGGACGTTGATCTCCTTTTGCACCACCATATTCACCTTGACCGTATCAAAACCGGCGGTAACCGCATTGTCCACTCCCTGCAACACGTCTTCCATCGGGAAGGAAACCTGATTGATGCGCTGGTAGATTTCCGGCGTCAGCGCGTCCAGGCTGATGTTGATCCGTTTTACTCCAGCCTCCCTGAGCGCCCGCGCCCGCGCGCCGCTCAACAGAGAAGCGTTGGTCGTAATCGCAATGTCCCTGATTCCATCCACCTTGTGAATCTTTTCAATCAGCGTCTCCAGGTCCTTTCTCAACAAAGGCTCCCCGCCGGTCAGCCGGATCTTCTCGACACCCAGACTGGCAAATATCCGGACCAGTCTTTCGATTTCCTCATAGCTTAACAGGGTACTCGATTTCAAGAATGGGTAGCCCTTGCCAAAAACATCTTTCGGCATGCAGTAACCACAACGAAAATTGCACCGGTCCGTAACCGATATGCGTAAATCGTGCAACGACCGCCGGAGTTTGTCTTTGGGCACGGCGGCTAACCTCCCTGAATCGCGGGCCAGACCGTCAACACGTCGCCTTCTTCCAGTTTTTCATCCCGCTTCCCTTCAGGAAGAAACACGCCATTTCGCATCATTGTTCGCACCTCCGCGTCCGGCACATTAAACCGTTTCAGGACCTGATTCGGCGTAACCGAACTGGACTCATCCAACTGGATGGCGTTTCCCTCGATGTTTTTGGGCAGATATTCCATCAGATTGGAGAAAAATTTGACCGTGACTTTCATTTTATCCTGCCCCGGTGAACCCTCTACCCGCCGCCGCGATGGAGGTACTTTTTAAATCTGTCGAGAAATTCATTGCGCTCGGCCTGTGAAAAGTGTTCGAACTCAATTCTAACATCCACAACCGGTAATTTCAGTGAAGCGATGCGGCGGATTTTTTCCGCCCCGATGATCAGACGCGCCGTTCTATCGTCCAGCGTAATATTGAATCTGCGTTCATCCTGGCCTGCGGCCTGATCCGTCGAAACCCGGTAGGGCGCGACCGCGGAGGCCAGACTTTTTATCAGTTCGCGATGGGTAAAGCCCATCTGCGCGGAGTAATCGGAGACTCCGGCCTTGTTCATCCCCCGGCTACCGGAGGCCATACGGCCACGGTATCATCGGGCTTCAACGGAATATCCCGGTCAGCCTCATTCAGGTACACCCCGTTCAACAATACCAGATGAACCTCGCGGCGGGGCACAAAATGCTGGTCAATCAACTGATTCGGGGTCGTGTTGTCCGCCACTTCCAGAACCGCCTCGTTCTTTACCGCGTTTGCCGGCAAATATCCTGACAGGGTTGCGAACAGCTTGAAGTGGACTTGCATCTGCAATGCCTCTGGCCAGGTTCCCCGAAGAATCAGGCCCCTCGCAGTATCGAAAACCTGACCTACCCCTGGCTCACGGCCAGCCAGGCTTCCATGACCATCAACGGGTTATCCATCAACCGGTCCTTCCATTTCCCCAAAGGGAATCGTCCCTGCACCAACCCCCGGATCACTCCAACATGCTGGGTCATCCCAAGTGTATTGGCGCCGATCAGGCGATCCTCTTCAAACTGAAGCTGGACATAACGAAAATTTTCTTCATCGACCAGTGTCGCAGTGTCGCCACCATCGACTCCTTCCCATTGACCGTAGGAGGTGGATATCAGGCCGATGGTGTCCAGCACATTCATCAACACGCTGCCGCGATGATGGATGGAACCATATTTGACCATGTTGGCGGCGGCCGTATAGCCATGCTCAACCGCAGTCGGCTGGATCGCCTGCACACTGTATTCGCCGGTAGAAAAATCCCGTCCGCAGGCCACATCCCCAGCCGCGTAAATATCCTCGATGGATGAACGCATGCAGTCATCCACGACAATCGCCCCATTGGACATGTCGATACCGGAGTCCGCCAGGAAACCGGCATTGCCCTGTACGCCGGTAGCGGAAATCACCAGCTCAGCCTCCACCTCGCGGCCTCCGCTGACCTGGACCCGGACATGGTCGCCGGAAGACTCGATGGCTTCCACCTGGGAACCGGTCATCACGTTGACCCCTTTTTCGGCGCACCATCTCTCCAGCAATGTACCGCAGGTCTGGTCCAGCATTCTAGGCACCATCCGGTTCCCCATCTCGATCACCGTCAGCTTCGCGCCGGATGAAACCAGCGCCTCCAGAATGATACAACCGATAAAACCGGCGCCGATCAATACAACGGAAGCGCCCGGCCTGATTGTGCTGGATATCTTTCTGGCGTCCGCCAGCGTCCAGCAGCTTGTAACCCGATCGTGATCAATGCCCGGAATCGGCGGGATAATCGGGCGCGACCCGGACGCGACCAGCAGCCTGTCATAATCCCGGCGGCCTCCGTTCGCGAGCGCCATCGTCTTCCCCACGGTATCCACGGATTCGACCCTGTCAACCATGACCTCAATTCCCCGCCCGCTGAAATGATCCTCCTGTTTTCTCAGGTACGTGCCGGACTCATCAATGTTTTCTATCAGCAGATAGGGAATCGCCATTCGGGAATAGGGCGGCTCCGGCTCATCGCCAATGATGGTGATGCGCGCGGACGGATCCCGTTTGTGCAACGTCTCAGCCGCCACCACCCCCGCAGGGCCGGCGCCAATGATGACGTGGTTCATGCGGGCAGCGCGAACTTCTCACGCACTTCGTCAGTCAACTCACCTTCCGGGGTCCAACCGCGCAGTGAATAATATTCCGGCAACATTTCATCGAGACCGCATACCTTGCCTTCCGCAGGCCCGGTTTTGGCCACCTCCTTGAGTAATCTGGGCGGTAGCGTGTCATCCTTCCCGGTCAATCCGGCCTTGATATTGTAGTCTCGCTCCAGGTTCCAGATGCGTTCACCGGCTTCAAGCAGACGCTCCACCGACCAGTCGCCCTCGCAGGCCGCGTCAATTTGCGGAGCCATGTTGTCCAGTGACCAGGCAAAGGTGGTAAATACACACAACCCCATCGAATCCACCACCGCGGTCGCGTCCTGGAACGCTTTGACCAGCCCGGCCTTGCCTTCAGTAACCAGCGGGTCGGTTTTCTCCGGAATGCCCAACACCTCGGACGCTACGGTATAACTGCGTAAATGGCAGGCGCCGCGATTGGAAGTCGCATAGGTCAGCCCCATGCCCTGGATCCCGCGCGGGTCGTAAGCCGGGAACTCCTGACCCTTGACCGTCATCGACAACTCCGGATGACCGTACTTTTCGCACAGTCTCTTTGATCCCATCCCGAGCTCCTTGCCGAAACCCTGGCCGGTCGCGACCTGATCCACGCACCAGGTCAACGCTTCCGCCGACCCGAAGTTGAGTTCCATGCCGCCGGTATGTTCGGTGGTGATGACCCCCATATCGAACAGTTCCATAGCGGCGGCCACCGTGGCGCCAAAGGAAATCGGATCCATACCGTCTTCGTTACAGATAAAATTGGCGTAGGTCAGCGCGTCCAGGTCGCCAACGCCGGTGTCAGCGCCGAGCGCCCAGGCCGCCTCATATTCGAGTCCGCCTGAATTTCCCCAGTACTCGGGTTTGTTCTCAACCGAGAAATGGCCCTTGTCGATGGTTGAGATCCGTCCACACGCTATGGTGCATCCAAAGCAGGCGGCGTTGGTCGTCAGATTCGGCTTGCCATCGCTGTTGCGCGGCTTCGCCATCGCTTCCGCTGAAATATCATTGGCGTGTTCAAACTGCACATCGCGCATATTGTTCGCCGGCAGCGCCCCGATTTCATTGATTACATTCATCAGCACCTGAGTGCCCATTGCCGGCAGGCCCTGCCCGGTCACCGCGTTTTCGGCCAGCACCTGCTTTTGTTCGGCAACACTTTGCATGAATCGCATCGGGTCCTTGATATTGCCAATCCCGCGGCTGCCGCGCACGGTGACAGCCTTGAGGTTTTTCGAGGCCATGACGGTGCCTACCCCGGAACGCCCCGCGGCGCGGTGCAGATCATTGATCACCGCGGAATACAGACATCCCGCTTCCGCCGACCGTCCCACCGCGGCGACCCGCATCTGGGGATCCCCGTGTTTTGCATGAAGCAGCTTGTCCGTCTCCCAGACGGATTTACCCCACAGGTCGTCGGCTGGCAACAGTTCCGCCTTTTCATTGACGATATTCAGGGTGACAGGCGACTCAGCCCTGCCTTCGAATATAATCATGTCCCAGCCGGCCATTTTCAATTCCGCGCCGATGAATCCGCCGGAATTGGAACAGGCCACCGCACCGGTCAACGGACTTTTGGTGATGACCGAATAACGTCCGCCGGTGGATACCGCCGTCCCGGTCAGGGGGCCGGTGGCAAAAATCAGCTTGTTATCCGGGCCGAGAGCGTCACAGCGCGGGTCCGTCTCCTCAACCAGATAGCGGGTGGCCAACCCACGCTGTCCGACATAGTCTGCCGCCCATTCCATATTGAGCGCTTCTTCATTCACTTCACCCCGGGTTAAATTGACCCGCAGTATTTTTCCGGTCCAACTCATTGTCTTATCCCCCTAGTTTACGGCCGCATTGTCTGTCTTTGCCGCCCACGCCCTCATTTTCTCAAGTCCGGTGGCATCCGCGTCCACGTAAGTGATGGCGGCGGTCGGGCAGGCGCTGGCGCATTTGGGATCGCCGCCGCAAAGATCGCACTTGATGACCTTGCCGGTATCCTGATTGTAGTTCACCGTTCCGAACGGACAGGCGATGGTACAAACCTTGCAGCCCACACAGACCGAATCGCTGACGATCATCGCCCCGGTCTCCCGGTCCATGGTAATCGCCTCAACCGGGCAGGCGTGCAGGCACCAGGCTTCATCGCACTGGGTGCAGGTATAAGGCACGAACCGGCCTTCGTCATGGAAGGTAAAAACCTTTATCCGGGATTTGGCCGGATTAAACACCCCTTCGTTCTCATAAGAACAAGCCATTTCGCACTGCAGACAACCAGTGCATTTTTCAGGGTCTATACTCAGTGATCGTAGCATTTCGCTCCTCCCGGATAATTATTGTCTTGTTGTTTCTGTAAGGTAAGATACCATTAAGGGAACCTTTCAACAAGTCCGATGTTGCCCTGGGCTTTACAAGGCAAACGGATTTGTCATTGCAGCCAAATTAGATTATCGTATACAGCACGCGAATCAGCGAAAACCTTTTTGTGGTAAAGATATCGTAATGAATAAAGTAGAACAACCGACAGACCAGGAAATGGACTCGTTCACCCTGACTGACAACAGCACAGGACAATCCTGGCGGTTGCCAGCGCGCACAGGGGCAACCGGCAATCGGCTGGTTGATATCAAGACGCTGTACGGTGATACCGGCGTCCTCACCTATGATCCGGGATTCACCTCCACCGCATCCTGTAAATCGGATATCACCTATATCAACGGCGACAAGGGCATCCTGCTGCATCGCGGCTACAGCATTGACGAGCTGGCGAAAAAGAGCGATTTCATGGAGACCTGTTACCTCCTGCTGTATGGCGAACTGCCGACTCCGGAACAAAAAGGCGAATTCGACAGCGAAATCAGGCACCATACCCTGATCCACCAGCAACTGGCGAAATTCTATTCCGGCTTCATGCGCAGCGCCCATCCGATGGCGATCATGGTCGGAGTGGTCGGCGCTCTGTCCGCTTTTTATCACGACAGTACGGATATTACCGATGTCGAACAACGCAGAACGGCGGCTCACCGTCTGATCGCGAAAATGCCGACCATTGGCGCCTATGCCTACAAGTACTCCCTGGGGCTGCCGTTCCCGATGCCGCGCAACTCGCTCAGTTATTCCGAAAACCTGCTGCAAATGATGTTTTCCAACCCGGCGGAAGACTACAAGATCAATCCGGTTCTGGCACGAGCGATTGACCGGATACTGATTCTGCACGCCGACCATGAACAGAACGCATCCACCTCAACGGTGCGCCTGGCGGGTTCTTCAGGCGCCAATCCTTATGCCTGCATCGCCTCTGGAATCGCGTCATTATGGGGGCCGGCGCATGGCGGCGCCAACGAAGCCGTATTGAAAATGCTGGATGAAATTGGCAGCGTCGATCAAATCGACAAATACATCAAGAAGGCGCAGGACAAAACCGACAGTTTCCGCTTGATGGGCTTCGGGCATCGTGTCTATAAAAACTACGACCCCAGAGCAACGGTCATGCGCCAGACCTGTCATGAGGTTCTTAAAGAGTTCGGCATCCATGATCCGAAACTGGAACTGGCGATGAAACTCGAGGAAATAGCGCTGAAGGACGATTATTTCATCGAAAAGAAACTGTATCCCAACGTGGATTTTTATTCAGGCATCATCATGAAGGCGATGGGATTCCCGACCTCAATGTTTACCGTTATGTTCGCCATAGGCCGGACAGTAGGCTGGATCTCACACTGGAAGGAAATGCTGGTAGATGATGAGCAGAAAATCGGTCGACCCCGCCAACTCTATCAGGGCAAACTGAAACGCCCCTACATCCCTCTCGAAAAACGCGGGCATACCGAAAAGAAAGTCATTTGGTCCTGGCTTTGGGGTGGCTCAAATAAATAAACCGGGTATTTCATTGACCGGCCCCGGAACTCGTTCCGTCACGTCAGCATGTTGACCAAAATCCTGATTACCGTGGCGGTGATCATTATCGTTGCTCTCGTATTTCGAACGAAGGCGGGGCCCGCCCGCTCGTCAATCGTGGAACCGCCAGATGAACGAGGGACATTATCTGTGCGCGGCGTCACTTATATCCTGTTGGGCATCCTGCTGTTGATCGCTGCCGGGATTTTTATTGTTAAATTTCAGGCCGACAACAAAATCATCACCATTCGCGTTATCTCCGATGACGGCATCAGCACGGTCTATCAGGCACGGCAAAAAACTATCAAGGGGCGACACTTCACCACGCTCGATGACAAGCAGGTAACTCTGGGGGAAAGTGACCGGATAGAGATGGATGGGCGGTAATTCTTCTGTGTTCTCCGGCGTCCCGCTGATCACCCTCCTGATGGTCGGTATTTCCGTCCTGGTCTATGCCCTGATGAACCTCGGCATGGAACACATCCTGATCGGTCCCTTGCTGATCTCGGAATATGTCCGACCCACCCTGCCGGAAATCCAGCAAGGCGAGTGGTGGCGACTGGTGACGCCGATGTTCCTTCATTTCAGTATTTTTCACATCGTATTCAATATGCTATGGACCTGGGAGCTGGGACGGATGATCGAATGGCAACAGGGCGCATGGTTACTGGCCATACTGGTATCCGCTATCAGCGTGATCTCGAATCTGGCTCAATACCTGGTATCCGGCCCCCTGTTCGGTGGCATGTCGGGAGTCATTTACGGGTTGTTCGGTTATGCCTGGATTCAATCATTGACCAATCCACGATTCCGGGTTCGCATAAACCCGGTGATTATAAAGCTGATGCTGGGCTGGTTCGTACTGTGCTGGTCTGGACTGCTTGAGATATTTTTCGGACTGGCCGTTGCCAACACAGCACACAGCGCAGGTCTGGCAAGCGGACTGGGAATAGCCTTGCTCGTCTCCGGCATGGTGCGTAGCAGAGGGAGACGGGATACCATCAACTGACTGTGCCTATGTACGCCTCGCATGAACAACGATAGCGCGATTGCACAATACCCAACCCGATGGATTTCATTGTGTTGTGGATGATCTCCCAAGTGTGCATAATGCGCCAGCCTGACCCGACACGAAACCCCCATTTTGCAAGCGCTGGAAAATGACACAAAACGAGAAAGAATTTGATGATGTTCAAGGCCGCTATAATGGCCCGGAACTGGAAAAGTCCGTTCTCGACTTCTGGGGAAGGCATGCCATCTTCGAGAAGACTCTGCAACAAAGTGAAGGCAGACCGCGTTTCAGCTTTAACGAAGGTCCACCGACGGCCAACGGCAAACCGGGCATTCATCACGTCCTGGCGCGTACATTCAAGGACATCTACCCCCGCTTCAAGACCATGCGCGGATTCCATGCGCCGCGCAAGGGCGGCTGGGATACGCACGGCCTGCCAGTCGAACATGAAATAGAAAAACAACTCGGCATTTTCGACAAGAAGGAAATCGAAAGCCAGGTCGGCATCACCGAATTCACCCGCAGATGTCGCGAATCGGTGATGACCTATATCGGTGAGTGGGAAGAGCTGACTCGTCGCATGGGATACTGGGTCAACCTGGATGAAGCCTATTACACACTGGATAACCAATACATTGAATCCACCTGGAACCTGCTCCAGAGAATCTGGAACAAAGGACTGATCTACAAGGGGTACAAGGTCGTCCCCTACGACCCGCGTATCGGCGCCACCCTGTCATCCCACGAAGTCGCTCAGGGCTACAAGGAGGTTGAAGACCCGTCTGTCACCGTGCGCTTCAGACTCGAGGACGAAGCGAACACCTCATTTCTGGTCTGGACCACTACCCCCTGGACACTGCCCTCGAATCTGCTGCTCGCAGTCGGCGAGGATATTGACTACGCCTGGGTACGTCATAACGATGAAGTCCTGATTCTGGCCTGTGCCCGGATTGCACACTACTTCACAGAACCGGACCTGCCCTATGAAATAATCCGCACCGTCAAGGGCAGCGAACTGATCGGACTGCGCTATGACCGGCTGTTCGACTGGCTGACTATCGAATCCGGCGATTGCTTTCGCGTAGTCAGCGCCGATTTCGTCACGACCGAAGACGGCACCGGAATCGTGCATACAGCGCCCGCCTACGGCGTTGATGATCTTGCGCTCGGACAAAGGGAAGGATTGCCAGTGGTACACGGAGTCGGACTCGATGGCTGTTTCAAACCGCAGGCCACGCCGGTTGCCGGATTGTTTTTCAAGGAAGCCGACCCGGTCATTTGTGAACTGCTGGACAACCAGGGCAATCTTTTCGAGAACCAGACAACACGCCACAATTATCCTTTCGGCTGGCGTACCGGAGACCCGCTGATCTACTATGCGAAAGAAGCCTGGTACATCAGAACAACCGCCATAAAAGACCGCATGGTGGCGCTGAACAAAACCATCAACTGGGTGCCCACAACCATCCGAGACGGCAGATTCGGCCACTGGCTTTCAAACAATATCGATTGGGCGCTGTCGCGTGAACGCTTCTGGGGGACTCCGTTGCCGGTATGGACGGATAATCAGGGAGATTTCATCTGCATTGGCTCACTGGACGAACTCGAAGCGCTGACCGGACAATCCATGCGCGACACAGACCTGCATCGCCCACAGATTGATGAGGTCACCTTCGTCCGGGAGGGACGCACCTACCACCGGGTTCCCGAAGTCATTGATTGCTGGTTTGATTCCGGCGCCATGACCTATGCACAGTGGCACTACCCTTTCGAGAATCAGGATGTTTTCGCCAAACACTTCCCAGCTGATTATATTTGTGAGGCCATCGACCAGACTCGGGGATGGTTTTATACCCTGCATGCCATCGCCGCCCTGGTGGATGACAGCGTAGCCTATAAAAACTGCGTCTGCCTGAGTCATATTGTCGATGAACACGGCAAGAAAATGTCCAAGTCCCAGGGCAACATCGTCAATCCGTATGACGTTTTCGATGTGGTCGGAGTCGATGCGCTGCGCTGGCTGTTCCTGGCACGCACCGCACCCGACGCGCAAAAAAGGATTTCGGTGGAAATCGTCCGGGAAGTGGCAGCGACCTTCATCAATACATTATGGAACACCTGGTCATTTTTTATACTTTATGCGCGGCTTGACCAGTTTGACCCTGATCGGCAGGTTGCTTTTTCCGACCGGCCACAGATCGACCGATGGGCGCTGGCGCTCACCCACCAGACCTTGAAAACCGTGACCGAATCACTGGATCGATATGATGCCTTCGGAGCCGGACAAGCGATTGAGAAGCTGGTCGACCAGATCAGCAACTGGTATGTACGGCGCAATCGGCGCCGCTTCTGGAAGAGTGATGATGGCGATGACAAACAGGCCGCCTACCTGACCCTGTATGAATGCCTGCACCTGATCGCACGCATGATCGCCCCATTCATGCCGTTTTTAAGCGAGGCGCTCTATCATAACCTGGGAAAATACGATTCCAGCCACAAGCAAAGCGTACATCTGGCCGCATGGCCAGACTGGAATGCGGAAAGTCTCGATAGCGACCTGGTGGATGAGATGGATGTAGTGCAGACCATTGTCGGCCTCGGTCGTGCCGCCCGCGAGCAAAGCCGGGTACGTGTGCGCCAGCCGCTCTCACAGATGCTGGTCAGCTCAACCTCTGCCCCCGTGCGCTCCGCGCTCAAAAAACATGAACGGCAAATCCTGGAAGAATTGAATATCAAGACCCTCGACTTCATCCACTCCGACCAGGAACTGATCCGCTATACCATCAAGCCAAACTTCCCGCGTCTGGGCAAACGCTACGGCAAACTGATGCCAGCCATCAAAGCCGCCCTGGCTGAGGCAGATGCAAACCGGGTTGCGCGACAGATTCAGGATGGCAAGACCCTTGAGATAGAAATTGAAGGCCAGCAAATCATGTTCGAGGGCGAGGACATCCAGATCCTCACTTCATCAGCAGAAGGCTTCTCCGCTTGCTCCGAGCAAGGCTATCTGGTTGCGCTCAACACCTCACTGGATGACGAACTACTGATCGAAGGCGTAGCCCGCGAGCTGGTGAGAACCGTACAAGATGCCCGCAAAACCGCCGGACTTGCGATTTCAGACAGGATTTCCCTATGTATCACCGGAACGCCAAGAGTACGCGCCGCACTGCATCAGCACCGAGAAACCATCCTCGCCGAAACCCTGGCAGTAGAACTGGTAGACACACTGGAAGACGGATTCACAGCCGACCGCTCCCTGGATGACGACCAATGGGTCATAGTGCTGAAAGGTCGGTAGGAAGTGGGTGGCAGAACAGAAATACAAGCCACCCAAGATGTATGGCCCATGTTGAACCCCGTGGTTTTCGTTCCCCATGCGGATAATGAATACCAACGGCTTGTGGCTGTACTGGATGATTTGATTGATGTGGTGGGCGAGGATGAAAGCCATCCCTTGGCCTCACTCATGGAGGTCATTGGCGTACTGATAGAAAAATATGAGGATGACCACGTTCCTGAACTGACGGAGGCATAACAGTCAGAAGACGGAGGCATTGGGAAACCGACCATTTACACAGTTTTATTTACACCCCCTATCGAGCCTGTCGATCGCATGTTCCAGGGAACGAATTGAGTCGACACATGGTTCGATCTTCCGTCGCCACGCCTCCTGCCATGCCTCGTTCAGTGCGCCGACGAACTTTTCTGCCCTGGCTGACGCCAGACAGGAAAATACCACCTTGCTCCCGTTCATTAACGGGATTTCTATCGCGCTACGAAACAATCTCTTTCGGACGCGGGAAAGCCCGGAAATTTCCACGAAAGGGATTACTCCTGCATGATGTCCCGGAATCGTCAACCCTCTGGCGTCTACTTTCAGTCCGCTCCTGATGTTCCCCGACAGGAAACAGAGAACCCTGCAGACGACTCCGCGCTTTCCCGGTGAATAAAACCAGTTACTCAATACACTGATAGTTCCGTGAAACTTGTTCTTTCGTACAATAGCATCCGTATTGGCCGCAGTATGTATTCACGCAGTCAACCGTTACCCCGGAAAATGCTTCAGCCCGTGAATATCCCCACTGGCGGCACCGATAGAGCGCGTCCACCTCCCCGGCCTTCCAATCCACCGTATCAAAATCACCTAACAGCGCTGTCATCGTGATAATGCCATCGGCACGGCTTCCTCCGGTATCGAATGGGACAACCAGAGATGTTGAGCAACCGGAAATACCCATTGCGATAACCAGTATTGCAAGACGGAGGATGGGTTTACGGTTCGACATGAGGATAGCCCGAAGTCTGATGGAATTTCTGGCGATTGTAAAACAGTTCGGTCTGTTCAAACAGACTCCTCTTCCATTGAACTCTCGATCTGGACAGGCTTTGACCAGAGGGGTACTATTGCGTTTGACCAACATACCATCATGACAGGAGCAGAAACCGTGCGACAACTTGAGAAGCTGATGAATTCAACCGGGTTTATCGCAGCCCTGGATCAGAGTGGCGGCAGCACTCCGAAGGCATTGATGATGTATGGAGTGGATCAGGACCAGTATGACGGGGAAGATGAGATGTATGCGAAGGTGCATGAGATGCGAACCCGGATCATGACCGATAAAAACTTCACATCAGACAGTATTCTCGGCGCTATCCTGTTCGAGAACACCATGGAGCGGGAAGTGGAAGGCCAGCTGACCTCTCATTACCTGTGGCGGGAAAAACAGATTATTCCGATCCTGAAAGTGGACAAGGGCCTGGCGGATGTCGATTGCGGAGTGCAAATGATGAAGCCGATGCCGGACCTTGACGCATTGCTGGACAAGGCGGTGGCGAACGGTTTTTTCGCGACCAAGATGCGGTCTGTGATCAAGACCGACAATACACAAGGCGTCCGGGATGTGGTCGCGCAGCAATTTGAGATCGGCAAGCGAATCATTGCCCGTGGGCTGGTTCCAATCATTGAACCGGAGGTCGATATCCATTCGCCACGAAAGGCCGCAGCCGAACAGCTTTTAAGGGATGAACTGCTGGCTCATCTGGCTGAACTGAATGAAGGCCAGAATGTCATATTCAAGCTGACTCTGCCGGAGCAGGCGAATTTCTATCAACCCTGCATTTCACATGGCAATGTACTCAAACTGGCGGCCCTGTCCGGTGGATACAGTCGTGAAGAAGCCAATCGCCGGCTCAGTGAGAACACGGGAATGATTGCGAGTTTTTCCAGGGCGCTGACCGAGGGACTGTCAGCCAATCAGTCCGACACCGAGTTCAGTGAGACCCTGGGGAACTCTATTGACGCTATCGTGACCGCCTCCCGAACCTGATATCCCCTTGATTGCCCTGGAGCCAACGGCGTATGATAGTCACTACAAGCGAGAATCACTTATAGACGCACTGTTTGAGGTCAGAAATGAAGCACATACTCCTTGCATTGACACTGCTCATCTATGTAACCGGGAACATAGCATACGGCAGTGATGTACAAGAATACGAAGGCAACACCATGATCTTCGAGATAACAAAGCCAACGACAAATTACGGTTATAATTATCCAGAGAAAGTCCGTTATTCGTATAGTGTAAATGACGGTTCAGCGAAAATCGGAGAGGATTACGGTATCGACAATGGGAAAACAGGCAAGATCGTTTTCCCGGAAGGTTCGGCAACGACCGCAAAGATAGAGGTAAAGTTGTTTGAAGATAATCTTGACGAAGGTAACGGTGAAACACTGGAATTGGTTCTGACCAGTCCTCAATACGAAATTACGAGCGGTATGTATTTATACGGATTTCATTTGCCTACACGCCTGACCTTTGATGGATTGATTCTTGATCCCGATTGATTAGCAATTCCAGGAGCCCTGTCGGAACACAGGTTGCTCCTTTATTCCCCGGACAGGCAGGTGTTAAGCGATGTGGCAATCGACAACACCAATTCGTGCCACATGTCCTGTCCCGGGGTCAATTCTGCACCTATCGGGTCGAGCACGGCGACTCGGGCCTGAGTGCCTTCAATCACGGTCGGGATGATTCTGGAATCAAACTGGGGTTCTCTGAAAACACATCGAATATCGCGCTCCCGGATCAAATGGTTCAGGTCCTGGATTTGCCGGATAGCGGGCGCATGGTCCGCTGAACGTGAGATTGAGGTCTGCGCGTTTAACTGATTCTCGTTCTCGTAGTATTGATACGCATCATGGAATACGATGTACGGGATGGTTTTGACGGGTTCCAGCAATTCCGACATCTGCCCTCTGGTCTGGTGGATTCTGGCAATGACTTCATCCCGGTTAGTCTGGTAAAGATCCCGGTTGTCGCTGTCTATCCGGGAAATCCAGTCAGTAAAGGCGGAAACGATCGAGATCGCATTGTCGGTTGAGAGCCAGATATGAGGATCTGGGGCTTCTTCGTGCCCCGCCTCTTCATGCTCCTCATGATCTTCGTGATCTTCGTGATCTTCGTGATCTTCGTGATCCTCATGCTCTTCATGACCTTCGCCTTCGTGCTCTTCATGCTCTTCCTCCCCATGTCCGTGTCCGTGCCCGTGATCATGTCCGAGTTCACTCCATACACTCTGTTCACGCATTGGCAGAATGTGGAGACTGGGCTCATCCATCAGGGACTTAACCCGCTCCTGGCGCTCAATCTGCTCTACGATTTTCTCCATGGGTACTTCCATACCGGGGCCGATCCAGATCACCAGGTCGGCGTCGTATACGGTTTTGACTGCGGATGGAGACAACGGCTGAACATGAGGGGAGTGTCCAGGTTGCATCAGCAATTCAGGAACCCCTACTCCCTGCATGACTCCAGAGACGAGGGAGTGAATCGGGCTTATCGAGACTGCCACTCTCGGCGTTGCCGCAAACAACCCGGTTGACCAGGAAAGTATTGCGAGACACAGCGCGGGATACAGCAATCGCTTGCTTACAGGGGAAAATATCTTGTGATAGAAAGGCGGTTTTACAGATGAATTCATGATAAAAAATGGGTAGGGTTGTTTACAATAATGTTATAATATATCATAACATAAATTAATTTACCAAATCAAATTACCAGTGTCTTCTGTATCTTTGCTGTTGAATCCATGACTGCACCCGACTCTCCTCGTTTCCTCAGTGTCAAACATGACCATGATTCCTGTATCCAGGGGGCACTGGAGAAAGCGCAGGCCATCTGTATTAAAAACAATGTCCGTTTTACGTACCTTCGTAAACGTGTCCTTGAATTGGTCTGGCACAGCCACAAGCCGGTATTGGCTTATGAATTGCTGGAAACCCTGCGTAATGAAAAAGTCAATGCTCAGCCCCCTACAGTCTATCGGGTGCTTGATTTTCTGTTGAAACACAGACTCATCCATAAAATCCAGTCTCTCAGGGCTTATGTTGGATGCGGTTTCCCGGATCAAAAACATGTCGGCCAATTCCTGATCTGCAACCAGTGTTATCAGGTCGTAGAGCTCGATGACCCTGTGATTAGACGTGCGATCTCCAGTCAGGCTCACAAGGCCGGATTGGAGATCAGTCATCAAACTATCGAAATTCTGGGCCTTTGCCCGAATTGCAGAGTCTAGTCAGTCTTAAGTCGAACCTGTCCATGCAGCCAGAAACCCTCATTGATCTGCAAAATGTCTCGTTGTTTCGTGGCAACGGAACCATTCTTGATGATGTCGGGCTGTCTGTCGCCAGAAATGAAATCGTGACCCTGGTCGGACCAAACGGAGCGGGTAAGAGCAGTCTGGTGAAAATCGCCCTCGGCCTCATTCAACCCGACCGGGGTTCGGTCGCCACAAGTCCTGATCTTCGTGTCGGCTACGTCCCTCAATCGGTCAATCTCGACCGCAGTATACCTGTCAATGTGACCCGGTTTCTGCAACTTTCAGGCATTCGGGGGAAGCGTCAGCTGGCACAAGCCCTTGAGATGGTCGGTGGTGAACGATTAGGAGGAAAACCCTTGCAGGACATTTCCGGCGGGGAGCTGAGACGTGTGCTACTGGCAAGAGCGATATTAAAATCACCCAGTCTGCTGGTTCTCGATGAACCCACTGCTGGCGTCGATGTCAGCGGACAGGCGAGCCTGTATAACCTGATCCAATCCATACGGGATAAAACCCGCTGTGGCGTTCTCCTGGTTTCCCACAATCTCCAGATTGTGATGGGCACCACCGACAAAGTGATCTGCCTGAATCGCCATATCTGCTGTTCCGGAAAGCCGGAAACCGTGCAGGAAAACCCGGAGTTTCTCCATTTATTCAGCCAGGAAAGTGCGGCAGCGCTGGGCATTTATCGCCATTTGCATGATCACGAACATAA
Organism: Candidatus Poriferihabitaceae bacterium; assembly: GCA_965214205.1. Lineage (GTDB taxonomy): Bacteria > Pseudomonadota > Gammaproteobacteria > Arenicellales > Poriferihabitantaceae. Next base: position 779,103 of record OZ243941.1, on the reverse strand, counting down.
TTTGCATGGAGACATTTGCCCGCCTGATCAGGCCAACCAAACCACCGGCGACAACCCGGCCTGACCGTGGACGAATTCATTGTCCGGTCGGTGATTGGCGGTCTTGGAGTCGCCGCAATATGCGGGCCGCTGGGTTGTCTGATGGTATGGCAACGCATGGTCTATTTCGGCGCTGCCCTGTCGCATGTCGCGTTACTGGGAGTCGTACTGGGGTTGTTTTTCTCTATCAACCTCTATTTTTCCATCGTGGCGGTGTGTGTGGCGCTGTCATTCCTGATGTTGTACATGGATCGCTTCCGGGATCTGACCGCGGATACCAGTCTGGGGATTCTGGCACACGCATCACTGGCCTTCGGTATTGTTGTTCTCAGCATGATACCGACCGTGCGAATGGATCTGATGGCTTATCTTTTCGGTGATATTCTGTCGATTAGCTGGCGGGATGTTTTCTGGATTTATGGAGGTGGAATCATAATCATTGGCCTGCTCGGAACCATCTGGCGGTCGTTACTTTCGCTGATCATACAGCCGGATCTAGCATTGATTGACGGTGTCCGGGAAAAGAGAACCCGATTGATATTTCTGGTTATACTCAGTTTTGTAGTCGCGGTTTCGATGCAGGTTGTCGGTGTCCTGCTGATCGTGTCGATGCTCATCATTCCGGCGGCATGCGCCAGAAAGTTCTCCAATTCGCCGGAGCAGATGGCTTTTTTAGCCAGTATGTTCGGCTGTCTCTCGATTGTCCTTGGACTCGGCGGCGCCCTGTTGCTGAACAGTTCGGCGGGACCGTCTATCGTGGTTGCGGCAACCCTCCTGTTCGTGCTGTCGATGCTGACCGGGAAATTGCGCGTCAGTCAGTGACCACAGCGCTGTGCCCGACCCGCTCAAAAGCCAGATCATGCAATCCGTCACACCAGCCCCCGGCCACTTCAGTTCCTGTCCGTTGTGGCGCCGGCTGCTGGCCATTCTTTACGACACAGTTTTGTTGTGCTGCCTGATATTTCTCGCATGGCAGCCTGTGCCATTGATTCCGGAGTCACTGCACCCGGTATTGGGGAGGGCTATTCGACTGGGTTATCTGCTTGCGATCTGTTTCCTGTTCTTCGGCTGGTTCTGGCGACATGGCGGACAGACCCTGGGTATGCGCGCATGGAAGATAAAATTGACGCCGATGTACCCCGACCGGACGCCGGATCAATCCCGGCCGGTGACCTGGGAAACAGCATGGCTGCGTTTTATTGCCGCGTTATTTTCGTGGGTAACCGTTGGCGCGGGGTTCGTCTGGTCGATCTATCATCCTGAAAAACTCGCCTGGCATGACCTGTTTTCACGCAGCCGTTTGATTGTCACGCTTGACAACCGATGATCTGGCGCGCAGGACGCCCAGCGTCGTAATCGAAAATGCGGCGAGCAGTAAAACCGGCATGACCCCGTAGTTCATATTCTGCCAGCCGATCTGATGGTGCAGATATCCGGACATCAGAGCCGTGGACGCAACCCCGCTGAAAACAAGAAAGTCGTTGATCCCCTGAACCAGGCCTTTCTCGGATTGCCGATGGACCCCGGTGAGCAGGGTGGTGCTGCCGACAAAAAGGAAATTCCAACCGATACCAAGCATAATCAGACCGGTCAAAAACAGATTATAGTCATCGCCTGCCAGATTCAGGGTGGTGCACAGAAACAACATCAGCACGCCCGCGGCCATCACCGAAAGGACGCCGAATCTGTGGATCAGATGGCCGGTAAAGAATGAAGGCGCGAACATACCGACGATATGCCACTGAATGACCGCTGCGGTATGATCGAAACTGAAATCATGATGATCCATTGCCAACGGAGTCGCAACCATCAGCAGATTCATTGTTCCATAGGCAATGGTGGCACAAAACGCTGCAACGATGAATGAGGGCAGCAGCAGAATCCGGATCAGCGGCCTCGCTTTTTCTGTTGATCGGGTAACATCCGGCAACGGTATTCTGAGAAAAACCATACAGATCAGAACACCGAGTCCGAGAACGGCATTGGAGGCGAATGAAAGCGCAAACAGGGCGTCCGGCAGGATATCTCTGGTAACCCTGGCAATCCACGGTCCCAGGAAGGCGGCTACCAGCCGCCCGCCAGTACCCAGGAGATCGCTCGGCTCTTCCAGGATTCGGACACTACCTCGGCAGCTGCATACCGATAGAACTGCGCGGTTGACATCGCAACCCCCTGAAAAACCGCAGACAGGCAAAATAGCTCAAAGCTGCTCTGGATAATGGCCACTGCTGCCAGCAGGCCGCCGGCAATGGCGCTCAACCCGCCCGCGATAAAACCGGCCCGCCTGCCGTATCTCTGCATCAGCAACGAAACCGGAATCAGAGCAACCATGACGGTGAGGAAACTGATGGACAACGGCAGTGTAGCCAGGTTTCTGGCCGGAGCGATTGACAAGCCGACCAGAGCCGAAGAAGTCATGCTCAGGGAGGTCGAAGCCATGATCAGGGCCTGACAAGCCGATAACAGAAAAATATTCTTGTACATGGATTGAGAGTATCACAGTATGGATTCCGTCACGGCAGTCCGGGCGCTATGATGACCCGAGAACAGGTTGGGCTGCTGTTTTTCTTGCTTTCCGTGGCAACAGCAGTTAAAAGGAATCCTTTTTCCAGGGTCATTCCATTGGATCTTGCAGATCAGTTTCTGAAACTCGTCCAGATCATATTTGTGGATCTGGTGCTGGCGGGCGACAACGCCATCATTATCGGGCTTGTCGCCGCAAAATTCAGCAAGGATTACCGTCGAAAAGTGATTCTGTACGGCGTCGGGGTCGCGGTCATCCTCAGAATCGTCTTCGCCCTGATTACAGTGCAGTTACTGGCTATCAAGGGGCTGCTGCTGGTCGGGGGTCTGCTGCTGCTCTGGATCTGCTGGAAACTGTGGCAGGACCTGCGCCACCCTCACGAACCGCCAGTGATTCCTGAAGGAGAGAATCAGGACGCAGGCGCGGGCGAACAAAACCCGCCGTTGCGCTCGGCCATTTCCCAGATTGTGGTAGCCGACGTTTCGATGTCACTCGACAATGTCCTCGCGGTTGCGGCGATTGCGGACGGGCATACCGGGATACTGGTTTTCGGCTTGGCGCTTTCAGTCGTATTCATGACCATAGCCGCGGCCGTGATCGCGGATATCCTGCAAAAACACCGCTGGATCGGTTATCTGGGGCTGTTTATCATCCTGTATGTCGCGTTGCGAATGAGTTACGACGGCTACATTCAGCTTTTCGGCCCTGTTGTCTGAATCATCCGGCTTCGCAGACCCGATCAGAATTGCCCCGACCGGCTTCAATCCCCACATTGTTCCAGGATTTCGCGGATCAGCTTCGGCCCCCGATAGATCAATCCGGTATAAAGCTGAACCAGGCTGGCGCCGGCATCGAATTTTTCCTGCGCCGAGTCTGCATCGTGAATCCCGCCCACACCAATGATCGGGATTTCTCCCTGCAGATTTTTGTGTAGGGCTGAAATGATCCCGGTTGATAAGGCTTGCAGCGGCGGACCGCTCAGGCCGCCCGCCTCGCCGGCAAGGGGATGCGAGCCGATCTGTTCTCTGGAAACCGTGGTATTGGCCGCGCAGACTCCGTCTATCTGATATTTTCTCAATAGCTCCGTGATGGCATCGACTCCAGATACGGAAATATCCGGAGATATTTTCAGAATCAGGGGAATTCTTTTGCCGGAGCTGTCCGCTAATTCCTGGCGTTTACGGTTCAGGCTGTGCAGCAGCGTATCCAGCATTTCATACTGTTGCAGGTCTCTCAGGTTTTGCGTGTTCGGCGATGAGATATTTATCGCAACATAATCCGCATAAGCATGCACCCGCTGCAATCCCTGGAGATAATCCTGCACCGCTTCGTTGATCGGGGTGGAGGAATTCTTGCCGATATTGATCCCCTTGACAATGGACGGGTCCGACTTTTCGATATTATGAATAAACCGGTCCAGCCCCGAACTGTTGAATCCCAGTCGATTGATCACGGCGTCATGTTCGGACAATCGGAACATCCTCGGTTTCGGCTGTCCCGGCTGCGGCGCGGGGGTCACCGTACCGAGTTCAAGCCATCCGAAACCCAGCCTGTGAAGCGCGTTGCAGGCCACCGCGTCCTTGTCAAGACCCGCGGCCAGCCCCACCCGGTTGGGAAACTCAATGCCCATGACCTTGAGCGGACGGCGCCGGTTCCTGGTCTGACTGCCAACGCCCATCATTGCGGCGGTCACGCCCGACAGGATTTTCGACCGGGAGGCCAGGGCCAGTCCCCTGATTGCCAGATGGTGACTGGTTTCAGCCTCGAATCTGAAAAGAATCGCTCTGGCCAGTGAATACATCAGATCCGCGCCGATGGTCAGGCGGTGAATGTTTCCGCGGGACCGAGCAGACGCCATTTCCCGCGCTGAAGATTCCCCAGCGAGACCCCGCCGATTCTGACCCGGATCAACCCGGACACCCTGAGATCAACCTGTTCACACATCCGGCGAATCTGCCTTTTCCTGCCCTCGGTCAGGATGAAGACCAGTTCCTGTCCGCGGCGCTGTCGGATCACCGCGGACTTCAATGCCCGGCCATCCAGGGACAGCCCGTGGCTAAGCAATTTCAGTTTCGCGCGGGTAATACTGCCCTCCACCCGAACGTGATACTCCTTTTCCAGGGTACTGTCCGGCGCAATCAGGAGACGGGCGATTCGACCATCCCCGGTAAATACGATCAATCCCGTGGAGTCGATATCCAGTCTGCCGGCAGGCGCCAGTCCATGCCGGTCCGGCGCCCGGGTTCCCGCTATCCAGGCGTTCTTTCCGGTGATCAATCTAACCGCCGCGGGATATCCCTTTTCAGGCAGTCCAGACACATACCCCGGTGGTTTATTCAGCAATACGGTAATTTTTCCGGATTGTTCCGAGGCCGCCTCCCGGCTCAGGCAAATTGTCTGATCCGGCTGGATTCTGGCGCCCAATGTGGAGACTATCCGGCCATCGACCCGGACCTGTCCCTGTTCGATAAAACGATCCGCTTCACGCCTCGAACACAGCCCGCGCTGCGCCATGACTTTCGACAGTCGAACCGGATCAGTCAATGTCCCGACAAATCTTTCGGGCAGCCTCGGCCGCCATCCCGATGTATTTTTGCGGCGTCAACTCAAGCAGGGATTGTTTCGCGTCTGCCGGAATATCCAGCTCCTGAATGAATTGATGCAGCGATGTCCGGGTGATGCCCTGTTTGCCACGGGTAAGCCGCTTCAGCTTTTCATAGGGTTCAGCGACACCGTAACGCCGCATCACGGTCTGGATCGGCTCTGCCAGAACCTCCCAGCTTTGCTTAAGGTCGGCATCCAGCGCGGCCTCATTCAGGGCCAGTTTGTCGAGACCCTTCAGTGTGGATTCAATCGCGATCAGGGTATAGCCGGCGCCCACTCCCAGATTTCGCAGTACGGTCGAATCCGACAGATCCCGCTGCCATCGGCTGACCGGCAGCTTTTCCGCCAGATGACCGAGTACCGCGTTGGCCAGCCCCAGGTTGCCCTCCGAGTTTTCAAAGTCTATCGGGTTCACCTTGTGCGGCATCGTGCTGGAACCGACTTCGGTTTCTATGACTTTCTGCCTGAAATATCCAAGCGCGACATAACCCCAGATATCCCGGTCGAGATCGAGAATAATGGTGTTGTTCCTGGCCAGGGCATGACAGAACTCCGCAATGTAGTCGTGGGGTTCTATCTGCGTGGTATAGGGTTGCCAGGTCAGGCCGAGACCGCTGACGAAATCATGTGAAATCTCCGGCCAATCCGCGTCAGGGTATGCGGACAGGTGAGCGTTGAAATTACCCACTCCGCCATTCAGCTTGCCGTAGAACTTTTGCGCCGCAAGCTGGTTCCGGCATCGAAGCAGCCGGTCAACCACATTCGCGAATTCCTTGCCAACCGTGGTCGGGCTGGCCGGCTGACCGTGGGTTCGGGCCAGCATGGGCTGGTCGGCATAATCCCGCGTCATTCGTTTCAGGCGCTCAATCAACCGGTCGAGCGTCGGAATCAGGATCTGATCGCGCGCTCCTTGCAGCATCAGGCCATGCGCCAGATTATTGATATCCTCGGAGGTGCAAGCAAAATGAATGAATTCACTGACTTTCTCAATCTCGGGATTGCCTTCGATTTTTTCCTTCAGATAATACTCCACCGCCTTGACATCATGATTGGTGGTACGCTCAATCCGCTTGACACGCGTCGCCTCACCGGAATCGAAATTTTCAATGATTGACTCCAGGGTGGTGACGGCGCTGTCGGAAAACCCGGTTACCTCAGGAATCGCCCGCTGCCGGGAAAGATGCAGCAGCCATTTCACCTCGACCTCGACCCTGGCGCGGATCAGGCCGAATTCGCTGAAATGAAAACGCAGGGGGGTGGTTTTGTCGTGATAACGACCGTCCAGCGGTGAAATCGCAGACAGGGGACTCAGTTCCATTCTGCCTCCCGCCGGTTGCGGGCCTCCCGGATGATACCGCCGCCGATGCAAACATCGTCCTGATAGAACACAATCGACTGGCCGGGCGTGACCGCCCATTGCGGCTGTCTGAACCCGACCCGCGCACGATCAGCTCCGATCATATCCATATCCACAACACAAGGTTGATCCTCCTGTCGATAACGGATTTTGGCATTGCACGCAAGCGGCGGGGCGGGCGGGGAACCCGCCACCCAGTGCAGTTGTTCGGCAATCACCACCTCACGAGTCAGAGCCGGATGATTACGACCCTGCACAACATGGACAATGTTGCGTTCAACATCCTTGTCAACCACATACCAGGGCTCACCCTCGCCGCCGATACCCAGCCCCTGGCGTTGTCCGATGGTATAGAAGCAGGCCCCTCTGTGCTGACCGATCGTATCTCCTTCCAACGTCTTGATACGCCCCGGACGGGAGGGCAGGAATCGTTCCAGAAAATCGGCAAATCGCCGCTCCCCGATAAAACAGATTCCGGTACTGTCTTTCTTGTCGTGGACAGGCAAGGCCAGTTTTCTCGCCGTCTCCCGGACGGCTTCCTTGTGCATCTCACCCACCGGGAAATGCGAATGCGACAATGCCCGCTGATCCAGCGTATGCAGGAAATAACTCTGATCCTTGTCCCGGTCTCGACCCTTTATGAGCAGCCGGACATGGTTTCTTTTCCCCAGGCGGACGTAATGACCGGTCGCGATAAATTCGGCGCCCAGATGCATGGCCCATTGCAGAAACTCCTTGAATTTAATTTCCTTATTGCAGACCACATCCGGGTTCGGGGTTCGTCCGCTGCGGTATTCATCCAGGAAGGTTCGGAACACGCGATCCCAGTATTCATGGGAGAAATTGACGGTTTTCAGTTTGATTCCCAGCGTTTCACACACGGCCTGCGCGTCCGCCAGATCCTCCTCCGCCGCGCAATATTCCCGCTCGTCATCCTCTTCCCAGTTTTTCATGAAAAGACCGGTGACCCGATGACCGTCTTCCAGTAACTTCGCGGCGGCCACCGAGGAGTCGACACCGCCGGACATGCCGACAATTACATTACTCACCATTATTTCCTGTTCTGAGTTTGTGCATCCCTTTTGTCACGCTGACAATTGGAATCGCAACGGTTGCCCGCATCGACCGGAGCATCGCCACCGGCATCCGGAGTTTCACCCCTTCGCGAATTATCTACCAGCGCACTCAGCGGCCTGATATCCTCCCAGTCCGGGCTGTTTTGAATAATCGGCAGGTAGCCGTTGGGTTGAAACCAGGAATCCACCACATAGCGCTTGCCGGAAACGATTTCCCGAATCTGTCCTGCCCAGTGCTGGTCAAACAGAGCCTTGCGGTAAGCCTGTTTGATGACAACATGGTGTCGCAACAGCCCTTGTTGTTCCAGCAGGCGCAGATAGGTGGTGGTATTGACCGCTTCATCAATACAGTCCTGCTGACCCGGAAACAGATCGGACAGGCCGTCCTGTCCGACCGGCAAATTAAAGGCCAGGTCCTTGTGGGTCGGAGTATGGCGCCCGATCAGGACTTCCATCCAGCCGATAGCCTGCTTGATCTGTTGGCGCTCCTGTTGCGGAGTGGGCGCTGCCACAGCGAACCAGTCTGCAACCTCGCGCCATTCATCCACAGGCAGATTGACCACTGTGCTACTCTTGCAACCAAAGTCATAACAAACTGGAATCGCATGGATGTCCACCCGGATTGGAGCCTCGATACCCGGACTTTTTGCCGCCACCACCGGGACGACCAGAACCACCAGGAAAATTGTGAGCAGGGATCTCACGACCTTACGATTCCGATTGCGCTTTCCATGCGTCCGGCAATACGATGCCGTCACCAAACAACCAGGCTTCCATCTGGCTGGCCAGATATTTCTTGTGGCTGGCATCCAGCGGATTGAGCTTGTACTCGTTGATCAGTATGGTTTGCTGGCGCAACCACTCCTGCCAGGCTTCCTTCGATATCTGATCAAATATTTTCTGACCCAGCTCTCCAGGCCAGGGCGGACGCGGCAGCCCTTCGGCTTGCTTGCCGAGTTTTGTACAGTTCACCTGTCGTGTCATGGAATTGGCTCTCCAGGCAGCCCACATTATCAAGATTACAAATTGAACAGGGGCGCATCTCGTGGCATGATTGCGTTTCCCGAGTGGCCCGATGAACCCGACAGTGTACCGCACAATAGCCAGAATTTCACGACCTCGACCAGACCCCGACCATGCTGGCAAGGGAGCGGTCAGTTTGTCCGTTACATACGACTCCCCGTAATCCGGTTACCTGATGGAAATGATTTCATATTCGCTGTGGGTGGCGGTGGTCGTACTGTCGATATTGCTGGTAGCCTGTGGGCTTGCCAGCAGCCGCCGGAAAATCAGGCTGGAAACGGAGAAAGCAGCGCTGCAAACCGAGCTGGACACCGTTCAGAACAGGCTGCGCGAGACCGGGCTTGAGCTTGCAACTGCCGGAGTACGCTCCGAAGAACAGCTGAAATTTTACCAGGAACTCAATCAGGAAATCGGCCGCTCCCGCGAACAACTGCAAAAGGATTTTGAGGTATTGTCAAACCGCGTGTTCGAGGAAAGCCGCAAGAAATTTGATCAAGACAGCAAACGAACCCTGGATTCCAGCCTCGAACCGCTGAAACAGGAGATCGAGTCCTTCCGCAAGCGCGTCAACGAAACCCATCAGGAAGACCTGAAGGACCGCAACCGTCTGCAGGGACAGATCATTGAGCTACAGAAGCAGGCCCGGCAGATTGGTCAGGATGCGGTGCAGCTTGCCACCGCGCTCAAGGGCGAAAGCAAGTCCCAGGGCAACTGGGGGGAGATGGTACTGGAACGGTTGCTGGAAGAGTCCGGCCTGGAAAAGGGCAGGGAGTACGAGACCCAGGCCAGTTATCGAGACGAAGACGGTCGGCTCAAACAACCCGATGTCGTCATTCATCTGCCTGAAAACAAGGATATCGTGGTCGATGCGAAGGTATCCCTGAAAGCCTGGGAAGCCTTCTTCAACGCCAGCGAGGAAGTGGAACAGACCCAGGCGCTGAAGGACCACCTGACATCCATCAAATCACATATCGCCAACCTGTCCGGGAAGTCCTACCAGAATCTCGACAGTGTTCACAGCCTGGAATTCGTCTTCATGTTCATTCCGGTCGAACCGGCCTGGATTCTGGCCCTGCAAACCGAGCCGGGGCTGTTCCAGCAAGCCTGGAACAAGGGCATTGTGATCGTATCGACCACGACACTGATGCCAACGCTTCGCACCGTCGCCAACATCTGGCGCAATGAAAAACAAAACCGTTACGCGCAACAGATCGCCGACAGCGCCGGGGGGCTATATGATCAGTTCGCGCTGCTGATCGAATCGCTCGACAAGCTCGGCAAAAATATCCAGTCGGTACAGGAAAGCTATACCGAGGCGCGCAACCGGCTACATACCGGCGCCAGAGGCAGCATCGTCAAACGTATCGACAAGCTCGATAAACTTGGCGCCCGATCCAGAAAGCAGTTACCCGAATCAGCCAGACGGTTGCTGGAGGAGTGAATAATGAATTACTTTAGAATCATTTGCGGGTTCTGGTATAATCTGGCGTTTTTCAAGGTCCGGGTACAAATCAATTCTGGAATCGCATCAGGAATTCATGAATTGAGCAGGGTGTCCAGGACAGGTCAAACAATTTTCCCGATTCAGAGGTTTAAACATGACTGGCGACCATGTGGATAACAGGCGGCGACGCCTGTTGACTATCGCAACCACAGGTGTGGGCCTGGCGGGCGCGGCAGGATTGGCAGTGCCGTTTGCCGGCAGTATGTTGCCGAGCGAAAAGGCGAAGGCGGCAGGCGCTCCGGTAGAGGTGGACATCAGCAAAATTGAAGCAGGCCAGCAGATCACGGTTGAATGGCGCGGGAAACCGGTCTGGATAATCAAGCGTTCGCCTGAAGTCCTGGGCCTGCTGCCGAGCATGGATGACCGGCTCGCGGACCCGGATTCGGATCAGAACCAACAACCCGAATATGCCCGCAATCCATTTCGATCCATCAAGGACGATATACTGGTTCTGGTCGGCATCTGTACCCATCTGGGATGTTCTCCGAAATATCAGCCCGAAATCGGCGCGGTCTCATTCGATGATGACTGGAAGGGCGGATTCCTGTGCGCCTGCCATGGTTCCAAATTCGATCTGGCGGGCCGGGTTTACAGTGGAGTGCCAGCGCCAACCAATCTGGTGGTGCCCCCCTATCAGTATCTGTCCGATGACGTGTTGTTGATCGGTGAAGACGGGGAGGTGGCGTAATGCGATTCCTGATAAATTGGCTGGACGACCGCTTTCCGGCGCGCAAGGCCATGCAAGAACACATGACCGAATACTTCGCGCCAAAGAACTTCAATTTCTGGTATTTCTTCGGCGGCCTGGCGATAGTAGTATTGGCCCTGCAAATCGTGACCGGGATATTGCTGGCAATGAACTACAAGCCGGATGCCAGTCTCGCCTTTGATTCCGTCGAATACATCATGCGCGATGTCTGGGGTGGCTGGTTCGTGCGTTACATGCACTCCACCGGTTCGTCGATGTTCTTTATCGTCATTTACCTGCACATGTTTCGCGGACTGCTGTACGGTTCCTACCGGAATCCCCGTGAACTGATCTGGATTTTCGGCATGGTCATCTATCTTGCGATGATGGCTACCGCCTTTTTTGGTTATCTGCTGCCCTGGGGCCAAATGTCTTTCTGGGGCGCCCAGGTTATCGTGAATCTGTTCGAGACCCTGCCTTTGATCGGACCCATGTTGTCGGAATGGATCCGGGGCGATTACGTGATTTCAGACATCACCCTGAACCGTTTTTACGCGCTTCATTACCTGATTCCATTTGTTCTGGTCGGGTTGGTGTTCCTGCACATCGTTTCCCTGCATAAAGTCGGGTCGAACAACCCCGATGGCATTGAGATCAAGAAAGGCCCGAAAGGCAACCAGTGGAGCGAAGACGCGCCCGCCGACGGCATCCCCTTTCATCCGTACTATACGGTCAAGGATGTTCTGGGGACGGTTGTGTTCATGGCCTTCTTCTTCGCCATTGTGTTTTTCATGCCGGAAATGGGCGGGTATTTCCTGGAGCAACCCAATTATGAACCAGCCAATCCATTGAAAACCCCGGAACATATCGCACCGGTATGGTACTTCACGCCTTACTACGCGATCCTGCGTGCAATACCCAGTTTTGCCGGCACCCAGGTCTGGGGGGTACTGGTGATGTTCGCTTCCGTCGCCGTGTTCTTCTTCCTGCCGTGGCTGGACAAGAGTCCGGTCAAATCCATACGGTACAAAGGTCTGACCACCCGGTTTTCGCTGGCGCTTTTTGTAATCACCTTCCTGATTCTGGGATGGCTGGGTACCAAGGCGCCGACCACGGACCTGACCATAATGGCGCAGTTTTTCACGTTGATCTATTTCGCGTATTTCCTGCTCTATCCGAGTTTCAGCTCTGCCGGCCAAGAGTTGACGATAGTCGGGAAACTTCTGTTCTGGATAGCGGCAGCCCTGTTTGCCGGGACACTTTTCTACTGGTGGTTTGGCTGGAGTGGAGGTCCGGGCACAGGCCTGAAACTGGTTTATACGATTCTGTCCATTGCGATACTTTTCATACTGGGTATCCGGCCCGCTTTCATAAGCCCGGAAAAAGTCAAACCTGTTCCAGAGAGGATTAGCTGATGAAAAAACGGTTTCTGACTCTGGCCCTGGCCCTGGCGATCAGTTCGCCGGCCGGATTTGCAGCAAGCGGTAGCGCGGCCCTGGACCGGGTCGAGGTGTCATTACGAGATAAGGTTTCGTTGCAAAACGGGGCCAAACTGTTTGTGAACTACTGTATGTCCTGTCACAGCGCGAAGTACATGCGCTATAACCGGATGGCCGCGGACCTGGAGATTCCCGAAGATCTGGTTGAATCGCAAATGATTTTCACAGGCGGCAAAATTGCCGACAACATGACCACAACCATGACCGCGGAACAGGGCGAGGAATGGTTTGGGGTCGCGCCTCCGGATCTGTCCCTGATCGGCAAGCTGAGAGACCCGAACTGGCTTTATACCTATCTTCGCACTTTTTACCGGGATGAATCCACGGCCAGCGGCTGGAACAATCTGGTATTCCCGCAGGTTGCCATGCCTCATGCCCTGTACGAATTGCAGGGAATACAGCATGCCAGCAAGACCATCGAAACCGACAGTCACGGCAATGAACGGGAAGTCATTGACCTGGAACTGGCGCAGCCGGGGAAAATGAGCGCTGAAGAGTATGATCACGCGATGCGCGATCTGACCAATTTCCTGTATTACATGGCGGAACCGGCCCGCATGGTCCGGATTGATTATGGTATATGGGTGATGCTGTTTCTGGCCGTGCTGGGCACACTTGCGTTTTACCTGAAAAAGGAATACTGGCGGGATGTCCACTAGAGACCGTACCGGATGTAAGTTGATTCCATGATGACCACGGGGTTGCATGCAGACCGACACCCTGCGATGACATTGCTGTCGAGCCAGTTTGACGTTTTCAGCCATTGCTGCCGCATCGTTCTGATCGAAAAAGACATTGACTGTGCGATTGAATACGTTTCGCCGGATGACGACCCCGACAAATTGGGGCAGCATAACCCCTATGGTGAAACGCCTACCCTGATTGACCGCGATGTCGCGCTTTACGGCATGGGAGTCATCGTCGAGTATCTGGACGAACGTTTTCCCCATCCTCCCCTGATGCCGGTTGACCCCATTATGAGAGCTAAAACCCGCCTGACGGTCTGGCGCCTGACGCGTGACTGGCTGAAACCGATTTATGCTCTGGGTGAAATACCCGCCCTTGACCCCCCTTCCGCTCTGAAAAAAGACCTGCACGACGGGTTGATTTCCCTGTCTCCGATGTTTGCGGACAAACCCTTTTTTCTGGGCGCCGACTACACTTTGATTGACGCTTATCTTGCGCCCTTGTTATGGCGCATTCCCGCTATGGGCGTGACCCTGCCAAAGCAGGCCGCTCCCCTGATCAAGTACGGAGAATCGCTTTTTAAACGACCCGCATTCAGGGAAAGCCTCAGTGACTACGAATTGAACCTGCATCAGGCCGCCTGAATCAACCCCTGATGGGAACTTCAGACAAAGATAAAGGCGGCGGATCAGGCAAGCGCCGATCCTCTCTGCCCGGTTCCACCAAACCCTATCTGATTCGGGCCATCTACGAGTGGTCGATTGACAACGGACTGACACCGCAGGTTCGGGTAAACGCCAGGCTCAAAGATGTTATTGTGCCGCTGGAATATGTCAGGGAAGATCAAATCGTATTGAATATTCATCCACAATCGGTGAAAGCGCTTGAGCTTGGCAATGAATTCCTGATGTGCTCGGCCCGTTTTTCCGGGAGGCCGTTCGACGTTTGTATACCCATATTTGCCGTGATGGCGGTCTATGCCAAGGAAAATGGAGTCGGAATCGTGTTCGAGGAGAGTGACACGCCACCCCCAAAAGGCCAGCGCAGCCGGGAAAAACCCCCGTCGAATGGCGGTGAATCGGGCAGCAAATCAAATAAAAAGCCCGATTCGTCACCTCATTTGAAACTGGTCAAGTAAAATATCCGTCTCTTGTCAGGAGAGACCCGTATCCCGGAGTGATCCAATGAAGCAGTTCAGAGGCACAACCATTCTATCTGTCCGAACCGAAAACCAGGTCGTGATTGGTGGCGACGGCCAGGTTTCGATCGGCAACACAATGATGAAAAGCAATGCGCGCAAGGTGCGGCGCCTATACAACAAGCAGGTACTGGCAGGATTTGCGGGCGGTACCGCGGACGCGTTTACCCTGTTCGAGCGGTTTGAAGGAAAGCTGGAAAAGCATCAGGGCCAACTGGTTCGGGCGGCGGTGGAACTGGCCAAAGACTGGCGTACCGACCGTATGCTGCGAAGACTGGAAGCCTTGCTGGCGGTAGCCAATAGTGAAGCGTCGCTGATCATTTCCGGGAACGGAGATGTCATCGAGCCCGAACAGGGGGTAATGGCAATCGGTTCCGGCGGTGATTTCGCCAAGTCGGCGGCGCTCGCCCTGATCGAAAACTCGGATCTGTCCGCGCGCGAGATCGTTGAGAAAAGCCTTGGAATCGCCGGACGGATCTGCATCTATACCAATGACCACCTGACCATTGAAACCCTTGATTATTAATTATACGTTCCACCCCGGTAGCAACCATGACTGAAATGACCCCCAGAGAAATTGTCGAAGAACTGGACAAGCATATCATCGCTCAAAACGCGGCAAAGCGTTCGGTTGCGATTGCGCTGAGGAATCGCTGGAGAAGAATGCAGGTTGATCCGGAGCTGCGTGGAGAAATCACCCCCAAAAACATCCTGATGATCGGACCCACCGGGGTCGGCAAGACCGAAATCGCCCGACGATTGGCCAAACTGGCCAACGCGCCATTCATAAAAGTCGAAGCGACCAAGTTCACCGAAGTGGGATATGTCGGCAGAGAGGTGGATTCGATTATCCGCGACCTGATGGATATGTCCCTGAAAATGACACGGGAACAGGCTATGGAAAAAGTCCGGAGCAAGTCCGAAGACATGGCTGAGGAAATTGTGCTGGATATACTGTTGCCTCCCGCCCGTGGGGAACCCGTCAATGACGACGGCGCCGCCCGCCAGAAATTCAGGAAGATGCTGCGCGAGGGGAAGCTGAATCACAAGGAAATAGAA
The DNA here is from genome assembly GCA_965214205.1 of Candidatus Poriferihabitaceae bacterium. GTDB lineage: Bacteria > Pseudomonadota > Gammaproteobacteria > Arenicellales > Poriferihabitantaceae. The sequence continues at coordinate 763,845 of OZ243941.1, read as the reverse complement.
ATCGAGGTCAACAACACCTCCATTGGCGTGGAGATCATGGCGCCCCCTGGAATGGAAGAAATGACCCATCAACTCCAGGGGCTGTTCCAGAACATGGGAGGACAGAAAAAAACCACCCGGAAAGTTCCGGTGGCGGAAGCGTTGAGATTGCTGACCGAGGAAGAAGTGGCAAAACTGATCAACGAAGAAGAGGTTCGGGTACAGGCGCTGGACAAGGTCGAGCAGAATGGAATCGTTTTCCTGGATGAGATCGACAAAATTGTCAACCGTTCCAGCGCAACCCAGGGTGGCGTGGACGCCTCCAGAGAAGGGGTACAACGAGATCTGCTGCCTCTGGTCGAAGGCTCGACTGTATCGACAAAATACGGAATGGTAAAAACAGACCATATTCTGTTCATCGCATCCGGCGCCTTTCAACTGTCCAAACCATCGGACCTCATTCCTGAATTACAGGGTCGACTTCCGATCCGGGTCGAATTGAAAGCGCTGAACAGCGATGACTTTGTTCGAATACTGACTGAACCGGACGCCTCATTGACGGAACAATACCAGGCGTTAATGGCAACCGAGGGCCTGCAACTCGAATTCACGGGGCAGGGTATTCAGCGTATCGCCGAAGTCGCCTGGCAGGTCAACGAACAAACCGAAAATATCGGCGCCCGCAGACTGCATACCGTGATGGAGCGCCTGCTGGAAACTATCTCATTCGAAGCGGCCGACAAGTCCGGTCAGCACGTCTGCATTGATGTTGACTATGTGGACCGGCACTTGCAAGACCTCGCAGACGACCAGGACCTGTCGCGGTACATCCTTTGATGTGAACAGAATTGCCGGCATCGCCAAAGTCTTTCTGCTTTGCCTGCTGCTCTTTGCGGGGGTCGTTTGCAGCATCCTGTCAGTTTTTCTGACCTACGGGTTTTACCAGAAAATCGCCCGGTTCTGGCATAAAGCAGTCGTCCGGACCATGGGTGTTCGATGTCAATTCAGCGGGGCCGCCCCCGTTCCAGGAGTATTGGTAGTATCCAACCATGTCTCCTGGCTGGATATTTCGGTGATCGGGTCACAACTGCCGGTTGTATTTCTTGCAAAAGGTGAAATAGCAAACTGGCCGGTATTAGGGTTCATTATAAAAACAGCGGGGACGCTGTTCATCGATCGGGGCCGGGGAGCGAAGGACGCCAACGCCAAGCTGTCGGAGTCCTTGTCAAAGAACCAGGCGGCCCTGATCTTTCCCGAAGCCACGACTACAGACGGACACTCCGTCAACCGGTTCTATCCGCGGCTGATGCAATCCGCGATTAACAGCAATGCCCGCGTGCAGCCGGTCGCCCTACGCTATTCGGACAAGAATGGCAATTCATTTCCCGAAGTCAGTTACGGGAGAAACATGACGTTCCTGCAAAGCCTGTGGCAGACTGTCTGTCTGGGCAGGATACGAGTTCACGTCCAGGTTTTTGAATTACTGGCGCCAAGCGATTCACGGGACCGGCTCGCCAGGGAAGCGGAAGTGAAAATCCGGGCATGGGTCGAGGGAGGACCGGGTGTAGAGGAAGAGTCGGATAAACAGGAAAATAATTGAATTATTCCGTGGAACTTTCAAAATTATTAGCACTCTACTCCATTGAGCGCTAAAATACCCGATAACCAAAACCTGATTATTCCAGTTCGATGACGCAAAGCTTACCCATTCCGATGCAACTTTCTGCCAACGGCAGTCTGACAGACTATATGCAGGCGGTCAACGCAGCGCCAATTTTGACGGCCGAACAGGAGTACGATCTGGCTATGCGTTACCGTGACGACGGCGACCTCGAAGCCGCGCGCGAACTGGTATTGTCCCATCTTCGATATGTAGTCAAGGTGGCGCGGGGATTCATGGGCTACGGCCTGCCGCTGCCCGACCTGATTCAGGAAGGCAGCATCGGATTGATGAAAGCCGTCAAACGCTTCGACCCGACTCGCGATGTTCGGCTCGTTTCATTCGCGGTACACTGGATACGGGCCGAAATATACGATTACGTGCTGCGCAACTGGCGCATTGTCAAGGTAGCCACCACCAAGGCGCAGCGCAAACTGTTCTTCAATCTGAGAAAGTCCCGCTCCAAATGGGGATGGATGAACAACGCAGATGTCACCCACCTTGCCGATAATCTGGATGTCGAACCTGGCGCCGTCCGGGAAATGGAATCAAGATTAAGTGGCACAGACATAACCTTCGACCCCTCAGCAGACCAGGACGAAGACAGCGCCTACCTGGCGCCCGCCCAGTATCTGGGAGACAGCCGTTATGATCCCGAAATTGTAATCGGAAACAACCAATATCAGCAGCAACGCCAACAACAACTTGGCATAGCCCTGACCAAACTCGATGAGCGCAGCAAAGACATCGTCACCCGCCGATGGCTAAGCGACGACAAACCCACCCTGCACGACCTCGCGGACGAGTACGGAGTATCAGCGGAAAGAATCCGCCAAATAGAAAAACAAGCCATGAAAACCATGAAAGACGTGATTGATGTGGGTTGAGAGAGCATGAAACGAAAGAGGCCACAAGCCGCATACCCCGAATGTGCTTCATTTTCCTTTATGTAGCGAGCACATGAGTTGTCCGGTTGCGGGACGGCACGGTGACCGTCCCCTACGATGAAGGTTGCGAGCATGATGCGTAGGGGCGACCCTCTGTGGTCGCCCGTTTCATTTTCCTTTACGCTGGGCCTTTAGCGCTACTGGTGCGAGGCGGGCTTCTACTGTGTGCTTGAGTTCCGCGATGTAGCACGGGGAAACGAGCGATTTGAGTCCTGCCAGCCCGATACGCTTTCGACCCTCTGGCAGATCCTGCTCCGCCACGACAAAGAAAAGCCACTGGCTGGTATCACGGTGATCGGCGTAACCGTCCCGCCTCTCGCCATGCCATGCGAAAACGTAAATATCTTCAGGCCGCCCCGGAAAGTCTTGCCAGTGGCTTCCGTCTTCTGTCCAGTAGCCGGTACAGGGCGCGATGTCAAAACGGGGGCTGCGGGGCGGCGCTACTTCTGCACAGTCCCATGACTGTCTTGCCGAGGACTGTTTGACCTCGAGCCGGGCTCCGGATGTGTGCTGACAATCCCACGAAACCCAGTTCTCGGTAAGCCACCAACCGGAACCCAGCGTAAAAGCGACCAGACACTCAATATAATCGGCTCGATAAATGTTGTGCATGATGGGCGTATCGTACCGACAGGTGAGCGTGGCCCGAATACGCTGATGCAAGTCTGTCACCGCCGGCTCTCTCTGTGCACCGCCTCCACCAGCGTTTGCACGCGCTCCGGGTTGACGCCGGGGTGAATGCCGTGGCCCAGGTTGAAGATGTGTCCTTCGCCTGTGCCGAAATCTTCGAGTACGCGCTTCGCTTCCCGCTCCACCTTGTCATTGGAGGCGTAGAGTACGGTGGGGTCCATGTTGCCCTGCAGGGCGACCGATCCTGCCGTCCTTTTTCTGGCTTCTGCCAGTGAAACCGTCCAGTCCAGTCCGATTGCATCGCATCCGGTTTGCCCGATCCGCTCCAGCCACCCCGACCCGCCCTTGGTAAACAGGGTCACCGGGGTTGCGGAACAGGCTGGGTCCGTTTTCAGAGTGGATACGATTTGCGCCATATAATCCAGCGAGAATTCCTGATAATCCGGCGTGCTCAACGCGCCGCCCCATGTGTCGAATACCATGATGGCCTGCGCTCCCGCCATCACCTGCGCTTTCAGGTAATCAATCGCGGCCTGGGTGATCTTCTGCAGCAATCGGTGCATGGTCGCTGGCTGATCATGCATCATGCCCTTGACCTGCGCAAAATCCCGGCTTGACCCTCCTTCAACCATGTAGGTGGCCAGAGTCCATGGACTGCCGCCGAATCCAATCAGCGGGACCTTGCCTTCGAGTTCCCCACGGGTGAGACGAATGGCTTCCATGACGTAGCCCAATTGTGCTTCCACTTCCACTTTCGGTAATTTTTCGATCTCGTTCGCCGACCGCAACGGGCGTTCGAAGCGGGGGCCGACTCCTTCATGCAGCGTCAGTCCCAATCCCATGGCGTCCGGGATGGTCAGAATGTCGGAGAAAATAATGGCAGCGTCCAGGTCGAATCGGAGAATCGGCTGCAGCGTCACTTCACAGGCCAGTTCGGGCGTTTTGCACAGCGTCAGGAAATCCCCGGCGCGGGCGCGGCTTCGCCGGTATTCCGGCAGGTAGCGGCCAGCCTGACGCATGATCCAGATCGGCGTACAGTCAACCGGCTGGCGTCTCAACGCCTTCAAAAACCGGTCGTTCATGGATTATTCATGGAGTAACAGAGATAGGGCAGGCCGGAGCCGGTCTTGACAGGGGGACTCGAAGCGGACGCGAGTTTATTCGGGCAGGTCACTGTGTCCCTGCAGAAACTCATCGACCGCCCGCGCACACTGCCGCCCCTCCCGAATCGCCCAGACCACCAGCGATTGTCCGCGCCTCATGTCGCCCGCTGAAAACACTTTTTCGATGTTGGTCTGATACGCGCCCACGCCACTTTCCGGCGCGTTGACATTGCCCCGGTTGTCCCGTTCGATCCCCATCTCCTCAAGCAGTCCTGCATAAACCGGGTGAAGAAATCCCATCGCGAGTAGAACCAGGTCCGCTTTCAGCAGAAACTCCGAGCCTTCGACATCCCGCATCCGCCACTGCCCGTCCGCCCCCCGGTCCCAGGCTACCTTGATACATTGTATGGATGAAACGCGCCCGTGGCCGTCTTCATTGAAATGCCGTGTCTTTACATCCCAGATGCGGTTGCATCCTTCCTCCTGGGACGAAGAGGTACGCAGCTTGTGGGGCCAGTTCGGCCAGGTCAAAGCCTTGTTCTCCCTTACGGGCGGTTCCGACAGAATTTCAATCTGGGTAACCGATTTGGCCCTTTGTCTGATGGACGTGCCGATACAGTCCGACCCGGTATCCCCTCCGCCAATGACAACGACATGTTTTCCTTCGGCGTTGATAAACTGACTTTCATCGACCGTGTGTCCCTGCACTCTGCGTGTGTTCGACCTCAGGAAATCCATCGCGAAGTGGATGCCGTCGTATTCCCGGCCCGCCACTTCCAGGTCCCGCGGATGTTCGGCGCCCCCACTTAAAACGATGGCGTCAAAAGTCTCGAACAGAAATGAAACCGGGATATCGACGCCAACATGAATACCCGAATGAAATTTCACGCCCTCGGTTTTCATTTGCGCCATGCGGCGGTCAATCACCAGTTTATCCAGTTTGAAGTCCGGGATGCCGTAGCGCAGCAATCCACCGCTTCGTTCCTGTTTTTCGTACAGGGAAACCGAATGCCCCGCTCTCGCCAGTTGCTGGGAACAGGCCAGTCCGGCCGGGCCGGAACCGATCACGGCGACATATTTGCCGGTTCTGTGGGCCGGAATCCGGGGCTGTATCCATCCTTCCGCCCATGCCCGTTCGACAATGCTCTGCTCAATGGTTTTGATCGTAACCGGGCGGTCTTCAATGTTCAGGGTACACGAGGCTTCACAGGGGGCCGGGCAGATGCGCCCGGTAAATTCCGGGAAATTATTGGTCGAATGCAGCACATCGCTGGCCCGCTTCCAGTCTCCACGATAAACCAGATCGTTCCAGTCCGGAATAATATTGTTGACCGGGCATCCGATCTGGCAATACGGGATTCCACAATCCATACACCTCGCGCCCTGTTTGCTCAGCTCGTTTTCACTGAGTTCGATGACAAACTCGTTGAAATGGGTAATCCGGCTTTGAATATCCTCGTATTTTCGGTCCTGACGCTCAATCTCCATGAACCCGGTCGGCTTACCCATGTCGAGCCTTCCTGTATTCGGGTTGATTTTCCCGCTCAAGTTTCAGCAGGGCGGCCGCATAGTCGTGCGGCAGTATCTTGACAAAGTTCGGGAGATAACTTTTCCAGTCTTTCAGTATCTGTCCGGCAATTTCGCTGCCGGTATATTCATAATGATTTTCGATGTATTTCCTCAGCCGCGCTTCATCCGCTTCCAGCGGGTTGTCGATATTTTCATATCGACGGTCGGCGTCAACCGGTTCCAGCGATACCAGTTGCTGGTTGCAGCGCACAGAAAAACGACTGTCCGGGTCCAGTACGTAACTGATTCCACCCGACATTCCCGCCGCGAAATTCCTGCCGGTATCTCCCAGGCAGATGACGACGCCGCCGGTCATGTATTCACAGCCATGGTCTCCGACTCCCTCAACCACGGCGATGGCGCCGGAGTTCCGCACACAGAACCGTTCCCCCGCGACGCCGTTGAAATAGGCTTCACCGCAAATCGCGCCATATAATACGGTGTTGCCGACAATGATGTTGTTTCGGCGATCCCCGATCCCGGAATTCGCGGGCGGATAAATGACCAGCTTGCCGCCGGACAAGCCTTTTCCCACATAGTCATTGGCTTCCCCTTCCAGCGTGATCGTGACGCCATTGGCAAGCCATGCGCCCAGCGACTGCCCCGCCGTGCCCTTTGCGTCAATGCGGATGGTGTCCTCCGGCAAGCCGTCATGTCCGTATTTACGCGCGACCTCACCCGACAGCATCGTGCCGAATGTCCGGTTGACATTGGCGATACCGATATTGATCCGGACCGCAGTCCCGTCATCGAGCGCCGGCCCGGCTCGCCGGATCAGCTCCCGGTCCAGCACATTGTCCAGGCCATGCTGTTGGGCTTCACAGTTGTAAACCGCGACATCGGCGCCTACATCCGGCTTGGCCAGAATCCGGGAATAATCGAGACCCTGTGTTTTCCAGTGGCTCACCGCTTCCGATACTTTCAGCCGGTCAATCCGGCCGATCATTTCGTTGACGGTGCGAATGCCGAGCCTGGCCATGATGCCGCGCAACTCTTCTGCAACGAAAAAGAAATAGTTAATGACATGCTCGGCCTGGCCCGTAAATTTTTTTCTCAATTCGGGGTCCTGGGTGGCGATACCGACCGGGCAGGTGTTCAGATGACATTTTCTCATCATCAGGCATCCCTGCGCGATCAACGGCGCCGTCGCGAAACCGAATTCATCCGCGCCCAGCAGCGCGGCCACCGCGACATCACGTCCGGTACGCAAGCCGCCGTCCGCCTGAACCGCAATCCGTCCGCGCAGCCGGTTCAATACCAACGTCTGGTGGGTTTCCGCCAGGCCGATTTCCCACGGCGAACCGGCATGTTTGATCGACGTCAACGGACTGGCGCCGGTGCCTCCTTCATAACCCGAAATGGTGACATGGTCGGCGTGCGCTTTCGATACCCCCGCGGCCACTGTGCCCACCCCCACCTCCGAGACCAGTTTCACTGAAATACGGCTTTCGGGGTTGACATTCTTCAAATCGAATATCAGTTGCGCCAGATCTTCAATCGAGTAGATGTCATGATGCGGTGGCGGCGAAATCAATCCGACGCCCGGAGTGGAATGACGCACGCTGGCGATTTGACGGCTGACCTTGTGACCGGGCAACTGTCCGCCTTCGCCCGGCTTTGCGCCCTGCGCCATCTTGATCTGAATGTCATCGGCATTCACCAGATAATCCGCTGTTGCCCCGAACCGTCCGGACGCCACCTGTTTGATTGCGGACCGCTTCGGGTTGCCTGACCCGTCTTTCAATGGGCGGTAACGCTCTTCCTCTTCGCCGCCTTCGCCGGTATTCGATTTCCCGCCAATTTTGTTCATCGCGATGGCGAGGGTTGAATGGGCTTCCTGGGAAATCGACCCAAACGACATGGCGCCGGTTGAAAATCGTTTGACAATTTGCGAGGCTGGCTCCACCTGGTCTATCGGAATGGCGGATGGCGCCCAATCAAACTCGAACAACCCTCGCAGATTGAAGTGTGTCTTATCCTGTGTATTGACGAGATCGGAAAACTCCCGCCAGGTTCCGGCATGGTTGGCCCGCACGGCATGCTGCAGGTAGGATACCGATTCCGGATTCCACACATGGCTCTCCCCGCGAACCCGGAATGCGTAATCGCCCCCAGCGTCCAACGCGTCCTGGTACAGGGGTTGGTCTCCAAAAGCGCGCTGATGCAAGGTGAACATGTCCTCGGCAATTTCGTTCAGGCCGATTCCCTGAACCGGTGAACTTGTGCCGGTAAAGTATTGATCCACGAATTCCTGAGACAAACCGACCGCGTCAAAAATCTGGGCGCCGCAATAGGACTGGAAGGTCGAGATACCCATTTTCGACATGACCTTTTTCAATCCCTTGTTGACCGCCTTGATATAGCGCGCCTGCGCCTCTTCGAAGTCAATCTTTTCCGCGAGATTGCCAAGCAGCGCATTGACCGTATCAAACCCGACATAAGGATTGATCGCCTCCGCCCCATACCCGGCCAGTGTCGCGAAGTGATGCACTTCAAGACAGGCGCCGGTCTCGATCACCAGACCGGACTTGGTTCGCAATCCCTTCCGGATCAGATGATGGTGCACCGCAGAGGTCGCCAGCAACGCCGGAATGGCGATGCTGTCGGCGTCCATCCGCCGGTCAGACAAAATCAGGATATTGAATCCCTTTTGCAGGATAGCCTGTTCCGCTTTGCCGCATAAAATCCTGAGCGCCTCGGCCAGCCCCCGCTTTCCCTCTGTGACCTGATAACAGATGGTCAATGTCTTGGTGCGAAACGCGCCGCCGGTATGGTCTTCGATCTGTCGAATACGTTCCAACTCGTTGTTGGTCAATACCGGCTGCTCGACGGTCAAGCGCATCTCCTGACCGCCGTCACTGTGGCCGAACAGATTCGGACGAGGGCCAATCAGGGAGAACAGCGCCATCACCAGCTCTTCACGGATCGGATCAATCGGGGGATTGGTGACCTGGGCGAAATTCTGCTTGAAGTAATTGGAAATGTGGCGCGGCTTGTCCGACATGACCGCCGGTGGCGAATCCATACCCATGGAACCCAGAGCCTCCTCACCACGCTCAATCATCGGCAGTAGCAGGAACTTGAGGTCTTCCTGGGTATAACCAAAGGCCTGCTGGGTCTTCAGCAGAGTCTCCGGGTCCGGCGACATCGCTCCGACTGCGATACGCAAGGACTTGAGTTCAATCTGGGTGCGGTTCAACCACTCCTGATAATTGTTGGATGAAGCCAGCTGGTTCTTGATTTCTTCATCTTCGATGATGCGGCCCTGCTCCAGATCAATCAGGAACATTTTTCCCGGTTGAAGACGCCATTTCTTCCTGATATTTTCTTCGGGTATCGGCAACACACCCATTTCAGACGCCATAACGACCATATTGTCTTTGGTGATCAAGTATCGCGCCGGGCGCAGTCCGTTACGGTCCAGAGTAGCCCCAATCTGTTTGCCATCGGTAAAGGCAACCGCCGCCGGTCCGTCCCACGGCTCCATCAGGGCCGCATGATATTCGTAAAAAGCGCGCCGCCCCGGGTCCATCAATGAATTGCCCGACCAGGCTTCCGGTATCAGCATCATCATCGCATGGGAGAGCGAATAGCCACCAGCCACCAGTAGCTCCAGCGCATTGTCGAACGCCGCCGAATCCGACTGGCCTTCCGGGATTACCGGCCAGACCTTGTCGATGTCATCGCCCAGCACATCCGAGAACAATGTGCTCTTGCGGGCCGCCATCCAGTTTATGTTGCCGCGCAAGGTATTGATCTCGCCGTTGTGCGCGATCATACGGAACGGGTGCGCCAGATCCCAGGTGGGGAAAGTATTGGTGGAGAAACGCTGATGCACCAGAGCCATGGCGGACTTCATATCCTGGTCAACCAGATCCGGATAGAATTCCCCAACCTGATGGGATAACAGCATTCCCTTATAGTTAATCAGCCTCGATGACAGCGTTGTGATATAAAAATCATCCTTTCCCCGTATATCGGACAACTGGATATGACGTTCGATCTGTTTGCGAATGACAAACAGTTTCCGTTCAAAGTCATCCTGGGTAGCCAGACCCGCTCCACGCCCCACCACAACCTGCCAGATTGCAGGTTCGGTCGGTAATACGCTTTTGCCCAGGTCGACATTGTTGACCGGCACCCTGCGCCAGGCAATCACGGTCTGTCCTTCGTCCAGCGCATAGCGCTCCACCACTCCCTTCGCCTCGGCCTGTCCGGCCAAAGACGCAGGCATGAACAACATACCCACCGCATAATGGCCGCTGGCCGGAAGCGCCTGCCCGATCCTGTTGCGGAAAAATTCATCCGGTAACTGTAGCAGGATACCGGCGCCGTCACCCGCTTTCGGGTCCGCGCCGACCGCCCCCCTGTGGGTCAAATTACGTAATATGGTCAGCCCGCTGGTTATGATTTCATGGCTCTTCACGCCGTCTATATTGACGACAAAGCCGACCCCGCATGAATCATGTTCATTGGCCGGGTCGTACAGGCCCTGTTTTTTCGGACGTAATCCGCTCATCTGATGTTGCATGGAATTTGAATCGAACCGGGCATTCTAACCATTAGTGGGGTATCAATCCAGCGCGAAGTATTCAAGTGTGGCGTCAAGCGCGGTCTCGTCATATTGATCCGTGACGTAAGCCTGACCAATTCCCTTCAGGAGCACGAGCCGCAATTTCCCGTCCCGGACCTTTTTATCGAGCATCATCAGCTCCTTCAGCTTTTGCGCTGAAAGACCCTGACAGGGTTGTGTCGGCAACCGCGCCCTGTCCAGCAACGATTCCAGACGGGCCAGCTCCCGGTCGGAGAAATCGCCTTGTATTTTCGACATGAACCCGGCCATCACCATGCCGAGGGCAATCGCTTCGCCATGCAGCCAACCAGCGTATTGTGTCGATGTTTCAATCGCGTGGCCGAATGTATGCCCCAGATTCAGCAATGCCCGGATACCGGCTTCCTTCTCATCCTGAGCGACGATATTCGCCTTGTTACGGCAGGATTGCTCGATCATGTATTCCAGCGCCTTTTCATTCAGGTCCATCACCCGGTCGATGTTGTCCTCCAGCCATCTGAAGAACGGCGGATCATTGATCATCCCGTATTTGATGACTTCCGCGACCCCGGAGGAAAACTGCCTCGGCTCCAGGGTGGACAGGGTTGAAGCGTCAATCAACACTCTTCGCGGCTGATAGAACGCGCCGATCATGTTCTTCCCCCGTGGATGATTGACCGCGGTTTTGCCGCCAACGGATGAATCGACCTGGGAAAGCAATGTCGTGGGTATCTGGATGAATGGAATGCCGCGTTGATAGCAGGCGGCAGTAAATCCGGCTATATCGCCGACCACGCCTCCCCCCAATGCGATCACTGTACCCGAACGGTCCAGCGAAACCGCAATCATCCGGTCAAATATCTCCTCCGCGGTACGCAATGTCTTGACGCTCTCTCCGTCCCTGAGGATGATTTGTCCGACTGTCTTGCCGTCCAGACTGGTTGTTATTTTCTCCAGATAAAGCGGGGCCACCACTTCGTTGGTAATAACAAAAACCTGCCGGCCACCAATCCATGGCCGCAACTGTTCGCGATCATCCAGTATGCCGGGAGCGATGCGGATGTCGTAACTTCGATCGCCAAGACCAACATGGACGGTTTTCATGACGCTCCTCCCGCTGAAAGATTAGTGATCAACTTCGCAATTTTTCGGGCGGTCCGGTTCGCCGTTTCCGAAGTCACCTCGACAATCAGATCCGCTTGCGCGTCGTACAGTGGTTCGCGTTCTTTCATCAACCCGGCGATTCTGGCCTGGGGGTCCGGGGTTTGCAGCAGGGGCCGATTCTGGCAATTCTTCAGCCTCGACCACAAAATATCCATTGATGCCTTCAGGTAAATCACCTGTCCGCGCTGGCGCATCAGTTTCCGGTTGGCGTCACTCAGAATAATACCGCCGCCAGTGGAAATGACGGTCCGGGCGCCATTGCTGACCTCTTCAAACAACCGGGTTTCCCGCTTGCGGAATCCCGCTTCACCTTCTATCTCAAAGATATGGCTGATGGAAACACCCGTCCTCTCTTCGATCATCTGGTCCGTGTCAATGAAGTCCAGCCCCAGAAACCGGGCCAGACTTCTGCCCACAGTAGTCTTTCCCGAACCGGGCAGGCCAATCAGATAAATATTCTCCATAACGGCTATAATAACCCCTAAAACAGCCCTTTTGAAAGCAGTTTTATCCATGGCATTTCGGGTAAAAGACGCGATTTCAACGACTTGCATCAGAGGGGTTCTTAACCATCACTCTTATCCTTGATTATTGTCCGTGTCAATCAGATTTCTGGGAAAAATAGTACTGAAACTCGTCTCGTTCGGATTGGTTTTCGGCTTCACCATGGCTATCGGGCTGGTTCTTTACGCCGCCTCATTGTTGCCTGGCCTGCCGTCTGTCGATGAGATTCGACAGATACCCCTGAATATCCCGCTTCGGATCTACAGCTCCGACCAGAAACTGATCGCCGAATACGGTGAGGAAAGACGGATTCCGGTCACCCTTGATGAAACCCCGCCGCTTCTGATAGACGCCCTGCTGGTGACCGAGGACGATCAATTCTACCATCATACCGGGGTGGACTTCCCGGGTCTTGCCCGCGCCGCGATCAGCAATTTCATGACTCGTTCGCGCAGTCAGGGCGCCAGTACAATCACGATGCAGGTGGCGCGGAATTTCTTCCTGGACCCGGAGAAAACCTATACCCGGAAACTGAAGGAAATGCTGCTGGCATTCAAGCTGGAGCGAGCCTTGACCAAGGACGAAATCCTGGAACTCTATCTGAACAAGGTTTTCCTCGGCTACCGCTCTTATGGTTTTGCCGCGGCGGCGCAGATCTACTACGGCGCCAGTCTTGCGGAGCTCAGTCTGCCAGAAATCTGTATGCTGGCCGGCTTACCTAAAGCTCCCTCCAGAGACAACCCAATATCCAACCCGGAACGAGCCAGAGAAAGACGTGCCCATGTTTTAAGCCGACTGCATGAACTCGGCAGAATCGACGAGCTCAGCCTGGAAACCGCCAGCAAGGCGCCCATTACAGCCAGGCTTCATGTTGCCGACGTCGATTTCCAGGCTCCGTATGTATCGGAAATGGCGAGACGCCTCCTGTTCGACCGAATGGGTGAGGAGGTCTATCGGAAGGGCTTGAACGTCACCGTCACGGTACACAGTGAATACCAGAAAAAAGCGAGCCAGGCGCTGCGACAGGGTCTCATTGATTACACGATGCGCCATGGATTCAAGGGCCCGGTCGGCAAGATTGATCCGGCCACACTATCCGAAGCCGGAGCCTCCGCACAGAATCTGCTCGACACACTGTCAGAATACCCGTCCAGCAGGGAGCTGATACCGGCTGTTGTGACCACCGTCTCCGAGCAATCGTTCGAGGCGCTCAACAACCGGGGCGATAGGGTCACGGTTGAATGGAAAAATATTCAATGGGGCAGGAAATATATCGCAGTCAATAGTATCGGGCCTGCATTGAACGCCGTCAGTGACATCCTCGCTACGGGTGATGTCATCTATCTGAGAGAACTGGACGAAAACAACTGGATGCTCTCTCAATTACCGGAGGTATCCGGCGCCTTGGTCAGCCTGGATCCACATAGCGGCGCAATCCTGTCACTGACCGGCGGATTCGATTATTATCTGAGCAAATTCAATCGCGCCACTCAGGCTGAACGCCAGCCAGGGTCGAATATCAAACCATTTATTTATTCGGCGGCGCTTGACAATGGTTTCACCGCTTCCAGCAAGGTGAGCGCTACGCCGGTCATCGTAGAAGACGATCTGGAAGGGATCTGGAAGCCGCAAAACTACAGCAAGAAGTTTTTCGGTCCCACCCGGTTACGCAAGGCGCTCAGTCTCTCTCTCAATCTGGTATCCGTTCGCCTGCTTCGTGCAATGGGGTTAGATACAACTATCGAACATCTCGCCAGATTCGGGTTCGAACCGGAAAAACTGCCCAAGAGTTTCTCTCTTGCCCTCGGTAGCACCAGTGTCACGCCACTTAATCTGGCATCCAGTTTTGCCATTATCGCGAATGGAGGCTTGCAGGTTACGCCTTACCTGATCGAAAAGATCGAGGATGCCGAGGGCAATCCGGTTACTCTGCCCGATTATCAACCCCCGCAACGGGTGATCTCTGCCCAGAATGCCTTTTTGACCCGGAGCCTCATGAAGCAGGTCATGGTAAGTGGTACGGGACGGCGGTCGCAATCACTGAACCGCTCCGACTTGGCTGGCAAGACAGGCACCACCAACAATTTCCGGGATGCGTGGTTTTCCGGGTTCAGCCCGGATGTGATCACCACGGTTTTCGTGGGTTTTGACGAACCCTCCCATCTGGGCAGACGGGAATCCGGAGCAAGCGCCGCCCTGCCGATCTGGATTGATTTCATGGGCCGTGTTCTACCGGACTACCCGGAAAAACCCGAAGTCATCCCGGAAAACATAACCACCCGCTTTATCAACCGGGAAACCGCAAAACCCACTCCACCGGATGATCCGGACGGGTATCTGGAATATTATCTGACTGGCACCGAACCCGATGACGCGGTCGGTCCGAAGAGTGCGGGCCCCGATGCGGCCGACAGCGAACCGACTAACGAATCGCTGTTTTGACGCCCATATCCTGATCTTGTTGAGTCTCTGGTTGCAACAAGCTCGTTTGTTGAGTGCAGAATCCATTATACGCTCAACAAGTCATTCAGTCGCTTTTTTCTGGCTTTCCTGGTATTTATCCAGTTGCTCCGGGGTGGCTTTTTCCTGATACGCGGCCTTGTATTCACTGTACGGCATACCGTAGATGATTTCCCTCGCCTGATCGTAGTCGAGCTCGATGCCCTGGTCGCGAGCGGCGCTCATGTACCATTTGGAGAAACAGTTGCGGCAAAAATAGGCCAGGTTCATCAGGTCGATATTCTGCACCTCCGGGTTTCTACGCAAGTGATCGATCATTTTCCTGAAAACCGCCGCTTCAATTCGGGTGCTCTGGAGATCGTTTATTTCAGGTAATTCAGTCATGGTTCATTCTCTGTCAATTATGATTGCGCCTTTTGATATACTCTACCTTGTAGCTAAACCATGTCAACCATGCCCGGCCCGAAATCCGAAATCGATCCTGTCAGTCACGCGCGCTCTGTGATTGAAATAGAGGCGGCCGCTGTGCTGGCCCTGCCGGACCGCCTGGACAGTGGATTCAGCAAGGCCTGCGACATGATACTTCAGTGCGAGGGGCGGGTTGTCGTGATTGGCATGGGTAAATCGGGGCATATCGGCGGCAAGATTGCAGCCACCCTGGCGAGTACCGGGACACCCGCCTTTTTCCTGCATCCGGGAGAAGCCAGCCACGGCGATCTGGGAATGCTGACCACCCGTGACCTGGTTATCGCGATCTCCAATTCAGGCGAAACCGTGGAGGTCATTTCGATCATTCCGATCGTCAAGCGGCTCGGGATTAAAATGATTGCGATGAGCGGCAACCCGGTCTCGACACTGGCGCAGCAATCCGATGCCAATCTGGATGTCGGCGTGGACAAGGAAGCGTGCCCGCACAACCTCGCGCCGACCGCGAGCACAACCGCGACCCTGGTCATGGGCGATGCGCTGGCGGTGGCGGTGCAGAAGCTGCGCGGGTTTTCAATCCAGGATTTTGCCCGAACCCATCCCGGCGGCATGCTGGGCAAGCGCTTGTTGCTGTATGCCCGCGACCTGATGCACACGGGCGATAACCTTCCCCTGGTCAGGGAGCAGTCAACCATGGACAGGCTGTTACTCGAAATGTCCTCCAAATCCCTGGGGATGGTTGGTGTGGTGGACCAGAACAACCGATTATTGGGCATGTTCACCGATGGGGATTTACGGCGGGCATTGGAAAAAGAGGTCAATGTGTACCGGAGTAAAGCGGGTGATTTGATGACCAGGAACCCGTTTACCATCGGCCCGGATACATTGGCGGAGGAAATTGTCAAAATCATGAGGGATTTTGCGCAACAGGGGCCTCACGCGATCAATTGCCTTTTCGTGGTGGACGAAAACTATCATGTGGTGGGGGCGCTGAACACTCATGATCTGCTCCGCAGTGGCGTGATATAATCCATGCGCCTGCTCAGGGACAACCTGCTGTTGGTCGGAGTACTGGCCGGAATATTCATCGTTATCTCCCTGTCGTCTGCCTGGAATCAGCTCGATCTGCTGGGCGAGTCGGATAGCGCAGACGCCCCCGGAGCGAATGATCCAGACTATTTTATCGAGAACCTGACATCGACCACCATCGGGGAAAACGAAAGGAAATACCGGATCATTGCGGACAGGCTGGTGCATTATCCCGCCACTGGCCGCTCGCTGCTGAACAATCCGCAAGTCATACAATACGGGTCCGATCAGGCCCTGAGCCATACTTATGCGGACACAGGGTGGGTATACGATGATCAGTCCACTGTTTTCCTGGATGGAAATGTCCGGGTTGTAGACAACTGGGACGGAGTTCCCCGCAGTGTGGCGACATCGGATAAAATGACGATAAACCTGAAAAGCAAATGATGAAAGGGAGAGAAAAAGAATGCTGAACCGGACCATTACCGGATTCCTGTTGTGTCTGCTGGTTCAAACAGCCTGGGCGCTGGATGACGACGTGAACCAGCCCGCTTTCCTGGATGCGGATGACATGGAAATTGATTTCACCAAAGGGGTGCGGATCTACCGGGGCAATGTAGTGTTCACTCAAGGCAGTATGCGCCTGAATTGTGATAAACTGGTGACCTATCTGGATGACAATCAGGTATTGGAAGAGGCAATTTGTACGGGTGAACCTGCGCGATTCAAACAACGGCTTCAGAACCAGGATACAGACGTGAAGTCCTCGGCGCTGAAAATCACGCTGAATCACCAGAATGACCTGTTGCTGCTGGAAAGCCAGGCCAGGATTGAACAGGGCGATTCGATCGTTACCGGGGACAAGGTCAGTTACAGTCTGGCTACAAGGAAGGCCAGAATAACCGGAAGCCGGCAGAGCGCGCAATCCGATGGCGGCAGCGAGTCACAAGGCAGTTCCAGGGTCAGGATGGTTACCCAGCCAAGGAAAAAGGAGACCGAGTGATCCTGCCGAACAAACTGCTTCATGAAATGATTGAAGGACAGTTTGCCGCTCCATGAGAAGTCTGACTACCACAGGGCTGAAAAAGAAATATCGGCGGGTCACGGTTGTCAACGGGATTGACCTGACTGTATCCGACTCGGAGGTGGTCGGATTACTGGGCGCCAACGGAGCCGGCAAGACAACCAGCTTCAATATGGTGATCGGGCTGGTTCAATGTGATGAGGGAGTAATCAGCCTGGATGATGAAGATATCACCGACCTGCCCATGCACGAACGGGCGCGAAGAGGGATCGGCTATCTACCTCAGGAGCACTCGGTATTCAGGAAGTTGACCACTGAACAGAATCTGCTCGCGGTACTCGAAATATCGGGAAAACACAACAAGGAAGAGCAACACCGGATCAGCGAAGAACTTCTTGAAGAATTCGGTATTCTGGAACTCAGGGACAAACAGACCATTCAATTGTCAGGCGGTGAACAACGACGGGTGGAAATTGCCCGGGCGCTGGCCCTCGAACCCAAATTCATTCTGCTCGATGAACCTTTCGCCGGGATTGATCCGATCGCGGTTCAGGAGGTCCGGCACATCATTGAAATGCTCAAACAAAAGGGAATCGGCGTGTTGATTACCGACCATAATGTCCGGGAGACCCTCGGCATCTGTGACCGGGCATACCTGTTGCACCGCGGACAAGTACTGGTTTCCGGGCCGCCGGAGACCATCATGGCCGATGAAAGGGCCAGAGATGTCTATCTTGGCCGCGACTTCAAGATGTGACCCGCCGATGAAGCCACCTGCATTCCCTGTCTTTTTGCGGTACACTGGAACCATGCGCCATAAAGAGCAGCCAACGATCCGAATTCCCGATAACCCTGGATCCATGTCGGCTGCGGTCTTCATTGTCCGATTGTCGGGAGCCCATAATCAACACAAAACCCTGGAGCGAATTTATGCAAATATCTGTAAGTGGTCAACATCTTGAAATAACCGATTCCCTGTATCATCACGTGTCAGAAAAAGTCGAAAAGATTGCCCGGCATTTTGACTCTGTCACCAAGACAAATGTGGTACTGCATGTCGAAAAAACCCGACATATCGCAGAAGCCACCGTAAATACGAAAGGAGCCATGATTCACGCTTCAAGCACTGCGGAAGACATGTATTCGGCAATTGACGCGCTGGCGCACAAGCTCGACAGGCAGGTCATAAAGCATAAGGAAAAACGGGTCGACCACCATAGAAACACCGAATCCATCAAACATATCCCCGGATGACTGACTCAGTAAACGAGGTGGCTCATTATAATGATGAGCCACTCGCTGCCCCCGGCGCAACCCTGAAAGATTACCTGAGTTACGATCTGGTCATCGCAGACATGGAGGTGACCAGCAAAAAGCGGCTGCTGGAACAATTCGCCAAACTGATTGCCAACAGCAACGATGACCGTGATGGCCATGATGAAAACAGGCCCGGTCTCGATCTGATTTTTGATACTTTGTATAACCGCGAGCGTCTCGGATGCACCGCGCTCGGCAAAGGGATCGCATTACCCCATGGCCGGATTAAGGGATTGAGCCAACCGGTCATTTCAATCGCCAGACTCAAGCAACCAGTGGATTATGACGCGCCGGACGGCCTGCCCGTCTGGCTTGCAGTCTGTCTGCTGGTTCCGGCCAATGCGCATGAAGTGCATCTGAATCTGCTTGCCTTGCTTGCGGGGAAGTTCAACGATGAACAATTTACAGACGATCTCAGGAAAACCCGGACCGCGGAAGCGCTGTATCACTGTTTCGTTGATGACCAGACCCGACACTGACATTATCATCATCAGCGGCCTGTCCGGCTCCGGAAAGAGTGTCGCATTGCAGTCGCTGGAAGATATTGGCTATTTTTGCATCGATAACCTGCCCGCGCCCCTGTTGCATCAGTTTATTGCCGATTTTCCTGATCAGGACAGCGCCATCAACACCGACAACGGCGGATTTTCAGGCGCCGCGGTGAGCATAGATTCCCGCAACAAGAGTTATCTCGCGGATCTGAGCGCTCATTTGTCGACACTCGAAGATCATGGTATCCGCTATCGGATATTGTTTCTCGAAGCCGAAGAGCGACAACTGGTTCGTCGATACAGCGGAACCCGGAGAAAACACCCGCTCACCGATGCCCGGACACCGCTGATTGAGGGTATTCGCCTTGAACATGCCCTGACCCGCCCCCTGCACGACCGGGCGGATCATGTCATCAACACCACCGATATGACCCCGCATGAATTGCGCGGCCTGATCCGGGATTTTGCCGGGGGCGGCCTGTCCTCCACCCCGCTGTTTCTGATCGAATCGTTTGGCTTCAAACATGGGACCCCGCGGGAAGCGGATTTCGTGTTCGATGTCAGATGTCTGCCCAATCCGTATTGGGACGAATCCCTGCGATCGCTGAACGGGCTGGACAAGGCGGTTCAGGACTTTATGGGAAGCAAGCCGATTGTGAATGACATGAAAGCGGAAATATTCCGGTTTCTGGGAAAGTGGCTGCCGGGATTCACCAGTGAAAACCGAAGCTACATCACTGTGGCGATAGGCTGCACCGGCGGGCGGCATCGCTCGGTCTTTATCAGCGAACAGTTGATGCGGCTTTTTTCACAAAAGGGTATCGATGTGCAGATACGCCATCGGGACATTGCAAAATGAAAGTGCGCAAACAGATTCAGGTTATCAATAAACTTGGTTTACACGCCCGTGCCGCCGCCAGACTGGTCAGGTTGTGTTCGGACTATGAAAGTGAAATCGCGCTTCACAATGGCGAGGAATCCGCGGATGCCAAAAGCATCATGGGAGTCATGATGCTGGCCGCCACCCAGGGTTCATCGCTTGAACTGGTGGTTGAGGGCGATGATGCCGAGGCTGCCAGCGAAGAAATAGCGGCGCTGTTTGAAAATTATTTCGATGAAGGGGAATAGGGGGCCGGGAAGACCATGTTAGCGCTCTATGGAAACGGCGTCGGCTATGGCATTGCCATCGGGACCGCCCGGGTTATACGGCAACTCGATCAGGATATCCCGAGCTACGACATAGACCCTGAAAACATCGAACAGGAAGTCGAGCGTCTCAAGCAGGCGATCCGGAACGCCGCCCGGAGACTCGCGGCCATTGACGCCCAGCTACCCGCTGCGGGGGTATCTGAAATTCGCGGCATACTGAACGCGCATTTATTGATGCTGGATGACCCGATGCTCAGTCAGGAACCGGCCTCCATCATCCGTGAGCAGGGCATCAACGCGGAAGCGGCGTTGCAGCGGCACGCCGATCATCTCGAGAGGATATTCGGCGAAATTAACGACCCTTATCTCAGCAGCAAGTCCGTCGATGTAGTGCAGGTTATCAACCGTATTCAGGATGCGTTGATGGATGAGCAGGATGACTTCGGCGCCTCACCTGAAGGTGAAAGCGCTGAAGGGGTGATCGAGGAGGAAATTATTGTAGCCCATGATCTGACCCCCGGCGACACCATCGAACTGAACAAACATCATATCAGGGGATTCATCACCAATCTCGGCAGCCCGATTTCACATACCGCGATTCTGGCGAAAAGCCTGAAAATCCCGGCCATTGTCGGATTGCATGGCGGTATTCGCTATCTGCGTACCGGCGATCAGCTGATTCTGGATGGCAAACGGGGCGTGGTCCTTGCCGACCCCGATGAAGCCACGCTGGAAGCCTATCGAACCAGAAGGGAGAAAATTCTTCGCCGTTCCCAGGAATTGGAAGCTCTGGTGGAAGAGACCGCCACCACCCTGGATGGTGTTGAGGTGGCGTTGAACTCCAACATTGAATTGCCCGAGGAAGCGCTTGAAAGCGAGTCGTTGAATGCCGCGGGAATCGGCTTGTATCGAACCGAGTTCCTGTATATGAACCGGGCCGAAATCCCGGACGAAGAGGAGCAATACCAGAAATACAGCCAGGTCCTGAACTACACAACCCGCCCGGTCACATTTCGAACCCTGGATATCGGCGGGGACAAACCGGTGGAGGGAATCAGTGTCAACAATCTGATCACCAATCCCGCGTTGGGGCGGCGCGCAATTCGGCTGTGTCTGCACGACCTGACCTTATTCAAACCGCAGTTGCGGGCGATTTACAGAGCGGCGGTCCACGGACGGGTCAAACTGCTGGTGCCAATGCTGTCCAATATGGATGAACTGGACCAGTTGTTTCTCTTGCTCCATGAAGTACGTGAAGAGCTTCGGTTCCAGGGCTTTGATTACGACCCGGATGTGCCTGTCGGCGGCATGATCGAAGTACCGGCGGCGGCGGTTGCGGCCGACCTGTTCGCCGACAAGCTCGATTTTCTGGCCATTGGCACCAACGACCTGATTCAATACACATTGGCGATTGACCGGGTGGATGATGAAGTCAACTATCTGTACGACCCGTTGCACCCCTCTATTTTGAGATTGATCAAAACCACGATCAACGCGGGGAAAGCGGCCCGGATTCCAGTTTCTATGTGCGGTGAAATGGCCGGGAACGTGCATTACACCCGCGTGTTGCTTGGCATAGGGCTGCGGGATTTCAGCATGGATCCGTCGGCCATCCTCGAAGTGAAACGGCAGACCCGGCTCACCGACATCGCCAAAATCCAGCCCCTGGTGGAGCGGCTGCTGAAAACGGCCGATCAAAAGCAGGCGAAACAATTAATTGATCAGATCAATTCCTGAGCGGTCTGGATCACTGCGCACTCTGGCGACGCTGACGACGGCGCTGCCGCCCGCCGCCGGGATGTTCCGACCCGGCATCGACAGGTTGGGGAAGATCAACCTGCCGGCGAAGATGATCGAATGCCGCGGTTTTATGAGGTATCGCCAGGGCGGCTACAAAGTGTTCCTGGAATCGGGCTTCCACCGCCGTTTCCACCTTCTGGATCCGCTTGACCGCGTCCTCAATCTCCGAGCGCGCATCGGTATCGAGCAAGGTAATGGTGGCCCCGGCTCCGGCCGCGTTGCCGGCAGAGCTGACATGGTCCAGTTCACAGTCCGGAATCATCCCGAGCGTCATCGCGTATTTGACGTCGATATGCGCCCCGAACGCTCCCGCCAGGCGAATCCGGTCAACCGAGTCCACTTTCAGTTTATCCATCAACAACCGCGCGCCCGCGTACAACGCGGCTTTCGCCAACTGGATTGCCCGAACGTCATTTTGCGTAATCAATATCTGAATCCGCCCCTCATCGTACAGTTTGTAGCTCCAGGTTTTCTCATTCAGGATCAACCGCCCGGTTCTTGAGGCCAGACTACCATCAATCACGCCATCCGGCCTGATCAGACCGGCCAGGTACATCTCGGCCATCACCTCGATAATGCCCGAGCCACATATTCCGGTAATGCCGGTGGCTGCGGTCTCCTCCTCGAACCCGGGCTGGTCCGACCATAGTTCGCTGCCGATGATCCGGAATCGGGGTTCCAGGGTTTGCCTGTCGATTCGCACTCTTTCAATCGCCCCCGGCGCCGCTCTCTGGCCTCCGCTGATTTGCGCGCCCTCGAAAGCCGGACCGGTCGGACTGGAAGCCGCCACCATTTTCCGGTTGTTGCCGAGCACGATTTCCGCGTTGGTGCCAACATCCACCAGCAAGGTCAGTTCGCTGCGCTCGTAAGGAGCCTCGGAAAGCGTGGCGGCAGCGGCATCCGCCCCCACATGGCCCGCGATACAGGGGAGAATATAGGCTCTGGCGCCCGGATTGACTGTCAGATCAATCTCTTCGGCCCGGATATCGAGCGCCGCGTCTGTGGTCAGGGCAAACGGAGCGCCGCCCAACTCGACCGGATTGATGCCCAGCAGCAAATGGTGCATAACCGGATTTCCAACCAGCGTCATATCCACCACATCGCTCAACGCGATGTTCATTCCGACAACCAGGTCTTCGATCAAGCCCTGCAAGGCAACCCGGACCGCGCGGGTCATATCCGCTTCGCCGCCCGGGTTCATCATCACATAAGAAACCCGGCTCATCAGGTCTTCGCCAAATCGGATCTGGGGATTCATCCGTCCAGCCGAATGGATCGCTTCGCCGCTGACCAGATCACATAAATGCGCCGCGATGGTGGTCGAGCCGACATCCACCGCCACGCCATAAATATTGGTTTTAAGCCCCGGCCAGATGGCAATTGCCTGTTTCCCGCGATGCACCGCAATGGTTATTTTCCACTCCCCCTGCCGCAATACGCCCTGTAATGAAGCCAACAGATGAAAATCGAATGAAACATCAGACAGGCCCCAGTCGAACTCCAGCGCGTCCTGGGTGCGTTGCAAATCCCCGGTTGGATCATGCATGTCCGGCTCGGGCACTTCGACATAGTGCAGTCGGACGGACGGATTCAGGGTGATGCTATGAACATCCAGCCGTTTGCGAACCACCTGCTTGTGCGCCTGGCTTTCCGGCGGCACGTCGATAACCACATCTCCAAGCAATTTCGCCTGACAACCCAGCCTGCGGGTCGCAGGCGAACCCCTGTCAAAAAACTCCTTCTCGCTGACGCTTGGGGGAGAGAGATTTTCCGCATTGGAATGGATTTGAAACTTGGCGAACTCACCGATGCTGTGATCAATCTGGCAACGGTCGCAAATGCCCCGGCCGCCGCACACAGTATCCAGGTCGACGCCCAGTTGCTGGGCCGCCTCCAGCACAGACTTGCCCCGAACAATCTCACCGCGCTTGCCCGACGGAGTAAAGACGACCTGTACGGTTGCGCTGGTCTCGTTCATTACAAAACGGGGCTATCCCCTGCGGCGCCGGCGATTGGGACGCCCGCCGCCCGCGCCTTCAGGGGTCGGCTGCCGATATTTTTTCAACCAGCGCACACAATTCACGTCATGCCCCATGACCACATCGGCGCTCATGACCCCCTGCATCACCTCTTCATGAAGCGGGTTGGTGATCGCCGAGGTCATACCCGCGCCAATCGCCATACTGAGAAAATGCCCATCCATTCCTTTTCGATTCGGGATGCCGAAGCTGAAATTCGAGGCGCCGCAGGTGGTATTGACCTTCAACTCATCCCTCAGCCGCTTGACCAGATGCAATACCTGGCGCCCGGCGCTGTTGACAGCGCCGACCGGCATGACCAGCGGGTCAACTACCACATCGCTGTGATGAATCCCGTAATCCGCCGCCCTCTCAACAATCCTCTTTGCGACATCGAAACGTTCATCCGGGTTTTCTGATATGCCGGCCTCATCGTTCGAAATAGCGACCACGGCGGCGCCATACTTACTGACCAGCGGCAATACGGACTCAAGCCGTTCCTCCTCCCCGGTCACCGAATTCAACAACGCCTTACCCTGATACACCTCCAGACCCGCTTCCAGCGCCGCCACGATAGACGAATCAATGGAAAGCGGAACATCGGTAATCGACTGCACCAGTTGAATGGCCTCAGCCAGAATTCGCGGCTCATCAGCCAGCGGAATCCCGGCATTCACATCCAGCATGGCGGCGCCCGCGGCAACCTGTGCCAACGCGTCGCTTTGCACGCGGCTGTAATCCCCGACCTTCATTTCTTCTGCGAGAATCTTCCTCCCGGTCGGATTGATTCTTTCTCCGACAATCACAAATGGCTGCTCAAAGCCGATACGCACTTCCCGGGTTGCCGAACTGATCACCGTATCCGTCATAACCTTGTCTGTTTAACCTGATTTGCAAGTTCTGTTACGTTTCGCCTGACTCACCGCCTGCGGAATCATTGCCGTGGTTGCGTACAAGCCCGATCAATCTTTCCCGGTCGTATGACTCTTCCAGACTGGCGGCCCTCGCCTCAGCCACAGATTTCAGGTCATCTCCGCATTTCTCGGAAACCCGTCTCCACTCCTCAAGATAAGCGTCGGTTCCAGCCTTGCCCGCACGCATCGCGGCCGCGTCAATGGCCTCGGCGAAACGCTCGGAAAGCTGCACTTTTTCCGCTTTTCGCCGTTCTTTCGCGATCACCTGGGCGGGAATATCACGCCAGTAAACCGTAATCAATTGAGCCATAAGATATTTCCAGGCAAAACCTGCCAGCCAATAGTGAGATCGAATCAGGGCGCGGCTGAAGTATACCCCGCCTCACCGGCAAGCCGAACTTGAAGTTCAGATTCCAGAAGCTTGTCCCCGGTCACCACCTTTTCATAGCTCACGCCCAGATATCGGGCCGCTTCTTCCGCCTTTTTCTCGACCTCGGCGTCTTCCTTCTGGGATAAATAAACCAGTTTTTTGTAATTTCCGAAGAACTGGTCTTTCAACTCGGGATATTTATCCAGCGACAATCCACGGATGACCAGTCGGTCAAAATGAGTGGCCAGGAAATCGGTGAGATAGAAAGTGCCAGGTTCGGATTCATGCAAATCACGAAATTTTTCCTTGCCGGCAAACATTTCATAACAATGAGCGCCCGGCAGCCGCTCGACATTCTCCTCTCTGAGCGTCTTATCCAGCAACCCACCTGTCCCGCAGTCCGAATAGGCCACAAACAGTTTTTCATAATCCGCGCGATTATCCCGGATTTTTTCCCGGACCGCCTGCGGAATGTTCTGTGGGTGATTATGCAACTCGGCGGGCAAACACTGGATATCAACATGGTCCCAATGATTGAGACTCTTGACTCGGACCAGTTCATGGGCCAGGGCGCCGCAGGCAATCACCAGAACTTTTTTCATTGGAAGCGCCTCACCGGGAACTTCAGACAACCATCGGTTAAATCACGGGAACGCGACAGCAGGGTTTTTACGCGGCCCGCTTTTCGGCAATCTTGGCCTGCGCCGTTTCCACCGCAACCGCCGCGTCCCGACAGTAAGCATCGGCGCCAATGGCCTGACCGAACTCCTCGTTCAAGGGCGCCCCGCCAACCAATACGATATAGTCATCACGAATGCCCCTTTCCACCAGCGTGTCGATCACCACTTTCATATAAGGCATCGTGGTTGTCAACAGCGCCGACATGCCGATGATATCCGGATTGTGTTCTTCAATCGCGTTCATATAATTATCCACCGGGTTGTCGATACCGAGATTGATCACTTCAAACCCCGCCCCCTCCATCATCATGGCGACGAGATTTTTACCAATATCATGAATATCGCCCTTCACCGTGCCGATAATCATTTTGCCAATCGGCTCGGCGCCGGTCTCGGCCAGCAACGGACGGAGAATTTCCATCCCGCCCTTCATCGCGTTGGCCGACATCAACACTTCAGGAACGAACAAAATGCCATCACGGAAATCGATACCGACAATTCGCATGCCCTCCACCAGAGCGTCATCCAGAACCCGGGTGGCCGCCCATCCCCGTTCCAGCAGAATATTGGTGCCCTCTATGATTTCCTCCCGCAACCCGTCATAAAGATCATCGTGCATTTGTTCAACGAGTTCATCGTCGGGCAACGACGATAAATCCAGTTCATCGTCATCATAGTTATCGTCAACCATCTTAAAGTCCCGTGATTAAAAGAAAGTATGAAGAATAGGGAAAGCGCCGTTGTCAAACCGCTTTAAGGTGGAGGCAGAATATACAAGCCGGTGAGATTATGCAATATTTAATTTTGCGATATTATCCAACATTATCCACTACAGTTGACCGATTGTATGATCTTCATCAACTCACCTTTCCCCTGTACCAACTCTTCCTCCGACAACCCCATAATCTCATGCGGGAAAACCAGCCACTGCCCGGTGGTATGCACATAGTAATCCGGTTCTCGCCCGGTCTGGTTGTTCGCGCTCTTGTACCATGGGGCCGCAATCCGCACCTGCTGAGGCATATTCTGCCGGGTCCGCGCGGCAAGCTCCTCCAGCAGGGCCTGTATGCTCTGGCCTGAATCGTACACATCATCCACGACCAGCAGCGCATTCTCCGGCTTCAGATTCTCAACCAGATAGTCCAGGCCGCACACCCGCACCTTGCTGGCTGTCTCTGAAATTCCAGTATAAAACGAAGTCCGCACACTGATATGGTCGCTCTGGATGCCGAAATACTCGAGCATTTCCTGAACGGCGATAGCCACCGGCGCGCCCCCGCGCCAGACACCAACCACAAAATCCGGCCGAAAACCGCTTTTGACAATTTGCGCCCCCAGCCTGCAGGAATCTTCGAGGAGATCCTGCGCCGATATGTAATGTTTTCGCGGAACCCGCGCCAACCGCAAATCTCCCATGCTGGCAAGGGGGCGTTCACCGCCCCCTCATTCCCAGGGTCAGGCGAGGTCGAAACGGTCCAGGTTCATGACCTTGTCCCACGCCGCCACAAAGTCCTGCACAAACTGTTGCCCGGAATCTCCACATCCATAGAATTCCGCAAGAGCCCGAAGCTGGGAATTTGAACCGAAGATCAGATCGACACGAGTGCCGGTCCATTTCAGGTCACCCGTCGCGCGGTCACGCCCTTCGAACAAACTACAGTCCTCGGAAACCGGTGTCCAGGCTGTACCCATATCCAGCAGATTCACGAAGAAGTCGTTGGTCAGCGTCTCCGGGCGGCTGGTGAACACACCATACCCCGATTGCCCGGAATTTGCATTCAGCACACGCAGGCCACCGACCAGAACCGTCATCTCAGGCGCGGTCAGTGTCAGCAACTGTGCCCGATCAACCAGCAACTGCTCTGCCGATACCGTGCACTTCGCCTTGAGATAATTACGGAAGCCGTCCGCAGTCGGCTCCAGCGCGGCAAAAGACTCCACATCGGTCTGCTCTGGAGCAGCATCGGCGCGACCCGGCGTGAACGGAACCGTCACATCGTATCCGGCGCTCTTTGCGGCCTGTTCAACACCGACACAACCGGAAAGCACGATCACATCCGCCAGCGAGACCGCCTTGCCGTTCGTCGCCGAGTCGTTGAACGCCTGCTGGATACCTTCCAGAGCCTGTAATACCCTGGCTAACTGATCCGGCTGATTTACCTCCCAGTCTTTTTGCGGCGCAAGGCGAATACGCGCCCCATTGGCGCCACCGCGCATATCCGAACCCCGGAAAGTGGATGCTGATGCCCAGGCTGTAGAAACCAGCTCAGACACGGACAACCCGGAAGCCTGAACCCTGCCCTTGAGATCGGCAATATCGGAGTTATCAATCAGCGCATGAGTAACCGCAGGAATCGGGTCCTGCCAGATCAGTTCCTCCTCTGGAACCTCCGGGCCATGATAGCGGGCGCGAGGTCCCATATCGCGGTGCGTCAACTTGAACCAGGCGCGCGCAAATGCGTCTGCAAACTCATCAGGATTCTGATGGAACCGACGTGCGATCGGCTCATAAGCCGGGTCCATCCGCATGGACATATCCGCCGTAGTCATGATCGGCGCATGACGTCTGGATGAATCGTGCGCGTCCGGCACCGTATCCGACCCGGCGTTATCCTTCGGCGTCCACTGGTTCGCGCCAGCCGGACTCTTGGTTAACTCCCACTCATAGCCGAACAGATTGTCGAAATAACCCATATCCCATTGGGTTGGATTACTCGTCCAGGCACCCTCGATTCCACTGGTGATGGCATCTCCGGCTTTACCGGAACCATGCTCACTCTCCCAGCCGAAGCCCTGTTGCTCAATGCTGGCGCCTTCCGGCTCCGCGCCAACCAGAGCGGCATCCCCGGCGCCATGACATTTGCCGAAAGTGTGCCCCCCGGCGGTCAGCGCGACGGTCTCCTCATCATTCATCGCCATACGGGCAAACGTCTCGCGCACATCCGCCCCGGACGCGACCGGATCCGGATTGCCGTTCGGCCCTTCCGGGTTGACATAGATCAGACCCATCTGCACAGCGCCGAGCGGATTTGCGAGGTCACGTTCACCAGAGTAACGCTCGTCTCCGAGCCACTCATGCTCGTTGCCCCAGTTGATATCCTCCTCAGACTGCCATACGTCCTCACGACCGCCCCCAAACCCGAACGTCTTGAACCCCATCGACTCCAGCGCGCAATTACCCGCCAGAATCATCAGGTCAGCCCAGGAAATTTTCCGCCCGTACTTCTGCTTGATCGGCCATAGCAACCTGCGCGCCTTATCCAGGTTGCCGTTGTCAGGCCAGCTGTTGAGCGGCGCAAAACGCTGGTTACCAGTACCGGCGCCGCCGCGGCCATCGCCGATGCGGTAAGTACCCGCGACATGCCAGGCCATGCGAATGAAGAGCGGGCCATAATGACCGTAATCAGCGGGCCACCACTCCTGTGATGCCGTCATCACCTCGTAGAGGTCCTTTTTAAGCGCATCATAATCGAGACTCTTGAATTCCTCGGCATAATTAAAATCGTCATCCAATGGATTAGACTGGGGAGAATGCTGATGCAAAATGTTAATGTTCAACTGGCCCGGCCACCAATCCCGGTTCGTGGTCCCGCCTCCGGCAGAATTATCCGGCACATTATGGACGGGGCATTTACTCTTTTCAGTCATAAAATCATCTCCTGTTTTTCTCAAGGTCTTTACATATTACACAGATACGAAATCAGCCGGGCATTATATATCAGATTGCCTATCGTTTTTGACAGGATGTTGCAGGATTTTTCTGGAAAACAGATGGGTTGCACAGCCTGTTTTGTAGTGATGCAAGAGTATAATCGTCTTTCCCGCTTGGCCTGACCGGCCACAACCCAAGAAATCAATTTCAAGGAATCCTCTCCTGACTCCATTGCATATAATTGGGAAGAAAGAATTTGTCGCCTTGATGGCGCTCAACATGTCGCTCGTTGCGCTGGCCATCGACGCCATGCTGCCAGCCCTTGCCCAGGTCGGTTCCGACCTCAATCTGGCGCATGACAATGACCGGCAACTGGTCTTGACCATCCTGTTCCTCGGACTGGCGCTCGGCCAACTGTTCTATGGCCCGGTATCGGATTTTCTGGGACGAAGGACACCGATTTTCTTCGGCTACGGGCTGTTTATCATCGGCAGCATCCTCGCCGTGATTGCCCCGACCTTCGAGTGGCTCCTGCTGGGCCGATTCCTGCAAGGCCTCGGCGCGGCAGCTCCCCGCATCCTGACGGTCGCCATCATCCGGGACGGTAGCGCAGGCCGGGAAATGGCCCACCTGATGTCACTGGTGATGATGGTATTCATTCTCGTGCCCGCAATCGCCCCGGCGCTCGGACAAACCATCCTGCTATTCACCTCGTGGCGGGGAATTTTCGTCGCCTTGCTGATACTGTCCAGCATGACCCTGATCTGGTTTTATCTTCGGCAACCCGAAACCCTGCCGCCGGAAAAACGACAACCACTGACACTGCCCACACTTCGAAGATCACTGATCGGGATACTGAAAACCCGGGTGACCGTGGTCTATACCCTGGCGGGCGGGATAATTTTCGGGGCGTTCGTGGGCTTCCTGAACTCTGCCCAGCAGATTTTCCAGGACCTGTACGGTATCGGGACGCAGTTCCCGGCCTATTTCGCAGTCCTGGCCCTGATCATTGGCGGAGCCTCCATGGTGAACTCCAGGCTGGTGATGCGCCTGGGCATGCGTTTCCTGTGCCGCATCGGTCTCATGGCAACGATTGTGACATCTTTCGCCTTCCTGCTCTACTGCCAGTTCCAGCAGCCTGGTCTCTGGCTGTTTATGGCGTATATGGGGGTGACCTTTTTTTGCACCGGCATCCTGTTCGGCAATGTCAACGCCCTGGCCATGCAGCCACTGGGTCATGTGGCCGGACTAGCATCTTCCGTGATCGGGTCCGTAACCACATTTGTTGCCCTGATTCTCGGCCATTTCATCGGCTACGCCTACGACAGCTCAGTGATTCCGCTAGTCACCGGATTCGGCTTACTCAGCCTTTTCTCGCTCGGACTCATGCTCCTGTCGGGGGACTGATGGGGCAGGAAGCAGGTTACTCCATCCGTATAGCGCATCATTAACCCGCCCGACGCGCTCTTATCCGCATCCAATTCAACCGTTAATCGCGGCGGATGCAAGCCGGTCCGTACTGCCGACCAGGTAAAGAGGGAGTGAAAGCCGCCTGTAGTCCAGGGTTCGGCCATTGGAAAGTGTTTTCGAGTCATCAAGCAAGCTTGGCAGGTCGGCATTGAATCTCACGGCAAACGTCCGCTTCTTTTCCGTAAGGAACTGGTGCAGCGATTAAGCTCTAACCAGACCGACGACTCTTTTCCGCGTCAAGTAGTGCTCTTTTACGTTCCAGACCCCAGCGATATCCTCCAAGACCTCCGTCTCCCCTCAAGACACGGTGGCAGGGGATCAGTACTCCGATACGGTTTCTGGCACAGGCCGAAGCGACAGCCCGAACCGCTCTGGGCTGATCAATATTTGCAGCGAGCTCGCTGTAACCAAGAGTTTCGCCTTCCCGGACGCTCAACAAAAATTGCCACACTTTCATCTGAAATGCCGTGCCCCGTATGTCGAGCGGCAAATCAGGTCTGGCCGCCCCTTCGCTGATATGCTGGTCCAGCGCTTTCACCCAGACATCCAGTTCCGGCGCAGATTCTGCCGGTGAAGCGCTCAACTGTGCATTAGGAAATTCCTCTTTCAGGTTGGCAAGCAGAGACCCTTCAGAGTCGCCAAACTGCACGAAACAAACCCCCTTGTCTGTCGCAGCCATGATCATTAAACCGAGCGCCGTGGTACGGCATGCGTAGGTGATAATCTCGCCAGGGCCTCCCGCTCGATAGGCTTTGGGTGACATACCTATATTGCGGGCCGCTTCGCCGTAGACACGGCTGATGGAACCAAATCCGGATGAGAAAATCGCGTCCGTGACGCCGTCGCCATCTTTCAGGGATCGTTTAAAGCATCGCATTCGAATAGCGTCTTGATAGGCTTTGGGTGAAATACCGAAAGCCTCTTTGAATACCCGCTGTAATCTGGAGGGCGAGAGTCCGGCGATATCGGACAAGTACGACAGCGTCAATGACTGGTCAGCATGCTCCTCAATATAGCGAGCGATTTTTACAAGCCGTTCTACTCGTGGATTTTCCGCTACCGCTTTTCGCATATTCTGTTCGGATGGCATGGACATCATATTACTCCCTCAAGGTGGATTGTCATGATTTAACCTGACTTCCATACGCGTTTCCATCCGTTTCTTGCTGAGTAATTCACACACCACCGACATATTCCCCGCGAGCGGGATAGTTGTTTTTGATCGCAAAATCGAGCGCCCCGATCAACTCAGAAAAATGCGGTCGAACAAACGGCATGGTCTGTGTTGATCCGTAGTACAGGGTTTGCTCGGGTGTGACCAGAAAGAGCCCCGGCTCGGAAAAAAGGGCAGGCTCTTCGATGCCGATGGATGTCTTGCCCCGTGAAGTAGAGATATAAAGCCCCCACTCTTTGGCTTTCGCTAAATCCAGACCATAACCAAAGCGAAGCCTGCCGGCCTTGATTTTGTCTGCCATACCCTGTGCGCGTTCCTGCTCATCCGAGCTCACAGCAATCACATTGACGCCGCGCTCGGCAAACTCATCCACCCTCTTTTCCAACTCGGTCAGATAATTGGCGCAAATCGGGCAATGCAGTCCGCGATAAAAACAGATCAGAGTACCGCGTTCCGAGGATTCGTTTGAAAGATCAAAAGTATCGCCGCCAAGCGTCCGGACACGCAGGCTCGGGGTTTTCGTTCGGGGAATCAACATCGTCATAATCCTGGTAAGTAGTGATTGAATGGGGACAAAACCAGCGGGAGTATCCAATAAAGAGAAGAAGTATTTACATCATTGAGTAAAAATACTCAATGGATGGAATGCCATTACTTTCATCTTCGTGGGTAATCGGCAGATTTACCACCTTCAGTGGGTCATCAACCAGCGACATCAGGGAGTCACCGCACATGCGAAATCAGGAAAGATCGTTTATCGTCGCCTGAGCATCGTAAATTCTGCATGTGTGGTATGGTTGCGCCAAATGACTGCCTTCGCACCAACCAATCGAATCGCCTTCCAGGGCGAATACGGCGCCAACTCTGACATGGCTTGCAGGAATATGTATCCGGGAATGGATCCCCATCCATGCCGCACGTTCGCGGACGCCTTCAATTCGGTAACGGATGGTGAGGCGGATTTCGCCATGATTCCTATCGAGAATACGATTGCCGGCAGGGTGGCGGATATCCATCATCTCCTACCGGAGTCCAATCTATATATTGTTGGAGAGTATTTCATGCCGATCCATTTCCAGCTGATGGTGAAGCCCGGGGCCAGTGTTTCCGATATCCAGTCTGTTTACAGCCACGTTCATGCGCTCGGCCAGTGCCGGCGTATCATACGCGAGCGGGGATGGCATTCCAGGGTTGCGAGCGACACCGCAGGCGCAGCCAGGGAGGTGGCGGAACAGGATGATCCTTCCATAGCCGCGATCTCCCCGGCGCTCGCAGCGAAGTTGTACGGGCTGAATATCGTCGAGAGGAACATAGAGGATACAGAAAACAATGTCACGCGATTCATAGTCCTGGCATGTGAGCCCGCCCGTATCTCCCGTTCGGAGTCCGGCTTGCCCGTGATCACGACTTTTGTGTTCAACGTACGAAACCTGCCGGCAGCGCTGTACAAGGCCATGGGTGGGTTCGCCACCAACAATGTGAACATGACAAAGCTGGAAAGTTATCACCTTGACGGACGATTTACCGCCACCCAGTTTTACGCGGACATTGAGGGCCATCCGGACGACCCTCCAGTTGCCAGGGCGCTGGAGGAATTGCAATTCTTCTCGGCCAAAGTCCGGATTCTTGGCGCCTATCCATCTCATCCATTTCGGGGGGATCAGTCCAGGCAGGGATAAGCGATTCCAGCGGGAGCCGCGATCTTTAATCAGCCAGGGCACGTTGCAAATAGCTGGCTGTTCCATCACGTTTGCAAACTGGAGACAATCCATGAATTCACGAAAAATCGACCAATACGAAGCGCTGACTTTCGACTGTTATGGAACCCTGATTGACTGGGAGACCGGTATCTGGGATGCGCTTCAGCCGCTTCTTATGGAAAATGGCGTCGGGCACATTGACCGCCGCGCCGGGCTTGGGGCGTTTGCTGACATTGAGAGCGCGCTTGAGCGGGAGGCGCCGGACAGACACTATTCCGATATGCTGAGACTCACTCACCGGCGGATTGCGGAGCGGTTTGACCTGCGGACAACGGAAGGGCTGGATCAGGCGTTCGCGGACGCGATTGCCCATTGGCCGGCCTTCGCTGACAGCGCGGACGCATTGCGCCGGCTCAAGCGGCGCTACCGACTGGTGATTCTGTCCAACGTGGACCGGGTTGGGTTCGCCGCATCCAACCGCAAGCTCGGAGTCGAATTCGATGCCGTCTATACCGCCCAGGATATTGGCAGCTACAAGCCGGACCCGCGTAATTTTGAATATATGCTGAGTCGGCTTGACACTGACTTCGGCATTCGCAGGGAGGGCGTTCTCCACACCGCCCAAAGCCTGTTTCACGACCACCGGCAGGCGCGGGCTTTCGGACTCACCAACGCCTGGATCGACCGTCAGCGCTTGCAGGAGAAAGGGGATTGGGGAGCCACGGCCCGGATGGAAGCCTGGCCGGATTACGATTTTTATTTCAACACGCTGGCTGAGATGGCGGACGATGTGGACAGGAGTGGCGCCGCACCATGACATGGTACCCGGGGCCGGACTTGAACCGGCACGATGTCGCCATCGAGGGATTTTAAGTCCCTTGCGTCTACCAATTCCGCCACCCGGGCAAACAACGCCGAATCATCACAAGCTGGAGGCTGAGCCCGGAATCGAACCGAGGTCAACGGCTTTGCAGGCCGCTGCATAACCACTCTGCCACTCAGCCTCTTGATCCTGTCCTATGGCATCCATTGTAGTGTGCCATATCGCTGACCCAAAAAGCCAAGAATCCTGGCGTTGACGATACACGCAGGGGCACGCAATACTGGAGCGGGAAACGAGACTCGAACTCGCGACCCCAACCTTGGCAAGGTTGTGCTCTACCAACTGAGCTATTCCCGCTTACAAATTTTTGGGGATGTTGATTCTAGCCAAGCGCCGGGTGGTGTCAATAGCAATCTGCCCGACAAGCCTGATTTCAGTCAATCCGGGTTGATTATCCGTCAATTACCGTTTTTTTCCAACAGATACGGCATCGCCGCCTTCAGGTAGACCCACACCGACCAGAGGGTCAGAGCCGCTGCTATGTAAAAAGCGAGTTCTCCGACACGGAACGAGGGAATTTCCAGTATGGGTTCGGCATACAGCAGCAGGGAAATGGAGACCATCTGGAATACGGTTTTTACCTTCCCCGGAGCGCCAACCGCAACCACGCCGCGTTCGCCCAGTTCCGCCATCCATTCCCGCAACGCGGAAACGGCGATTTCTCGGCCGATGATGATACACACGGAGACGGAAAACAGCAGCGGATGGATCACGCTGTTCAACACTTCCAGGTCCGAAACCAGAAGAACCAGCGCGCTGGAAACGATCAGCTTGTCCGCCACCGGGTCGAGAAAAGCGCCCAGCGCCGAGGTCGCATTCATCTTCCTGGCAAGAAATCCATCCAGCCAGTCGGTTATGGCGGCGAGCACAAAAACTCCGGTCACCAGTATGGATCGGATTTCCAACTCCCAGAAATACAGCGCCACCAGCACCGGGATCAGGGCGATTCGGAATAACGTAAGCAGATTCGGGATATTCAGCATGACATGAGTACTCACCGATTGAAATCGTTGAAAATCCGTTGCGCCAGATTCCGGCTGATTCCGGGGACTTTGGCAATGTCCTCAACTCCGGCGCGTTTTATTTCCCGGATCCCTCCGAAGTACCGCAACAGATTGCGTCGGCGCTTGTCTCCCACCCCCGCGATCTGTTCCAGGGCGGACCGGTTCCGCGCTTTCCCCCGACGCAGGCGGTGTCCGGTTATGGCGAAACGGTGCGCTTCGTCACGAATGCGTTGCACCAGATGAGAAACCGGGGAAGTTCCCGCGGGTTGGAACGGCGTTGCCGCGCCGGCCAGATGAAATTGTTCTTCCCCGGCTTTGCGGTCCGGCCCTTTGGATACCCCCATCAGCGCGACCGAATCGAGTATCTGTAATTCCTCAAAGACTTTTCTCGCTACACTCAATTGCCCTTTGCCACCATCAATCATCACCAGGTCAGGAACCCGGCCATCGTTTTCGAGTACCTTTTTATAACGCCGGGTCAACACCTGTTCCATCGCGGCATAATCATCGCCGGGTTCGATACCGGATATATTGTAACGCCGATAGTCGGATTTGACAGCGCCGTTCTGGTCAAATACCACACAGGCGCCCACGGTTCTTTCTCCCATGGTATGGCTGATATCGAAACATTCGATACGGGAAGGGGTTTCGGCCAGCGACAGGTAATCCCCCAGCTCGGTGAACTGGCTGCTGATCTGGCTGCGCTGGTTCAGGTAACGGCTCAGATGGTCCGCCACGTTCAACCGGGCCGACTCGACCCATCTTGCCCGGTAAGAACGGCAATGCTGCTTGATTTCGACTTTCCTTTTGTTTTCAATGGACAGGATCTGTTGCAGAGAGCTTCGGCTGTCAATCGCGTCGCTCAATAGAATCTCCCTGGGCATCGACGAGCCAAAATAATGTTGCGCGAGAAAGACCTCCAGCAGTTCGGACGGAGTTTTATCGAGCGCGTTGGGTTGCAGGTGAAACCGGATGCCCAGGTTTCTCCCCCGGCGAATGGAGGTGACACCGAAACAGACCATGCCGGATTCGGCCGCTACGGCGAC
This sequence comes from Candidatus Poriferihabitaceae bacterium, assembly GCA_965214205.1. Classification (GTDB taxonomy): domain Bacteria; phylum Pseudomonadota; class Gammaproteobacteria; order Arenicellales; family Poriferihabitantaceae. Next base: position 727,130 of record OZ243941.1, on the reverse strand, counting down.
CACATCCGCGTCCTGGGCATCCGATGAAATATATTGTTTCTCGCGGACCCTTTGCAGCAAGGCGATACGGTCCCGGTAAACCGCCGCGTTTTCATAATCGAGGCTGTCGGACGCCTGTTCCATCTTTTCCGCCAGTTCGTCTATCAGGCGGCTGTCTTCGCCGGCCAGCATGGCCCTGGCCTGACGGATGTCTTCGCGGTAATCGTTCGGGCTGATCCGGCCGGTACAGGGCGCGCTGCATCGCTTGATCTGATATTGCAGGCAGGGTCGCGACCGGTTCCGGAAGAAGGCATCGTCACATTGGCGCAGCCGGAAAATTTTCTGCAGTTGCGCCAGCATTTCCCGGACTGCGCCGGAATTGGGATAAGGTCCGTAATACCGGCCCGGAGCTGTCCGGGGGCCGCGATAGAATGTGAATCTCGGGAAGGTGTCTTTCTCGGTCAACCGGATGTAGGGAAAACTCTTGCCGTCCCGCAAGGTGATATTGTAATAGGGGCGCCGGTCCTTGATGAGATTGTATTCCAACAGCAGCGCTTCGCTTTCCGTGCGGGTCTGCTGGGTTTCGGCATGGGCGATCTTTGAAACCATCAGGCGCGTTTTCGGCGAAAGGGAGGTCTTGCGGAAATAACTCTGCAAGCGCTTTTTCAGGTTTTTCGCTTTCCCGACATAGAGTGTGCCGCCCTGTTCATCCGTGAAGATATAGACTCCGGGCCGGTCGGAAACGGTCTCAAGAAACTGGCGCGCGTCAAAAAAGGGCTTGTTATCACTCATGATTGTCTGATCCCGGACTCCGGTATGATGCCGGTATGTTGATGCTGCCCGCCATAGTGGATACAATTCGGCGCCGTTCACCCCCCAATATCAGGAAACCTGTCCCAGTGAAAATTTCAGCCTTCGAAGCTCGCATCGGCAATCTGATGGAATATCAGGGTAAATTGTGGCGAATATTAAAGAAAAACCATGTCAAACCGGGCAAGGGCGGCGCATTTGTGCAACTTGAGATGAAGTGTATATCAGATGGCGCCAAACTCAATGAACGATTTCGCTCGGAAGATAAAATGGAAAAGGCTTATGTCGAACCCCGGCAGATGCAGTACCTTTATCTCGATGGCGAGGATTATGTTTTCATGGATAACGACAATTACGAGCAGACCACGTTAAGCGCCGAGGAGCTCGAAACCTCGATCCCGTTCCTGTTGCCCAACACCGATGTCCAGATCAATTTTCATAATGGAATTCCGATCGGGGTTGAATTGGCCGGGTCTGTCGTGCTGGAGGTGGTCGATACCGAAGGCGTGGTCAAGGGGCAGACGGCTTCCGGCAGCGGCAAGCCCGCGGTTCTGGAAACCGGGCACAAGGTCACTGTTCCGACTTTTGTGAGCGTGGGTGAAAAAGTGAAAGTGAATACCGACACCGGCGAATACATGGAACGGGCCTGAACTGCCACAACCGATCAGTCATTGTCGTGCAATCCGGCGCCCGCCCCCGATAATCGGGATTCTTCGGTGGCTTCGACATAGGTCAGCCAGGCCCGCTCCTCGAGTTTTTCCCAAGCCCCGGCATCCACCCATGTATCACCGACCTTCGGATACCGGCCGCCATCGCTATCACGGTCAAAAACTCCCTTTTCGCAGGCCAACCGGTCCGCCCGGTCCGCGTACAGATCATCCTTGTCACCGGTGATGGTGACGAGGTCATGGCAAATCGACAAACCGATTGACAGCCAGCCCAGGGTCACGGCCCGCTCCCGGTTCAATATGGTTTGGCCCACATATCCGGCAACCAGTATCGGGCAGGCGATCTCGCATGTCCTGATACCGCGCTCCGGCAGCAGCCCCATGCAATCACTCAGGGCCAGTCCGGCCATGATCGGACTCAACACGTTGTTCGGCCCTTGCCAGACTCCATCCAGCGATTGAGGCGCATAGTCAACCGGGCGCTGGTGATCGAACCTTTCCAGTAATGCAGCCAGGCTGGAAACACCGTCGAGTTGAAACGTGTGCAGCCAGCGAACGGCTCTGCCGGTATCATCGGCCACTCCCCAGGGCAACCCGCTTCCCCGGGCCGCTTTTCGGCAGGTTTGCTCAATTTCATTCAACGAGCGCTTCATCGATCAGGCAGCGGCGGGTAAATCCAGCGATCCCCTTCGTACTCTCCGATCTCGTCCGGGAACGGGGCGTGTTGATACATGTTGATCCGTATCCAGCGATCGGACTTCGGGTCGAATTTGTTGGCCCCGAAAAATGAAAGCTTGCAGCGGAGCAGGTCGACCGGCGTCAGGTCGGCGGAGATCAGGTTGTCCCGTATCTCGGCATAGTCCAGCCGGTTGGCTATCTGGATTCTGCGCACACTGTGCCGATGCTGCGGATGGTTGAGCAGGAATCCGGCCAGGTTTTTTCCGCCCTGTCCCTGCCCGGCGATTTTTTCCAGGTCTTCATACAAGGCCCGGACATCCCGCCCATAAGCCAGCGGGTGTTCCTTTTCGGCTCCCGGCTCTGTGTAGCGCTGCCCGAGTCTGGGTTCGAGTTTCTCTTCGGAGTAATACCAGAACCGGGCGGACTGTCCCCGCTCCGAATAATCAACCGCCAGCGCCCAAGCGTATTTTTGTTCAATCACGTCAATGGCCTCGCTAACGGTCTGGCTGCCGTCAACCGGGTAATACCGGGCCTCGTCAACGGCCATGGTCGAGCCAAGATCATCCACGAGGTCGCCATGGGGTTCAATCACCAGAGTGACTGCGAGCTCCTGCCCCTCCAGGGACAATGCCTGCTCCGACCAGGTCACCAGAGCATCCCAGGGATATGGCATTGACAGCCCCGGAGATTTCACATACCGCGTCAATTTCACCAGGTCCTCACCAAGCGTCCGGATACGCTTCTGCTGCCGCAAATCCCCGGTATTCCAGTCTTCGAGTCCCAGCATCATTCGCGAAATCAGTTGACTGAACTCTTTCCGGATCGCAGGTGTACTGTGCAGCAGGCTTCTGACTCTGGCCAGAGCGGATTCCCGGGCCAGCATCCAGCTATGGATCAGCGCCGGATGAAGAACCAGAAACGGGGCCATTCCAAGCCCGGTTGAGTTGCCGACGCCCAGCCTGCGCCTTAAGTTCGGGTGCATCGTCACGGCATCATCACCTCCCCGGACGCGGGCCAGATGCTCGGCGATATCCACGGTAAATCCGCGAATCAGCCAGACCGTCAACAGCTCGGTATGAAAGGCGGAGGAAAATTCCGGTCGGTCGGATATCCGCTCACGGTCGCTGATTCCGAATTTGCCGTTGCCGTACACTGCGGTGGTACGCATCAGATAACCCACTCTGTCGATCAATTCCTGATCGGGTTGACGGCCTTGCGAAAGCGAATAGACGACATGCTCGAACAATCGCACGCTGCGATTGGCCCTGGCCAGAACCAGTTCGGTTTGTGTGCAATGCCCGGCTTCCTGTTTCGGGACAGCGGCTTTCAGTCTTTCAATATCGGCAGGCTCCGGCGTCCCGTCGAACAGCGTGAAAGTGGCGTCCCATTCGGTGGCGATCACCCGGTCCGACCGCTTTTCCGGAGGCAGGTCGTTTGCATAACAGATCAGCGAATAGACACGGTCCGGCCCTTCGATTTGATAAACCGCGACCCCGGTCCCTTTATGGTCGATATCCCAGCGGGTTCGCCGGAAACGCCACCGCTGGCCGCCGATGGCACGGAGCAGCGTGCGCATGAAACTCAATCGGGTCTGGTGAAAACAGCCCATGCGGTCGAGTCGCATTACCTTGTCAGGGTGTCGTAACGGGACCGTGTTATCTCTTGCCAATGGTTGTTCCTTGAAAGCCTGTCCCCGGCTTGACCGGGGAGGGAGTTGGCCGATAAGCCGGGTTCTGTCGTGAACAGTTATTCATCTGGAACGTTTGTCGCCAAACGTCTCAAGCAACCTACCCGGATCCGGCGCGGGTCACACCAATGGATCCCTATTTGGTCTTGCTCCGAGTGGGGTTTACCCTGCCGCTACTGTTACCAATAGCGCGGTGCGCTCTTACCGCACCATTTCACCCTTACCTTATACAATGACAAGGCGGTATATTTTCTGTGGCACTGGCCGTCAACTCACGCTGCCCAGCCGTTAGCTGGCACTCTACCCGTTGGAGCCCGGACTTTCCTCGATATCATTCGATACCGCAACTGTTTGGCCAACTCCCAGCATACACCGTACTGGATTCCCGGTCAAAAAACAATGTTCTGTCCGGCTAAAGTTCTATGTTGGGAAAGTGTAGTAGTTTTTCTGTACCTGTTCGCATACAATGTATGTGTACGGACAATTCTGGAGAAATGTTATGAAGCTTGTTGTTGCCCCCCGATATCGCCTCTGCTCACTGATCGCGCTGCTCCTGCCCTTGTTGGTCGGGCTGGCTGGCACTGCGCAGGCCGCAGAAGTAGCGGAGGGTTCAGACGCCTGTGATACCACATCCGTTGGCGCACAATGCCCGACAGCCACCTCTCCTGAAACAGACCTGACAACCCCTTCAGGAATAAAGCCGGAAGCTGACCCCTTCGACAGGACACCATCTTTCACTATCCGTGTTACTGAGAAGGCAATAGATCTGGATGGTTCCTGGTATCAGGATGGCTTTCGGCACCAGTGGCTGTTTTTTGCCCTTTCATCAGATATTGTAAGCAGTGGTTTCAACGGTGGATATGACATTTGGGCTTACGGCATGGCGGGAACCAATGGAGATGACCGGATTCGGGCGCAGAAGTACAAGAATCAGGGATTGGATTTCGAGCCGGAAATGCCGGACGGGCAGAAGCAACCATTCAACTTCAACACGAATGAGGCCGGAGTCGACATTTACACTGGCGGAGGCAACGATGTCGTGTACGGGAGCGATGGAAATGACCTGATCAGCCCGAATGGTAGCGTACATGAGAAAGGGAGGACCGACACATATTGGGCTCTCTCGCACAAGGAGTTGGGTTGCTGGGAAAGTACCGCGCAGAAGCAATGTGAGGCGCTGACCGACACGGGGCGCAAGCGTTACTATGGCATGGCTGGCAATGACCTGTTACAGGGTGGATCGGGTAACGACCTTCTGGACGGTGGTCATGGCACCGACATACTTTACGGTGGCGCTGGCGACGATGTGTTGCGAGGCGGCATGGGGCACGACTATCTGTATGGTGAGGCGGGCAACGACCGGCTGTACGGTGGTCGTGGTCAAGACTTCCTGTACGGCGGCGACGGCGATGATTTCCTGTGGGGAGGTCGTGGCAAGGACCGGCTGTACGGTGGCGCGGGCTCGGACTTCATGAACGGCGCGGCGGGGCGTGATATTTTCGACTTGTATGGCAACGAGGCGGGAGACCGTGACGTGATCCTGGCTGATGGTGACGACAACATACGCAGTCAGCCGCTATGGCAGGGGGCACAACGCATCGCTATCGGGGAGGTAGCTCTGCCGAATGTTTCGATCGGTGGCTGGAGCTATACTCTGGATGCCAACACGCTGAAGGACTTTGCCCACCGGGTGGACGGAGCGGATATCGTCTACCGGGCCCGTAATTGACGGTTTAGCCGTCACGCAGCTGGGGGTTTCCCGGTATCGTTTGATGCCTGTTCCGATCATTCGCGGGAGGGACAAGGTCCCCCCATCCAATCCACTTGCGCTTCGCTTGTTTTCTTTGATTCAGAATTGGCGCACAAACTGCAATTCTGCGCGGTTTCTTCTGTAGTCATAGGCTTGAGCGGTGGATTCTCGCACTTCATTGACCAGAGCGAGCTTCGGGCTGAATCCGAATACCGTAAATGCGCGATTGAATACTGAAGTACGAAGAATCCGGGTGCGATCCGCGCGGGCGCTGTCGTCCGGCGTAAACGGCGTCCAGTTGCCTTTGTAATCGGTCCAAAGCCATTCTCCACTACCGCCCATCGTAAAGCCCCGCGGCAACGCGAAGGAGGCGCCGAGCCGCAGCCATTTGCTGGAGTTTCTCCATACGGTTGACTGCGTCCGCTCCCTCGCATAGCCAACGGTGGCATCAGTCTGCATCGTTGGCGTCGCCTGCCAACGGAGGCTCAGCGACAGGTCGGTACGAGAACCATCCAGATGTTTATCTCGGTCGTAATCGCGCTGATGCCAGGCCACCCGACCATTGCCAACCATACGCCCGGACAGACGATGTACTATATCAAGACGACCACCCCGTTCGCGCGATTGTGGTTTACCAGCTGTCCAGCGACGAAGGATGTTGCCAAGCAGGCTGGTCTCCGTCTCCCGGCTGATCAGCCAGCGCGGCCCTGTATGGACCGATAATGAAGTCTGGTCGAAGTCTCGCCCGGCATACTCTCTGCGCGCGATGTCAACCCCCGCACGAAGTCGCGCCTGTCTGGTCAGCGGATGCTGATATTCCGCGCCGCCCCACAACACGACCCCCAGCCCCGACTGTGCCCCGGCATCCGCATCCCGGCGAAACGGGAGACCGTAGATATAGATGGTCCCGACATCGGAGGCCGCATTGATGTTGCTGTCCGGAGCCAGGGTTGCGCCGAAATAGCCACTCCAGCGCCGCCGCGCTCGCATCACCTCGAAAAAACGCTGAATGTTGGCGACCATCGCCGATGGCGGCCCTCCCGCCAGCACCCGTTCGAAATGCTTGCGCGACAGGTCATCATCTCCTTTGAGGAAGAACGCGCGAGCCAGTTCCAGACGCACACGCACCAGACCGGGCCGGTTGATCAGAATGGCGCGAAACGCCGCAATCGCTTCATTGAGCAGACCGGTTCGCTCCGGTTCGTTCGTTTCCGGGAGTTGCGCCGCGCCGAGAGCGGCCAAGCCAGTGAGAAACAGGACATCGGTTTGATCCGGGTGGTTCGAGGCAAGCGGACGTAAAGCCAGCAGCGCCTCACCGAACTGACCCCGCTCAATCAGCGCCCTTGCATGAACGACCTGTGGATCAGACGACAGATGCGATGGTTGGTCGGGTGCGCCAAAAGAAGCGGTTGCGGACAGGACGAGGACAACCAGAGCGCTGATCAGTACCGTGACCGGAATGTGAGAGTACGATAATGCGGTCAATCCCCTCACTGGCCCGTACCCCTGGAGAATTGTAGCATCAGGGCAAGCGTGATCGAAGCGGTCGACAATGCGGCCGCCAGCAGGAAGGCAAGCGAAAGATCGATTTCACCCACCAGTCCTGACAACAGGGCGCCGAGCGCCCCCACACCATCCAGGATGGCGAACACCAGTCCCATCGTGGTGGATTCCGAATCCCCGGAAAATTCGACTGCAGCGGCAAGAATTACCGGGCGTATGGCCGTCAGCAGCGAAGCGGCGCCGATCAGCGAAGTGGCGAACAGCAGGAATCCGGAGAACAGTCCTGCGCCTGCTGCGCATACGGCGGCAAGGCCGACCGCCCCGATCAGCAGCGCCTTGCGGCCGGCAATATCCGAAATCTTGCCGATGAACGGCTGGCACAGGGTGCCGAACACCAGCATCCCGGCAAACACGACAGATGAGTTGAAAGCGCTGAATCCGTATCGCTGCTGCAGAATCACCGGCGTCATGGACAACAACGCAAACAGAGCCATATTGTAGCAAATCATCATGCCCACCATGAGCAGTCCCTGGGATGAGCTCCAGCGCCGCGCCAGTTTTTTCAGGTCTGCAATGGACAGCTTGCGTCTGGAAGTGGTGACAATCTTCGGCGCTATGAATATAAACGCCAGTCCCATCAGCACGGCGGGGATGACCAGCAGTTGCAGGCTGGTCTGCCAGCTGAAGTATCCGAGCAGAAACCCCATGCTCAACGGGCCCAGGATTTCCGCGCCGATGCTGCCTCCCATGGCGTGAATGCCAAGCGCCTGGGCTCTTCGGCTGGGCAGGGTCTTGACCAGCACGCCGGTTGCGACCGGATGCCAGAACGCGTCGCCCATGACGCCGACGGCCAGCAACAGGGCTATGGGCCAGAAGCCGGGCACAAGGGTACTGACAAAATACCCCGCTGCCACCCACCAGAACGAGATCAGCATCAGGAAACCCTGGTTGGAGACGCGATCGGCAATCATGCCTGCCGGGATATAGGTCAGGCCAGCGGCAATTCCGTTGACGGCCAGAATGATACCGACTTCGGCAGGGCCGTATCCCATGCTCACCGCGACCGCGGGGGCGATAATCCAGATCGTCCCGGCGACCCAGTCATTGATCAAGTGGCCCAGGGTGAGTGTTCCGAGCAGAAACCGGTTTTGGGCAATGACTGACGGCCCGTCGGCCGAAACAGAAGAACCCGTTTCAGAATGTGCCATGATTCATGCCCGGCCGGGCGGAGGGAGAAACGAGCAGTATATCAGGCCTGCGTATCCCACGCAAAGCGCTCACAATGGTCGATGGTTGAGCCGTGCCCCCGGCACACTGCACAAAATCAACTCCCCTTCTTGAGCTCGAGAACAAGCCGGTACAGTCGGTTTTTGCTCACTCCGAACGTGTCGCTGACTATTTTCGCCACCGTCTTCGCGGGCATGTACTCAACCATCGCCGCCGCCAGCGTCGATGCTTTTTGCCAGTCGGGGTCGTCCGGCGCCTGCCAGGACAATACGATGACGAATTCTCCCTTTTGATGCGGGTCGCCCTGTTCAATCTGTTGGCGGACTGTCCCGATGTCACCGTGGTAGAATGATTCGAATTTCTTGGTCATCTCGCGGGCCACGGTGACTTGTACATTCTCCGGTAGGCAGGACTGGATATCCGCGAGCGCAGCAGCAATGCGGTGACTCGACTCGAACAGTACCAGAGTTCTGGATTCGGTCGATAATTCCTTGAGTTTTTGCTGGCGCTGCCCTCGTCTGGCCGGTAGAAATCCCTCGAAGCAGAATCGGTCCGCCGGCAACCCGGAAGCCGAAAGCGCCGCGATAACGGCGCTCGGTCCGGGAACCGGGATGACCGGCAGTTGATTGTTTCGCGCCGCCTGAACCAGTCGATAGCCCGGATCACTGATCAACGGCGTGCCGGCATCGCTGATCAGCGCAATATCCGACCCCTGCCGCAGCAACCGGATGATTCCGGCGGTCTGTTCGTTTTCGTTATGTTCGTGAAATGACCGGGTTCTGGTTTTGATCTGGCAGTGATTCAGCAGCTTGGCTGCCTGTCGGGTGTCTTCCGCCAGTATCAGTCCGACCTGCGCCAATACGGCTTTTGCGCGCAGCCCGATGTCTTCCAGATTGCCGATTGGGGTGGCCACAATATACAGCGCTCCTGTTTTGCCGTTCATTACCGAATCTCTTATACTGTAAGTGTTTTCATCCGATACTGCTGTTCAAGGAATTTCCATGATCCCGCTCTTCCGCCGCTTGTCAAAATGGTTCCCGAAATTCAGTTTGATGCCTGGGAAATCGAGACTGTCAGCCCCAAACCTGGCTCTCGGCCTGGTCTGTGCGCTCCTCGCCAACTGTACACCATTACCGGAGACATTGCCGGAAGCGCCGACAGCAACCCCGGAGATTGCGCAACAGACGGATACTGAAGAAGAAACCGGTATAGAAGGCATAACAGAGGAAGAGGAAGCCGTAGCGGAGCCGGAGCCGGATGTGATCAGTCATGGTCTTGAAGAGGAAGAGACGATTGTCATTGTTGACGCTGACGATACGGGAGAGTGGGAGACAGATCTGCCGGGGGCGCCGGAAAAATCCGAACAGCAGATTCTTCTGGCAAAAACGCAACTGGCCCTGGGCTACCCGGCGGCGGCGGTAGAGATGCTTCTGAAGCTGGATTCCGAGGTCACGGGGGAGGCCCGGCTGGAAACCCGGAAAACCCTGCTGCAAATACTGGAATCACTCGACTCCCTGCATCGTTCACTGCTGCTGGAAGACATCACCGACCCCAACCTGGCTGGCTGGCTGGCTTTGCTCGAGGCGCTTACCGCCGAGCAATCTGAAGCTGAGTTGCAGGAGTGGCGGCTGGCCTGGCCGAACCACCCTGCGAGCGCCGCGCTCATCGATTCATACACTGTCAACCGCCCGCAGACCAGGCGGCAAGTCGCATTGCTTTTGCCTCTTGCCTCGCCTGACGGCAGGGCCGCCCAAGCTTTTTACGATGGCTTCTCCGATGCGCATAGCCGGGACAGTTTCCACTCGAAACCGGAGCTGGCGCTATATGATATCGGCGCTGATCCCTCGCTGGTTTCTTTTTACTATCAGGGCGCCGAAGCGGACGGCGCTGATTTCATCGTCGGCCCGCTGGGGAGGAAAACGGTGGAAAGTCTGCTTGTCGGCCGAAACCTGGAAACCGATACGTTGCTGCTTGCGGATATTCCACCTGCAAAGGCATCGGATAATCTGTATGGCATCAGCCTTTCCCCGGAAAATGAAGCGCGCCAGGTGGCGGACAAGGCTTACGCTACCGGTCACAGGAACGCCACCGTGCTTCGAAGCGAGGGAGAGTGGGGCGAGCGGGTCGCCAATGCGTTCGCCACCCACTGGGAAAATCTGGGCGGTCAACTTCTGAAAAACAGCTCATTCCCGAAAGACGTCTCAAATCACGCCAGAGTGGTCCGGAAATTTCTGGGAATAGACAAGAGTATTATCCGCCATCGCCTGATAGAAGCGCAAACCGGATTAAACCTGAAATTTTCGCCCAGGCGCAATGAGGATATGGATTTCATTTTTCTGGCGGCCACTACAGCCCAGGCCAGACTGATCGTGCCTCAACTCCGGTTTTTCCAGGCTCATGGCGTGCCTCTCTATGCGACCTCTTATGTTTATGCGGGCAAACCGGACCCGGCGATGGACGCGGACCTGGATGGACTGGTTTTCGGAGAAATGCGCTGGATTCTGGATGGCGTCTCGTTGTACAAACGGCAAAAGGCGGTCGAGGCGGCCCGGAAAGCGGCAGAAGCAGAAGTGGCGGTCAAGGCAGAATCGGAGGCTGGTAACAACCCGGACGACAGTGAGAATCCATTCCCGGACCCGGACAACCCTGCAGGACCTCCTGACAACGGCGTGGCGGCGCCGGATTTATCCGTGGAAAACGCTCAATTCGGTGACTTCCCGGGACGCCCTTACGCCCGGACTGCCCTGGACCGACTGTATGCGCTCGGAATACAGAGTTATCAGATCATTCCCCGATTACAGGTGTTACGGCAGAACTCATGGATGAAACTCTCCGGCAAAGCCATGACCATCCGTGTGGACCCGGACGGGAACGCGGTTCACCTTCCGGTCTGGGCAAAGTTCGAATCCGGACTGGCGGAACCCTTGCCAATGACGAACGGCAGTGGTCATTTCCTGGATTCCGCGAATCCTGGGAAACAACCTTGAAAGCGCCGCATTTGCAACGCGGTGAAGACGCGGAATCCATTGCGTTATCCTGGCTGAAGACACAGGGGCTTACGCTGGTTACGCGCAACTATTCCAGGAAATGCGGCGAAATTGACCTGATCATGCGGCAGGGGCAGAATCTGGTGTTTGTCGAGGTGCGCTATCGAAAAAACCGGGCCTTTGGCGGAGCGGAGGAAAGCATCACCCGCAGGAAACAGAATAAAATCCGTAAAACCGCGGAATCCTTCCTGCAGCAATACCGCAACGGCCAATACGACCAATGCCGGTTCGATGTCATTGCGATCACCGGACCGAGAGACCGGTTTGACATTGACTGGATCAAACACGCGTTTTGAACGGCGGTAACGTCAGGTGAGCGGAAAAGACGCCGCAAACTGATGTATAATTCACCCGACCCGGACTTCCTGACAGGCTGTCTGCCTGTCTCGCGACCGGTTTAACCTTTGTTCGAGAAACCAACATGATCCCGACAAACGACCATCCAGGGAGTTTCCTGAGAATATGGAGAAACCTTTTTTGCGGCCTGCTTGTTCTGGCAACCGTACAATCCATCACCGCCTGCGCCCCCTTGTTCGTTGGCGCCGTGATCGTCACCTCCATTGACCTTCATGGTGAAAGACGAACCCTGGGGCGTAATATAGACGACAACCTGCTGGAATTGAAATTAAGAGGCAATTACCAGTCGGATGAAAATCTTGGCTCGCCGGTCAATATCAGCGTGACGGCAATCAATGGAATCGTACTGCTCACCGGAGAAGTCCATACCGATGACCAACGCCAGTATGCGGAATCTCTGGCCAATGGATATGAGCAAACCCGGAAAGTAGTCAATGAGCTGGATCTGGCCGGGCGAAGCAATCTCAACAGCCGTGCAAATGATACCTGGATCACCAGCAAGGTGAAAACCTCCCTGTTAAGGGCAGACAACGTGCCGTCATCCAATATCAAGGTGGTTACGGAGCGCGGCAAAGTTTATCTGATGGGTCTGGTCACACAGGATGAAGCCCAGGCCGCAGTCGAGGCAGCGCGAAGCGTTGCAGGCGTAATCCATATCGTCAAGGTTTTCGAATACATCAAAACCGAATAGCCGGCTGCAAGGCTCCGGCTCCCGGGGATACAAGGTTGATTCCGCAGCAAAAGATATACTCACCCGGCCACCCGGACGGATTCGATAAATGGATTTCGGGATTTGAGCGGCCACTGGTTTTTACCAATGGCGTGTTTGACATTCTTCACTGCGGGCATGTCGCCTGCCTGTACAGCGCGGCCGCTCTGGGAGCCTCGCTGGTGGTGGGCGTCAATTCGGATGCGTCGGTAAAACGGCTCGAAAAGGGGGCGGGGCGGCCATTCAATACCCTGGCGGACCGAGCCGTTGTGCTGGCGGCTCTGGAGTGCGTGGACGGGGTCGTGCCGTTTGACCAGGATACCCCGCTGGAATTGATCATGAAGATCGAACCGGAGGCGCTGGTAAAGGGCGGCGACTGGAAGGCCGAAGACATTGTGGGCGGGCGGGAAGTGCAGGAGCGGGGCGGGTCAGTCCATTCGATCCGGTTCGAGCGCCCGGTGTCAACCACAGCGCTGGTCGAAAAAATCAGAAATTCCTGACCGGCGCCGGGATTGCGGGATTCAGTTCGTGACTCTCCGGGATGGCGAAACCAGGGCCACTCCGGCCATGATGATCAGAACCGACATCCAGACCCAGACCGTGTGCTGCTCGGAGAAGATGATGATTCCCCACAGCACTCCCGCCACGGTCACGATATAGGCGCATTGACTCGCGAATACCGGGCCTGCCGTCTTGATGGTGTAGAAGAACATCGAATAGGCGACCACACTGACCACGGCTATGCCGGTGATCGCCCAACCCGAGCTGGTCAGAACCCAGGGGAACAGATTCCCTGTTCCGAGTGAGAAGGTGGCCGGGACCAGAAAAACCAGCGACACGACATTCGCCCCGCACAGCAGCTCAAAAATACTGGTTTCGTAACTGACCCCTTCAGCAATATAAACATTTTCAGCGGCGTAAAGCAGTGCGCACAAAACCACCAGCAAGATCCAGAAATTCACGTCATCACTGCTCAATCCCTGGTCCGGTATCACCAGCAGCAGGATCGCCAGCATCCCGCACAACAGCCCCACAGCGCGTTTGATCGCAATCCGTTCAAATCCCATCGCCCACATAATGGCATAAGTGAACAGCGGCACGGTAGACACCGTAATCGACAGGATTCCGGCAGATAAATGCGGCGCCGCGGTGTAATAAAGTATATTGGGGGTGATATGACCCACTACCCCGATAAACAAATACTTGCCGAGATTCGCAAGCCGGAACACAGGAACTTTAAGCGCCCGGCACACGACAATGAAGATGACCGAACTCACCAGCGCCTGCCAGGTGGCCAGAACCAGTGGATGGGTCCCGTCAGAGGCCGCAATTAACGCCAGTGAGAAGGTGCCGCCCCACAAAACCCCGGCAATGAAAATCAGCAGGTATGGCAGGACACGGCTGTTTTTGATCAAGGAAGATAATCCAAAAGAAAGATCTGAACAGCGGGCTGCGTTCAGATCATGTTGAGATTATATGTGAGAGCCGAGTATAGAGGTAACTTCAATAAATGTATGCTGTTAATTCGCCGGTCCGCGTGGATGAACCGGGGCGGGGGTTGAGCCATACGGTGGGCTGGCCGCCGGGATTAATCTGTGAACCGATCGGCCTGATCCGTGACCTGTCCCGAGCCGTCTTCATATCCCGCTTCGTAGGCCTCGTTGGTTCGTTGCTCTTCACGTCTGGGATTACCCAGAAAGCCGTTGGCCCAACCCTGGACATATTCAGAATTGATCCCCTTTTTTTCAAGTTCCTGTATGGTTTCGTAGTACATCTTTTTCACTTCAAGGTTGCTTCCGGCCGGCTATTGTTGATCTTTTGTGGCCGCAGTTGAATACTCTCCATGGGGTATTCACAAAGTGATAGAATCGCGGGCCGTTGCTTCAGGTTATAATTATATTCGAGATGACTGCGCCCCGACAAATAAAACCGGTTAAAAGGCTGCTGGTGGCCAACCGCAGCGAGATCGCGATCCGCGTGTTTCGCAGCGCCCGCGAGCTGGGCATTACGCCGGTTGCGATTTACAGCTACGAGGACCGATATTCCCTGCACCGGTTTCAGGCCGACGAGGCTTATCAGGTGGGCGGCGCCGGTGAACCGATCAGAAATTATCTGAATATCGAGGAAATTGTCGCCCTGGCCAAGGCGCAGAATGTCGACGCCATTCATCCGGGTTATGGTTTCCTTTCCGAAAACCCGGATTTCGCCAGACGCTGCCGGGAGGAGGGCATTGTATTTGTCGGCCCCTCCATCGAAACCCTGACCTCCCTGGGTAACAAGACTTCGGCAAGACTGATCGCGGAGAAAGCCGGAGTGGCCGTACTCGGAGGGGTCAACCGGGCGATAACTGATGTCGCCGACGGCCTGGAGACCGCGGCCCGGACAGGCTATCCGATCATGCTCAAGGCCGCTCATGGCGGCGGCGGCCGCGGCATGCGCGTGGTTCACGGTGAGACGGAATTCAGGCCCGCGTTCGAGGCGGCGCAACGGGAGTCCCATACCGCCTTTGGCAGTCGGGATATTTTCATGGAAAAACTGATTTCCCGGGCGCGTCATATCGAGGTCCAGATTCTCGGCGACGAGCATGGCAATCGGGTCCATTTGTTTGAACGTGACTGTTCCGTCCAACGCCGCTACCAGAAAGTGGTGGAAATCGCGCCCGCCCCGAATCTGGACCCTGATCTCAGGAAAGCGATCTGCGATGCCGCCTGCAAGATCGCAGAGGCTGTTTCCTACCAGAATGCCGGCACGGTGGAGTTTCTGGTCGATGACCAGACCGGCAAATTCTATTTCATAGAAGTCAATCCGCGAATCCAGGTCGAACACACGGTCACCGAGGAAGTCACCGGCATTGATATTGTGCGCGCGCAGATTCTGGTCGCCCAGGGCTATGCGCTGGACAGCCCGGAGGTGGATCTGCCGTCCCAGGAGGCGATCAAAACCCATGGTTTTGCCGTACAGTGCAGGGTCACGACCGAGGACCCGACCAACCAGTTCATGCCGGACTATGGCCGGTTGACAGAATACCGGTCCTCCAGCGGCATCGGGATCCGCCTGGACGCCGGCAGCGCGTTTTCCGGGGCCATTGTAATCCCGTATTTTGATTCAATGCTGGTCAAGATAAGCGCCCGGGCGAGAATGTTCGATGGCGCCATTGGTCGTATGAAAAGAGCCCTGAACGAGTTTCGCGTCCGCGGGGTCAAAACCAATATTCCGTTCCTGCTGCGCCTGATGGATCACCCGACATTCGAACAGGGACAATGCACCACCCGATTTATTGATGAAACCCCGCAACTTACGGATTTCAAGATCTACCCCAGCCGCACCTCCAAAATCCTTTCTTACATTTCCGACACTATCGTCAATGGCAACGACGAGGTCAGGGGGCGGCCGGTCGCTGAACGGCGCGATCCGGTGCCGGTTCCCGAGCTGCCGGACACGACACCTTGCAGGGGAAGCCGTGAAATCTGGCTGGAGGAAGGAATTTCAGGACTGCAAAACTGGATAAAGGGGCAGGAGAAACTGTTGCTGACGGACACGACATTCCGTGACGCCCACCAGTCCCTGTTCGCCACCCGGATGCGGACCGTGGACATGCTGAACATCGCGGAACATTACGGGACTCTCGCGCCCGGATTGTTTTCCCTGGAGATGTGGGGCGGGGCGACCTTCGATACGTCCATGCGGTTTCTCAAGGAAGACCCGTGGCAGCGTCTGGCTGAAATGCGCGAGAAAGTACCGAACATCCTGTTCCAGATGCTGCTGCGTTCCTCCAGCGTGGTCGGCTATATCAATTACCCGGATAATGTGGTGCGTGAATTCGTCCGGCAATCGGTTGATGCGGGAATGGATATTTTCCGGGTTTTCGACGCGCTCAACTGGATCCCGAACATGGAGGTCGCCATGGACAGCGTACAAAAATACGGCGGCATCTGCGAGGCGACGATCTGTTACAGCGGCGATATTCTCGATCCGGCCAGGAAAAAGTACACCCTCGACTATTATCTTGAAATGGCGCGGAAGCTTACCGACATGGGCGCTCATATCCTGTGCGTCAAGGACATGGCGGGACTGTTGAAACCCGATGCGGCCACGCTTCTGATCCAGTCGCTGAAACAGGAGATCGACCTGCCGATCCATTTTCATACCCATGACACATCCGGGATTCAGGCCGCCTCCATATTGAATGGCGCGGCAGTGGGGCTGGATATCGCCGATGCGGCTATGGCGCCGATGTCGGGAGGCACTTCCCAACCCAATCTGAATACCCTCGCCGCGGCGCTGCAATCCAATCGGCGTGGAACCCTGCTGAACACAGACCACCTCGACCTACTCGCCGATTACTGGCGTTCAACCAGAGAATTCTACAAGCCCTTCGAATGTGAAACACTGCCGGCCTCGGCTGACCTGTACAAACACGAAATGCCGGGGGGCCAGTATACCAACCTGTATGAACAGGCGCGCTCGCTTGGCCTGTCGGACCGCTGGGTGGAAATATGCGAAACCTACGCCTCGGTTAACCAGATGTTCGGCGACATCATCAAGGTGACCCCCACCTCAAAAGTGGTCGGTGACATGGCCCTGTTCATGGTTTCCAATGAGCTGGTCTGCGCGGATATCGAGAACGGGGAGCGGGAACTCGCTTATCCCCAGTCCGTTGTCGATCTGATGAGCGGACGCATGGGCAAACCGTATCAGGGTTTCCCGAAAAAGGTCAGGAACCGTATATTGAAAGGCGAAAAACCAATGAGCGGCCGACCGGGGAGCAGCCTGCCGGCGGCGGATTTCGAAAAGATCGGAAGTCTGCTGAAAACCAAAGGCCTGGCCCAGCCGACCATGAAGGACGCGCTGTCCTGGACGCTTTATCCCGGCGTGTTCGAGCAACTGGTCGAACATCGCCGAAATTATGACGATACCAGCCACCTGCCCACCCCGGTTTATTTCTACGGACTCAAACCGCGGGAGGAAATTGTCATTGACGATGAGTTCGGCAAGGCGCTGATTATCAAGTACCAGACGGTCGGCGACCCTCATCAGGACGGCACACGGACCACCTTTTTTGAGGTAAACGGCCAACCCAGGGAGGTCGTGGTGAATGATCACAGCCTGGTTTCCAGTATCATTTCCCATCGCAAGGCGGACCCGGATGATGACAAACAGGTTGCCGCCCCGATGCCGGGGATGGTGGTCAGCGTGGCCGTATCGGTCAATGACCTGGTTGAAAAGGGCCAGTCGGCGGTCACCCTGGAAGCGATGAAGATGGAAACCCATCTGACGTTCGAGCAGCCCGGCAGGATTTCGGAAGTGCTGGTCAGCGCTGGCTCCCGGGTCGAATCGGGCGACCTGCTGGTCGTCCTGGAATAACCTGGAATGACAAGCGAACGCAGGTACGATTTTATCGTCGTTGGCGCGGGGTCGGCCGGCTGCGTTCTGGCCCATCGACTGAGCGCGAACCCCAACCACCGTGTTTTGCTACTGGAAGCGGGGGGCCGGGACAGCAGCCTCTGGATTCATGTACCGGTCGGCTATTTCAAGACCATGCACAACCCGAAAATGGACTGGCGCTATGTCACAGACCCGGACCCGGGGCTGAACGGGAGACAGTTGAAGTGGCCGCGCGGGAAGGTGCTGGGCGGATCGAGTTCACTGAACGGGTTACTTTATGTGCGCGGGCAGCCGGAAGATTTTGATGACTGGGCGAACCAGGGCAATCCGGGCTGGTCTTATGATGATGTCCTGCCTTACTTCATCAAGTCGGAGGATCAGGAGCGCGGCGATATTCCCTACCATGGCGTCGGCGGCCCGCAGAAAGTTTCAGACATCCGGTTTCGAAGGCCGGTCACGGACGCCTTTATCGAGGCGGCCATCCAGTCCGGAATCCCGGCGAATGACGATATAAACGGCGAATCCCAGGAAGGCGTCGGCTATTTTCAGTTAACCACCCATAAGGGCAGGCGGTGGAGTACGGCGAAGGGCTATCTGAAACCGGTAATGTCCAGAAAAAACCTGACTGTCCTTACCCGCGCCCATGTGACCCGGCTGCTGGTCGAGGGCCGAAAAATCGTCGGCGTGGAGTTTCGCAAGGATAATCAGGTTCAGCGGCGCTACAGCGAAAAGGAAACGATATTGAGCGCCGGCGCCATCGGCTCGCCGCAGATTCTGCAACTTTCCGGGATTGGCCCCGGTACATTGCTGCAGGAACTGGGTATCCCGGAGGCGCGGCATCTTCCGGGGGTGGGGCAGAACCTGCAGGATCACCTACAGATACGCGCTGTCTACAAAACCGTCCAGCCGACCCTGAATGATGAGGTCAACAGCTACTTTCGGCAGTTTCTCATCGGACTTGAGTATCTGTTTTGCCGAACCGGCCCGCTGACACTGGCGGCCAGCCAGGTAGTCATCTTCACACGGACCTCGGAGCAGGTTGCGAGGCCCGATATCCAGTTTCATTTTCAGCCGCTCAGCTCAGACAGTCCGGGCGAAGGAACTCATCCTTTTTCCGCGTTCACCTCCTCGGTCTGCCAGTTACGTCCGAAGAGCGCGGGATTCGTCAAAATCCGGACCCCGGACCCCGACCGCCATCCCGAAATACAGCCCAATTATTTGTCTGTCGAGGAAGACTGCCGAATCGCGGTCGAGGCCATGAAGGTTTCCCGGAAAATTGCCTCCATGCCAGCGCTGAAACCCCATATTCTCGACGAATTCGACCCCGGCGAACATGTCCGCACGGACGAGCAGCTGCTCGAGCACGCCAGAAATTCCGCGACCACCATCTATCATCCAAGCTGCACCTGCAAAATGGGACCCGCGGATGACCCGATGGCGGTCGTTGATCACCGGTTGAAAGTGCATGGCCTGGATGGATTGAGGATTGCGGACGCGTCCATCATGCCGGATATCACCTCCGGCAATACCAACGCCCCCAGCATCATGATTGGCGAGAAATGCGCGGACATGATTCTCCAAAGCTGGAAATGATCTCTGGCAAACACCCCCCGGAAGACAAACTCGAAAGGTATCTGGTTGGTGGCGCGGTCAGGGACCGGATCATGGGGCGTCCGGTCACAGACCGTGACTGGGTAGTGGTGGGATCGACCCCGGATCAAATGGTGGAGCTTGGGTTCAAACCGGTGGGACGGGATTTCCCGGTATTCCTGCACCCCGATACCAACGAGGAATATGCGCTGGCGCGCACGGAAAGGAAGACCACGCGGGGATATCATGGCTTTGAATTCTTCAGCGATCCGAATATTACCCTGGAACAGGACCTGGGCAGACGCGACCTGACCATGAACGCGATGGCCCTGGATGACGAGGGCAATCTGATTGATCCTTACAACGGCCAGCGGGATGTGCGGCGCGGTATCATCCGTCATGTCTCGGGCGCGTTCAGCGAGGACCCGGTCAGACTGTTGCGGGTCGCGCGATTCGCCGCCCGTTTCACGGACTTCAGCGTCTGCCCGGATACGCACAGACTGATGGCCGAAATGGTCGATAACGGAGAGGTCGATGCGCTGGTGGCGGAGCGGACCTGGCAGGAAATGCATCAGGCCATGCAGGAAGAAAGGTTTTCCCGGTTCCTGACAACACTGAAGGAATGCGGCGCGCTGCAACGGCTCCTGCCCGAAGTGGACGCCCTGTTCGGTGTACCCCAGGTTGAAAAATACCACCCTGAAATTGACACCGGAATACACATCCTGATGTCGGCCGATGCGGCCAGCGCCATGACCCGGGATCCGATGGTGATTTTTGCGGTCATGGTGCACGACCTGGGTAAAGCGCTCACGCCCCGCGCCGAATTACCCCGGCACAGAGGCCATGAAAAACGCGGTTTGAAACCCATTGAATCGCTGTGCGATCGCCTCGGTGTCCCAACCCGTTTTCGTGAGTTTGCCCTGAGGGTATGTGAATATCACTTGCACTGTCACCGGATTCGGCAATTAAAACCAGGCACAGTCCTGAAGGCGCTCGAAGCTTTTGATGGTTTCCGCAGGCCGGAGCTGGTTGAGAAATTCGCGTTATGTTGTGATGCGGACCGGAGGGGGCGTACCGGGCATGAAAACGACGGGCGCGAGGAAACCGCCCTGATGCTGAAGATGCACGATGCGGCGCTTCGGGTTGAACAGGAACCGATTGCCAGACAGGTTCTGGATCAATTCGGTGAAGGGCGCCGGGCCGGGCCGCGGATCAAAAAAGCGATCCGGAACCAGCGCATTGCCGCCATCCATGCAGTCCGGAAGGCTGTCTCCAGTGACAGCGCAGAGTCGATAGCGGACAAAAAATTACCAGAATAGAGCGCTTTGGGGTTATATTCCGGGTTGGCTTGGCTCCCCCTGCATATCCTGTGACAGTAAATGACCGGTTGCCGTATCCATGAAAAAATTCGACCCGACTGACGCTGAAGAAACCGGGCGGGCGCTGGCGGGCTTTGGCGTCAATCTGCTGGTATCCGATGTTGAGAATACGGTTCGGTTCCTGACCACCGTGCTGGACTTCTCCGTGGTCACTTCATCGCGGGATTATGCCCTCCTCAGCGCCAACGGCCAATGGTTCATGCTGCACGGCGACCATACCTACGGGAATAACCCGTTGCCTTCTCTGCTTCCCGAATTCGGCGCCCGCGGCGGCGGGCTGGAATTGAGATTGTACGAGCTTGACCCCGACCGGGCGGAAGATAAGGCCCGCGAGAATAACTACACGGTGCTGATGGCGGCGGCGGATAAACCCCATGGCCTGCGTGAATGCTTTTTACTTGATCCAGACGGGTATTGCTGGGTGCCCTCGGTCAGAAATTCAAATCAGGAGCTGACCGTTGATTAAGGGTATCCTGTTCGACAAGGACGGTACGCTGCTGGATTTCAACGCCACCTGGCTGGACGCTTATATTCAAGCGGCGAACCATGTTGCCGAGTCGGTCGGGCGGCCGGAACTCACTGAATCTCTTTTGCGAAGCGGCGGCTACGATATGGCGACCGGGCAGTGGGGCGCCGATTCATTACTGGCTTCCGGCAGCAACCAGCAGATCCTGGAGTCGTGGTCAGACCAGATCGGGCAACCCCTGAACGGCTCTCGATTATCCGCCATCCAGGATATATTCGCATACGCGGCCGGTAACCCGGTACCGGCAATCCAGGACCTGCGGGAATATCTGCTTGGGCTGAAGGACCGTGGCCTGAAAAACGGTCTGGCGACCATGGACGATGAACGCAATGCGATTTCCATGATCGAAAAACTCAATCTGGTGAACTGTTTCGATTTTGTTTGCGGCGCCGACAGTGGCTATGGCGTGAAGCCGGACCCCGGCATGGTTGAGGCATTTTGCCGTCACTGCGGCCTGAGTCCCGGACAGGTCATCATGGTGGGCGACAGCCCGAAAGACATCAACATGGGCGTCAATGCCGGGGCCGCCCTGTCCGTCGGGGTATTGACCGGCTCGCACAATCGCCGCGAACTCGGAAAGCATACCGGCACGGTGCTTGAGAACATCGCGGAACTGGGAGATTTGCTGGATTGAACTATCTGTAATTCAGCAGGTCTTTAACCACTGAATACCTGTAATCATATTGGCGAAATGACTGGCCCGAATCCATCACCTGACCCCCGACCCTATGAAAAGCCGGAGCGGGAAACCCTGCGTGAACGCCTCAGCGATATTCAGTACCGGGTAACCCAGGAGGACGCGACCGAGAGACCATTCGCCAATCCATATAATGATGAAAAACGCGAGGGCATCTATGTCGATGTCGTCAGCGGCGAACCGCTTTTTTCTTCCACCGACAAATTTGATTCCGGAACTGGCTGGCCGAGTTTCATCCGGCCGATTCACCCGGACTGCGTGGTTGAAAAAACAGACTACAAGCTGTTCATGCGAAGAACCGAAGTCAGAAGCCGCCATGCCGACTCCCACCTCGGTCATGTATTCCCGGATGGCCCCGCCCCGACCGGACTGCGCTATTGCATGAATTCAGCGGCGTTGAGATTCATCCCGAAAGAGTCCATGGAGGCCGACAACTATGGGCAATATCTTTCACTGTTCGAGCAATGAGGATTCCCAAGTGAATGTTCTGAAAACCATCGGGCTGTCCATTTTAATCGGGGTGGCTCCGGTCGCGAGCGCCAGTGAAACGGATACCCCGCGTATCCACGTTTCCAGCGCGGAAAATATCACCCCTGTGGTTGAGTTATATACCTCGGAGGGATGCAGCAGTTGCCCCAGGGCTGATAATTTCATGACCGTGCTGGGAGAGAATATCAATCAGGATTTTCACGCGGTGCCGCTCGCCTTTCACGTCGATTACTGGAACAGGCTGGGTTGGGAGGATCCCTTTTCCCAGGCGAAATTCACGGACCGCCAGCGCTGGATCGCACAACTGAACCGGCAACGATCCATTTACACGCCCGAGATTGTGGTCTCGGGCCTGGAAGCGCGGGGCGGCGGCATGATTTTCGACCAGATCAACCAATACAACCGGAAACCCGCGGATGTCCGGATAACCATGGATGTGTCCGCTCCGGGGAGCGGGGAAGTCGTCGCTGATCTCACCGTCCGCAACGAAACCGATGCCCGGCTGCCGGAACTGTTTGTCGCCGTGTATGAAAACAATATTGTCCGGCAAATAAAAGGCGGAGAGAACAGGGGCAAGACCATCACTTACAACTTTGTTGTCCACCACCTCAGCGAACCGGTATCCGTTGCCCGGGGTGACAGCACCCGTATGGTATCCATGGAGATTGATGAAACCTGGAACGCGGACAATCTCGGCCTCGCCGTGTTCGTGGTTGACGCGGACAGCGGCCAGACCCTGCAGGCGTTGAGAACCCCGCTCGCGGCCCTGAATCCGGGCTGAAATCCCGCGGGTCCTGAATGGCGGCGAGCGCCCGGATAGAACCGCGAAATACCGCTCAGGCCGCGAGGTCCAGAAACATCCGCACAAACCTCAAGGTCAACCCCCATAATACCCGGTTCCCGTCGAGGCGGATAGCCGGCCAGGTCCCTTCTGTATATCCCGGCTGATAGTCGATTCGATTCCGGTCATCCAGCAAATGTGAGACCGGCGCCCAGAAACTGTCCTCCACTTCACTACTGTTGATCGTCCTCCGCTCCCCCTCCATACTGAATACAAAACAACTGATCACCAGGGGTAGTTCCCGGTTTTCGGCTTTACCCTGCTGATCATGAAGTCGGCCCAACAGGTTCCGGGACGACAGTTCAAGCGCCACTTCCTCCCTGGTTTCCCGGCAGGCAGTGGCAAGCGCGCTTAAGTCTGCCGATTCCCTGTTCCCTCCCGGAAACGCGATTTGACCGGACCAGGGATCGTTTTTATGTTTGGCCCTCTCGATAAAAAACATTTTCGGGTGCGTGGCGAGGTCGCGCAGAATCAAGGCGACCGCGGCCTGTCTCATCCCGGCAACCGGGATAAGGTCAGGCTGACATGTCTGCATGCGTTGTGCAATATCAGGGGGTAAAACCATGTGCAAAGTCGCAGGCAACCTGCCGGACATCATCATCCGGCGATAGTGGAAAAAGAAAAGTCTATTCTATATTCTTGTTTCAGTGTAATGTAATCTGATTAACCTCCAGGAACCGATTAACCATGAAAGGCGTGATTCTCGACAAAAACTCATTCGATAAAAACGATATTGCTCTGGCGGGGCTCGAAATTTCCGGGATTGACTGGACCAGTTACCCGTCCACCCGCGTCGGGCAGACCCTGGAACGGGTAAGCCCCTATCAAATCGTGATTACCAACAAGGTTGTGCTGGACCGTGAGCTGTTGGGCCGCTGCCCGAATCTGAAATTGATCCTGATCGCGGCAACCGGCACCGACAATGTCGCTCTCGACACCTGTCGCGAGCAGGGCATTGTGGTCTGTAACGTCCGCCACTACGCGACCTCGGCCGTCGCCCAACATACCATCGCATTAATCCTGAACCTGCTGACCAACCAGATTCGGTATCTCCAGGATGTGCAACAGGGAAACTGGAGCGGCAGCGATGTGTTCTGCCTGCTGGACCATCCGATCATCGAGACCAGCGGAAAAATACTGGGCATCATCGGTTACGGCACGCTGGGCAGGAAGGTAGCGGCCATCGCTGAAGCGCTGGACATGCAGGTATTGCTGTGCCAGAGGCCCGGGTCGGAAGGCGTCCCTGAACCGGGCCGTGTCCGCTTCGATGAACTACTCGAACGCTCGGACATCATATCGCTTCACTGCCCCCTGAGCGCCGACACGCATCACTTGTTCGACGACCGGGCATTCGGAAAAATGAAAAAGTCCGCGATCCTGGTGAATACCGCGCGCGGCGCCATCATAGATTCCGGCGCGCTGATCCATGCGCTCGAATGCGGTGAAATAGCGGGCGCTGGCATTGACGTATTTGATATTGAGCCGCCGCCTCCCGATCATCCGCTGCTGCAAATCCGACGGCCGAACCTGTTGATTACCCCCCACAATGCCTGGGGATCAAGGGAAACCAGACAACGGCTGGTTGACGGGTTATCGAAAAATCTGGTCGGGTGGCTGAACGGCCAGCCGGTCAATGTGGTCAGTTAGGCTGGACAGACGGAATGGATACGAATGAGGGCGCCTCCACTCTCCCTTTACATTCATTTTCCCTGGTGCGTCAAAAAGTGCCCCTATTGCGATTTCAATTCGCACGCGTTTTCCGGGGATTTCCCGGAACAGCGTTATATAGACAGTCTGAAAGCGGATTTCGACTCGGATGTTCGCCGGTTGTATCCGGCGCGCAGACTCCGCTCGATTTTTCTGGGAGGCGGCACCCCCAGCCTGTTCCGGGGGAAGTCGATTGCGGCCCTGCTTGATTTCATC
This sequence comes from Candidatus Poriferihabitaceae bacterium, assembly GCA_965214205.1. Lineage (GTDB taxonomy): Bacteria > Pseudomonadota > Gammaproteobacteria > Arenicellales > Poriferihabitantaceae. The sequence goes on along the minus strand of OZ243941.1, from coordinate 701,885 downwards.
AGACAAAAAATCGAATTCGAGCCGGACATGGAAATAACCCTGGAAGCCAATCCGGGGACACTGGAATACGACCGGTTTGAAACTTATCTCGAAGCCGGGGTCAATCGCCTGTCCATCGGCGCGCAGAGTTTCAACAATCGTCATCTGGAGGCTCTGGGCAGGATTCACAACGCCGAAGCGGCTGACCGCGCGGTTGCCAATGCCCGGCGGGCGGGCTTCAACAACTTCAACCTCGATATCATGTTCGGCCTACCCGGACAGACACCGGCCATGGCGCTGGACGATTGCGCCCAGGCGATGGCCCACTCACCGGAGCACTTGTCGCTTTATCAACTGACCCTGGAGCCGAATACCTGGTTCCATCGACATCCGCCCGACCTGCCGGACGAAGACATACGCGCGGACATGCAGGACGCCATCGCGAACCAACTGGACCAGGGCGGTTATGCGCGCTATGAAGTATCCGCTTACGCCAGGCCGGGCCGGGAATGCGTCCACAACCTGAATTACTGGCAATTTGGCGACTACCTGGGAATCGGCGCCGGCGCTCACTCCAAAGTGACGGACCGCGGCGGCATCACGCGGGCATGGAAGCAGAAAAGACCGGAAACCTACATGTCCTCGGTCAGCGCCGGAAAACCATACCATTATCCGGTCAGGGTGGCGCGGGACGACATTCTGTTCGAATGTCTGTTAAACGCGTTGAGGCTTAAAAACGGGATTGATGTCAGCATGTTCGAGCATCGAACCGGGTTGAGCCTGGAGGCGACCGCGCATGCGCTGGACGGGCCGATTTCACAGGGTCTGTTGCAAATATCCGACAACCGGATTCGATGCACGGAAAAAGGGTATCGGTTCATCGACGAAATTCTGCGGCAACTGCTGGCTTGACCCGACAAAAACGCGGCCTGACTGTGTTATCTTTGTGCCTTGCCATTGAAGCCGGGGAACATTCCGCACTTGCCTGTTCGTAACTTATTGCTGTTTTTATTTTTGGCTGTCCCGTCTGTAACCTTCGCAGACGGGAAGGTATGGGATGTGTCCAGGCTGATGCAGCAATTCTCCAGGATCGTCCACGCACAACTGGTTTTCAGGGAAACCAGGAATTCGGCTTTTCTGGTGACCGATCTGGTTACAACCGGGAGTATCGAGTATCGCCAACCGGATTACATCGAGAAAAACACCGTATCGCCGATTGTCGAGAAAGTCGTGATTAGCGGGGATTACTTGTCGATAGAAAAGCCCGGCCATCAGATAAAAGGCGAGGAGGTGGCGCAAATCCAGAAATACCCGATACAATCCCATCCGGTTTTGGCGACCGCGGTTGCGGGCCTCCGGGCCATGCTGGACGGAGACATGGCCGGAATCAGGAAAGACTTTGAAGTCGAACTGGGGGGCAGCCGCGCTGACTGGCAGCTCGATCTCATTCCGGCCAATCCGGAAATCCTGAAATATTTTGACCGGATAACACTGCATGGCCGTGATGCCCGAATACAAAAAGTGGTCTCGGCCCAGGCCAATGGGGACCAATCTGTGCTTGAGTTGACCTACCAGCTTCTGCAATCAGCAAACCCATAAACGACTGTGGATACTGCGCGTACCAAAGCGATCATTATCCTGTGCATTCTTGCCGTTGCGCTGGTCACGATCTTTACTCGATTCAACGTATCGACTGACGTTGGAATATTTCTCCCAGAGCCTGAAACCCGGTTCGAAAAACTGTTGCGCCACCAACTGGACAACGGGGCGTCAACGAGCATTATCCTGTTGGCTTTTTCCGGGTTGCCTCCGACACAGCTTGCCGAATTCAATCGTGAGGTCGTCGGGAAACTGAAGACTTCCGGGACATTTGACAAAGTCACCAATGGGGCGTCGGAATCAAGCGATGAGCTTCTCTCCTTTCTGGAAAAGTATCGATATCTGCTGACTCGCAATAACCTGACAGAACAGTTTTCAACAGCCGGGTTGAAGTCGGCGCTCGATGCCAGGCTGGAAGGACTGTATTCCTCCACCGCCACCCTTGAAAAACGCTTTCTGCGCAAGGACCCGACAGGCGAAATTCTCGATTTGCTGGAGAGCTGGCAAGGCCGGGTGAGCCGCCATAAAAAACCGGAGGAGCTGCACGGGGTCTGGTTTTCCAAAAATCACCAGCGCACACTGGTCCTGATTGAAATCGGGGCTGACATTACCCAGATGGACAATCAGGAAGCAGTGGTAGAGGAAATCCGGTCTACCCTCAATGCCATGAAACCGCCCGGATTGAATGTGATCATGTCAGGCCCGACGGTGTTCTCCGTCGAATCTGCTCAAAACATCCGGGAAGATATAAAAAACCTGTCCATGATGGCGATATTGCTGGTGACCTTGTTTATCTGGGCAGCCTACCGGTCCATTCGCATGGTTGCGCTGACCATACTGCCATTAGTGGCGGGCATGATCGTGGCGACCGCATGTGTCCTGCTGTTTTACGAACAAATTCACGACATTACGCTGGTATTCGGAATCACCCTGGCGGGAGTCGCCGTGGACTATCCGATTCATCTACTGACCAGCGGTCTGAGCCAGAACCACAAAGACGAGAGGAACAAGCTGCAAAAGGTATGGCGAACCTTGCGGCTGGGTGTTTTTTCCACCGTCATCGCTTATGCCGCATTCCTGTTGTCCGGCTTCGGCGGGTTGCAGCAGTTGGGGATATTCACTATCACGGGGCTGGTGACCGCCGCGCTGTTTTCACGCTGGGCGCTGCCATTCATTGCCAACCACCGAGGGCCACCCGCAGGATTATCCGGCGTACATGGCAGACTGAAATCACTGGGTCGTTCTGCCGCCCGATTCCGCCTGGTAGTAGTGGCCATGCTTGTGGTTTCAGCGGCGGTATTGTTGTTTCATAAAAACCCGGTGTTACATCTGAATGTCGATTCACTCAGCCCGATCAAGGACCAACGCAGGGCGCAGGGAAGGATGTTGCGTGAAGATATCGGGTTCTGGTATGGCGGCAGTATGCTGATGATGACCGCAACGGACAAGGAGAGCGTACTGCGACTGAGCGAACAGCTGGCGCCCGGTCTGGATGATCTGATAGAGACCGACACTCTCGAAGGCTTTGACATGGCTTCGCACTTTCTGCCGAGTCGGCAGCAACAGTTATTGCGAAAGGCTCAACTGGAAGAAGTCGATTCAATCAGCAACAATCTGGTCGAAGCGCTCGCGGACTTCCCTTTTCAGGAGAATGTGTTTGATCCTGCAATCGAGGATATCCGGGCGCTGGACAAACTGGAACCGCTTGATGCAAACAACCTGAAAGACACTCCCATCGGCAAAAAACTGGACCCGTTGCTGTTTGATTTTGAAGACGGGGCGGCGGGCGTGATTCTCCTGCATGGCATCCGTGATCAGGAGGCGATAAAGCGTTTCGCCGACGACCACGAAGAGGTTCATTACATGCGCCTGAGGTCGGCGTCAACGGCCATGGTTGCCAAGAGCGTAAACCGGGTGGCCCTGTCCATGATTGCCTGTATCATTATTATCTATATCACGCTGGCGCTGGGATTCAAAAGCTTGGCACGACCATTGAAAATCATGGTGCCGACATTTTCAGCGGCGCTGACCCTGGCCGCCATTCTGGTTTTCAGCGGTCATCCGCTCAGCATTTTCCACCTGATCTCGCTGTTGCTTGTGATCGGTCTGGGTTTGGATTATGCTTTGTTTTTCAACCGGCTTCCCGAGAATGACGATGAGTGGGATACGACTTTCAAATCCCTCTGGGTATGCGCGATCACAACCATGCTGGTATTCGGCGTCCTCTCCTTTTCCTGGACGCCGCCGCTGGAAGCGATTGGATTGACCGTCTGCATCGGCACTTTTATCAGCATTGTATTTGCGGCAATGTGGGCCGCTGTCCCTGAGAAAGACAGAGCCTTTAACCGGGATCATTCATGAAATCGAATCGGAACCAACCCAATATTCTTGTGGTCATGGCGGACCAGTTGAGCGCCAAAGCGTTGGGATGCTACGGAAACCATGAGGTTTACAGCCCCAACATTGACACGCTGGCAAGCCAGGGTGCGTTGTTCCAGAACGCCTATACCAGTAGCCCGTTGTGTACACCGGCGCGATATGCCTTCATGACCGGGCAGAATATCTCCCGCTGCGGAGGCTATGATAACGCCGCCTATCTGCCATCGACGACACCGACTTTCGCCCATTATCTGCGCTTGATGGGGTATCGCACCTGTCTCTCCGGGAAGATGCACTTTGTCGGCGCCGACCAGCTTCATGGATTTGAGGAACGGGTCACAACCGACATCTATCCCGCGGATTTTGGCTGGGCGCCGGACTGGACCGAGCCGGATCAGCGGATTGACCTGTGGTATCACAACCTATCCAGCGTAACCCAGGCCGGAGTAGCGTATATTACCAACCAACTGGCCTATGATGATGAGGTTGGCGCCCAGGCCATGCGGGTAATCTATGACCACGCCCGCTCCGAGGATTCCCGGCCATTGTGTCTGGTCGCCAGTTTTATCCACCCGCACGATCCTTATGCAACCCGGCAAAAATACTGGGATCTGTACGATGAGGCAGATATTGCGCTGCCGACAGTCAGTCGTCCGGCGATCCAGCCCGACCCTCATAATCAACGCCTGGAAAACGTGATTGCGATTGACTCAGTTGAACTCAACGATCAGCAGATTATCAACGCCCGGCGCGCCTACTACGCTAATGTTTCCTACGTAGATGAATGGCTGGGGCGATTGCGCGACACGCTCGACGAATGCGGACTTGCTGAGAATACGGTCATCATTTTTACCGCGGATCACGGCGACATGCTCGGTGAATATGGATTATGGTACAAAATGTCATTCCGGGAGTGGTCCTGCCGGATTCCGATGATCATTAACCAGCCAGAGGGTTTTGCTCCACGAGAGGTCAGCCAGCCAGTTTCTCTGGTGGATGCGCTACCGACCTTGCTGGATATTGCATCAGCCAGCGCCGATGTCAACAAACCCGAGGCCATCGACCCGCTGGACGGGCGCAGTCTGTACCCATTGTGTCAAGGTGATGACTCCAGTGACCCGAACCGGACAATCAGCGAATACCTGGCCGAAGGAACCTCTGCCCCGATGCTGATGATCCGATCTTCCCGCTACAAATACATTACCTGCGCAACCGACCCGGATCAGCTTTTTGATCTGGAAAATGACCCGGATGAAACCATCAATCTGGCCGGTGATCCGGCCTTTGATGGGCTGGTCAGCGACTTCAAAGATCAGGCCGAACAACACTGGGATGCCGAACAACTGCGGCAAACCGTGATCGCCGACCAGAACCGGCGCAGAGAGGTTCACAAGGCGCTCACCATCGGCAAACTGCAAAGCTGGGATTACAACCCACCGCGCAATGCCGCCGAGGAATATACCCGAAGCCATCACGACCTGACTCGCCTGGACATCGCCTCCCGGTTCCCCAGACCCGCCCCGTTCAACCCGAAATACCGATAATCCGGGGCGCCCTGCCGGAGAGCGGGCGGTGGGCACAGGCACAACCCGTCAATTCCGTGGAAACGGAAATCCACAACCACTCGGATGCTGTGCCTAATATCATCGTAGGGGCAGTAAGCACAGCATCTGAATGAGAGACCGGAACCCCGGCATCACCGAAGCGTCACCAATTCTTCCGCTGCGGTGGGGTGGATGGCGACTGTGTTATCGAAATCTTTTTTGGTTGCGCCCATCTTGATCGCGACCGCGAATCCCTGGATCATTTCATCGGCGCCTCGTCCGACTACGTGACAGCCGACTACTCTCTCGTCTTCACCGTGCACGATCAGTTTCATCAATGTTCGCGGTTTGTGTTCGGTGACCGCGAAATACATATCAATAAACTCGCTTTTGTAGACCCGGATGGTATCGGCGCCGTACTTTTCTACTGCCTGGGCTTCCGACAGGCCGACCGTACCGACCGGGGGGTGAGAGAAAATAACCGTGGGAATGTTGCTGTAGTCGAGTTTTGCCTCCGCTTGATTGTCAAACAGCCGGTCAGATAATCTGCGTCCCGCCGCGATCGCTACCGGCGTCAGCTGCGCCCTGGGGGTGACATCCCCAACCGCATAAATGCCACCGGCAGTGGTATTCTGGAACTCATCGGTTTCAATATAACCGCGCGAATCCATATGCACTCCGGCTGCATCCAGACCCAGATTCTCCACATTGGGATGACGGCCAACGGCCCAGATGATGCAGTCGTAACCATCCTGGCCGGAGCCGTCGAGATCACGATATCCGAGGCTGCCGGAATTTTCGACCAGGCAGCTGAGCGCGACATGGGTGAGAGTTTCAATGCCGGCTGCGGCCATTTCCCGCATGACCGCCTGATGTATGTCATGGTCGAAGGTTCGCAACAATTTGTCCTTACGCAACAGAATCGACACACGGCTGCCCAATCCGTGCATCAACCCGGCCAACTCGGTCGCGATGTAACCGGCGCCGATCACCAGTATCCTCTGCGGCTGGTGGGCCAGCTCGAAAAATCCGTCGCTGGTAATGCCGTGGTCGGCGCCCGGAATGTCCGGGACGGTGGGACGACCGCCGGTGGCAATCAGTATATGACGAGCCGAATAGTCCTCCCCGTTCACGCTAACCGTGCGTTCATCCGCAAACCGCGCGACTCCTTCCACAACATCCACCCCGGATTGATCCAGATTGCGTTGGTAGATGTCATTCAGCCGCTCGATATAGCGGTCTCTGGAGGATTTGATAATCGGCCAGTCGAAGCCGTTTTCGTTAATGTCAAACCCGTAACTCCCGGCCACCCCCAGAGTTTCCCTGATCTGCGATGTAATCCACATGACTTTTTTGGGTACGCATCCGACATTGACACAGGTGCCCCCCAACCGACCGGATTCGATCAACAAAACCCGCACTCCGTATTGTGCGGCCCGCCGGGCCGAAGCGATACCGCCGCTGCCGCCGCCAATCACGATAAAATCATACTGTTTATTCATCAAATCTACCTGGGATCCGGAACCGTGATCGTAACCAAATAGAGGCGCTCTGTCAGCCCGATTTGATAGAAGCAGGCGGACGCAAGTCGGCTTGAATGTTGCGGACGGGTTTCTATAAAATAACCTGAATTCCAACCCGGACAGAAAAAATGCAAACAAGAGCGGCAGTAGCTTACGAGGCGGGCAAGCCCCTGGAAATAGAAACGGTCGAGCTGGATGGTCCGAAAGCGGGTGAGGTACTGGTCGAAATCAAGGCGACCGGGATTTGCCACACCGATGAATTCACCCGTTCGGGCGCCGACCCCGAGGGACTTTTCCCGGCCATTCTGGGGCATGAAGGGGCCGGAGTGGTCGTTGCGGTGGGGGAAGGCGTGAGAAGTCTGAGCGAAGGCGACCATGTTATCCCCCTGTATACTCCTGAATGCCGGGAATGCGAATATTGCACCAGCGGCAAGACCAACCTGTGTCAGGCCATTCGAGTCACTCAGGGACAGGGCATCATGCCCGATGGCACCAGCCGGTTTTCTATCGGCCAGCAGAAGCTGTTTCATTATATGGGGACATCGACCTTTTCCAACCATACTGTCCTGCCTGAAATAGCGCTGGCAAAAATCCGCCCGGACGCTCCATTTGACAAGGTTTGTTACATTGGATGCGGGGTCACCACCGGAATTGGCGCGGTCATCAATACCGCCAAAGTGCAGCCGGGCGATCATGTCGTTATTTTTGGTCTGGGCGGTATCGGCCTGAATGTGGTCCAGGGCGCAAGGCTGGCCGGGGCTGACCAGATTGTCGGGGTGGATATCAATCCCGGACGACAGGCTTTGGCTGAAAAGTTTGGCATGACGCACTTCGTCAATCCGACCGAGGTCGAGGGTGATCTGGTACCGTATATCGTCGATCTGACCGGCGGCGGCGCGGATTACAGTTTCGAATGCGTCGGCAATACCGACCTGATGCGCCAGGCGCTGGAATGCTGTCACAAGGGATGGGGGGAAAGCGTCATTATCGGGGTCGCGGGAGCCGGTCAGGAAATCAGTACACGGCCGTTCCAGCTGGTCACCGGACGGGTCTGGCGCGGTACCGCGTTCGGCGGCGCGCGCGGCAGGACCGATGTGCCCAAAATTGTCGATTGGTACATGGACGGTAAAATAAACATCGACGACCTGATTACCCACAAAATGCCGCTGGAGAAGATCAATGATGCGTTTGATCTGATGCACGCAGGGGAGTCAATTCGAAGCGTGGTTGAGTTTTAGTTCCGGAGACGAACATGGAAACCTTGAGTGAACAACGCTGCTTTGGCGGCGTTCAGGGGATATATCGCCATGATTCGGTCGAGACCGGGACCGCGATGCAGTTCTCGGTGTTTCAGCCGGGCAAGGCCGAGAGCGCCGCGCTGCCGGTCTTGTGGTACCTGTCGGGCCTCACCTGCACGGAAGAGAATTTCACCGTAAAGGCGGGCGCGCAACGATTCGCGGCAGAACACAACCTGATTCTGATCGCGCCGGATACCAGCCCGCGCGGAGCCGGCGTTTCGGACGAGGATGACGACTATGATTTCGGCTCCGGCGCGGGATTCTATGTTGATGCGACACAGCCGCCGTGGGATCGGAACTATCGGATGTACAGTTACGTGACCCGGGAGTTGCCGTCTCTGGTGTTTGAACATTTCCCGGTGAGGCGGGACGCGCAGGGCATAACGGGGCATTCGATGGGCGGACACGGAGCCCTCGTCATCGGCCTGAAAAACCCGCAAACCTACAAATCAATTTCCGCGTTTTCACCGATCTGCTCGCCGGTCAATTGTCCGTGGGGGCAAAAGGCGCTGTCCGGTTACCTCGGTGATGATCAGGACTCCTGGCGGCAATACGATTCGGTATGCCTGATCGAGCGGGGCTGCCGCAGCGGGGAAATTCTGGTGGATCAGGGCATGGCGGATGATTTTCTGCAGAACCAGCTCAAACCGGAGCTGTTGCGGCAGGCTTGTGAAAAAACCGGACAGCCGCTTGAACTCAGAATGCAGCCCGGCTACGACCACAGTTATTTCTTTATCGCTTCATTTATTGAAGATCATATCCGGTTCCACGCCAATCGGCTGGCAACCGGTTAGCGGCGGCTCAGGCGCCTTCCAGATAGCGGGGCCAGGCTGGCACGATCCTGTTCTTGTCCAGCCGGTCACCGCAAATCGGCGCGTAACCTGAAAACACAGCGACGAGTACCGCGGTCAAAAAGACCAGCGCTCCGGCCTGGTGGGCCACGCCCAACGCCGCCGGAACCTTCAGCAGCAGCGTGGCTATGCCCAACAGGATCTGGGCCGCCCCGGCCAGAAAAACGGCGATGGCGCAGCCCCGGGTCATGGAATGCCGGCGCCCGGCCAGCATGGCGGCATACCAGACGGTCAGGATCAGCAGCGTCGCCGCCAGACAACGGTGAACAAACTGAATCGTAACCGGGTTCTCGAAGACGTTTTTCCAACCCGGCGACAATGCCAGAATCCGGTCAGGTATCCATTGCTCCCCCATCATCGGGAAAGTGTTGTAAATAAACCCGGCATGGGTGCCTGCGACAAAACCGCCACTGCCGATCATCAGCAAAACCATGCCCAGCAAAACCGGCCCGAGCCGGGCCGCGGGCCTTGAACGCGGCAGTTGCCGCGAATGCAGTCCGACGATAATGCGAACCATGTAGGCGTAAATGATCACGGCAATCATCAGGTGCGCGGTCAGCCGATACTGGCTGACCGCGGGAATATCAACCAGGCCGCTCTTCACCATATACCAGCCCATCACCCCCTGGATGGCCCCCATCAGAAAAAGCAGCCAGAGTTTCGCGGCCAGGCCGGACGGTATCTTTTTCAGAAAAAGAAATATCAGGAAAGGCGCCAGAAAAACCAGCCCGATCATTCTTCCCGCCAGACGATGGGCGTACTCCATCAGATAAATGAACCGGAACTCCGCCAACGTGATCGAATGGTTGATCAGTTGGTATTCGGGAAACCGGCGGTATTCTTCAAACGCCCGATTCCACGCCTGCTCAGTCAGTGGGGGGATACTGCCGGTAATGGGCCGCCAGTCCACCATGGACAGCCCGGAACCGGTCAACCGGACGGCGCCGCCCAGCAATACCATGGCAAACACCAGGGCGGCGCACACAACTAGCCAACAGGTCACCTGCTTGCGGTCACGGCGCTTCATGATGGCCCCACCCTGCCCGACCGGCCGCACAGACGATCCGGCCCCTGTCTACCGCCAGTTCTGAAAGACCAGTGAACAATTCGTGCCGCCGAACCCGAAGCTGTTGCTCATCGCGACATCAATATCCATGCCGATTCTGGTCTCGGCCATGATCGGGAATCCAGTTGCGGCCGGGTCCAGATTCCGGATGTTGGCGGAAGCCGCGATAAAGCCGTGCTCCATCATCAGCAGGGTATAAATCGATTCGTTCACCCCGGCGGCTCCCAAGGCATGGCCGCTCAGTGACTTGGTGGCGCTGATAGGTGGACAATCGTCGCCGAAGACCCTGGCAATCGCCTCCAGTTCCTTGATGTCGCCAACAGGGGTACTGGTGCCGTGGGCATTGATGTACTGCACCGGTCGGTCCAGTGTCTCCATCGCCTGTTTCATGCATCGGGCCGCGCCTTCACCCGAAGGCTGCACCATGTCGTAGCCATCGGAAGTCGCCCCGTAACCCACCAGTTCGGCGCAAATACGCGCTCCCCTCCTTTTGGCATGTTCGAGCTCTTCGAGCACGACCACGCCGGCCCCTCCAGAAATGACGAATCCATCCCGGTCCCGGTCGTAAGGTCTCGACGCCTCTTGCGGGGTATCATTGTAATTCGAGGATAAGGCGCCCATACCGTCAAACAGTACCGATAACGACCAGTGGACTTCTTCACCTCCTCCGGCAAACACAACATCCTGCTTGCCCAGCTGAATCAGTTCCGCGCCATGACCGATGCAATGGGCGCTGGTGGAGCAGGCCGAACTGATTGAATAGGAAACCCCCTTTATCCCGAACGCAGTGCCGACACAGGCGGGAATCGTGCTCGCCATGGTTTTGGTCACCATGTAAGGCCCGACCCGTTTGACGCCCCGCTGGCGCAATGTGTCGGCGGCCTTGACGATATTTTCAGGCGAGGCGCCGCCGGTGCCCAACAGCAACCCGGTCCGTTCGCTGCTGACCATGTCATCCCCCAGCCCCGAATGAGTGATCGCCTCCTGCATGGCAATATAACCATAGGCGGCGGCATCTCCCATAAAACGGTAGAGCTTGCGGTCTATTATCGACTTCGCATCAATGTTGACAGCGCCATGCACCCGGCTACGCATACCGAGTTCGGCGTATTCCTCACTGTGTGCGATGCCGGATTGTCCCGACATCAGCGCCTGTTTCACCTCATCTTTATTGTTGCCCAGACTGCAAACAATACCAAAGCCGGTTATTACTACTCTTTTCATCTGAAACTCACCACACTTTAATCATTCAAAATGACTCCACATTTTGAAACAAACCCACTCGCAGGCCCTTGCAGACGTAGACCTGCTTGCCATCCACCAAAACCTCTCCATCTGCAATTCCCATCACCAAGCTGCGCATGATCACCCGCTTGAAGTCGATTTTATAGGTCACCAGTTCGTTGTCGGGGGTTATCTGGCCGCTGAATCTGGTTTCACCGGAACCGAGCGCCCGGCCATGCCCCTTTCCCCCTCTCCATCCCAGGGAAAAGCCGACCAGCTGCCACAGCGCGTCCAGACCCAGACACCCCGGCATGACCGGGTCTCCTTCGAAATGACAGTCGAAAAACCACAGATCCGGGAGAATATCCAACTCGGCAATCACGCATCCCTTGCCGAATTTGCCGCCGTCTTTGTCAATATGGGTGATACGGTCAAACATCAGCATATTCGGCAGGGGCAACTGCGCGTTACCGGAACCAAACAACTCACCATGACCACAGGCGAGCAGTTCTTCCTTGCTGTACTGGTTCTTGTCGAGGTTCGAATTCATGTTCAGGGTTGCAGATCAACCAATAAAATACCCGGTTGCAAATCTTACCCTGTTCACAGCCGGTTTCCTATCCATCATTGATTCGGTGATTCGATGTCACACAATGGTCGATATGGATACCGCCTCCTGTTTCTAAAGGGAAGATATTTTTTCCAGTTGCTGTTTGATGACCCGGCCTTTCGACGCTAGATCAATCAGTTTTTGTCGCTCTTTTTCGACTACCTGGGCCGGCGCTCTGGCGACAAACTGCTCGTTCTCCAGTTTTCCCCGGACCCGAACAAGCTCGCTGTCAATCTGTTGCGCCTGCTTGTCCAGGCGTTCTGCCTCCGCCTGTTTGTCAATCAGCCCGGCGAGGGGGATCAATATCTTCATCTCGCCCACGATAAACACCGCCGATTCGGGTTCCTCATCCGATTCCCGGAGCGCGACAATGCTTTCGGTCCTGCCGCCCGCATCAAGGTATGTCCGATTTCTCTCCAGCATTTCCAAGTCCCGGCTCGTGGCCCCGGCCAATAAAACCGGCACGTATCGGCCGGGTGAAACATCCATCTCGCCCTTGATTTTCCGGATGCCGAGTATGAATTGCATGACCCAGTCCATTTCGCGCTCCACGTCCCGGTCAATCCGGGATTCGTCGGACCGGGGGTAAGGCCGGGTCATGATGGTTTCACCCGTCCTGCCCGCCAGGGGCGCAACCTGCTGCCAGATTTCCTCGGTGATAAACGGCATGATCGGATGCAGCAACCGCAAAACCGACTCAAGCACGCGAACCAGCGTCTGTCGGCTGCCGACCTGCAACGCCGGGGCACAGTCCGGGCTGTTCAGTACCGGTTTGCTGAGCTCCAGGTACCAGCCGCAGTATTTATTCCAGATCAGGTCATGGATTTCCTGGGCAGCCAGATCAAACCGATAATTCTCCATGGATTCACGCACTTTATTCGCGCTGCGCTGTAACTGCGACATCATCCACTTGTCGATCATCGACAACTTCACATCACTGCCGTTTCGGCCACAGTCTTTCCCTTGTGTGTTGATCAATACGAAACGGGCCGCGTTCCAGATCTTGTTGCAGAAATTGCGGTAGCCCTCAGTCCTGCCGAGATCAAAATTAATGTCGCGGCCATTCGATGCCAGCGCCATGAATGTGAAGCGCAGGGCATCGGTGCCAAAACCCGGAATCCCATCCGGGAAGTCCTGACGTGTCTGGCGCTCGATCCTTTCCCGCAGGTGGGGCTGCATCATGCCCTGGATTCGCTTCTCCACCAGCGGTTCAAGCTCAATGCCATCAATCAGATCAATCGGGTCCAGCACATTACCCTTGGACTTCGACATTTTCTGTCCATGCGAATCACGAATCAGGCCATGAATGTAGACCTGGTGGAACGGAACCTCGTCCATGAACCGCATTCCAAACATGATCATCCGGGCCACCCAGAAAAAGATGATGTCAAAACCCGTCACCAGTACACTGGTTGGATAAAACGTATTCAGTCGGTCTGTAGCCGCAGGCCATCCCAGTGTGGAGAAGGGCCATAACGCCGAACTGAACCAGGTATCAAGCACATCCTCGTCCTGCCGCAATTCGACCTCATCGGCAATCCGGTATTTCGCCCGGACAGCCGATTCATCCACGCCCACGAAAATATTCCCGCTTTCGTCATACCAGGCCGGTATCCTGTGCCCCCACCAGATTTGACGAGAAATGCACCAGTCTTCGATATTCTCCATCCATTGAAAATAGGTCTTGCTCCAGTTTGACGGCACAAATTCAATGGCTCCGCTTTTCACGGCGTCGATTGACGGCGCGACTATCCGGGTCTTTCCCCCCGGCCGGCCGTCATCCAGGGTTTCCCGGGTCAGGTCGACATACCACTGATCGGTCAGGAACGGTTCGACCACTGCCCCTGAGCGGTCCCCTCGCGGAACCATCAGCTTGTGATCATCTATCCGGTCCAGCAGCCCCTGTCGCTGAAGATCGACGACAATCGCGTCTCTGGCCGCAAACCGGTCCAGACCGACATAATCCGCCGGAATCAATTCGCCTTCGCTCAGGTCCCGGTCGTTGATGTTTTCCCGTATGCCCGCGTCCGCCGTGAACACATTGATCAACCCCTCGTGAATCTGTTCGCGGATTGCCGGGGCATTCCGGTGCCGGGTCCATACCTGATAGTCATTGAAATCATGGGCCGGGGTGATCTTGACGCAGCCTGAGCCGAAAGCGGGGTCCACATAGTGGTCGGCGATGACCGGTATCCGGCGCCCGGTCAATGGCAGTTCAACCCATTTGCCGATCAATGCCCGATATTTCTCATCCTCCGGGTGAACCGCGACCGCGCTGTCCCCCAGCATGGTTTCCGGGCGCGTGGTGGCGACCGTGACCCAGCCGTCACCATCCACAATCGGATAACGCAAATGCCACAGGCTGCCGTCCTCCTCCCCGGACAGGACTTCGAGGTCAGACAACGCCGTATGCAGGACCGGGTCCCAGTTTACCAGTCGTTTGCCGCGATAAATAATGCCTTCGTCATAAAGCTGCGCGAACACTTCACTGACCGCGCGGCTTAACCCGGGATCCATGGTGAACCGCTCATGCTCCCAATCAGCCGAGGCCCCCATCCGCCGCAGTTGACGGGTAATCATGCCTCCGGACTCATTTTTCCACTGCCAGACCTTCTCTATGAACTTCTCCCGACCGTAGTCATGGCGTGTCTTCCCCTCCGCGTTGATCAATCGTTCGACCACCATCTGGGTCGCGATACCCGCATGATCCATACCCGGCTGCCAGAGCGTGTTGTCACCGAGCATGCGATGGTACCGAATCAGGGCATCCATGATCGTGTCCTGAAACGCATGGCCCATGTGCAGGCTACCGGTGACGTTAGGCGGGGGGATGACGATGCAATACGGGTCGGCGGCCTGGCCTGAAGGCGCAAAATGACCGGCTTCCTCCCAGTGGCTATACCACTTGGTCTCGACCTGATGGGGATTGTAGGACTTGTCGATGGGCACTGGTTCAGGCAATCCGGCGGGTATCCGGCTCGATACCCTGGTTTCGATAACCCCGGAAACGGGCGCGCGCCGCCTGCTTGTCCGCCGGGTCCGAGCAAACCACCTCGTCAACACGGGCATATTGATCCGGGCGCGGGCAGGGTTGCTGGCACAGGTTGATGAGCGCGTCCACGATTTCGTCTTCGCGCGGTTCTTCGCCGACATGTTCACCCAACTGCACCGGGTAATCATCCCGATCAAGCCGCTCCCGCTCCGCTCCGGCTATGGCGTGGGGAATGAAACTGCCCTGGGAAAATGTCCACAACATGGCGTCAAGCTGACTGCTCTGATCGGGATTCGAGGTTCGGATATTCACTTTCATGCCCTGCCCATAAGCTTCGCGCACAAGACGACAGGCATAGCGCAGCTTTCCTTTGTAATCCTCATTTTCCAGGATATGGAAATTCACCTGCCGCATGGTGTCAGTATGAACGACCGCCCCGGTTTATTTCTGTCTGGCTCGAGTCATCAGAAACTCGACCAGCAAGGGGACCGGCCGCCCTGTGGCGCCTTTGGGATCGCCCGATTTCCAGGCGGTTCCCGCGACATCCAGATGGGCCCAGTCATATTTCCCGGCAAAGTGTTTCAAAAAGCAGGCCGCGGTCACGGAACCCGCGCTGCGGCCGCCGATATTGGCCAGATCCGCGAAATTGCTCCTCAACTGCTTCGAGTAGTCTTCCCAGAGCGGTAACTGCCAGGCCCGGTCACCAGCTTCTTCGCCCGCGGTCAGCAACTGTTCGGCCAGCTTGTCGCTGTTACTGAACAATCCGCTCGCGTGATGGCCCAGCGCAATGATACAGGCCCCGGTCAGAGTTGCAATATCCACCACGGCCGCCGGTTTATAGCGTTCCGCATAAGTCATCGCATCACACAGAATCAGACGACCTTCGGCATCGGTATTGAGTATCTCGATGGTGGTCCCGGACATGCTCGTGACAATATCGCCCGGTTTGTTGGCGGCGCCGTCGGGCAGGTTTTCGCTGCTCGGGATGATGCCGACCACATTGATTGGCAATTCCATCTCCGACACGGCAATCAGCGCTCCGAATACGCTGGCGCCGCCGCACATGTCGTACTTCATTTCATCCATGGCGGCAGCCGGCTTGATCGATATTCCTCCGGCGTCGAAGGTCAGTCCCTTGCCGATCAGAACCACCGGGTTGTCCACGGGGTCTCCCCCCCGGTACTCCATTACAATCAATTTCGCCGGTTCGCGGCTGCCTCTGGATACCGATAGCAACGACCCCATTTTCAATCGCTTCATTTGTGCTTCGTCGAGCACGGTGGTTTTGATTTCATGGGTTTTCTGCAGCGCTTTCGCCTGACGGGCGAGATACCCGGGAGTGCATATATTGCCGGGCAGGTCCGAAATCCTCCGGCAATAACGGACGCCATGAGCCAGCGCGGCGCCCTCGACCACCCCCTGTTTCGCCGCCGCCAGCGCGGCCCGGCCGGCGATGATGTTTACTTTCTTCAGGACGCGCGCTTTTTCCTTGCCGCTTTTTGTTTCATCATAACGGTAGAGCGCCGCGTCAATCGCCTCGACCATGCTCCTGGCCTGACGAGTCACACCCTCATCATTACTGACCGTATCCAGAAGGGCCAGGTCTGCGCTTTTGATATTGCCATTGTCCAGTTGCCGGACGGCCGCAACCGCAGCCTTGCGCATGACCTGATTCGTCACCTCGTCCTTCTTGCCAAGACCGAGCAGCAATATCCTTTTGGCGCTGATTTCCCGCGGCTCATAGACCATCAGTGTGGAACCGGGTTTGCCCGACAGGTCACCCTGGGCAAGCAGTTTGCTGATCTGCTTGCCGGTCGCCTTGTCGAGAACCCTGGCCGAGGGCGACAATGCGGGCTTGCCCGCCTCGAAAACACCTGCAACAATGCATTGTGAAGGCTGCTTGATCAGATTCAATGTCTTCGCAGAGAAATCCATATTAACGTCTCGGTTGATATTACGTAGAATAGAGCGGTCTATTGATCAGCATGATTCTATCATTATAAAACCCACATGATTATCCATCGGGCCTTCGTCCGCGAGGTTTTGCAAACCTGCGCCGGGGTCGCCACTATCCTGATTTCAATATTTTTCGTCGTCCGTCTCGTTGGCTTGCTGGATCAGGCCGCCGAGGGAAGCATTGCCATGGAAAGGGTTCTGGTTTTGTTGTTGCTCAAACTGATCACCTATCTCGACCTGATTGTACCACTGGTAATCTATATTTCCACCTTGCTGGTCATGAGCAGATGGATTCGCGATAACGAACTCACGGTGATCAATGCCTGCGGGGTCGGTATGAACACATTCCTGCGTCCTGTGGTCGTGTTGTTTGCAATAACGGGTTCCGTGGTGGCCGTGTTATCACTCTACCTGTCGCCGCTATCGGCCGAAACCGTGCGTGTCATGGAATTCACCGACAAAAACCGTTCTGACATGACAGGCATTGTCCCCGGGGTATTTACCGAAACCAAACAGGGCAACGGCGTTTATTTCGTGGAAAGCCGGCACCCGGAAACCGGCATATTCAAAAATATCTTCATTTATACCGCAGGTGAAAATCAGGATGATGTGGTCGTGGCGGCATCCGGATACAGGACCACAGACGAGCAAACCAATACCGATTTTCTGGAGCTTGTCGATGGCTCGCGCTACAGTGGCGCCGCCGGGGACGATCAATACACATTGCTTGATTTTGACTCTTACTCCCTCCGACTGAAACCCCGACCGAACGCCGACAACATCGGATTGCCGGTCAAGGCTCGCCCTACGACTACCCTGCTTGAACAATCGGGACATCAGCGAGCGGCCGCGGGCGAACTCCACTGGAGAATCGCGAAAATTGTCATGCTGCCGATTTTGATGGTTTTCGCGCTTTGCTTTTCGAGCCAGACCTACCGGAAAAAGCGATTCCCTGGAATGATTCCGGCATTACTGGTCTACTTTGCGTATTTCAACGCGCTGGGAGTGGGAATTGCCCTGATCAAACGCGGGGAGTTTCACCCGCATCTTTCCCTGTGGGCCATTCACCTCTTGTTCCTGACTGCCGCCGCTTACCTCTTCGCAAGACGCAGCCGCAACCTGAGACTGCTGCCGGGATTGAGAGCCTGATGTCGATTCTCAACCGATATCTCGGACTGATCATTCTGCAATATGGCCTGATTTCCCTGCTGGCGTTACTCGGGCTGTTCACGCTGGTCAATCTGCTGGACGAGCTCTCCAATCTGGGAAAAGGGAATTACGACCTGATGGCCGCCCTCACCTACGTCGCCTTGACAATCCCGCGCATGATTTACGAACTGTTCCCGATGGCGGCATTGCTCGGCGCCATCATCGGACTGTCCATATTGGCCAATGGTTCAGAGCTGGTCGTAATGCGCGCCAGCGGGATTTCAATTTCCCAGGTCACCATTGCAACCCTGAAAACCGGCGCGTTTTTCATGGCCGCGGCCATTCTCATCGGCGAGCTGGTTTCCCCCTATACGGAGACCTGGGCGCAACGGGGCCGGGCCGAAACCATGCAACAGGACATCAAACAGCATACCGCCACCGGTCTCTGGATGCGTGATTCGCAAACCTATGTAAACATCCGTGAAGTGCTGCCAGACCTGACGCTGCTGAAAGTCAAATTGTTCCACTTCGATGAAAACAGGAGGCTGGAATTGATGGTTGAAGCCGCAAAAGGCGCCTTCGTCGAGGATCATTGGGTACTGGGCAACGTCAAAGTCACCCGGATTAACCCGGACTCGGGGAAGACAGAGACTTCAACCACTGATTCAGCGAAATGGGACTCCCGGGTTACGCCGGATATCCTGTCCGTGTTCCTGATCAAACCGGAACAACTCTCATTTATCCAGTTGAACCGCTATATCCAGCACCTGGACAATAACCAGCAAAAAACCGACCTCTACGAGCTTGCGTTCTGGAACAAGATCATGTTGCCGCTTTCCACAGCCATGATGATCATTCTGGCCATCCCCTTCGTTTTCGTGAATGTGCGCTCTGGTGGCCTGGAAAGAAACCTGTTTATCGGCATCATGCTCGGTATCGGCTTTTATGTCGTCAACAACGGCTTCGGCCACTTTGTTCTTGCCAGCAACCTGCCTCCCTTGCTGGGCGCCACCGCTCCCGTCGCGGTATTCCTGCTCGGGGCGATTGTACTTGTGCGGAGGGTATGATTGGGTTATGGTCACCGCCCTCCTGTATTGAAATAAATGATTGGAATAACAGTATGAAAGTCTCTTTTATTGGTCTTGGCGTTATGGGTTATCCAATGGCCGGGCATCTGGCCAGAGCCGGTCATTCGGTTTGTGTTTATAACCGAACCACCGCAAAAGCTGAAAAGTGGGTCGCTGAATATGGCGGCGCCCATGCGTTGACTCCGGCCCAGGCTGCAACAGACGCTGATTTCGTGTTTTGCTGCGTGGGTAATGATGATGACCTGCGCAGTGTGACCACCGGCACAGACGGCGCATTCAGCTCAATCCGGCGCGGCGCGATCTTTATTGATCACACAACCGCCTCCGCCAATGTCGCGAGAGAGTTATACGACCATGCCGGGGGAAATGGTTTCGGCTTTCTCGACGCCCCGGTTTCCGGCGGGCAGGCGGGCGCCGAAAACGGAATATTGACAGTGATGGTCGGGGGCGATCAAGCAGTGTTCGACCGGGCTAAACCGCTGATCGACTGTTTTGCGCGGGCTGCGCTGCTGATGGGAGCGGCAGGCTCCGGCCAGCTAACCAAGATGGTCAACCAGATATGTATTGCCGGACTGGTTCAGGGGTTATCCGAGGGACTGGCTTTTGGTGTCAATGCGGGTCTGGACGGTATGAAGGTTTTCGATGTCATCTCAAAGGGCGCGGCAGGATCATGGCAAATGATCAATCGACATGAAACCATGCTCAATAACGAGTTCGAGTTCGGCTTCGCGGTTGACTGGATGAGGAAGGATCTGGGCCTGTGTATGGAAGAAGCTGAACGCAATCACTCGCAGCTACCGGTCACCCGGATTGTGGATGGCTACTACGCCGAAATCCAGGCCGCGGGCGGAAACCGCTACGACACATCCAGCCTGGTCACCCGGTTGCCGAGGAAAGATTTGGATTAATCGGAAAGGGCAGTCCATCGCCTGTATGACGGACTCACCCTGAAACGGGGAAGCTAGTCAACCGGCTCAAGTCGCATAAGCCTGCCGTTGGCATGATCGGTAAGCAGGTAAATCAGGCCGTCCGGTCCCTGGCGAACGTCCCGGATACGCCTTCCCCAATCCGCGAGCAGGCGCTCCTCCTCCACCTTGCCCTGTCGGACCTCAAGGCGAGCCAACAGCCTGCTGGAAAGCGATCCTGTGAAAAAGCTGCCCCGCCAGTCCGGGAAGCGGTCTCCATCATAAATCATCAGGCCGGAAGGCGAGATCGACGGTACCCAATAATGGACGGGCTGGGCCATGCCTTCCTTGTGTGTGCCCTCCCCGATCTTGAAGCCGGCGTAACTTCGGCCATACGTGATCACCGGCCAGCCGTAATTCACTCCCGGCTCAATCCGATTAAGTTCATCCCCGCCCTTCGGGCCGTGCTCGACCGCATAAATCCGGCCGGTCGCCTTCTCCAGCGCCATGCCCTGCGGATTGCGGTTGCCGTAGGCGTAGATGCCGGGTTCCACGTCAGCTCGCGCGGCGAATGGGTTGTCTTCAGGTACGCGCCCGTCTTCATGCAGGCGAATGATTGAGCCAGCCGGGTCGTCCAGCGCCTGGGCCCGGTCCTTGTCGCCCCGGTCCCCCGCGGTAATGAACAGATAACCGTCTGCAAACAGCAGTCGGGAACCGAAATGACGCCCTCCGCCGACCCGCGGCAACCCGACATAGAGTTCTTCCACATCTTCCATGCGGTTGCCGACCAGCCGACCACGCGCAACCGCGGTCGCGCCGCCGCCCGGTCCCGGACTCGAATAAGACAGATAGACCAGCCTATTCTCAACAAAACCGGGATGCAGCGCAACATCCAGCAGGCCGCCTTGGCCGTTCGCGTAAACGGACGGAATGCCGGTGACCGGATTCGGGTCCAGTCGTCCATCCACGATGCGCCGGAGTCGTCCCGGCCGTTCGGTGACAAGCATTGACCCATCCGGCAAAAAGATCATACCCCAGGGACGCTCAAGCCCGTCCGTTATCCGAACCAGCCTGAAACGATGCTCCATCGAATCATAAATTCCCGGCAATTCAGCCGCATGAGCCGGGAGCAGGGAAACAAGGAGCGCCAGAGTGGCGCCAGATAACGTAAAGCGGCAGATCAGGAGTCAGTCCCGGAGTTTTTTCAGTTTGTCGATGGCCCGGATCTGGGCGGCGTAGGCTGCCAGTTCCGCTTTCATCTCGGCGTAGCTCTGGTCATCCATTGGCGTTTCCTTGAGTTTTTCTTCCGCCCTTTTCATCGACTCCTGGGCGGCGGCCTCATCCAGATCATCCGCTCGCATTGCGGTATCTGACAACACCGTGACCAGATACGGCTGGACTTCGAGCAGTCCGCCCGTAATAAAGAAAAACAGTTGTTCGCCGCTTTCCTGCTCAACCCGGACATCACCGGCCTTGAGCCGGGTGATCAACGGGGCATGCTTCGGCGCAATACCCAGTTCACCCTGGATACCCGGAACAAATACCATCGTACCCTGGCCGTCCCAGATCGGTTGTTCCGCGCTGACGATTTCAACTTGTATGGTGGACATTGACTTTACCCGGCTCTAGCTTAACTCTTTGGCCTTTTCAATCGCTTCATCAATGCCGCCGACCATGTAGAACGCCTGCTCCGGCAGATGATCGTAATCCCCGTTGGCGATACCCTGGAAAGCCTTGATCGTGTCTTTCAGCGTCACATACTTCCCCGGAGTCCCGGTAAATGTCTGCGCCACGGTAAACGGCTGGGACAGGAAGCGCTGCATACGCCGCGCGCGTCCGACCGCCTGTTTGTCTTCCTCCGACAATTCATCCATCCCCAGGATCGCAATGATGTCCTGCAATTCCTTGTAGCGTTGCAGCGTTCCCTGAACAGCGCGCGCCGCGCTGTAATGTTCATTGCCGATGACCAGCGGATCGAGCAACCGGGAGGTCGAATCCAATGGATCCACCGCCGGATAAATACCCAGTTCCGCGACCTGTCTGGAAAGCACCAGGGTCGCGTCCAGATGCGCGAATGTGGTTGCGGGGGATGGGTCGGTCAGGTCGTCCGCAGGCACATAGACCGCCTGGAACGAGGTGATTGAGCCGTCTCTTGTGGACGTAATGCGCTCCTGCAACGCGCCCATTTCATCAGCCAGGGTGGGCTGATATCCGACCGCGGAAGGCATCCGCCCAAGCAGCGCTGAAACCTCAGTCCCGGCCAGGGTATAACGATAGATGTTGTCGATAAACATCAGAACATCCCGGCCTTCATCGCGGAAATGTTCCGCCATGGTCAACCCGGATAACGCCACCCGCAGCCGGTTGCCCGGTGGCTCGTTCATCTGGCCGTATACCATGGCCACTTTCGACTGCTCGGGATGTTCAACATTGACCACGCCCGCTTCCTGCATTTCGTGGTAGAAATCATTGCCTTCGCGGGTCCGCTCCCCGACTCCGGCGAATACCGACAATCCACTGTGGGCAGTCGCGATATTGTTGATCAACTCCAGCAGGGTAACCGTTTTGCCCACACCCGCCCCGCCGAACAGCCCGATCTTGCCGCCCTTGGCAATCGGCATGATCAGATCAACCACCTTGATCCCGGTTTCAAGCAATTCGACGCTGGCCGCCTGTTCCTCGTAGGTCGGAGCGGGACGGTGGATCGGCATGCGCTTGTCCGACTTGATCGCGCCGCGCTCATCGACCGGGTCGCCCAGCACATCCATGATCCGTCCCAGGGTGCCCTCTCCAACCGGAACCGATATGGGCATGCCGGTGTTGCTGACTTCAACACCGCGTTTCAGGCCGTCGGAAGAACCCATGGCGATACATCGCACCACTCCGTCTCCCATTTGCTGCTGCACTTCCAGAGTCAAACCCGCTTCATCTATTTTCAGCGCGTCATACACTTTTGGTACTGTGTCACGGGGGAACTGGACGTCTACCACCGCGCCGATGATTTCTACGATATTTCCTGAACTCATGGTTCGAAAAGCCCTCTGTTAATATTTCAATTTCTCGCGCTTGCGTGTCTTATCACCGGCCCGCGGTCAGACCGCTGCCGCGCCACTCACAATTTCCGACAGTTCCTGGGTGATCGCCGCCTGTCTGGCCTTGTTATAGACCAACTGCAAATCATCAATCAGGTTGCCTGCATTATCTGTGGCGGCTTTCATCGCCACCATTCTCGCCGCCTGTTCACAAGCGGAATTTTCTGCCACAGACTGATAAACCAGTGACTCAACATAACGCGACATCAGAAAGTTGATCACTTCTTTTGAGTCCGGTTCGTAAATATAGTCCCAGTAATGCTTCAGTTCCGCTTCCTCACTCGGCACAATCGGGATCAACTGCTCGACCTGGGGAGACTGGGTCATGGTATTTACAAATTCATTGCTGACCACAAATACCCGATCCACCTTGTAGTCCAGATAACCATCCATCAGCGCCTTGGTGGCGCCAATCAGCGTATGCAACTCAGGAGCGTCGCCCAGGTCCGTGACTTCGCTGATCACTTCGGCGTTATACCGTCTGAAAAAGGCGCTGGCTTTTTTACCGATCACACAGACCTTGACCTGTACTCCGTCATCATGCCATTGCGCCATGGCGTTCGCCGCCTTGCGGAAAACATTGACATTCAGGCCGCCGCACAACCCCCGGTCACTGGAGATGACGATAAAGCCGACCGCCTTGACTTCCTCACGGGTAAATACATAAGGGTGCATGTATTCAGGATGCGCGTTCGCCAGGTGGGAGACGACCACGCGCATTTTGTTCGCATACGGGCGCGCCGCGTTCATGCGGTTCTGGGCGCGGCGCATCTTGCTCGCGGCGACCATTTCCATCGCCTTGGTAATCTTGCGGGTACTGCCGATACTCTTGATCTGGTTCCGTATTTCTTTAGTGCTTGACATTACAGGCTCCCGTCAATGCTGCTGTCCAGATTACAAAATCACCAACTGCCATTTTTCTTGAAATCCTCAACCGCGGCGCCCAGCCTGTCCCCGATTTCATCAGACCAGGCCTTGTCTCGATTGATTTCCTCAATCAGGCCGCCGTGATTCGATTTGACATAAGCCTGCATCGCGTCCTCGAAAGCGACCACATCGCCAACGGCGACATCATCGAGATAGCCCTGGTTGACCGCGTATAATGAAAGCGCCATTTCCGCGACCGACATTGGCACATACTGGGGCTGTTTCATCATTTCCATAACGCGTTCGCCCCGTTCCAGTTGCCTTCGCGTGGCCTCATCGAGGTCTGACGCGAACTGGGAAAAAGCCTCAAGCTCGCGATACTGCGCCAGCGCCAGTCGAATCCCGCCGCCGAGCTTTTTGATAATGCCCGTCTGGGCGGCGCCCCCGACCCGTGATACCGACAAGCCAGCGTTGATGGCCGGGCGCATGCCGGCGTTGAACAGGCCGGTTTCCAGAAATATCTGCCCGTCTGTAATGGAAATTACATTGGTCGGTACAAAGGCGGACACGTCACCGGCCTGGGTTTCGATAATGGGCAACGCCGTCAGCGAGCCGGTTCGTCCCTTGACCTCTCCGCCAGTCAGCTTTTCCACTTCCTGCGCGTTGATTCGCGCGCCCCGTTCCAGTAGCCGCGAGTGTAGATAGAACACGTCACCCGGATAGGCTTCCCGTCCCGGCGGACGTTTCAACAACAGTGAAATCTGCCGATAAGCCCAGGCCTGTTTGGTCAGATCATCATAAATGATCAGGGCATCTTCTCCCTTGTCACGGAAGTATTCGCCCATCGCGCAACCGGCGTAAGGCGCGATGAACTGCTCCGCAGCCGAATTGGATGCCGACGCGGCAACCACGATGGTATGCTCCATTGCGCCATGCTCTTCGAGCTTGCGCACGACACCGGCGATACTGGACGCTTTCTGGCCAATCGCGACATAAATACACTTTACGTCGGCGCCTTTCTGGTTGATGATGGCATCAATAGTCACTGCGGTCTTGCCAGTCTGACGGTCACCGATGATCAGTTCGCGCTGTCCCCGGCCAATCGGCACCATCGAATCAATCGACTTCAGACCGACCTGTACCGGCTGGTCAACCGACTGCCGGGCGATAACTCCGGGCGCGATCTTCTCAATCGGGGACGATACCGTGTTTTCAATCGGCCCCTTGCCGTCAATCGGATGTCCCAATGAGTCAACCACCCGCCCAAGCAATGACTCTCCGGTCGGAACTTCGAGAATCCGACCCGTACATTTAACCGTGTCGCCCTCACAAAGATGCTTGTAATCACCGAGTACCACCGCGCCCACCGAATCCTGTTCCAGGTTCAGGGCGAGACCAAAGGTATTTCCGGGAAATTCAAGCATCTCACCCTGCATCGCCTCACTCAGACCATGGATGCGGGCAATACCGTCAGTCAACATGACAATCGTACCTTCTGTACGCGCTTCGGTATCCGCTTCAAAGTTTTTGATTCGGTCCTTGATCAGCTCGCTGATTTCAGACGGATTCAATTGGATGGACATTTTAGATTTTCCTCTGTTTAAGGTGTTCTGTTCCGGACCCGACCCGTAACGAATCAAGCGCCCAGGGCGCCCGCAAGTTGTTCAAGTTGCGCCTTGACCGAGCCGTCTATTACCCGGTCTCCGGCCCTGATCACAGCGCCACCGATGAGTTCTTCATCGACTTCAAATTCAAGATTGACGCTGCGCCCCAGTTTTGACTGCAGGGCTTCAGCAAATTGTTTCTGTCGGCTTTCATCCAGCGGGGTCGCGGTCGTCATTTGCGCCACGACCACCTTTTCGGCATCCGCCCTGCGCGCCGCATACGCATCCGCAATATCCTGAATCGCATTGACCCGGTTATTCCTGACCAGCAGCCTGACCAGGTTTTTCCCCTCCTGATCCAGTTGATCACCGCATACGTCGATGATCAGGGCAGACAGTTGCTCCGCCGAGACACGGGGATCATGGGTCAGGTCCGCTATTGCAGGATCGTCCGCCACCGCGGCCAGCAGCCTGATCTGATCATCCCATCCAGCCAACGCGTCGCGCTCCAGAGCCAGTTCGAACAGGGCCTGGGCGTAGGGTCTGGCAACATTGCTTTGAGCGGGCATGATCAGTTCGGAGTCCAGGTATTACAGTTTCGCGGCCAGATCGTCGAGTATGTCCGCATGGGCTTTCTCATCCACTTCTCTGCCGAGAATTTGTTGCGCCCCGGCCACCGCAAGCTGGCTCACCTGGCCGCGCAAGACATCTTTGGCCTTGTTCAACTCGGTGTCAATCTCCGCCCTGGCGGCGGTTATGATGCGCTCGCTTTCCTGTCTGGCCGTGCCCCGGGCTTCATCAACCAGCTCAGAACCCCGCTTTTCCGCCTTGCCAATGATGTCGTTCGCCTGATTTTTGGCTTCCAGTATCACTTTTTCGGCTTCCTTGTGCCCTTCGGCTTCCGCCATCTGGCCTTTTTCAGCGGCCACCAGACCATCGGCAATCCGGGTTTTCCGTTCATTGAGCGCTCCCATGATCGGAGTCCATACAAACTTCTTGCTAAACCAGACAAAGACAATAAAAAACAATACCTGGAACGCCAGTGTGAGATTCAGATTCATCTCGTTAAAGCCTCATGTTTGTCGCGTTAATAGTCGTACCGCGCCAAGAACAAACTCGACGCTTCGGTCATGCGACCGCAAAGAGAACATACATCGCAATACCCACCGCAATCATTGGCACCGCGTCAACCAGGCCCATGACGATGAAAAACTGGGTACGCAGCATGGGAATCAACTCCGGTTGACGGGCCGCGCCCTCAAGGAAGCGCCCCCCCAGAATACCGATGCCGACGGCGGCGCCGAGCGCGCCCAGACCCATCATGAGTCCGCCTGCGATGTAAAGAAGTGCTTGTTCCATCTCAATCTCCGAAAATAAAAGTTGGATTAAAGTTAAAAAGTACCGGTCCTAGTGATGTTGATGAGCCATGTCCATATACACGATGGTCAATACCATGAAAATAAAGGCTTGCAGGGTGATAACCAGTATGTGAAAAACCGCCCAGATGAACTGCAGGACGCCGCCGAACAGGGTCAGGGTGATGCCGGCGCCGAACATCAACGAAATCAGAATGAAGATCATCTCACCGGCGTACATGTTGCCGAACAGGCGCAGCGAGTGAGAAATCGGTTTGGAAATCATACTGACGAACTCCAGGAAAAAGTTCACCGGTATGAACAACAGTTTCAGGATCGGGTTTTTTGCTTCGAACGGATGCATAGTCAGTTCCGCCGCGAATCCGAGCGGACCCTTGATCCGGATGCTGTAGTAAATCATCAGCGTGAAGATGCTGAGGGCGAGGCCGAAGGTGATGTTCGGATCGGTGGTTGGCACCACTTTCTGGAAATGAACACCGAACAACTCAAGAAACCTCGGAATTACCTCCACCGGAATCAGGTCCATCAGGTTCATCAGAAAGATCCAGCAAAACAGGGTCAACGCCATCGGCGCGACCAGATCATTCTTCGCGTTGAACGAACCGCGCACATTTTCATCTATGAATTCAACAATCCATTCGCAGAAGTTCTGCAGCATTCCCGGCTCACCCGCCGTTACCCGGACCGCCACCCGGCGGAAAAGCGCCAGAAACAGCGCGCCCAGCGCAAACGACCAGAAAAGACTGTCCACATGGACGGCCATGACTCCCATTTCGGCGGCTTCGGCGCCCGTAGAAGCCATCCCCCACGAACCATCGGCATGGCGACCGAAGGTCAGATTGGTCAAATGATGCCGAATGAATTCAGTCGAGGTAATTGTTTCTGACGATGCCATCTAAATCCAAGTTTTCGCTCGTTAAAACGTTCACAACCACCCGGAATCGGGTCTTCATCTCTCATCGGGCCGGGTTCTTCGCCTGATCATGACTCCGGCGCCCGCTATTTGCGCCACTACGAAACCGGTCACCACCCAGACCGGCTGAAACCCCGGGTGGATCAGCCCGAAAGCAATCCCACCACCGATTATCACCAGCTTGTACAGCAACCCGGCATAAATCGAGCCCATCGCAGACCAGCCTGTCTGGTCAACGCCCGAACCGAAACCACGCATTACGCTTCTGAAGCTCAGGACTGTGCCGGCCAAGGCCAGCAACGCTCCATAAAACGCCGCCCCGAAGCTGGCCCAGACAGAGGCAGGTTGTGTTACACCTTCAACCCTGGCCGCAAATGCCAGCCATACTGCAACCACAAGCAAAAGCAGAACCGTGGCGATACCTTGTAAAACCAACACCTGCTTGAGCCCTTGCCGCAGAGTCTGTACTTCACCCTTCACTATAGTGTCACCAGAGCGCCTTCGCGCATCACTTTCGCACTACATACTCTCATGTTAAAGAATCGGGATAGGCTGAGAGGCGACAGGGCCCGGATTATAAGAGTATTCCCCCCACAGGGTCAACTTGACAACGAAAAATTAGAAACTTATATACAAATCTGATTGGGCAAACCAAAAGATCATGTATTTTCAAGCTCTGAAATCATTTCTTCTCGCATCCGGAATTTCTATTGTATGACATAGCCCCGGCGCTACCTGCCCGCTACTTTATCTTTTCCAGAATGCCGTCCAGTTCATCCAGGGAGTGGTAGTGAATCACCAGTTTGCCTTTTTTCGCGCTGTGCCGTATGTCGACTTTGGCGCCCAGTTTTTCCGCCAGGTCTTCTTGCAGAAGCCTGAGGTCAGGGGCGAGCCGCTCGCCTTGGTCCTGGTCGTGAACCGCTGGCCGGTTGATTGATTTCACCAACTGCTCGGTTTGACGGACAGAAAGTTTTTTGTCTGATACGATTTTCGCGGCCCTGGGCTGGTCCGCTTCCGCCAACCCCAGCAGGGCGCGAGCGTGGCCCATGTCCAGCCGTCCTTCTTCCAGCATCTTTTGCACATCCGGATGCAGTGACAGCAACCGCAGCAGATTGGTAATCGCGGCGCGCGAGCATCCGACCGCTTCGGATGCTTCCTGATGAGTCAGTCCGAACTCGTCAAGCAGGCGATGGTAGCCTCTGGCCTGCTCGACCGCATTCAGGTTTTCCCGCTGTATGTTTTCGATCAGCCCCACTGCCATCGCGGTTCGGTCTTCAACCTCGCGAATGACGGCGGGCACTGTCTGCAATCCGGCCAACTGGGCGCCGCGCCAGCGGCGCTCCCCCGCAATGATTTCGTAGCGGTCTTTCCCTTTCGGTCTGACCAGCAGCGGCTGCAGTACGCCCTGTGACCGGATGGAGTTGCTTAATTCTTCCAGGGCTTCCTTGTCCATCCGAATCCGGGGCTGGTATTCGCCGCGCTGTAGCTGTTCTATCGGGATTTCTCGAAACCCGGCGCCGTCGCTGTCACTATCGCCGGTTGCGGCGACAGGCAACCGATCTGCCGCCGATTGCACATCCCCGAGCAACGCTCCAAGACCGCGCCCCAATCTGGTTTTTTTCTTCATATCACTCCGACCGGCGACGGCGCCCCGCGCCGCAATAACTCACACGCCAGCGCTGTATAAGCCCGCGCCCCGGCGCAGTTGCGGTCATATTCCAGCGCTGGCTTGCCATGGCTCGGGGCTTCCGCCAGGCGCACATTGCGGGGAATAATCGTGCGCAACAGCTTTTCCGGAAAATGTTCCGCCAGCTGCTCCGAGACCTCTATCCCCAGATTGTTACGACCATCATACATGGTTCGGAACAGACCCAGAATTTCCAGTGAGGGGTTCAGTCTCCGCTTGACCAGCGTAATAGTCTCGACCAGACTGGTCAATCCTTCCAGCGCATAGTATTCGCATTGCACCGGAATCAGCGCCTCGCTGGCCGCAGTCAATGAGTTGACAGTCAGAACATTCAGCGAGGGCGCACAATCAATCAGCACCACATCAAAGTTCCGGGCAACGCCGGTAAGCGCGTTTTTCAACCGATGGTCACGCTGTTCATGCTGCATCAGTTCGACCTGGACACCCGACAGGTCGGGATGGGACGGCAGCACGCTGAACCCGTAATCGGTAACCACCAGCGCGTCCTCGATATCACAATCACCCAGCAGGACTTCGTAGACACTGTTTTCCATTTCCCGCATGGCTACCCCGCATCCGACTGTGGCATTACCCTGCGGATCCATGTCAACCAGTAGCACTCGGCTCCTGGCATAGCTGAGTGAGGAGGCCAGATTGATCGCAGTCGTGGTTTTACCCACCCCTCCTTTCTGGTTCGTAATGGCGATGATTCGGGTCAATTTAAAAGTCGAACAGGACGATATGTCTCTGGGCGTTCAGCCAGGGTATGTCGATTTTTTCAACGGTCATGTATGTTCTGGTTTCTGCGGACAACTCAGCAATCTCGTCTTGCGGGTATTTACCCTTGAACGCCAGCAGACGAACTCCCCGGTATCGGCGCTGCCCGGCGCTTTCCACCAGCCTGACCAGCGATGAGAATGCGCGAGCCACAAGCGTATCAGATTTTTGCTGTGGCCGGTAATCCTCCACTCGACTTTTTTGCAGTGTGACGTTGTCAAGCCCCAGGCTGTGGCAGGCATAGCGGAGGAATTCGATCCGCTTACCTCGACTGTCCAGAAGAGTGATCTCGGCAGCCGGATCCATAATGGCCAGAGGAATGCCGGGGAATCCGGCGCCGGAACCAATATCGAGTATCCTGCTCCCTTTTATCCAGGGCGTGACACTCAGGGAATCCAGGATATGATGGGTAATCATGTCGCCGTAGTCCGTGATCGTGGTCAAATTCAGTCTCCGGTTCCACTTTGCGACCAGTTCAATATGAGCCAGCAGTTGTTGCCGCTGCACCGTGCTGACCCGGATGTTCATTTGTCGACACCCTTCCTCCAGTTTTTCCTGCAGCCCTTCCGGCGAGGCTGTTGCGAGATCTGTTTGCGACATGGGGAAGCGCTACTTATGCGTCCTTGTTGAGTCGCCTCGGGTTTTGCCAGACTCAAGACTTTGCAGCCGCTCCATCGCTATCTGGTGAAAAAGACGATCCTGTGCATCCCTGGGCGAAATCCCGATCGCCTGCACCAGCAATTCACGGGCTCTCCTGCGATTCCTGGTTTCGTTCAGCAGCAACAGACCGAGCGCATATTGAACAGTTATCAGCTTTTCTCCGGGTGCCAGCCGAATGGCCTCCTCGTAGTGTTTCAGCGCACTCTTTTTTGATGCGCCGTACAATGCTCTGGCCATAAACCCGCCGCTACTGAGCGCTTCTGCATGCCAGGTAGCCAGGCTCACATGAGCGTCTGCGTTTTGGGGATCCAGCCTGAGAGCCTCGTCAAGCGCGTCGCGCACTATCGTAGCATATCCCTTACCAGCCGCCTCAAATATTCCGATTGCCTGTGCGTATCGGCCCTTTGCATGCGCCAACTGAACCCATGCGTCCGGGTTGTCCGCATCCAGCCTGGTGGACTCTTCCGCCAGTAGCGCGGCGCGATCAAACAGAGCCAGCTTATGGTCATCTTCGGCGATATGGTAACCGAATGTGGCCAGAGATTTGGCCGCCAGCGCAAGTCCTTCGGAAGTGTTAAGGGATTCAGCGAGCTCAGCCGCCTCGGTAAAGCGGCCCTGGTCGTATGCCATGCGGGCCGCTTCGATTGTCTGCTCACTGAGCGCTGCCTCCGCTACAGTCAGACAGGCCAGCAATATGGCTCCCCGCCAGCAAGCAGTCAGTCTGAACATACTCTACTCCAAGGGCCGGGAACCCGGGTTATGTCAGCCTCGGGCCAGCCGCGACCAGAGCTTTCCCTTCATCGGTGTCTTCGTATTTTTTGAAGTTTTCGATAAACAGGGCGGCCAGTGACCTTGCCTTGTTGTCCCACTCGGACGGGTCGGCATAGGTGTTTCTGGGATCCAGAATGTCGCCGTCCACCCCGTCCAGAATAACCGGAATGGATAAATTGAAAACCGGAATCGTCGTGTATGCGGCGTTTTCCATACCGCCATCCAATATCGCGTTGATGATCGCGCGGGTGGCCTGTATCGAAATGCGTTTGCCGCTGCCGTTCCAGCCTGTATTCACCAGATACGCCTGGGCATTGGCCGCCTCCATTTTCCTGACCAGTTCCCTGGCGTAGCGGGTTGGATGCAGACTTAAAAACGCCGCGCCGAAACAGGCGGAGAATGTCGGTGTCGGTTCATCCACACCTCTTTCCGTACCGGCCAGCTTGGCCGTAAAACCGGACAGGAAATGATATTTTGTCTGCTCCGGGGTTAATCTCGAGACCGGCGGCAGGACACCAAAAGCGTCCGCTGAAAGAAAGATGATCCGGCTCGCGTGTCCTCCCTTCGACACCGGTTTGACTATATTGTCGATATGGTAAATCGGATAGGAAACCCGGGTATTCTGGGTCTTCGAATCATCCTCATAATCAATCGCGCCATCCGGCAGAACCGTCACATTTTCAAGCAGCGCGTCCCGGCGCACGGCGCGGTAGATATCGGGTTCGGACTCCTCGTTCAACCCGATGGTCTTGGCATAGCAGCCCCCTTCGAAATTGAAGATACCATCATCATCCCAGCCATGTTCATCATCACCGATCAATTTGCGCCGGGGGTCGGTGGACAGGGTGGTTTTACCCGTCCCCGACAACCCGAAGAAAATCGCGGTTTCGCCTTCCTCGGAAACATTGGCGGAACAGTGCATCGACGCCATGCCGCGCAGGGGAAGCAGATAGTTCATCATCGAAAACATTCCCTTTTTCATTTCGCCGCCATACCAGGTGCCGCCAATGATCTGCATCTTTTCAGTTAGATTGAACGCGACAAAATTTTCCGAGTTCAGCCCCATTTCCCGCCAGCGCGGATTGGTCGCTCTGGCGCCATTCAGCACCACGAAATCAGGCTCAAAGTTCTCGAGCTCGGCCGGTTGCGGCCGGATAAACATGTTTTTTACAAAATGCGCCTGCCAGGCCACCTCCATGACAAACCGGACCGCGAGGCGGCTGCCTGGATTCGCCCCGCAAAAAGCGTCCACAACGAATAGCCGTTTACCCGACAACTGTCCGGCCACCCTGTTTCTGAGAATTTCCCACTTCTCCTGCGACAGGGGTTTGTTGTCATTCCCGCCCTGGTCGGCCCACCAGAAAGTATCCCGTGTCACATCGTCGCGCACAATATATTTATCCTTGGGGGAACGTCCTGTAAAAATTCCGGTATCGACGGATACGGCGCCGCTTGCGGTGAGCCGGCCTTTTTCATAGCCATTCAGGTCTGACCGGGTTTCCTCTTCAAAGAGTGTCTGGTAATCCGGATTGCAGATAATTTCTGTGGCATTGTTGATGCCGTATTTCAGTAAATCGGTTTGAATTGTCATTATGATCGGGAAGAACCTGTGTAAATCGGTGATTCTAATGGTTTTCTCTAACTAATTCTAATAGCCCGTCCAGATGCCTCTCCGAAAAGCCGATGACGCGGGTGGTTGTCAATTTCCTGTTCTCCGGTAAAATGCCCGTTTTCTTACACGATGGCGCTATGGCTGATTGCGGGCTGTTACTTTTTATTACTATTTCCGGGAATGATGAATGAGCGAATGTCCTGTATGCGGTGGTGAAATTACCCTGGCGGACGATGTCGTCATGGGTGAATTGCTTGAATGCGGTGATTGCGGGTCGGAGCTCGAAGTCACCTCACTGGACCCGGTAGGGTTTGAAGAGGCGCCTGAGGCAGAGGAAGATTGGGGTCAATAACGGTCGGCTTCCTGCATTCCCTGATCAGAAAAGAAGAAAAACTTCTGATCGGGGAATTCAACAAGCGCCGCAATGTCAATCTGGTCATGCTGGATGACCGCCAGCTTCGTTTCGACTTGAAACATCGGCCCGAAGTCGATGTGATCGTCGAACGCAGCATCAACCACTCGCGGGCGCTGCATGCGCTCCGGCTTTATCAGGGTCTCGGCGTGCCGTGCGTAAATCGTTATGATGTTTCCCTGACGTGTGGTGACAAAATACTCACGGCGGTGGCGTTGCAGGAGCGGGAGGTCGCACAGCCTGATTTGAGAATCGCATTCACAGTCGAGTCCGCTCTCGAAGCCATTGAGGAGCTCGGCTATCCGGTGGTATTGAAGCCCGCTGTCGGTTCCTGGGGCAGGCTGTTATCCAGAGTCAATGATCGGGATGCCGCGGAAACCATCCTTGAGCACAAGGCCATTCTCGGCAGCTACCACCATTCGATCTTCTTCATACAAAAATATATCGAAAAAAGCGGCCGCGACATTCGCGCGTTTGTAGTGGGAGACGACTGCATCGCCGCGATTTACCGCAGTTCCGCGCACTGGATCACGAATACCGCACGTGGAGCGACTGCCAGTTGTTGCCCGGTCACCCCGAAACTGGGTGAGCTCTGTCTGAACGCGGCGCAAGCGGTCGGCGGCGGTGTATTGGCTATCGACCTGTTCGAATCGGATGACGGGTATCTGGTCAATGAAGTAAACTACACCATGGAATTTCGAAACAGTATTGATACCACTGGCATTCATATTCCGGGCAAGGTGGTTGATCATGTCCTGTCCCGCGCGAACGGCTGACCCGGAAAACCATGTCGGATAACTCCTCTTCTGTCCGGGTTTCGATTGCCGGCGGCAGTGGTTACGCCGGCGGCGAGCTGGTCCGGTTATTGCTGGATCATCCCGGCGCCGACCTGCGTCAGGTCACTTCGGAGCGGTTCGCGGGAAAGCGGGTGAGCCGGGTTCATCCGAACCTGCGAAAAATAACCAATCTGCCGTTTTGTACACTCGCCGAGCTTGAGCCGTGCGACCTGCTGTTCCTGAGCCTGCCTCACGGTCATGCGATGCAAAAGCTCGAATATTTCCAATCGCTGGCGCCGAAAATAATTGATCTCTCCGGGGACTTCCGATTACAGGACGCGGCCACCTACCGCGCCTGGTACGGGCGTGACCATAGTTGTCCCGATCATTTAAGTGAGTTCGTGTACGGCATCCCGGAAATAAACCGCACCGCCATCCGGAACGCCTCGCTGGTTACTGGCGCCGGATGCAACGCCACCGCGGCCCTGCTCGGATTGCGTCCTGTGTTCCGGCGCGGTCTCGCAATCAGGGCGGTGATCGAGGTCAAGGTGGGCTCCAGTGAAGGAGGCAACCGCATATCCGAAGCCAGTCACCATCCAGAGCGATCCGGCGCCGTGAGATCGTACAAACCAACCGGGCACCGCCACATCGCGGAAATACTCCAGGGTCTGGGGCCGGATATGGATATTTCCCTGTCCGCCACCGCCATTGAAATGGTGCGCGGCATACTGGCCACCTGCCATGTTTTCCTGAAGCAGCCGATGACAGAGAAGGAAATATGGAAAATCTACCGACAGGATTATGCGGACGAGCCTTTTGTCCGGATCATCAAGGAAGCGGCCGGAATTTACCGCTATCCGGAGCCCAAATTACTGAGCGGAACCAACTATTGCGACGTCGGTTTTGAAATCGACCCGCACAGCAATCGCCTGGTCGTCATGAGCGCGATAGACAATCTGATGAAGGGAGCGGCCGGCCAGGCCGTGCAGGCATTTAATCTGATGTGCGGTTTCCCGGAACGGACCGCGCTGGGATTCACCGGTCTGCATCCGGCCTGAATCCTGGGGGTCGCGATTTGTGCCGGTTATTACTGTTGGAGCGCCGGGGCGGGGTGGAACCCGGACCGCATCTTGACGCCTTCAAGGCGCTGTCGAAAAACAGCCCGGAATATCAGGGGCATGGTTGGGGGTGCGCCTGGCTGAACGCGGATCGTTCCTGGTCCCTGCACCACAGCATCCAGCCGGTATGGGAGGATACCCGCTCATTTCCTGAAACCCCCCTGTTTCTGGCTCACGCGAGAAGCGCTTTTCGCGACGAAGGGATTATAGTCCAAAACAACATGCCGTTTTATGACGGCAGCCGGGTCTTCCTGTTCAATGGCGAACTGCGCGGCGTTAGAATAAAGGCAGAGGGCAGAATTGGCGCGGAAAAGATATTCAACACGATCAGGAAATATGATTCGGGCGATATGTCGGAAGCCGTCCAGCGCGGCGCGAAGGTCATTAACAAACGAACCCGTTATATCCGGGCGATGAACTTTTTCCTGGCGGATGCCGGGGCAGTCCGGATTTACAGCCAGTTTTCCGAAAACCCCGACTATTTCCAGTTGCGCCGGACGACCTGCGACGAAGTCCGGGTTGTCTGCTCACAAACCTACGATGTCGGCGGCAGTCGCTGGCGAAGGATGCCAAACAATCATTTTTACACCATTGCCCTGGCTTAAGGACTGAATGATTATCATAAAAATCGGCGGTGGAGAGGCGATCAACCTGCCTGAAATCGTTCAGGATCTGGCTGAACTCGATCAGCCGTATCTCGTGGTGCATGGCGCGAACGCCTTGCGCGACCAGATTGTAGAGAAAATGGGGTTCACTAAAAACATCGTGACCTCCCTCTCTGGCTATAGCAGTGTTTTTTCTGATGACACCGCCCTGGACGCCATTTTGATGGCGTACAGTGGATTGCGAAACAAGCGCCTCGTTGAATTATTCCAGCGCCACGGTGTCAACGCGGTGGGGCTGACCGGGCTGGATGGGCGGCTTGTACAGGGGGTTCGCAACAAAGGCATCCGGGTCATGGAAAACGGCAAAAAAATGCTGAAAAGAGACCTTTCCGGCAAGCCGAAAAGCATCAATGCCGGTCTCATCAACCTGTTGATGGGTGAGGGTTATGTCCCGGCGCTGACCATTCCCATCTGTGACGAAAACGGCTGGGCAATCAATTCGGAGAATGACGATATCGTCGCTCAGCTTCAGGTTGCCCTCGGCGCGGATACGATCATCCAGTTGATCGAGGCTGCCGGCCTGCTGGAAGACATCGGCGACCCGGGTTCGCTGATCCGAAAAGTGAGCCGGTCAGAACTCGACGCGCGCGAACAACGGGCACAGGGCAGAATGAGGCGGAAGCTGCATGCCCTGAATCGGATAGCCGGCGCCGGGAATGCCAGAATCATCATTTGCGATGGGCGAATCGAACGCCCGGTTACGGCGGCGCTGGACGGCGGCGGCACCTGGATCGAGTAAAGACGATGATGCCGCTCGAACAAAGATATGGTTTTGAGGTCTATTCGAAGCGCGATGTAACTCTGGTTCGCGGCCAGGGGGCGCTGGTCTGGGATGATCAGGGCAATCAGTATATTGACTGCGCCGCTGGAATCGGCGTCGCTAATATCGGTCACGCCAATCCGGTTGTCGCGAACGCCTTGAAGCGCCAGGCGGACAGGCTGATTACGTGTCCGGGCATCTTCTACAATGATGTCCGGGGCGAACTGATGGAAAAACTGGTATCCATCAGCCCGGCCGGCCTGAATCGTGTTTTCCTCTGTAATTCCGGTACGGAAGCGGTCGAGGCCGCCCTGAAATTCGCCCGTATCACCACCGGGAAAAACGGATTTATCAGCGCCATGCGCGGGTTTCACGGGCGAACGATGGGCGCGCTTAGCGCGACATTCAAATACCGGGACGAATTTGAACCGTTGCTCCCCGGTCACCGCTTCGTGCCCTTCAACAACCTGGAAAAACTGGTCCGGGCGATTGACGACGAGACCGCCGCCATTATTCTGGAAATCGTTCAGGGTGAGGGCGGCGTGCGGCCGGCAGACCATCAGTATCTCCGGTCCGTGCGGGAAATTTGCGATAGCCACGGGATTTTGCTGATCGTTGACGAGGTACAGACCGGGTTTGCCCGCACCGGGAAAATGTTTGCCTGCGAACATTCCGGCGTACAGCCGGATATCATGACGCTGGCGAAGGCAATCGCCGGCGGATTCCCGGTGGGCGCCGTGCTGTGCAGTGACCGCATCTCTCCGGCGCTGGCGAAACACGGCTCCACTTTTGGCGGCAACCCGCTCGCTTGCGCCGCGGCGCTGGCGGCCATCGGGTTTATCGAGGACCAGGCGCTCCCGGAGCAGGCGCGGCTGAAGGGCCGTCATCTGATGGATCAACTTGAAGCCGGGGACCTGACAGGGGTACGGGAAATCCGCCATCTTGGATTGATGGTCGGAATCGAGCTGAAATCCAAATCCCGTCCGGTGATCGAAAACCTGTTGCGGAACCGTGTTCTGGCGTTGCCAGCCGGCCCCACTGTAGTCCGCCTGCTGCCTCCTCTCGTGATAACCGGGGAACAACTGTCCGAAGTCGCCGCCCGGATTCACCAGGCGCTGGCCGATACCGTCCGGCGGTAACCACCGGCCGCTCCGTCCGTGTCAGGGTTGCTTTTCCCTGAAATCAAATATATCCACCCGGTCGCCCTTATGGCCTTCAAAAGTCATGGCAGGGGGTTCACCGATCAGGGAAATAACGCGTTGATAATACCCATCAAGGTCACTTCTGCCAGCGCGGATTACGATTAAATCCATCCGGTCTTTCAGGGTCTCCGGGTTGGGGATCGGGCCGAGATAATGCCAGTGAGTCAGAAACACATCCTGCCCCGCGTAATAGTCGAGGATCCGATTATTGCTGTAGATTCGGAAGCGGTGATAATCGTCCCCGGTTTGTTGTCTGATCCAGGTTCCGGCTTCCCGCAGATGATGTTTCGAGGTAAACCGGTCCAGCCCTTCCAGCGAATTGATCAGCAGCACAAAAGCGGTTGCGATACAGACGGCTTTGCGAAACCTGCCCGCACGGCAAAGCGCGGTGACCGCGAACGGAACCAGCAACATGGTCATCACCGACAAGGTCAGCGGGTAGCGGTCATTGTACAGAAACCGCAGCGTCGCGAACGCAATCAATATCAGGATATTGATCACAACGATGAGTTTCCAGCACTGCCATGTCTGTTTAAAGCCGGGCGTCTGCTTGTCCATCCACGGCCGGACGAAAACCCGGCAACCAGGACCAGGAAATAGCCCGCCGTCAGAATTTCAAGAAAATTGAAAACAGCTTTCGCTAACGGCAGCATCACCGCTGCCGGGTAAAGCGCTTTCTCCAGAGCGGATCGCCATATCCCGGGGGCCAGGCTGTCAATATAGCCCAACAACTCGGTTTTCGGTGGTAGCCAGATCTTCGGAATCAGCTCGCGGGCAACCGTCATCCTGCCATCATACAGCCAGTACAAAACGACATAGCTGAATAATGCCAGGATAACCAGTCCGGCGGCGACTGCCAGTTTCCGGGTCAGCCACGGCGGGGTATATCTGCCGGAAACCAGCATCCAGAACAGAATAACGCCGAGGTAGACCATGCCTTCGACCCGAAAAATCGTGGCCAGCAACCCGGTGAGGACTAACGCGATCAGGTCCCGGTTGTTCGGGCGCTGCCAGGCTTGCACGAAAAATACCACCATCCATAGAAAGCAGGCGATATAGGGTATATCCCGCATAATCATGGACTGTATTTCATTCAATCCCGGATAAAACAGGTAGACAAATCCGGCCAGCCAGATCTGGATTTTGTCGGCCCCCAGTTTTTCGCTGAGCCGGATAAACGCGACCCCGCCCACCGCACGCATGATCGCGCCGAATATCAGCGCCGCATACTCGGCGGACAACGGCGTGATCTTACTGAGGACAGCGAGCAGCAGTGGATAAAAAGGCCACTTGTACCAGGTCAAGCCATCCTGGAAATTCCCGGCGGCAAAGGCGTTGGCCGTCAGCACATACCGGACCCCGTCCTCATTAATGACCGGGTCGATGTAATAACTCCACAAGGCGATGAGCAGGCAGCCGACAACCACGCAGCTGTAAACCGGGATCAGGCCTCCCTGTTCAATTTTGTATTGCATCGGACAACAGAATTACATACAGGCAACCGAGCGTCAGAAAACGTATCACAAGCGCGACTGCGCGATCAGGACCTCAATTTCAGGTTTTGCGGGTCGTAGGGCGATTCTTCAATCACCGTGGCCCGATGCAGCTTGCCGAGAATTTCTATTTCCAGTTCAGCGCCGACCATCGCGAATTGCGGATCAACCAGCCCCAGAGCCAGGGATTTTTCGACCCGAAAGCCATAACCGCCCGAGGTCGCCCGTCCAACCAGAGCGCCATCACAGTAAATGGCCTCGGAACCACGGGCATCGGCATCCGTTACGTCATGCACTTCCAGCGTTACAAAAGCATTGGCAAAACCGCGTTCCCGCCAGTCGACCAACGCCTGTTTGCCGATAAAGTCGCTGTCCTTGTCCAGCTGGATGAAGCGCTCCAGCCCTGATTCAAACGCGCAATACTCAATCGACATCTCTCGCGGGATCAGACGGTAGGATTTCTCCAGTCGCATACTGTCCATGGCGCGAATACCAAATGGTTTTATATCGAATTCCTCTCCAGCTTCCATGACCGCGTCAAAAATATAGTTCTGCATTTCAATCGGATGATGCAGTTCAAATCCCAGTTCACCGACAAAATTGACCCGCAGAGCCTGTGCCTGCGCAGCGACCACATTGATCGGTTTCCCGCACAGCCATTTGAATTTCTCATCCGACAAGTCCGTATCCGTCAATTTCTGCAACAGCGCCCGTGATTTGGGCCCCGCGATCACCAATACCCCATATCGGGTGGTGATATTCTGTAATTCAACACTGCCGTCTGATGGCTTGTTTTTGAACAGATAGTCCCAGTCATGACGTTCCATGGCGCCGGCCGATACGATGTAGTAACTGTTTTTACCGGTTTTATAAATGGTGAATTCTGCGCGCACACCGCCGTTCAGTGATAGCATGTGGCACAGGCCGATTCGGCCGATTCCTCTGGGTATCCGATTGCAGACCAGTGTCTCCAGCCAGTCCGCCGCTCCGGCGCCGCTCACTGCGAACTTTGAAAAGGCCGACATGTCCAGCAACCCCACCTTTTCATGGACGTGTCGGCATTCCTGGCCTACGAATGGGAAGTAATTCGACCGGCGGAATGAATACCGTTCCACCACGCGACCGTCCTCCAGCGCGGGGGAAGTGTTGTGTCCCAGCAAAACGTCCCCGCTGCCGACCTCGTCAGCTGGCAATTCATAGTCTTTGGGCGCAAACCAGTTCGGCCTTTCCCAGCCATAGATATGTCCAAAAACCGCGCCCAGCGATTTCATGCGGTCATAACACGGCGAGGTCTTCAACGGTGTTGCCGCCGCCCGCTCCTCGTCCGGGAAATGGTTGGTAAACACATTACGATAGGCTTCCTCGTTTTTCTCGCGCAGATAGCCGCGCGCGGCATAAGGTCCGTACCTTCTGGGATCGACTCCCATCATGTCCACAGTCGGCTCGCCATCGACAATCCACTCCGCCAGTTGCCAGCCGGCGCCGCCGGCCGCGGTAATGCCAAAGCTGTGTCCTTCATTCAGCCAGAAGTTTTCAAGCTCCCAGGCGGGCCCGACAATCGGGTTTCCGTCCGGGGTATAGGCGATGGCGCCGTTATACACCTGCTTGATTCCTACTTCCCCGAACGCGGGAACGCGATGAATGCACGCTTCGATATGCGGGATCAGACGATCAATATCTTCCTGGAACAATTCATTTTCACAGTCCTCGGACGGACCGTCCACATAGCAGCACGGCGCGCCGGTCTCATAAGGTCCCAGCAATAATCCCCCGGCTTCCTCCCGCAGATAGTAGCCCGCATCGGATTCCCGGAGTACGCCCTGTTCGGGCAGGCCCCTCTCCTTTCGGGCCAGGATTTCAGGATGGGGCTCGGTGACAATATACTGATGCTGCACCGGAATCACCGGAATATCCAGTCCCACCATTTCACCTGTTTTCCTGGCGAAGTTGCCGGTGCATGAAATCACATGCTCACAACGAATATCCCCCTTGTCGGTGATAACCAGCCAGCCATCACCATCCCGTTCAATCGCGTTCACACAGGTATGTCGATAGATTTCAGCGCCGCGGGCGCGCGCGCCTTTGGCAAAGGCCGTGGTCAGGTCGTTGGGTTGGATATATCCATCCTGCGGATGTTGTATGGCGCCGACCAATCCTTCAATGTTGCACATCGGCCATGCCTGTTTGACTTCATCGGGAGTCAGGAAGCGGATATCCACCCCGACGGTTTTGCCCACTCCGGCATAGTAACGGTACTCATCCATTCTGTCGTCCGTACAGGCCAGCCGGATATTGCCGACCTGCCGGAAGCCGGTGGACAACCCCGTTTCCCTTTCCAGCTCCTGATAGAAAGCGACCGAATACTGATGCAGCTTTCCCACCGAATAGCT
This sequence comes from Candidatus Poriferihabitaceae bacterium, assembly GCA_965214205.1. GTDB lineage: Bacteria > Pseudomonadota > Gammaproteobacteria > Arenicellales > Poriferihabitantaceae. Next base: position 659,547 of record OZ243941.1, on the reverse strand, counting down.
CATATTGAATAATGGCAGCAGCCCCGCCGCATGCCATGTGGAACCGGATGTCAGCTCTTTTCGCTCGACCAGTACGGAATCTGTCCATCCCTTTTTCACCAGGTGATAAAGTGTACTGGCGCCGACAACGCCTCCTCCTATGACTACGGCTTTTGTACGATTTTTCATGATTAGGTGATACCTCTGCAAAGTCTGGTTAACTATGTTGGGTGACGGGGCGCGCTGCCCTGAATTTTAGTGTATATTAATTCTTTTTATGTGGATAAATTCAGCTTTTGCGATTAGACTAAAGTAATCCGGTCAGGCTGACCATCTCCAAAAAAGGAAGAACATATTTTTTTATTATTTAAAATCAATGATTTAGGTAGCATCGGATTGCCGAATCAAGAAAAGAACGAAAACCGGGATAACAATCAGTGACCACCCCTCAATTCTGGAATCCCTGTCTGCAAAAACTGAGAGAAGTCCTGTCCGATGAGGATGTGGAGACCTGGTTGGCCCCGCTGCATGTATTTTACGACAGAAACACCCTGAAATTACTGGCGCCGAACCGCTATGTTCTGAACCATGTAAAACTCAATCTTTTCCCGGAGGTCGAGAAGGTGGTTATGAATATGGACGCGGGAGTCAATAATATCCGGCTGGAAATCGGGAGTTATGGTCTCGACAGCCCGTTCGATTCAAACGGCGGCGGCCAGGACCGGAAACCGGCCCGGCGACACCCCGATTCCGATACCCAGTATTCCAGCGGGACATTGAATCCCGACTTTGTCTTTGCCACCCATATTGAAGGCAAGTCCAACGAGTTGGCCAGGGCGGCGGCGATGCAGGTGAGTCTGAACCCAGGCACCGCCTATAATCCCCTGTTCATCTATGGCGGTGTAGGACTGGGTAAAACCCATCTGATGCAGGCCGCCGGAAACATGATTCTCGAAAGGAAACCGAACACCAAGGTGATTTATGTGCATTCGGAGTTGTTCGTGAACGATATGGTCAAGGCGGTGATGGACAATACAATGGCCAAATTCAAGGATTACTACCGTTCACTGGATGCGCTGCTGATTGATGACATCCAGTTTTTTGCCGGGAAACAACAATCGCAGGAACAGTTTTTCCATACATTCAACTCCCTGCTCGGGGGCCAGCGGCAGATCATTATTACCAGTGACAGCATTCCCAACGCGATCAACGGGATCGAAGCCCGCCTGATATCCCGATTCAGCAGCGGCCTGACCATGGCCATCGAGCCTCCGGAACTTGAAACCCGGGTCGCAATTCTGGAAAAGAAAGCGCTGCTGAAAGGAATATCCCTACCCAATGAGGTCGCTTTTTTTGTAGCTCATAATGTCCACTCCAATGTCCGGGACCTGGAAGGCGCTCTGAACCGGATCATCGCCAGCGCCAGTTTTACCGGCCATCACATTGATCTGGAGATAGCCAGACAGGCGCTTTCGGATATCCTGATTTACCGTAAAAGCAAAATCAATATCGAGAATATTCAACAGGTTGTCGCTGCTCATCATAAAATACGGGTTTCGGACATGCTCTCAAAAAAACGCCACCAGTCAATATCGAGACCCCGTCAGTTAGCCATGGTTCTGACCCGAGAGCTGACCGACATGAGTCTGCCAGAGATTGGTGACCGTTTTGGCGGCCGGGATCACACAACCGTACTGCACGCCTGCCGGAAAATAAAAGAATTGCGGGAAACCGATAACAAGGTCCGGGAAGACTATCAGAATCTCCTGCGGTTGCTGGAACCCTGACCACTCCCGTACAACCAGGGAGGCTTCATTATCTGGCGCAGGTCGGCAGTTTTTGTGTTCGTTCGGGACTGTATGAGCTTATGCATAATTGTGTGGAGATTTTGTTTATATCCATTGTTTCCCTGTGGATAAAATTGTGGAAAAGACTTACCCACATTTTGTTAATTCGTTTTACAATACACTTTCAACAGTTACCCACACAAAATCCTGGAAGCAAGTAATTGAACCGTAATCGGTTTTTAATGATACTCACATGTCCACAGCGTTAATTATTAATATTATAAATAGATGAACTTTAACATCCATAAAAACAGATTGCTGCCGGTACTTACCCGGGTAAGCAGCGTCGTAGAAAGAAGACAAACACTACCTATATTGGGAAACCTGTATTTCCATCTGGCCGACGGAAAACTCACTCTGGTTGGAACAGATATAGAAATGGAAATTTCAGAAACGATTGATGACGTCCAGGGGAAGGATTGTGAATTTACGCTATCTTCCCGTAAAATCTCCGATATTGTTCGCATCTTACCTGAAGATTCGGTTATCATGATTGAGCTTGAAAAGGACCGGGCAATTGTTTCAGCCGGCCGGGTACGATATACCCTGAACACTCTGGATGCTGATTTTTTCCCCAGGATGGCGGAAGGAAAGTGGGAGGAACGCTTCAAAATCAGCCAGCGGGAACTGAAAACGATAGTCGATAAAACCGCCTTCGCGATGGGTGTTCAGGATGTTCGATATTACCTGAACGGCTTATCCATGGAGATGCAGGGAAATAACGTAAAAGCGCTTGCGGCGGATGGTCATCGGTTGGCCCAAACCAGTACGGATGTCACACTGGCTTCCAATGAGGAAAGGCAGATTATCGTTCCCCGAAAGGCTGTGAATGAAATTGTTCGTTTTCTGGATGGAGAGGATGAAAGTGAGCTTACCGTAGAGCTGAACAATAACCATCTTAAGGTAACCTGGGGAAAATCCGCCCAGGCTGAAAACCCCAGTCATCCGGCGCCCGTTCTCATCACCAAGCTGATAGACGGGAAAGTTCCGGAATACAAAAGCGTGCTTGAAACCGAGCTGAATCTGGTTATTCGGGTAAACAGAGCCAGGTTCCTGGAAACCCTGACCCGCGCCGCGGTATTGACCACAGACCATGAAAAGGGAGTCAAAATCACGGTAGAACAGAATAACATGCGGCTGGTTACCCGAAATAACGAAAACGAAGAATCAGTGGAAGAGCTTGAAATTGACTATGATGGCGCGGTTTTTGAAGCGGGCTATAACATCAGCTATCTGATAGAACCAGCCAGAGCGGCCACTACAGAAGAAATAGAACTGCATTTTCAGGGAAATGAAGGGATTTGTGTTCTGAAACAGCCCGGAGATGAACGGTCTATCTGGCTGGTGATGCCCAGGCGGCTTTAATGGCTGGAAATGTTTCACGTGAAACATTTTGTAATCATGTAATCATTGATTCGGGAATAGCCGTTAAACCGCGACCAAGCGGTATGTTTCCTGGTAAAAGTTTTCCGAATCCGAATTGCGTCTTTGACCCTGGTCGGCGGTATGCTCCTCCACCGTTTGGTTCTTGCCGGGTGCGCTCTCGTTTCAAGCCAATCTTCCAGGACTTCCCGTCTCTTCCTTCGTTTCGCTATCCTTCGGACCTGATTGTTTCACGTGAAACAATCGGCCACGATATTCGATTCAGAAAAAGTTCAAGTCCCGTCTGTGGTAAAATCAGGGTTTTGTGTGAGGATGATTTTTATGGCGAATGACTACGACTCGAACAGTATCAAGGTGCTGAAAGGACTGGATGCTGTCCGTAAACGTCCGGGTATGTACATCGGCGATACGGATGATGGCACGGGGCTCCACCACATGGTATTTGAGGTTGTGGACAACGCCATAGACGAAGCGCTGGCAGGGTATTGCAGTTGTATCCGGGTGGTGATCCACATTGACGGGTCCATTACCGTCAGTGACAATGGCCGGGGGATTCCCACCGGTATACTGGTGGAAGAAGGAGGAAGAAGCGCCGCGGAAGTGATCATGACAGTGCTTCACGCCGGCGGAAAGTTTGATCAGGATGCCTACAAGGTATCAGGTGGCCTGCATGGGGTGGGTGTGTCCGTTGTCAACGCATTGTCGGAAAAACTGGCTCTTCGGATATGCCGCGGCGGTAAAATTCACACCCAGACGTATGTAAATGGCGAGCCTCTTGCGCCATTGAAGGTTACAGGGGAAACACAGGAAACCGGGACGACGATTACCTTTTCAGCCAGTACCCGGACATTTTCAAGCATTGAGTACCACTATGAAATTCTGAGGAAAAGACTGCGTGAACTGTCGTTCCTGAATTCTGGAGTACACATAGAACTCATCGACGAGCGCACGGACGCCAGGGATGTCTTCGAATACGATGGCGGGATCGCCGCTTTCGTACAGCACCTGAACAAAAACAAGAATGCCTTGCATCCCACGGTTTTCACTTCAACGGGTGAAAAAGAGGGGGTTTTGGTCGATCTCGCGATGCAGTGGAATGATTCATACCAGGAAAATACCTTTTGCTATACCAATAATATACCACAAGCAGATGGTGGTACACATTTGGCAGGGCTTCGGGGCGCGATGACTCGCACTTTGAACGGGTATGTCACCGAACTGGGGCTGGCCAGGAAGGAAAAAGTGAATTTAAGCGGCGACGATTGCCGCGAGGGACTGACCGCTGTCTTGTCGATCAAGGTCGCCGATCCGAAATTTTCTTCCCAGACGAAGGATAAACTGGTGTCTTCCGAGGTGAAAGGCTCGGTTGAATCAGTCGTGACCGAAGCGTTGGGTAACTTTCTGCTCGAGAATCCCAGGGAAGCGAAGATCATCGCCAACCGCATTGTTAATTCGGCGCGCGCCCGCGAGGCTGCGAGAAAGGCCAGGGAAATGACCCGGCGTAAAAATGCCCTGGATCTGGGCAGCTTGCCGGGTAAACTGTCGGATTGTCAGGAACGGGATCCGGCATTGTGCGAACTTTACCTGGTTGAGGGGGATTCCGCGGGAGGAAGCGCGAAACAGGCCAGAGACAGAAAGTTCCAGGCGATTTTGCCGCTCAAGGGTAAGATCCTGAATGTGGAAAAGGCGCGCTTTGACAAGATGCTTTCCTCAGAAGAGGTGACCACCCTGATCACAGCCCTTGGAACTGGAATAGGCAAGGCTGATTTCGATGTCGCCAAACTGCGTTACCATCGAATCATTGTCATGACGGACGCGGACGTTGACGGCTCGCATATACGGACATTGTTGCTGACCTTCTTTTTCCGACAAATGCCGGAACTTATTGAAAAAGGGTACATTTATATCGCGCAGCCGCCGCTATACAAACTGGAGATGAGGAAAAAGGAGATCTATATCAAGGATGACGCTGAAATGGCGAACCACATGCTGGACATCGTTGCGGATAATGCGAGATTGCACGCTGCGGACAAAATCATAACCGGGGCTGAATTGAGAAGGCTCGTGACTCAAAACAATTTTGTCGCGCAGACTATAGACCGGCTGTCCAGGCGTTATAACCGGAAAATACTGGAAGCGCTGTTATTGATTGAGCCGATAGTGGAACAGGAACTGGGTGACCGGGAAAGCGCGGCCCGTATCGCAACCGCTCTGGAGGCGGCGCTGAATACGGGTGATAATGGCGTTGTCCACTATACCGTTGGCATTGACCCGGTCCAATCAGCTTTGGCCGTATCGATACAGCGGTATGGGCTGGAAGAAACCATTGACTTCCCCGTGAGTTTTTTCAATAGCGCTGAATACCAGTCTCTGATTGCCCATGCCGCCCGGTTGAGGGGTGTCGGGGAACGATTCGTTGTAGAATGGGGTAACGGCAAGGAAGAGTTTGACCATTTTGCCAAATCCGTGGAGTGGATGATGGCAAAGGCGAAGAAGGGTTTGTCGATTCAACGCTACAAGGGACTTGGGGAAATGAACCCCGAACAACTGTGGGAAACCACCATGGACCCGGCGGTTCGCCGCCTTCTCCAGGTTACCATTGAGGACGCTGTGGGCGCGGACGAAACCTTTACCACGCTGATGGGAGACCACGTTGAACCGCGCCGGGAATTCATCGAGAAAAACGCATTTGCGGTTTCAAACCTGGATATTTGATTCTCCCTTCGTCTCCTGTTGCGGACAATGGTCGTCAGGTCCGGAGGCTTTGGATTTTATCCATCAGGGATTGTGGAACCGTAACTCCCTGAATTGCTGATATTTCACGGTTTTTAACTCGGCGCTCGCCCGGCAGCCGGGTTCCCGGCTGATCAAGCAGCGCCTCAAAAAGCCGGTCAGCGTGGGCAAAGGGGTCTTCAGCATTGCCAAACCTGGAAGGGTCTATCGCGATCAGCAGTTCACCGCCGCGAGGCGGGCCGCCGTCCTTGTTATCCGCTGCCGCCGCTTCGAAACTGCAGCGTTCGCCGATCAATGGCCCCACCAGCAACTCGATCATCAACGCGATGGATGCGCCCTTGTATCCGCCAAACGGCAACAGGGAACCCGCAAGTACCTGATTCGGGTCGGTGGTCGGGTTGCCGTCCTTGTCGATCCCGACACCCGGCGGCAGTTCATGCCCTTCGCGGGCGGCGATCATCACTTCGCCCCGCGCCTGGGTTGCCGTAGCCTGGTCCCATACCATAGGCGGTCTGTCTGGCCTCGGCCAGCCGAACGCCATAGGATTGGTTCCATAGAACGGTCTGGTTCCTCCGGCTGGCGCCACCGAAGGAGTGTAGGCGGTGAAGGCCATTGCCGCCAGGCCTTTTTCGGTCAGGGACTCGATCTCCACCCAAAGCGCGGCAAAGTGATGGATTCTGACCAGCGACATCGCAGCGATGCCGTTCTGCCTGGCGCACTCCACCAGCGGGTCGCGCGCGCTTTTCAGCGCCAAAGGCGCATAGCCGTCATCCCCGTCAACACGCAATACGCCGGCCGCCAGCTTTTTCAGTTTCGGCAGCGCGTGGCCATTCACTTTGCCGCTTTGCAGCGATGCGGCGTATCCGGGAAGCCGGAACAATCCATGGGCATGACAGAAATCCCGTTCCGCGGCGGTAATGGTGTCTGCCACGGCTTCCGCGTTTTCATCGTTGCAGTTATTTTCCCTGAGCGTATCAAAGGCGAGTTGATGAACCTGTTCGAGGGTAAGCGTTATTGCACTCATTTTGCGGCTCCGTTTCTGTTGCTGGTGGTCTTTTGCATTTTGCGGCGTGTTTCCTGGTCTGAAGCGATTGTGGGACATGACTGTTTAATAATCAATTCCCCGACCAACGGCTGTCGAGGTTGTAATCCAGAAGATTCGCGGTATCATCAACGCGAATTCAATCACGCGGGCAACAGGTATCCTGATGGCAATGGAAACACGGAACTACATCAACGGCCGATGGGTCGATGGGATTGACAGAATAGCGGATGTGAATCCGTCAGACACCCGGGACGTGGTCGGTGAGTTTGCCCAAGCTAGCGCGACGCAGGTTGCAGAGGCGATCGACGCGGCCCGCGGGGCACAGGTTGTCTGGGCCGGCAGCGGGTTGGAGCAGCGTTACAACGTGTTGATGGCGATAGGCCAGGCCCTGATGGACGGTTCCGCGGAATTGGGTGAACTGCTGTGCCGGGAGGAAGGCAAGACCCTGCCCGAAGGAAAGGGAGAGGTCTATCGCGCCGGGCAATTTTTCACATACTACGCGGCGCAAGCGCTGCGCCAGATGGGGGACATTTGTGACTCTGTCCGCCCCGGAGTCGAGGTTCTGGTGACCCGGGAGCCGGTTGGCGTGGTTGGCGTGATTACGCCCTGGAATTTCCCGACCGCGTTGCCCTGCTGGAAAATTGCGCCGGCCATTGCCTACGGGAATGCTGTGGTCTGGAAACCGGCTAACCTGACGCCAGCCAGCGCGGTTGCGCTAATGGAGATTATCGCCGACCAGGAACTGCCCGATGGCCTGGTGAACATGACGCTCGGCAGCGGTCGGTCGGTTGGTGAGGCGTTGATTACCTCCAGCGGCATTGACGCCATCACTTTTACCGGCTCACTCGCGACTGGCCGGAGAATTGCGGGAGCGGCGGCGGAAAACCTGACCAAGGCGCAAATGGAGATGGGCAGTAAAAACCCTCTGGTTATCCTGGATGACGCGGACCTGGATACCGCGGTAGCGTGCGCGGTCAACGGAGCGTTCTTCAGTACCGGCCAAAAATGTACGGCGTCGTCCCGGATTATTGTCACCAAGGGAGTCCATGACCAATTCGTCGAAGCCATGCAAAAAGCCATGGGCGGGCTGGTCATCGGCCATGCTCTGGACCAAAGGACCAATATTGGTCCAGTTGTGGACCAGACACAATTAGACCAGAATCAGCGGTATCTGGCGATTGGCGAACAGGAGGGCGCGGAACTGGTGTGCGGCGGGGAACGTGTTGAATTGTCTACCCCGGGATACTATATGAAACCGGCGTTGTTCATCAACGGCGACAACGCGATGCAAATCAACAGGGAGGAAGTGTTCGGGCCGATCACCTGTGTGATCCGGGCGGAGGATTATGACCACGCGCTGGGGCTGGCCAATGACACCCCATTCGGATTGACCTCCAGCATCATCACCCGGTCTCTCTTCCATGCCAGTCATTTCAGGAAACACTCGTCAACCGGCTGTGTCATGGTCAACCTGCCGACTTCAGGGACCGATTATCATGTACCTTTCGGCGGCAGAAAAGACTCCAGTTTCGGCTCTCGCGAACAGGGACAGTATGCCGCTGAATTTTATACACAGGTGAAAACCACCTACCAGAAAGCGTAAGGCCATGTTGATTGTTGATGGATTGCAGTATTCCAACTGGAGTCGGAAAATCTTTGAACAGATGCGCGAAGGCGGTCTGAACTGTGTCCATGTCACGATTGCGTATCATGAGACCTGCGTTGAAGCTCTGAGAAATATCGGCGAATGGAACAGACTGTTCGAGCGGCATGGAGACCTGATTGTCAAGGCAGATTGCGCGGAAGCGGTTCTGGACGCGAAAAAAAACAACCGGATAGCCGTTGTGTTCGGTTTCCAGAATTGCTCTCCGATTGAGGATGACTATCAACTGGTGGAAATTTTTCACATGCTCGGAGTGCGTTTCATGCAGCTCAGCTATAACAATCAGAGCCTGCTCGCGACCGGCTGCTATGAACAGAACGACCCGGGGATCACCCGTTTTGGCAGGCAGGTAATCCAGGAAATGAATCGGGTCGGCATGGTTGTGGACATGTCACACAGCGCCGAGCGGTCCACTCTGGAAGCCATTGAAATTTCCGATCGCCCGATCGCCATTACCCATGCGAATCCGTCCTCTTTCGAACCGGCCCTGCGCAACAAATCGGACACCGTGTTGAAGGCGCTTGGGCAGAGCGGGGGCATGCTGGGCTTCAGTCTGTATCCGTTTCATCTGAAGGGAGGACCGGATTGCACCCTGCGGGAGTTTTGCAACATGGTTGCCGATACCGCTTCGCTAATCGGTATTGACCACATCGGTATCGGCTCGGACTTATGCCAGGATCAGCCGGATTCAGTCGTAACCTGGATGCGGAACGGCCGCTGGAGCAAGGTCACCGACTATGGTGAAGGGACAGCCTCCAACGCCGGTTGGCCCGCGCAACCGGAATGGTTTGGCAACTCGACTCATTTTTGTAATATTATCAATGGTTTGGAGCAAGCCGGGCTGACCCGCGAAGAGATCGAAAAAGTAATGGGACTGAACTGGCTGCGTTTTTTCCGCGAGTCGTTTACCGCTGTCTGATGAAGAACGGACCGGGTCACGGTGTTTGCATCTATCGTGAAATGCAAGTATAACCCCTCCAAAACAACACCTGCCGTTCATTTACAAAGCTCATGCGTACCACAAAACTGTTACTGGCAACCCTGAAGGAAACACCGGCTGACGCGGAAGTCATATCCCACAAGCTCATGTTGCGGGCGGGATTGATTCGCAGGACGGCGGCAGGGATTTACAGTTGGCTGCCTTTGGGGATGCGGGTATTACGCAAGGTCGAGGCTATTGTGCGCGAGGAAATGGACCGTTCGGGCGCCCAGCAGGTGTTGTTGCCGGGCGTCCAGCCTGCGGAACTCTGGAGCGTGTCGGGTCGATGGCAGGAGTACGGCCCTGAATTATTGCGGCTGAAGGACCGTCACGGGCGGGATTTTTGCCTTGGGCCAACCCATGAGGAGATTATCACCTCGCTGGTCAAAAACGAGATCCGGAGCTACCGTCAATTACCGATGAACTTCTATCAGATACAGACCAAGTTCAGAGACGAGATCCGGCCCCGGTTCGGGGTCATGCGCGGACGTGAATTCATCATGAAGGACGCCTATTCCTTTCATACAGATCAGGCCTCACTCCAGCAAACCTACGATGTCATGTATCAGACATATTGCGCGATCTTTGATCGTCTGGGATTGCGTTACCGCGTTGTGGCCGCAGACTCAGGGAGTATTGGCGGCGATACCTCCCATGAGTTTCATGTGTTGGCGGATTCGGGGGAAGACGCGATCGCCTTTTCCAGTAATGGCCGGTACGCCGCGAATGTCGATTTGGCCGAAGCCGTGACGACCGGGGCGAAGCGCGGTCCTGCCACGAAAGAAATGGAACTGGTTGAAACACCCGATGTGAAAACAATAGCCGATCTGGTTGAAAGATTCAATTTACCGATAGAGAAAACCATCAAGACGCTGGTGGTGGTGGCGTCAGACCAGTGCGAATCCCCGGTGGTTGCGTTACTGGTCCGGGGAGATCATGAGCTTAACCCGGTCAAGGCTGAAAAGCTCCGGCAGGTCGCCTCGCCACTGAAAATGGCCGATAAAGAAGTGATCAGGGATGTGATCGGAGCGGGCCCCGGTTCGCTGGGACCGGTCAACCTGTCCATCCCGTTTATTGTGGACCGGAGTGTCGCCGAAATGTCTGACTTCGGCGCGGGAGCGAATATCGACGACAAGCATTATTTCGGTATCAACTGGGACCGGGATGTCAAACCGGGTGAGGTGGCGGATATCCGGAATGTGGTGGAAGGCGACCCGAGCCCGGATGGGGATGGCGCAATCACCATCGCCCGGGGGGTTGAGGTCGGACATATTTTTCAACTGGGTACAAAATACAGCAGGGCGATGGGCGCCACGGTTCTTGATGAAACTGGTCGGAAAGTCGAAATGGAAATGGGATGTTATGGAATTGGCGTTACCCGCGTCATCGCCGCCGCGATTGAACAGAATCACGATGACAAGGGTATTATCTGGCCCGAATCGATTGCCCCCTTTCAGGTCGCCATTGTCCCGGTCGGCATCAAGAAATCGGAACGCATACGCGATACGGTCAATGCGCTTTACCGGGAATTACAGCAGGCCGGTTTTGAGGTGTTGCTGGATAACCGGGACGAAAGGCCCGGTGTGATGTTTGCCGATATGGAGTTGCTGGGCATCCCTCATCGGGTCACAGTAGGTCAGCGTGGTCTCGAGCGCGGGGTCGTTGAGTATCACCATCGGGCATCCGGCCGGGATGAAAATATCCCGGTCGAATCGCTGGTCAGCGCCCTGACTGGGCTGAATTGACGATAATCTGCCCCTGGGTCTTCTTTAAATTTAATTTACCGTTGACTAATCAGGATGTTAAAAAAACTTATTACATTGTTTGTAAAGGTGCTACACTCCCGCCCGAATACGGTGATGAAATCGTTTGGATATCTTTCCGTATTGTTCGAAGACGGCTTTATCGGAAAGTTGGCTTTTTCAGCCGCCAAGCGGCTCATTCATAGAAGTAAGAGGTTAGTATGTCAGGTAATCTGGTAACCGGAACCGTAAAATGGTTTAACGATGCCAAGGGTTTTGGCTTTATCGAGAGAGAAGGGGAAACAGATGTTTTTGTCCATTATCGCGCAATCAATGGCGAAGGCAGGAAAACATTATACGATGGCCAGCAAGTAACGTTTGAAATAACCAATGGGGAAAAAGGCCCCCAGGCGGATAACGTTACCCCCGTTTAGTTTCTATGGCCCGGTTTGACCAGGCCATAGATAAACCTCTGCGGTGAACCGGTCAGGCGTTCACCGCAAAAAGATCACCTGAAGGAAGGCCTGTTTTCAGCCCGAACCGGAAGGCGGAAGGATACGGCGCGCCTGAAAAATGACAGGGCCGGATTATCCGACCCGCGTTCCGTTCGCCACCGGTCTTTCGGGTTTCAGCAAAACCACGCCATCGGCTGTCATCGCGCCCAGGACCAGTACTTCCGATTTTACCCCCGCCACCCGCAGCGGCTTGAAATTGGTTACGGCCACCACCTGGGCGCCCGGCAGGTCCTCGACACGATAACAGTCGGTAATCTGCGCAGAGGTGGTTTTGATCCCCAGACTGCCACCGAAATCGACCTCCAGCACATAAGCGGGATTACGCGCTTTCGAGCTGGCTCTGGCGGAGAGCACCGTGCCGGTATGGATGGCGACATCCAGAAAATCTTCAGTTTCAATGGTCGGGATGATCGGGTTCATTTGGTCAGGGATCGTAAATACCGCCGCATGGCGCTGATTTCAAGCGGGGTGAGCGGATTTGACAGACCGATTTCCGGGGTGCCCTTGACCCCCAACCATACACGAGCGATAAATTCGTTTTCAGGCAGTTGTCTGGCCATATCCGCCAAGTCCTGCGCCGGATTGGGGCTTGACGGGTCCGTGTTCAAGTGGCATCCGTGGCAATACTGTCGATAAATTTCGCCAGCCTGAATTTCGTCATCAGGCCCCTCCTGGTCAATCCGGAAAGTCTGTAACGGCAGCGGCGCCCGCTCGATCAGGGTTTTGATCCGGTTTTCGAACGACTCGATTCTGTTGCCGGTAAAATCCGTCGTCAGGTGACGAATGCCGACAATAAAATCCGGATCGTTGGCGGTATGGTTTGTTCGCCCTGCCTGCCGGGCATCCAGATATTGCCGACAAATCACAGCCAGAGTGGATAACCCAACCCGGATCCGGTTCTCAAGGCCGATTTTCCTGGGGTTGTGGTTATCCGTTTCCCGGTACTGCCTCACATCAGACTGCAAAACCAGTAATTCAGCGGGGCATGACAGGCTGTTGTTCAGGCTCCGGGCAGGTTCTGCGGCTCCAACTGGAACTGGAGCCACAGAAACCAGGATCAGGCAAAGCGCCCGAATGGCATTACTCAAGTATTACCTGTCGGTCCATCGGCAGGCTTTCGTCAGCGCTCCACTCGACCATCGAACCGTCATACAGGGTCGCTTCCTTGTTGCCGATCAGCTCGTGGGAAACAAACCACCCCAGCGAGGCCCAGTGTCCGGTATTGCAGAAGTTGATCTGTTTCCCGCCTGTTTCCAGACCAGCCGCGGCATACAGTTGTTTCAGGTCTTCAACACTGCGAAAGGAGCCGCCGCCATTCGCGGTCGCCCAGCTTTCGGGAAAGCTTTTAGCGGTCGGAATGGTGCCGAAGCGTTTTGACCTTGGGTGGCGATTGACGCCCAGATACTGATGTGTGGGGCGAATGTCAACCAATGTGGTGGCGCCGTCATCTATCGCCATTTTCACATCCTCCTTGGTGGCAATCATCTCAGGACGCAGTGAAACGGTAAATGTTTTGGCTTCGGGCTTGTTGTTGCCTTTTTCAATTTCATTGTCCGAATCACTGGCGTAGCCGCGGTAGCCCCCGTTCAGGATGGACACCTGATCATGCCCCAGCACCTTGAAAGTCCAATAGATGCGGGTGGCGCTGCCCATGTCCAGCGCGTTCTTGCCATTATGGGAAATCACCACATGAGTATCATTGTCAATACCCAGACCGCCGATGATTTTTGCCAGGTCATCCGGGCTGGAAAGTTGCCCCGGAACACCGCCGACCGCCGACCGCCAGCCGTCTTTCAGGTAATCGGTATGCACGGCACAAGGGATATGTCCCTTCAGATAATCGGTTTTCGAACCGCCATCCAGCCGGTTCCGGACATCCAGCACGCGTACATTTTCGTCGCATGAACGCGCCTTGACCCAGGCCGCGTCAACGATCGGCTCGGCAGCCAGGGCGGTCAGGCTGACACCCAACGCGCCGGACAGCGCAATTATTTTTACAAGATTTTTCATCGTCTTCTCCTCATATTGGTAGGCTCTTTGTTCAGAGCGTTATACATCGATTATGACTCAGTATTGCTTGCAATATTGAATCCCAATCGCTTGGTTTTGCCGTTTCAGGGTTTGCGGCGACCTCGGTGACAAGCAGGTTCCCGCCGAGTTCCCGCAAGGCGGCGGGTGCGTTATTCCGGTCATAAAATCCTGTTTCAAGAACCAGAATTGTGGATTTGCTTTCAGCAGACATGCCAGATTCAAACGTTGATAACCGCGTCCGATTTTTCCAGCAGGCCGGCAAACGAATGCGCGGGCAAATCCGGAACTTCGGGATCATCGAATAAAGAGAACGGCGCCACCTCCGCCAGTTCGAGCAGTTCGGCGCCTTCCACGACCTCCGGTGACAATTCCAGCAGGCCATGGGCGAACACCAGTGAAACATGGTGGCCGAATACGGTGATACCGGCGGCCACACGCATCGCTTCGACCGGGTCCCGGCGCGCGATGACGACTACTGTTTTTTCCGTGCCGCGGCTCATAGTGACACCACTTTTTCAGCCAGCCCCAGCATTCTGCTGTGGTCTGTCTGACTGCCCTGTGTGATCGGGCAGACTTGCCCGGCCATTTTCTGTCGCCAGGAAAATTCGCAGGCGACGGCTTCCCCGGCATGATCCAGTATGTTCTCCAGACGTTCCCGGTCCCGATGCAGCGTAATCACGCCATCCCCGGTAAAGAACAGCATGAAATCAACCTGTTGCCGGATGCAGGCCGCTCCAAGACCGGTGAGACAGGCGCCGGATTGCGGATGGGTCACGATAAAAAGCAGGCTCATATCCGGGTCCGGGAATAAAACTTCGACCACAGCCTGAAACCACCCCATGCAACGAGCAGCGCGAATGCGAAAAGCAGGCCCCGAATGAAATAGTCATGCCATTTCGGGGCGGCGTGATAGCCCATGTCTTCAAGCGACCTTCCCCGCAAGCCATCAATGTGAACTTGAAGCTCGTCCGGAGAAGTCAGGAGCAGGTCCTGCACAAAGGTATCCAGCGCCTGCCGGGGAGTGTCGGCAACTACCATCCGCCGGGCCGTATCCGAACCCTCGCCCGCGGCCTGAAAGACCTGACCCGGACCGGTTCCGGCAGGATTTTCGGACAGGTCGAAATCCTGCCCGAAAAAGGACCGCAAGTCGCTGTCAAGGGCAATGAACTTGTCGCGCACCGGATTTGCGAAATAATTGAGCCGCAACAATCCCCGTGTGACGCCGCCTCCGCTTCCGGTCAGTTCGCCAATGCCGCTGGCCTCTCCTTTCCATAATTTCACCGAGTATGCCCCAATCAGAAAGAGCGCTCCGGCGACAAACCGCGAATCCGCCTCGTCATCACCGAACACGACGGCGACACTGTCTTTCATCAGGCCATAAGTCCCAACCAGCCAGTTGATATCCCGAAAGCCCGCCAGTCTCCCATCCGGATAAAGGAAGTGATCAGGAGGCAGGCACCATGTTCCGGCGAACCCGCTCGACAGACAGCTTTCCAGCGGGCGGGTGTCAATAAAAACCAGATTTGAGCCGGATGCCTCAAGGGCCTTGATTTGAGACAGGTCCGGTATTTCGGCCAGACCATCCGGGTTTTTGCTGTAAACCGCCCCCGAGATCAGAACCAGACCGATCATGCCGGATGCCGCGCTAGCAACCGCCGAAATGTTTTTTCCTGGTCGCATTTTCCAAAGTCGCTGGTTCTGGTGGATTGTCAATATAATATCCGATCAGGTCGAACACGGACAGTTCGCCGTAGTCCTCACCAAGATCAACCAGATCGAAATCCTCCATCGGCAAGGGTTCCTGCGCCGACATCACCTGTTCGCGGGTCATCGCGCTGTACGGGAACAGCACGGCGCTCAGGGCGACCGCCGCCAGCAGGCAGAGTGCGCAGAAAGAGATCATTTTGATGGGCGTCATGGCTCGAGTCCGTCAGGGGTCATCACGGATGAAGCTTAAGTACATGGCATACATCGCAACGGCGAATGTAATCAACTGGAATGTGGTTTCAATATCCAAAAGCTCAATCTCCGTACTTGTAATGTCTGATCAACTCATCCAGCTCAATTGCTTCGCCGGTTTCGGGATTGATCAGCGGAGGAGTGAAAAAAGGAGTGCCCTCACTGGTTTTTCCGAGGTAGTCAGGCGATGCGACCAGGATATAAACCAGACAAGCGACAGACAGTACTGCGGTCAGGACGGTAAACAGGGAAAGCTGGAATTCTCTGGTCACGGCGCTCTGTCCATTCAGGTTTTCCTGGCCAATACCTGCCAGTACTTTTTCTGGCGCACTGTCGCCAGGTGGGTTCCTCCATTTTCAGCAATCACCGCCGGCAGGGCTTCCATGGATGTCGGGTTGTCAACCTGAATATCGAGAACAAAGCCGCTTGATGCCTTGTTCAGGGCGCTTTTGGTCATCAACTGCGGCCTCGGACAGGAGTCGCCAATGCAATCAACCACATTATTTACCGCAATCGCCTGTCCGTCATCCAGAATGACCTCGGTCGCGTTCCCTGATTCAGGTTCCGGTTTTTTTCTGGTGAATAGTCCCATGCTGTATCCAGTTCAAGTCAGTCAAATGGTCTGTTTTTGTGTGGCCGGTTTCTCTTTCCTCAGAATGGCCCGGTAAATCGCCAACAATACCACGAATTGCAGCAAGCCGAAAAAAATCGCCGGAATGCCTGTTTTCTCCTGAAGCGTACCCGCGTTGGCGTACCCGAATTGCAGCCCCTGCAAGGCCGGCTCGCCACTCATGGTCGCGGGCGCCGGCGGCCACCAGGTAAAGGACCATACCAGAGAAAACAAAAACATCCCGATGAAGGTAAAGATCAGCGCCCACAGCGCTCCGATATTGCCTTCACCGGTCTTCACCCAGGTGGAAACGGTGCAAGCGCCAGCCAGCACCATGCCGACCCCGAACAGGAACAGTCCGACAACCTGATTCAGGCCGACATCGAACCGCATCGGGTTGCCTTCACCAATGGTTATGAAGCCGGTGAAGCCAATGGTGAGAATCATCATGGCGACCAGTAACGCCTTGGTATTGCGAAAAGTTTTGAACAACATGGCGTCGCGCAGCGCAGCGGTATTGCAGAACCGGGAGCGTTGCACCAGCAGGCCAACCACCGAACCGAATACAAAAGCCAGCAGACATTCCGCGACAACTCCCATTTTACATCCCCAATACGCGCTTGTAGATCAGGGAGCCCGCCCAAGCGCCGGCGATAATGCCGCTGATTGCGAGATATCCTCCCATGTTCATTTCAGGCGTCAGCCCGAAGAAGGTGCTGACATTGCAGACAAAGGCCAGCCGTATACCAATTCCCATCAGCAGCCCGCCGACCGTGATCATGACCCATTCAGACAGCCTTCTCGGATAACGAATGAAAAACTCACCACTGAGCATGGCGCCGACAATGGCGCCGAACAGCATTCCCAGGCTGATATAAATCTTCCAGTAACCGGCATCCGGTTGAAACACCAGTTGCCAGAACGGGATGCGCCCGATTGCGTCGCCGATGAAAAATTCGGCGATCAGACCGGTCATCATGGTTTCACCTCCGCCCACAGTCCAGGCGCCGATCTGCAAAAAGAGGAAAATATCCAGGATCGCTATTGCAGAGAGGGCGATTACGGGGTCAAGTGTTTTTCGAAAAAACTCCATAGTTGGTGTCTCTTTGCGGTCAGGATATTCTACATATACAATAAAAGTGAACGGTAGTATTTATTGCCAACCGGGAGGTGATCAGTTATGTCGATATACATAGAAACGACCGATGCGTTGACACACATGTTTGCCTCGTGTTCGACGGACCAGATCAATGAGTTCGCTCCCCAGAAAAGAGGTTTCAGGATTCACGGGCACAGCACTACAGTCCGGCTTGAAACTGCATTCTGGCACGTGCTGGAAGAAATGTCCCGCGACCTCGACAAGGAACTGCCGGAGATGATTGAAATGATCCATGACCAATGCCTGGTTGCCAATGACAAAAACATTGCATCCTGCCTGCGGGTTATCTGCCTGAAATACATCAATGTTTACGGCCATTGAGGCTATTGAACAGCGCCCGGTCCGGGTTCAGAGCGCGGCATACGCCCAATGGCTTCCGGCGACCCGTCCAGATCAAGCGCGGCATGCAGGACGGGATGAAGCGGTTCGTTGGTCATCATTTAAAACGGGACGGAGAGAACGGTTGTATGTCTGTACAGGGTGGTTCGCCTGCGATCAGTTCTGAGATCAGTCTGCCTGTTATGCCGGCAAGGGTGAGGCCGAGATGATGATGGCCGAAGGCATACCAGGTACCGGGCAAGTCGGTCGAGGGACCGATTACGGGGAGCGAGTCCGGCATGGTTGGCCGGAAGCCGAGCCAGTCGGAGGTCGGGCTTTCGGGTAAATCCAGCATTTGTCGGGATTTGCGGGTCATGTAGTCCAGGACTTTCCGGTTCTTTTCCGGCGACAGTCCGGCGATCTCCACTGTACCGGCACAGCGCAACCCTTCGTTCATCGGGGCCATATAAAATCCGCTTTCGACCCAGGTCACAGGGCGGTTGATCATATCCTGCAAACCGGCATACTGGATGTGGTAGCCTCTTTCCGTGTCCAGAGGGAGTTTTTCTGCGCCACAGCCCTTGATCTGTCTGGAAAATGCGCCGCAACTGATCACGACCTGGTCCACCAGCAAGGAGTTGTTGCCGTGAAGATAAATGCGGATGCCATTCGGGGCGTGGGCGATACTACGGGCATGGTCGGAAACGAAGCTTCCCCCTGTCTCCATGAAGCGCTGGAAAAACCGGGTTACCAGGCTTTTCGGGTTGAGAGTCTGCCGTGTATGCCGGAGCATAACGCCTTTTTCGAATTTGTGCTTCAGGTTGGGTTCGAGGTCGATAACTTCATCCCGGTTGATTTCGGAATACGGAATCCCCAGGTCTGTCCAGACCTGACGGCGAGGCCGGTCTTTTTCAAACTCATGGTCGTTTTGATAAACCTGCATGCAGCCGTTGGCGGTGATCAGGTCGCCGGCCCCGGTCATCGAAATGAGCGGATCCAGCCCGGCATGGGTCTGCTTCAGAATGCTGCTCAGCGCCGCAATGGTTTTCTGGACTTCGCGCGGTTGACAGTGTTTCAGGAATGACAGCATCCACGGGAGGTGGGTCAGAGCGTACCCGGGATCAATTTTTAACGGGCTGTCCTTGCGAAACATCAACGATGGCAACCGTCGGAACAGGCTGGGGTCATTAACCGGGACGCAGCCATAATCGGCGAAGGTACAGGCGTTGCCTGATGAAGTGATCGACCCCGGTTCATTGCCATCGACCAGTGTGACGCCGAATCCTTTTTTCTGGAGCCACAGCGCGCAGCTCACCCCGACGACCCCGGCGCCGATAACCGCAATATGCTGGTTCATGCTGTTTTAACCTCGCTGATTGTTATGAAATGCCGACACTCAGGCAGCCAGCGTGAATACCTGATGCCCGATACTTTGCCCTTGGCGATCATAATTGATTTCATGCGCCGTGATTGACTGCGAAGAATACAACAGGCAGGTCGTGGTGCGCGTACCATAATCGTCACCACGAATAAAAATGGAGGATACGAACCGCTCAAATTCTTTTTTCGCTCCGGTATCCGGTAGCTGGTCATCCGCGGCCCTGGTTTGATCCCGCATGATTTCGTTCAATTCCTCCATTCCGAGCGGTGACTTCCTTTCGACGATTTCGGTCAGTTTTCTCACGCCGGAAGACATCCTTGGCCACTCGTGATCCATGTAACCGTTGGAGACACTGTGATAGCCATCGGACAGCGCTTTCAATGAATAGTCCTGGCTGCAAAAAATCCGGGTTTCGGTTCGGTTGCCAAATATGAGATTGAACGGGTTAAACCTGATAGACTCGCGTTTCAGATATTCTGTAAAATCCTCTCCGGTCGCGCCGCAGGAATCATCGGCCAGAAACTTGAGGACCAGATTGCCCCGGCTTTGCCGGTCGGGAACAGCGGGTGTCCCGGTCAGGAAGTTTGTGACCGCGCAAAAACTGCCTCCATGATTGACCCCAAGCCAGCTTCCGCCCTTTTCCAGATCACGGCCCGCCAGTATTTCCGGGTGGTCGGGCCAATAGTGCATGGCCTGACTCGGACGGTCATGGCGCTCATCCCGGTTGGCCGCGATAATCAACGGGTAGTCGGGATGCCGGTTAATGGCGAGAAACAAAACACACATAAGTGGCGCATTGTGCCAGATTAAAAGCCAGGTTTGGTGTCCAGAGCGAAATAGATGACAGATCAGCGTATACAGTGGTTTCCGGGCCACATGAACAAGGCCAGCAAGGAGATCAGGGAAGCTTTCCCCAGGGTGGACGTGTTCATTGAATTACTGGACAGCCGCATTCCGTTCAGTAGCGCCAACCCGATGCTGGCGCAGTTGCGTGGCGATAAACCCTGCCTCCGTGTGATGACGAAAACCGATCAGTCTGATCCGGCATTGAATGGTGTCTGGCAGGAATTTTATGAGTCTGGTGCGGGTGTCCGGGTTCTTCCGGCAGACCTGAGAAATCGCGGCGGCGCTGACCGGGCGCCGGGTCTGTGCCGGAAATTGTATGTGGCCAATGGCGGCGCCCGTGAAAGAATCACCGCCATGGTGGTGGGGATTCCCAATGTCGGCAAGTCAACCCTGATCAATCGTCTGGCGGGCAGGACGGTGGCCAAAACCGGCAATCAGCCAGCGCTTACCCGGCAACAGCAATTCATCGAGATCCAGCCGGGGTTCGTTTTGCTGGACACGCCGGGATTGATGTGGCCGAATGTCGAGAATCGATGTGCCGGATATCGTCTGGCAGTGACTGGCGCAATCCGGGATACGGCTATCTCCCATGTCGAGGTCGCGCTTTTTGCACTGGGTTACCTGCAACAGCGCTATGCGCCGAATCTGATTGAACGATACGGACTCGCGAGTGTTGAACAGCCGGAGCAGGAGATTCTGGTGGATGTGGGACGGCGGCGAGGGTGTCTGGCCGCAGGCGGAAAAGTAGACCTCGACCGGGCAGCAAAAGTGGTCATTGCCGATATACGGGATGGCAGGCTGGGGCGGATCACCTGGGAAACACCGGCGATGATCGAGGCGGAAATGATCGAGGTAGAGCGGCAGCGGGAAGAAAAAGCGCGCAACAAGGCGGAGCGCAAGAAAAAATGGAAAAGCGGCCGGCCCTGAAATCCGGGGCAAGCCGCCAGCTACAGCGAAGGCCGGTTTCCCGCATGGGTATACCACTGCCCCGCTTCGTTTTCGAACGCCGTGGCGGCCTGGAACACGACCTTGTCCTGATAGGTTGGGCCAACCAGTTGAATGCCGGTCGGCACGTTATCCCGGGTTCGGCCGGATGGCATACTGATGACCGGGCAACGGCTCATCATGTTGAAAGGAAGGGTCAGTACCCAGCCCAGAAGCGGGTCAACCGACTTGCCGTTTATGAAAACCGGGTCGCGGGATTGATCATGTTCCGCCGCGACCGCCGCCAGGGCATTGGTTGGGCACACGAACAGGTTGTACTTGCGGAATAACGGCCCGAAAGTCTGGTACATCCCGGCGGTGACTTCCAGGCTTCGGTAGAATTTTTCGGCGGTCGATTGACTACCCCGTATCGCAAACTGTTTGGCGTAGTCGGTCAGCAGGTCGCCGTGTTCCTGCCAGGTTTCGGCCATCGACACACCAAAAATGTGATCGAGATAATCCATCCCCGCCTGTAGAACCTCATCGGTCCAGCCGAGGTCAACTTCCTCTACACTGGCTCCGAGGCTGCGAAAAACGTCCAGCGCGTGCAGGGTGTTTTTCTGTACTTCGGCATCGACTTCGAAAATTCCAAGGTCCATCGAAAAGGCGATTTTCCATCCCTTGATCGGTTTGTATGTCACGGGTAACACCAATTTGGGCCTGAGTGAGGCAATATCCTGGTCGTGGGGCCCGCACATGACGTTTTGCAGGAGAATCGCGTCGGAGACGTTGCGGGCCAGCGGCCCGGTATGGCAGTACTGGTCCAGGTTAAACGGCGGGTCTTCGGGGTTGCGCCCGTAAGGTGGCTTGAAACCGACCAGTCCGGCTGCCGATGCCGGGATGCGAATTGAACCGCCGATGTCGGAGCCGGTGGCAATACTGCTGGTTCCACTGGCCAGTGAGGCCGATGCGCCGCCGGACGAGCCGCCGGAAGTGAACGCCGGGTTCCATGGATTGCGGGTTACGCCCCAGAGCTTTGAGTGGGTATACCCGGCGCAGGAGAATTCGGGGGTGGTGGTGCGGGCATGCAGGATTCCTCCGGCGCGCATGATGCGCTGGTTATTGACCGAGGTCCGGTCCGCAATGTAATCCTTTTGGGTCAGGGAACCGCTGGTGCACGGCATTCCCTTGACTTCGGTTTCGTCCTTGATGCCGACCGGCAGTCCTTCCAGCGCCCGCGGGCGTTTCCCGCGGGCGTATTTTTCCTGCGCGGCTTTGGCCTGATCCATCGCCTCGTCAAAAAAACGATGACTGAGCGCATTCACCACCGGCTCGGTTGATTCTGCCCGGTCGATAATGGCCTGCATGACTTCAACGGGCGAAATCTTTCCGGCCTTGAATTGCCGGATCATCTCCGTCGCCGGCATATAACACAGTTCAAGATCACTCATGGCGGTATCCGGTAGTGAATGGCGGCAGCCTGTTATTTCAGCAGCTCGGTCCAGATGGCGGTGTACATCTTCTGGGCGTCAGGCGGGCAGGTCAGCGCGAAAACACCGACGCTTACGAGTTCTTCGGGGATCACGATTTCCGGAGCGTCCTTCATATCGTCCGGCATGAAGGCTTCGGAGCCAACGCGCGCGCCAGCGCTACGCGTTGTTGCTGACCCCCGGATATCTGGTCTGTCCGGCGGTCGCGCAACGCTTCCATTTTCACCAGGCGCAGCATCTGATCAACTACGGCCTTGATTTGCGATGCCGGTTTATCCAGCATTTCCAGTCCAAAGCCGATGTTTTCCGATACCGTCATGTGCGGAAACAGGGCATAACTTTGGAACACCGTGTTGACCGGTCTCTTATAGGGCGGCAACTGCGAAATCTCATTGCCATGCAGGAATATCTGCCCCTTTGTCGGATGTTCGAATCCTGCAATCAGCCGCAACAGGGTGGTTTTGCCGCATCCGGACGGCCCCAGCAGGGTAAAGAACTCGTTCTCTTCAATGCTTACCGAGATATCGTTCAGCGCAACCACCCGATCAGGTCCGTCACCAAATACCTTGGTTACATTGCGGGATTCAATCGCGCTGCCTGCGACGCTCATCAGTTTGATTTCACGGTCCGGTTTTTGAGTAGCGGACAATATCCGAATCCCCGCGGCAAGTCAAAACCGGCTGCACGGCACGGTTGCGGCGCAGAAGCTATCCGTGGCGTTTGTCCCGGATACCGAGCCAGCCATGCGCGATCAGAGTGATCAATACGATTGAACCGCCCGCCAGGGTGAGATTGCCGGGATGTTCGTTGAGCGCGAACCAGACCCAGAGTGGTCCGAAGATGGATTCGAGCAGCATCATCAGGCTGACTTCGGGCGCGCTGATATATCGGGGGCCGATAAACATCAGGCTGGCCGCTACTGGCAGCATGACGAAGCCCATCAGAAACAGGTATTTCAAGTCACTGGCGGAAGTCTGCGCCGGGGATACGAAAGGGAACAGAACCAGGGCGGATAAAAAACCGCCGAATACGAATGAGGGTAGCAGATCACGGCTCCGGTTCTTTGAAACCACGGTGAAGCTGATCGCCAGAGTGAGCGCGGCAAACAGTCCTGCGATATTGCCCAGCCATGCGTTCGGCATGATGCTTTTGCCGGAGCAAATGATAGCGATTCCTGCCGCGGCGACGAATATCGCGATCCAGGTGCGGCGCATTACCTGTTCCTTGAATATCCACCACGATATCAGCGCCGCGAACAGGGGCGTGGTACTGATAATGAACAGGGTATTGGCCACCGCAGTATTGGTTATCGAGTAAATGAAACTGAGGTTGCCAACGAAATACAGTACCGCCAACCATACTCCGGGCCAGCCGATACCAAACAGCGCCGCAATTATCCGGGTTCGATAATGCACAGCCAGCGCCAGCAACATGCCGAAACTGTAAAACAATCCCCGGAAGAACGTAATCGTCAGCGCATCGGCTGTAATCAGCCGATTCAGCAATCCGTCGGGACTAATCATGATCACTCCCAGCGCCGTGATGATGATTCCCTTGCTATGCGTTGACAGGGAGCGGAACACAGGCGGCCTTTAGTGTCGGATCACGGATGTGAGCGTGCGGTCGAGTACGCTTCGCAGTCCGGGGTCGGGTATTTTCTCCAGAATCAGACTGTGGCACTGGTTGAATGTCATGAATTCAGTCAATGCCCTGGCGAAACCCGTGTGGAAAGCGTCCACCCGGTTGATACGGCGCTCCAGCGCGATATTCCTGATGATCAGGGCGCCTGATGGCCGGTCCGCCTTGCAGTCCATACGCGCCACCAGATCACCATCCCACAGCGCCGGCAGGCAAAAATAGCCGTATTTCCGTTTTGCTTTCGGGACGTAACATTCGATGGAATAGTCATAGTCGAACAGGGTGTTTATTCTCTTTCTCTGGATCACCAGATTATCGAACGGAGATAAAATTCGCACTCTGGATCTGGGTAACGGTTTGTTGAGAAGAGCGGGATAATCCGGCAAGGCGAACAGAGCAAGCTCTGATTTTTTGCCGGTGATCTGCACCGGTACGACCTCGCCGTTCTCGGCCAGATTCATGAGTGCAGTCTGGATGGCTGGTTTCAGGCCGTCCCGGAGCCAGGCTATTTCTGATGCGCTGCCATAACCATGGGCTTTCAGATAGCGTAGTATCAGGTGACGCAGGTATTCATCGTGAGTCGGCATTTCAGTGTCAACCTGAGCGGGCAATACCCGTTCTGCAAGGTCATATACCTTCTGGAAGCCTTCCCGCCGAACCACCATCAGCCGACCTTCCATAAACAGTCGCTCCAGCGCCATTTTGGCGGGCTTGTGCTGCCACATTGACAGTCGTTTGTGGCCGTGGTTCTGGAAATCTCTTGACTGCAAGGGGCCTTCCTGAGTGATCCGATCCAGTACCTGGCGCTTTATTTCAGGATCACAGTCATACCACCAGCGCTTACCGTTGGCGAACTCGCGCTTGGCCGGCAGGGTAAACCGGTAATCGCTGATCGGCAAAAAAGCGGCGGCATGAGACCAGTATTCAAAGATTCTGCCTTGCTGCATCAATTGGTTGAGGTGCTCCTGCCGATAACGCGGATTACGCACCCACAGGGTATGATGATGGGCCCGCTGTATGACCGAGATGGTGTCGATCTGGACGTAACCGAGATGATTGATTGCTTCGAAGGTGACGTCAATCGCCTTTCCGCGCCGATTGGCGGTCAACACCCTTTGCGAATGAAGCGCCAGTTTCCTCGCTTCCTGAATGGACAGGGGGTGGGTAATGCCTTCGAATTTCATGCTGATTCTCCGGTGTCGTGAATGACCCGGATTTTTCATTGTAGATTGTTGGCTGGCAGGCGATTATACCTGTTGCATTGCAGTAGTTGCATATCTGTACCCGGTTACCGGTTATGCTAGAATGAACGCGAAACGTGAGGGAAAGATTGACTGCAAGTGAGAATCCACAGGGGCTGACATTCCCCTGTTTTATCGACGTGAAGATATTTTTATCTGCCCGGGAGAATAATCTCGAGCTGGTGCGCGACGTATTGCTGCAATCAATCCAGCCGGAAGAACTGGAGAGTATCCATCAAAAGCAAAGTAAACAAGGAAAGTATCATTCCTTCAGTTGCCGGGTCCGGGCCTCAGGTCGGCAGCAGATGGATCAACTGTATCGCTATCTTTCCTCGCATCCTGAGGTGCTGATGGTAATTTGATCCGGGTCGGTATTCGATAATTTGTCTGAAATGAGTCCGGTCATTCGACATAAAGGGGTGTGTGATTACCACGAGGTCTGGCGGGAAATGGTTGAATTCACCCGAACCCGGGATGCCGGGACCCGGGATGAAATCTGGTTTCTGCAGCACCATCCGGTATATACCCGGGGTGTCCGCTGTCACGACCTGCCCGAACCGGCGGGCCGCCATATCCCGGTTGTGCATGCCGACCGGGGAGGATTGATGACCTGGCATGGTCCGGGGCAACTGGTCGTCTATCTTTTACTGAATGTCAGGAAAATGAATATGGGCCCGAGAGCGCTGGTCAGCGCTCTGGAGCGGGTGACTATTGATTTCCTGGATTCCTGGGGCGTGGAAGGCGCGCGCCGGTCCGGCGCTCCCGGCGTGTATGTCGAAGGTAAAAAAATCGCTGCGCTGGGGCTGCGGGTTTCACGGGGATATTGTTACCACGGGCTCAGCCTCAATGTTGACGCCGACCTGACCCCGTACAACTGGATCATCCCTTGTGGCATTGAGGACCTGTGCGTGACCCGACTGAAGGATCATGTCGGCAACGCGGACTACGCGCAAGTTGTTTCCCGGTTTGAGAGATTGCTGCTGGCCTGGCTGGAATCGAAAACCGAAACCAGCCCGTCCACCGCCCAGGCTCCCGCCTGATTGACGATGACCGGGTTGATGTCAATTTCCGATATGACCTCCCGCAGGGCGAAAGCCAGCCCGGACAAACGGACAATCGTCTCGATCAGGGCGCGCCGGTCACCTGGAGGGTTGCCGCGCATGCCGTCGATTAGCCTCGCTATTTTCAGGGAGGCGATCATCTGTTCCGCCCTGGCCGGAGTCACCGGCGCAAGCGCAACCTGAGAGTCCGAGATCAGCTCGATCAGGACGCCTCCGGCCGCGACCATGATGAACGGACCGAACTGGGGGTCGTTGACCATTCCCAGGCCGACCTCGGTTCCCGGCGCCGCCATTTCGGATACCAGTACCCGGTTACCGAGACGTTGGGAAAGGGTCTCATAGGCCTGCTCCAATTCCTTTGCGTTGGTGATGCCGGTGATCACGCCGTTCTGATCACTCTTATGGGCGACCCCGCCTGCGGCCGTTTTCAGGACCAGCGGGAAGCCAAGTTCCGAAGCCGCCCGAAGCGCCTCGTCCCGGTTTTGCGCGCCGCGGCAGCGCGGCGTACTGATCCCGAAATCGGCAAACAGTTCCAGCGCCTGCCACTCACTCAGGGTGGTCCCTGTATGACCGGACAGAAGTTGTTTCCATTTGGTCACTTTCCCGGTATCGGGAAGATCGGTCGGTGTCGCCGCCGCCGGGTCTTTGCGCCGGTTTCGGTAGGTCAGTAGGCGCTTGACCGCCAGCAGCGACGGCCGGGTGCCGTCCAGGAAGGGAATCCCCGCCTCACCGGTTCTTTTGCACAGGTCCGGGTTGTCAATATCGGTGTGGCAGTTCGCCATCGCGACCGGTTTGTCGGTTTCCCCGGCAACCTTGACCATCAGTCGATAGAAAGCCTCGGACAGGTAGTAGTGATCGCGAAAATTGGAGAAGAACAGGCCCACACTGACGGCTGGATCGCGCATCATGGCGGACATGCACCGATAGAACCGGTTCTCGAAATCATGATTTGAGCCCCAGGCGTCCAGTGGATTATCGGCGATCAGCCCCGGTTCCAGGTTCTCCCGGAGCGCTGCTTTGGTGTTTTCACTTATCGGAGCAAACCGGATTCCAAGATCACAGGCAATATCCGCCACCAGTTCCATCAACCCACCCGATTCCTGGATCGTGGCCAGGTCACCGGCGCCAGCCCGGCGGCCGGATTGAAACATCATCAGCGTGGCCCCCATTTCATTGAAGTCGCTGACCTCAATTACATTGTAGTGATCAAATACGGCCTCGTAAGCGGCATGGTTGCCGGCAATGGCGCCGGTATGTGTTTTTGCCATGCGGGCGCCCAGAGGTGATTTCCCGGCCTTCATCACAATTACCGGTATATCCTGTTGCATGGCCCGTTCCAGCGCGTCGGTAAACGCCTTCGGTTCGCGCACGGTTTCCAGAAACAGAGCAATCACCCGGGTGTCGGGGCGGGATAACGACCAATCCATGTAATCGGCCACCGTGGTCACCATTTCGTTGCCGCAGGAAACACAAAGATTGAATTTCAGGCGGCAGCCATTGTGTGCCAGCGCGGCGAAAGCGGACCCCGATTGAGCGATAAAACTGATGCCGCCGGGTAATTCGTGGTGACGGTTTCTGTTCATCGGGAAGAGTCCCGCATACAGAGCGTCGGAGATGTTGTAAAAGCCCATGCCATTGCCTCCGCAAATGGCAATCCCGGCCTGCTTCGCCAGTTCTGAAAGCCTCTGCCGCAACGGTGGCTCGGTGTCATTTTCCAGGATGCAACTGGAGTAAATTGTCACCGCCCGGACCCCGTGTCTGATCGCGTCACGCAGGGCCTGTTCCAGTCTTTCGTTGGAGACGGCGAGGGCGGCGTGTTCCACCGTTTCGGGCAACGAGTCGAGGTCCGGATAGCAACGGACGCCAAACAATGACTCATATCCCGGATTGATCGGGTAAACCGCTCCGCGCCAGGCGGAGTTAATCACCATATCCGCGAGCACCCGGCCGGGGCTGTCCGGTCGGCCGGACGCGCCTACCAGCGCTATCGACCCGGGCCGTAATAGTGGATCCAGGCGGTGAGCCATTATGATTTCAGTCTCTCTTCTCTCCAGGCGAGCGCCGCCTTTAACCCTTCTCCGCGCAGGATTTGATTGAATTCCCGCCTCAATTCGGTTTCCATCGTTTCGATCTTTATCGAAGTCTCCATGCCCATTTGCAGAGCCTGATTCATTCCCATGATTTCGTAGCTGCGGTTCAAGGCCTGTTTGGTCAACCTGACTGAATCCACATCCATCAACGCGACCTCCCTGGCCAGGGCCAGACCGCGGGCCAGCGCCTCTCCGGATTCGGCAATTTCATTGACAATGCCCAGTTGCAGCGCCTCAGCCGAAGTCATCCGGTCCTGGCCGGTCAGCAATACCTTTTTGGCTTGCTTTGGATTGGTATACCAGGGCAGCAACAACGCCACTATGCTGCTGCCGAAACGCAGTTCCGGTTCTCCGAAAACACTGTCCGCGTCGCAAACCGTGAGATCACAAGCCAGGGCCAGCTCGAATCCAGCGGCCAGCGCATAGCCATGCACCGCGGCGATGGTCGGTTTCGACAGGCTCCAGAAGCGCATGATCACATCGAGATCATATTGCAGCGCCTCGCGCCATTGTTGCTCGCCCTGGCGGTTCGCCTCGATGCCCGCCTGCAAGTCGAACCCCGCGCAAAAGGCCCTGCCGTTGCCATTCAGGACCACAGAATAAACCTTTTCATCCTGTTCTGCCTGATCCAGCGCCGCATTCAACTCATCCAGCATGGTCTTGTTGATTGCGTTGAGTTTGTCCGGTCGGTTCAGCGTGATCACGGCAACCGGCCCGTCACGGGTAACTTCGATTGTTTGAAATTTCACCTGAAACTCATCCAGTCTTCAATGGACACGCGGTCTCCGGTACGGACCACGCCGGTGGTTTCGGGAACCAGGTTGATACCGAAGTAAACTTCGCCGTCGGCCCTTTGGCGGTAGCTCGACAGGGTATGAATCGGCTCCGGCCCCGACAATACGCCGGTCTGTTGGTTCACAGTCGGTACGGAACATCGGGCGCAGGCCTGTGTCACCCGCAAGCGAACATCACCGACGGTGATCTTTTTCCAGTTGTCTTCAGCCAGCGGCTCACATCCACTGACCACAATGTTGGGTCGGAAGCGATCCATCCCCACCGGATTTTCCAACCGCGCGTTGAGGTCGTCCAGTGAACCCCGGGAAAGCAGTAGCAGGGGAAACGCGTCCGCGAACCGGGTATGTTCTCCGACCTTCGACACTTCTGGATCGCATTGCCTGATTTCATCGTCCGGGAACGAGACCAGCCGGCAATCAATGCCGAGCGCCTGACTTAGCCACTCACTGGTCTCGGCGTCGTGTTCCAACGCCTGCACCGGGTCTCCCCATATCTGTGTGTTCATTTTTTTGCCGTTGTCCTTTTCAACCGGAGCGACGACGTGCGGCTCCATGCCGAATGAAGACAGCGTCAGCCTGCCATGATCGAGCCTGGTTTCGACCAGCGCCATTTGCGGGTAAATACGTTGCGTCATGAACGCGCCATCGGGCCGGGTCACCATCCATTGACGGTCATACTCGAATCCGGCTTCATTCAGTTGCGCCGAATCAAGTGAAATTCCGGCCAGGGATTTGACCGGATAAATATAAATTTCGGATATGTGCATGATTGCGGGGACGCGAAGCTGCCTTATAATTTGCGGTGTGAATGCCAACACCACTACAAGCGCGATATTGTCGCAGTTAATCGCCGTCGATACTACCGGAAACCCACGCCAATGACGATCTGGCTCGGGCTGGGCTCCAACCTCGGAAATCGCCGGGAAAATCTCGAAAAGGCGATTGCTCACCTGCAATCCCGCGGGTTTGAATTATCGAAAACCTCGGCGCTGGTAGAAACCCCGGCATGGTTGCCGGATCATGCCGAGCCATCGTGGAACAAGCCGTATCTGAATTGCGTCATAGCGGGCCAGGCCAGCTGGAGTCCTGAGCAGGGATTGAGCGTGATCCGGGAAATCGAGCGTCAGCTTGGCCGGCAGCCCGCGCGGCGCTGGGCGCCGCGGCCGATTGATATTGACATCCTGCTGTGGCACGACCTGACCCTGCAAACCCCGGAGTTGAGCATCCCGCATTACGGCATTTCCGAGCGCCCCTTCGTACTCACCCCGCTCATGCACCTGCAACCGGATTTAGTCATACCGGGCCAGCATGAGACGGTTTTCGAGCTGTGCCGGAAGGTTCGGCCAGCGCCATACTGGATGGGGATTCTGAACATCACCCCGGATTCGTTTTCCGATGGCGGGAAATGGGCCGACGACGAATCGCTGGACAGGCAGATTGCGGGTTTTCTCGAACACCATGTCCAGATTATTGACATCGGCGCCGAGTCCACACGGCCTGGCGCGGCCCCGGTATCCGCGGACGAAGAATGGCGGCGGCTGGAACCGGTGTTGACTGCGCTTGACCGGAGGTTGTGCGATTCGCGGATTCGACCGGCCATTTCCGTCGACAGCCGACACTGGCAGACTCTGGAAAAGGCGATGGATCGCGGAGCGCAAATCATCAACGATGTGACCGGCCTGCAAAATCCGGATATTCTGGCCCTGGCAAAACAAAGTCAATGCCAAGTGGTGGCGATGCACAGCGTCACCATTCCCGCCGACCCCGCCGTAACGCTGCCCGCCGGACAAAGCGCGGTCAGTCAGTTACAGGACTGGCTGGATCGTAGAATGGATCAGTGGCTGGATGCGGGGGTTGACTTGAACCGGGTGATATTCGATCCGGGAATCGGCTTCGGCAAAACCGCTTTCCAGTCCATCGAATTGCTGCAAAGCTGCGTGGAGTACAAACAGACCGGACTGCGCCTGCTGGTCGGCCATTCGCGCAAATCGTTTATCGGCGGTTTCTCCGAGCAGCCTTTTGCCAACCGCGATCCCGAAACGCTGGGGATTTCCCTGGCGCTCTGTGAAAAGGGAGTCGATATCATCCGCGTCCACGATCCCGTCCTCCATGTCCGCGCATGGCGTGCCTGGTCTCATGTCTCGGCGTGACGAGCCGGCTCTGTCACAAAGGAACGCTCCACGGGTGAAGGGCAGAACCGAAAATGGTCTGGCGATTATCGGGCAGCCTTGAAAGCATCCACGATGGCCTGGCCTTCGGCGCCTGCGGCTTTTAGCCATTCGGTGGCGATGGTCTGGCCGATGGCTTGCAGGTCAGCGCGCAGCGGATCGCCGGGTGGTTCGACTTGCATACCGCTGGCGCGCAATTTGTTCAGTGTGAAGGTGGTATATTCAACCGCTCGCCAGTAACCAGCGTAAGCGGCTATCTCGCTACAACCGCGCACTACATTGCGGGTGGTTTCGTCCAGGCTCTCCCAGGCATCCTTGTTGACGAAAACCGAGTTTCTGGGCAGCCAGGAATCCACCACGTAAAAATGAGTCAGACGCTCCCAGACCTTGTGCTCATAGCCGGTGGCGGCTGAGGAAATAAAGCCTTCGGCAGCCCCGCTGGCCAGAGCCTGATCCAGCCCGTCCACTTCAATCTGCACCGGCGACATCCCGGCGAGTTCAGCCAGTCGGGTCGTGGCGGGGTTATAGGAGCGGAATTTCAATCCCCGAACATCGGCAATCGAATGAACTGCCTTGTTGAAATACAGTCCTTGCGGCGGCCAGGGTACTGAATACAACAGTATCAGGTTTTGCCGGGCCAGCAGTTTTTCCAGAGTGGGCCGCGCTGCGGCCATAAGTTTTTCAGCCTGCTCGAAAGAAGGGGCCAGAAATGGAATGGAGTCCACGCCGAAAAGCGGATTCTCGTCCTGATGGGCGGATAACAGCCGCTCTCCGATCATTGCCTGGCCGGTTTGCACCGCACGCTTGATTTCATCGCCCTTGAACAGTGAGCCGGACGGATGGGTTACGATTTCCAGCGCTCCCCCGGCGCCGGTAGTCACGCAACGAGCGAATTGCGCTCCGGTTTGGGACTGAAAATTGGTGGGTGAATAAGCCATCGGCATATCCCACTTCTCGGCGGCGGCGCTACTCGCCAGTCCGATTGCCAGTATGAACGCCGACAGCCCCTGTTTGAAATTCATCAGGCTTCCCTCCAGATTCGGGCCCTGTCGGCCGGCCGTCAATGAAATACCACTTCCGCAGACAGCGTGAAAACCGGAATCATTGCGTCAAACAGGTCGCCGTTTTCGTCTCGCATCCGGTAGCTGCCGGCCATGGTGCCAACCGGGGTTTTCAGGATAGCGCCACTGGTATATTGATAGCTTTCACCGGGTTTCAGGTTTGGATGTTCGCCAACCACCCCCGGCCCCCTGACCTCTTCGGTTTGTCCTTCAGAGTCGGTGATGATCCAGTGGCGGCTCAGCAGTTGGGCGCCAACCTGCCCGATATTTTCCATATTGACGGTATAGGAGAATACGTACCGGCTTTTTTCCGGGTGAGACTGTTCCCAGAGATATTTCGGAGTGACCGTGATATGGATTTGCTGATTATCTGACATGGGTATCTGGCAAGGCTGATTATGCTTGATTATACACTATCAGCCCTGGAGCGCAGACCTGCCGGATGGAATGTACGGAGATTTGGAGGAGGGCAGCGTCAAGCTGCCTCCTCCATTATTATGATCACAATTTATCTTCGATCTTCATGGTAGCCTACATAGGCTCCCACAAAACTGACATTGCCGTCCGTTGACCTTCCCCCAAATGTACCTCCGACAGAGCCAGGCTCGCCATTCGGTTCGCCGTTTCCGGCGAATTGCCCACCCCATCGACCGTTGTAATCAATGCCCTCGACAGCGCCGTTCAATCTGCCCTCGAAGAAGCCACTATTGGAGGAGCCGATATTGGCTTGTCCCAGTGTGATTGAACCAGAGAGGCGGCCATAGTCGTCGCTATGGATGTCGGTCGCACGGCCTCTAATCGTCCCGAGATCGCTTGCTCCCCCGAAATCGGCAGTAAGATTGACGGCGCCATCAATGTAATTGATTTCTCCCTCTGACTTATCAGCGTACAGGCCCGCGAATGCGCCATTGTAGTCTGCCGTACCTGTCAGCGCCGTCAGGTTGCTTTGGCGAAACAAGTCGCTGCCGTCAGCAAAAGCCCCGGACTCGACATCGTCAACGCTTGTCGCATTATCGGGAATGAATAACCAGACCCCACCTGCCAGATAGTCGGTGTCGGGGGTACTGGTCGTGGTCCCGCCTGGCGGTCGAGCGGGCGTGAATGTCCATGTTCCTGCAGTCGTTATACCGCTGCGAACTTGACACCCCCCGGAACAGGTAAATCTCCCTGACTCACCATTCAGGCTACCGGAAAGCCCATCTCCTGTTATACCTCCCCCCACCGTTATGTTGGTTCCAGAGGACAATATCGTTGTTCCCAGAGGGACACTCCGGGCACCATCGCTTCCGCCGTCAGTCTGCCGCGTCTCCGGCGCTTCAATATCGGAATACACATCAACATACAGCGTGCCACCGTTGGTGCGCTTGTACAGTTCCGAGCCTTTGAATGGGCTTGAGGAATCGCGAATTGGAATTGACACAGGATTGCCGTCGGCTGTGGTGATGGACCAGTCGGAGCCGTTCTGGACCGAATAACTGTTGCGGGTGGCGCCATACGTGGCTGTCACCGACACGCGGTCCTGCGTGACGTTATTGATTGCATTGGATGACTGTGTGACGCTACCTGCGCGGGGTCTGGCATCAGCAACTTTTGCCATAGCGCCGGCTGCATATCCTGTGGTTGCAGGGCTCAAATCGAGCAAGCCGGACGGCGCCATATTAATACTGCCGCCCCCTCCGCCGCCACAAGCGGTCAGCGCTAGAGTCAGGAACAGGGCGCCAAGAACCGCCCGAACACGCGACCGTGAATCAGGAAGTTCAGTTTTTACTGCAAATTCGGGAGGGGGCAGATCGGGAGGGGGCAGATTTTCATTGAGAGTCTCCAGGAAATGAATAATAAATTTGCGAACCACTATACAATCCATCATTATACGTAGCAACCATCAAAAAGAGCAATCAAATTCTGTCCATGATGTCTTGTGCAGGGCTGTCAACAGGTGCGGTCGCCTTGCCGCAATGCCCGGACAATGTCCTTTTGCACATGGATATAGCCGTCGGATACCATGTCGATATGAGGTCCGATGACCGCATGCGCCGCAGGCAGGCGATGAAACGGGATTGCGGGATAAGCGTGGTGTTCGGCATGAAATGACATGTTCCAGCAAAGCCACCGCATCCCCCGGACAGTCAATGTCGTGCGTGTGTTCTGCAGCATATCGGGGACATAAGGGCACAGCGTATGTTCAGCCAGCAGGAACGCTCTCAGGAATGGCTGCCCGATCAACATCGGCAGAATCCAGTATTGCCACAGGATGGTAGAGCTGGATAACAGGCTGAGAGAAAACAACGAAATGTAGATGCCTGTGAAAATCCGCGCTTCGTTGACGATTCCAGGCCGTTTGGCATCATTTACAAAGTGCGTGTGATGGCGGCCAATGGCAAACAGGGTTATCACTTTTGCCTGGCCCAGCCAGTAGTCTGCCCCGCTCAGGCATCGGATGTATTGCGGCGCTGTTCGCGGTTTGTCAAAATCCAGCTCCGGGTCTTTGCCGACGATTTGCGTATAGCGATGATGGGCCATGTGGAAGGCTTGGAAATATCTGGGCGGCAGCGCCAGCGCCAGGCCACCGACCCAGCCCACGATTTCATTCAGCAGCGGGGTGGCAAAAGCGGTTTTGTGTATGGTTTCATGCAGCGGGGCAAATAAAAAAGTCAGTAAAATGCCGAGAGCCAGAGTCAGCGCTGCCTGCAACATCCAGTGGTCGCTGCCGGCCAGTAGTACAATGGCGACCGTGATCGCCAGGAAGTGCTGAAATATCCGGATCAGTCCAACCGCGTCGCTCTTTTGCATCAGGGGTTGCAGCGCGGCCCTGTCCAGCGGTGAGGCGGCTTGTAATTTTGACATTTGTGCTCAAAACTCCGGTTTTGGGAATACTGTTCCTACCCATATTAGGGTACGCTCCCAAGGCGACGTAAATCAACGAAACCAGGCCGACAATTCAAATATGTTCACTTACCTTGATCCTGCTATTCGCCAGCAACTCATTGACAGCGGAAAACTCTTGTGTATCGACCGTAATGGTAACCCCGTTGCGGATGAAAGCGCCATGCCCGGGGATGAATTGGTTATCAATCTGCTCGGTCCGATCACATTGCCGCTCAAGATCAACGGGACAGGTTATCAGGCTGACTGGTATGCGGCGGTTCGCAGAACCGAACTCGGCAAGGTTGAGGAACTCGCGTCCACGCTCCGCGAAAGCGGCAGGCAGACTCTGTTCGCCGGACTGGCCACTTCGATGGCGGTCAACAGTGTGCTGCTGATTGGTGACCCACAAAACACGGAAAATCCGCTGGTCCGCGTCCACTCGAATTGCCTGACCGGCGATGTGTTCGGCTCGCAACGGTGCGAATGCGGCCCCCAGCTCGAATCGGCTGTGGCCCGGATTTCAAATGATGCCAGTGGTGGCCTGATTGTTTACATGGCCGGACATGAAGGGCGGGGTATCGGCTTGTGGGCGAAAGCCGCGACCTATCTGTTGCAGGATACCGGAGAAAACACCTATCAGGCAAACCAGTCGCTCGGGTTGCCGGTTGATTCCAGGGACTTTAGCGACGCGGCGGCTCTGATCCTGCATTTTCTCGGTAACCGTCCCATGCGGTTGCTGACTAACAATCCAAAGAAAATAGAGGACCTGACTCGCTGCGGCCTGACGGAAGCGGCGCCTGAGAAGCATATCGCCGGGGTCGGCAAATGGAACAAGCGCTATCTGTCCGCCAAACGAACCTGGGGACATACGATCAGTGACTCCGATCTTTCGCCAAAATGATGGTTATCCCGCGCACTCCGGTTGCCCGGTTTCAAGGGTGGCCGCTTCAATGTCGGTATCTGGTGGTACGGATTATCCCGATGAATCCAAATGATACGTGAAGAAATAAAGATGGACGGGCTGACCGGACAGGTCGCGGCCCTGGTTCTTGGCAGCGCGTCCGGGCCGCCGGTTATAGCGATTCATGGATGGCTGGATAATGCCGCCAGTTTCGAGCCGTTGGTCGGACAATTGAGCCAATATCGGTGGATTTGTCTTGACTTGCCCGGACATGGCCGGTCGGACCCTCGGCCGGAGGGTTGCGTCTACCATTTCACCGACTATATCGCGGACCTGTTCTCGGCGGTGGAATCTCTGGGACTGGATCGGTTTACCCTGGTCGGGCACTCTCTGGGGGCAGGCATCGCCGCGATGTTTGCCGCTGTATTTCCCGACCGGGTTGAGCGGCTGGCGATGATTGACGGCATTGGCCCGTTCTCCGGAGAGGATGATGACGGCCTGCGCCAACTCAGGAAATCCATGGCTTTCCTGAAAATCCCGGACAAAAACCCTGCAAGAGTTTATGGGTCATGGGATGAGGTGGTGTCGAAGAGGCTGGCGGCGGGTAATATAAGCAGAAACAGTGTCGAGACACTGTTGCGCCGGGGCGCCGTTCGGGAAGGCGAAACCGTGACCGTATCGAGCGATGGCCGGTTAAAACAGCCTTCCCCGATTTACATGAGTCAGGACAAGGTTGTTTCCATTCTGAAAGGAATCCGCGCTCCGGCCCGATTGATTCTGGCCGATCAGGGTCTGCTGGTCTCACGCGAGTGGCTCGGCGACCGCATTGACGCGATTGCGGGGTTACAGGTGGTTTGGGTCGGGGGCGGCCATCATCTGCACATGGACCGCCCGCAGACCGTGGCCAGGGAAATCGGGCCATTTCTCGCCGGGGATTGACCACCAGGGCTGATCATCGGGACAGGCCACGCGGCCCTTCTATAAATCGGTTCTACAGATCATAGACCCATTCCAGCAGGGCGTCCTGGATGCGGGTGCCGTTGCTGTAACGGACCTTGTCCGACTGGATGATCATCACCACCGTGTACGGGCGGTTGTGGCTGGAATTGACGTAACCGGCCATGCTGCGTACTCCGCGCAGCCATCCGGTCTTGATCCGGAGCCTTCCCTCGGACCCCGGTTCGCCGGAACGTTTGCGCATGGTGCCGTCGAGCGCCGAGAGCGCGAAGGAGGACAGAAATTCCGCATGGTAGTTGCTGTTCCAGCCATGCTGTAAAATTTGCGCAAGGCTGTCCGCGCTGATCCGGGTGTCTCTGGATAGCCCGGAGCCGTTATCGACAAACAGTTCCGGCATGGACATCGCGTTGGCCGTCAGCCACTCCCGGAGCCGTTGTCTCGCCCCTTGCAGAGTACCGGGCCTGTCCTGTTCGTCCTGTTCCCCGGCGGCAATGCTTAAAAACAATTGCCGGGACATGACGTTGTTGCTGTATTTATTGATGCCGGTAATGATATCCGCCAAAGGCTGTGACGGATAATCGAGTATTTCCGTGGCCGTGTCCGGAGTCTTTGACACCCGGTAGCCGCCCTGGATCTGCCCGCCGCTGTTTGTCCATAAATACTTGAACAGCCTGAACGTATACTCCGGGTTGGGGAGCAGGGCTCTTGAAATGGAATGCTCCCCGCATCCGATCCGATAGCTGCCCGCGAATCTGGCGGTGACGCGGTCGTTCCCGCGTCGGATTCCGTCGAACCGCCAACCGGATTCCGGATGGGCGCATTGCCCCCGTTTTGCCTGGATGTCGTTTTCAATGACCAGGCCCGCGAGAGGCGGATCCGCGGTAATCCTGATTTGGCCGCCGGCCGGGGACAATATGAACCGGGTTGCGGAAAAATTCACCAGCGCCGCGTCCGGCCCCACATTGTAGAGCCGGTCCGGCTGGTCATCGAATGCGCCGCGGTCGTGCCGCGCGATGTCGAAGTAGCCATTGTCAATGATGAGGTCGCCACGGATGGCATGAATGCCTTTTTGACGGATTGACTGCACCTGATGCCAGAATCGCTCCACGACCAGAAACGGGTCTCCGCCGCCCTGCATGATCAGGTTGCCGTTGAGCGCCCCGTCTTCGATTGCGCCATCGGCCAGATAACGGGTTTGCCATTGATAACTCGGTCCCAGGATTTCAAGCGCCGACAGGGTGGTCAGTATTTTTATCGCCGAAGCCGGGTTTCTCGGCTCGCTGCTGTTCAGACTCAGTATTTTCTCCCCGGTATCGGCGGCGCGCACGTCCAGACTGACTGCGCCGGGCGGAATGCCGTATCGATCAAGCAGGTGGGCCATACGGTCCGGTAATGGCCCGGCGGCGAAAGCGGGAGGGTGAAAAAACCAGACCGCCAGACTGACCAGACTGATCAGCAGGGCGTGGTATAAATGGCGCGGACGGAACTTCATCAGAAATTTTATCGGAAATGCTTCACCGAATATTGTAATTCGCGCTATTATATTGCCTGTTTTCAATCAATCCGGATAAGAATGCGGGCCGATCGGGAAGTGAGCCAGAAAAAAACCATCTACAGGATTCAGTTTCATAATCAGGAAAAGCTGTACGAGCTTTACGCGAGAGAAATCGGCCAGAGTCACATGTACGCCTTCGTTGAGGTGGCGGGAATCATTTTTGGCGAGAAATCCAAACTCGTGGTTGACCCCTCCGAGGAGCGGCTCAAGCAGGAATTCGGTTCCGTCAAGCGGACTTATATCCCCTTGCACTCGGTCGTGAGAATCGATGAGGTTGACAAGGAAGGAATCAACCGGATTATCGACTCGGTCAAGGACAAGAGCGGCGGAAATGTCGCTTCCTTCCCGCTTCCGCCGTTGCAGCCAAAACGAACCTGAAGACTACGTTTCAGTATACGGTCAAACAGTACAGCCAACCCCTGTGCCACGGATCCCGCAATAACCGCCCGGGTTTTTCGCCAGATACTGCTGATGGTAATCTTCGGCGTAAAAGAATTCGGGCGCCTCGCAGATTTCGGTGGTGATAGCGCCGTAACCCGCAGACCGGAGTCTGGCCTGATAGTCGGCCCTGCTTGACCGCGCCCGGGTCAACTGGTCATCGTTGCAGGCATGGATCACAGAGCGGTATTGCGTTCCGCGGTCGTTTCCCTGGCGCATGCCCTGGGTCGGATCATGGGATTCCCAGAATACCCTGAGCAGCGCGGCGTAATCGATTCTCGCGGGGTCAAACACCACCAGTACGACTTCGGCATGGCCGGTCATTCCCGAGCAGACATCTCGGTAGGTGGCGTTGCGGGTCTGCCCTCCGGCATACCCCACCGCGGTGCTGAAGACGCCTTCCAGTTGCCAGAATTTCCTTTCGGCGCCCCAGAAGCAGCCAAGCCCGAATACCGCTGATTGCAAATGGCTGTCGAAAGGCCCCTGGATCGGATTGCCGTTGACGAAATGCCGGTTGGTCACCGGCATGCATTGCTCGCGGTCGGGTACGGCCCGGTCCGGCTCAGGGTGAGTTGCCCGCTTGAATGAAAACACCGTTCAGAAGGGGAGATTATGTCCGTAGCCGACCATGCACATCAACATCGGAATGGAGAGCATGGTATTGGTGCGCGAAGCGAGCAGGGCCACATTCTTGGCCTTCGCAATCTCGTCTGCGCTGGCGGACACGATCCCCAGTATCTTTTTCTGGTTGGGCCAGATCAGAACCCATACGTTAAACAGCATGATGGTGCCGAGCCACGCCCCTACCCCGATTACAGGGCTTTGCAGGGTGAAGGCTGAAACGATACCCGTTCCCGGCAGGTATTCGAGCGCGATGGCGCCGGTCACCCAGGTGGCAACCGCGCCCCAGCGAAACCACAACAACGCTCGTGGCGCAACGTATTTTGAAATGGCGGCAGGCCCGGGGCCATCTGAATCCGAAGCGGCTTCGGCCACGGCCGGAACCTGGATGAAATTAAAGTAATAAAGCAAACCGACCCAGGTGATACCGGCAAGCACATGT
The DNA here is from genome assembly GCA_965214205.1 of Candidatus Poriferihabitaceae bacterium. Lineage (GTDB taxonomy): Bacteria > Pseudomonadota > Gammaproteobacteria > Arenicellales > Poriferihabitantaceae. The sequence continues at coordinate 619,111 of OZ243941.1, read as the reverse complement.
AACCAAACAACGAGGGACCACATGTTCATAATAATTAACCTCTCAATTTAAACTTTGTATTATTGGATTTTATTAATTGAACTTAAATCGATGTGACAATCTGTTTTATGGAATTCCCCAAAACAGATCTCTACAAAATAAGGGCGATCACAATTGCCAGAACAACTCCTGCGATGATCGTGCCGGGGATACTTTTTAGCGGGTTCATGATTTCGGGCTCCACGAATTGATATAAACGTAAGGTCGACGGACCCGTCAGAAGTCCATTGACCTGAATGTCGAGGATAATAGCGTATCCGCGATAATGCAAGTTATTGTCCCGGCCCACTCGCGGATTCCCGTCCCCGGCAAATTCACGGAGACTGACATTTTTTATATTATTTACGATATACTGATCCCCACTATTATAAATGTTGTAATACCTGGGAGGGTAATTCATGAAAATCTTTGGTTTTATAAGAATGTTGGTTTTGAGTGTTGTTTTCATGCAGTTCGCAAATATGGCGAATGCTGAAACGGTGCTCAAGCTGGGTACTGTAGGCCGCCTGGGCATGCCGATAGGGGATGCGATCGACCAGGCGCTGATTCCAACAGCGACGGAGGTGTCCGGCGGGAAAATGACGATAGACCCGCATTACAAGGGTTCGCTATGCGGTGAGCAAAAATGCGGTGAACAAGCGAACCAGGGATTGCTGCAACTGTGGACCAGCTCCACGGCCAACTTCGGTAACTTCGGCACCGCGCTGGCGATTTTCGATTTACCCTATATATTCAAGAGTGTTGAAGCGGCAGACCAGATCTCCGAAGACTGGCTTTCGGATTCGCAATGTGAGGAAGCCGCCCAAACCACAGGGCATCGATGTTTCGTGGTGTACTCGAGCGGCGGGTTCCGGGAAATGGGCAACACGGTAAGACCCGTGCATGTCCCGGATGATATCAAGGGAATCAAGTGGCGGGTGACCAAAAGCCCCATCGAGTATACCCTGATCAAGAACTGGGGCGCTGTGCCTGTGCCTTATGACTGGAAACAGTTGTATTCGGGTCTGCAAACCGGCATTGTGGAAGGACAGTACGTCGCCATACCGTGGCAGCATGTAGCCGGGTTGCACGAAGTCGCGAAATATTACACTAAAATCGGCGGTTCCTGGTCAGGCAACCAGATTGCGATGGATGTTACGCAATACGAAGCCATGAGCGCTGAAGAACAGCAATGGATCCAGGCGGCCAGCGCGGCGTTCGGTGATACAGTGCGTGAGCTCGACCAAAAGTGGGTGGACGACGGCATCGCTGCGATCAAGCAGGAGATCACGGAATGGTATGTGCCGACTGACGACGAGATGGCATTGTGGCGTGAAGGCGCGGTGGGCGCCTGGAAAAATGCGAAGGGCACATTCGATCCGGCGCTGGCGGAACGCGCGCTTGCCGAACAGGGACTGGACGATTTCATTGCGACCCTGAAAGCGGCCGGCGCCCTGTAACAGAACTCGTTCGATATCGCAGTAAACACTTCCCTGTAGCCACGTTCCGGCCTGTCTGGTCAGAACGTGGCTATGTGTTGTTCATCATGTATGATCGCACAAAACCTGTAAACCAGACGCCGCCATGACCATCATGGTATCCGTAGATGGATTGCACAAGCAATTTGGTCATCTATGCGCGGTTGACGATATTTCGCTGGCTGTATCCCGTGGTGAGGCGCTGGGCTTCCTCGGTCCCAATGGTTCCGGCAAATCCACCACCATGAAAATGATTGCCGGTGGCCTCAGGCCGGATAAGGGACAGGTGAGAATCTGCGGTATGGATATGCTGTCCCATCCTGTTCTGGCGCAGCGGCACATTGGATTTTTGCCCGAAGGCGCTCCGGCCTATGCCGATATTTCGACTTCCGCCTATCTTGGATTCATTGCCAACGTCCGGCGAGTGTATGGAGCTGAAAGGAAAAGCCGGCTTGATTATGTCGTTGACCGCACCCGCATTCGCGAGGTGTTGCGCCAGCCCATCGGCACTTTGTCCAAAGGCTACAAGCGCCGCGTCGGGCTGGCCCAGGCGTTGTTGCACAATCCGGACGTGCTGATCCTGGACGAACCCACTGACGGCCTCGATCCGAACCAGAAGCATGAGATTCATGCCTTGATTCGAGAGATATCGAGGCATAAGGCGATCATCATCTCAACCCATATCCTCGATGAAGTCGAAACGATTTGCGACCGCGCGCTGATCATCAACAAAGGAAGCATTGTGACCGGCGGGACCGTGGATGAGCTTGAACGACAGTCCCGATACTACAACGCGGTTTCCCTGGTCCTGCCGCAATCCAGCGTGCCCGAAGCGCGTCAACAGCTGCAGTCGTTACCCGACGTCCAATCCGTGGAAGAAAACGCGATGGATGAAAACACTGCTGAGCTGGTGGTTCTGGCTGACGACAATGCGGATATTCTGGCTAACATAGCGCCGATGGCCCGTCAACAGGAATGGTCCGTTGACCAGGTACGCCGCAAAAAGGGTCACCTGGATGAAATTTTCCGCAGCGTCACCACGACTGAAGGCACAGAGAGGTCAAGCGTGCGCCCGGCGGAAACCGTGTCTTTGGACAGGACGGCCGTTACAGCGCTCAGTCAGCCGGGCGCGGTCTGGGCTGTTTGTAAAAATGAGCTGACCCACTATTTTTCAACTCCGGTGGCTTATGTGTTTATCGCAATTTTTCTGGTGGCGATGGGCGCTTTCACATTCTTTGTCGGTGGATTTTTCAGCCATGGCCAGGCCAGCCTTGAAGGGTTCTTTCAGTTTCATCCGTGGCTGTACCTGTTCCTGATTCCGGCGCTTGCGATGCGCCTGTGGGCCGAAGAGCGCAAGAGCGGTTCCATCGAGGCGCTTCTCACCCTTCCGGTGACCATCCTGGGCGCTGCGCTCGGAAAGCTGGTTGCGGCGTGGATGGTGCTTGGGCTGGCATTGCTGTTGACCGTCACGCTCTGGTTCAGCGTGAATTACCTCGGTTCACCGGACAATGCCACCATAGCCGCAGGTTACGCGGGCAGCTTTGTCATGGCGGGCAGTTATCTGGCTATCAGCGCGTTCGCCTCAGCGTTGACCCGCAATCAAGTGATCGCTTTTATTATTGCTGTTGCGGTCTGTCTCCTCTTTACCGCCAGCGGCCTCGGCCTGGTGCTCGAATTTTTCAGCGGCTGGGCGCCGCCCGTGGCGCTTGAGATGGTGTCGAATTTCAGTTTCCTCGGGCACTTCCAGAATGTTTCGCGCGGCGTAATTGATTTGGGCGATGCCGTGTTTTTTATTTCCACCATCCTCGTTTTTGTCTTCGCCAATGTGGTTGCGGTCAACCGCTGGAAAGATGGCTGAAGAGAAATACCGATATTTTCGAACCGGGTTGGTTTCTGTCCCGGGTTTGCTGCTTGCGCTGATTTTGTATGTTGCGGTCAATACACTGGTCAGTATGTGGTTTCCGACAACGCGGCTGGATGTGACGGAAGAGGGTTTGTATACGTTGTCCGATGGCACTCACAGGATTCTGGCCGGAGTCGACGAGCCGATCACGCTGCATTACTTCTTCTCGGAGCTGCTTGGCCGGGAAGCGCCGTTTTACGCTTCCTATGCACGGCGGGTGAGAGAGCTTTTGGCGGAGATCGAGGCGGCTGCTGATGGCAAGGTGGTTTTGCTGGAACACAACCCGGAACCATTCAGCGACGCGGAAGAGTTGGCGGTATCTCATGGAGTACAGGGTATTCCGGTGGACCAGGGCAGGGAACTTGCGTATTTCGGTTTGTCCGGGATCAATTCCGTTGACGAAATTGAGCTGATCCCCTTTTTTCAGGCAGAGCGGGAAAATCTGCTCGAATATGACCTGGTGCAGATGATCTATACCCTGTCCAACACGGAACCGCCGGTAGTGGGCGTGATGAGTTCATTACCGGTGATGGGGGATATGACTGCCCGGCTGCAGGGCGGGGTCACCGTGCCCTGGGCGATTACGAAGAAATTGGGAGCGAATTTCCAGGTGATCAATCTTCCCGAAGCCATCGACGAGTTGCCGGATTCCATTGATGTCATGATGGTGGTGCATCCCCTTCATTTAAGTGAACGCACACTCTATGAGTTAGAGCAGTTCCTGTTTCGGGGCGGGAGAGCCCTGTTTTTTATCGATCCGAAATCAGAGCCGGACCTGTTCGATGATCCGGATGATGTCTCGACCTCCGCCAATGGCGTTCGCCCGTTGTTCGATCATTGGGGTATTCGAGTGCCTGAAGGAGAACTGGTCGGGGACCGGACCATGGCGTTACGAATCAATGCCGGGACGGCCGCGCAACCGGTTCCGGCGGAATACCTGGTATGGTTGAATGTCAGCCGCGGCAATATGGATCAGGATGATCCGGCGACCAGCAATCTGCCTGCGGTCAACCTGGCCAGCGCCGGGTATATCGACATTGAAGAAGACTCGCCGCTTGCGTTGCGGCCTCTCGTGTTTTCCAGCCCTGATTCCAGTCCGGTCGCGGTGGAACGGGTGCGCGGAGCGAGACCCGATATCCTCGGTTTACTGGACGGATTCAGGCCGGATGACCATACTTATGTCATGGCGGGAAGATTATCCGGTGAACTGGTGACCGCCTTCCCGGAGGGTCCTCCTCAAAGAATGATCCCGAAAACAGCCCGGAAAACTGCAGAAGCTCCGGGTCCTGTGCAACGGATGAAATCCAGCGGCTCCGTCAACATCATGGTCGTGGCCGACTCAGATCTGCTGAAAGACAGATTCTGGGTTCGCAAGCGGCAGTTCTTCGGCCGTGAAGCGGAGGAGCAATTTGCCGGCAATGCGGACCTGGTGGTGAATGCCTTGAGCAATCTGGCGGGAAGCGATGAATTACTCACACTGCGTTCCCGGGGTGTTTCCCAACGCCCTTTTGAAACGGTGATCAAGCTGCGGCAACAAGCGGAGTCCCGGCTGCAGGAGAGAGAGCGGGAATTGCAGGACAAGTTATCGGAAACCCGGGAAAAGATTACCGGGTTCGAAGGAACGCGCCAGGGAAACGGAGACCGGTCTTTGGGCGTTGTAGTGTCCCTCGACCACGAGCAACGCGCTGAACTGGATCGGTTACGCAATGAAATGCTTGCTGTCCGCAAGCAACTGCGCGCTGTGCAAGCCAGCTTGCGGGAGGAGGTTGAAACCCTGGAAGGATGGCTTCAATTCCTGAACATAGGCATGATTCCCGCGCTTGGCGCCGTGGTCGGGATGATCTTCGGGATTTCACGTTTTGCCCGCCGTCGGCGCCACGCTCTCTCATCGCCGGAAAAGATCGCCTGATTATATGCCGGACCGCGGTCTCATTATTCTTGCCCTGATCACTTTGGTCGCCGTCTCGGGATGCTGGTTCACCGTGGCGCAACGTAATCAAGCGGGCGACACAGGCAATCCGGAAACGACACGGGTATTCCCGTCCCTGCACGAAAATTTAAAACGGATTTCCGAGATCGAGGTGGCGCGATCAGGCAGCCGATTTGCGCTTTCCCGAAACGGTGGGGACTGGTTCAACCATGGGGTTGGAGGATACCCGGCTTTGACGCAGAGAATCGAAGATACCATCGCAGCGGTTGCCAGCCTGCAATATATTGCGGCCAAAACCGGGCGGGCCGGGTTGTACCCCAGGCTTGGAGTGGAAGAGGTGTCTTCAACTGCGAAATCAACCCGACTCACCTTCAGGGACGACCAGGGCGCCGTGCTGGCCGACATCCTTGCTGGCAGGAACAAGGGGGGATTCGACAATCCGGGGGTGTATATCCGGCTTCCAGGCCAAGCTCCCGCATGGCTGGCATCCGGTTCCCTCGATGTCCATTATGACGCCATCGGATGGTCGGATAACGAGGTCGTTGATTTTGACCGGGAAAGCCTCAGGACACTCACCATTAACGGATACGGCGAAGAAATCGCGTTGTATCGGCCACAGGCTCATGCCCCGGAATTAACGCTGAAATACCTCCCTGCCGGTTACCGGATCGCACATCAGTATCAAATCAACTATATGGCGACCTTGCTGGAACAAATGCGTTTTGTCGATGCCCGGAAAGCCGTTGAACCTGATTCGGACTTCGTTCCGATTGTCGAAGCGGCGGCGGAATTACAGGATCATCCTGGCATTACATTGCGCGTTGTCGAAACTCTTCCAGATGGTTCAGCCTGGGTCGAGATATTTTCCCGGACGGCAGCCCGCGCCCTGGAGTCGGATGCGACCACGGCCGCAGCCGCAGCCGAACGGATCCATTCAAAATTTGATGGATGGCAGGTCAGGATTCCGGGAAAACACATGGACAGACTGCGCGTTCGGCTTGCAGATATTATTGAGAAATCATGAAAGCCGGGTGTTACGAACTACAGATTCGGGTGACAGGAGGCCTGTGACAACCGGTTAATGTCATGTTGCAGGGCGTTTCGTGTTATAAGTTCCCTGCAAATTTCATGTTTCCGGTCTTTTCACCCGTCCGAATCAGGTTCCTGAGGTTGTTACTGTAGATGGAAAGCATTTTACTTCTCGTGGTTCTCGTAGTCCTCATCCTGATGGGGGCGCCCATCGGCTTTACTTTGATTCTGTTGCCGACGGTGTATATATTGCTGACGGACGTTGCGCCTCTCATTTTAATTCCAGGGCAAATGTTCAGTGCGATCGATTCGGTTCCGCTGACGGCTATTCCGTTTTTTATGCTGACCGGCGAACTCATGACCAGCGCAACCATTACTGACCGCCTGGTTGATTTGAGTCAGCGCCTGATCGGACGCATGCGCGGCAGTATGGCGCAAGCCAATGTATTGGTCAGCATGTTCTTTGCCGGGATGAACGGGTCGGTTGTGGCAGATACTGCGACCGTGGGTTCGCTTATGATTCCGTCGATGAGGCGGGCGGGCTATTCTCCCGCGTTTTCCGCCGCCATCACGGCAGTGAGCTCGACCATTGGCGGCATCATTCCGCCCAGCATCATGATGATCGTACTGGCCAACTCCGCTGAAATTTCCGTAGGCGCATTATTCGCGGGGGGCATTATCCCGGGAATCATGATCGGCTTGTTGTTGATGGTGATCAACTATTTCATCGCGCGCAAGAACAACTTTGAGCGCAGCGATGAGCCGTTCAGCATAAAAGCGATCTGGCATTCGGGAAAAAAAGCCTCCTTTGCGCTGCTCATTCCATTGGTGCTGGTGGGTTCGGTGGTCGGTGGGATTGCCGGTGTGGTGGAAGCCGGCGCCCTGACTGCGACCATCGCCCTGGTGGTCGGGCTGTTCATATACCGAACCATTAACTGGGCTAACTGCAAGGGCGCATTCAATCGGGCCTTTCGCAACAGCGCCATGGTATTTATTATTATTGCCGCATCCGGCCCCTTTACCTGGTTGCTGACCTCTTTGGGCGCCATCAATGAGCTGGAGGAGTGGTTGCTCGGTTATGCCGCCGATCCAATCGTTTTCGCGCTGGTGCTGATCACCTTTATTTACGTTCTCGGCATGATTATGGACTCGGCGGCAAACATTATCGTGGTTGGGCCGGTGATCGTGGACGTCATGGTGAAAGCAGGGTATCCGGAAGTCCAGGCTGGCCTGGTCTGCGTAGTGGGCTTTCTCATCGGGTCGGTAACGCCGCCTCTGGGCGTGGCCTACTTTACCGGCGCGGCTATTGCCAAGGCGCGCCTCGAAAGTGTCGCGGTGGCGATGCTGCCCTACCTCGCCGCCCTGTTTGTGTTGTTGTTTTTGCTGGTTGTGATTCCGGATTTCACCATGTGGTTGCCCAATGTCATGGGCTTTTCCGAGTAGTGTTAAATTGACATACTGAGAAATGTTCAAGTGACCAGAATATTGATACGAATTGATTTGTGGATACGCAAGGTTCTTGAGAAGTTCTGCATGCTGCTGCTGCTGATGATGGTCGTGTTTACCGTATATACGGTAATCATGCGTTATGTGTTTGAAAATCCGCCCGTATGGGGCGACCTGTTGACCGTGTTGAGCAATATCTGGCTGGTTTTCATCGCTCTCGTGATTACAGTAAGAGAGAATCAACATATTGCGCTCAATCTTATTTACTCGCGCCTGCCCAATTCAGTCGCATTTGCCGTTCAGCAACTCTGGACCGGGGTTATATTCCTGTTGGGAATCGTAATTTGTATCTATGGCTGGGAAGTGGTTTCCAAGATGGGAGGCAAATACTGGGAGATGTGGCATTTTGCCTGGGAAGATGGATGGTTCGTGTTCAAACCCAACTACATGCCCAAGAAATACGCGGTGCTGATTCTCCCGATTACCGGGGTCATGGTCAGTCTGGCCGCGCTGATTGCAGCCATCGAGGACGCGGTTCGTCTCAGGCGGGGTACATTTGTAGTTGCCGGTGACACGGGTCCGGCCAGCGATTCACCGGAGTAACAGGTCATGACAAAAACCCGCCCTTTCAAACTGGACGTTCCCGAAGCAACGCTGGATCGAATCAGGGCCCGCATCCGGGAATTTCCCTGGCATGAACAGAGGATGCCTGATGACGGAGGGTGGGCTTATGGGACCAACCTCGAGTACCTGAAGGAGTTCTGCGACTACTGGATCGAGGAATATGACTGGCGCCGGCATGAAGCGATCATCAATGGTTTTAGCCACCGGATGGCCGACGTGGATGGCCTTGACTTGCATTATATTTATGAAAAAGGCAGCGGTCCCGCGCCTGTGCCCCTGATCATGTCGCATGGATGGCCCGGATCCATTGTCGAGTTTCTCCATATCATCGAACCATTGGCCCATCCTGAAAGATTTGGCGGCAGTGTTGACGATGCGTTTGATTTGATTCTCCCGTCCTTGCCGGGTTTCGGCTTTTCCGGCCAGCCGCCGCGCCCGTATGGGCCGCGCAAAATGGCGGGGCTTTTCAATAAACTGATGACGGAGGTTCTGGGTTATAAAAACTATTTCGCCCAGGGCGGCGACTGGGGCGGCGCCATTTGCTCGTGGCTGGGCATGGATCATGCCCCCGCCTGTCAGGCGATTCATATAAATATCATGACCATGCGTCATCCGGATGGTCCGCAGGGCGCCGAAGAAGAGGCCTGGGCGGCGGAGTTCGAGCGCGAACAGATCATGGAGAACGGCTATCGCACCCAACAGGCTACCAAGCCGCAGACTCTGAGTTATGCCATGACGGACAGCCCCGTAGGTGTCGCGGCCTGGTTGATTGAAAAGTTCAATTCCTGGTCGGATACGGTTGGGGATGATGTCGAAAGCGCTCATTCCAAAGACGAGTTGTTGACCAATATTATGGTTTATCTGGTTACCGGGACTTTCAATTCCGCGTCCTGGATTTACTACGGACGGCGTGAGGAGGGAGGCCGGATATTGTCTCCGGAAGGGAAGCGGGTTGAAGTTCCTGTCGCGGCGGCGCTGTTCCCGAAAGAGCTATTATCGTGGCCGCCGAGGTCCTATGTGGAGCGGGTGTACAATATACAGCAATGGACCGAGATGCCGCGAGGCGGGCATTTCGCGGCGATGGAGGAACCGCAACTGTTGATGGATGATATTCGCAAGTTCGCGCGGACCCTGCGTTAGATCATTTCGGCGACTTTCTTACCAGATTTGTTCAGCCCCTTCCGCCTTTCTTCTTTGGGAAATTTTCTCGATTATCTCGAGTTTCTGTTTGCGGCTGAAGATCGGCCATTCCCGGATCTCTTCCGCATTGCGGTAACAGCCGCGGCAGAATGGTTCCCCGTCAAACCGGCAGACCGATTGGCATGGAGAGGGCACCGAGGTATCGAACTTCCTCATGCGCCGCGTTCGGCGGCCGCGGTTCTGCCTTCGATTTGAACGTGGACCTGACATCAAACGCCCTCAAGCTACAGTATCCGGATGATCTGGGTCGCAACGACGATGACGATCAGCAAAATAATCTGGGTGGCGGTGATGAGTACGCTTCGTTTGTGCAGCTTTTTGAAATACGCCTTGTCCTGGGCAGACTCACTCGTAAGCCAGTTGTCCTTGGCCACTGATATTTTTGGCATCAGGATCTGGCGGCTGTAGAGAAATCCGAGGAAGATGATGATCAGCAGGATGTAATGGTACGACCCGGCTGCAATCGAGCTCAAGGTGGCCAACAGCGAAAGCGCGAGCCCCCATGTGCAATATCGGGGAAACAAATGGCGGGTAAAAGAGAGCGCTTTGCCGCTGTCCAGAACCTTGTGAATGGACGGTATTATAATCCCGACCAGAAAAACCATCGAACCAAGTAGAATTGAGCACAGCAGTATTGTCAGACCCAGCATAACGAAAATCCGATTGGGGGTTTCCGGCAATTATACGCAAAGAGTCCGGCAAATAAATTAAAAATGCGTTAATTTGCCGGCAGGGGTTATGCCTGTGTGGTTGCTCCGCGAAAGCCTTCCACGAATGCAGCCGTGTCGGCATAGACCTCGTAGCTCGTGATTTTCCCGGATTCAACGGTAAATACATTGACCATGCCGCCTTTGACCCTGTAACCCGTATCCCGGTATTCCCAGACCCCTTCGCATTGATTCACCACCCGGGCGCGAGAGATGACGCTGGCTATCACATCGACACGAATCACATTCAGGTGGTCCCGGATAATCCTGAAAAATTCGTCAAATCCCGCAATGCCGTGGAATTGTCCGGCCCAGGGCAGGTGACCCGGCTGGGCATGGTAAGTGACCACAATATCCTCACCAAGCAGTTCCAGCAGTTTTTCCCGGTCACGCTGCTTGAGGCAGCGATAGTAGCTGTCGATGATCTGACTGGTTTCGGCAGCCATGTTCAACGTCAGGCCGCCTGTGCCGCTGCGGTATGGATAAACAGGCTTTCCAGCAGGTTTCGGAACCAGGCGGCCTGAACCCGGTCAGCGGATTCGATTATTCTGTCCTGAATATCCCGGTCCTGCGCTCCCGGGTTACCGTAAGGCGCCCAGTCCGAGTCCTGCCAGCGCCGGAAGATGTCCTGTGTGACTTCGGGATGAAACTGCAGGCCGTAGACCTGGTCGCGATAGCGAAAAGCCTGATTCGGAAAGGTCGCTCCGGTAAACAGCGCGACCGCCCCCGGCGGCAATTCGAATTGCTGGAAGTGCGCCTGGGTGACATACATGGGTTCCGAAAACAGCGGATCACCATGGTCCACGGGTTCGATTTCATAATACCCGAATTCGCACAATCCTTCGGGGTGGGGGCCTACCCGCGCACCCAGCGCGCGGGCGATCAGTTGCGCGCCCAGACAAATCCCGAGCAAGGGCAGGTTTTTGTCGAGCGCCTTTTGGATCCAGGTCATTTCTGTCCGCAGGAACGGGTAGTCTTCGATTTCAGTCAGATTCTGGGCGCCGCCGAATATGACCGCCCCGGCGATGGAGTCATCCGGTTCCGGCAGCGGGTCGCCCCTGAAAGGGCATCTCAGGTCGTTCTCGAAACCCAGTTCGGCCAGATACCGGGTCGCGAGATCATCCCCCAGGTTGTCGTGGTGGTCGATCAGAATGATTCTTTTGCCCATTTTGTTGATGGCGTTAAACAGGGATGCCGGTTATTATAACTGCAAATCGCGCGCGGCAACCCTTCAGGATTGACTATATGTCCCGGCACACATTCAGGATCATTGACGCCCATACCTGTGGCAATCCGGTTCGCGTGGTGATTGATAATCGGCCGGCGCTCCGCGGTAACAGCATGAGCGAGCGGCGCCAGCATTTTGTTCGGGATTATGACTGGATTCGGACCGGGCTGATGTTCGAGCCGCGCGGCCATGAGGCGATGTCGGGCTCCATCCTGTATCCCCCGACCCGGCAGGACTGTGATCTGGGGGTCCTGTTTATCGAGGTCAGCGGCTGCCTGCCGATGTGCGGTCACGGCGCTATCGGCACGGTCACCGTGGCCATCGAGCAAAATCTGGTAACCCCGAAAACTCCCGGAAAATTGTTGCTGGATACACCGGCCGGGCTGGTTGAAGCGAGGTATGATCTGGTTGACGGTTATGTCGAATCCGTCGAAATCACCAATGTCCCCGGCTTTTTGCACTCCTCCGCAATCGAAGTGGAGGCGCCCGGCATCGGTGCCCTGGTCATGGATGTCAGCTACGGCGGCAATTTCTACGCAATCATCGAACCCCAGAAAAACTATCGGGGCCTGGATCGTTTCAGCGTTGACGATGTCCGACGGTTCAGCCCGCTGGTCAGAGACGGGATTAACAGACTGGAGACGTTTGTGCATCCGGAGGATGAAACGATCAGAACGGTCAGCCATGTGATGTGGACCGACCAGGCAAAACACGGGCAAGCGGATATGAGAAATGTCGTGTTTTACGGAGACCGTGGGATCGACCGTTCACCCTGCGGAACCGGTACCTGTGCAAGAATGGCCCAGTTGGCGGATCGGGGTGAGCTGGCGATCGGGCAGAAGTTTGTGCATGAAAGCATCATCGGCAGCCTGTTCACAGGGGTTGCTATCGAGCCGGCATCCGTCGGCGGTTACAGCGCGATCCGGCCGACGGTCTCGGGATGGGCGCGGGTAACCGGGCACAATCAAATCATCATTGATGAGCGTGACCCCTACGCCCACGGGTTTTTACTGATTTAGTCCGGACTCATTCGGCCCGGTCCAGAATCATGGACCACAGTCCGGGAATGTCGAACCAACCATCTGTATATCCCGATTTGCGTGCCGATGGATATATCTCTTATTGGGGATTGATATGGAAAGAATGATTGATTAGGTTTTATTATGCTTCTACAAAAATTCAAGGAACAAACAATAACAGGCTTCGCTCGAAAATGAATACCCCTGAATCCTCACTCGGTCTCGGAGCCGTTCTTGCCGAAAAGTGCGATGCGCTGTTCGGGCAGCAGTGGGCGGCCTGGGTGGCCGGAATACTGCTGGCGGTCAGCAACATCTTGCTGTTCGCGTACGAGAAGCCCTGGAGCGCCGCGGACGGCGTGAGAAACTGGGGGGACTGGCTCTTCAACAGCCTGGGGCTGGCTGACCACATTATCATTTCACCCCATTTGTACTCCACTTCCCTGCTGAATTTTGGCGTGGTTGGCGGCGCTTGCGCCGCTGCCTTGCTGGCCGGACAATTCCGTATCCAGGGCGCTCCGGCGTTTGAATTGTTCAAGGGCCTGGTCGGGGGAACGCTGATGGGAATTGGCGCGGCCATGGCGTTTGGCTGCAATATCGGCGGCTTTTTCAGCGCCACCAGCGCCTTGTCCCTGGCGGGGCTGGCGATGATGGCGGGCCTGATGATCGGTGTCTACATCGGCTTGCGGCTGCTGATCCTGGAGGTCAATCATCTGGATTTCGCAACTTCGTCGGCGCCTGGAAAAACCACCGGAGGCGGCATCCTTTCAGGCCGGAAAGCTCAGCGGACGCTGGGCCTGCTGGTACTGGCCTGCGGCCTCCTGGCGGCGCTCGCTTATGATGGCTTCGATTACCCGGTTCGCGCCGGCTTCCTGCTATTCGGGCTATTCATCGGAGTGGTCATGCAGCGCTCGCGATTCTGTTTCGTCAAGGCTTTCCGGGAACCGTTTTTGACCGGAGATGGTGAAATGACGAAAGCGGTCATTCTGGCGGTCGTGATCGGAGTACTCGGGTTTTCCATCCTGAAATGGAGCGACCTGAAGGACTGGGACGCACAGGTATCGAGTGCATTCTGGCTGGGCAGCCTGCTCGGCGGTACTATTTTCGGCATTGGTATGTCATTAAGCGGTGGTTGCGCCACTGGCTGCCTGTGGCGCGCCGGTGAGGGCCAGACTAAATTGTGGATTGCGATTGCAGCCTTTGCTGTGTCCGGTTCACTGTTCCGGGACTGGCTCGATCACAGTGGCTGGTTAATGAAACTGGGGGATACGGTTTTCCTGCCGGATATAATGAGCTGGAAAATGTCGATTGCGATAGTGCTCGGCATCATGTGTCTGTGGTATCTGCTGATCGTGTGGAACGAGGCAAAGAGGAAACTGGTCGTCGCCTGGTAATTAGTGATTTGAGCGCGACCCCGAAATCATACTATAATGAAGTGGTATCAATAAACCAAGCGATAAAGCTTAGGAGGAAACGATGAAATACAAATCTAAAGTTCTGGCGGGCGTATGTGCGTTGGCAATGGTGGGCGGGGTTTCGGTCCTGTCTCTGGATGTCAACAGTTCCGCCGCCAAGAAATTCGGCGCCCCAACCGAGGGTATGAGCGTCGAGGAATACCAGTCGCTGGTATTTCTGGATCCCCAGAACACAATCCGTATGGACTGGGACGCGGTCAAGGGCATGGACGGGCATTTCCTGATTGACAATCAGGGGGAACCGACCGTTTCGGTGGTGGACTACGAATTAGGTGAAACCATCAAGAAAATCGACATGACCGAAACCGGAAACCATCACCTATGGGTTCTTCCGGGCGCCCGTTATGTGTGGTCTTCGCAACGCTACGAGAACGATGTGTTCTGGACGATTGACCTGACTACTCAGGAAGTGGTCGACAAATTCAACGTCAGCATGAACGGCACCAATGTGCTCGCGCCTCTGCATGTCGGATTCGCCTATACCCAACCGCTGGCGGTGGTCGGTAACATACTGGACAAGGAGAACGGCTACCTGACATTTATGAGTACCGCCACCCGAAAACCGCTGGAAACCATCAAGCTTAGCTGTCACGGCGCACGCGACGCCATGTTCAGCCCGGATGATTCGCTGGTTTTCAGCACCTGTCAGCAGGAACCGAAGGGGCTGTCGGTTGTGGATGTGGAATCGCGTAAGGAAATCAAGATGATTCCTGTCTCTGGCGCACGCGCCGGGGCTATGACTCCGGATGGCAAGTATTTCATGGTTGCGGCTAAAGGCTCGATTGTGTTTTTCGACACCAAAAACGGGGATCTGGTTAAATCCATCGAAGTGCCCGGTGGTGGCGGTAATATCACCTGTCTGCCAGATAGCTCCAAGTGCTATGGTGGCCTGCGTAAGGCCGAAAGTGTCGCGGTCATCGACATCCCTAACCTGGAGCTGAAAACCGTGATTGAAACCGGGCCGGACGCTAATCGCCTGTATCTCAATCCGGCGAATACGCGCTACGGATTGTTCGCCAATGAAGGTGGCAAGTCGGATATCGTGACCATCATCGACACCGAGAATGACGTTGCGGTGAAGAACCTGTACACCGGTCTTGGGCCGCATAATATCGCCTTCAATCCCGAGGGAACCCGCGCTGCGATTACTACCAAGAAAGAAACCGTTGCCACTCTGGTCGATACTTCAGCGGCAGACCCGACGGAGTGGGAGGTGGTTACTACCGATCTGGCTGCCGGTATCCAGAACAACGGGGTGCGCTGGGTTCCAAGCCCGGAAGCATTGCGTTCGGTCTTGTGATGAGGTCTTGAGATTATGAAGCGTTTACATACCCGACGCGATTTTCTGCGCTATGTCATGGTCGGCGGTGTGGCTGTTCCGGCCAGCTTCGGCCTGATTGACCAGAGCTTCGCCAGCACTTTTAATTTCGTTCGCGACACTGAAAATCCGACTGACCTGGAAAAGATGCACATGGCCAAACTGACGCTGCCGCCTGTCGTTGAGGACGGCAGCGCGGCGCCGGTTCAGGTGGAACTGGATCATCCGATGGATGACGACCACTATATAACCAGCATCCAGATCGTCAGCTTCAATGATCCGGTGCAGACCAAGGGCGCCTTCTATCTATCTCCCGCCAACGGTGAAGCGTTTCTCAGCACGCAGGTCCGGCTTAACGGCGGGGAAAGCGAGGTCTGGGTGATCACGGAATGCAACCAGCATGGCAAGTGGGCCACATCGAAACAAACCAAGGTGGCTGCCGGGGGCTGCTGATTCGATGTTAGCCGTGTTTTTGCGCCGGATTCGATGGGTCCGGGGGTGGCTGGTACTGCCGCTGGTTTTCGGTCTGGCTCCGTTGCAGATCGTATCCGCCGCTGGCAGCGGTCAGATACGTATTATCAGCACCAATGACATTCACGGCTATATGCGTTCGGTCTACTACCGTTATATGGACCAGCTCCGGCCCTGGGGAATGCAGACATCGGAAGGGGATTATCTGGAGAAAGCCGATTTTGAAGGCAAGGTCGGGGGTCTGGCCCATGTGGCTACCGTGATAGACCGGCTGCGATCAGAGGTTTCCGGAAACGCGCTGGTGGTGGACAGCGGCGATACCTGGCACGGTTCAGGGGTGTCATTGTTTGATCAGGGTGAGTCCATGGTGAAAGTGATGAACGCGATCGGCTATGACGCCATGGTTCCCGGAAACTGGGAATACTTTTTCAACCGGGAGCGATTCATGGAGCTGGTTGAGCAGTCTGATTTTCCGGTTATCGCCTATAATCTGACCGACAAGGAGTGGGATGAGCCAGTGCTGGAGCAGTATGTCATCAAGCAGGTCGGTGATCTCAAAGTGGCGGTCATCGGCATGACCTACCCCTGGACCGGGTTGGCATCGGTCGCCACCACCGGAGCCGCAAAATGGTGGAACTTCGGCATCCGGGAAGCCGAAGCGGAGGAATTGATTGAACAGATCAAAAGCTCCGATGCTCCGGATTTGATCGTATTCATTTCTCATGCCGGTTATGCCATGGACCGGAAATTCGCCCAACGGGTCGATGGTATAGATGTGATAATCAGCGGACATACCCACGCCGCGATTTTCGACCCGGTGGTTTATAACAAAACCTTCGTTTATGAAGGCGGGGCTCACGGTGAATATGTGGCGAGCCTGGACCTTGAGGTAAAGGACGGCGAAATTGCGGGTTACGATTACCGGTTGGTCAAGGTGCAACAGAATAATATTCCAGCCGACCCGGAAGTAGACGCGCTCGTGGAAGCAGCCTATAGAACCCACGCCGATAAACTGTATGAAGTGGTCGGGGAGGCCGAGGGTCTGTTTTATCGTCAGGATTACTGGCAAAGCACCCTGGGCAACCTCATTACCGATTCGTTAAGGCAGATCGAAGGGGTTGACATCACCTTTTTTCCGGCATGGCGGTATGGCGTAAGCCTGATGCCCGGAGAAATTACCGCAGAGGATGTCTACAATATAGTGCCGACCGACGGCCGCATTTTTACCTACAGTATGCCGGGCCGGGAAATCAGGACCCTGATTGAGAACCTCGTGGACGCGATCGTCAACCCGGATCCGTTCGCAAGGGTCGGCGGCGACATGATACGCTTTTCCGGCCTGAAAATCGTAGCGGATCCTGCCAACGACCGGGGGCAGAGAATTCTTTCGATTACCACCGCTGATGGTGAGCCGCTTTCCCCCGATAAATATTACTCCGTTGCATCCGTACACACCCGGTTTCAGGATAACCCGATGTTCGGGGCCACCGATGTCGTCGATACCGGCAAGGTTTTTGTGGAGGAACTGATCCGCCACATCCGGGCCCATTCGCCGGTAGCGCCCGGTCTGGATGACAGAATGGTCGCACACGGCGCTACCCGAACCCTTTATTGAAAATACAGGAGGAACCCATGGCAAAAATAAAACCCCCCAGAATGAAAATCGACAGGAAAATCACTCCTGACAAGATATTCAAGGTCAAGGTCCGGTTTGAGCACCCTTCATTCACGGGCTTAGGTCAGGTCGACACCGAAACGATGCCGGCGTTCAACCGCGCCGTGCCGGTCAGTTTCATGCGAAACATGCTGGTCTATTACGGCGATGATCTGGTCAGCAGGTTCAGCATGACCTCGGCGATTGCGGACAGTCCGCTGTTTGCCTTCAAGCTGAAGGCTACCAAAGAGGCCCCGGTCAGAGTCGTATTTGTTGACAATGCGGGTGAGCGTTGGGAAACCTCCAAGGACGTAAAGTTCTCATAAATTCAAGATAACCCGATACGATAGACACCAGGTAATTTCATGAAAACAGTTTCCCCTGCAAATCTGCTTGTAGCGCTGTTCGCCGCACTTTTGGCCAGCGCCTCCGCGAACGCTGAAGTTTCAGTCGAGACGTTCGAGATAGAGGGGCTGATTTCCCCCGCCAGTCCCAAGGCCCTGACTGCTGAACTCGAGGCTGCGCTCGAAGTCCGGGTGGTTGACCTCAACCTGAAAAACACCGAATCCGGCTGGCCGGTCCTGAGTGTCGAGTTTGATTCCGACAAGGTGTCAGCCGAGGACATCGCCAGCGCGATCTCCGGTATCGAAGACCCGGCCGGGCACAAATTCCAGGTGCACACCGGCCCGCCCAACAATAATGCGGAATACTCAGACGAGGAAATTGCGGCGATGGCGAAGCTCGGTCCACCGCCTCCCGCCATTGTTCCAGTGGCCAATCCGAATCAGCCGACCGCTGAATCCATTGCACAAGGGAAAGACCTGTACGAGAACTATTGCACCACCTGCCATGGCCTGGATGGCGGCGGTCAGGGTCCGGCGGCGCATGGAATTACCACATTTCCGCGCCAGTTGTGGGTCTGGAACAACGCTCCCGAGTCCGCCGATGGTTACCTGTACTGGTTTATAACCAACGGCCGCAATGAAATGCCGCCCTGGGGCGTAATCCTGTCAGAGAGCCAGCGCTGGGATGTGATCAACTATATCAAAACGCTGGAAAAACCTTGAGCGGTGGAACTCGACATCCCCCGGTATATTGTCAGCGCACAGCGCCATACGGAGGATTCTGATCTTCCGCCGGACGACCTGATGACTGAAATTCCTGATGAAACGGGTTGCTGAACCGATTATTGCTGTCGTTGCGCTCTGGCTCATCCTGATGTCCGGGTTTGCGTATGGCAGTACAAATGAAGAAGGAGCCGAGATGTATGGGGGCGAGGAACTTGTCCTGCAATCGTTCGATGGCCCGGTCACCATCAGTCAATTGCACGGCAAGATTGTGCTTTTATTCTTCGGCTTCACCTCTTGTCCGGATGTTTGTCCGATGACGCTGTCCACGGTGTCAAGAGCATTATCGGGGCTGAGTGCAGAAGAACGGGATCAGATTGCCACCCTGTTCATCAGTGTGGACCCACAAAAGGATACCCCGGAATTGCTGAACAAATATACCGGCTATTTCCATGAAAACATTATCGGCGTGACTGCCGACCATCCGGTGCTGAAACGGTTTGTCGCACACTATGGCGCGGCCTATGAGCACAGGGAGGATGAGGACTCTGCGCTCGGTTACGCTATTTCCCATACTCCTGATATCCTGTTCGTGGATCGACAGGGCCAGCTTCTCGATATACGAGTCGGTTTCCCGGCCACTATTGATGATATCAAGAGCAAGATAAAGGGCGTGTTGTCTGATCAGGCCAAGGCGCAATGAAGCGGGCAGGCTGGATGGTAACTGCATGGCTCCTGTTGGGGTCGGCCTGGCCGGTCATGGGTTATGAGCATCATGAGTCACTGGTTGACTTCAAGGAATATTCCGACCGTGTCGTAGTCGAGTCGAAAGCGGCGGACAAGCCCTACTTTTTATTGTTCTCTGCCGAATGGTGCTACTGGTGCCATGAGTTTGCGGAAAATACGCTGGTACGCAAGGATGTTACCGATTTTCTCAATCAACATTTCGTCAATGTATTCATTGATGTCGATATCCATCAGTCCGCTTACGTAAAGTATCAAGCAACGGGAGTGCCCTACACCGTATTCCTGAACCCGGATGGAACGCTCTACTACAAATATACCGGAACCCTGTACGGGGACGCTTTTCTGGCTGTGATTCAGGAGGTCGCGGCGGAGGCCGGTGTGGGAAAATATGCCCTGGGTATGGAGTCCAGTCGGATCGAGTACCAGCCTCCCGACAGGCTTGACCATCAGATGCTGGCAGATTTGCCGGGCTATTTCACTGAAAATGTGCTGGATAATTTCGACCCGGAGGAATTTGGTCTGGGCAAGGCAAAGAAAGGCATACAGCCGCGCACTTTTTTATACCTGCTTGAGCAAACCGATGCTGACGCGAAGGGACTGGCGGTTGAATCGGTCAGCAAGACTCTGGAGCGGGCCGTCAACCATATCTATGACCCGATTGAGGGCGGGTTCTTTCGCTACGCCGAGACCCGGGACTGGAAAATCCCGCATTATGAAAAATTTTCCGACCTGAACGCGGCCACGGTCCGGCTGCTGTACCGGCTGAGTCAGGAACAGCATTCCGAGACGCTTGAACAGGCTGCGAAAGCTACATTGGACTACCTGACCTCGACTCTGTATGACGATGAAGCCGGTGTATTTCTGAGCTTTCAGGTTGCGGATACCAGCTATTATCTGCTATCGGAGAAATATCGCAAGGAAGCCAGAGCGCCGAAAGTGATGGATAAGGTTTTCACTGGTCGGCTGGCTGCCACGTTGTACCAGATGATCGGCATTGACCAACTGATTGATGATGACTCAGTCACGGAAAAAACCAGAAAGTCGGTGGATTTTCTGGCCGGGATGATCATGAGTGATGAAGGCATGAACCGCTACTTCATGCTGGATAACAAGCAGTGGTTCTCGCAGGGCGACCTGTCTGATTACGCCCATGCCGCGATTCTGTTCGCCGAGGCGGCCAGACATTATCAGGATGCACGTTACCGCGCCGTCGCTGACAAGGTCATACGCTCCGCGATTGGTGAATTTTATGATCCGGAAAAAGGGATATTCATGGACCCTGGCGTTGACAACTCGAATGTCGAGTATCTGATGGAGATGAATGGGCTGATTGCCACGGCCATGATCAAGGCAGGGAATCAGGACCCGGCGAACCGGGAAATCCTGGAGTCACTGATGGCTTATTTTTCGCAGGTTTCAGTAGTGCTCGAAGAGCGGTTCTGGGACGCGGTTGATTGGGATTTCGCGGAAGCCTACGTGCCGTACCTGCATGCAGTGGAAACCGTATACGATCAACTGTGACCCTGTAATCCGGCAAGCCTGTCTTTGAGCCGGTCCCTGGCAAGTGGTTTGCGGTGGAAACTGTTACCCCTTTTTCAGCCTGAAATGAAATTCCTGATCCTGGGTTGAGGAATCCAGCAGTTCATTCCCGGTCTGGTTCGCGAAAGCCTCAAAATCCTTGACCGAGCCGGGGTCGGTCGCCACAATTCTGAGAATCTGGCCGGACTCAAGCCGGTTCAGCGCTTTCTTTGCCCTCAATATGGGTAGGGGGCAGCTAAGTCCGCGAGCGTCAAGCTCTTGATCAAAATCAGTCATATCCTGAAGTCTCCTGTCGGGTTCCGGTTTAAATACACTTACAGCCAGGATTGTACCGAATCGTTCGTGGCTGCAAGCTCGACAAACCGGTCATAGCCGACCGGTTCCACTCCTTCGATCAGGCCGCTTTGACCCAGACCTCTTGCCATCAGGTCTGGTTCAAGCGCGTATACGTTATACTGCCTGACGGCCTCAATCATGTCGGCGGTGAATTCGGTGTCTGACAGCGCCGCGTACACGGCATCCTGAATCAACAGTATATCACTTCCGGGCCGCGCCAGCCGCAAACAGGTTCTCAGGCTGTTTTTCTCGAACGGGGATTTGTTGACGGTATGCAGCATGGATCGTTCTAGTAATTGAAGATGACATCCTGCCCGGCAATGATTTGCGTCAGCTCATCACTGCTCACAACCTGGATTGAGGGCTTCTCGATATAGTCATCGTCCTCATCCTCCCAGGTCAACGGCATCAGGTCATCCGCGCTCAATCCCCGCGCTTCCAGCGATTCCTTTTCGACATACAATCGGGTAATGTCATAATCCCCCAACGCCCGCCAGGCTGGTGAAAAGTTTTTCATGCCGGTCGCCGAGGTGTCCTGCCCGTTCTTTATCTGGAACACGCCATCGTCGATGAACGCCATGGACACATCCTGATCGAACGCGGCTCCGATCAACGCTACTTCCAGGCCCTCCTGCGCATAGATAGAGCCGTGCGGCGCCGACCGGTTGATGTACATGAATTTCCTGATGGCTCCCATATCAGTCACCAAACGTCATCAGGCGGTCCGCCTGGATGGCCGCCTCAATCAATTGCCCCAATCCGGATATACGAAACCCGTCCGCGATATTTTCCGCGTCCTTGCCGTTTCTCTTCGCCTCATCCGCATCGACTATGCCCCTTCTTTGCGCCGCGGCCACACAGACAACCAGGTCGAGGCCGGCCTCATTCGCCAACTGTGACCAGCGCTCGACTATGTTGCGGTCATCCTGCGGCGGCGTAGTCAGGCGGGTGCCGTTGTTGACCCCATCATGATAGAAGAACACGCGGACGACCTCGTGCCCGGCGGTTAGCGCCGCCTT
The DNA here is from genome assembly GCA_965214205.1 of Candidatus Poriferihabitaceae bacterium. Lineage (GTDB taxonomy): Bacteria > Pseudomonadota > Gammaproteobacteria > Arenicellales > Poriferihabitantaceae. The sequence continues at coordinate 596,906 of OZ243941.1, read as the reverse complement.
CGTAAAGAGGTAAGCGGTATCCGACGCCTGATGCTGGTAAGGGCCTTCGTTGATTACAATCGCGAATTTCACACTGTTGTTTATTGTCGGGGATATAACCTGGAAACAGTCCAATCCTGAAATCAGGACCTACCCGCGATTATATTGCCGGTTCAGGTTGATGGCAACAATCCGAGGGGTTCAGGCGGGATATGAGAAACGGCGTCCCGGCAAAATTGTGCTATAGTTGAAAATGACGAACAAGGCGCGGTGGTTTCATCTATGGAGCGACAATTGACGACAGGGCGGCGCACTCGCGCCGTCAAGAGTCTGCCGATTGTCGGTTGGCGCGAATGGCTCGCCATCCCCACACTGCAGGTTGGCCGCATAAAGGCTAAAATCGACAGCGGCGCACGCACCTCGTCTCTGCACGCCTCCGATATTCAGGCCGTGACCGACCGGGGCGCTCCGTATATTTCGTTTACTGTTCATCCCGAACAGCACATTCGCCAACCGGCGATTGCCTGTATCGCGGCGGTTTTCGATCAGCGTCTGGTGACCAGTTCGAGCGGTCATCGTGAGCTTCGCTACATCATCCAGGTGGAGGTTTCTCTTGGCGGCGCCACCTGGCCGATCGAACTGTCCCTGACTGACCGGGACTCCATGGGGTTTCGCATGCTTCTGGGGCGGGAAGCGCTGCGGCGGCGATTCCTGATCGACACCAACCGCTCGTTCATCGCTGGCCGCAGCCGTGCGGATATTTCAACGATTCCAACCCATAAAACCAGGATAAAAACATGAAGATTGGCCTCCTGTGCCGTAATGCGGCACTTTATTCCCACAGGCGCCTGGTCGAGGCGGCACAGGCGCGCGGTCATGATATTGACGTGATTGACCATCTGCGTTGCTACATCGATATCGCGTCCAACGATCCGGAGATTCACTACCAGGGTGAATCCCTCAAGGGCTATGACGCGATCATCCCGCGTATTGGCGCCTCCGTGACTTTTTTCGGCACTGCGGTGCTGCGCCAGTTCGAAATGATGGGTGTCTATCCGGTCAATGAGTCGGTCGGCATTTCCCGCTCCAGGGACAAGCTGCGCAGTATGCAATTGCTGTCGCGCCAGGGCGTCGGCCTGCCAGTCACAGTCTTCGCCCACCGCACATCCGATGCCCGGGAATTGCTGAAAATCGCCGGCGGCGCGCCGGTGGTCATCAAGCTGCTGGAGGGAACCCAGGGCATCGGCGTGGTTCTTGGCGAGACCACCAAGGCGGCGGAAAGTATCATCCAGGCTTTCGGCGGGGTGAAGACGAACATCCTGGTGCAGACGTTCGTAAAGGAGGCCGGCGGCGAAGATATTCGCTGCCTGGTGGTCGGAGAGAAGGTCGTGGCGGCAATGATTCGGCGCGGCGAGAAAGGTGAGTTCAGATCGAACCTCCATCGTGGCGGTGCGGCCGAATCCATTAAAATCACGCAACAGGAGCGAAGAACGGCCTTGAAAGCGGCCAACGCGGTCGGGTTGAACGTCTGTGGCGTTGATCTGCTGCGCTCAAATGACGGGCCGGTGGTCATGGAAGTCAACTCCTCCCCCGGCCTCAAGGGCATCGAGACGGCCACCGGGATTGATGTGGCGGGAAAGATCATCGAATTTATCGAAAAGAACGCCCGACCCGGCCGCACCCAGACCAAAGGCGCCAGTAACCGCAGCAAGGCAGTCCGTACGTCCGCCGCTTAAGGGGTCTACACGATACGGCGCCGGTAAGGGACTGGTTGGAAAAACACGGTAAAATAGTCTTTTTCACAAGTATCGAGATAAATCATGTCCGGCAGACCCAACATACCCGTATCGACACAGGATATTATTGATATTATACGTGTCGCCTACCCTGCCACCGAAGCCATCTATCTCTATGGCACCTGGGGCACCGGGCATCAGCGACCGGATAGTGATCTGGATATTGCCGTACTTCTCCCGGTCAAGCAGGCGCGCGACGTGGATCATTCAGCATGGGATGACCTTTCGGGCGAGATTTCACGGGCAGCAAGGGTAGAACGCACTGACTTGATCAATTTGCGCACGGCTCCGGTAATCCTGTGCAAGGAAGTGGTCATCGCCGACCGGCGCATTTACTGTGCTGATGAGAATGCTGCGGATGAATTTGAAATGTTGACGTTGTCTTTTTACCAGAAACTGAATGAAGAGCGGCGGGAAATCGTTGAGAGCGGTCTGAGCGCCGGGAGGTTTTACGATGTCTGATATTCTCTTGCAGAAAAAGGCCAGTGTAGAGCGATGTATAAAGCAGGCGCGGGATTATTATGCAACGCCATCGGGAAAGCCCTTCGGCGATGATTTTTATAAACAGGATGCAGTGGTTATCAATTTACAAAGAGCCTGTGAACAATGTATTGATATGGCGAATCATGTAATTCGTCTGGAAAAGCTGGGGCTGCCGTCTGCAAGCGCTGAAAGTTTCACGCTTCTCAGAAAGGCGGACATCATCAGCGCTGACCTGGAAAAGAAATTGATCAGCATGGTGGGATTCAGGAATATCGTCATCCACCAGTATCGGGATATTGACTATAAGAGAGTGGAGGATGTGGTCAGGAAACATGCCGACGATCTGATCGAATTTACCAGCGTACTGGTTTCTACTTCGTCAAAATAGCTTGTGGTACGGTGTAGCGATGACAGGGAAACGACAACAATGAGAGTTACGACAAATATTCCCCGAACACATTCAAGGATTTGTTAACCGGCTTTCGGGAATATCAACGGAAAACATAACGAAACAAGGGTCGTGCCGCCATGTCACGATTAACCTGCTTTTGGGAAAAATACCACTCACTAAATCACAGGATAAAACGGCCGTCCCCAGTACTCATGCGGGTGTTCCATCATAATATCAATGAATACTGGCATCAGGAAGTCGAGGATTGATATCCCATCACGCACTTGATCCCGGTTGACGGAACTGTTCCAGGTGGAACAGAATGGCAATCATCCCAATAGTCTGATGGTTACGCTTTGCCCATGATAAGGATGCAGAACATCGCTTTACGCCGCGGCAGCCAGTTGCTGTTCGAAAAGGTCTCCCGGAATATTTATCAGGGTGACAAGATTGGGTTGATCGGGGATAACGGCAGCGGCAAGTCCAGTCTGTTCGCCGCGCTTCTGGGCGAAATCAGCGTGGATCAGGGTGACCTTTATTTGCCTGCGGCGATGCGGGTTTCCCATGTCGCCCAGGAAACTCCCGACAATGACCGCAGCGCTCTGGATCATGTGATGGATGGAGACCGGATGTTCCGGAAAGTGCAGTTGGATCTGGCGGCGCTGGATGGACAGCATAACGAAGACAGCGCGCGGCTCTACTCGAAGATGGAGGACATGGATGGCTACAGCGCTCCGGCGAGAGCGGCCAAACTGTTATCCGGTCTGGGGTTCAGGGCGAGCGAGTTCCATAACCCGACTTCTGCCTTTTCGGGAGGGTGGCGGGTCAGGCTGAATCTGGCCCAGGCGTTAATGGCGCCCTCGGACCTGCTGCTGCTGGATGAGCCGACCAATCACCTCGACCTGGACGCCATCGTCTGGCTGGAGGAGTGGTTGAAGAAATATCCGGGCACATTGATCCTGATTTCCCATGACCGGGAATTGATCGACGGTTGCTGCCGACAAATATTTCATATTGAGGGCGACCGGATTCACTGCTACCCGGGGAACTATACCCAATTCGAGCGGCAGCGCGCCGAGAAGTTGGCAAATGAACGGAGTCTGTACGAAAAGCAGCAGAAAAAAGCGGCGCACATGGAAAACTACATACGCCGTTTTCGATACAAGGCGAGCAAGGCGCGGCAGGCGCAAAGCCGGATCAAGGCGCTTGAGAAGCTCCGCGATACCGCTCCCGCCCATGTCGGGTCGCCGTTCAGTTTCGAGTTTAGACCCTGTGCCCGTCTGTCCGACCCTATTCTCAAACTGGATGAAGTGGATGCCGGATATGGTGAACAGACCGTCCTTCACAATGTAACCCTGTCGATTTCAGGCGGAGACCGCATCGGATTGCTGGGCGCCAATGGCGCCGGAAAATCAACATTGATCAAAGTCATGGCTGGCGAACTGGCGCCGTCGAGCGGTTCCAGGCTGGCGGCCAGAAACCTGAAAACGGGTTATTTTGCGCAGCATCAGCTTGAACAACTGGATGCGGGGTTGACCCCGATGGAGCAGTTTCAACGCCACTATCCCAGCGCCGCCACCCAGGAACTCAGACGATACCTGGGCGGATTCGATTTTCGCGGGGAACGGGTCAATCAGGTGATCGCGCCGTTTTCAGGTGGAGAAAAAGCCAGACTGGCGCTGGCGCTATTGATTTACGCCGGTCCCGATTTGTTGTTACTGGATGAGCCGACCAACCATCTCGACATGGAAATGCGGCATGCCCTGAACATGGCTATGCAGAACTATGAAGGAGCGATTGTTCTGGTTTCCCATGACCGCAGCCTGATCAACAGCGTGACCGACCAACTGGTATTGATTCAATCCGGTGAAGTCAGAGAGTTTGGTGACGATATGGAAGCCTGGCTGAGGATATTGAGAAATGCGCATAGAGCGGAGCCTCCTGACACGCGGGAAACCGGGCGCCCGGAAAGCGGCGTTAAAAACAGCGCCAACCGGCTGTCGAAAAAAGAGCGCAGACAGGTAGCCGCGCAGCTTCGACAACGACTCAGGCCGCAACGCGAAACAGTGGAAAGTCTGGAACGTGAAATGCTGAAAATCCAACAGGATATCGAATCTCTGGATATCATTCTGAATGCCCCCGAGACCTATCAGACGCGAGGCACGGCTGAACTGGCCGGCATGATGCAGGGCAAGGTGGACCTTGAGCGAGGATTGAAGTCGGTTGAGGCCGACTGGATTGACGCCATGGAAACTCTGGAAGACCTGGAGAAGCGAATCAATCTGAAGGCAGAATGATGCCGGTGGGGCATTCCTGGCGGCCTGTTTCCGCGAAAAGCCTGCTTGTCGGCCCTGATCGGGGGCGGGAATCGACACTGTCGGCGTCGGGGTTGGTTTATCGAGCCTGATCGAATATGATCGCCCGTTTAGCCTGCATAGTGACACCGGACCCGTTCCATCTACAGTGGACACGATCAGGACCAAAACCAATCACCAACCAAGAGACCCATAATCATGAAATCAAAATTGACCCCAATACTCATCGCCACCGGCATGTTGATGGCTTCCGGCACGGCCAGCGCCGCGGAAAGCGTCAACATCGGCACGCCGGCCTGGACCGGCGCACAGGCAATCGCCAATCTGATCAAGGTGGTTGTGGAAGATAAGATTGGCGGTACGGCGGAGCTCGTTCCCGGAACCAACGCCACAATCTTCCAGGCGATGGACCAGGGCAAGGGCGATATCGACGTGCATCCTGATGTCTGGCTGCCCAACCAGGAAAACTTCACCAAGGAATATGTGGACGGCAAGGGAACGGTGGCATTGAGCCAGAACCCTTATCAGGGCAAGCAGAACTTTTGTGTCTCGAAGGCATTTTCCGAGGCAAACAATGTGACTTCGATTTTCGACCTGGCCCGCCCGGAAGTGGCCGCGCTGATGGACGGTGACGGTAACGGCAAGGGCGAGATCTGGATTGGCGCGCCGGGCTGGGCGTCCGCCAACGTCAATGAGGTCAAGGTGCGGGATTACGGGTTGATGGATTTCATGGAACCCGTGCGCGCGGAGCAGAGTGTCATGGTGGCCGAAGTGGGAGACCGGCTGGCCAAGGATACCGGTTATGCCTTCTATTGCTATGCTCCCCATGCAATCTGGTACATGTATGACGTGGTTACCCTGGAGGAGCCGGCATTCGATCCGGAAAAATATGTCATGGTGCAGCCGAAGGAAGATCCGGACTGGTTCGAGAAATCCACGGTCATGACCGAGGATGCCCTGAAAAATGTCCAGGTTGCCTGGTCGAAGTCTCTGGAATCCCGTTCCCCGATCATCGCCGGACTTCTCGCCAACATGGCTCTGGATACCGCGACCGTCAGTTACTTCGCTTTTGAAATCGCCGGAAACGGTCGTGACGCCGCGGAGGTGGCGAAGCAATGGGTGGCCGAAAACAGCGAGCGCGTGGATGGCTGGCTGGGCCTTTGAGGTTCCGGCGTACCTGCTGACATCCTGCCACCAGAAGCGCCGGCTTGACCGGCGCTTCCATCATTTACAGGATGGATAAAGAGTTTGATACACCGGGCGCCGCCGAGGCCGGCGCGATCCGGGTGGAGGGTGTCTGGAAGGTTTTTGGCGACCAGTGGCAGGCCGCCTTGTCCGGCATCCGGAACGAGGGATATTCCAAGGCGGAGACGCTGGAGAAATATAACTGCGTGGTCGGAGTGGCCGATGTCAGTTTCGAGGTGGAGCGCGGTGAAATTTTCTGCGTCATGGGCTTGTCCGGAAGCGGCAAGTCCACACTGGTGAGACACGTCAACCGATTGCTGGAGCCTTCCGCGGGGCGCATCATGGTTGGTGGACAGGATGTGATGGAGATGGAAGAGAGTACGTTGCGCCGGTTCCGCAACGAACACATTGCCATGGTTTTCCAGAATTTTGCGCTGATGCCTCACCGTTCGGTACTGGATAATATTGCCATGCCGTTGGAAATCCGTGGAATCAGTAAGAACCGCCGTATGCAGGTGGCGGAAAAGACGCTGGCGATGGTGGAGTTGGGCGGATGGGGCAACAAGTTCGCGCATGAATTGTCCGGCGGTATGCAACAGCGCGTGGGGTTGGCCCGCGCCATCGCCGCGGACCCTGAAATTCTGCTGATGGATGAACCGTTCAGCGCGCTGGACCCGCTGATCCGCCGTCAGTTGCAGTCCGAGTTCATGGCGCTGGCGTCTGAAATGAAAAAAACGACGGTTTTTATCACGCACGACCTCGACGAAGCGGTGCGTATCGGTCATCGTATCGCCATCATGCGGGATGGTCATGTGGTACAGATCGGTAAACCGGCGGATATCGTCATGCACCCCGCGGATGACTATGTCGCGGATTTCGTTGCCGGGATATCCCGGCTCAAGGTGGTGCGGGCGGAAACGGTCATGCAGCCGCTGGTGGAATACGAGAAGGCGCATGGACCGCTGCCGGACGACGCGCCGGAATTTCTGCTTACAGACAATCTGAGTGTCCTGATTCGCGCCGCCATTGCCAGCGAGAGGCCCATTCGCATCAATGACAGCGCCGGACGCGCTCAGGGTGTCATTACTCGGCCCGACCTGTTAACCACCGTCATTGAGGGGACAGAGACATCATGAACCAGTCGATGGAGGAAACGCAATCCATACCCGCGGACGAATTGCGGGAAGATCACGCGGAGTTGGCGCGGGAGTTTGTCGGCGTCGGACAGGATTATTATCTTCGCGTGTTTGACAAGCTCGGTAGCCAGTCCGGGCTGCGCTGGAGTTTTAATCTGGTGGCGGCGTTGCTGGGGCCGATCTGGTACGGCATGCGGGGGCTGTGGAATTGGTGCATGCCGTTCGCGGTTCTGGAGACGTTCGGCTTCATCCAGATCGCCAGGGGGCTTTTCGGAGACTTGGCCGCAGAGGCCAGAAACCGCATGGAGAGCGTGCAGGGCACTCTGGAATTCCGCCGACAGCAGTTGGAGACTGCCATTGAAGCCAACGCCGCTAATGTGGATGTCTTCAGGAGAGCTATTGACTCACTGGAATCCGGTATTCTCGAATTGCAGCGGGAAGTGGTCCGCATCGAGGAGAGTGCGGTCTATGTGGCGCTGACCGGGCTGGTCCTGCTGATCGTCGTCAAACTGACCGAGGGCCTGCTTGCTAACATCGTTCTCGAGCGCCGTTTCTCTGACTGGCTCTCCGACCGCAGCGTATCCCATGGAATCAGTAGTCTGCGCACCGGGCTGAGCGCTTTTTTCTTCGTCATTGTCGTTATTGCCTGTGTGATGCACTACAGCTTTCCCGGACGATATTCGTTGTTGATGGAGTTTCCGACCAGCCCCGAGTATCGTTTGACCGCCATTGATTGGGTCAAGCAGTTTTTCACTTGGGCCGTGCTCAAGGGTGAGTGGTTTTTCGACATTATTACGTGGGGTATCCGGACCTTGCTGGATGCTCTTGAGGTGGTATTTGTGGAGTCGCCGTGGATTGTGATCGCCAGTTTCATCGTGTTGCTGACCTGGCTTTCAGCCGGGCCGCGCACCGCGGTCTGGTCCGCCGCGTTTCTCGCCTACATGGGGTTGCTGGGTTTCTGGGAGAAGGCCATGACCACCCTGGCCCTGTTGGGAACGGCGGCGCTGATCAGCATTTCCATCGGGATTCCGGTCGGTATGTTCTGCGCCCGCCGTCAGCGGGTGTATGCCGTGCTTCGCCCGATCATGGATTTCATGCAGACCATGCCGGCTTTTGTATTCATGATTCCGGTGATCGCGTTCTTCGGCACCGGCAAGCCGGCCGCCATCGTTACCACGATGATTTTCGGCGGCACCCCGGTGGTGCGTCTGACGGTGCTGGGACTGCGGGGCGTGCCGGAGCATATCCGTGAGGCCGCGATCGCCTACGGCGCGTCCAAATGGTACCTGCTGCAGAAAGTGGACCTGCCTCTGGCGGCGCCTTCCATTCTCGCTGGCGTCAACCAGACCATCATGCTGAGTCTGGCCATGGTGGTGGTGGCGTCCCTGATCGGAGCCAAGGGGCTCGGTGAGGATGTGCTGGAAGCCCTGCAGTACGCTTCGGTCGGGCAGGGTATTCTGGCCGGTTTTTCGATCCTGTTCTGCGCCATGATCCTGGACCAGATCGTACAGGGTCGGCGCAAGGGGCAGTGACGCGGGGCCGGATCGCGCCGCATGCGCTGAACCGGGACTTCAGGCCAGCATCTTCGCGATTTGATCGAATGCCCCGAAGCAGGCATTGCTGACCGCATCGTTCAGGGGGGCGGGGTGTGAGGCAAAACGGGCAATCACGACCGACCGGGTCGGATTGATATAGAGGTTTTGACCGTGAATCCCCCTGGCATTGATTGAGCCGTCCTCATCGCCGGACTGATACCACTGGCTGCGATATTTCCCGCGCGGCGCCCGATGAGCGTAGTTGCCGCGGTCCCAGGCTCCCTTGTCCCCCTCGTTGAACGTGTCTTTAATCCAGCGTGAAGGAATGATTTCATCGCCGTCGGGACCGCGGTTGTCCAGCATCAGATGCCCAAGCCGGGCGAAGTCGGCGAGCGTCACACAGATTCCTCCCGCGGTGCGTCCAAGACCGCAACGGTCCAATGTGATATAGCCGTCGGACTGTGCCCCCATGGGTCGCCAGATCAGTTCTGAAAACAATTCGGCGACCGGAGCGCCGGCCGCTCGCTCCAGCGTCAGACCCAGCAGGTCGGTATTCGGAGACCGATAGAGAAAGGCGTGACCGTGTTCCTCATTGGATTGTTTCAGGGTATAGAGAAACTCTTCCAGCGCCGGCCCCGGATTTTCCTGGTTGACCGGGTTCCATCCGGTGGCGACGCGGTATTGAATATACTCACTTTCCGGGTCCGTGTAGTTTTCTTCAAAATCAAGGGCTACCGACATATCCAGGACATGACGCAGGGTGCAGTTTCCATAGGCGCTGTTCCTGGCTTCGGGCAGGTATCGGATCACCGGATGGCGTGAATCGATCACTCCCTGATTTTCCAGAATGCCAGCCAGCATCGCTGTGACGGATTTACTGCACGAAAAAAGAATATGCGGGTTGCGGGTGTCGAAGTGGGGCGCAGTCCATTCACAGACGGTTTTGCCGTGATGCAGAATCAGGAGGCCATCGGTTTTGGACCATTCGAGCAACTGGCTCAATGTGCAGCTTCCGGCCGGGCCAGTGACGACTTCAGCCTGAAAATCCTGTCGGTTGTTTGCCGGAGCGGATCGGGTTTGCTGACCACACTTAATTTCCGCGGTCGGAATCAATTGACGAACATGCTGGAAGCTCCACTGGCTGTTCGGATATTGCCGCCAGTTTTCCAGACCCAGGTTTTCGGGGCGTGCAATCACGGTTGTTTGGCGGGGTCGGGGTGCGGTCAGTAGACTGCGGTGACCCAATGCCGGTAGTCCTCTTCCTCGCCGAGCAGGATACGGCGGAACAATTCCTCGATTTCCCGGGTAACCGGCCCCTTGCCGCCATCTCCAATCGGGCGGTGGTCAATACTGTTGATGGCCGCCATTTGCACCCCGGTACCACAGAAAAACGCCTCATCGGCGATATACAGTTCGGAGCGGTCGATTTCCCTTTCTTCCACCGGGATTTTGAGTCGGTCCCTGGCCACTTCAATCAATGATTTTCTGACGATTCCTTCGAGCAGATTGGCGGTGACCGGCGGCGTGATAAAAGTCCCGTTCCTGACCATCACGAAGTTTGCCGCGGATGCTTCGGACACATGACCGTCCTGGTTCAGCAGGATCGCCTCATCGAACCCGCTTAACATGGCGTCACTTTTTGCCAGCGAACTGTTCACATAAGCGCCATTGACCTTCCCTCTGGCGGGGATTGCGTTATCGTCCACCCGCCGCCAACTGCTCACCGTGACCCGGACTCCCTCATCCTTGCCGAGATAATGGTCAACCGCCTGGCTGGAAATGGCGACCTTGTCTTTCGCGTCATGCAGCCAGACCCGGTAAAAGCCTTCGTCCTTGTAGGCGATTGGCCGGACATAGATATTTTCCTTCCAGCCTTCCCTTCTCAATAATGTCAGGGTGATTTCCTGGAGCTGTTCGTTGCTGTAGTCAATTTCACCGTGCAGAAACCGGACACTGTTCAGGAACCGTTCGTAATGATCCGCCATTCGGAAAATATGGAGTTGTTGCTGGTTCTGGTTCCAGTAGCCACGGATACCGGCGAAGCAGCCGGTGCCATAGTGCAATGTATGATTGGTGATGCTCACCTTCGCCTGGTCAATGGGAACGATTTCCCCTTCAAAGAAGGCTAGTGTTGTCATAGTGAATCCGAAGTTCAGGAATTAAATGGCCGGATGCGTACCCCGCATCGGCATCTGGTACGCCGAATTATACTGGATTGAGGTGCATAAACATACGCCGGTTATCTCCGTGCCGCTTGAGCAAACCACACTTGACCTCACGAGTAAATAACGCCAGAATGTTATAACAATATTATTACCACCCGAAAGGATGATCATTATGCAAGCGAAACTGCGCCCGGTCGGCAATAGTGTCGGACTCATCATACCCGCCAGCGAATTGAATACCATCAGCGCCAAAGCTGGTGATGTTATTGAACTGGAAATCAAACGCGTTGTGCGTCATGTTCGCGCAGATTGGAACAATGTCGCTTTATGGCAAGGGGCCGATGAAGAACCTATGTTACTGAAAGATTTGCCAGAATCCCCCGTTGACGGACATGAGTGGGAATGATGGTCAGGCGTTTCAGTGTCTGGAGAGTAAACCTGAACCCTTCTCAAGGTAGCGAACAGGCCGGAAGTCGGCCTGTTCTCGTTGTTTCACCTGACCCCATGAATGACAAACTGAAAACGGTGATCATTGCGCCAATGACCACACGCTTACGCGGCTGGCCCACAAGAGTGCTTGTAAACCATGATAGTAAAATGGGTGAGGTAGCTCTGGATCAGCTTCGAACCATTGATCAATCACGCCTGGGGCGTTCTATGGGCGATCTAAGCGTCGCATATCACGAACCGGTGTTATTTACCCTCGCTGAAATTTTCGCAGAATAGTTCTCCAATCGTATTTCCCCGGCGGCTTGACGGATCGCGTGACTGACTATTGACTTGGCGCGGGGGGGGGGGGGTACTATCCCGTCAATCAATCATTAATTGTGGAGAATTTTGCATGAAAACCTTTATTAGACTGATCGCCGGGATGTTGTCATTGCCCGTTGTATCTGCCGTTTATGCGACGGATATTACCAGTACAACATACGGATGTTGGGATAGTGCAGATCAACAGGCTTGCGAAGCATCGGGAGGTTGGGGCAACGATACCCTGTACGGTGGTGATGGTAACGATACCCTGAAAGGGAATTGGGGCAACGATACCCTGTACGGTGGTGATGGTAACGATACCCTGGACGGAGGTTGGGGCAACGATACCCTGTACGGTGGTGATGGTAACGATACCCTGAACGGGAGTTGGGGCGATGATTACTTGTACGGCGGCAGGGGCCGCGATACCCTGAACGGGGGTTGGGGCGATGATTACTTGTACGGCGGCAGGGGCCGCGATACCCTGGACGGGAGTTGGGGCGATGATTACTTGTACGGCGGCAGGGGCCGCGATACCCTGAACGGAGACCGGGGCAATGACTACATGGACGGCGGCGATGGCAACGATACCCTGTACGGAGACTGGGGCAATGATTGGATGCTGGGAGGTGCAGGCAATGATCGCATGGTGGGGAGTTGGGGCAATAATTTTATGAAAGGCGGAGCAGGGCGGGATACTTACGAAGTACATGGAACAGGCAACATTTACAGCAAGAATTACGATGTTATTGTAGCGGACGATAAAGATAACATTCCCGGCCAGTTTGACAATCTCACGGAGATTACTATTAACGAAGTCCCCTTTCCGACAATTAAGGTTGGCAACTACTTTTACAGCGTGGACATAAGCATTTTTGAGAATGTCGCCCACCGGGTAAAAGGGGCGGATATTGCGTATGAACGGCACCCGGATTGATAACGATGATACCCCGTAGGGGAGGGTCTCCGTGCCCTCCCGCAACCGCCGGAACGGGTATCAACGGTAGCGGGCGACCACAGAGGGTCGCCCCTACGATGGCAGTAAGCACAGTACCCGAATGGTTGTGGATTCCCGTTCCCTGTTCGGGCACTCAGGTGCGCCGGACTACGGACTCCCGATAAGTGAGATAAGTCACTGCGCATACGATAATCATCCCGCCGATGATGACCCATATATCCGGGATTTCACCAAACAACAGGTATCCGAATATGACCGCCCAGACCAGTTGCAGGAATGAGAAGGGCTGGGTTACCGTCAGCGAGGCGGCGGCAAAGGAGCGGGTCATGGCATAGTGTCCGCAAGTTGCGAACAGCGCCGTCAGAGCCAGCCAGAACAACTCGGTCGCGGTCGGGTCCCGCCATTGCATGAGCGCTCCGGGCAGCAGCACAAGGGTGCATACGATGGATAACATGACCAGAATCTGGGCCGGACTTTCGCTGTAAGTCAGTTTCTTGGTAAACAGATAGGAGACCGCAAAGAGCAGGGCGGCTGTGACCTGTGCCAGAGAACCCGCCTGGATCACCTCGAGTCCGGGGCGCAGTATGATCAGCATGCCGATGAATCCGACCAGAATCGCGCCGAGCCTGCGGGCATGGATACGCTCTCTGAAAAGTAGTACCGCGCCAACCGCGGTAAAAATGGGGGTGGTGTAGCCGACCGCGGTGACTTCGGCAATCGGAATTCTGGCCATCGCGTAAAACCACAACATCACAGCCGCGCCATGCGCCAGGCCGCGCAGCGAATACAGGGTCAGGATGTTCCGGTTCAGTTCCCGCCAGGGAAATTTCATGATCATCGGAATCAGGAAAATCAAGCCGAATACATAACGAATGAACGCCGCTTCCACCGCTGGCATATCGGTTCCCAGGTGGCGGACGATGACGGTTACGGCAACGAACAACAGGCCCGAAAACAGCATCCACAAAATGCCGGCGAGATAATCCTGGGGATACGCCGCGTTTTCCGATGAGGGAGTCAACGGGTCAGTCTGCCGGGTTGTCCCGTTTGCGCAATTGCGCCAGTTTTTGTTTTATCCTGATTTCCAGTCCCCGCTCAACCGGGTGATAAAAACGGGTCGGTGGCAATTCGTCCGGGAAATAATTTTCTCCCGCCGCATAGCCGTCCGGTTCATCATGGGCATAACGATAGCCCTTGCCATAGTCCAGTTTTTTCATCAGTTTGGTCGGCGCGTTTTTCAGGTGCAGGGGCACATCCAGTGAGCCGGATTGCCGGGCTGTCGACAGGGCCTGATTGTAAGCCTTGTAAACGGCATTGCTTTTGGCGGCTACGCTCAGGTAGATAATGGCCTGGGCCAGAGTCAGTTCCCCTTCCGGGCTACCGAGTCGTTCTTGAGTCTGCCAGGCGTTCAACGTGATTTCGAGCGCTCTCGGGTCTGCATTGCCGATGTCTTCGGATGCCATGCGTACCATCCGCCGGGCAATATAGGCTGGGTCGCATCCGCCGTCAATCATCCGGCAGAACCAGTACAGTGCGGCGTCCGGGTCCGAGCCGCGCACCGATTTGTGCAGCGCTGAGATCTGGTCGTAGAATGCGTCTCCGCCTTTGTCGAATCGACGCAATGCGCCCCCGGACATAACCTCGGACAAAAGATCACGGGTGATTTCCCCGCCTTGCGCGAGATCGGCGGAGATTTCGAGCCAGGTTAATGCACGGCGTGCGTCTCCATCCGCCATTTGCGCCAGATGCTCGATATCTTGCCGGGTTATGGACAGGTTTGCAGTCCCCAGTCCCTGGTCTGCATCACCCAGCGCTCGTTCAATCACTGTTACGATTTCTTCTACTGCAAGTGGTTTCAGCACATAAACCCGAAGCCGGGATAACAGTGCATTATTCAATTCAAAGGAGGGGTTCTCCGTAGTGGCGCCGACAAAGACAATTGTGCCGTCTTCGATATGGGGAAGGAAAGCGTCTTGTTGCGCCTTGTTGAAACGGTGCACCTCATCGACAAACAGGACCGTTTCCCCTTGACCCGCCTGTTGTCGAAGTTTGGCTTGCTCCACTGCCTCCCGTATGTCCTTGACTCCGGACAGCACCGCAGACAGGGAGATGAATGCTGCATCGCAATGCGTCGCCAGTAATTTGGCAAGGGTGGTTTTGCCTGTACCCGGCGGCCCCCAGAATACCATGGAATGTAACTGACCATGGGCAATCGCACTGTAGAGTGGTTTGCCGTCGGCCAGAATATGTTCTTGCCCCGCGACCTCATGCAGTGCGGTTGGCCTGATGCGGTCGGCCAGAGGCCGGTAAGAATTTTCCGGTGCGCTGTCTGTCATACGGGGGTGAGTCCTAATATCGCCTCAATTTGTCATTGACCGCTATCGGTGTGGGATATTTTGCGACAATCCAGTAAACCGAGACGATGAACGAAATAATGGTTGCGAGTTGAACGATATAAAAGGTTTCCGGGGTGATGAGCTGATTTTGCCGGGCAACGAATACGATGAGCAATGAAAATTCGCTGAGTTGCCCAAGCCGCACGCCGGTTTCCCAGGCGAGCTTGTTGGTTTCCGCCTGACTGACCAGCAAATACCGGAACACAACGGGTTTGATGATCAGCAACACCGCCGCAATCAGGATAGCGGGCAGGATAATGCCAGCCGCCGCGACCACATCGAACCCGGCGCCCAGAGCAAAGAAAAACAGGACCAGAAAAAAATCCCTGAGCGGTTTCAGACTGACCGAGATATGCAGCGCCATCGGGCTGGTCGCGATAGCCACGCCTGCGGTGAATGCCCCGATTTCATAAGAAAGGCCCAGAAACTCACCCAGTTGGGCCAGACTGAGACACCAGCCGATGGAGATCAGAAAAACATATTCCTGAATACGGTCGAACTTCTGGAACAGTTTGAAAATGACGAAGCGATGTCCGGCCCAGGCGATCAATCCCAGGACCGGCAGGGCAATGAATCCTTTGAGTATGTCGGTGGCCAGCGCTTCGCCACTGCCGCCGTGACCCTGTATGACCAGCATGGCAATAATCGCGATCAGGTCTTGAAGCAGCAATACGCTGATGATCACTTCGCCGATATGACGATGATGCAGCACGGTGGTCGGCAGTAACTTCAAACCGACTATGGTGCTGGAAAAGGAAGCGCATACCCCGACGATCAGTGAATCGACAGCGCCCAGGCCAAAGGCCAAAGCGATGCCCCCCGCAATACCGCCAAATATCAAGGTGCAGAAAACCGTGACCAGCGTGGTCTCGCGGAGGAGTTCGAACAGTTTTTGCGGGGACAGATTGAGTCCGAGCAGAAACAGCAGGAAGATAATGCCGATGCGGGCGATATCGGCAATCAGGTCTGCGTCTGCCACCAAGCCCAGACCCCAGGGCCCCAGAATGGCGCCGATGGCGAGGTAGGCGACCAGCATCGCCTGGCGCAGATACAGCGCCACCGTGGCCAACAGGGCGGCGCCCCCGAAGATCAGGAAGATGGAAAATAAAATGGATTCGCTATGCACGGTCTGTATTCGTCAGTTTCATTGTTTTCGCGCCCGCATTACAATAGCACTATTTCCCGTTGACTGAAGTAAATTTTGATGGCTGAACGATCCGGTATGACGCATTTTAACCAGAAGGGAGAAGCCCGGATGGTGGATGTGGGCGAGAAAGCCGTGAGCCACCGCGAGGCGGTCGCACAAGGGCGGATCGTAATGTCGCCGGAAACACTCGAACTGATTGAACGAGGCGCCAGCAAGAAGGGGGATGTCCTGGCTATTGCGCGGATTGCCGGAATCATGGCCGCGAAAAAAACACCGGATCTGGTGCCGTTGTGCCATCCGGTCGCGCTCACTCATGTGAGTATCGAATTCGAATCGGACCGGGGCGGGAGCGCCGCCAGCATTGTCTGTCGGGCGACGACTCGAACCACAGAAAGAACCGGGGTGGAAATGGAAGCGCTGACTGCGGTACAGGTGGCGTTATTGACCATCTACGATATGTGCAAGGCAACTGACCGTGGGATGGAGATGCACGGGATTCGTTTGAACCATAAATCCGGAGGGAAATCCGGAGAGTGGAATCGGGATTGAGGAATGCAGGGTAGTGAGTAAACAGACCGACCCCGTATCCTGTGATTTCGACCCGTCAGCGGTCACGGTGGCTCAGGCCAGGTCGTATATACGCGAAACCGTGGTCGCGGTACGCGACACCGAGACCCTGGAGATCCACTCAGCGCTGGGCCGGGTCACGGCGACCGATATTGTCAGCAATGCCGATGTGCCCAATCACACCAATTCTGCGATGGACGGATACGCCGTCAACAGTCTCGACCTGTCTGCAAGCGGCGCCAGCGAGCTTCAGATGATCGGGGCATCTTTTGCCGGAGCGCCCTTTCGCAAAGCGGTCCATCGAGGGCAATGTGTCCGCATCATGACCGGCGCCGTGATGCCGACGGGTACGGATACGGTGGTGATGCAGGAGCGGGTTACGGTTAATCAGCGACAGGTCACAATTTATCCGGGCGAGAAACGATATGGCAATGTACGCTATGCTGGAGAAGATATTAAAGCCGGGGATGCGGTGATTCCATCCGGCACGAGAATCGGCGCCTCCCAGCTGGGCTTGCTGGCCGCGACCGGTCAGAGCCGGGTCTGCGTTTTCCGTAAACCCAGAGTTGCCTTTTTTTCCAATGGTGATGAATTGAAGCCGGTGGGTGAGTCCTTGCAGCCAGGGGAAGTCCATGACTCGAACCGATATACCCTGCACGCGATGTCCGATGGTATGGGGGTCGAGCGGATTGATCTTGGCATTGTTCGAGATGATCCGGTTGCGATTCGCGAGGTGATTACAGAGGCCGCAAAGCAGGCCGATATCGTGATCACGACAGCCGGGGCTTCGGTCGGAGACGCGGATTATATCCGGGAGGTATTGACCCGTCTTGGAGTGGTTCGGTTCTGGAAGGTGGCTGTCAAACCGGGGCGCCCCCTGTCATTCGGCAAAATTGGCGACAGCCTTTTTTTCGGATTGCCGGGGAATCCGGTTTCGGTAATGGTGACGTTTCGGGTTTTTGTCGAGCCTGCCATCCGCCAGCTTGCCGGGGAGGAATCCGGTGTTCCGATGGCGCTGAAGATGAGAACAACAACCGATCTGCGTAAACGTCCGGGCCGGATGGAATACCAGCGCGGAATCCTGTCGCTGAATGACCACGGTGAAACTGTGGTCGCTTCGACCGGAGAGCAGGGTTCGGGCATCCTGAGCTCGATGAGCCGTGCCAACTGCTTTATTATCCTGCCGGATGACTGTGCGGATGTGAAGGCAGGAGAATGGGTGGAGGTACAGCCCTTTAATCAGAGTGACTAGCTATGTTCAGCGCTGACAAAGTCGAAAAATTCCGCCGCTCAGGCTTTATTATTGAGCGCGGACTGGTCGATAGTGGCATCTGCCGGCAAATGCTGGATGTGGTGCACAACTCACTACGTCCGCCCCTGGGGCCGCTTGAATTTGAAGCGGATGTCCAGTACCCCGGTTCCCCGGCAGGTCGTATGGCTCCCGGCGGCGATACCCCCCGCAGACTGCTGCACGCCATTACCCGGGATGCCGTGTTCCGCACCTGGGCGACTTCATCGATGGTAGTTGAACGGGTGAAACAACTGCTGGAAGCAGACCGTATCGCGGTTTCCCAGAATCATCACAACTGCATCATGACCAAACATCCCGGATTTAGCAGCGAAACATTATGGCATCAGGATATACGCTACTGGTTATTCGACAAGCCGGAGCTGATCAGTGTCTGGCTGGCATTGGGTGAGGAATATGACCGCAACGGCGGTATGCGGTTGATTCCCGGCTCCCACCGCCAACATCTGGATCGTGGCCGCTTTGACGCCTCCCTGTTCCTGCGTCCCGATCTCCCGGAAAACCGCACTCTGATCGACAGCGCATTGCCTGCTGAGTTGTCACAGGGCGATGTGCTTTTCTTCCACAGCAGAACCATCCATGCGGCTGGCCAGAATAGTACCGATGAGGTGAAAACCTCGGTCACCTTCACCTACCGGGACGAGGATAATCTGCCACTCGCCGAATCCCGCTCCGCCAGATACCCGGATATTCCCTGTTAGCGGGTAAGGAGCATTGTGAGCTGACCGGCAGGTCGGATCAGATTTCCAGTATGGAGTTATGCTTGTGATAATCCCGCTCCACTTTCGCAATCCGCACCCGGTAGTGTGTATACCATTTTTTCCGGCCCATTTTCTGCGCTGCCTGGTGCTCGATATTTGCTTTCCAGCCAGCTATTGAGCCTTCATCCTTCCAGTAAGAGACGGCGATACCCAAGCCGTCTCTGGCGGACTCAAAGCCCAGGTAGCCCGGTTGCCTTGCGGCCAGTTCCTGCATCCACACGGCGGTTTCGGCATAGTCCGCAGTGTCGTCCGATTGCAGGCTGGAGAAAATAACGGCATAGTAGGGCGGCTCCGGCGTATCGGCGATCATTTGATCAATCGGTGTTAATGATCACGCAGCCATTGAGTCCGCCTTTTTCAATGGATTCGTGGGCGCTGGCGGTCTGTTCAAGCGACCAGGTTTGCGCGATTCGATGCTTGAACCGGCCTTGTTCCAGGACACGATAAATATCCTCTATGGCCTGTTTTTTGGCCGGGTCGGGCATGTTGTAGACCAGCACCATGTTCAGTGAAATATTCTTGAACATCAATGGATAAAACGGGATCGTCGGCTCTGGCGCAAGGGAGGATGAATAGGTGGATATCGTGCCGTTGTCGTTCAGCAACGCCGCGCTGGTTTTCGCGTTGACTCCGAACTCAACCTCAACAATATGATCCACTCCCGCTCCGCCAGTAATCCGGGCAATCTCGTCAGCCAAGTTATCCTGCCGGTAATTCAGCGCCTTATCGGCGCCGGTCTGTTCGGCAATTCGGCAACGGGCATCGCTTCCCGCAGTCGCGATCACGAATGCCCCAGCCAGTTTCGCCCATTGCGCCGCATAATAGCCCACCCGCCCGGAGGCTCCTGTCACCAGCACGTAGCGGCCAGATAAATTACCGACATTATGAACACAGCGGTGGGCGGTCATCATCGGGATTCCGATACAGGCGCCTACGTCGAAACCGGTATTATCCGGTAGCGCCTGGGCCAGTGCAGAGGGCAGTGTGACATATTGTGCGGCAGTTCCGCAGTTGCGGGCGAATTGTGCCTGGTATACCCATACCCGTTGACCGCATCGCTGTTCGCCAACCTCTTCGCCAACCGCGTCAATCACTCCGGCGCCGTCACTGTGAGGAATCACGAAACCATTTTCAAAGCCAGCCGCTTGCGCCCCCGCTCTTTTCTTGACATCGGAGGGATTAACCGCAGAAGTATGCAGCCGGACTCGCACCTCACCTTTCCCCGGTTCCGGCATGGCGCAGTCTCCATATCTCAGAACCGCGCTGGCCTCACCTTGCTTTTCATACCATACCGCTTTCATTCTTTACTCCTTATGACAAATTCAATTACGCGAACCGGTATCGGAAGGCGACTCTACCACACTCGTGTGACCGGTTCAGCGATAACGGATCGCGGTGATCAGGTAAATCTCCTCGCGGTCGCGCATGCTCAACATAACTTCATCGCCGACTTCTTTTTTCAACAGGGCCCGCGCCATCGGTGAATCCACGCTGATGTATCCCCTGGCGCTGTCACTGTCGATCTCATCGGGGCCGACAATCCGGTATTCAACTTCGTCGCCATTGTCTTTTTCCAGGGTGACCCAGGCGCTGAAAAATACCCGATTTTCATCCCCGACTCCGGCAACGACAGTCAGGTTCGGCAATCGTTTTTGCAGGTAGCGTATGCGGCGGTCTATTTCCGCCAACTGCTTTTTCCGGTAGATATACTCCGCGTTCTCCGAACGGTCCCCTTCCGCCGCTGCCGCCGACAACGCTTTGGTGACTTCAGAACGCTTCTTCCAGATCGTGGTTTCCTCGCGCCGCAGCGCCTCGAAACCCTGTTGCGTGATATAGGGTGTCGATGGTTTTTGCGGGGGTTGGTATCGGCTCATGTCGGGACCGCCTGTCGGCGCCATCAATTCTGGCTGGCTTTCTTCTGCTGCAGTTTCCACATTTGCGCGTACAGACCTGGCTGGCTGACCAGAAAATCATGATTGCCGCGTTCTGCAATGCTGCCCTGATCGAGTACGATGATCTCGTCAGCTCCGACTACCGTTGACAACCGATGGGCAATTACCAGTGTCGTATGGTCAGCCGATACGTTTTTCAGAGCTTTTTGAATGGCGTTCTCCGAACGGCTGTCCAATGAAGAGGTCGCCTCGTCGAAAATCAGAATCCGCGCCCCTTTCAGCGCCACCCGGGCAATGGCGACTCGCTGCTTCTCTCCGCCGGAAAGTTTCAGCCCCCGTTCGCCGACCAGAATATCGTAGCCCTGAGGGTGAGAAGAAATAAAATCATGGATCTGGGCAGCCCGGGCCGCTTGTGCGATTTGTTCATCGGTCGAGCCGGGGCGACCATAATCAATATTGTACCGGACGGTCTCATTGAACAGCACTGTATCCTGGGGTACGACCCCCATTACAGACCGCACGCTTTCCTGGGTCTGTGATTTTATATCCTGATTGTCTATCGAAATCGAGCCGGCATCCGGGTCATATAAACGCAGCAGCAGTTTGGCCAGTGTCGATTTGCCGGATCCCGAAGGCCCGACCACCGCCAGAGTTTTGCCGCCGGGGATCGTGAAACTGATGTCTTTCAGGGTCGCCAGGTCCGGCTGGTAAGAGAAGCTGACCCGGTCGAACCGGACCTCCCCCCGGCTGAGCGCCAACGGCGGCGCCCCCGGTTGGTCGGTGATCTCCGGTTCTGTATCGACCAGATCAAACATGCGCTCCATGTCCACCAGGGCATGATTCAAATCCCGATAAACCGAGCCGAGAAAATTGAGTGGGATATAGAGCTGAATCAAAAATGCGTTGACCATGACGAAATCGCCGAGGGTCAAGTCGCCTTGTTTGACCCCGGAAGCGGCCATGATCATCAAAACGGTCAGCCCGACGGCAATGATCAGTCCTTGTCCCGCATTCAGGAATGAGAGTGACAGACTGTTCTTGAATGAGGCGTCGGACCATTGCTGCAAGGCCCGGTCATAGCCTTCTCTTTCGAGCCTTTCATTGGTGAACATTTTTACGGTTTCGTAGTTGATCAGCGAATCCAGCGCCCAGGTATTCGCCGAAGACTCGGAATTGTTCATCTGCACTCTGAATTTGGTGCGCCAGCGGGTAATCCAGAAAGTGCAAAAGCTGTAGATCACAATCACAATGAGAGTAATCACAACGTAGCGCGCATCCAGTTGCTGCCAGAGGATGCCCAGCACGACCGTGATTTCAATGAATACAGGCATGATGTTGAATACGACCATTCTCAGGAAATTGGTGACCGCCGTACTGCCCCGGTCAATATCCCTGGACAGCGCCCCGATTTTTCGATCCAGGTGAAACGACAATGACAGGTTGTGAAGGTGTTCGAATACCCTGGAAGATATATTCATGGCTATCTTTATCCCGGTCCGGGAAAACACCACATTGCGAATCTCATTGAACAGGATGGCGCTGAATCGCAGCAAGCCGTAAGCAATCAGCAAAGCGACGGGCACGGCGATAATCGGCTCTGCATCCAGACCGTCGACGATCCATTTCAACGTCACCGGCACCGTCACATTGGCTACACGGGACAGCGCCAGAAACAATAGCGCCACAGCGACTCGCGCGCGATGCTTCCACAGGTACGGCAGTAACCGTTTCGACACACTCCAGTTACCTTTTTGATCAGTGGAGACTTTTATGCGTGGAGTCATCGGGTATGAACGGGTGTGGAAAGGGGTCAGGGGTTTAAGATATAGTAACTGATAATTACAAAAAGGTTTTCTGTCATGTCAAACCCACCCGAAAACAGGTTACGTTACCGATTACTGACCGGTCCAGATGACGTTTCCTTTTGCCGACGGGTCAGCGAAGCGCTGGAAACGGGCTATCAGCTGTACGGGTCTCCGGCCATGACCTTCGACGGCAAGTCGGTGATCGTGTCCCAGGCCGTAATCTGGCCTGACCGGGAGACCGGGAACGAACAATGAACGGGACCATGATTTTACGATAGTAGAGTAACGATTATATGGGTCGTATTACCCCTGTTATCCGGGGGGCGTCCCGGTTCAGCTTGCAGCAAGTCCCATGACAAAATCCGCAAACAATCTTGTGGTTTGCACATTTTACAAATTCACGCCGCTTGATCACTATGTTTCCCTCCAGCAGCCGATTCTGGATCAATTATCCGGCAACCGCATCACCGGCACCCTACTGCTTGCCAGGGAAGGAATCAATGGCACGATCGCCGGTGAGTGGCAAGCGGTTGATCGGTTTCTGAGGTGGCTGGAGGGACAGGCCGGATTTTCCGGTATTGAATTCAAGAAATCCGGGACAGACCGGATGCCGTTCAAACGCACCCGGGTCAAGCTGAAAAAAGAGATTGTCACCATGGGGGTCGAAGGTGTTGATCCGGCGGTTCTGACGGGAACCTATGTGGAACCCGAAGACTGGAATGCGCTGGTGGAAGACCCCGATACGCTTGTAATCGATACCCGAAACCAATACGAGATCGAGGTGGGGAGCTTTGAAAACGCGGAGAACCCTCATACCACCAATTTCAGGGAATTTCCGCGGTACGCGCTGGAAAACCTGAATCCGGGAAAACACAAAAAGATCGCCATGTACTGCACCGGCGGTATCCGCTGCGAAAAAGCCACAGCATTCCTGAAACAAAACGGCTTCGAATCCGTGTATCATCTGAAAGGCGGAATCCTGAATTATCTCAAAACCGTCCCGGCGCCGGAGTCCAGATGGCGGGGCGAATGTTTTGTGTTCGATGAGCGGGTCACGGTTGACCATGATTTGAACAGGGGCAGTTACGACCAGTGCCACGGCTGCCGGATGCCGATCACCGAACAGGACAAGGCCAGCGAGTATTACCAGCCGGGAGTGAGCTGCCCGAAATGTCATGGCCAGCGCACACAACAGGACAAAGCCCGGTTTGCAGAGCGAGAGAGGCAGGTTCAGTTGGCGGAAGAGCGCGGAGAGAAACATCTTGGACCTTAGGTCATGGGTGATTTAATTGCGTAATTTAGGTATTTTTGCTTGATTATGGTGTTGATCTCTGTAAAATGATAGCATTAGAGTTGTCAGAACTGGTCTGATAACATAAATTGAATGCACATAGACAAACAGGCGCGTCTGCGTCTCCGTGAGCATTTATCACTGAGCATACAACAGGGGCCTGCCATGTCTGCACAAAACAAAAACAGTTCTTTCTACGATATTCACATCAGCGGAATCGGTTTTCTCGACCGTATTCGCATGGTGACGCCAAAGAACGGGGACCCGTTCATGGCCGCTACGGTCGGACTTCAGGACGGGGAGGTTCTGGACGGAGACTACTCGAAGGTGTCGACGACTTACCTTGATTGTATCGTATCCGGTCCACGGGCGTTCAACATCCTGAACGACCATATCCTTCAGGAAAATGTGGACCAGGAGAATACCGTCATACGGGCCGTGGTCAAGACAGGTGGCCTGAATACCGAAATGTTTACTTACGCACAGGGGCCGAAACAGGGCCAGACCGGAGTATCTCTGAAAAGCCGACTGTTTCAAATCACGCATCTCTATGTCGCTGGCAATGCGGTTGACTTGTCCGGGTATCAGGACGCGGCGGCGGATGCGCCCTGATAAATACCGACCGGCACTATCGACCGCACCGCTCGTTGTCCGCTTCGGGGGTGACGGGCTATATAGACCAGCAAGTCCACAGCTTCTGTTATGACCTCCCGTATGATCCCGGTCTGGCGCGGCGCCCGTGCGTTTTCCGCGCAGAGTTGCTCCAGCCGTTTCATCGCGGGAGTCGTGACTTTGCTGTCTGCATCGGGCGCATCGGCGTGGATCGTGCATACGCCGCCCGGATGTCCGGTATTCCAGCACTTCATCAATTCCCAGGCTTCGCCTCCGCGCACTTCGCCAATCAGTATCCGGTCCGGCCGCTGGCGTAGCGCAGAGCGCAGTAGTTCCACCATGGTCGTATCGGCTGTAGCGCGACTGACTACCCGGTTCCTGGCGTTGCATTGTATTTCAGTCAGGTCTTCCAGTATGTACAGGCGTTCATGCGGAAACTGCTCGACGATATGATGAATGACTGCATTCGCCAGCGTGGTTTTGCCGGAGCCGGTTGAGCCAGCGATTATGATATTGCTGTGCTCTGTGACAGCCTGATGCATGATTTCTCTTTGTTGCACGGTCATGCAGCCGGTGGTTACATATTCATCGAGAGTGATCAGTCGGGACGCTTTTTTTCGAATGGAAAATGTCGGGCCGCCGACCGAAACCGGAGGGATGTTCGCTTCAAACCTCGACCCGTCCGGCAGTTCGCAACTCAGAATCGGGTTGGTCGACGTAATGGTAACCTGATGCCAACCAGCCACTGCGTTGATTGCCGTCATGGCGCCATTCGCAGATAAATATCCGGCCTCGATCATGGGCTGGCCAAGACGTTCGATCCAGATTGCGCCGTCCGCGTTGCGCAGGATGTCGGTAACGTCATTGTCAGCCAATGCCTGGTTAACCACACTGCCCAGCGCACGGTTGATCTGGGCCAGTACGCGCCGGTTGGCGTCTGTGACCGAGTCATTCATGTCCGACGCCGCGGGCGCAATTTCCGGTAGCTGCCTGAAACACTATCATTTTCATGCCCTGATTAAAAAGGACGGGGTACTTTACCTCTTTTTGTGTGTTAAATGAAAAAATTGGATCATGAAAATACGGATTATGGGTTGCGCGGCAGCCGCGCTCCGGTAGAAACGAAAAAATCGAAAATCCGGGTGCAGGATGTTTTTGCGCTGATCTTGATGGGGGTTGTATTTTCCATCTTCATTACTCGTGAGTTTGCTGAACTGATGGGTTACCAACAGAAATTGGGACCGCCTTTGTACAGCAATTTCTACCTTCCCTGGAAATGGGTGGTCTGGATTGTTGAGTTTGATCTGTTAAAGCATCCTTCTATAAAAGAGGTCCTGTCTTTGAATGGCGGTTATTTCACGTTGTGCTTCGGCGTCTATATCCTGTTCACACAGTATTTGCGCCGTTCCGGGCAGGAGATGCACCGCTCGCTGCATGGTTCAGCGAAGTTCGCTACCCTGAATGATATTCAGAAAATGGATTTACTGGACAATGACGGAGTGGTGCTGGGCGCTTGGCAGGGACGAAACGGGAAGCCTTTGATCCTGCGCCACGACGGACCCGAACACATATTGATGATCGCTCCGACCGGCAGTGGGAAAGGGGTCAGCGTGGTTATCCCGACCTTGTTGACCTGGTCACACAGTTGCGTCGTCTATGATCTGAAGAAGGAAAACTGGGCGCTTTCGTCACGCTGGCGGAAACAGCACGCTAACAATGTCGTATTGCGCTTCGAGCCCGCGTGTAACGATGGTTCCGGCGCCAGTTATAACCCGCTGGCCGAGGTTCGTCTTGGCGCTGACCACGACATTCAGGATGTACAAAACATTTCCGCGATCATCATGGAGTACGGGTCAAACACGGGCAGGAGCGGTGTAGAATACTTTGCTGAGGCGGCTTACTCATTGTTGACGGCCCATATTCTGCACGTTTGTTATGAGCGAAAATTGAAGGGCAGGACGGCATCCTTGACGGATGTGGCTGAGTCACTCAGCGATCCGGATGCGGATTTCAGGGAGATACTGGAGAGGATGGGTAATACGAAACATGTCAACGGGGAACCGCACCCATTGTGTCGCGCCGAAGCGTCGTCGCTGTTGAGTATGCTGGATGTGGGCGCCAGTCGGCAGTTCGTTGGAATCCAGGATATGGTGCGAGCAAAACTGACACTGTATCGGGACCCGATCATCCGCAAGAACATCACCCGGTCGGATTTTCGGATAGCTGATCTGATGAACCATGAAAAACCCGTTACCCTGTATGTTTGTGTAGGTAGTACGGACAAAACCCGGTTACGGCCGTTGACCCAGTTATTGTTTTCCCAGATCGTTCGCACATTGACCAGTGAGGTGGAATACGATCATGGCATCAGTACACCCTCATACAAGCACAAATTATTGTTGCTGATTGATGAATTTCCGTCACTTGGTCGTATGGCGATCATGAATGAGGCGGTCCCGTTCCTGCGTGGCTACGGCATCAAATGTCTATTGATCATCCAGGATTTTACTCAACTTCGGGACAATGACGCTTATGGCAGTAAGGAGGCGATTACCGCTAACTGTGGTGTCAGAGTCGCTTTTGCCCCAAACACTATCGCTACTGCGAAAGAGTTGTCCGAGATGGTAGGTACAGTAACCGTCATAAAACGGGAGGAGTCCTGGTCCTCGACGCCGAAATTCCTGCATTCTCCCAAGGGGAATACCACAATCAAGGAAATCTCCCGAGCTCTTCTGACCCCGGATGAGGTCATGCGTATCCAAAGCATACGCAAGGTCGGGAAAAAGTTGGTTGCCGGTGATTCTCTTGTGTTCCTGGCTGGTGAGCCGGTAATTTATGGCAAGCAGATACTGCATTTTGATGATCCGGTAATCGGACCGCGCAGCAGACTCGGAGCGCTTTCGAAATCAGATGCCCTCAATTAACGCTTGTTGCCTTTGGCTTGTGTCGGCGCTCGCTGGCGGTCTGATTGCTGGTCATGCACTGGGCTACCGGATCAACCTGACCCCTTCCGTGGACGGACTGGTCTGGAAAATAAACAGAGCCGTCCGACCCGTTCGCGGCGACCTGGCTCTGGTTTGCTTGCCGCAGGATTTTGTTACACGACACCGACTGGATGAACAGGTCGCCCGTACTATCAGCAAAACATGCGGCGGCATTGTTCCGCTGCTCAAGCGTGTGGTCGGCGTACCCGGAGACCGGGTTGAGATTAATGACGGAGGTATTACGGTTAATCACACTCTGTTGCCGCATACGGCGCGGACCACCTCTCCCGCCGTACCGATGGAGCGCCGATATGTCCTGACAGCCGATAAATACATTCTCGCGGGCGATACCGGGGATAGCCTCGACAGTCGTTATTTTGGCGAGATAGACGCGTCATGGGTTACCGGCGTCGCCCGCAACGTTCTTTGATCGGGTATGGTCTGGGCGGTCTTGCCGCCGGCCTTGGCTTTTATTCGGCTTCGACGATCTGGGCATTGTGTTTGCTTCCGCTGGGACTGCGCCATGCGCCGTCCATCCTCCACACGATCAGCGCCGCATTCATATTCAATCTGGTGGCCGGTTTCGGATTGTTGAACGGTATCCACACGTTATCAAACGATTCGGTTACCGCATTGTCCACCTGGGTTCTGCCCGCTTTGTTACTCTCCATTCCATTCGCGCTGGCGCCAATCATGCCAAGGACTGGCGTTATGGTCGCGCTGGTACTGATGATATTGCCGCCGCTTGGCATCATCGGACTGCCAAGTCCCCTGATCGTGGCTGGCGCCATTCTGCCCGGCGCCGGTTTTATCGGGCTGGCGCTGACTCTTGTGTTGTTTCAACTGCTTTATTCCCTGTCCGTTCCCAAACCGGTTGGCGCGGTTCTGATGCTTGCGCTGGTCGGAATTTCGTTACACGGCGCTGCCGGCAGCGCCGCTCCTCAATCCGGTCTCCGCTTTGTCGGAGTCGATACGCGGTTGAATGATTACTTGGGCGCAGATCGGAATTATGCTGCTGATTATCATTCCCAAAGCCGGATTCTGGAGTCATTGAAAGACATGCAAGCCGCCGCTCCGATACCGTTATTTCCGGAAGCGATGGGCGGACGGTTGACCGATACCGCACAGTCCAGACTGCGTTCATTCGCCGCCGCAACCAACCGTGAATTCATTTCCGGGGGCGAAGAGTTCACGGATTCGGGTCAATACAATAATGTTCTGGCACACGTTTCGGCGGGGAATATCAATATCCTCTATCGACAACGCATGCCGGCGCCGTGGTTTATGTGGCGGGGCGGGATGGAGGGATTTTTCAGGGCCGGCCTGACCCGGTCCGGCACATTCCTGTTCAATGGAATCAATGTGGGAGCCTTGATCTGCTACGAAATTGCGCTCCCGCTGCTCATTTTCCAGACGCATTGGCAGAAGCCGGACGTAGTTCTGGTTGCCAGCAATCTGTGGTGGGGCAGAGAGACCAGACTCCCGGACCTCGTGCGACTGCACGTCGCTGCCTGGTCAAAATTGTTTGGTGTGCCCTATATCCTGGCGATGAATGTTTGATTGGGCAGAACTTGCCGAACTCTTTCGAAACAGGCATTTCGGCGCTGACGTAACCGACAATTGGACGCTGACGTAACCGGCAGTCAGACGGAATCATGATGAGCATCTTGACGCTATGGTAGTGAAACCTGTATGTAGTCATTGTTGGGAGAACAATTGAGTGCTTTGCAGTCGAATCAGGAAAGCATAAGCTGTCCTGGCGGAAAAAAGATAGTGTATCCGATTGGGTTCGGATTTTCTCCATGGATATTTGCAAAAAAATAATGAATACGGTAATATACCCGGTAATATCAATCATCAGGGTACTCCTTGTACGGCTAAAGCCTCCCTGTTGCGGGGATTGATGCTGGAGTACTTTTTCGCGTGTTGCGTTAATTTCTACCTGTACGGTTGTAGATGATAATGTGAATCGATGAAAAAAGAATTCGCTACAATTACCACATTGCGGCTGGATCGCCTGCATAAGGACAAACTGGAAAGGATTATCAATGCACAAATGCGGGTCACGGCCAGGACGCAGGCTGGCGCTATCCGGCAGATGATCGGGAAATGGGAAGCCCTGCTCACGGATGTAGACAGGCTGGAATCCGATAACCGGACGTTACGCGGGGAAAATCGGCGTTTCACAGAAATGATTGACTCGCATGTGGCCACCACCCAGGCCATGCAGGCCGTGTTTGAACGGGGGCGCCGGCTCCCGGATGAGATCGAACCGACTGGATGCAATATTTCGGATAGCCGGGCCACGAGCCGCGAGAACAGCTAGCTTTCAATTCCGCTCCGCCAATAGCGCGCCGCCGCCGGAGTGCAGGATCTGTTACGAAGTTCAAAGCTGGGGAGACCTGTCCCAGTGTGGCGCATCGTCCACCGGCTGCGGAGGATGGACGACAGACGCGAGTCGATGGACGGCCTTCCTGCTGGATGACACCGACGACCGCGCAGGCGGATGCAGAAGGCGCTACAAAATCGAGTGTCGATAGCGTTACCAGTGCAGGCGTTCCCTGCGCGTTCTGGACGATGAAGCTGTTGCCATGTGCGGACCATGCTATAGTTCCGGGATTCAGGTATCTACTGATTGATTCCCGGCGGCATACACACTGACAGGCCTTTTGTCGGCATATTGCTGATGGTGGTGAGTATTGCCTCCTTTTCCTGTATGGATGCGATCATCAAGTGGTTAACCGGGATTTACCCGGTCAACCAGGTGATCGCCCTGAGAAGCTGGTGCGGACTGCCGTTTTTGCTGCTGATTGTTCATCTGCAGGGGGGCTTCTCCCGGTTGAGAACCCGGCGGCCGGGAGTCCATCTGCTGCGGTTCATGCTCGTCCTCGGATTGACGACCAGCTTCTCCTGGGCGTTGTCGCAAATGAAACTGGTGGATGCGGTTGCGCTGACATTCATCGCTCCGATCCTGGTGGCCGTCCTTTCCGTTCCGTTACTGGGCGAATCTGTGGGCCGTCATCGCTGGATGGCGGTTCTGGCCGGATTCGTCGGCATCATCGTGATGCTGCGGCCCGGCAGCGGAGTGTTTCAATGGGCTTCGGTGGCGGCGGTGATGACCGCTCTTTGCTATGCATTGCTGATGGTGACCACACGCAGGTTCAAATCCACCGAGCATACCGAGGCGCTGATGTTCTGGCCGGCATCCGGGGTGGCGGTGGCCGGGCTCGCAATCGCAACGATCCAGTGGGTGACGCCTACAGCCGCCGACCTGCTATTGTTCGTGGCGGCGGGAATGTTCGGCAGTTTCGGGATCGTCTGCATCACCCATGCCTTCCGGCTTTCCCCGGCTGCACTGGTTTCCCCGTTCGAGTACACTGCCCTGATCTGGGCCACTGCGCTCGGTTATCTGGTTTGGGGAGACCTCCCGGACCGATATACACTGATCGGGGCATCCATCATCGTCGCCAGCGGGCTTTACATCCTGTATCGCGAGACCGTCAGTCACGGCAAGGCCAGACCGGCGCTGCCCGTAGTCAAGCCGGATGATCCCTAATGGACGGCTAACCCCAAATCTCCCATGAGGAAATGGGGAGACCTCAGATCAAACCCACTTGACAGGGGATGACTCCATAAAGCAAAATTATACCCTTAGCACTCGGTAAAAAACAGAATAACGCAATGGAAAAAATCCAGATAAATTCGACTAAGCCCTTGATTTATGGTATAATTCACCGCATCACCGCATCACCGCATCACCGCATCACCGCATCACCGCATCACCGCATCACCGCATCACCGCATCACCGCATCACCGCATCACCGCATCACCGCATCACCGCATCATGCGGCGTGCGTTGCTGGCGCTGTTTCTCGTACCATTCCTGCTAATCAGCCTGCCGTCTGATGCGGTAGCGCAAACCGCCACGGCCGTTCCGAAGAACTGGCCACTCATCCCCTCCGGCCTCGGCTCTGGCGATCAGTTCCGGCTAATCTTCGTCACCTCTACAGACCGCAGGGCGGATTCTTCCGACATCGCGGTGTACAACCAGTTCGTTCAGAACCGGGCTGCCGCGGGCCACAGCAGCATCCGCCCCCACAGCGCACAGTTCAAGGTGGTGGGCTCGACGTCCTCGGTCAATGCCCGTGACAATACCGGGACCACCGGGACCGGCGTGCCGATCTACTGGCTCAACGGCGCGAAGGTTGCCGACGACTACGCGGACTTTTACGACGGAAGCTGGGATTCCTACGACGCCACGCATGAAAGAGGTGTGCGACATACTATTGCATTCTCTGTGCTGACGGGCTCAGAGTCGGACGGTACAGTTCGTTGGGCTTTGGGTGGCGGCGGTCCCGTCAATCGCATCACTCGAGGTAATCTAACCGATAACAAGCCCTTGAATTCGTCAGGTAGATTTGCGCTTCCGAATACCCCAGACAGCTTTTACGGCCTTTCGCCGGTATTCGAGATCGATCCCACTCCAGCCCTTACCCTCTCGTTGGACCGTGGCAAGGACACCTGCTCTGTGGGAGGAGGCAGCAGTAAAACGTACACCTGTGTGAAGGAGACGGATTCGGCGCCGAAGAATGTAGAGTTTCAGGTCAAAACCGGCCAGCGCTCTTCGTCTCCCCTGCCCTTTCGCCTGTGCTTCTCCGGTAGCGCCACGCGACGCACCGGCGGCAATGCCGAGCAAGACGACTATCTGATACAGGAACAGGTGGGTAGCGCCTGGCAGACCAGAAACAGTGGCTGCGTCGATTCGTCCATCGCTGCCAACCAACAACAAAAGAGATTCCGCATCCAGGTGCTTGGAGACGACCACTACGAGCAGGTATCGATGTGGGTCAACGGCCAGGAGCGGCTGGTTATATCGGGACAGGAAACGGTCAATATCACACTGAATCCGAGCCCTGGAAATCCGCTCCCTTCACCCTACGGGATCGACAGCGTGTTTAGTATCAAAACCCTGGTGATTGACGACGACGATTACCACCAGCAGCCACTTGCCTTCGGTACCTGGGCCGGACAACCGGGCGTGAAAGAAGGCAGACCGTCCGCCGATCAGAATGTCGGCATCCCGTTCTCGGCGCAGGCTGGCTGGGATGAAAAGGTGACCTACCGGGTGGTGCCCGGCAGTGAGAGCGGCGGCAGCACGGCCATATATGGCGCCGACTACCGCCTGCGCGGCGGCTATAACCGGAACACCAACCGGGGCACGATGACGCTGCCGAAGGGGAAGACGCTTGCGACTCTGCCGGTCACAGTCATCGAGGACTCACTGATCGAGGGCACCGAGACGGTGGTACTGGAGATGGTATCCATGGGAACCTACTCAGTGGGCTCACCGAACCGGATCACGGTACACATCCAGGACGACGAAGCGAGACCTCTGCTCAAGGTCGACGAACTCGGCAAGGCGCTGAGAGACGGAGTCGATAGCAGTCATCGGATCAAGATGGCGCTGACTCCTGCACATAGCTCGATACCCGATCGGCCACTGACAGTGGATGCGCATTTCGAGTATTGCGTGACGGGCTCGGCGACGCTCGGCGACGACTACGAGTTGGTACGCCCGGACGGCGCTTATGTCACGACGGGCTGTCACCTCGCGACGCTGCCGAAGGGGCAACTCAGCACCTACCTCGATCTCAAGCTGTTCGACGACGGCAGCTCAGATGAACCGGACGAGTCGGTGAAAATCCGGCTACAGAAAAGTACTGTGTCGGGCAAGGAGACCACCGACCTGCTGGAAATCCCGGACTCGACTCGCATTGCCGACGAGACCATCAGCACGGTCATCACCATCAAGGACGACCTGCCCGTTCTGAAGGTGTCGGGGCGTGATGACACGTCGAAGCACGACCGCCGGTTCCGCGCGATATACACCATCCGCTCGGTCAATGGCGGCCTGACTGACGGTCTCTATGTCAAGTGGCAGGTCGAGGACACCGGCGGAGTGGTCGACGGCAACCGCAAACAGGGTCTGGGCAAGTCCGGCTACAAGACACTCAACAGGGGTTTCTCCGAGTTCACGGTGCCCATCAGTCTCCATCATGACGCCGGAGCCGGCAGCGTGACCTTTCATCTGATGTCCGCCGGTCGTCCGTTCCGGCTGGCCTCGGATAGCTACTGTGTACGAATCAATAACGGGCTATGCCCCGTGGGCAACAGCGCACCGGCGATCCAGGTGCCCGACACGGCGGTTGCCAACCTGCAAGTAAGCGCGATAGATGATACGAATGCGCAAGTCAGCTGGGATGCAGTGGAACACGCCACTTCTTATGAGGTATCCTGGCAAGCGGACAGTGGACAGGACGTACTGTCCGGTGTCTTGCCGAGCGTAACCGGCGCTTCAACCACCATTCAGCATGATGCACAGGAAACCAGCACGCTCACCGTGACGGTAACGCCGCAATATGTTGATGGCAATGGGGTAACGCAGTCACTCGACACACTCGCTTCCAGCGCCACTCTGGCGGTCGGGCCGGGCAGTGATGCCCAGAGCGCTCCGGCCCAGCAGGACGAGGCACAAGCCGCGCCGATTGAGACCCCGGTCTGCGTCTCCGACGCCCTGCTTGCCGACGCCCAGTTGGCTACGACCGAGACCTGGCGGACTTCGCCGGGCCATGTTGAGCGCTGGAGCCGGGTGCTTGCGGCCTTCGGGGAGAGCAACGGCTACAGCCCGATGACCATCGCCGAGGCGCAGGCGCAAGCGGATCGGGGCCTGAAGCGCTGGGCGCCGGTGGCGCCGGCGCTGGAATGCCTGGCGAACCCGCCGCAGGAGGAACAGCCGAAAGCGCAAGAAGAAAAAACCATTACGCCACCGGCTGTACCGGAACTCAGCCTCTCATCGGGTTCTGCCGTAGAGGAGGGCAGTCCTGCATCATTCACCGTCACCGCAGATAGCGCTGTGCAATCTGATCTGGCCATTGCCTATACAGTGAGCCAGAATGGAGACTATCTGGACGCCCCCGGCAGTGGACAAAGAACCGTCACCCTGGCGGCGGGAGCGACGACTGTTTCGCTCTTGATTGGTACAGTAGACGATGCTCTGGATGAAGCGGATGGTTCAGTGACGGTCACAGTAGATACCCGTACCGGCTATACAATCGCAACCAATAAGGACACCGCATCCATCCCGGTGCGCGACAATGACGAGCCGGTCGTGCGGATTACCGCAGGCAGTGGCGTAACGGAAGGAGATGCAGCCTCCTTTACCGTATCCGCTGATCCACTACCCGCCGCGCCGCTGGATATTACAGTAACTGTGGCCCAGAGCGGAGAGTTTGCCGACAGTGGAGAAACCGGCGCACGGACCCTCACCCTCCCGGTCACGGGTAGCGCCACCTTCACGGTCGCCACCCTGGACGACTCGGTAGACGAGCCGGACGGTTCCGTCACCGCCACCATAGATACCGGCACGGGTTACCTGGTGGCAGTGCCACCGGATGATAGCGCTCTGGTGGCGGTGTCTGACAATGATGCGGCGGCCTCGGGACCGACGCTCTCGATTGCCGATGCCACCATGAAGGAGAACCAGCGCAACGGGTATTTCAAGGTGACGCTGAGCGAGAAGGTGGCCTGGCCGGTCCATGTCTACTATGCGACACGGGATTCGACCCCGGTCTCGGCCGTGGCGGGCCAGGACTATCTGGCGTGGCGGCGGTCCTGGCAACTGCGGGCCCGGTTCCAACCGGGCCAGACCGAGACGCAGATCCATGTCCCCCTCTACAACGACAGCCATGACGAGGATCCGGAGACCTTCGAGATGGTGCTGTTCGATGCCGGCGTGAACGGCCCGCCCGGTGTGTCGGTGTCGATTGCGGACGGGGTTGCGGTGGGCACCATTACCAACTCGGACCCGATGCCGGCGGCGTGGCTGACCCGATTCGGTCGCACGATTGCCCAACAAGCCATTGATGGACTCTCTGACCGCATCGCAGACAGTCGTACTGCCGGAATGCAAGGCACGCTGGCCGGACAAGCCTTCGGTCAAGCGTCCGGTCAGGCAGAATCCGTCCTGTCCAGTACCTATTCGATGAATGACGATTCTGGTCATGACCGGCATCACTTCGGCGGCACACAGAGCCAGTCTTATGATATGACAGTACGAGAAGCCTTACTGAACAGCTCCTTTACGGCAACCAGTGAGAAAGACGCGCAAGGGGGCAGTGTCTCCTTCTGGGGACGGGCCACGCAAGGTCACTTCGATGGACGAGAAGGCGCCTTCTCACTGGACGGAGAGACCACCACTGCATTACTCGGCACAGACTATGCCAAAGACAACTGGCTGGTTGGACTGACCCTGATACAAAGTGATGGAGAAGGCAGCTATACCGATACTGATACCAGCAACCGGGTTCCTGAACAAATGTGTAACCAGGAGAACCTGCCCGCACAGGCCAGACAAGTCCTGTGCAATGGCGCGGTACGTGAAGGCGATGGAGAAGTAGAAGCCTCACTGACCGCCATTACGCCCTATACTTCTCTACAGGTATCCGATTCTATCCAGCTATGGGGCACACTCGGACAAGGCAGTGGAGAAGTCACATTACAACCGGAACTGGGTAATGCACTCACTTCTGACATGAGTTGGGACATGGTTGCCCTGGGAATGCGTGGAGATTTGTTAGAACAAGAACAGGGACTGTCTCTGGCGCTGACCGCAGATGCCTTATGGTCACGTACCCAATCAGACAAGACCCATCAACTGGCCGCCTCCGATGCCAGCACGACCCGTATTCGGGCTGGACTGGAGAGTAGCTGGAAGAAGAACCTCACAAACGGTCAACTCACGCCCCGACTGGAAGTGGGCATTCGACAGGATGGCGGCGATGCGGAGACCGGAACGGGGTTAGAGATAGGGGGTGGTATTGCATGGAATGATACAAGTCTCGGACTCTCCCTTGATCTGTCAGGACGTACATTAGTCTCGCATGATTCGGATGATCTTGAAGATCGGGGATATGCCGCATCGTTTGTGTTTGATCCACAACCCGACAGTCAACGGGGACTGTCTCTGACCATTGGTCAGGATTGGGGTGGACAGTCAACCGGCGGACTCGATGCCTTGTTTGCGGAACAATCCATCAGTGAACGTACGGGCAGTGAATCCGAGAGTCGCTGGAATGCACAAGCGGCGTATGGTTTCTCTATGTTATCGGGAAGATTCACGGGCAGTCCGTATCTGGACATGGGGATCACGGATAGTACGCATGAATATACGCTTGGCTGGAGACTGCAACCGGTGTATACCACCGGTCAGGCATTGAACTTCACGCTGGATATTCAGGCGACGCACCGGGAAACCGATGAGAATGAACCGACACAGTTTGCGGGTGTGGAGGTGGGGCTTCGGTGGTGAGTGCCTGATCCATCATTCGCGGGAGGGCATGGAAGCCCTCCCCTACGATAACGGGTTGGATCATACGTTGACGGTTGTTGTCCCCCCATCCAATCCGTTTGCGGATTGGATTCCCCCTCAAGGGGGAATGATGCGATGACGGGTTGGTAATTATTCCGCCAATCACACGGACCGGGTAATGCCGCCGTCGACACGGATGTTCTGCCCGGTAATGTATCCGCCGCCCGGAGACGCCAGGAAGGCTATTGTGGCTGCGATCTCTTCGGACTTGCCATAACGCCCCATGGGGATGCGGTTACGGAACTCCTGTTTTTCCGGCAAGCTGTCGATGAAGCCGGGCAGAACATTGTTCATGCGAATATTTTCTGCTGCGTACTGGTCGGCAAACAGCTTGGTAAAGGCTGCAAGTCCCGCTCTGAATACACCGGAAGTGGGGAAAACCGGATCAGGCTCAAATGCTGCAAAGGTTGAAATATTGATAATCACACCGGATTTTTGCTTTTGCATGATCGGCGTGACCAATCGAGCGGCACGGACAGCGTTCAGAAAATAAACTTCCATGCCCGCGTGCCATTGCTCATCGGTCAAGTCCAGCGCCGAGTCCCTGGGGCCGTGTCCAGCGCTGTTCACCAGAACATCAATGCGTGACCAGGTTTCCATGGCGAGATCGACAAGCCGCTGCAAGTCCTGGACCGACTGGTTTGATCCGGTGACGCCAATGCCGCCGAGTTGTTCGGCCAGCGCCTGACCCTTGCCGGACGATGACAGGATGCCGATGGAATAGCCATCGGCTGCCAATCGTTTTGCGGCCTCGGCGCCCATTCCGCTGCCGCCTGCTGTGATCAATGCTACTTTTTGCGGGTTCATGCCTTTCTCCGGGGTCAGTAATGGATACCCGGAATATGGACCAGTTGCCAATGCCGATCAATAGCGCCAGCCATGCTATAGTCCCGGCATGTTCAGTATCCTGGGGTTTATCCGGTTGTCCACGGGTGAGCGTGTGTCTCACGCATGCGCCACTTTGCGGGTGACCGGATTCGTCGTTGTTTTATTCGCGTTCTGCTCGCCTGTTTTTGGCGCCGACGTGGGTGAGGCGATGCGGATGTTGAATAAACTCACCGTCGCCGGAGAGGAAAGATGCAGTCCTTATGAACGCAACCGGCACTATTCATACTCACAGGGTATTGAGCCCCTGATCGTCGAACAGTTGGGCGGCATTTACGGACCGTATACAGGAGCCTGCTTTGAATCCATTTATGAAACCCACATTGAGCATATCGTAGCCGTCAGCGAAGCGCACGACAGCGGCTTGTGCGCGGCATCCCCGGCGGTACGCAGCCAATTCGCATCAGACCTGCGTAACCTGACTCTGGCATCCCCGGCAGTCAACCGGGGGAAATCCGGCAAGGATGCCGGCGAGTGGCAACCACCACGCAACCGTTGCTGGTTCGCGGCCCGCGTCATTGCGGTGCGTTCGGCCTATAGCCTGACCATTGACGCCAGCGAGAAAGCGGCCCTGTCATCTATTCTGAGCCAGTGCGACAGCACGGCGCTGAAAGTGTTTGACTGTCGCCGCCCCGCTGTTTTGGTGCAGTATGACAACAACAAAAACGGGCATATCAGCTGTCAAGAAGCGCGGGCGCACGGTATAGCCCCCGTGTCACGCGATCATCCGGCTTACGCCTACATGACGGATGGCGACAATGACGGCAAGGTCTGTGAATAGGTTTTCAGGAAAACCCATATCCATTCTGGTATATCCGGAACCGGGTTTTTTCGTGGTAAGATGGATTTCAATCTGTCACTGTCAAGAGCCGTTATGAGTGAGAAACAAAAGTTGATTGCTGAAATGCTGGAACTTCAACGCAAATTCATAGAATATGATCGGGAATCCGGCATGCGCCAGGAAAGTTACTGGATGGACGACGAAAATCATCCGCTGAACAACTACCGTAATATCTACGCGGAAAAAGCGACCCGGGTGGTTGACCTCGCTCATCAGGAACAGGGTTCCAAACGTTAATCCTCAAGCTCAACCGGTGTGATGCCCCAGGCCAGGATATTCGGCGCGCCCTGTTGATTCATACCCGGTCCTTTTGCAACCGGTACGCCGATGGTTATGCGTATCCGCAATAAATGGCGAACAGCCAGCCCCCGTACATTGGAAGACAATGCGACTGCGGCCGCTTATATCGTCTGGCAGGTCGGGTTGCATTTCGCTAAAAATCTGCATCAAGAGGAGTTCGACTACGAATCGGATCATCAACGAGCCAGGGTCATTGCGGAATATCTGATTTTTCTCAGCCATATCACGGACAGGCTGGCGCATCAACGACTGGATGATGAACAACGGCAAATTTATGTCTCGACACTGGTCGAACAGGTTGCCCGGCAATATCAGCGCAATGTCGAGGAGGTCATGGGAAGCGGTGACTACCGCACCGGTTTTCTTTGCATCATCAATACCCGATTCGACGAATACGCCAAGGGAGTATTTGAGGGCGATGAACCGGGTTATGCCGCCAGAAGACTGTTGGGGAACCGGATACAGGAGATCATGGGGCAATCCCAGACCAACAAGTGGGTCATCCAGCAAATCATCGACATAGACTCCCTGGATGCCGCGGACCAGATGATAAAGGGTATAAAGCCCCTGCTGGATTAGCTCTGTTCGGCAGGGTCTGCCGGGGCTGCCTGACTGACTATCGCCAGCCAGGGCTGTCGCTCAATCGGTAACCCGGCAGGCCGGTAGTAATGGTTCAATATCGTAAAACCCGCTGCCTGCAGGCGCGGTCCGATCACTTCGAATTCCATGTAGCAGCCATACCGCTCACCGGACCAGCCCTCGGCGTTGCCGCGGGGATTGGACATGAACAGGATACCGCCATTCCTCAAGGTGTCGCGCAGCGTGTTCAGCACAGCGGGCAGTTCACTGCCCGGCACATGAAACAGGGAGGCGTTGGCGAAAATGCCATCGAAGGTTTGCGGCGGCAGCGATAAATTCAGGAAACTTTGATGCAGCGCCTCGCAACCGGAATATTGTCGGGCCATTTTGCAGAATTCGATGCTGCCGTCGAGTCCGACTGGCCTGTGCCCAAGTTCATGAAAATATTTGAGATCCCGACCGGGGCCGCAACCGAAATCGAGGATATCGAGCTTCTGCCCCGCGCGGAACGGGGCCAGGAACGCGGCATAGTTCTGGGTTACGTCATGATCAATGGTGCCCGCAAAAAACGAGGCCGCGTTATTGTCGTAATGGTCCAGGGTGCGGGATTCGATTTTGTCAAGGTCGGTCTTGTTCACAGGTCTATATCGGTTTCGGGGTTAGGAAAATGCAGCCCGGGAGATTTTGTATTGCAATCGCCGGGGTATAATAACTGTAATTCGGTCGCAAGGGTAAAAGATCATGAATCGAAAGCTCATCTGGAGCATGGTATGGGCGCTGACACTGGTTGCGGCGGTCTCTCTGCGGGCGGCGGCAACCGAATCCGGGCAGCAGGCAGATCAATTGACGGCGGGCATGACATTCAGGGATTGTGCCCAGTGTCCTGAGATGGTGGTGGTTCCCGCCGGTTCATTCATCATGGGGTCGGCGGCGTCCGAGCCGGGCCGGTATGTGAACGAAGGCCCGGCACGGGAGGTGACGATTGCGGATGATTTTGCGGTAGGCGTGTACGAGGTGACGTTCAGGGAGTGGGATGCCTGTGTCGCTTCCGGTGGATGCAATGGTTATCGACCCAATGATGCCGGTTGGGGGCGTGGTCTTCGCCCTGTGATCAATCTGTCCTGGGAGGATACCCAATCCTGGCTCCATTGGCTGAGCGCCCGGACGGGCCATGACTATAGATTATTGAGTGAAGCAGAATGGGAGTATGCGGCGCGCGCGGGTACGACGACGGCTTTTTATACCGGCGACCAACTGACCACGGACCAGGCGAATTTTAATGGCAACCGCACTTACAATGGCTCTTCAGCAGGCGCCGCCCACAAAAAAACGCTTGAAGTCGGAACCTTCCCCGCGAACCCGTTTGGCCTTTACGATGTTTATGGAAATGCCTGGGAATGGGTGGAGGATTGCTGGCATGACAGTTATGCGACTGTGCCGGTTGAGGCTCCGGCAAATCCGGGCGAAGCCTGCCCTGTCCGGGCTCTGCGAGGCGGCGCCTGGTACAATAGTTCGAGGGAGCTGCGTTCGGCGCACCGTTTCTGGTTCAGGTATGACCTGCGCTATCCCAGTTTCGGGTTTCGTGTCGCCCGGACACTGAACCCCGGACACTGAACCCCGGACACTGATCAGGGCATCGGCACTTCCGTATCAACCGGGATACGGTAACCTTTTTGTACGGCCGGGCGCGCGGCAATTTCGGTGTACCAGCGTTTCACGCTCGGGAAGTCGTCCATATCGACCCGCTGCCAGTCAAACCTGGAGGCCCAGGGCCACAATGCGATGTCGGCGATTGAGTAATCGCCGGCGACATATTCATTTTCTTCCAAGTGGTCGTCGAGTACGGCATAGAGGCGCTGGGCTTCGATCTTGTATCTTTTCTCAGCGTATTCGCTGATTCCGGCCTTGAAGTGCAGGAAGTGATGGGCCTGGCCAAGCATCGGGCCGAAGCCGCCCATCTGGAACATCAGCCATTCCAGAACTTGCCAGCGCTTGTTTTCCGGCATCAGCATCCCGGTTTTGTCCGCCAGATAAATCAGGATCGCGCCTGACTCCATCATGCTCAGGCCATTTTCCTCATCGACGATAGCCGGAATCTTGTTGTTCGGGCTGATCTCCAGAAAATACTCATCGAATTGATCATTCTTGCCGATGTCGATCGGGTGAACCCGGTAGGGCAGGCCGATTTCTTCAAGCATGATGGACACCTTGCGTCCATTCGGGGTGCTCCAGGTATATAGATTAATCATTGCAGTGTTTTTCCGGATCAGGTTGGTCGGGTTGTCTTGTGCGAGGTCAGTAGTTCCGTGTCCGGTGAGAACCTCCTGATGAGTGGCAGCAGCGCCGCCCCGAGGACACGCGCCTTCGGTCCGATGGAGCCTGTTGCGATCTCAATAGGCGAAAGGCCCGTGCAATCGAACTTGCCGTAGGCGCCAGCCACTCCATCGACCACGCGGCGACGCCAGTCGGGGCGCAGAAGTCCATCAATGATCACCGCCTCAAAGTCAACGACACTCATTGCCGACACCACCGCACGAGACAGGGCTTCTACTGCCCGATTCAGCCAGGTAGAGAAAACCTCCTCGGGATCCCGTGTTCCAATGGGGTTCAGCATTTCTGATTCGTCGAAACCGGCGGCGACCAGCGCTCGCTCCAGATCAATGACCGATGCCCGGTGAATGAGCTGTTGCGGTTTTTCGACTCCATCCGTGTCGCCGGTCGGCATCGAACCCAGGGCGCCCGCATTGAGCTGTTCGCCCCGGTAGAGGTGGCTATTGATGACAACGCCGCCCCCGACGAAGGTGCCCAGGTAGATATACAGTGCGCTGCGCCGGTTGATTTGATCGCCGGCAATCATCTCCGCGGCACAAGCGGCTGTGGCATCGTTGTACAGCGACACCGAAAGGCCGGTCGCCGCTTCGAGTTCGGCGGCGACATCGATCTCGCGCCATGCGGCGATCGCCTCGCGTTCCAGACTCAGGACATCCGACCATTCATGCAGAACCCAGGGCATCGCGACACCGAGGCCGACGATGCGGGCACGCAGGTCGCGCTTCAGGGAGCTCACGAGTTCCAGAGTAATGTCCGTCGCCATGGCCATGGTCTGCGACGGGAGCGGGGCGTGATAGGATGTTGACCGGGAAGCCACGATGCTGCCACAGAAATCGACGAGAAGAGCCTCGAGGCTGCGGCGCCCAATCTTGACACCCAGGGAAAAGGCGCCTTCGGGGTTGAGCGCGACCGGAGTGAAAGGTTTACCCACTCTGCCCCGAACCTTCTCGCGCTTGACCAGAAGTCCCTCGTCAAGCAGCGAATTGACGATCACAGTCGCGGCCTGGCCGCTGAGTCCGGTGGCGCGTGCGATTTCCGCTTTTGACAGCGCGCTTGCCTGCCGTATGGCAGTGATCATCAAACGCTCGTTGAAGGCTCTGAGCCCGATCGACTCTCCGTTTCGCATATTCGATAAGGGTGGCATGGCGCCTGAGTATACTAGAGATCCGGCAGTTCGGAACGAAGGGGCAGGTCGGCGCCGCGGCGCGTGCAGGTGATTGCCGCCGCCGCTGTGGCAAAATCCACGACCTGGCGGCATTCGTCCAGCGAAATCCGGGACAGACCCGATTTCGTTGCCTTGCCGAGTTCATCCAGTCCGCAAAGAAGCCCCGCCTGGAAACTGTCACCGGCCCCTACCGTATCAATCACCTCCACTTGGCGTCCGGTGGTTTCAAAGACTTCTCCCCGGAGAGAAACCAGGGCGCCACCGTCGCCTCGGGTCACCACGATGAGAGGGGCCCCGCGGGAATTCCAGCGGTGGATCGAGCTTTCGATCTCGTCGCCGGGGAACAGCAGTTCCAGATCCTCGTCACTCACCTTGATCAGATCGGCGATCTCGGTGAAGGCCTCGGCCCGCTCGCGCCACTTGCCCAGGTCCGGCTCGACATTCAGGCGGAGATTGGGGTCGAACGAGACCAACCTGCCGTCATAATGGCGTCGGGCAAGCCGGAGTAACGAGGAGCCGGTCGGCTCCACCACCAGGGAGTATGAGCCGAAGTGTATGGCGGGCACCGACCGGGGTATTTCAGGCAAGTCCGTTTCGGCAATCGAACTGTCGGCCGCATCGTGGCCGTAGAAGCTGTAATGAGGGGTGCCCCCGGACCCCAGGGTAACCAATGCCAGGGTTGTCGAGTTTTGTTTTCTGACGAGATAATCGGTTTTCACCCCCTCGTTCTCCAGTGCTTGTTCCAGCCGACGGCCCAAGGGGTCGCTGGAGATGCCGGTGAACAGGGCGGCGCCACGCCCCAGGCGGGAGAGACCGACCGCGACGTTGAAGGGCGAGCCGCCGATGCGTGCATCGAAAGTGACGCTGCTGTCCGCTTCGGCTGAAAGGAAGAGGTCATAGAGCGCTTCGCCGCAGCTCAGAAACATGCGGGCGCCTCGAAAGAGTGGGTCAGTTGCATGAACGTGCCGGCCTGGCGGCCGCATAGGCCTGCAGGGTCGCCTCGCACCCATCCGACCAGATCCTGTTGAGCCAGCGTTCGAAGGCATCAACGAAACGGGGCGCCTCCACCAGGTCACCGTAGAACTGGCGTTGTTCCAGCCAGGCGCGCGGATGTTCTCGCGCCGCATTCGCCGTCTCCAGAAGGGTATCCCAGAACGGATCATTCGGCTCGATGACGGTGCCGTCCTCTCGTCGCCCCACACACATTCGCGCCCACAATGCCTCGACCAGCGCGAGTCCCTCGATCGGTGTGCCGGCGCCAAGTCCGTCACGCAGGATCGGCAGAATAAAGCCCGTATGGCGTGCCGAGCCCTCGCAGGCAACGCGCCGTGTCGTATCGG
The DNA here is from genome assembly GCA_965214205.1 of Candidatus Poriferihabitaceae bacterium. Classification (GTDB taxonomy): domain Bacteria; phylum Pseudomonadota; class Gammaproteobacteria; order Arenicellales; family Poriferihabitantaceae. Next base: position 552,577 of record OZ243941.1, on the reverse strand, counting down.
CGATAGCGGTGTTGGAAAATCTCCGACGGGCCCGATCCAGGTAGTCTTCTTTCGCGAGATTCGGAACCGATTTTACATGGGGAAGGATCTCCTCACGCTGCACCTTGCAGAACAGGTCCCGAATCAGGGGCTGTGTCATGCAGTCCGAGATGGTTTCGATGGACAGGATTTCGCCGGCATTGGCAATGATCTGGTGGCCGGCATTCAGGATGCGGATCTTCATCACCTCATGGTCATGGACCCTGTCCGAAAAAGTAACGCCGACCCGATCCCAGTCTGGACGCCCGGCGCAGAAGTCATCCTCGATGACCCACTGGCGGAAGCTTTCATGCGTGACGGGAACCAGATCGTCAATGCCGAATTGGAGCGCCAGCGCCAGTTCGTCCGGGCCGGTGGCGGGCACGATGCAGTCGACCATTGAGTTCGGGAACGTGCAATTCGAGTCAATCCACCTGGCAAGGTCTGGGTCGGTTGCCCGCGCGAGTGAAACCAGGGTCCGGCGGAGCGCCGCGCCATTGCCCATGAGGTTGTCGCAACTCTGGCCAGTGAACGGGCCGATACCCTGATCGCGTCTGCACCTGAGAGCGGCAATCATCGCGCCAAACACGGTGCGCGGACGGTGCGGATTAGCGGCGTCGTGCAGTATGTCGGGATGCGCCGTGTCGAAACCATTGGTCGCGGGATCAACGTAGTAGCCTCCTTCGGTCACCGTCAGCTCAACAATCCGGATCGCCGGATCTGTCATCCGGCGGATCAGGGTGGCGTTCCCCTCCTCGACTGGAATATAGTCAATCATTGCGCCAATCACCTCTGCCGATGTGCCTGATGAATCCAGTTCAATCAGCGTCGACAGGCAATCCTGCTTCATGAGCTTCCTTCGTTGCGCGGCATCGTAGGGGCGGATACCGGCGCCAATGATCGCCCAATCGTGGTTGAGACCCAGCTGCAGCAGCCGATGCAGGTACCACGCCTGGTGCGCCCGGTGGAAATTTCCGACCCCGACATGAATGATCCCCGGGGTCAGGGATGTCCGGTCATAGCCTGGCCGGGCAATCGTTTCCGGCAGGTCGCTCAACGTGGCGTTCGATAGACGGATCATCTTCACCCAATGCGCAGACCCCGCTCATCGAACCGGTGGATCTGTTCAGCATCCGGGGTCAAATAGATCGTGTCACCGTGGTGCATGTCCACCTCGCCCCCTGATCTCACGGTGACTGGTTCGGCGCATTCCTCCATGTGGACATGGAAGAACGTGTCCGAACCGAGATGTTCCGCGACGCCCACACGCCCCTTCCAGATGCCCTCATCCGGTGACGGCGTGATGTGCTCGGGCCGGATGCCGATCATATATGCATCGTGCTTGCTGGCTTCAATCCCTTCCAGGAAATTCATTCTGGGGGAGCCGATGAATCCCGCAACGAACCGGTTCCGGGGTGTCCGGTAGAGTTCCAGTGGCGAGCCCACCTGTTCAATCCTCCCGGCCTGGAGCACGACGATCTTGTCAGCCATGGTCATCGCTTCGACCTGGTCGTGGGTGACGTAGATCATCGTCGTTTTCAGCCGCTCATGCAGTTCGCTGATTTCAAGACGCATGCCGACGCGGAGCGCTGCGTCGAGATTCGAGAGGGGCTCGTCGAACAGGAAAGCGGATGGTTCACGCACGATGGCGCGGCCGATGGCCACGCGCTGGCGCTGGCCGCCGGAAAGCTGGCCCGGCCGCCGGTCGAGGTATTCGGTGAGGTTCAGGACCTCGGCCGCCTGTTGCACCCGCCGTTCCTGCTCGGCCTGATCCAGCTTCGCCATTCGAAGGGGAAAACTGATGTTCTTGCGAACTGTCATGTGGGGATAGAGCGCGTAGGACTGAAACACCATGGCGAGTCCGCGTTTGGCGGGCGGCACGGCGGTCGCGTCCTGCCCGTCGATCATGATCGTGCCGCCGGTGACATCCTCGAGCCCCGCAATCAGCCGCAGGAGAGTCGATTTGCCGCAACCGGACGGGCCGACGAAAACGACGAATTCACCATCCTCCATTTCGAGGTCCAGGGGAGGAATGACGGTGACATCACCGAAACTCTTTTTCACCTTGTCCAGTACGATGTGTCCCAACTCTCTATCCTCACTTCACCGCGCCGAAAGTCAGGCCGCGGACAAGTTGTTTCTGGCTGAACCATCCCAGGATCAGGATTGGCGCGATGGCCATTGTTGATGCCGCGCTCAGCTTGGCGTAGAACAGACCCTCGGGGCTTGAATAGCTGGCGATGAAGGCGGTCAGCGGAGCGGCCTTCGCCGCCGTCAGGTTCAGCGTCCAGAACGCCTCGTTCCAGGCCAGGATGAAGTTCAGCAGTATGGTTGAGGCGATACCCGGAACGGCCATGGGGGTCAGCACATACAGGATTTCATCCCGCAGTGATGCGCCGTCCATTCGCGCGGCTTCCAGGATCTCGCCGGGAATTTCCCGGAAATACGTGTACAGCATCCAGACGATGATCGGCAGGTTGATCAGCATCATGATGATGACAAGACCGGAGCGCGTGTCGAGGAGTCCGAGCTCGATGAAGATCAGGTAGATCGGGTAGAGGACGCCCACCGCCGGCAGCATCTTGGTAGAAAGCATCCAGAGCAGGATGTCCTTGGTCCGTTTCGATGGCACGAAGGCCATGGACCATGCGGCGGGAATCGCGATGAGGATGCCGAGCAGCGTGGAAGCGCCGGCGATGATCACCGAGTTCCAGAGATAGCGCATATAGTCCGAACGCTCCTGCACGATCGCATAATTCTCCAGCGTCCAGTCGAAGAACAGGAAGACCGGCGGGTCGGCAATTGCCTGTGACTCGGTCTTGAAGCTGGTCAGGATGGTCCACAGTACCGGGAAGAAGATCAGCAGGCCGATCCCCCAGGCGACGGCGGTGTTGACGACCTTCCGCTTGCTTGTAACCGTGCGCGCCATGCTCTGCCCCTCACGTATCCAGATTCTTGCCGACGATGCGCATCAGGAAGAGCGCCACAATGTTGGCGAGGATGACCGCGTAGATGCCGCCGGCCGAACCGAGACCCACATTCTGACTCTCCAACACACGCTGGAAGATCAGATAGGTCAGCGTCCGGGTACCGAATGAACCCTGTGTCGTCACGAAGATTTCGGCGAAAATCGACAACAGGAATATCGTCTGGATCAGGATGACGATGGTAATGGCCTGACCGAGGTGCGGCAGGATGATATGGCGGAAGCGGGCCAGGGGCGGGGCGCCGTCCATCTCGCCAGCTTCCAGTTGCTCGCGATCCAGCGACTGGATCGCGGTCAGCAGGATCAGCGTTGCGAAGGGCAGCCATTGCCACGAGACGATCAGGGTGATGGAAAAGAGTGATGCCTGACTCAACCATTCCAGCGGCGCCAGGCCGAAGAATTTCCAGAGATGTGCAAACAGCCCGTTCACCGGATCCATGAACATGTTCTTCCAGACCAGCGCCGAAACGGTCGGCATCACGAAGAACGGCGCGATGACCAGTATGCGGACAATACCCTGCCCCCACATCGGCTGATCCAGCAGGAGCGCAAGCAGGATGCCCAGAACCACGGTGATCAGCAGCACGCCACCCACGATAATGAGTGTCGCCTGCACGCTCGGCCAGAACGAGCTTGAGGTGACAAAGCGGACATAGTTTTCGAACCCGATCCACCCCAGGTCACCGCCTCGTAGCGGCAGGTAGCGCTTGAACGAAAAGTAGAGCGTCATGATCAGGGGCACGAGCATCCAGCCAAGCAGCAGGACAACCGCGGGCGCCATCATCAGGCGGGCGGCGGATCTTGCATGCAGGGTTGCCATGACGCAGTTCCTTATGAGTTGGACCGGCGCCTGCCCCGGTCAGGCTGATGCCGTCATCAGTAACCGGCGGCCTCCATCTCCTCGATTGTCAGGGCCTGTGCCTTCTCGAGCGCCTGCTCGACGGTCTGCTGGCCAGCGAGCGCAGCCGAGAATTCCTGGCCCACTTGCGTGGCAATACCCGCGAACTCCGGAATGGCGACGAACTGGACACCGGTATAGGGCACCGGGTCGACAGTCGGCTGCTTCGGGTTGGCCGCGTTGATCGAGTTCAGCGTCATCCTGGCAAATGGCGCAGCCTCCAGATAAGCGGGATTCTCGTACAGCGAGGTGCGGGTGCCGGGCGGGACATTAGCCCAGCCTTCTTTCGACGCCACGAGCGCCGTGTATTCCTTGCTGGTCGCCCAGGCGATGAACTTCTTTGCCGCATCCGTCGAGTCGGAACCGGCCGGGATTGCCAGCGACCAGGCCCAGAGCCAGTTGCCGCGCTTGCCGAGACCATTGTCAGGAGCCAGAGCGAATCCGACACTGTCGGCCACTGTCGAGTCGTTCGGGTTGGTCACGAACGAGGCTGCCACGGTTGCATCAATCCACATGCCGCACTTGCCTTGCTGGAAGAGGGACAGGTTCTCGTTGAATCCGTTGGTCGAGGCCCCCGGAGGACCATAGCGGGTCATCAGGTCCATGTAGAAACTGAGCGTGTTGGCCCAGGCTTCGCTGTCGAACTGGGGTTTCCAGTTCTCGTCAAACCAGCGCGCGCCGAAGGAATTCGAGGCGGCGGTCAGAAATGCCATGTTCTCGCCCCAGCCGGCCTTTCCGCGGAGGCAGACGCCGTAGGTCTCGTTGTCCCGGTCCGTCATCGCTGCCGCCGCTTGCCTGATGAAGTCCCAGGTCGGCGCTTCGGGCATTTCGAGGTCGGCTTTCTTCATCAGGTCGGTGCGGTACATGACCATGGAGCTCTCCCCGTAGAACGGCGCCGCGTACAGCTCGCCATCGACGGTCAGGCCGGAGCGTATCGCGGGAAGCAGGTCATCGGCATCCCATCCGGCGGGCAGGTCGTTCAATGATGCGAGCCAGCCGTTCTTGCTCCAGATCGGAACCTCGTAGGTGCCGATGGTCAGCACATCGAACTGTCCGCCTTTGGTGGCAATGTCCTGGGTCACACGCTGACGCAGTACGTTCTCTTCCAGCGTGACCCATTCCAGAGTGATGTCGGGATTGCTGGATGTGAAATCCTCTGTCAGCCCCTGCATTCGGATCATGTCGCCGTTGTTGACGGTTGCAATGGTGACGGTGGTGGCAGCGTGAGCGCCGGCTGTCGCGACGAGTGCAACCGCGCCAACTGCACAAAGAGTGGTCTTCAAGCTCATGTTATCTCCCGGAAGTTTATGAATTAATCAACTTGGTTGATTTAATCTTGTTTGCCTTTGCCAAGTCAAGGACTTTTTTGATCCGAATATCCCATTAGCCATATTTCCGATGGCTCTGCGCCGATGTAAGCTGTGAGCGATATGAACGATGATTCTCCGGTAATTCTGGGCAGTGGCATTTCCGCGTTTGAGTCGAAGCATTTCGCTTTGGCGCTGCGTATCCTGTCACCTTTGGCGGAAGACGGTAATGCGGAAGCGCAGTACCGTATGGCGATCATGCATCAAAATGGCCTGGGTGTGGTCCGGAATGAACTGATGGCGTTCAAAAACATGAAGCTGGCCGCCGAACAATCGCTTGCCCTGGCCCAGCACGGGCTGGGGTTCATGTATATGGAAGGGGAATGTGTGGGTCAGGATGCGGCAAAAGCGGCCTACTGGTTTACTCAGGCCGCAAATCAGGGTCTGGTGGGTTCGCAGGCGACTCTGGCCTTGATGTACGAGGAAGGCCGCGGTTGCGAGGTGGATCTGGAAAAAGCGAAAATGTGGTATCGGAAGGCGGGTTTTGGTGACAAGGCGGATTCGCTTTGAATGCTTCCACTGAAAAGATCGGGGTGGATACGTCCATCGCTCCGCAAGCGCGTATGCGGCGGTATCTTCAACTCATCGCAACCGGTCCGGAACTGAGCAAATCTCTGACCGAAGCGCAGGCAGAGGATGCTATGGACATGATTCTGAAAGGTCAGATCAGCCCGGTGCGAACGGCGCTGTTTCTGATTGCGTTACGTATGAAGCGTGAGACCGATGCCGAGAATATCGGCGTTCTCAATGCGCTGATGCGCAATCTCAGGACCTGTACGGCCCGCAGTCCGGAAATCCTGGCGGTCGCTGATCCGTTCAACGGTTATACCCGCAGTCTGCCGGTCACCCCGTTTCTGCCAGCTGTCTACGCCGCCTGTGGGTTGCCGACCTACATACACGGATTGAAGTTCGTCGGCCCCAAGTACGGTATCACGGCGCGGATGGCGCTGGATGCGGCAGGGGTCCAGGTCGAGCTGAGTCCATCCGGGGCGGCGCAAAAACTGGATCATGTGGATACCGGCTGGTGCTATCTGGACCAGGGGCAATATATTCCCGCGCTGAACAAACTGGTTGAGCTTCGGGATGAGATGGTAAAACGAAGCTGTATTTCCACACTGGAGGTGGTGTTGCAGCCCCTGCGAGGCGCCCGCGCCACTTATCTGGTAACCGGGTTCGTACACAAGGCTTACCCCCCGGTTTATGCGATGTTGGCCAGACACGCCGGATTTGATTCGAGCGCCATTGTCCGCGGTGTTGAAGGAGGCTGTATTCCTTCGCTTAGCCAGGTGTCCCGCTATTTCGGTTGTTGGGGGAGTGAGGAGTTGACGCTGAACAAATTGGCGCCCGGTGAGTTCGGGATCGAACGGAAACAGCGGGCGATACCGATTCCTGAAGCATTTCAGGCAGATATCGAACAGACATCCTGTGACAATACCCGAATACTGAAGGGGGTTGTGGAACATACGGTTGAGCTTGGGCTCGAAGCGCTGGGCAACACTCCCGGCAGGATGCGTGACAGCCTGATTTACGGTGCCGCCATCGGATTGAGACAATTCAGGCTGGCTTCTGGTTCACGCGAGGCGGCGGCCATGGCGACAAGGGCGATTGCCAGTGGTGAGGCTCTGGCAAGATTCAGGGCGGCCTGTTGTTAACGGGTTCTTCCGGCTGATGGGACTGTCATGAAATATCTGCCGTTAATGCATAATTTTTCCGGTTGCCGCTGTCTGGTGGCGGGCGGCGGGAAAGTGGCCCTCAGACGTGCCCGGAGGGTACTGGATGCGGGGGGAAGGGTGGATGTCATCGCGGTGGAGTGTCTGCCCGAGCTGAACGAAATCATCCTGGCGAACGATGGCAGTGTACGGCTTGGACCCTGGCGCTCCGGCGATCTTGAGCGCCACTATAAACTGGTGGTGGCCGCGACCAATGACAAAGAGGTCAATCGGCAAATTGCGGAGGAGGGCAAGCGACAGGGAATCCCGGTCAATGTGGTGGATGATTCTTCACTGTGCGATGTTATTTTTCCGACCGTCATCAATCGTGAGCCTACGCAGATCGCCATTACCAGCGGCAGCGCCTCACCGCAGTTCGCGAACCTGCTGCGCCACCGGATCAACCTGTTCATCCCGAGCGGCTACGGCCGGCTTGCGGACCTGTTCGGGCGCTATCGGCGGCAGATCAATCAACGGATCCGAAATCCGGGTGAACGCAGAAACTTCTGGAACAAGGTCGTATATGGTCATATTGCCGAAAGCGCGTTATCGGGTAACATCGAGCTTGCGGAATCCCGTTTGCAAGCGGCGATTGAGGACCACCGAGAATTTTCAGACTGTGGAGAGGTTTATCTGATCGGAGCCGGACCAGGCGATCCCGACCTGCTGACCCTGCGCGCGTTTCGATTATTGCAGCAGGCCGAGATTGTGCTTTATGACAGACTGGTGTCGCAGGAAACCCTGGATCGACTGGAAGAGGACAAGGAATTGATTTATGTTGGCAAGCAACGCTCGAAGCATACGCTGCCGCAAACACAAATCAATGATCTTCTGGTGCAATATGCCAGACAGGGGAAGCGGGTCGCGAGACTGAAGGGGGGTGATCCCTTTATTTTTGGCCGGGGAGGGGAGGAAATAGAAACACTGGCCGAGAATCACATTCCCTTCCAGATTATTCCCGGTATCACCGCAGCGAACGGATGCGCCAGCTATGCCGGCATTCCGCTGACTCATCGTGATCATGCCCAATCCGTGCGCTTTGTAACCGGACAACTGCAAAATGGATCCGTCAATCTTGACTGGGACAATCTGATTGCCCGCGAGCAGACGCTGGTTTTTTATATGGCTTTGCAGGGGTTGCCGACAATCTGCGAGCAATTGATCGCCCATGGTTGTTCCCCTGACACGCTGGCTGCGGTCATTGAAAAAGGGACAACCCCGGAGCAACGCGTGTATATCAGCGCCTTGGAAAAACTGCCGGATGTCATGGTCGAAAGCAATATCCAGGCGCCAACCCTGACCATAGTCGGCTCCGTAGTCAGCCTGCATTCGAAGCTGGGGTGGTTCAACCAATGACTTCAGGTTGAACCGAATCGGGCTACGCCCGAATTTCACATCTCCGCCAGTTCCTGAACGCCCTCGATAGCCTGTTCCAGGTCTTCTCCGTCTGTGAAGTATCCGGGAGAAAACCGCACGGTTCCGTTTTGTGGAACGGTATTGGCATCCTGATGAACCAGTGGCGCGCAATGCAGACCGGCCCGGACACATACAGCGTAATCTGCATCCAGCATCGTGCCGACCTGATCCGCGGGAAGATCGCCGATATTGATTGACAGCGTCGCAACCCGCGGGCGGTCCCCTTCAGGACCGTAGACCCGGACATTCTCAATGTGTCTGAACGCGGTTTCCAGTTCCTTTACATGAGCGACCTCTTTCTCCTCGATATATTGCAGCGCGGCCCGGCAGGCGTCCGTATGGCTGGCATCCCCGCCAGAGCCATTCAGTTGTTTTTTGCCCAATTCTGCGAACCACTTTTGCGCGGCATTCAATCCCGCAATGCCGGGCAGCGCCACTGTGCCTGCCTCAAGATGGTGGGGATAGTTGTCAGGCTGGAACGGGGTGATTGAATCAACGCCGGTTCCGCCTACCCGCGCCGGACGAATCCGGATGCCGTCATTGACCAGCATTCCACCGATGCCCATGGGACCAAACAGGCCCTTGTGCCCGGTAAAAGTCAGGACATCAATACAACAGTCCTGCATGTCGATGGTCAAAACTCCGGCAGTCTGGCAGGTATCGACCACGAAAGTCACTTCCGCTTCGCGCGCAATCTGTCCGATTGATTTCAAGTCCTGAACAGAACCCAGCACATTGGAAGCATGGTTGACCACAATCACTTTTGTTTCGGGACGAATCGCCTTTTTTACTTCCTGTGGATCGACATAACCCTGCTCATCATGTTCTACGCGCGTGACGGCGACGTTATGATCCCGCTCCAGATGGTTCAATGGCCGGATGACCGAATTATGTTCCACACGGGTACTGATTACGTGGTCGCCGGATTCAAGCATGCCGAATAGCGCGATGTTGAGTGAGTCCGAGGCATTCTGGGTAAAGACCACACGACTGCTGTCATGACCGAAATTGAAGAACTGTCCCAGCAACCGGCGTGTCTGGGAAATCATCTTTTCGGCCTCCACTGCCAGTTCGTGTCCGGCGCGGCCCGGATTCACCCCGTAGCCGCGGTAGAACTGATCCATAAACTCATATACGCATTCAGGTTTCGGCCAGGAGGTGGCGGCATTGTCGAGATAGTAGTTTTCTTTCATCGGGGGCCTCGCAAATAAAGTGACGGCGTGTTGTCATCTGAAAACAAACAGATGATCCGGTAAAAGAAAATTATATACCCAATCAGATGGGAAAATAGTCCAAAAAAATCCAGCAGGGCGAGTTATATTGAAACCGTGTTTCAATATTGTCGATATGAGTAGATCGTGAAGAGCGGCTTTAGCCGGGGTCCCGTCTCAATGCCTGGCACATGCAATGGACCCCTCCGCCTCCCGGCGTAATCATCGACACATCCGGGTCGTACACTTCGAGGCCGTGGGCGCGGGCCTTTTCTTTCAGTACGACGCTTTTTTCCGGCAGCAGGATTCGGTCATTGCCCAAAGCCACTACGTTGCATCCGAGGTCCAGCGTATCCTGGAATGGTACGGATATAATTTCGATGTTTTTCGATTTCAGCCAGCTCACCACATCCGGGTCGGTTGATTCGAGGCAGACCGCCGCGAGTCTGGGCGCCAGCATCACGACCATCAGGTCGATATGTACGTAGAAAGGATCAATATCGGTCAGCATGATTTCCCAGCCTTCCGCGGTAAACCATTGTTGCAGTTGCAGCGCGGCTTCCCGCTGGCTCCGGCCTTCACAGCCTTCCCACCCGATCAGCGCGGTACCGGGTTCGATCACGTTGAAATCCCCGCCCTCGAATGTCCCCGCGGTTACGTAATCATAGATCGGGATACCGAGCCGCTCACAGGTCTCTATGGCACGAAAATTTTCGCCTCGACGCCACCAGTTCGCCATGTTGGCAATGATCATGCCGTAGGGGGTCATCATGGAAGAATCCCGTGCGAAAATCTGGTAGGGCAGCGCCGGATCCGGTTCATGCAAATGCACCGTCACTCCGGCGGACTGATAGGCCGCAATCATTTCCCGATGTTGTCTTTGGGCGATTTCCGGGTCGAACTGATAGTTGCGGCGAATGCTTTTTTTCGAGACGGAGCTGGTTTCCCGCCATCGATAGAAGTCGGCTGGTCCAAGCAATACATCGCGCAGTACGCCGTACTCGCAATCGGCGCCCCAGTATTGCAGGGCGGGAGTGCCACCGCCCTGTTTCCGGCAACGAAGCGAAAATTCCGGGTTCATAGACACAGTTCAGGAATCAGGTGGAACGGCAGAGTATCCAATTTAAAGTGCAAAGTAAAACCAATTTTTTTGGAATAATAGCCGAAATACCCCGTTTCAGGCTATATTTGTTTGAAATTATTATGAAATTTTTCGCTTTAGGTGTTAAGGTTCGCAGGCTTTCAAGTTGGCGGTACGAGTTATCGCCACATTTTTGTTTTCTGCTTCAAACCGGTGAATTTGGATGTGGAAATTTTATGTAGATTCACCATCAATTCAGAGAAAATAAATGAGTAAAGGTAAGGTCAAGTGGTTCAGCGCCGCTAAGGGTTTCGGATTTATCACGCCACAGGAAGGAGGAAAAGATCTTTTTGTCCACTATTCTGAAATTCAAAGTGGCGGCGGTTATGCAACGCTTAATGAAGGTCAGGAGGTTGAGTTCGAGGTGGGGCAGGGTCAGAAAGGCCCCTGCGCCAATAATGTGGTGCCTGTCCAGTAAATCCTGGATAAAATAAGCGGACAAGCTTGTCGGGAGACAGGCTTGTCTGCAACCCGCTTCAGGTTTTCCGTCTCCCGATTGCCTATCCAGGGCTAAATCTGCAATACCACCTTGGGCGCGGCGCAATCTCCATTATGGATTTCGTCGAAAGCGCCTCCCCCGTCACCAAGCGGACGGGACTCGATCCAGTCCAGAGTACCCAGCGCCCCGCTGTGCAGCTTCCGCAGCGTGACTCGCAAATCCAGGGGAGAGTAGGTATAACATCCGATCAGCGTTATTTCCTGCAGGGTCATACGCCTCACATCCATCCTGCCCTTGTTGTCCATCAGCCCGATGTGCGCAATGATTGATCCGGGGCGGGCGCTGGCTATGCTGGTATCTCGGGTTTTGGCGTTCCCAACGGCATCGAAGACCAGATCATAGTGATTTTCCCGGGGCGGGGTTTTGATCGGATCAAAAACCCTGCAATCGGTATGGTCAATGACCGTTTGCCGTCTCAATGGATTGGTTTCGGCCAGATCAACCTGCGTCGCTCCCTTGTCCAATAGAATCAAGGCAGTCAACAGGCCGACCGAACCGGCGCCGATGACCAGAGCGCTGGCTTCACTGATCGGGCGCGCGCTGGATTTTTCGGCGAGCGATACCGCATGCAGCGCGGTGGCGCCCGGCTCGGTCAATGCCGCCTTGTCGGTATCCATGCCGTCCGGTACTTCAATCAGGTTTTGTTCAGGGATGGCGACCTGTTCAGCGAAGGCCCCGGCCCGGACCATGCCGATCAAATCCCTGTGAGCGCAGAGATTCTGGCGACCGCCTGAGCAGTCATCGCATGTACCGCAGGTGATGAGTGGATTGAGCACAACCCTTTTACCTGGTTCGCTCCCTTGTAATACCACGCCAACGGCTTCATGCCCGAGAATCAGGGGAGGTACCCGGCGCGGGTCGTGCCCCATCCAGGCGTGCATATCGGAACCGCAAATGCCGACGGATTGGACGGAGACCAGCGCTTCATCCTGGCCGGGGGCCGGATCCGGTTCGTCGCGGTAGGTCATTCGCTGATTGGCTGTATAGACCAGGGCTTTCATATTCGCCTCCTGTATTACCCGGCAGAGAAACCGCCATCAATGTGTAGTGTCTGTCCGGTGATATAGGCAGATGCGGCAGACGCGAAGAAAATGGTAATGCCGGACAGATCGCTTAATTTCCCGTTACGCCCCAGCATGGTCTGGCTGGCCCTCCACTGTTCGGTTTCGGGATCGCCAAATACCGGGGTTGTCAGTTCGGTCGGGAAAAATCCCGGCGCTATCGCGTTGCAGGTGATACCTTGCGGAGACCATGCCTGCGCCATCGCCCGGGTCAGTTGGCAGACGCCGCCTTTTGACGCGCCATAGGGCAGGCTGTCGGCAAATGCGCGGGATGACTGCAGGGACGCAATGTTGATAATGCGTCCGTAACCGTTTTCAATCATGTCGGGCACAAATTCCCGGCTGAAGAAAAACGGTACGCAAAGATTCAGGTTGACGGTCGCGTCCCAGCTCTCGATGGTGATTTCATCCGCGCTCTGGCGAAGGTTGATTCCGGCTGCATTGACAACGCCATCGACAGGCCCGAACGCATTTCTGCATTGCGCGGCGACATTCTGTATTGCAGGTCGGTTACTCAGGTCGGCGCAGACTGATCGGGCTCGTCCGCCGTTTTCTGTGATTTCCTCAACTACCTCGTCGAGCGGGGCTTTGCGGCGGGCGATGCCGACGACGGCGGCTCCCGCCGCAGCCAGAATCCGGGTCATCTCACGGCCGATTCCTGAGCTGGCGCCGGTAATCACGAAAACCCGATTGTCCAGGGAAAACTGGTCGAGTGGACTATCCTTGATCGGTGACGGGCCTGGCATGTCCGGGCAGGCTCTTCCTACAGTGTCTGCCGATCAATCCCCAGATCGAATTCTTCGCCCGGAAAATACTTGTAGAGGCGGTCATCGCCGCTGCGAGCGTGGCCTTCCATGCCTTCCGCGCGGGAGATTCTTGCGGTTACCGCGCCGACATCCCGGTTGGCCTGTTGGCTCATACGCTGATAAGTTAGCGCCTTGATGAATTTGGCTACACTGAGTCCGCCGGTATAACGCGCCGCGCCCTTGGTTGGCAGGATATGATTGGTCCCGGAGCACTTGTCGCCGTAAGAAACCGTGGTTTCTTCGCCGAGAAACAGGGAGCCATAGTTGCTCAGATTTTCAAGCCACCAGTCGAGGTCCCGGCAGTGCACCTCAAGATGTTCGCTGGCGTAACGGTCGCTGACTTCGACGGCTTCCTCACGTGAGTCGACCACAACGACTTCACCATAGTCACGCCAGGCGCTCTGTGCAGTCGAACGATTGGGCTCGGACAGTCTCTCGATATACTCCGGCATCCGTTCAATGACTTTTTCGGCCAGCGCTCTGGAAGTACTGATCAGCCAAGCGGGAGAATCCGGGCCGTGCTCCGCCTGGCTTGCCAGATCACAGGCGATGATTTCCGGGTCGGCGGTCTCATCTGCAATGATTAATACTTCGGTGGGACCGGCGAACATGTCGATACCGACCTGCCCGAACAGGATTCGTTTAGCCTCTGCTACAAAGCGGTTGCCCGGGCCTGCGAGTACATCCGCCGGATTGCCGGTGAACAGGCCGAAGGCCAGCGCGGCCACTCCCTGAACGCCGCCAAGATGGAGTATGGTATCCGCTCCGGCATAATTCGCCGCATACAGTATCGCGGGGTGAACACCACGCTCTCCGTGCGTTGGTGAACAGGCGATGATATTACTGACGCCAGCGACTTTGGCTGTGGTGACGCTCATGATTGCAGATGCGATATGCGCGTAGCGTCCGCCGGGTATGTAACAGCCCGCGGTCTGTACCGGAACCAGGCGTTGCCCGCAAAAGAGGCCGGGGGACAGTTCGGTCTCGAACTCGTTCATGCTCGCCAGTTGAGCCTGGGCGAATGCCTTTACACGTGAGTGAGAGAACCGGATATCCTGCCGGGTCTGTTCAGGCAGTGATGCTTCTGCCTGCTCGATTTCTTCCCGGCTTACCACTACTTCCTTCTCCCAACCATCCAGTTTACGCGCATACTCCCGGACTTTCGCTTCTCCGCCCTGCTCGATTTCCTGCAACATGGCGCGAACGGTTTGATGTGTGTCGTCCTGTCCGGTGGACGGAGTTCTGGATGCCTTCCTGATATAGTGGATTGCCATAGTCGAGTTTCAAGATTTCAAAATTGTGTTTGTTATTTTCCGACGCTGTACAGATATTCCGGCAGCCACAGCGCGATCTGCGGGAACATAATGATCAGCAGCAATCCGATCAGCTGGATGACCATGAACTGCATCATTCCTATATAGATATCTTTTAAATCCCATTCGGGTACGACGCCCTTGAGGAAGTAGGCCGATAGCGCGACCGGCGGCGATAGCCAGGCCGTTTGCAGGTTGACCGCAACCAGGATCCCGAACCAGATCAGATTGAAGCCGAGCTTGTCGATCAACGGCAACAGAATCGGTACGATGATCAGGACAATCGGCACCCACTCCAACGGCCAGCCCAGCAAAAATATCAGCACCATCACCAATGCGAGGATCGCGTAAGGCGACATATCCAGTGACAACAGAATCTCGGTCAACATGGTTGGCGTACCCAGCCGCGCGAATACCGCGCCAAAGAAATTCGAGGCGGCGACCAGTACCAGTATCAGGGCCGAAATTTCCAGGGTTTTGATCAACGCGTCCTTGAACCCCGGCCAACTCAGTTTTCGATAGGCTGCCGCGAGCAGGAACGCGCCGAAGGCGCCCATACCGGCGGCTTCTGTCGGGGTGGCAAATCCGAGCAGGATGCTGCCCAGCGCAAAACCAACCAGCGCCGCGGGCGGCACCAGACCAATGAAAAACTCCTTCCATACATGGGACATGGAAGTCGGCTGCAATTCCTCCGGCAGAGGCGGCCCCAGAGACGGATTGAGCTGGCAGCGGATCAGCGCGTAGCCGGTGTACAGGAAAGCCAGCATGAAACCCGGAATGATGGCGGCGGCGAAAAGATCGGTGACTGGCACTTCCAGGATCGGCCCCATGACCACCAGCATGATACTCGGCGGGATCAGGATTCCCAATGTACCGCCTGCGGTAATCGACCCGGCAGAAAGTTGCACATCGTACCCGGCGCGATTCATGGTTTTGGCTGCCATGATACCGAGAATGGTCACCGAAGCGCCTACAATGCCAGTGGCGGCGGCAAAAATGGTAGAGACAAAGAGCACTGCGATATAGAGGGCGCCACGGGTGCGGGACAGGGCGAGTTGCACTGCGTGAAACAGCCGCTCCATCAGGCCGGCCTGCTCCATCAGGATGCCCATGAAAATGAATAATGGCACCGCGGCCAGTGTCTGTTCCAGCATGACTCCGGAAAACTGGAACGTCATCAGATAGAAAACCAGTTCCCCGAACCCCCACAGGCCAAAGGTCATGCCGAGGAAAATCAAGGTGAACGAAATCGGGAAGCCGACAAAAATGGCAAACAACATGCAGGCGACCATGACCAACCCGATATATTCGGGCCGCAGATTGACAATCATATCTATCATCAGACTGGCCACCTCCCACGGGTGATTGCATACCAGCATTTGAGCAATTCGGATATGCCCTGCATCAATAGCAGCACGACACCTATCGGGATAGCGCTTTTTATCGGACCCATATAGGGCATCCATGCCGTGTCCATGCCGCGTTCTCCCCGATCAATTGAGGTCCAGGCGTAGTCAATCGACATCCACAGGAAAACCAGCATACCGGGGAAATAAAAGAGTATATACAATGTGCCGTCCACGATTCCCTGAGTACGATCCGACCAGTTGCGGTATATGAAGTCGGCGCGGATATGTACGCCACGTGACAAGGCATAGCCAGCGCCCAGCATGAACATCGCGCCGTACAGCATACGGCTGACATCGTAGGCCCACATGGTCGGCGCGATAAAGAACTTGCGAGCGACCACTTCATACACCATCGCCAGACACATCGGCACCAGAAACCAGCAAACCAGTTTCCCTACCAGCATACTGGTGCGGTCTATCCAGCTGATCAGGCAGGCTATCCAGGGTGGCATGTCGTCCGGCAGATTACCCGGGTCGGCGGAACGGCGTTCCGCTATCAGTTCGTCTGCGACCTCGAGGTCGTCCGGAATGATTTCGTCAGCCATGGCTGTGATGCCTCAATGTTTGGAGGGGCGGCAGTATAACCCGCTTTTGATAGGAACCGTGAACATTCTGAGGATGATGCCGATACGGGCCTGAAAGCCCGTATCGGTATCTTTAGCTATTGTGCCTCTTTCGGGCACATGACGCAGATTTATTGTGCCATCTGCAATTGCTTGGCATAAGCCTGGCCGAGGTTGGCATTGGATGTTTGCGCGCCAGCCCAGAACGGAACCGCAATATCAGCGAATGCTTTTTGCGAATTCCAGACTTCAGCAAAGAACTCGTTTTCGGCGGCGTTTTTCTCAAGACTCGCCTTCGCCGCGTTCATGTACGCCGGGAAATAATCGGCGGGCGTATCATGAAGAATGACACCGTGATTCTCTGTCAGGTCTTTCAGCGCCTTGCCGTTTTCATAGATCCGATAACTCATGGACCGGATCAGAGACGCGTCGGCGGAAATATTGATCGCGTTTTTCTGGTCTTCGGTCAGGCTGTTCCAGACATCGCCATTGATATAGAGATCAGCGTTGACCACGACCTGATGAAGTCCTTGCAGGTAGTAGTGTTTCAGCACTTTCTGGAAGCCGAACACACTATCCGGTTTCGGGCAGCACCATTCGGCAGCGTCAATCGTGCCTTTTTCCAGCGCTGGCAGAATGTCACCGCCTCCCATCGCCACGCTCGCCACGCCTATATCCTTGTAGGTCTGGCCGGGAATGCCCGGAGGGGTGCGGAAACGATATTTACGGAAATCATCCATACTGTTGATCGGCTCCTTGAACCAGCCCAGCGCTTCAGGGCCAACAGGCTGGAGCATGACGCCATGGACATTCAAACCCATTTCATCCCACAGACGGTCATACAGCTCGCGTCCTCCGCCATTCATGAACCATGAGATGAAGGCAATGTTGTCGATACCCACGCCAGCGCCCGCAACCGGAGAACCGAACAGCATGGCGGCGGGGTGTTGGCCGGACCAGTAATGCGTCCAGGCAAAGCCGCCTTCAACCAGACCCTTGTCCACCGCATTCAGAATATCCCGTCCACTCACGATGGCGCCGTCCGGCAGCACTTCAATCTGCACTTCGCCATTGGTCAGGGCGGCGACGTTGGCGGCAAAATCCTTCAGCATGACGATTTCATCCGCTTTCGTCGGCAGCACGGACTGGACCCGGATTTTTACCTCCGCGAACGCGTTGGCGCCGACAAGCATGGACAGTCCGATCAGGGTGGCTGCCACTCGTTTAAAAGTTTTAATCATTTGTATCTATCTCCTAACTACATAAATTTTGGTATTTGATTGGGATGGCTTCAGACTGGTTTTTCGAAGAATCTCAGGAAAAACAAGAAAGAAGTTCACCCGACAAAGAACAGTCTCCACTATCGAAAGTGCAATTGGCCGTTAAACCCTGCCATTGCGGGCCGTATCTTGACATATAAAGCCAGGGTTGGCAATTTTTATATGAGTTTTATAAAAAGAAGTGACATCGCACCACCCGCCCCGCCGAGCAGGCGCACTATGACCGAGCAGGCGCACTATGATGAGGATGGGGAGTCCGACCTTATGTCAAGGAATTTGATTGCATTCTGATGACATTCCTGTCATCCATGTTTTTAAGGGCGGTTGCCAGAGAGCCTTGCATGTCAATGGCGCGGCAGGCATCTTCGATCAATACCACATCGAAACCTTCTGACCGGGCATCCAGGGCCGACCAGGCCACACAAAAATCGGTCGCCAGTCCAGCCATGAAAATGCGCTCGAATCCACGGCTTCGCAGATAACCTGTCAGTCCGGTCGGAGTGGTCTGATCATTTTCAAAGAACGCCGAATAGGAATCTATTGCCGCCCGAAAGCCCTTGCGGAGAATCAATTGTGCGTTGGTAATATCAAGCCGGGGATGGAAGGCGGCTCCATGAGAACCCTGAATACAATGATCCGGCCATAAAACCTGGTTTCCGTAAGGCATACTGACCTGATCAAACGGGGCATGTCCGGTATGGCTGGACGCAAACGAGCTATGCTTTGCAGGGTGCCAGTCCTGAGTCAGTATGCGGTGCTGAAATTTCTGTGAAACCGCATTGATGACCGGAACCACCGCGTCCCCGTCCGGGACTTCCAGCGCCCCCCAGTGCAAAAATCGTTTTGCACATCAATAATCAGCAGGCAATCCGTGTTGTCTTGTATCATTTTGATTCATTTAATTTCTGGTATCTGGAACTATGCCATAATAAACTACCAGTAATAATCTTCCAACAACAGACATGACTGAAGACATAGCGGCCATGAAACTCTACCATCAGGTGGGTCGGGTATTCAACGAGCTGGAATCCCTGGGGATCAGGGAGCGGGACGCGATTGATGTGTCTGTGTTGAGCGAATTCGATCAATACCATTATCTGGGCACCGAGGCCGTGGATGAGGCGATCAAAAAGCTGGATATAGACTCAGGCATGGAAGTTCTGGAAATCGGCGCTGGAATCGGCGGTCCCGCGCGCCATCTGGCGCACACTTCGGGATGCAGGATAACGGCTCTGGAACTGCAACCGGAATTGAATTCCACGGCGATGGAACTGACCGCCCGCTGTCGTCTTCAGGACAAGGTGACCCATCTGTGCGGCGATATACTGGATGGCCTTCCGGAGAACAGACAATATGACGCGCTGGTCAGTTGGCTTACATTTCTGCATATTCCCGACCGCCCCGCTCTCTACCGTAACTGCTTCGCTGCCCTGAGGCCCGGAGCAGGCCTCTATGTTGAAGATTATTTTGAACGTAATCCGCTGAGCGACCAGGATAAGCGGTTGTTGAGCCGGGAAGTGCGCTGTGACCGTGTGCCGACTCTGGACGAGTATTTCGATGAGCTTTCCGAAGCGGGATTCACCCGCATCAAACTGGTGGACAAATCCGTCGAATGGACTCGGTTTGTGGTTGAGCGGCAAGCCGCTTTCGAAAACGCCAGGAAACGCAACGAAAAGCTGCACGGGCAGCAAGTCGTGAATGGCCTGTCCGAGTTTTACGGGGCCATTGTCAGCCTGTTTACGGCAGGCAATCTCGGCGGAATCTGCTTTACAGCCTGGAAACCGGGCTGAAATATTCCAATCAACAGTCCTGTATGACAGGAGGAGAAAAGATGAAAACAAAAGACAGTTATATCAACCCCGCGAAAAGAGCGACTCTGAAGAAAGCGGGAACCATCGCGGCGCTCACTGCGGCGGCCCAATTCAATCCCGCAATGACAGCCTGGGTATCAGGCTCTGACTTGCCGATCAAGGTTGGCATGCAATTACACAGAACCGGAATTGGCGCCTCCTATGGCAGGTGGTATGAGCGCACTGCATCGGCGGCGGCCCGGATCATTAATGACGAGGGCGGGATTAACGGCCGTCCGCTTGAGCTGGTGATCGAGGACGATGGTACGGACCCGAAGCGCGGCGCCGAAGTGATCGAGAAATTCGCCACTCTGCATAAAGTGGATGTCGCTTACGGCACCCTGTTTTCCCATGTCGTTATTGGTTCCTCACCCCGGGCCGGGGAACTGAAGCTGCCCTATTATGTGGTATCTGAAGGCCATCACGTTGCCTCGGGCAGCCTGAATCGTTATGTATTCCAGCCCGGAATAACCGATGTCCGATCCCAGGTTATTTCCATGGCGCCCTGGGTGGCGGAGAATCTGGGCAAGAAGGTCACCATGATCTTTCCGGATTTTGCTTTCGGCCATGATCATCGAGACTATTTTTCTGCCGCTATTGAGGCGCAGGGTGGTGAGGTGCTTGAGTTGATTGCGGTGCCCCCGACCGAGTCTTCGTTTACCCGTTATCTGCCCAGAATACCCTCCGCTACCGAGGTGCTGTACCATGTCATGGTTGGCCCGGGCGTGCTCACTTTCGTCAAGGAGATGGGGCAGCATTTCGGCAGTAACCGTCCGCAAATCTTTGGTTTTATAGATTCTCTGGAAGCGGTTGATCTGTCTACTCCCCAGCTTGAATTTCTGGAGGGGACGCACTTCTGGGAGGCTTATCCCCGTTATGCCCAGAGCGGGCAGAACGAGCATGACGCTTTTTATCGTCAGGCCGTGGGAGTGGATCAGAATGGCGCCAGCGTGAATGATGCCCGCGATGTATCGACTTATTCTCACATGTTCGGTTGTTGGGAAACCCTGTTCATTATCAAGCAGGCGATGGAGTTGAGTGGCTATTCGGCGCCCACCCCGGCGGATAAAAAAGCGTTGATCGAGGCGACCGAGTCACTACAGGAATTCCCCGAAGGCAGGAACCATCCCCAGGGGGACAAGGTTTTCAATAGCAGGATTCACCAGAGCTTCGGGCATCAGAATATCTCACGGGTTGAAGGTGGTCGTCTCAATGTGGTGCACCGGACCTCTATCGAGGATGGCCTGTACGAACCTGCGGCCGATTATACGTTGATGGCTCTGTAAGCATTGGCATGCCGTAGACGGTTCGCCCCGGCAACGGGATGGGCCGTCTTTGGTTGATAAGCGTACTCGAATCAACTGAAAAACGGATTCGTTCATGGATTTCGGGCCATTCCTGCTGCTCGCTTCTCTGGAAGGGCTGGTGCAATCGGCGGTGCTGAGTCTGACGGCGCTGGGGTTGTGTCTGGTGTTCGGGGTCATGCGTATCGTCAATGTCGCGCATGGCGAGTTCTATATGCTGGGCGCCGTTCTGGCCTGGTGGATTACCAGTTTGTTCCCGCTTCATCCCGCCGCCGGATTTCTGGCGGCGCTGGTGATTGGCCCGGCTCTGGTTGGAGCCATTGCCTTTTGCAGTGAACGACTGGTTCTTGAGAAGCTCGACTACAATCCAGAGGCTACCATCGTCGCTACCATCGGGGTTTTGTATATTCTGCAGCAGTCTGCCTTGTTGCTGTTCGGTCCCGATGCCAGGCCGGTGCAGCCGCCGCTGTATTTCCGGGTTGATTTCCCCTGGTTCGGTTATTCCGGCTACAAGCTGCTGGTGGTTGTGATGGCTGCTATTATTCTGCTCGGCAGCTGGTATGTGCTCAGCCGTACCCGCGCTGGCCTGATCATGCGAGCCACACAGGTCGATGGTGAGATGGCACAAGCCTTCGGTATCCCGGTAACTCGTGTTTACGGCTGGGTTTTCGCTGTCGGCGCTCTGTTCGCGGCGCTGGCGGCGGTGCTGATTGTTCCTATTCGACAGGCGCACTACCTGATGGGTCTTGATCCGTTGCTGATGTCATTTATCGTGGTTATAACCGGCGGGCTCGGCAGTATCCGTGGCACCCTGGTTGCGGCGATTGTGATTGGCATGAGCGATGGCATCATTTCCATGTTCTTCTCGCCTACGCTGGCCAAGATGACGGCTACATTTCTGGTTGCCATGGTGCTGGTGTTCAAGCCCGAAGGGCTGTTCGGAGTCAAGCAGCGATGAGGGGGCTGGTTAAAAACAAGTCTCTGCTGCTGCATAGTGCGGTTATCGTGATCCTTTTCGTTCTACAGTTCGTGCTCCCGGAATATCATCATCTGACCGCGACCCGGATCATGGTGCTGGCGGTTTTTGCCATGGGCTTCAATGTTCTGTTCGGCTATACCGGATTGCTGAGTCTGGGGCATGCCATGTTTTTCGCTACCGGGCTGTATGGTGCGGGCCTGACTGCTTATCATCTGGAGTGGGGTATCGTTGCCGCGTTCGTTTTTGCCGTGTTGTCAGGTGCCCTGGTCTCGGTGGTAGTCGGCGCTATCGCATTGCGTACTCGCGGCGTGGCATTCATGATTGTTACCCTGATGTTTGCCCAGGTGGCTTACCTGGCCACCCTGCATTTCACCACCTATACCCGAGGCGATGAGGGGCTGGTTCTGCCTGAGTCGGCGCGAAGCCTGCAATGGATGGGCTGGCAATTAAACCTGACAGACCCCGCTACCCGGTATTTTATCGCGTTGACTCTGCTAGCCGTCTGTCTGACCACTATTTATCGCCTGGTCAATGGCCCGACCGGCAGGATATTGATCGCCATCCGTGAAAATGAGGAGAGGACTCGTATGCTGGGTTACAATACCTTTGCCATCAAGCTCAAGGCGGTGGTCATATCGGGAACCCTGTCCGCTGCTGCCGGTGGTGCTTACGCCTTGTTGTTCGCTTATATCGGCTCTTCTTTCGCCAGTATCCAGTATTCCATTGATGCCCTGCTGTTTACTCTGGTGGGAGGCGCTGGCACAGTGCTGGGTCCATTGGTGGGCAGCTTCCTGATGTTTTACCTGATTGATATTGCCAGCAACTATACCGCCGCCTGGCTGCTGGTTGCCGGAGTCGTACTGATATTCCTGATCCTGTATTTCCCTAAAGGCATTCTCGGCGCCGTGCGGGAGCGATGGATAGCCTGGTTGCCGTAATGCTGATCGAGACTCGCAATTTGTCGCGGTCGTTTGGTGGATTACAGGCGGTTCGCAGTGTGGACTTCTCGGTGAATACTGGCGAGGTACGATCAATTATCGGCCCCAATGGCGCCGGAAAAACCACTCTGGCCAGCCTCCTGTCCGGGCGATTGTCTCCGGACAACGGATCCATCCGGCTCTGTGGCAAAGAAATCACATCCTTGCCGACCTGGCGCAGAGTACGGCTCGGCATTGCCTATACCTTTCAAATCACCAGCATCTACCCGGCCCTGTCGGTTTTTGAGAATGTCGCCATCGCCGCGCAGCTTCGCACGCAAGTCCGGCAACCCCCGGGTGCCGCTAACCCGGCCCGGTCTGTGGATGAGATCGTGGTCGAGTGTCTGGATCGGGCGGGGCTTAGCATCGACCCGCGGCAAAAAGCGGGAGAAACCGCCTACGGTCATCAGCGATTGCTGGAAATAGCCATGGGACTGGCGCTGCGCCCGTTGCTTCTGATACTGGATGAACCCACCCAGGGATTATCTGATGGAGAGACGGAAGTGTTTAAATCCCTGATCCGGGAAATCAGGCAATCCACTACAATCCTGCTGATTGAACATAATGTTCCGGTGGTCACTTCCCTGTCGGACCGGATTACGGTCATGAATCAGGGCGCTATCCTGGCCGAGGGCGCTGCCGATGAAATCCAGCGCAACGAGGCGGTCCAGACCGCCTATCTGGGACGTGTGTGAACGCATGTTTTCAGCCAGCCATGTCAACGCCGGTTATACCTCTGGCAGTAACGTGATCCGGGATGTTTCACTTGAACTGGAACGGGGGGAAGTACTTTGCCTGCTGGGCCGAAACGGCGCCGGAAAAACATCCCTGTTAAAAACGATCATGGGCCTGATGCCATTCCGCTCAGGGGAAATCCGGTTGAACGGGATTGGGTTGACGACCCTGAAGGCTCACGAAATTCCCGCTCACGGGGTGGGCTATGTGCCGCAGGGAAGACGGCTGTTCGCTGAACTGACCGTGGCGGAGAATCTTGAGATCGGCCTGTTGCTGAAAAATCAGGAAAAGCGTCTTCTCGATCAGGCGCTGGACCTGTTCCCGGTTCTTCGGACGCGGCTTGATCAGATTTCCGGTACGTTGAGTGGAGGGGAACAACAGATGCTGGCTATGGCAAGGGCATTGTGTCTGCATCCTTCCCTGCTTTTGCTGGATGAACCCACCGAGGGGTTGATGCCTTCAATGATTTCAACCATCCGGACCGTCATCAGCCGACTCGCCGCGGAGGGAGTTGGCATACTTCTCGTGGAACAACGAATCGACGCTGTGCTGGGAGTCGCTGACCGCGTCGCATTCATGGAGAATGGAGTCCTGCATAAATCCCTGGATGTGGCGGCAGTGGAACATGATGAAAAGCTGGTCAGGCGTTACATCGGTATCGGGCGGGCTGATTGAAATTCGGACTGCCAAAATGGTTGTTACTGGCTGGTTGGAGCCTTTGCCCGGCTGAGGTTCTGGCCCACAGCGCCGAACGCGGGCTGATCCTGCTGCTTCCGACCGAACTTTATATGATCGGCGGAGCGCTGGCCGTTTTGCTGTCTTTTATCGTGTTGGCCGTCATCCCTCCCGCCCTTTTCAAGCGCCTGTCCGGGTACAGCCAGCCGATAAAGGGGATTCCAGGACTTCCTGTTGTTCCTTTCAGCTTGGGGTCTTTTTTCGCGCTCACCTTTTTGATCGTTACCGGGTTCTTCGGCTCCCAAGACCCGTTGCTGAATCCACTGCCCATCACGGTCTGGACCCTGTTCTGGATCCTGTTCACCCTCCTTCAATGTATTACCGGCAATCTCTGGACACATGTCAACCCCTGGAGTGGCGTGGCCTGGGGGGTTCGGCGAATTTTTTGTCTCAAGTCCCGATATGCGGCGTTGCCGGAAGGCTTTGGATATTTTCCGGCGATTACCCTGTTCGCGGGATTTGCCTGGTTCGAACTGGTTGACCCGGCTCCTGAAGACCCCCACCGGTTGGCCTGGATGGTTCTGGTCTATTGGTTGATAAACCTGATTGCGGTATTGATATACGGCGAAGAAAAATGGTTTGAACGCGGCGAGCCTTTTTCCATTTTCTTTCGCCTGATCGGGAAACTTTCGCTTTTTCACCCCGATGGCGATGGCAGCGGCAAAATCAGGTTGATTGTTCCCGGAGCGGGCATGGGCGCGTTGCCCGCCCTGCCTCTTTCCGGCGCCCTTTTCGTACTGTTGACCCTGAGCACGGTTTCCTTTGACGGTCTTTCGGGCACCTTTTTCTGGTTGAGCCTGATTGGAGCCAATCCACTGGAATTTCCCGGCAGAAGCGCAGTGATGCCCGACAATTCCCTGGGGCTGGCGGGTGGATTCGGGTTACTGGTTTTGCTGTATCTGGCGTGCGTGTACGCGGGCTGGAAAATGGCGGGGGTGAAAGTCGGCTTTGTAGAGGTCGCCGGGAGACTGGTGTACTCCATTATTCCCATATCCCTGGTTTTTCATTGCGCTCACTACCTGACCCGGATCCTGGTCAATGTCCAGTATGCCTTTCTTGCCTGGAATGATCCGTTATCCCGGGACTGGAACCTGCTCGGCGCCAGCCACTTTCATGTGACCACTTCATTTTTCAATCATCTCGACGCGGTGTCCCTGATATGGGGTTTCCAGACGGCGGTCATCGTCCTCGGACATGTAATTGGTATTTTCATCGCCCATGTCATCGCGCTGGACATTTATCAGGCCCCCCGGACTGCAGTCAGGAGCCAGATATTCCCGGCCATCCTGATGGTGGGTTATACTGTGTTTGGATTGTGGCTGTTGTCTACTGCCGCCATTGGGTGAAGATTGGAAATACTTGGGAAAAACCGGGAAGACACATGAAACCTGAAGCATTTCGCCGGGAAGCGCATGAACTGATTGACTGGATCTATGACTACCGCCAAAAGATCGAAACGCGGCCGGTGCGGGCGCAGGTCGCTCCGGGAGATATCCGCGGGGCGTTGCCGGAGATTCCGCCGGAGCAGCCGGAACCCTTCGCCGATGTGTTGCGGGATCTTGAGACCCTGGTGGCGCCGGGCATCACCCAGGTACAGCATCCCATGCAGTTCGGCTGGTTTCCCTCCAATGCCTCGCTGGCTTCGGTGCTGGGTGATTTCGCCAGTTCCGGTCTCGGTACTTTGGGCATCTCCTGGGAAAGCTGCCCCGCCCTCACTGAAGTGGAAGAGGTGGTGTGTGACTGGATGCGGCAACTGACAGGACTGTCGGAACAGTGGGAAGGTACGATTCATGATACCGCGTCCACTGTCTGCCTCTGCGCCATGATCCTGGCCCGGGAGAAGGCGACCAGCTACAGCGAGGTTCGGGGCGGGCTGCAGCAGGCGGATAGCCCCCTTACGGTCTATACCACGGACGAAGCTCATTCCTCGGTCCGCAAGGGGGCGCTGCTTGCCGGGTTCGGCGCGGACAACATTCGCCGGGTGCCGATGGATGCCCGCAGCCGCACCATGCAGCCGGCAGCGCTGGAGGCCATGATTGACCGGGATCTGGCTGATGGCGTCATCCCGGCCATGATCGTGGCTTCGGTGGGCTCCACCGGTGTTACCGCGATGGATCCGGTGGCGGCGATGGCGGAATGCGCCAGCCGCAACGGCATCTGGCTCCATGTCGATGCCGCCATGGCCGGCTCTGCCATGCTGCTGCCCGAGCGCCGTTACCTTTGGCAGGGTGTCGAAGACGCCGACTCGATCTCATGGAATCCGCACAAATGGTTCGGCACCATCCTTGATTTTGCCCTGTTCTATGTGCGGGACCCCGAACATCTGGTCCGGGTGATGTCCACCAATCCGAGCTATCTTCGCTCCGGCGTGGATGGGGAAGTGAAGCAGTACCGGGACTGGGGCATCCCCCTGGGACGGCGTTTTCGCGCGCTGAAACTCTGGTTTCACCTGCGCCTCGACGGCGCCGAGGCAATCCGCCAGCGACTGCGCGTGGACCTCGACAATGCCCGCTGGCTGGCGGGGCGGGTGAAGGCTGAACCCTATTGGGAAGTGGCGTCGCCGGTCACCCTGCAGACCGTGTGTGTTCTGCACCGGCCGCCCGGTCTCACCGGGGAGGCGCTGAATGAGCATACACTGGGTTGGGTGGATGCCATCAACCGTTCCGGGGCCGCGTTCATGTCCCCGGTGAAGATTGATGATCGCTGGATCGCGCGGGTGTCCATCGGCGCTGAGGCCACCGAACGCCGCCATGTGGAGACGCTCTGGAACCTCATCCGGGAAGCCGCAGCAGCAGACGGGACATGATTTTCCCACGGATGTGGGGACCATGGCTCTGACCGACTGGATCGAAGCGTCCTGTCTGACCAGCGCCCCGGCGGGTGTCAGGAGGCCGCGGGCGATTCTCCGGAAACTTCGAAATCCCGGGCATCGTGGCGTTCGCGCAACAGCCCCGGGTTGTCCGAAGAACGATTGACGCGTTTCCCCCGCGCTACCGCGGGCCGCGCCCCGATCTCCCTGGCCCAACGGTCAAGATGCCGGTAGGAGTCCGCTTCCAGGAACTCCGCCGCCTCGTAGATAGAATTGAACATAAGCCGGCCGTACCAGGGCCAGATGGCGATGTCCGCCACGGTATACTCGTCCCCGCAGATATAGCGGCGGTCTGCCAGGTTGCGGTCCAGCACATCCAATTGCCGCTTGACCTCCATGGTAAAGCGGTGGATAGGATATTCCATGAAATGGGGGGCGTACTTGTAGAAATGGCCAAAGCCGCCGCCGAGATACGGCGCGCTGCCCATCTGCCAGAAAAGCCACGACAGGCACTCGGCCCTCTCCGAAGCGTCGGTTGGCGCCAGCGTCTGAAACTTGTCCGCGAGATACAGGAGAATCGCGCCGGATTCGAAGACCCGAACGGGTTCTTCTTCGCTGCAGTCCAGCAGGGCGGGGATTTTCGAGTTGGGATTGATCGCGACGAAACCGCTGCCGAATTGATCACCCTTACCGATATCAATGTACCAAGCGTCGTATTCCGCGCCCTGATGGCCCGCTTCCAGCAACTCCTCCAGCATTACCGTGACCTTGATGCCGTTGGGCGTGCCCAGAGAATACAGTTGCATCGGGTGGCGGCCGCGAGGCAGTTCCCGTTCATGGGTGGGACCGGCAACGGGGCGATTGATCCCGGCCCACTTGCCCCCGTTTCCCTGGTCCGGACACCAGACTTTGGGCGGCTTCCAGGGGGATTCGTCTGTCATATTGAATGGTTCTCCGATGACCTGAAAATGTCCGTGTGATCCAGAGTGGTTACCATTCGCCGGCGCTTCCCATGGAAGCCCAGGGCTCGGCAACAGCCAGAGCCGCGCCCTTTTGCAACAGTTCGATGGAAATGTTGTCCGGGGTGCGGATGAATGCCATGTGACCATCCCGCGGAGGCCGGTTGATGGTGACGCCTCGATCCATGAGCCGTTGGCAGGTGGCATAGATATCGTCCACCTCGTAGGCCAGGTGACCGAAGTTCCGGCCGCCGCCATAGTCTTCAGGGTCCCAGTTGTAAGTCAGTTCCACCACTGGCGCCTGTTCCGCGTACGCCTGTTCGACATCGTCACGGGCGGCAAGGAACACCAGAGTAAACCGGCCAGCCTCGTTCTCATAACGGCGGGTTTCCACCATGCCGAGACCGTCCTTGAAGAAGGCGAGGGACTTGTCCAGGTCACTGACCCGGATCATGGTATGCAGGTATTTCATATCGAATGCGCGATTCGGTAATACGGTGGTGGTTGGTGGTTTCGTCCGGCTCAGATTCGTCCGGTTCCCCGCATTTTAACAGTTCTACCGGGGGCGTTCCAGCATAGGCCGATATGTTCGGCGCGTGTCTGGCATTGCGGATAGAGAAAAGAACGCACCTCTATGTGTCGTCATGGGTTCTTGGATCCAGCCCGAATAATCCATAATAAAACAAGTGGCAAGGACGATTTCCACGCCACGCACCCAGCACTGCTTTCAACAGTGGTTCCGGCGATTATACCAGAGGCCCGGAGCGGGGATTACGGTTGGCGGGCCGGTCTCCGGCTCCGAACGGGGGGCAAGCCTGCGGGAATGACGAGAGTGGAAGAGGAGTTCTATGTACTGGTCACCGACCAGATGCCTTTTCCTCAATAAAATCGGTGACTGTTTCCGGCATTCTGTAGAGGTCGGGGTTTTTGCCGTATTCGATGCCGTTTTGGCGCCAGTTGGCGCGGTGGTCGGAGGTCAGGGCATCGTGCAGTTGCTGATTGAATTGCTGCTGTACAAATGGTGATGCGGAAACGATACCCGCTTGTGCGTCTGTAATGTGGTGTGCATAGCCACATACATCGGTAACCAGTACCGGCAGCCCGGCGGCTACGGATTCGATCAGTACTGCGCCTGCGGTTTCTTCCCGCGCCGGGTGGATCAACAGGTCACCGGCAGCCATCCACTCGACAACGTCATCACGTCCGCCGAGGAAGCGGACTTTACCGGTCAGGCCTACGCTGCTCGCGAGTCGCTGATAGCGGGTTGCCTTGTCCTGGCCGAGTACCAGCATGAGGCTGTCTCGACGAAGCGACTCGGGCAACGCGGCCATGGCGCGAATGGCGCGGTCAAGCCCTTTTCTCCTGAAGCCGGAGCCGATAAACAGGAGCAGGGGCTGATGGCTTTCAAGGCCCAGCTGTTGGCGTTTTTTTCGGCGCACAGCGTCCGGTCGATGCCAGGGTTTTTGCCTGATATCGAGAATCGGGGGAATCGATCGGAAGCGGCTTTCCGGTGTACCGTAGTACTCTTGGTATACGCTCTTGACACGCTCTGATAGCGACAGGATGGTAGTGGGGGCCTGGATGTCGAAGACGGCCTGTTCATAAGCCTGGAACTGACGGAAGCGGGGGCTGAGCTGTTGATACAGCTTGCTATGGCGGTTATTCCTATTGGCATAGCAGGCATCAGCACAATAATACACATCCAGTCCGGGCATCTTGTTGAAGCCGACAACCCTGTCAAAATGCTGGCGGTTGGCTATCTCCTGGAACTGTTGGTAAAACGCCCGGTTGCTGGCATGGTTGGAGAGGGCTCGGCTCTGCAACCGATTGATCGGGATTGCGGGGGGTTGTTCTCCCTGCCATTCGCGGGCATAAATATGTGTCTCATGACCCCGCCGGTGACATTCCTGTACGACTCGCAGGAAATCCCGGGCCAGTCCGGACCAGGGGAAATACCGGAACAGACAGAATGCCAGTTTCATGCGGTTGGAATATCCCGGTCAGTCATGTGGTGTAATCGGAACGCTGTCCACCGCCGACATGGAGTCCAGCCGTTTTTCCCATTCCCAGGCCGAGCGGCAGATCGTTTCGAGGTCGTGGTATTGCGGCTGCCAGTTGAGCAGCCGTCTGATTTTGTCGCTGTCTGCGACCAGTTGCGGCGGGTCGCCGGGTCGTCGCTGCTGGATATCTACTGCAAAGTCCGTATTGCTGACCGATTTGACGCATTCGATGACCTCCCGGACGCTGAATCCACGGCCGTATCCACAATTCAGTATCCGGGTCGTGCCGCCGTCCTTCAGGTAACTCCAGGCATCGAGATGAGCGGCGGCGAGGTCATCGACATGGATATAATCCCGGATGCAGGTGCCGTCGGGAGTGTCGTAGTCATCCCCGAATATGGACATCCCGGAACGAATGCCGCAGGCGGTCTGGCAGGCCACCTTGATCAGATGGGTCGCTTCGGGCGTCGCCTGCCCCAGTTTGCCGCCCATATCCGCTCCCGCGACATTGAAATATCTCAACGCGATGTAGTTGAAATTCCCCCCTGCCGCCTGCGCGAAGTCGTGCAGCATCCATTCGGTGATCAGTTTGGAGGTTCCATAGGGATTGATCGGGCTGGTTGTGTCGTTTTCGTTGACGGTTCCTTTTCCGGTGGCGCCATAAACCGCGGCGCTGGAGGAGAATATGAATTGGGTGACTCCCTGCTCAATGCAGGTTTCGATCAGGGCCAGCGACCCGAGCACGTTGTTGTGGTAGTACTTCGCCGGGTTTTCGACCGACTCACTGACCACTGTGTGGGCGGCGAAGTGCATGACTGCTTCGATCTTGTGCTGTTTCAGAACCCGGCTGATCAGTGCCCGATCATGGATGTCTCCTGGATAAAAGGTGGCTTGCCGGGGCACGGCCCACTGATGGCCGGAGTAGAGGTTATCCACAACTACAACCGAATTCCCCGCCGCCAGCAACTGCAGGACCGTGTGGGAACCAATGTAACCGGCGCCCCCGGTGACCAGGATTCTACCGGGCAATGGTCTTTCCGGAAGTACGGTCCAGTTCCATCATACGGGGCAATTTGCGGGAGTGGTCTATGCGGAACCCGATTATAACAACAGTCCGGCGGATTGCCACGCCCCGGCTATGAGGGAATCCGGCAGCAGCACGACGAGGTGATCTCGAAATCGGAATTCGCCATGGCCGCGCTGAGTCTGGCTGTAATTCCGGGTAATTCGTTGTCTTCGTTTCTGTGGCGCAGACATTCCGCCAATCCGTGCAATGCCCACACATTGTTCGGGTGATGATTGCAGCGATTCAGTTTGTTGTTCAGTCCGAGATCGGTTCTGTATACTTCTTCGGCCTCTGCATAGTGTCCCTGCTCAATCAGCAAGGCGCCCAGCGCGTGCCGGGGTGGGTGCATCCAGGGCCAGGGTTCCGAGTAGGCGAGGTTGTCGCACAAACGCACGCTTTTCCGTAGATATTCGAACGCCGGATGGTAGTTTCCACTGTAATACTCGAGTTCCCCGTTCAACATGTTTTCGGCGACCGCCAGGATATCGAGCGCCGGGTTGTTGAATACTTTGCGGTCTTCGGGAATCCTCTCCAGCGATTGGTAGAATCGGCTCCGCTCTGCCCGGGCCTGTTCGATTTGTCCGAGCGCGGCCAGACTGATCCCTCTGGCGTAATGCTGCATGGCGGTGGATACACAATAAAGCGCCGGATTTTCCGGCATCGGCAGTTCCACGATTTCCCGCCACTTGCCGAACCGCACCAGGATATGCGTTTGCGCCGAATAATAGCCTTCCAGAAGTATGGTGAGAAACGGTCGGTCGGGGATTTCCAACAGCTCTTGCGGCAGGTTTTCGGATAATTCACGGGCTGCCTGGAAGGCAGACTGAAACTGCCCCATCATCATGCAGGCCAGCATCATCATGTGCAGGTCATGACAACGTGATGCGGTGTAAAAGTTGTACGGCCCGGCATAATCCAGATATTTACGGTCTGCCCGGATTGCCTTTTCGTTGGCGATTCTGGCGCGGTCATAAAGTCCGCACAGGATGTAGATATGGCTGGGCATGTGCACCAGATGACCGATATCCGGGCACAGGTTCTCCAAAGCATCTGCCGAGGCCAGCGCTTTTTCCGGTGCAGGAGACATTTCCAGGCAATGAATATGCAGATGCAGAATTGCCGGGTGCGGGGTACTACCGGATTCGCGCATCCGGGAGAGCACGCGATCGAGTACGGACAGACACTCCGCCGTGTCCGCGCCATCGGCCGGTTGGCCAGCGCTTACATCCCATAGTTTCCACGGGGTCCGTATCATCATGGCCTCAATGAACAGCGCCGCGACATCCAGATCGTCGGGGTATTTATGGTGGACGGCCCGCATGGCATTGGCCCAGGCGTCATCGCGGGCTTCCAGCTGCTCCAGCGAATCGCTACGGTTTGACGGAAATCTTGTGGACAGTGCGTGGATCAGAGCCGTTTCCACATCGGATATACCCGTGCATAGCGTGCGTGCGGTCTGGATGCTGTCGTAACAAAGCGAAATGCAGCGGTCTTTTTCTTGCTGGCTCAGCTCCCGCCACGACAGGTTGTAGAACGGCGCCGACCCATAGGCGATTCCCCAGTAGGCCATCGCACAGCAGTCGTCATGCTCCAGCGCCTTGTAGAAACACTTGACCCCTTCTTCCTGGTTAAATCCGTAGCACCAGTTGAGGCCCCGGTCAAACCACATTTGCGCCTCAGGGGAGGAGGTCGAGATCGGACGGCTGTGAGCGCCCAAATCAAAATAATCGTTCATCCGCGCTATCTGTAAATCGGGGTTGAAATTTGTCTGACAAGTCTGTGAGACTATCAGAAGCCACCATAAAAAAGGCGCCTTGACGGCGCCTTTTTCAGTCCTGTGACTAACGGGGGAATGATTACATCATTCCGCCCATTCCGCCCATTCCACCCATGTCGGGCATCGGAGGAGCAGGCTTGTCTTCAGGCACTTCCGCGATCATCGCTTCGGTTGTGATCAACAACCCGGCAATGGAGGCCGCATTTTGCAGCGCGGTGCGAGCCACCTTGGTTGGGTCCAGGATACCCATCTCGATCATGTCGCCATACTCACCGGTACTGGCGTTGTAACCATGATTGCCTTCGTTTTTGGCTACTTCGTTGAGTACGACAGAAGCATCGCCACCGGAGTTGCTGACGATTTGGCGAAGCGGTTCTTCCAGCGAACGCAGTACAATCCGGATACCCAGGTCCTGATCCTGATTCTCGCCTTCGACCGTGGAGACAGCGTCAACACAGCGAACCAGCGCGGTGCCGCCGCCGGGAACCACGCCCTCTTCGACGGCGGCGCGGGTTGCGTGCAGCGCGTCTTCGACTCTGGCTTTCTTTTCCTTCATTTCAATTTCGGTGGCGGCGCCCACTTTGATCACGGCAACACCGCCGGCCAGTTTGGCCACCCGCTCCTGCATTTTCTCGCGATCATAGTCGGAGGTTGCCTCTTCAATTTGAGCCCGGATCTGATTGACACGGCCTTCGATCTCATCGGAACTGCCGGCGCCATCAATTACCGTGGTATTTTCCTTGGTAACCTGGATACGCTTGGCCTGTCCGAGATCTTCCAGAGAAACGGCGTCGAGGTTCATGCCGACTTCTTCACTGATCACCTGACCACCGGTCAGGACCGCGATATCCTGCAGCATCGCTTTACGACGGTCGCCAAAGCCCGGAGCCTTGACCGCGCAGACCTTGACAATACCGCGGATGTTGTTGACAACCAGCGTGGCCAGAGCCTCTCCATCCACGTCTTCCGCAATCACCAGCAGCGGGCGGCTGGATTTGGCAACGCCTTCGAGGGTGGGTAGCAAGTCACGGATGTTGGAGATTTTCTTGTCGTGAATCAGGATGAAAGGGTTTTCGAGATCAACCGACATGTTGTCCTGATTGTTGATGAAGTAGGGAGACAGGTAACCCCGGTCAAATTGCATGCCTTCGACCACTTCCAGATCGTTTTCCAGCGCATTTCCTTCTTCTACGGTTATCACGCCTTCCTTACCCACTTTCGCCATGGCTTCGGCGATGATGTCGCCTACATTCTTGTCGGCGTTAGCGGATACGGTTCCGACCTGGGCAATTTCCTTGTGATCGGCGCAGGGTCGGGAAAGTTTCTGCAGATCTGCGACGCCTGCGATCACCGCTTTGTCGATGCCGCGCTTGATGTCCATCGGGTTCATACCAGCGGCAACGGCTTTC
Organism: Candidatus Poriferihabitaceae bacterium; assembly: GCA_965214205.1. GTDB lineage: Bacteria > Pseudomonadota > Gammaproteobacteria > Arenicellales > Poriferihabitantaceae. The sequence goes on along the minus strand of OZ243941.1, from coordinate 518,300 downwards.
ATGCCTTCACGCACGATACACTGGGCCAGTACGGTTGCGGTGGTTGTACCATCCCCCGCGACATCGGAAGTTTTGGATGCGACTTCCTTGACCATTTGCGCTCCCATGTTTTCGAGCTTGTCTTTCAACTCGATTTCCTTGGCGACCGAAACACCGTCTTTCGTTACGGTGGGCGCCCCGAATGATTTATCCAGCACGACATTTCTGCCTTTGGGCCCAAGGGTAACCTTTACAGCGTCCGACAGGGTATTCACCCCCTTGAGCATGCGGGCGCGTGCGTTTTCGCCAAATACGACTTCTTTAGTGGCCATTTCTACAATTCCTCAAAAATTTGTTCTTTCGTTAAGATAATGAATTAACCTTCAATAATCCCCATGATGTCGTCTTCACGCATCACGAGCAGGTCTTCGCCATCAATCTTGACTTCGGTGCCTGAATACTTCCCGAACAGCACTTTGTCGCCAACCTTGACGTCAAGACCCCGTTGGTCACCATTATCGAGCACCTTGCCATTTCCTGTTGCCAGCACTTCGCCTTGCATCGGTTTTTCGGTAGCAGAATCAGGAATGACAATTCCACCTGGGCTGGTTCGTTCGTCTTCGACTCGTCGAATAACGACACGATCATGAAGCGGACGGATTTTCATACGTTCAATCTCCTGTTGTTTGGTTAAAAAATCAATGTTGAATCAAGTGAGCGGCAACCGGTGAAACCGGCACTTGTTAGCACTCACTTTGAGCGAGTGCTAATATAGTGGCGAAGATTAAAAAGTCAAGGGCGAAACCGATATTTTTTGATCTGTTCGGGGCAAAAGGAGCCGGTTTCAGGGAAAAATGAGTTGCACCAGATTGCGGATACGCGCGGAAAGCCAGCGGGCGGCTGCCTCGATCCGACCCGGATTGGTGTGCCACAGATGTTCGGCGGGCGTGATCAGCTGCGGGGCGTATTTCTCCTTCAGTTTGAATACCGCGCCATGGTCGATCGGCTGGCACAGTTTGAACAGAATCAGGGAGAAGACATTGAAACGATGACCGCGATGGACGGCCGAAACGAAATCGACGAATACCGGACGTTGCTGCGCTGTAGCCAGGATGTTGGTCGTATTGCGCAGGTCGCCATGCACCACCCCTTTCTCGTGGAGCGCATTGATCAGCGCCTCAATCCGTGGAATAAACTGAACCCAGTCGATGCCTTCCCTGGCCAGACCGATCTGCCGGGCCGGGATAAACTCGATCAGGAAGGTTCGGGCGGACAGTTTGCGGATGAATCCGGGCACCCCCGGTACCCCATTCAGAGCGCGCAGGGACCGGATTTCACGGTAGACCAGCAACGGTGCGATAAACCACCTGAAACCCTTGTTCGAGCCGGAGTAATCCTTGAGAATCGCTTGGTCGCCGCGGGTTTCGATCAGCAGCACATCCGCGCGCGTGCTTTCTGCCGAGCGAAGCGATTCAATGGCGCATTGCCGCAGTTCCTGATAGCTGAGAGATTGAAATGCAGACAAATTATCGACACCGCGTTGTATGTTCTGAACCTGAGTGGTCAGGAACTGATCAGTCCAGGTCCTTGTATTCGCCTTCTATTACCCGGTTCGACCGCGGAGTATCTTTCGAGTCGTCAGTGGACCCGGACCGGGGTGGTCTGGTTACCGGACTGGCGCCGCGCAGCAGCCCCTTTTTCAGTATGGCCCGGATGATCCATCGGCGCAGGGGCGGGGTGAGGAAGATAAAACCGAGGGTATCGGTGAAAAATCCGGGGGTCAGCAATAATGCGCCCGCAACAAACAGGAACAGCCCTTCGATCACCGCAAGGGCGGGTATCTGCCCCTTCAGCAACTGCATCTGCACCCGGCCAAGAGTCGAAAATCCCTGTATCCTGACCAGAACCGCGCCGAGCAGCGCGGTGAACACCACCAGGAATATCGTGGTCGGGGCGCCAATCACGGTACCAATCTCGATCAGCAGGTAGATTTCCACCAGCGGAATGATGAGAAAAATCAAAAACAGCGCTTTCATCTGGTATATTTTACATGACCCGGCTTGATATCGGGCAGATCGAATACACATTTCAGGCATGACCAAAAAACCGCTGATTGGAGGAACCGGGTTACCCGCAATTTCACGATTCGTGATCCCGCTCGTCCTGATTTTACAGTTCTGGGTCGGTTTCGCGTCCTACGCGCAAACCCTGCGGGGGAATCTGTCGGAGCCGGACCTGGCGAAGGAGCTGCGTTCAGCGCTGGGGTCCAGCTTTGTGCAACAGGAATTCCTGCCGGTCGATGAAGCCTTCAGGCTGACCATACAGGCCATCTCGCCAACCAGTGTGAGCGCGGATTTCCAGGTGGCCGAGGGTTACTATCTTTACCGGGACAAAATTCAATTCACCACGCAGCCCGAAGATTCGATTGAATCCGCTGCGCTGCCTTCAGGGAAGACCAAGCAGGATCCGTATTTTGGCGAAGTGGAGATCTATGAGACGGGTTTCACGGCTACGGTCGGATTTTCTCGGGATATTGCCGGGCTGACACTGCATGCCAGTTATCAGGGATGCGCCAATGACGGGATTTGCTATTCCCCTGTCAACAAGACGTTCGATCTTTCCAATTTGAAGGGGGTTGTTCCGGTCAACCTGCCGTCCGATACCGCGGTCGATGACGGCCAAACCCGGAACCGCTCCATGCCAGCTCTTTTGCTGGCGGCTTTTGCCGCGGGGCTTTTACTCACCTTTACTCCCTGCGTACTGCCGATGATTCCGGTTCTGTCCAGCATTCTGGCGGGGCAGGGGCAATCCCTGACCCGGACCAAAGGTGGGTTGATCGCATTGTCTTATGTTCTCGGCACCTCGGTGACCTGGGCCGCCATGGGTGCGCTTGCGGGCGCCACCGGAGACCAGCTTCAGGCGTACTTCCAGAATGTCTGGGCGATTGGCCTGTTGAGCGCGTTGCTCGTCGTCATGGCGTTAGCGATGTTTGGCGTTTTTACTTTACAGGTTCCGGGCGCCGTTCAGGAAAGGCTCCAGCGCCATACCCAAAGCCTGGTCGGGTCCGTGCCGCTGGTGTTTTTGCTGGGTCTGGCTTCGGCGCTGATTATCGGCGCCTGTGTGTCTCCGGTATTGATTTCTGTGCTTGGCATCGCGATCACCAGCGGTAGCGCGCTGCTGGGGGCTGGGTTGATGTTTACCATGGCAATCGGAATGGGGCTGCCACTGATTGCGCTGGGCGTGGGAGCGGGGTATCTCATTCCGCGCGCCGGCCCATGGATGGAAAAAGTCAGGCAGGGATTCGGGGTCATGCTGATCGCGCTGGCGATCTGGTTCCTGGGGACACTCCCGCAAATCCCTGTTCTGTTGCTGTGGGGGGGCTTTTTCATCATACTCAGTGTCTTTGCCGGCGCCGCCCGGCGCAGTGACGACACGGTTTCAAACTGGCAGCGACTCGAAAAGGGAGTGGGAATCATCCTGCTGGTATGGGGTATTGTCGCGGTTGTCGGCGGCCTGACCGGTCAACGGGATATTTTCCGGCCCTTGCCGCCCTCGCTGTTCAACAGTGTCCCGGCAACCGGAGGCTCTGCCGACGCTGTGCGGGCGGAACGGATTGATGAGCCTGTGTTTGTCCGGGTATCCGACCCGGTGGAATTGCAGCGGCAACTGGCGGTGGCGAAATCGGAAAACCGGAAAGTACTGATTGATTATTACGCGGATTGGTGCGTCGATTGTGTTCGGATGGAGGAAACCACTTTTTCCGACCCGCGGGTTCGGGAGAAACTGAAGGCCGGGTTTGTCGCTCTGCAGATTGACGTGACCGACCCGAAGGACGAAGCGAAGAAACAGTTGAAGCGGGAATTCGGGGTTTTCGGGCCACCCGCGACCATATTCCTGGATGAGAACGGGCAGGCGTTGGACGACAAGGGATTTTACGGATATATGGACAGTGAGGCATTCCTGGCCCTGCTTTCGGAACTGTAGCTGTAATTGAAATACTGGTTGGGGGTGTCGCTTTGAGAAAAAACTGGCTGGTCGGGATTGCCGCCCTGCTTTTCATGCTGGCTGGCGGCTGGTTCGGAGTTCAACAATTTTCCCCGGACCACAGCGCGCAGACGGCTGTATTACAGCAACTGGAATTACCGGATGTCCGCAAGAAACTTCGTAATGGCGAGGAATGGCTCGGGCAGGTTGTGGTCGTCAATCATTGGGCGACCTGGTGTCCGCCCTGTCTGGAGGAAATCCCGATGCTGATTGAGTTCAATGCCGCAATGTCCGCACAGGGCGTACAGGTGGTCGGGATTGCCCATGATCTGCTCGATTCGGCGCGCGCCTTCGGGGATGAGGTCGGTATCAATTACCCGTCTCTGGTTTCCATTGTCGGCAGCAATGAATTACTGGCTTCCCACGGCAACGACAATGCCGGCGCGCTCCCGTTTACGGCGATTTTCGACCGCAATGGCCAGCTCGTGAGCAGCAGGCTCGGTAAACTCGACTACCCGGAACTGAGCGGCATGGTGGAGCCGTTCCTGTAATGCCTGCCGGGTATCCCTCGTCAGGTATCCGGGGAATCCCGCGCTAACCGGGAATATTATCCACCCAGCGTTGTTTGGTGGTATCGGTTGCATCCGCCAGGGTTTCCTTTTTCCAGAACGTGGCCCGGGATTTCAGGTATTCCATCATCTCGTGGCAGGCGTTGAGCGCGGCCTTGCGGCGCGCCGACCACGCGGCGACCAGGACGATGGAGTCATTCGGCAGGATCCGGCCGACGCGGTGCAGAATCAGCAGTTCCAGCAGATCATGGCGCGATACCAGCGCTTCGGCATGGTCGGCCAGCAGTTTCTCCGTCATGCCGGCATAGTGCTCGAGAACCATCTCGCTGACATTTTCGCCCTGGTTGAAGTCCCGCATCGTGCCGACAAAGGCGCTGCAGGCGCCATAATTGCCCGGCGTCAGGCTGCTTTCGTTCTGGTAATGGGCCAGTTCCCGCCAGGGGTCGAATCGTTGTTGTCGAATCTCGATCCGCATTTCAGCCTCCGTTGACCGGCGGGAAAAAAGCGATTTCATCGCCGTCAGTGACCATCCGGTCGAGCATCGCGTATTCCTGGTTTACCGCGCACAGCAGGTTTTCCGGGGCGTCGGAGTCGCTGATCAGGGTCCATACCCCTGCCACCGTGACCGGTTCCGGCAGGTCGATTGATTTTCTGTCGATGCCGAGCTTTTCACGCAAGCTGGCGAAGGTTCTTACTGTAACAACCATCATTATTCAGGTAAAATTATCCAACGCGAAGTTACCGCATACTATAGCACTTAACCGTAGCATTTAACCGGCCCGCCGCAGGGACAGTCCATGCCAGATACAGCAAAACGTGAGTTTATTGCGACCACGATTTCGGTACTGACGATATCCGACAGCCGAACCGAAAGTAATGACAAGTCGGGGGACGCGCTGGTCAACCGGTTGACCGGAGCCGGCCATCAATTGCATGAGAAGCGGATCGTCGCGGATGATATCTACCAGATCCGGGCGATGGTTTCGAAATGGATCGCGCGCCCGGAAGTACAGGTCGTGATCACGACCGGAGGGACCGGCGTCAGCGGCCGGGACGGTTCCCCGGAAGCTGTCGCGCCCCTGCTTGACAAGACGCTGGATGGATTCGGGGAAATGTTCCGGGTTCTGTCCTACGATGACATCGGAACCTCGACCCTGCAATCGCGTACCTTGGCCGGAGTCGCGAACGGAACCTATGTTTTTGTTCTGCCGGGTTCAACCGGAGCGGTCCGGCTGGCCTGGGACAAACTGATCTGTCACCAACTGGATTACCGTACCCGTCCCTGCAATCTGGTCGAAATGATGCCGAGACTTCTGGAAGCGAAGAGTCGCTGAATATGGCGAGAAAACCCCCGCCAGACCTGCCGGAAAACGAATTGCCGGCCACAATCGGAACCGTGCCGATGGCCGACTTTGCCGAGAAAGCGTATTTGCACTACTCGATGTACGTGATTCTCGACCGGGCCCTGCCCAGTATCACGGATGGGTTGAAACCGGTTCAGCGCCGCATTGTCTACGCCATGTCCGACCTCGGGCTACACGCGACCGCCAAATTCAAGAAGTCCGCCCGCACCGTGGGTGATGTATTGGGTAAGTTCCATCCTCACGGCGACACTCCCTGTTACGAAGCCATGGTTTTGATGGCGCAGCCATTCAGTTATCGCTATCCGCTGATTGACGGCCAGGGAAACTGGGGCAGTCAGGATGACCCCAAATCGTTTGCCGCGATGCGCTACACCGAATCCCGGTTGACCCGGTACGCCCAGTTGCTGCTGGAGGAAGTAGGCCAGGGCACCACCGACTGGACTCCTAATTTCGATGGCACTCTGGAGGAACCCCGGCAGCTTCCGGCGCGGTTGCCGAATGTGTTGCTGAATGGCGGTTCAGGCATCGCTGTCGGTATGGCGACCGATATTCCCTCCCACAATATACGCGAGGTGGTGGCGGCCTGTGTACAACTGCTGGATGATCCGGCAACCACACTGAGCCAGATCTGCCAGCACATAAAAGGGCCCGACTTTCCGACCGAGGCTGAAATCATTTCCAGCCGCAAGGAAATACTCGATATTTACAAGTCAGGCCACGGCGGCATCAAGCAACGGGCCGCCTGGCAGGTTGAGGACGGCAACATCGTGGTTACCGCTTTGCCCTATCACGTTTCCGGGGCGAAAATCCAGGAACAGATCGCGGCGCAAATGCTGGCGAAAAAACTGCCGATGGTGATGGATCTGAGGGATGAATCCGATCATGAATTCCCGACCCGGCTGGTTATTGAGCTGCGCTCGAACCGGGTGGACCGGAAGGCCTTGATGCAGCACCTGTTCGCCATTACCGATCTGGAAAGAAGTTACCGCGTCAACCTCAACATGATCGGTCTGAATGGCCGTCCGAAGGTGTTTGATCTGAAGACTCTGCTTGCGGAGTGGCTTGAATTTCGCATTGACACGGTCAGGCGGCGCTTGCAGTTTCGATATGATACGGCGTTGGCCCGGCTTCATGTGCTGGAGGGATTGCTGGTCGCCTTTCTGAATCTGGATGAGGTCATCCGGATTATTCGATATGAAGACGATCCCAGGGCCGTGTTGATCACGCGGTTTGATCTGAGCGACCTGCAGGCGAACGCGATTCTGGATACCCGTCTGCGCCATCTGGCGAAACTCGAGGAAATGAAAATCCGGTCACAGCAGGAGGAACTGGAAAAGGAAGCGAACGAGCTGCGTGCCCTGCTTGAATCCAGAACCCGGCTGAAAGCCGTTGTCAGGGATGAATTGCTGGCCGATGCCGGGGAGTACGGCGACTCCAGAAAGTCCCCGATTGTCCAGCGCGCCGCGGCCAGGGCCCTGGATCATAGCGAACTGGTGCCGGCCAAGGCCGTGACTGTGATGTTGTCCGCCAAAGGCTGGATTCGGGCCGCGACCGGACACGATGTCGGAATCGACAAACTGAACTTCAAGACCGGAGATCAGCATCTGTGCTCGGTCGAGGGGAAAACCAGCGATAATCTGGTCGCGATTGATTCCGACGGCAGGACTTATTCGATAGCCGCTCACGACCTGCCTTCCGCCCGCAGTTTCGGCGAACCGTTGAGCAGCAGTTGCACGCCGCGGCCCGGAGCGACATTCCGGGGCTTGATGATGGGTGACGACAAATCGGAGTACCTGCTCGCCACCGACGCCGGATACGGGTTTGTCGCGGCGCTCTCGAATCTCGGTACCCGGATCAAGGCGGGCAAGTCGATTCTGCGGGCGCCCGACGGGGTCAATGTGCTGGCGCCCCGCCCGGTCGCTGATTTTGACGATGACTGGATCGCCGTGGTTACCAGCGTTGGCAGGTTATTGATTTTTACCGTGGGTGAAGTGGCCCGTTTGAACCGGGGCAAGGGCATACGATTGATCAACATTCCTGTCGCCAAGCTCAAATCGGGCGAAGAGTTCGTGGTTGACATCGCCGTTTTCCAGGAAGGCCATAACCTGCGTATCGACAGTGGCAAACGCTACCTGAAAATGAGGCCCGCCGATTTTGACCACTATGTGGACAGCCGGGCGAAAAGAGGGAAATTCCTGCCGAAAGGATTTCGTCGTGTCCAGTCCATTGTACCCGTTCCGAGATGATGTTCCTGTAAAATCCAGCCATCCCTCCGGGAATTCCCTGATTGAAGTCCTTTATCCTGTATAGAAAATGAATATGAGCCAAGCCCTGTTTGAATCCGACCTTGCCAATCTCGAGTTATTGAATCGTGGAAAAGTAAGAGATATTTACGATGTGGATGATGATCATTTGCTGATCGTCACCAGCGACCGTCTTTCCGCCTTTGATGTCGTTCTTCCCCAACCGATTCCGGGCAAGGGCGAGATACTGACGCGGGTTGCGAATTTCTGGTTTGACCGAACCTCGGATTTGATTCCGAACCACTTGAGTGGCAAGACGCTGGAGCAGGTTGTGCCCGACGCCGGGGACCGGCTGGCGCTTGCGGGGCGCAGCATCGTCGTGAAGAAACTGAAACCGTTGCCGATTGAGGCCATTGTCAGAGGATACCTGATCGGGTCGGGCTGGAAAGACTACCAGAAGACCGGGGCGGTATGCGGGATTGCCCTGCCCGTGAATCTGAAGCAGGCGGACCGGTTGCCGGAAGCGATTTATACCCCGTCCACTAAAGCGGAAGCGGGCGCCCATGATGAAAACATCAGCTACCGGCAAACGATCGAACTGCTGGGTGAAGACCTGGCTGAGCGGGTTCGGGATCTGAGTTTGGAGATTTATACGAGCGCGGTGGAATATGCGGCGGCCCGCGGCATCATCATCGCCGACACCAAATTCGAGTTCGGCCTGGATGAAAACGACACACTGCATCTGATTGATGAAGTCCTGACCCCGGATTCATCCCGCTTCTGGCCGATGGACCAGTATCAACCCGGAACCAGCCCGCCGAGTTTTGACAAACAATTTGTCCGGGATTATCTGGAAACCCTGGATTGGGACAAGACCCCTCCGGCCCCGAGACTGCCGGAGGAGATCATAAATCGGACGGCGCAGAAATACGCGGAAGTGGAGCAGGCGCTGACCTCCTGAACGGGTCGGTGGCGCCGGGTGTCTCGGTGAAGTTGAAAATCCGGTTTCAAAGCGCCGAAGCCCGGATGGCTGGCGTTGACCTGGAAAAACTGGTGGAGGTATTGGAGGGTGACTGCCCGGAAAGCGGCGCGCTGGCAGGCGCTGTCCTGTTCAAGCATGATCGAACCACGACGCTGTGCCGAGTGCCATCGGCAGTGGGTGACTTGATGGTCAAGCGATACAATACGAAAAATCTGTGGCATCTGCTGCGGAGAAACTTCCAGGCCAGCCGGGCCAGGAATTGTCTTGAAATGGCGGGAAAATACCGCGGCTCCGGTATCCGGGTGGCGCAGCCGGTCGCGATGATCGAAAGCCGGTTGGGTCCCTTTGCCGGACGCTCCTGGTACGTCAGCCGGTTTGTCGATAGCGTCCTGTTGTCGGATTACCTCGGCGCTGAAGACTGGGCCGCGCCGCTTCGATCCATTGAAGGGAAAATTGCGGCATTGTTCGAGATTTTCCGGGATCATGGCTTGTCCCACGGGGATATGAAGGCGACCAACCTGCTGGTATGCGATGATGATCTGGTGGTGATTGATCTGGACAGCGCGAGACAACACCGCTGGAAATTTTTTCATCGGACCGCGTTGCGGCGTGACAAGGCGCGGTTCCTGGAAAACTGGGATGATCGACCATTATTGCGCCAGCGTCTTGCGCGGGAACTGGAGCATATCGGACTGTAGATGGACTGTTCTGAAAATCCCGAAGAACTGATTGACAGGTTGTGGCGAAAAGACGCGACCCTGTGGAAAACCGCATTTGCGAACGGTGATGATCCGGGGAAGTGGATGGGATGGCTGGACGCGGTTGAGTGGATGCGCGAGCATATCGACTCATTGTCCGCCTGGGCGGATGAGGTCTGCAAGTCCGGCCGATATGATCATGTCGTTCTGCTGGGTATGGGTGGATCGAGTCTGGCCGCCGAGGTTTTCGCCGGTGTATTCGCCAGCCGCCCCGGTTTCCTGCGGCTGACCGTGGTGGATACTACTTCCCCCGCGCAACTCAACGCTCTGGATTTCGACTTCGAAAGGGCTCTGTTCCTGGTTTCCAGTAAATCCGGTACCACGCTGGAGACTCTGGATCTGTTCGCCTGGTTTTATCGGCGGGCCGGGTCGAAATGGGAGTGTCCGGGCGAACGGTTTGCCGCGATTACGGACGCTGGATCTCCGCTGGCCCACGAGGCGGAGAAGTCGGGCTTCTGCCGTATATTCCTGAACCCCGCCGATATCGGGGGGCGGTATTCCGCGTTGAGTTTCTTTGGCCTGGTTCCGGCGGCGTTGATCGGGGTGGATCTGAATTTATTGTTTGAAAACCTCAGGCAGTTCCGTGATCAGATGCAGTCGGGGGATGACACGAGGGTTATTGAGCTGGCCCAACTGCTGGGTGACAACGCCCTGGCCGGCAGGAATCTGATGCGGCTGAATATCGCAAAACCGATCCAGTCCCTGGCGGGCTGGATAGAGCAACTGATCGCCGAAAGCGCCGGCAAAAATGGCGTTGGGCTGATTCCGGTTTACGGTGAAACCGGGGCTGAACGTGACCGCGGGCCATCGGAGCGCAGCTTCACGATAAACATCGGCGCCGATTTCGGTCCGGAGCGCGAGACTGTCCCGACCGTCCCGGATGCGGATGCAAGCTGGTCGTTAAGTGATCCTTATGATATCGCCAGGGAATTTTTTCGCTGGCAAATGGCGACCGCCCTGGCCACGGCGATGATGGACGTCAATCCCTTTGACCAGCCGGATGTGGAACAAGCGAAAAGCCAGGCCCGGATGTTTGTCGAGTCGATCCAGCCAGTCGGGTTCAGGAGTTTTATGGAGAATGATTTTTGTGTTTTTTACGCCGGTGACGTTATCGCGGACGGGGCCGACTGCAGTCGGCTTGCGGATGTGTTCGACCGGTTTCAATCGAGGCTGGCGGCTGCTGAATATCTTGGCATCATGGCCTGGCTGCCGGTATTCGCTCCGGTCGAGGAACATCTTGGGCAAATCCGGGCGCAGTTATCCCGTCGGTTCGATTTGCCCGCAACCCTGGGATTTGGTCCGCGCTACCTGCATTCCACAGGACAGTTGCACAAGGGCGGCCCCGCGAGCGGTTGCTTTATCCAGATTGTCGACTCCGGGATTGAGTCGTTGCCGGCGCCGGGTCGTCAATATGGTTTCGATGATCTTTACCGCGCCCAGGCCGATGGTGATTATCGGGTTCTTGAAAACAGGGCGCGTCCGGTAATGCGTATTGAACTGAAAGGCGATAGACTCGAAGCCTTGGACCGTCTGCGTCGGGGGTTGGCGGAAATGACCGGATTGGATCCGGTGATTTGACCATGTGGACTGACCGGTTCATTTGAAGTATCTTCGATTGGCGACAATATGCTCACATTTCAACAGTTGATCATGACCCTCCAGCAATACTGGGCGGAGCAGGGCTGTGTGCTCATGCAACCCTGTGACATGGAGATGGGGGCGGGCACCTTTCATCCGGCGACCTTCCTGGCGGCAGTGGGCCCGGAGCCGATTCGGGCGGCTTATGTCCAACCGTCCCGGCGTCCAACGGACGGACGCTATGGCGACAATCCCAACCGATTGCAGCATTATTTCCAGTTCCAGGTCATCCTGAAACCGTCGCCGGACGATTTTCAGGACCTGTATCTGGGTTCATTGAGCTGTCTCGGTCTGGATATGCGGAAGGATGATGTCCGTTTTGTCGAAGATGATTGGGAGTCACCGACGCTTGGAGCCTGGGGCCTGGGCTGGGAAATCTGGCTGAATGGCATGGAGGTCTCCCAGTTCACCTATTTTCAACAGGTCGGAGGCCGTGATTGCAGGCCCGTGAGTGGGGAAATCACCTATGGTTTGGAGCGCATCGCGATGTATCTGCAAGGAGTAGATTCGGTATTCGATCTGGTCTGGAACGAGGTCGACAAATCCAGCGGCGCGGGACAGTATAAATACGGTGACCTGTATCTGCAAAACGAACAGGAGCAGTCCGCCTACAATTTCGATCATGCCAATGTCGGGGTTCTGAAGGCACAATTCGACAGCGCGGAAACCGCCGCCGGTGAATTGTTGGAAAAAGATCTGCCCCTGCCGGCTTATGAACAGGTTTTGAAAGCTTCCCATACGTTCAATTTACTGGATGCCCGCCGCGCGATCGGGGTGACGGAAAGAGCCAGATACATCGGTCGGGTACGAAATCTGGCCAGAGGCGTGGCCGACAAATACTACGACAGCCGGGAAAAACTCGGTTTCCCGCGAGGGAAGACCGGGCCGGGCAGCGCCAAAACAGGAATGCCTCTGGAGAATTGATTGTGCCGAATGAAAGAAATTCTCCTGCCGCGGGAAAGTTGTTGCTGGTCGAGCTCGGCGCCGAAGAGCTGCCGCCAAAAGCGCTGAAAGGTCTGGCGCAATCGTTTTCGACGGCCTTTTTTCAGGGGCTGGTTGCGGCGGGGCTGGCTGAGGATAACCCGGCGGATATGAAATGGTATGCGGCCCCCCGGCGTTTGGCGGTCGCGATCAATAATGTGCTGGCGAGGCAGCCCGACCGGATCGAGGAAAGGAGAGGCCCCGCGCTGCGGGCCGCATACGACGAGCAGGGCGCCCCGACCCGCGCGGCAGAGGGTTTCGCCCGTTCCTGCGGGGTACCGCTGTCCGAGTTGAAGACCAGACAGACCGAAAAGGGCGCCTGGCTGGTTTTTGAAAAGAAACGGGCCGGGAGCGGGCTGGATGAGATTGTGACGCAATGCCTGGACCACAGCATCCGGTCCCTGCCCATTCCGAAAAGAATGAGATGGGGAGATCATGAAGCGGAATTTGTCCGGCCTGTCCACTGGCTGCTTGCGTTGCATGGCAGCGATATGGTGCATACTTCGGCGCTGGGACTTGAATCCGGCAGGACGACCAGAGGGCATCGCTTTCACAGCGCTGGCTGTATTGAGGTGCCCTCTGCCGATCAATACCTCGACCTGCTGAAAACCGAAGGGCGGGTTATCGCAGACTATGATGAACGTCAGGCTGTCATCAAAAAGCAGGCGGAGCGGCTCGCCAGAAAGGCCGGGGCGCGGGTCGTGATCCGGCCAGACCTGTTGGATGAAGTGACCGGACTGGTGGAATGGCCGGTCGCTCTGGCCGGCGAGTTTGGCAGGCGGTTCCTGGAATTGCCGGATGAGGTCCTGATCGCCACCATGGCGGATCACCAGAAGTATTTTCATGTGGTCGATGACCGTGGCAGGCTGGCGCCCATGTTCGTGACGATCAGCAATATTAAAAGCAAATCCCCGAAGCGGGTGCGGCAGGGCAACGAGCGGGTATTGCGCGCCAGATTGTCCGATGCCGGGTTCTTCTGGCGGACGGACCAGAAAATCCCGTTGCGGAACCGGGTCGGGGATTTGAAAGGCGTGCTGTTTCATGATCGACTTGGCTCGATCCATGACAAGGTTGAGCGTATCCGGCGGATCAGCTATTTTATTGCCCTGCAACTCGATGTGGATCCGGAAGCCGTGGATACGGCCGCCGAGTTGTGCAAGGCGGATCTGGTCACCGATCTGGTCGGGGAGTTCCCGGAATTGCAGGGTACGGTCGGCAGATACTACGCCGCCAATGAAGGATACGGGAAAGCCGTTGCCGACGCGGTCGAAGCGCATTATCAACCGCGCACTGCAGCAGATGCGGTTCCGGCTGATCCGGTGGCAATCTGCGTCGCCCTGGCTGACCGGGTGGACAGCCTGATCGGACTGTTTGGTTGTGGTGAAATTCCAAGCGGGGACAAAGACCCGTTTGCCCTGCGTCGGGCGGCGCTCGGAGTGTTCAGGATCGTCGTGGAAAATCAGCTTGATCTGGATTTGAAAGAACTCTATGAGTGGGGTTTGTCGCGCCACTCCGACGACTGGTCGTCTGACGGGGTGGACCGCCGGGTTTATGATTTCACGATGGAGCGTTCCAGGGGTTATTTTGAATCACAGGGCTACAGCGCTGATGAGTATGCAGCCGTGTCCGGCGCCGACCCGGCGCCGACCAGACCGATGGATTTCACGCGGCGTATCGAGTCGGTCCATCACTTTCTGAACCATGACACAAGCGCTGCCCAATCCCTGGCTTCGGCCAACAAACGGATCAGCAATATGCTGTCGAAGGTCGATGCGACCGTTGACGGAAAGGACCCCAACTCGAACATGGCTCGTGACCCGGACGAACAAGACCAAACCGGGCAAGACCCGGCCGAGAAAGATCTGGCGGCCATGCTCGACCGGATTGATGATCAGGTGCATTCCTGTTTCCAGGCGAACGACTATGCCGGAGGGCTGGCTCAACTGGCCGGACTGAAAGGCCCGGTGGATCGGTTCTTTGACAATGTCATGGTCATGCATCACGATAAAACCATCCGCCGCAACCGATTGGCGCTGCTGGCCAGGATTCGTCTGTTGTTTCTGGGAGTCGCGGATATTTCAAAAATCAGGATCAAATCATGAACACGGACTCCTTTACTGAAATGATGGATGAGGTGCGTGGATTCCATCGAAAACACCGCTTTAACGAAAACGGCGGCGAAGATATGGTTTATCGGGTCGCGTTAATGGCCGAGGAACTCGGAGAAATTTCCGCCTGTGTCAGCAAGGGAAAATCGCGAGAAGAACTGGCCGAGGAATGCGCAGACTTGTTGATCCTGTTGATGGGCAACGCGATTGCCGCGGATTTTGACCTGAACCAGGCGTTTTGGCAGAAAATGCAGCGAGTCCACCTGCGGTCCAGTAAAATGATTGACGGCCGGATTCGGGTGTCGGATTTTTCCCAGGCCAGTGACGATGCGGAGCCGGAGACCCCGGATTGAGAGCGAAAGAGGGCTGAGAGACTATGGATAATCGAAAACTGATCGCGCTGGACCGGGATGGCGTAATTAACCAGGATTCGGATAGCCACATCCGCTCGCCGGAACAGTGGATTGCGATTCCCGGCAGCCTCGAAGCGATTGCCCGGTTATGCCGGCAGGATTACCAGATCGTGATTGTAACCAATCAGTCAGGAATATCGCGGGGATACTACTCGGTCAATACCCTGAACCGGATTCATCAGAAAATGCTGGATGAACTGGGTCATTTTGGTGGAGAGATCAGCGCACTGTTTTTCTGTCCGCACAGCGATGAGCAGCATTGTGAATGCAGAAAGCCAAAACCGGGAATGCTGCTGGAATTGGCGCAGCGCCTGAAATGCAATTTGAATGATGTTTACATGGTAGGGGATTCGTTGCGTGATATACAGGCGGCGAAATCGGCGGGGGCCAGGCCGATTCTGGTCGAGACCGGTAGTGGTCTCGAAACAGTGAAGCAACTGGAATCCGGCTTGTATCATGAAGAATTCGGGCAGGTGCCCCGGTTCAGTGATCTGGCTTCTTTCGTGGATCATATACTGGCGCCGACTCCCGCTTGAATGAACTGATAACGCCCACGCCTTAAGTACTTGGTAAGAAAATGAAAACAGGCTTATTGTTCTGCAAATCCCTGCTCTACTATGCAGGCCAGATGGTGAGTACAGTCGTTGTTTGTATTCTCGCGTTGCTGTGTTTCGCGCTGCCCCCGCTGACTCGCGCCAGGGTGATCGGACTTTGGGCCCGGTTCAATATCTGGACACTCGGATGGCTGTGCGGTGTTCACTATCGCGTAACCGGGTTGGAGAACATTCCCGCCGGGCCCGCCATTATCATATCGAACCACCAGTCCGCCTGGGAAACGCTGGCTTTTCAGTTGATTTTCCCGGCGCAGTCGTATTTGCTGAAGCGGGAATTGCTATGGATTCCGTTTTTCGGATGGGGTCTGGCGCTGAACCGTCCGATCGCGATTAACCGGTCAAAAAGAATCCGGGCGCTGGATACGCTGGTGAAGGAGGGCGTGATCAGGCTGGAGGAGGGCCGCTGGCTGGTTATCTTTCCCGAAGGCACGCGCCGGGAGCCGGGGAAGATGGCGAAATTTCAGGTCGGGGGCGCCATGATTGCGGCGAAATCAGGCTATCCGGTCGTGCCGGTCGCCCACAATTCGGGACTGTTCTGGCCCAAAAGAAGCCTGCTGAAACATCCGGGAGTGATTGATGTCGTGATCGGTCCGGTGATCGAAAGTCAAGGCAGACGCGCCCGCCAGATCAACCAGGAGGTAGAAGAATGGATTACAGAGAAGCAGAAGGGACTGGTGGGTGAGGACGGTTGATGGCGGCAATCCACAACTGTGACAAATCGACATCGTAGGGGCGGGGCGGTCAGGCATTTGACAGAGCGATAAACTGTTCAATACTGAGCTTTTCGGCCCGCAGTGAGGAATCAATCCCGGCATTTACAAACTGGGACTCTGAAACCAGGTTTTTCAGTGAGTTTTTCAGGGTTTTGCGGCGCTGGGAAAATGCCTGTCGGACAATGTGGTTCAGCCTGCGGCTATCGTTCACACGATGGCGTATTGATTCTGGATGGAGTCTAACGACCGTTGACATAACCTGGGGAGGAGGAGTAAAGGATTCAGAGCCGACATCGAACAGGCACTCGCAGCGCATCGCCAGACCGGCCATGACCGACAGGCGACCATAGTGTTTGCTGCCCGCACCAGCGGATAACCTCAAGGCCACTTCCTTTTGCAGCATCAACATCATGTCCGTGATGAGTCCGGCGTTATTGATCAGGTGGAATAACAGAGGGGTCGATATGTTATAGGGAAGGTTGCCAATCACCCGGATTTTCCTGGTTGGCGTGGCAGTCGCGTGGTCGACACACAGCGCCCCGATGTCCAGCGTCAACACATCCTGCTGGATCACGGTCAATTTTCGTGAATCGAATTTCCGGGTGAGCAACGCCGCCAGGTCGCGGTCCAGTTCGACCGCCACCAGATGATCGACAGGTTCCAGCAGCCTTTCGGTCAACGCGCCCGTGCCGGGACCGATTTCCAGAATCACCTGATCGTTTTGCGGCGAAAACGCCCGGATCATCCGGTCCAGGACCTGTGAGTCGTTCAGAAAATGCTGCCCGAATCGTTTGCGTGGGACTGTTTTACCCAAGACATCACCTGTCAGTCGCGCAGCGTCTGTCCGGCAAACTTCAGCGCAAGATGGATCGCCGAAAGCAAACTGGTTGCACTGGCTGTGCCGCTCCCTGCAAGGTCAAGGGCAGTACCATGATCCACCGATGTGCGGATAATCGGCAGGCCCAGCGTCACATTAACCACGGTTCCAAATCCGCTGTGCTTGATCACCGGCAACCCCTGGTCGTGATACATCGCCAATACTCCGTCGAGGGCGCTGGCAACCTGCCGAGTGAAAATCGTGTCCGCTGGCAGCGGGCCGACCAGATTCAGGCCTCTACGCCGTAAATGATTCAGGGCCGGTTCGATAATGGTGGCTTCCTCGACTCCCAGATGGCCGCCCTCGCCTGCATGAGGATTCAGTCCGCATACGCCGATTACCGGGTCGGGAATGCCATATAGCGTTGAAATCCCACAGTGCATGACCTCAATGACCGCTTCAATGCCGTGTCGGGTGATGTTTTGCGGGACTTCGCACAACGGCAGATGGGTGGTAGCGAGACAAACTCGCAGTGAGTCACTGGCCAGCATCATGACCGGCTGAGCGCATCGGGTACGTTGTGCAATCCATTCCGTATGCCCGGAAAACCGGATTCCGCCGTCATTGATGACTCCCTTATGCACCGGAGCAGTCACCATCCCCTGCATACAATCATCCTGACACAGATCGACTGCCCGGTTGATGCAATCAATCACATACCGACTGTTGTCCGGATTCAGTTTCCCGGCAGTCACTGGAGATGACAATGCGACCGGGACCACCTGTATCCGTCCGGGTTCATGAGAGGCGATGGGTGATTGGTTGTCGACCACGGATATTTCCATATCTATGCCCAGTCGGGTCGACCGCTCCCGCATCAATTCCGGGTCGCCAGTGACAGCCAGCCGACCGGATATCGGGTGTTGCAGCGCCTGGATGACAATATCTGGACCGATACCCGCCGGTTCGCCACTGCTGATTATGATTTGTGGATCAGACATGATAGCAGGAGGTTATGGAAACTCCGCTTCAATCCAGCCGAACTGCTCAAAATCAATCCGATCATTTGGGTCGAACCTGACTCCCTCATCCATCAGCATGAGTCGTTGCAGGTGGTCACTATCCCCTTCCTTGCGTGCGCTGATTTCCCCCTTGCTGTTGATGACCCGGTGCCAGGGGATGTCATCGTCTGCCGGAGTGGCCGCCATGGCATAACCGACCTGTCGAGCGGAACACCCCGCCATCCGCCCGATTTTCCCATAGCTGGTCACATTACCCTCCGGGATTCTTTTCACTATGTTATAGATTTTATTGTACAGGGTCATCGGGGCGGTTTAGACAGGACATACAGCTTGCCATATACCCGCTTTCTGTACAGGAAGTTCTTCTGTCTGGCCGGGAGGGGATTCATGCAACGGATTCTATCAAAATATCGGGGCTTGATCAGACATCCACTTGCAGGAGCCTGTACAGGGTTTTATGATTTTGCCAGTCGTGGGCTATCAATCGGCGGGAGTACCGGCGCCGGGGATGCAATAGCATCTTGTACGGTTACCGTCCAGGATGATGATAATACAGCATACATTGGATCGCGATACGCTCATCCTTATGGTGGAACCTGGCAATCAACGCCGTATTGTTATGATGAAGTGGGTTGCGCGTCCAGGCAGTAAAGGGCGGAATTGACCCATGCAATGTCTCGCCTTTATCAGGCAATCTCGCGAATGGCATCGTGGACGCCAAGTATTGATACGCATGCACTGGCAACCTCTCGGCCCTTAACCTGAAAATGGCCTAGAAAGAAATGGTTATGTTCATCCGTGTCTTGATAGTTATGTGGGGTCAACACGGCTGACAGGATGGGTATATTTGTTTCCAACTGAACCTGCATAATACCCATCAGGACGGAGTTTGCCACGTATTCATGCCGATAAATACCTCCATCCACGACGAATGCTGAGCCGACGATGGCGGCATATCTGGCGCTTGTAGCAAGGTTCCTGGCAAGTAGTGGGATTTCCAGCGCTCCCGGTACTTCGAACAGTTCGATCGTAGCTTTTCCCTGGGTCAATTCCCTGACTCGTTCGACAAATGACTGAAAGCCAACTTCCAGGATGTCAGCGTGCCATTGGGCCTTAATGTAGGCGATCCTGATAGGGGGCGTAGTTTCCGAGACCTGATTCATAGCAATTATCCACAAAAAATACAGACAGGAATCAGGGCGCACGAAATGACATACGCCAGCGTATCCCAGCGTATCGCACCAATGTGGCGCAACATGTCACTTCATTCTCTTCCATCCGGACTCTAACCGTCGGCTTCGGAATCTCACCGAATCTGCTGACCCCCTCACAAGATGATGAAGGGCGCTCGCGGGCTCAGGTGGAGTCACCATCACCGCCGGTGGGGAATTTCACCCCGCCCCGAGAATTTTTTACGTCCAATGACGCGATTTAATTATAGAAAACGACAGGCGCTAATGTCCAGCAACTTTTCCGTTTTCCGGTAGTCACATAAAAGTCTTGAATGATAGAATTCATCACAGCGTACTGGCGGGAACTAAACCAGAATCAGGAAAGATTCATCATGAAATTTGCCATACGCGAGGCGAAAGTGCGCCTCTCTGAACTGGTGGTGGCCGCTCGTAACGGAGAGCGTGTTGTTATTACAAAGCACGGTCAGCCGGTCGTCCGGGTGCGAAAGCGGTGACGATGATAGGCAATGTCAAAGGGTGTTTTGGCATGGAGAACCAGCATATCATCTCTATAGGCCGTAGTGATCCGCCCGCGGGCGCGGGTAAAAAATTCGGTGTGTTCCAAGACCTTCAAGTCATTGTTCCAGCGTACTTGGCGAATGGATTCGGTGCGGGCAATAAAGTAATTCTGAACCTTGTCGACTATCATGTTTTCGCCGAGCATCCGGCCCAACGGGGTTTTGGGTTCTGCGGGAGAGGGAACCGGGATGTCCTGAAAGTCGTGTATGATATAGAAGGGAAGATCAATACACCTGCCGCCGAGTATGTCGATGTTGTCATGTTCTTCCATCTGGGAAATCAGGTATCCAAGTTTCTGGCGACGGCTGAATACGAAGTCATCGTCCAGCAGCAAGAGATACCGTGTCCGGATTCGATCCAGCGCTGCATTCCTGCCAGCCGAGATGCCGGTATCGTAGGGCATGATGAGATTTTCTACCCCGTCCAGTTGTGATGGGTTTTTGCTGTCATTGACGACCAGGATATTGGCTCGGTCGTAACGGCGCTTGATGCTTCTGACCAGTCTCTTGACTGCATAAGGCCGTTCAAAGGTTTTGATTACGATAGTCAGGTCACTGATGTCAGAATCATCTTTCGGCACGAAAAAGTCGACAATCCACTCGAATACCAGTATGGCGCCGAGTATCAGGTCATAGCATGGTTTGGCGAGGACACGCAGTCTGCCGTATACCAGCTTGCTGTACAGGAAATTCTTCTGTCTGGCCGAGAGGGGGTTCATGCAGCGGATTTTATCAAACTCAGCAGGGCGCGACGTACACGAAAATCCTGATTTCGTTATTCTCGTCATTCCTGCGAAAGCGGCGGCGTTGGCCTAACAGCGCAACGCCTGGACATGGCCTTCGGAGGCGTAGGCCAGGATCCGGTAATCGCGGATGACTTGTTCAGGTATACATAGCAACAAATCTGCGCTATTGATACTCGGCCAACGGAATTCCCAAGACCTCAGCTATCGGATCAACTCCCAATCCTGGTAATTCATGGGCTCGCATTTTGCCTTCTTGTTTCAGAATCGGGTTTTTAACGGTAGCGAAGCTGGCCAGGTCGCCAATATCCCATATCCAGAGCAGTCGATCGGTTGGTGTCGAGTGAGCCAAATGCACAATCGACGCTTGGGTGATACTACTCCCACCTGTACACTGGATATGAACAGGAATCCCCAGTGATACACACAGATTTCGAATTTCCATGGCATGAGACAACCCACCGACACGGCCTATTTTTAAATTAACCGCGTCGCAAACCCCTTCATTCCAGGCTTTTAAAATATCGGATAATGTCAAAGCGCACTCGTCCAATACAATGGGTCTGCCGCAGGATTGGCGTACGGTTTTGCACTCTTCAAAACTCGCGCAGGGCTGTTCAAAGTAAATATCGATCTTTTCCGTAGCACGCATTACTCTTATCGCCTCATCCACTCGCCAACCACCATTGGCATCAAATTTGACCGACTCGCCGGAATGCATCAATTCACCCAATTCATTGATGTAGGTGATGTCCTGTTCAACATCCCCACTTGCTTTACAGGAAAATTGTTTGCAGTTGCGTCGTCTCAACTCGACAAGTCTGTTCTCCATAGCTTCCCCATGCTCAATTGGAATCCCTCCGGCAACAGGCGCCGATTTGGTCAACATTCCCCCGAATAATTTGTAAAGCGGTTGGTTGGCGCACTTACCTGATATATCCCAACAGGCCATATCTATTGCGTGTTTGACATAGGGATGTCCAAGCATATTATGGTTCATAGCCAAGAGCGCCACATTCGGCTGAGACGGGTCGAGGCCGAGAAGTGAGGGGGCAAGCTCCTTGATTCCAGCTCGAGCGCCTAGCGCGAATGACTCGAGATAATTGGGCCCGAACGGGCAGGTTTCTCCCCAACCCACTACACCAGTATCGGTATCGATACGTACTACAGTCGTATCCATGGCCTCCCAGGTACGACCACCGGAAAGTTTATATACCCCTTTATCGAAAGGCAGATTCACTTGAAAGACGGAGATTTTAGTCATTTTCATTTTATGGTCTCCTTACTCGTAATATGCCACGGGTTTCCCCAATACACTCATATCAGGGGTGATTCCCAAACCCGGTTCATTGTTTAAGTGTAACCTGCCATCTAAAAGCTCAGGTGTCCCCTGTGCCGAAGGAGGTAGTGAATGGAGAAAGGAGTAGGACCCCAACAACATATGAGGTGGTGTTGCTGCGGCTAATTGCGCTTGGGCGGCTCGGGTAATTTCCGTGCCGGCGGTGTCCTCTATTCGCATCTTGATTCCATGGTGCAGACAAACATCCCGCAACAAGCGAGCTTTACTCAGGCCGCCCGCATGAGTGATTTTAATGACCAAGCCGTCCAACGCTTTATCCTTGATTGCTTTAGCAAGATCTTTAATGGTATCGATAACCTCGTCCAGAATCATCGGCTGCGGGCATTTCGACCTGACCACCAGACACTCATCGTATGTGGCGCACGGTTGTTCGATATAGCAGTCGGCGAATTTTGGTCCCTGATTCAATGCCGCCACCGCGCGTAACGCGTCAGGTTTGGACCAGCCGCGATTGGCGTCGACCATAAACACTTCACCTTTCCTGGCTTCGCCAAGCACTGCTCTGGCACGGGCAACGTCCTCAATGGGATCATCTCCAACCTTTACCTGGAAATACTGATATCCTTCCGTACGTCTTTCCCGGGCGCAGGCGACCATTTCTTTTGGCGAATCTAGTGGAATGGAGGCGTAAGCTGGAATCGTGATCTGGTGTCGTCCACCCATGATGGCGCTAATGCTTAAGCCCGTACTTTTTCCCAGCAGGTCCCAACAAGCAATATCGATTGCCGCTTTTGCGTAGTCATGTCCAAACAGCGAACCATCCATCACCTGAGCGATTCGAGCGATATTCGTTGCATCTTCTCCAATGAGCGCCGGAGCCATTTCTTCGATAGCCGCTCGTACCCCAAGTGCGAATGCGGGCAGGTAGACCGAGCCAATAGGACAGGTTTCGCCAACACCTGTTTGACCTGATTCTGTAGTTAAAACGACAACTGTACTATCCAGGCAGGGCGGTTTTCTTCGCCCAATCCACAGACTACCGAGTGGCTTAAATGGAATCTTGAGTTGATGTACAAATATGTTTTTTATTCTCATTGATTACTAATTCCAGGTCTCGTGTTATTGACACAGCAATTATTTTGCAATCTAAGGAGTATACTGGCGGCACCTATTCCACCGTAACCGACTTAGCGAGGTTTCTGGGTTTGTCCACGTCGGTGCCTTTGATCAGGGCTACGTGGTAGGCGAGAAGCTGGAGGGGGATGGTGTAGATGATGGGGGCGATGGAGCTGTCGACCGGGGCTACGTTGGTGACCTGGAGGTTTTCCTGATTGGTCATTCTGGCGTTGGAGTCGGCGAAGACGATCAGTTTGCCGCCGCGGGCGCGCACTTCTTCGATGTTGCCCTTGAGCTTGTTCAGCAGTCGATCATTGGGGGCGACGGATATGACCGGCATTTCGTTGTCCACCAGCGCCAATGGGCCATGCTTCAGTTCTCCGGCCGGATAGGCTTCTGCATGAATATAAGAAATTTCCTTCAGCTTCAATGCGCCTTCCAGAGCAATCGGATAGTGTACGCCGCGTCCCAGGAACAGGGCATGATGCTTGTCGGCGAACTGTTCGGCAATGTTCTGGATTATCGGCTCGAGTTGCAGCGAGTCTTCTACCTTGCCGGGCAATTCGCGTAGTTCCCGGACCAGCCTGGCCTCGTCTGTCGCCGTCAGATTGAATCTGCGACCGATCGCGATGGTCAGCAGGCGTAGTGCGGTCAGTTGGGTGGTGAATGCCTTGGTTGAGGCGACTCCGATTTCCGGTCCTGCATGGGTCATCAGGACCAGATCGGTTTCCCGCACCAGGGCGCTTTCCGGAACATTGCAAATTGCCAGGGAATATTTATAGCCTTCCGACTGAGCCAGGGCTAATGCGGTCAGCGTGTCGATAGTTTCCCCGGACTGGGACAGGGCAACTACCAGACAATCGTCCGGTACGGCATGACTGCGAGAGTGAAATTCACTGGCAATCTCGACCTGGCAGGGTATCCCCATCTCTTCAAACCAGTGACGGGCTACCATGCCGGCATGGTAGCTGGTTCCGCAGGCGATAATCTGGATCGAACGGGTGCAGTCGAAGATAGCGTCGGCTGCGTTGCCGAAACAGGCTTCGAGGACGCGGGTTCCGGTAAGCCGTCCTTCCAGCGTATTGGCAATTGCAACCCCCTGTTCGTGAATTTCCTTTGCCATGAAGTGACGATAATCCCCGAGCTCGGCTGCGTCTGCCGATATTGCGCTGACCTTGACTTCCCGGTGACAGGGTTGGCTTGCCTGGTCGGTGATCGTGATTGCGCCGTCCTTGATATCGACGATATCGCCATTTTCGAGGATGTGGAACTCGCGCGTAACCGGGAGCAGCGCCGACATATCCGAAGCGATGAATGATTCACCCTGGCCAATCCCGACCACCAGCGGTGAACCGCGCCGCGCTCCGACCAGGCGGTCTGGTTCATCGGCGCTGATCACGCCAATGGCGAACGCGCCTTCCAGTACCTGGAGCGTCTCCCTGACCGATTCCAGAAGATCCCGGCCGTCCCGGATATGTCGATATATTTCGTTGACGATGACCTCGGTGTCGGTGTCGGAGTGAAATTCCATGCCGTCTTCTATTTGCGCTCGTCTGAGGCTCTCGTGATTCTCGATAATGCCGTTGCAGACCAGCGCTATCCGGGCGCCGCTCATGTGGGGGTGGGCGTTGATTTCCGTGGGGGGGCCATGAGTTGCCCAGCGGGTATGGGCGATGCCGGTCGTGCCGCGCTGGACGCCGGAATCGGGAAGCGCCTTCTCCAGTTCGGCAATTTTGCCTACGCTGCGGGTGCGGGAAATATTCCGGCTCGGGTCGATCAACGCAACCCCGGCGGAATCGTATCCGCGGTATTCCAGGCGTTTCAGTCCGTCCAGCAGAACCGGAAGCACATCGGATTTTGCGACTGCGCCGACTATCCCGCACATGATCTGTTCTCTGTCAATGACATGATGACATTATGTTGTCTTTTGTTTCTTTTCAGGCCGTTTCCAGCGCCGGACCGAACGCTGCCGGGCGCGGGCGACGGTGAGCGTATCACCGGCTACATCATGGGTGATGGTCGAGCCTGCGCCGATGGTGGCTCCGTCGCCAATCGTGACCGGCGCCACCAGTTGGCTGGATGATCCGACATGCACATCATCGCCAATCACCGTTTTGTGTTTGTTGGCTCCGTCATAATTGCAGGTAATGGTACCGGCTCCAACATTGACGCGTTTGCCGGCCTCGCTGTCCCCGATATAGGAAAGATGATTGACTTTGCTCTGATCCTTTATCCGGCTATTTTTAACTTCGACGAAATTCCCGATGTGTACCTCGTCCTCAAGTACAGTCCCCGGGCGGATTCGCGCAAATGGCCCGATCCGGCAATCGCTCCCGATTACGGCATTGTCGATCACGCTGTTGGCCTCGATCACACAGTTTCCGCCGATAGTCGAGTCGCGTATGATCGTGTTCGGCCCGATCACGACCGCGTCTCCCAGTTCGACGCGCCCTCCCAGTATGACATTGACGTCAATCACGCAATCCCGGCCGAAATCACAGGTTCCGCGCAGGTCGAACCGGGCATGATCCAGCAGTGTAAGACCCTGGTTCATCAGTTTTTCCGCCAGTTGACGCTGGTGGATTCTTTCCAGTCGGGCGAGGTCGGCCTTGCTGTTTACGCCCAGGGTTTCGGTCACTGAATCCGGGGAAACACTTTGTATCCGGACCCCGTCCCTGGCCGCGTTTTCGATTGTGTCGGTCAGGTAGAGTTCATTTTGCGCGTTTGCGGAGGTGATCGAAGCCAGCCACCGGTTCAACTGACGCCCCTTGGCGCACAGGCAGTTGGTGTTGGTTTCCCGGATCCTTTTTTGCGCCTCGGTGGCGTCTTTTTCCTCTACGATGCCGATGATCTCGTTGCTGTCGTTGCGGATAATCCGGCCCATTGCGTGAGGGTTGTCGAGCGATACGGTGAGCAGGTTCAGGTTTTCGCCGTGCGCCGCGACCCGTTCGAGCGTTTCCAGGGAAATGAGCGGGACATCGCCGTTCAGAATCAGTACCGATGAATTTTCCGCAATGTCCGGCAGCGCCTGCATGACGGCATGGCCAGTTCCCCGCTGGCTTGCTTGCTCGACCCACTTGAGTTTCTGGTCCGCGATCAGGGAGGGGCAGCGTTGTTCGATTGCCGGTATGACTCGCTCCTTGCCGTGGCCGACGACGACATGGATTCGTTCCGGTTCCAGCCCGGTCACCGTTTCGAGCAAATGCTGCAACATTGGCCTGCCGCCTACCTGATGGAGCGCCTTGGGCAGGTCGGAGTGCATCCTTGTGCCCTGTCCGGCGGCGAGAATGATGATTTCAAGTGGCATATCGCGGCATATCAACGCGGGTTGTTCGATTTGAATTGCCTGTACACGGCGCAGGCGTTAAGATCGGGTAGGCTGATTTTACATCTGTTTCCACGGAGTTGCCCAATAAATGTCTCTGGAAGATCTCGAAAAAATAAAGGAAGAAATTCCCTATGAAAGCCCGGTGAATCCGGTTGAATTGACTTTGGACAGCGAATTTCAGTTTCACTGCCACAAGGACATTTCCTGTTTTAATGAATGTTGCAAGAACATCGATATTACCCTGATGCCGTATGACATTCAGCGTCTGAAGCGCAGGGAGGGCATTTCGTCTTCCGAGTGGGTCGCGAAATATACCATGCCTTTCCCGATGGACGCCCATGATATGCCCGGCCTGAAACTGGCCACCCGGCCGGGGTCTACCGCCTGTGTGTTCCTGAGACCGGAGGGTTGCAGTGTTTATGAGGATCGGCCTACGGCCTGCCGCTATTATGCCCTGGGTTCCATGGGGGTGCGGAAACAGGGCGCCGCTGAAGTCGAGGATGTCTACTTCGTGGTCAGGGAGTCTCATTGCAAGGGACACGAGGAACCCCGTACCCAGACCGTGAGGGAGTATCTTGTCGAACAGGGGCTGGTGGAGTATGACGAGAAAAACCGGGAGTGGCGCGACATTGTTCTTAAAAAGCGCTCTTCAGGACCCACTGTGGGCAAGCCTACGCCCCGGTCGATGCAGTTGTTCGACATGTGCAGTTACGATATCGATAACTTTCGCGCGTTTCTGGAAAGTCCGGGATTTTCAGAGGTATTTGATATTGATCAACAGGAGAAGCGGGAGTTGGTGGAGGATGAGGACCGGCTTTTCCAGTTTTCATGCCGTTTTCTGAAGCAGGTTTTGTACGGGGAAATGAGTATTGATATGCACGCCGAGGCAAAACAACGGCGCCTGCAAAGAAGGGAGGAGCGATTGGACGAAAATCAGGCGGGCGACCTTCCCGGTAAATGACGGGATGAGTCCGGGCAAGGTCGGTTTCGTCAGTCTTGGCTGCGCCAAGGCGACTGTGGATTCGGAACGGATTCTGACAGAGTTGCGGGTGCAGGGCTATCAGATGACGGCGCGATACGATGATGCGGACCTGGTCATCGTCAATACCTGCGGTTTCATTGATGACGCGATTGAGGAATCGCTGGGGGTCATTGGCGAGGCGCTGGCTGAAAATGGCCGGGTGATCGTGACCGGATGCCTGGGCGCGAAAGGCGATATTGTGCAACAGGTCCATCCCGAAGTATTGGCGGTAACCGGCCCTGATGCGGCCGGGGATGTCATGCAGGCGGTCCATCAGCATCTACCCCCGGCGCATGACCCTTTCCAGGACCTGGTTCCGCCGGGCGGGTTGAAGTTGACTCCCCGGCACTATGCCTATCTGAAGATATCCGAGGGCTGCAACCATCGTTGTTCGTTCTGTATTATTCCGCAAATGCGGGGCAGGTTGGTCAGCCGCCCGGCCTGTGACGTATTGGTCGAAGCCGAAGCCCTGGTCAGCGCCGGGGTGCGGGAGCTGCTGATTGTCTCCCAGGATACCAGCGCGTATGGTCTGGACCTGAAATACCGGACTTCGTTTCATGGCGCCCGGCCGATCCGGGCACACATCCAGGACCTGGCGGAAGCGTTGGGCCGGTTGGGGGTCTGGGTGCGGTTGCACTATATCTATCCGTATCCCCATGTCGATCACCTGATTCCCCTGATGGTTGATGGGGGGCTGTTGCCTTATCTCGATATTCCGTTTCAGCACGCCAGCCGGCCCGTGCTGAAGGCTATGAGGCGGCCAGCGCATAGTGAAAAGGCGCTGGAGCGAATCGCAAACTGGCGCCGGGTTTGCCCGGAACTGACTATTCGCAGTACCTTTATTGTTGGCTTTCCCGGGGAGACAGATCAGGATTTTCAAGCGCTGTTGGATTTTCTGGATGATGCGCAAATCGACCGAGCGGGCTGCTTCAGATATTCTGATGTGCAGGGAGCCGCGGCCAATGCGATTGAAGACCGCGTGCCTGAACCGGTCAAGGTGGAGCGGTATGATGCCTTCATGCAGCGCCAGGCAGTCATTTCATCCGGCCGGCTGCAGCAAAAGATCGGCAAGGAGATGGAGGTCATGATCGACACTGTGGACGGCGGGCAGGTTCTTGGCCGCAGCAAGGGAGACGCTCCCGAAGTCGATGGCGTGGTCGAAATCGAGGGCGGTGAATCGCAATGGTCGCCCGGTGACATTGTCCGGGTCAGAGTGACCGGCGCGACGGACTACGATTTGCAGGGCCGCGCTGTCTGACGGTGGCGCACACATCCGGCTTGCCCCGAAAGCCGATACGAACATCCGCATGACCCGGCTTCGGCTGTCCGGGCATTGCGGAAAACCCCGGTTGAAAATCGCCCGATTATCCCCATTTAAGAACTGTAAGAATGCTGCCTGACGACCGTCAGGCGGGCAGTGGGTGCGCGGTTTTCCAAAGCCGTTTGATAACGAGACCAACGGGTGAATGAGTGAGGTCGAGTGATGCGATTTGACAAGCTGACAACGAAATTCAGACTGGCTCTGGGCGAGGCCGAAAGTCTGACGGTCGGGCGCGGACATCAATTTGTTGAGCCCTTGCATCTGATGCTGGCGTTGCTGGATCAGGATGGCGGCAACGCCAGGCACCTGCTCGCCCGCAGCAATGTCAATGTCAGCCAGTTGAGGTCAGCGCTCGGTAACGCGCTGGATCAACTGGCCCAGGTGGAAGGCAATCAGGGGGAGGTTCATCTGTCCGGCAGTCTCGCGAAATTGCTCAATGTCTGCGACGGTCTGGCCCAGAAACGCAAGGATCAGTTCATTACCAGTGAGCTTTTTGTTCTCGCGGCGGTGAATGACAAGGGCCCGCTTGGCAAACTGATGCGAGACGCGGGAGCTTCCGCAACCCCTCTGGAAAAGGCGATTGACACGATGCGCGGAGGTCAGTCCGTTGACAGCGAGAGTTCGGAGGACAATCGCCAGGCGTTGGAAAAATACACGGTCGATGTGACCGAGCGCGCCGAGCAGGGCAAACTGGATCCGGTGATTGGCCGTGATGACGAGATTCGCCGGGCGATTCAGGTTCTGCAGAGAAGGACCAAGAATAACCCGGTATTGATCGGCGAGCCGGGTGTCGGCAAGACGGCCATCATCGAAGGGTTGGCGCAGAGGATCGTGGATGGAGAGGCGCCGGACGGTGTCAAAAACAAAAGGGTGCTTGCGCTTGATTTCGGTTCTCTCCTTGCCGGCGCCAAATATCGGGGCGAGTTTGAGGAACGCCTGAAGGCGGTGCTGAATGATCTGTCGAAACAGGAGGGGCAGATCATCCTGTTTATTGATGAGCTGCATACTATGGTGGGCGCGGGCAAGGCGGAAGGCGCCATGGACGCGGGCAATATGCTGAAGCCTGCGCTGGCGCGCGGGGAGTTGCATTGTGTTGGAGCGACCACCCTGAACGAATACCGGCAATATATCGAGAAAGACGCGGCGCTGGAACGTCGATTCCAGAAAGTGCTGGTGGACGAACCGGGTGTTGAGGACACGATTGCCATTCTGCGGGGCCTGAAGGAGCGCTACGAGGTGCATCATGGTGTGGATATTACGGACCCGGCCATTGTCGCGGCGGCTACGCTTTCCCATCGCTATGTCACGGACCGGAACTTGCCGGACAAGGCGATTGATTTGGTCGATGAAGCGGCCAGCCGGATTCGTATGGAAATTGATTCCAAACCGGAAGCGATGGACAGGCTGGAGCGCAGGTTGATTCAATTGAAAATCGAGCGCGAAGCGTTAAAGAAGGAGAGCGATGAGGCTTCCCTGAAGCGGCTCGAAGTCCTGGAAACCGAAATCAGCCGGCTTGAGAGGGAATTTGCCGACCTGGAGGAAATCTGGAACGCGGAGAAATCGGCCGTTCAGGGCAGCCAGCATGTCAAGGAGGAACTCGACCGTGTCCGCATTGAGCTGGAGGCCGCCCGCCGGGCCGGAGACCTGACTCGAATGTCCGAATTGCAGTACGGACGCATCCCCGAACTGGAAAAACAGATTCAGGCCGCGGATTTGACCAACAAGCCGGAAACGACTCTGCTGCGCAGCCATGTCAGTGAGGATGAAATTGCAGAAGTGGTGGCCAACTGGACCGGTATTCCGGTTGCCAGGATGCTGGAGGGGGAGCGTGAAAAACTGTTGCAGATGGAAAGCAAGCTGCATGAGCGTGTGGTCGGGCAGGAAGAAGCCATTGCCGCGGTATCCAATACGATACGCCGTTCCAGGGCAGGGCTGTCCGATCCGGGCAGGCCGTATGGCTCATTTCTGTTTCTGGGCCCGACCGGGGTGGGGAAAACTGAGCTGACCAAGGCATTGGCGGAATTCCTGTTCGACAGTGAAGAGGCCATGGTGCGGGTCGATATGTCGGAGTTCATGGAAAGGCATTCCGTGGCGCGGCTGATTGGAGCGCCGCCTGGATATGTGGGGTATGAGGAAGGCGGATATCTGACCGAGGCGGTCCGCCGCCGCCCCTATTCGGTGATCCTGCTTGACGAGATTGAGAAGGCGCATCGGGACGTGTTCAATGTTCTGCTTCAGGTACTGGATGATGGCCGATTGACCGATGGGCAGGGGCGGACGGTTGATTTCAAAAATACAGTAATCGTGATGACCTCGAATCTGGGGTCGCAGATGATCCAGGAAATCAGTCATGACAGCTCCTCAAAGAATCATTATGCCCGGATGAAAGAGGCTGTGATGGGTGTGGTCGGAACACACTTTCGCCCGGAATTTATCAACCGGGTCGATGATATGGTGGTCTTTCATCCGTTACAGCGGGATCAACTCCGGGGAATCGCGCGAATCCAGATTCAGTATCTGGAAAGCCGGCTCGCTGAGCGGGACATGACGCTGGAAATATCGGACCAGGCGCTGGACAAGCTGGTTGAAGCCGGTTTCGATCCGGTTTACGGGGCGCGGCCGTTGAAACGCGCGATACAAACCCGGATAGAGAATCAACTGGCGCAGGAGATATTGGCTGGCAAATTCATGTCTGGCGACCATGTTTCGGTTGCCCTTATGGATGATAAACTCCGTTTCGGGCGTCAATCCGGCGATGCCTGAATAGCGGGCGGTATCAGGTTTTCTTCTCCTGGTCGGATTTGCCGAATACCTGGGCGATGACCATGGCGGCCGTCGTAACCAGAATCATGATGGTGGATATGGAAGCGATGGTCGGATCAATCTGGTCCCGTAACGCGAGAAACATGCTTCGGGTCATGGTGGACATGTTTCCGCCTGAGATGAACAACGCTACGATGACTTCATCGAAGGACACGATAAATGCCAGCAATGCCGCGGTGACTACGGAAAACCGGATTTGCGGCAGGGTCACCAGTATGAACGCCCTGAATCTGGACGCGCCCAGACTGCGCGCGACACGCTCCTGGTTCATGTCGTAACTCTTGAGTCCGGCGCTGACCACGATCAGCGCCATCGGCAGGGCCAATACCGAATGGGCCAGCACCAGGCCGAACAGGGTATTATTGAGTTTCAGTTTGGTATAGGCGAAGAACACGCCAATCGCAATCAGGATCACCGGCACCATCATCGGCGTGATCAGCAGCACAAAGATGAATTTTGCCGCTTTCAGGTTGGAAACGTACAGTCCGTAAGCCGCCATGGTGGCAATCGGGGTGATTACGGCTACGGTCAGGAACGCCGCCTGGAAAGAGACCCACGTCGCCCTCATCCAGGAGCTGGAACCGAAATAATTTTCGTACCACCTGAGCGACCAGTTGCGCGGCGGGAATTCCAGATACTGCGAGTCGGAGAACGACATTGGAATGACGATCAGTGTGGGGATGATCAGAAAGGCCATGATCACTCCGGCGACAATATACAGCCACAATCGCCGGCCGTGGGTAATCTGGGTATCGGAGGCCGGACGGCTTAGCCAGTTCATGTGTTATGTCCTCCGCCCAGAATCCGGTCCAGGTGCAGCAGCCGGTGAGCCAGAAACAGCACGCCCAGGGTGAGCGCGAGCAATACGACGCCGAGCGCGCTGGCGGTGCCGAAGTTGAAGAACAGATCAATCAGTGTTTCGATCTTCATCGAGACCATGATGACCTTGCCGCCGCCGAGCACCGCCGGAGTAATGAAAAACCCCAGACACAAGACGAATACGACAATCATGCCCGCGAACAGGCCGGGCAGGGACAGCGGAAAAAAGACATGCCAGAACGCCTTGACCGGACTGGCGCCGAGATTGGAGGCGGCTTTCATATAGTCATAGTCGATTGCTTTCATCGAGCCGAACAACGGCAATACCAGAAATGGCAGCATGATATGCGCCATGCCGATCAACGTGCCGTTGAGGTTATGTACCAGCCGGATCGGCTCATCCCACCAGCCCAGATCCATCCCCCACTGATTGACCAGCCCCTTCCGTTGCAGCACAACCAGCCATGCGTAGGTTCGCACCAGCAACGAAGTCCAGAATGGCAGCAGCACCGTCACCATGCCCAGCGCCGCCCAGCGTCTGGGCAACTGCACCAGGAAATAAGCCAGTGGATAACCGATCAGCACACAGATCAGGGTGGTGAAAAAACTGACCTCGAATGTGGTGCGAAAAATTCGCGCATACGATTTGCTGTCGAGCATCCGGGTATAGTTGCTCAGGGACAGGGCGCCTTCATCATTGAACAGAGAAAGCCAGAATAGCCAGCCCACCGGGACAATGATAATAATCACAACCAGTATCAGGGCCGGGATCGACAGACCGAACAGCGCCATCTTTTCACGAATTCTGTCGCGCCGCAATCCTTCCGCGTTGATGCCCGTTGTGGTCGGGGCTGTAATCGGGTTCGGACTGTTCATTTGACCGGTTTTCCTCGTTCCTGACCCTGGGTTACGGGTTTTGCGAGTCGTCCCCGTCGCTGGCGATCAGTACGGTTTCATCCGGGTGCAGCCCCAGCGTAATTTCACAACCCCGCTCCGGCGCTGTCGCCAGAGTCTGATGTTGACTGATACTGCGTACCGTTATTTTCGTGCCATCGTTCAGCGTTACCCAGGTTATGAAGCTTTCACCCTGGTAGACTGTTTCGTCCACCCGGCCGTTGAAACAATTGTAGTTCGCGCTGCCGGAACCGGCCTCCGGGTTCAATATGAGCAATCGTTCGGGCCTGAGCATCAGCAGGTCGCCTTTCGCCCTTTCAGGGTCGGTGATTTCCAGTGGCGTTCCGTTGTAACAGGCTCTCCCATCCCTGCGTTCAATCGGGACCAGAGTGGATTCGCCGATAAAATTGGCGACGAATGAGTTGGCCGGCTGATCATAAATCCTGCGGGGCTCATCCAGTTGAATCAGTCTCCCGTAATTGATCACCGCCACCCGGTCCGACATGGTCAATGCTTCCCGTTGGTCATGGGTCACGTAAACGGTCGTCATACCGAGCTTTTCATGCAGATGCCTCAATTCGATCTGCATGTGCTCCCGCAATTTCTTGTCGAGCGCGGAAAGCGGTTCATCCATCAATAGTATCTGCGGCTCGAACACGATTGCCCGAGCCAGCGCCACACGTTGTTTCTGCCCCCCGGATAGCTGGGTGATCTGACGGTCTCCGTAACCATCCAGTTGCACGGTGGCCAACGCGCCCTCCACCCGTTGCGCGATCTGATCTTTTGGCGCGTTGCGTAACTTCAATGGAAATCCGATGTTGTCCGCCACATTCATGTGGGGAAACAAGGCATAGTTCTGAAATACCATGCCCACCTCACGAAGGTGGGGCGGCATCCGGATGATTTCCTGATCGCCGAACTTCAGGCTGCCGTAATCCGGGCGGGTGAAGCCGGCCAGGACCATTAACAACGTGGTCTTGCCTGACCCGGAAGGGCCCAGCAATGTTAGAAATTCGCCGCTTCGGACATCGAGATTGACATTATCCAGGGCAAAAACGCTGCCGTAGGTTTTGGTTACGGAACGTATATGGATAGGCAGCGCCCTGGCGGACCCGCTGTCAGTCATCAGGCTTTCCGTCTATCAGGTTGGAGATCGGGGCAGAACAAAAGGCGGCATTTCTCGTGCCGCCTTCTGTCTGCGGGGGTTTCCGGTTCTTGATGATCTTCCTTATTCAGTCATCATATCGACATACATCTCGGAGCCGATTTTCTCCCACTTCGCATACCATTCCTGATTGATCGGGAGCAGATTGGAGGCGTTGTCCGGATGGGAAGGCAGCATACGGGCCAGTTCATCGTCAATCTTGCCGGTTTCATACGCCTTGGAGTTGGTCGGTCCGTAAGTGATGTACTGCGGAATGTTGGCCTGATATTCCGCTTCACTCATTTTAGCGATCACTTTCATGGCCAGGTCCTTGTTGGGCGCTCCTTTGGGAATGCCGAAGCAATCGTAATCCTGCAGGGCCTGATTATAGGAGTACGCTGTTTTCGCGCCATCGGCGATAGCCACGTCGAATCGACCATTCCAGCCGGTGGTCATGTCCACTTCACCGTCTTTCATCAACTGCGCGTGTTGGGCGCCCGATCCCCACCATACCGCGATATGGGGTTTCAATTCACGAATCTTGTCCAGCGCGCGCTTGATTCCCTCCTCGCTGTCCAGAACGGAATAAACCTCATCCATTGGCACTCCATCCGCCATCAGCGCAGGCTCCAGCATGCCGTGCATTTTGCCGCGCACCGCGCGGGTGCCCGGGAATTTCTCGACATCCCAGAAATCCGCCCAGCTTTTGGGTCCGTCCATGCCGTAGGTTTCAGTATTCCAGGCCGCTACGGTAGCAAACACGATGGTTCCCACACAACAGGACAGGGTGGTGTCCGCCACGAAATTGGAAACGTCGATCATGTCGTAGTCCAGCGGTATCAGAATGCCTTCCTCGCATCCCCGCGCACCCCCGCCTGATCCCGTATCAATGATGTCCCAGGGGACAGCGCCTGCCGCGACCTTGGTGCGCACTTGGCCGATGCCCTTGTAGGATTCCTCATTGATGGTGATGCCCATGGCCTCGGCTACGGGCATGAACAGCGCCTTGCTCTGGGCGTCCTGATAGGAGCCTCCCCATGATGCGACGGTTACTTCATCCGCGCTCGCGGTCAGCGCCATCGGGACCGACAGGCCCAGTACCATCCCCGCCGCCAATGCGGCCTGATTAAACTTGAAATTCATTGTGTTTTTCTCCAAAAGTCAGTGATTATCAATTACCGAACCAGATGATCCATTATTCCGGTTCACCTCTTCATCCTATACCAATTACAGGCGCATTGCCACAGGCTATATTGGCTGGTCCTGACCAAGCCCGCATCCCGGTTCTGTCCGTCATTTTTTCAATTAAAACCGTATTTGTATTTTACTTCGGAATCCGAATTCACCTGGGCGTGGAACGACACGATAATCCGGTCCTCTTCGCCGTTGTAGGGAAATGCCATGTGTTTGAGATACGAAGGAAATATGATCAGGTTGCCGTCCTCAGGGTAGCTGGTCCAGGTGTTGTCCTGCAGATAATAGTTGCCCCAATCGCCGTGCCCCGCGGCGCTTTCCTCCAGATGTTGTCCGTAAAACCGGGTTACGCCGTTCAGCATTCCATTGGGCAGGCGGTCGCTGTTCGATTTGCTGGCTGAACCGGCCTGGACATAATACACGCCGGACCACGAACAATTGCCATGGACATGGGTTTCGTGGAAGGTGAATCCATTGCTGATCTGGAACCACATGCCGGTCACATCAACGCGCAATGTCTTGAGTGCAAACCGTGTCCAGTATTTTTCGTTGAGTTTCCTGGAAATGTGGTAAACCTCGTCTGTAATGAACGATTTGAGAGTATTCAGCGCCGGGTTATCCAGATCATTGGCGAAATTATCCGGGCTGATGAAGCTGGAATCCGGGGATGTCGAATGTTCCTGTCTGTACCGGGAGAAAAGTCTTTTCAGTTCAGCGTTGATCTGCGGGTGGTTTTCCAGCCTGCTCCTTGAGATCGTGGCGGGCCAGAGTTCGATGAACGGGTTTTGGTCTTGGCTGGACAATTTGAGTGACTGGCGTCTACAGGATTTTCGGGAACCGTTGGCGGCGCAAATGATACCACATCGGGAATATCCATGACCAATCGGGTTCCGTCTCTACGCCATCGAACAGGGTCCGTTCGTGAACAGACGTTTCGCGGACTCCAGGTCTCCGTCCAGCAACTTCGCGGACAAATCAATCACCCGCCCGGCCGCCACCCGGGCAGACCATTCATTCATCATTCGCTGGTGACCCAGCCAACCCATATCCAGCAGCCGGTCACGGCGGGTTGCGGCGACTTCATCCAGCAATTCATTCAGGACTTCGTCACGGTATAAAAACCCGCTTTTGCCATGCTCCACCAGCCAGGGCGCGGCCCCCGATTCGCGGTTGCCAATCACACAGCAGCCGCAGCCCAGAGCTTCATTTACCACCATACCCCAGCCTTCGCCGCGGTTCGAGGTCATCAAAAACAGGTCTGAATCCAGCATGCGCCGCCGGACTTCCTCCTGATTCTGCCAGCCCGTCAGGGTAACGCAATCACCGGCCCCTGATTCACGGATGCGTTGTTCAATCGACGGGCGCAGGCCGCCATCGCCGATCATCGTCAAATGAACCGCCATGCCCCGTTCGCGCAGTCCACGGGCTATTTCAAGCGCTTTATGCGGTTGCTTGACTGGTATAAAACTGGCGCACCAGAGCAATGA
Source organism: Candidatus Poriferihabitaceae bacterium (assembly GCA_965214205.1). Lineage (GTDB taxonomy): Bacteria > Pseudomonadota > Gammaproteobacteria > Arenicellales > Poriferihabitantaceae. Next base: position 481,175 of record OZ243941.1, on the reverse strand, counting down.
AACCGGGTCGCCTCGCTGTTTTTTCACCCGGTATTTCGGCACATCCATGAAGTATCCGAACTTCCAGCTTCGTCTCTCGAAGATGCCCAACTCATTCAAATCCTGCGCCGCCCAGGCGCCAATCGCCAGGAAGTGATAGTTTTCCTGGTTGGCGACTGAATAGTAGTTTTTGTACAGGCGCGGGAACCGTGTTATCCTGCGCCGCAGTGATGGGGGTTTTTTCCAAAACCGTTCCTGCTTGGCGAAGGTCAATTTCCCCTGCTTGATGCGCTCACGCACATATCGGATCTGGAAGCGCCCCTGTATCACCGCATCGGCCTGATCAATCCAGCGGAGCGCCTCCATTTTCGTTTGATCCGATTGCCAGAACCGGATGATGAATGGTTCGTTGAAACCACCGTCATCGGACCATCCCATCTCAATACGTTCCCTGTAAACTGGTTTTTGGACCACGATGCGGAAATTGTCGACTCCCAGCAATTCCACCATGGCCCGCGCAAAATCCATTTGATGGTGGGACGCCATGTTTGTTAAAAGGACTGTTTTCATGGTTTGTCTATCATCCCTTGATTTTTGATCTGCATCGGGCGGCGTTCTTGTGTTAGTTTAGGAATGGATTGTTACACAGACTACCTGCTGGAAGAACCCGAATCCCGTTGAAACTTGATCTCGAAAAATTCACCATCGCGAGGCGGAGATTTCCCAAGGGGCCGGCAGGTATGGACTATTTGATGCAGCCCGTCCGCAGGGAATTGGAGGAGCGCGCCAGGCTGGCGCGACCATCGTTGGAATCCGTTCTGATTCTCGATTTCGAGCCGGGCTGTTTTGAATTCCCGGAAGCCGGACAGGTTGAGTATTCGAGTCTGTTTGATTCCGGTCCGGGCAGTTGCCAGTCCGCCTCCCCGGTCATCACGCTGCCCGGCAGCGAGGCATTGTTCGATTGTGTGGTGAGCAACTTGCAGGGAACCTGGTTCGAGTTCGAACCATTCATCGGACAGGTGAAACAGGTCTTGAAACCGGGAGGAATCTTTTGTTTTTCCGCATTCGGCCCCGACACGCTGGCGGAAATGGCTCACGCCTGGAAAAAGGCGGATTCCCACCCGCATGTGCATCCGTTTATCGACATGCACCATCTGGGAGACACGCTGCTGCAGGCCGGTTTCGAGAAACCCATCGTGGACGCCGACTGGATGCGGGTCGAGTACGAGGACTGCATGACTGTGGTCTCGGATTTACGAAGCGAAGGGTTTGTCAATCTGCACGCCGGGCGCAGAAAGTCACTCACCGGCAAGCAACGGTTCCGGCAATTTGAAAGTCATCTGACACAGCGGACGGACAACGGGGAAAAGGTGATGATGACGTTTGAGATCATTTACAGCTACGCGCAAAAATCCCGGAGTCTGCAAGGACAGGTTCTGGTCAGTCCACCGGCGGCCGCCTCCGATTGACCTGGTTTCGGCAATCGGACAACCGCAGGGATTATCCCTGCGATTCCGGTATACTTTCTCCCACACTCATCCGACAGCCCGAATCGAAGACCATGCCTGTTACTGAACTTGAAAATGTTTTTATCCCGCTTGCCGATGGGCGTAACCTGTCTGCCCGCATCTGGCTGCCCGATGGCGCTTCAGACTCCCCGGTTCCGGCAATTCTCGAATATCTGCCTTACCGCAAGCGGGATGGGACCGCATACCGGGATGAGGGTAATTATCCGGTATTCGCGGAGGCCGGGTACGCCGGGGTGAGGGTCGACATTTCCGGGACGGGTGAATCCGACGGCGATTTTGATGATGAATATTCGCCCCGCGAACTGGCCGACGCGCTTGAGGTGATTGACTGGGTCGCCGATCAGCCCTGGTGCGATGGCAATCTCGGCATGATGGGTATTTCCTGGGGCGGGTTCAACAGCCTCCAGGTTGCCGCGCTGCAACCGGCGCCCCTGAAGGCGGTGATCGCGGTGGGTACGACCGTAGATCGTTATAACGATGATATTCATTACAAAAACGGATGTCATCTTTATTCCAATTTCATGTGGTCCAGTACGATGCTGTGTTATGCCTCCCGGCCTCCGGACCCTTTGCTGGTGGGCGACAGATGGAAGGAAATGTGGAAGCATCGACTGGATACCCAACCATTTCCGTTGGAAATCTGGCTGGCTCACCAGCGCCGGGATGAATACTGGAAACACGGTTCGGTCGGGGAGAATTACGCGGATATCCGGATTCCCTCTCTGGTTATCAGCGGGTGGGCCGATATGTATATCAACGCTCCTCCCGCGATGGCGGCAAACAACCGGTTGTCACGGGCGGTCAATGGTCCATGGATTCATAAATATCCGCATATCGCATGGCCCAGGCCGAGGATGGATTTTCATGCACAGGCCATTCGCTGGTGGGACCAGTGGTTACGGGGGCGGGACAGTGAAGCTACGCAGCTTCCGGCCTATACCGCCTATATATCGGAAGGCGCGCGTCCTGGGGGATACCGCGATTTCGAGCCGGGCCGCTGGGTAGCCGAGGACAACTGGCCGTCCGCAAACATTTCAACATCGACACTTTACCTGACAGCCGATCACGTCCTGCAAAGCCAGCCGCAAGACGCCGGGGCAATGTCGATATGCTCTCCCCAGGATTGCGGGGTCGCCTGCGGAGAGGCGTTCCCGCTCAAACCCGATTCGGAACTGTCGGGAGACCAGCGTATCGACGATGCGGGTTCCCTGATTTTTGAGACCGAAGCGTTGGATCAACCCATCGACATTCTGGGGCGTCCGAAGGTCTGTTTGAGGCTGTCGATTGATAAACCGGTTGGCAATATCGCGGTCCGGCTGAATGACGTGCATCCGGACGGAATCAGCCACCGGGTAAGCTGGGGCGTACTGAATCTCGCGCATCGTTCGGGCAATGAAAATCCGGTTGCCATGCGTCCCGGAGAACATGAAGACGTGGAATTGCTCCTGAACGAATGCGGCTATCGGTTCCTTGCGAACCACAAACTGCGAATATCGATCTCGACCGCGTACTGGCCGATGGTAATGCCGCCGCCGGAGGTGGTTACCGCGAGTATCAAACCGGGTCAGGCTTCTTTTCTGGAACTGCCGGTTCGTTCGGGAAACGACCGTATCGAGTCAGTCGAGCCGGATGCCGGTCCAGCGCCGGAGTACCCGTGCCACGGCCCGCCCGACTATGCGCGCACGGTGGAAAAGGATTTACAGCGGAACCGGACCCGGTACCGGGTTTACGATGATACCGGCGATTATCAGGTGGCTGACCACGGTATGCGGACACGACATACTCACGAGGATACCTGGAGCATTTGTCCGGACGACCCGCTGACTGCCGAGGCAACCAGCGTCTTCATCTGTTCCATGCAAAGGGATGACTGGCGGATCCGGACAGTTTGCGAAAGCAGTTACCGGTGCGATGCAGACAACCATTATCTGCGGGCCACGGTAACCGCTTATACAGGTGATACTGCATTCAACCGGCGAAGCTGGGAGAAAACGATTCCACGCGACTTTATCTGACCGGCCCGCCGTGAGCGCTCCCGGGTGGGGTAATCCGCGGGGACTGGGGAGTCGGGTTCGATCTCTCAGGCTCCCGCTTTTTCCAGCTCAAGCCATTCCTCAAGGGAGCTTCCGAATGGAATCATGACATGGGTCTGGTAGGCGTCGCGTTGTTGCAGCCGGTTGTACCAGGCTTCGATATTGGGCAGGGACGGACGCTCGATATTCAGATGATAGTAGCGATACAGGATAGCTCCAAGCGGGATGTCCGCCATGGTGAAGTCATCGCCCAGGATGAATGACCGGTTTTCAAGGTGGTGGTCCAGGATTTCCAGTTTTTCTCCGGTGAGTCGGGCGCTGGCGTGAATCTGCTCGTGGTTCTGTTCCTCTTCCGGCGTTCGCACCAGTCCCCAGAACGCGGGATAAAGGCTCGGCATCACAGTCGATTTGAACCATTCCATCCATTGGTCCGCCAGGGCGCACTGCTGCGGGTCCTCAGGGTACAGGGAGCCGTTGCCGTATTGCCTGCACAGGTATCGGATAATGGTATTGGATTCCCACAGGATGAATCCGTTGTCTTTCATGGTGGGGACCAGGCGGTTGGGATTGATGGCGCCGTACTCGCTCGAATCCAGCCCGCCGAATGTGCCGCCGATATTGCGCCGGATATGTTCGAGCTTCAATTCTGCAATGGTCCATAAGACCGGGATCACGTTGCTGGAATTTTTCCTGCCCAGGATTTCTAACATCAGGGTTCTCCGATAATGGGTGAAACGGGTTTAAGGTTTACAGGGTATTGATGATGTCCGCGGCCTGTTGCAGGGTCTCGTCCTGCTTGGCGAAGCAGAATCGAATCATTTTACTGTCGGGCGGCTCCTTGTAGAACGGGGACAACGGAATCACCGCCACGCCCTTTTCCTGCGTCATCCAGTTGGCGAATCCGGTATCCGTCTTGTCCGAAATCCGGCTGTAGTCGGCAAGCTGGAAGTAGGTGCCGGCTGACGGCAGCAGCTTGAACCGCGAGCCTTCGATCATCTGGCAGAAGCGATCTCTTTTCTGTTGATAAAACACTCCGAGCTGCTGATAGTTCTGCGGGTTGGATTCGAGAAAGTCCGCGATCGCCCATTGCATCGGGGTCGGCGTTGTGAACACGTTGAACTGGTGAATCTTGCGAAATTCCGTGGTCAGTCCGGCGGGGGCGATGCAGTAGCCGATCTTCCAGCCGGTCACATGATAGGTCTTGCCGAAGGAAAAGACCGCCATCGACCGGTTGCGGAGTTCATCATGGGTCAGTACGCTGGCGTGTTCCCGGCCGTCAAAGATAATGTGTTCATACACTTCATCGCTGAGCACAAAACAGTTCAGCGGCCGTATCGTTTCGGCCAGATTATCGAGATCTTCCCTTTGCAACACGCCGCTACTTGGATTATGCGGCGAGTTGATGATGATCAGACGGGTGTTGCTGTTGAGTTTTTGCTGTACCGCCTGCCAGTCGATACTGTAGTCCGGCAGGGTCATCGGGATATGGATGGTTTTGCCTCCGGCCAGTGTAACCGCGGGCTCGTAGGAGTCGTAGGCCGGGTCAAATACGATGACTTCATCGCCGGGCCGAACGACGCAATGGATCGCGCAGAACAGGGCTTCGGTGGCGCCGCTGGTTATGGTGATCTCCGATTCACTGTCGATCTCGATCTGGCTGTTGGTTTTCAGCTTGCGGGAAATGGCCGCGCGCAACTCGGGTATGCCGGTCATTGGCGGATATTGGTTCCTGCCGTTGCGAAGGTAATATTCGACCCGGCTGATCAGACCTTCATCGGGTTCAAAATCCGGGAATCCCTGGGACAGGTTGATGGCCCCGTAGTCCTGCGCCATTTTTGACATCACTGTAAAAATGGTTGTGCCGGCGTCGGGTAACTTGCTGTTCAGTTTTCGCAACATGTTTGTAACATAGCATATTACCCGGTTTTCCACTATCCGGGTATATCCGTTGGCGCATTCGCTGTGTACAATCTGCCTTTTGCGACAATGTGGTTGGATAGTTGAAAATCAGTACCTGGAATGTGAATGGCATCCGCGCGGTCGAACGCAAGGGGGAAATCCAGAATTTCATTACAAGCCATGATCCTGACATATTCATGATTCAGGAGATCAAGGGGTCTGTCGATCAATTCAGTCCTTGGTTGACGGCGCACGACGACTATCACCAGTATTACAGCAGCGCGCTGAAAAAGGGCTATGCGGGCACCTCGTTGTGGGTCAGGAAATCCCTGTTCGAAAGGCTCGAAGGCGTGGAGTTTGCAACCGGGATACCGAATGCGCCGAATGCGGACGAGGGCCGGATTTGCCACCTTTCCTTCACCTTGCGTGGAGATCGTTGGGATCTGTTTTCGATCTATTTCCCGAATGGCGGCAAGAGTGAGGAGGCGTGGCGGGAGAAACTGGTGTTTTATGACTGCGTTCACGCTTATATGTCCGAGTTACGCCAGCAGGGGCGGATAGCGCTGGTTGGCGGGGACATGAATGTGGCCCACCAGGAAATCGACCTCGCGCGCCCGAAGGAGAACGATGGCAAAATCGGCTTTCATCCGAAAGAGCGCGCCTGGATGGACCGTCTGGTCGAGGATGGCTGGGTGGATGTCTGGCGGGAGAGGAATCCCGGCGTCACGGACGTCTATTCCTGGTGGCACATGATTTCCCGCGGGCGGCTGCGGAATGTCGGTTGGCGGATTGATTATTTCCTGATGAACCGGGCCGACCTGGAACGGGTGGAACAGATCGACTATCTGAATGACCAAATGGGGTCGGATCACTGCCCGCTTTCGATCACCTTGAAATAACATGAATATGAACTGGAACTATCCGACCGCCATACGGGTCGGCGCCGGGCGGGTCAATGAGATCGCCGAAGTCTGCAAAACGTACGATATGGCCACGCCGCTTCTGGTCACCGACCCGGGTATCGCGGCATTGCCGATGGTCCGGGAAATCGTCGATATCTGTCGTCGCGCCGGACTGGGAATCCAGGTTTTCAGTGATGTTAAACCGAACCCTTCCGGAGAGAATGTCGCCGCTGGCGTGGCCGCGTACAAGGCCGGGAATCATGACAGCGTGATCGCTCTGGGGGGCGGCAGCGGCCTGGACGCCGGTAAGGCGGTTGCCGTCATCGCCGGGCAGGAGTGCAGCCTGTGGGACCTGGAAGACGTGGGGGATAACTGGATGCGGGCGGACGCCGACAGGATTGCTCCGGTCGTGGCCATTCCCACGACTGCGGGGACTGGTTCGGAAGTGGGCCGCGCCTCGGTCATTGTCAACCCGGACGAGCATCGCAAGGTCATCGTATTTCATCCCGGCATGTGCCCGGACTGTGTGATACTGGACCCCGAACTGACCGTCGGTTTGTCGTCGATGCTGACTGCGGCGACCGGCATGGATGCGCTGTCCCACAACCTCGAGGCTTTTTGTTCGCCGCTGTTTCATCCGATGGCGGAGGGCATTGCGCTGGAAGGCATCCGGATAATCCGGGAAAACCTGCCGACCGCGGTTGCCGACGGCGGCGATATCGAGGCGAGAACCCGGATGCTGGTGGCCTCCTCAATGGGCGCGACCGCGTTTCAGCGCGGCCTCGGCGCCATGCATGCGCTGTCCCATCCATTGGGCGCGGTTTATGACGCGCATCACGGGACACTCAACGCCATCGTGATGCCTTATGTGCTGATCGCCAACAAATCCGCCATTCTGGAACCGATCGAGAGGCTTTCCCGTTATCTTGGACTGAAACCGGGGTTTGATCCCTTTCTCGACTGGGTGATGGAACTACGCGCCGAAATCGGCATCCCGAACACTCTGCGGGAAATTGGTATTGACGATGAGCGAATCGGGGAAATCGGTGAAATGGCGGTCGTTGACCCTTCGGCTGGTACCAACCCCATCGCCTTTGACGCAAAAGCCTACAGCGCGGTGGCCGCGAACGCGGTCCACGGCAGATTCTGATCCCGGGGCATCTGATTCCGGAGCGACTTTTCGGCTTCGGCGCGGTTTACTGACTGTAGCGCCGTATTCCGTAAATCAGGTAAATCAACGCAAAGGCGGCGGACAGCCAGTAAATCGGCGTCAATGGCCAGGCGCCGGGCTCGACACGGTACAACCAGTATGCCATCAGGCCGAAAATAACGACAATCGCCGCCTGGGAATAGTAGCTTTTCAGGACCAGGTAATCATGCGAGCAGGTCAGTTTTGCCAGATCATAGAAGCGCTTGTTCATCGCGAGTCGGAAAAAGGCGGTGCAGAAAGTGATGACCACCAGAAACAGATAGAGCACTTCCAGGCTCAATGTGTCTTCGGTCAGCGCCCGGAACGCCCACGACAACGCGTATAAAATGACCGCGAGCCGATAGATTCGATTGCGTCCCAGTCGATCAATCGTGTTTTTCAGCAAATAGAAGATAATGCCGAAGATGACGGCCAGCGAAAGCACCATGATGCCGAGCAAGGAGAAACTTTCGTGGGCCAGTAAAAACAGGGTGATGACCCAGAAGAAACTCTCCGCGAAAAGGAAAAATCCGTCCAGCAGGAATATCAGCCGCGAATTGTCATTATCCCGGAATCCGGCCACCTGTTTGAGGCTCAGACAGTCGTGCCGGGCCAGGACCACCGGATAGCCCGGTCGATGCCAGGTGACCATGAAATATCCCACTCCCGCGATCACCGCCGATACGACCAGCAGATAGATGAGACTGGTTTTTTCCAGCAGGAATCCCCCGATCAGAATACCGACCTGCAGCGAAAAGCCGACCATGATTTGCAGGTTTCCGTATTTGCGGCCGGAGGATTCAACATCAATCAGGTCGAAAAACAGCGCGCGCAAGGTGGTCCAGTAAAAACAGTTGTAGATTCCATACGTTATGCCCAGCGCCAGCAGTGTCGGGTGATTCATTTCCAACAGGTGCACGTTGAAAATCAGGATGATTTCCAGAATCAATGACAGCGCAATCAGTGGTCCTAAGCTGATTATCAGTCTGAGTCGGTCCCACAACCACAAGCCGCAGCAAAAACCGATTCCAGCCAGCGAGATGAACACCGAAATATCTCCCAGACCAAACTTCTGGTTCCACAGATAAACCGGGATATAGAAAGGGAAGATTCCGATCAGCAGGGAATGCAACCCCAGATACCAGTTGAAGGTGCGGCTGTCGGGCGGTGTCTTCAAAAAATGTCCCGGTCGGTGATGTCCAGTTTTTCCAGTTCCGCCAGCGCTTCATGGAAGTCTTCGACCGGGCCGTATCTTGGATAATGATGCATCTCGATATACGGCCGGGAATTGACCTCGATAAAAATGCAGTTCTGTTCTGAATGGGGGGTTTCGATCCCCTTTTCAAAAATCACGTCAATGCCGAGTACGTTGGCGCCGAACATTTTGACGACGTCCATGAACAGGGTTTTGTTTTCCTCGGCAATGGTATCCTGGTTGATGGTTTCGACCACGCCTCCGGGGGCCAGGGCGACCCGATGAAATATTTCAACATGCTGCCCTTCCGGAGGAATGGATGACAGGTCGAGATTCTGTTTTCGCAGATGCCGGATCGCTTTTTTGTTTTTGGATATCGGGAAAATGGTCGGATGCAGGTTCATTTTCCTGCGAATCCCGTTCTCCTGATCGATCAGCGCTTCCACGGTGTCCTGTCCGTTGCCGATGACAAACGGCGGATATCGCCGGATTACGGAAATCAGTCCCTTGCCTTCGGTCAGGACCCGGTAGTTGGCTCCCTTGAGGTATTGTTCAATCATCGTGGTCGGCCACCAGACCTTCGCCCAAAATATGGCCTGCCAGAGTTCACGGTAATTTCGTATCGGGAAATAACTGCCGCGTGAATAGCCGCTCACATTCGGTTTGATCACCAGCGGGAAGCCATGGCGCCGGGCAAACCGGTGCGCCGACCAGGGCCAGAAAAACACTTGGCCGCGCGCGTGCGGAATATTGTTTTTCTCGAAAACCGCCCGCCCCTGGGCTTTTGATCGACAGCCTTTTCGTACAGCCAGTGTATTGAAATTACTGCAATCATGCATGTATCGTTCGCTGATCCAGGCATAGAGCAGGGCTTTTAGCTTCCTCATACTCCCTCTCTTTTGAAATTGGTGAAAATGCCTTTGCGGTTGTACAGCATGATTTGGGTATAGACCGGTTTTTCCACAAGACTTTTGTCCCGGGCCCGGGTCAACCGTGCGAGAGACATCATGTATTGGCGAATCATTTTCCATAAATCCCGGAGTCTGTATTTGGGGTCCAGCATGTGGATCGGCATCGGGGTATACAGGTTCAACTCAATCACCTGGAAGTGTCCGGTCACCAGTTGTTCCGGCGATTGCGCGCGCACGCTGAGCCGTGAAATTGCAAACGGGCCAATCCGGCTCAGGTATCCGTAGACGGCGCTTTTCTGCTCTTCGGAGAATTGATCGGTCAAATCCTGATAATGTGTATCCCGGTTATGGATACTGTTTATCGGATTTGGTTCCCTGTGATTGATGGTTTCGGTAATCGAAAATACCGAATACCGGCTGCTGTCTCGGTAATCCCGCAGACAGAATATCTCGAATTCCCGCCTGTGGCTCGCTCCCTCCTGCAGTAGATAGGGCGTTTTCGACGCGGCGATTTTTTGTCGGATCAATCGCAGTTCTTCCGGATTATCCGCCCGATGGATTCCTTTCGCGTTTTCGCTCCATTCGGGTTTCAGGAAAACCGGGAATGAACCGGGGGTCGAAACGCCATCGTCATAACGCTGTTGCAGCCGCCAGCGTTCGGGAATCAGTCTGTCCAGGTCCATTTTCGAGAACACTCCCTTGCGCTCGTTGAACCAGGGGGAGTTAAGCTGAAAATACTTGCAGGGTTTCGTCCCGATCAGGCAGCAGTCAATCATATAGGTTGCCACCATGACGGCGGTAATCTTCACAGGCGGGTACCGACGTTAATACCTGAAAATGAAAATCCGGTTCCTCGCCGCAGGTGTTATCTGGCCGGTTTCCCGTTTATGAAGAACATCACAATGCCCATGATCAGGATGGAAAGCGCCGCGTAGAACAGGGACCCGCCATCGGATTTGCCTTCGTGCAGGACCACAATGCCGAGCGGCGTGGCCAGATGAAAGAATACCGCGCCCGCCATGACCAGCGCGGCCATGGCGCCGCCAACGCGGTGAAATGCTGCCCGGACCGGTTTTCCCCTGTCGTTGCCCACGCCAACCTTTGTGAGCAGCCAGATCAGTCCGGGGAGCAGCAGTATCAGCGAGGTCAATATCTCGAAACTGCCCACGGCATAAGGGCCGATACTGGCAAACAGCGCGCCTGGGCCCTGCCCCAGAATGCCTGCTATCCAGACGCCGATGGTGTCGAATATATGCCGGGTGTCGGGGTGGCCGGTAAATTTGTAGGGAATCGAGAACAGGAACACCTTGCACATCCAGATTGCCATGACCCAGCTTGCTATCGCAATTACATGTTTCTTCATGATCAAAGCTACTTCATCTTGTCTGTGACACTGTCGATCTTGTCCTGCATCGACTGCTCGCGGTCAATCCGGGTCCCCAGACGTATGGAGGTACTGATCCGGGGAGCGCCCATTTCGTGAACTTTCTCATGGCAGCGTTTCAGGGCCGCCATCACATCATCCCATTCGCCTTCGACATTGGTCCCGTATGCGTGCAGGCGGGTATCCAGACCGGCTTCATTAAAAATCTCCTGACAGGCCACAACATGCCTGGAAACCGATACGCCGACTCCGGCCGGAATAATACAAATATCTGCCAGCGCTTTCACAACCCTTTCCTCAATATTTTCATCTGACATTCAAATCGCCTTATCATACTACTTAAGGCCCTCGGGTGGTAGAATTTCGGGATGACGGAAGGAATTGAATCATTGCCGCTGACCTCCAGTCACTGGGGAACCTATCGCGTTGAAACCCATGACGGCAGGGTCACGGCGTTGCATGGTTTCGAGCGGGACATAGCGCCCTCCGCCATCGGTCACGGCATCGTTGATGTTCTTGATGGGCCGACCCGGATCAAATTCCCGATGGTGCGGAAAAGCTGGCTTGAGCATGGGCCGGGAGCCAACCCTTCAGGGCGCGGTTCCGAGCCGTTTGTCCAGGTTGACTGGGATACGGCCTGCAAACTGGTTGCCGGTGAACTGGATCGCGTGCGCCGGAAGTATGGCAACGAAGCGATCTTCGCGGGTTCCTACGGCTGGGCGAGCGCCGGACGATTTCATCATGCCCAGAGCCAGTTGCGCCGGTTCCTCAACTGTATCGGCGGTTTCACCAGATCGGTCAATTCCTATAGTCTGGCCGCGGGTGAAGTGATTCTGCTCCATGTTCTGGGGGATGTCCGGGAATATGTGTATTTCCCGACAAGCTGGCAGTCGATCATTGAATCATCTGAACTGATGGTCGCTTTCGGTGGACTGCCGATCAAAAACAGCCAGATCACCCAGGGTGGAACCGGCAGCCACCGCCAGGGTCAGGCGATGCGGCAGGCCAGCGCGGCAGGGGTTCAGTTTGTCAATATTTCGCCGCTTCGCAGCGATGCGATGGATGAGGTGAATGCCGAATGGCTGGCGGCGCGGCCTTCCACCGATACCGCCATCCTGCTGGGTCTGGCGCATACCCTGCTGGCCGAAAACCTGCATGACCAGGACTTTCTGGATCGATATACCACCGGCTTTGACCGGTTTGCCGCCTATCTCCTGGGCCAGGAAGACGGTATCGAAAAGACGGCGCAATGGGCAGCCGGGATCAGCGGGTTGTCCGGAGAATCGATCCGCGCGCTGGCTAGACGCATGGCCGGCTGCCGCACCATGCTGTCATTAAGCTGGTCGATGACCCGACAGGATCACGGTGAGCACCCGTTCTGGGCCGGGGTCGCGCTGGCGTCGATGATCGGCCAGGTCGGATTGCCCGGCGGCGGTGTCGGCTTTGGATATTCGGCGGTCAATTGTATCGGCAACGAAATAACCCCGGTCGGCTTCCAGGAATTTCCCCAGGGCGCAAACGTTGTGAAGCCGTTCATCCCGGTTGCCCGGATCAGTGATTTATTGCTGAATCCGGGCAGGCAGTATGAATTCAATGGCAAAACGCGCACCTTTCCGGATATTCATATTGTTTACTGGGCAGGCGGCAATCCCTTCCATCATCACCAGGACCTGGGCCGTATGCTGATCGCCTGGCAGAAACCGGATTCGATCATCGTCCATGAATGGTGCTGGAACGCGCTGGCGAAACACGCCGATATCGTGTTGCCCTGTACGACCCCGCTGGAACGTCAGGACCTGGCTCTGACGCCGCTCGACCCTTATATCGTGTCGATGGACGCGGTGATTGAGCCGGTCGGTGAATCACGCAGTGATTTTGATATTCTGCGGGGAATCGCGAAAGAAATGGGGGTTGAAGAGAGTTTTACCGGGGGGCTTGACGCCGCAGGCTGGCAGCGATGGATTTATCAACAAAGCGGAAAGTCGGCCAAACAGTCCGGTATTGAATTGCCCGCTTTTGAGAAATTCAGGTCGGACGGCTGGCATAAAATGCCGATACCGGATGAGCCGATGGTTATGCTGAGCGCGTTCCGGCAGGACCCAGAAGTCAACCCATTGAAAACGCCCAGTGGAAAAATAGAAATTTACTCACAGACGATCGCCGGTTTTGGTTATGAGGATTGCCCGCCCCATCCGGCCTGGATGGAGCCGGCGGAATGGCTCGGCGCCAGCGATCAGTCCTGGCCGTTGCACCTGATTTCAAACCAGCCGAAGGACAAGCTGCATTCCCAACTGGATCATGGCGCGGTCAGCCGCGCGGCCAAGATAAACGGCCGAGAGCCGGCCATCATCCATCCCGAAGACGCCAGGGCGCGGGGGATCGAACAGAATGACCTCGTGCGGGTTTTCAATCAGCGCGGCGCCTGTATCTGCGGCGCTCTGATCAGCGACCAGATTCGCCGCAATGTCATACAGATCAGTACCGGCGCCTGGTTTGACCCGATGCTGGACGAAGGGCAGTTGCTGTGCAAGCACGGCAACCCGAACGTATTGACTCTGGACAAGGGCACTTCCAGTCTGGCGCAGGGGCCGAGCGCGCACAGTTGTCTGGTTGAAGTGGAAAAACTCAAGGGTCCGGCGCCGGCGGTCACCGCCTTCGACCCGCCTGAAATAATCATCAGAGGATAATCAGAAAATGGATACCTGGGAAAAAGTGGTTATCGGCATTTTCATGGTCGTGTTGCTGTTCTGGTTCCTGCCCGCGATCAAACCCCGGCTGGAACAGGACAAGGACGCGCCCAAAGACTGGGCCGGGGCGCTGATCCCGGTTGGACTAGTGGCGCTTTTTGTGTTTTTCCTGATTCTCGCCGTGTAGGGGCGCCCCACCGTAGCGCCCGCTCACTCCCCTGGGGGAGTGAGCGCATCGGGCGTCACTTGTTTCGCATGAAGGGTCACTGCCCCTGGGTGGATCTGCGGTAGTGCCCCTGGATGATGCGGTCAATCACCATGGCGACAAACAGAATCGCGAGGCCCGCCAGCATGCCCTGTCCCTTGGCTGCGTATTGCAGCGCCACCAGCACATCCTGACCGAGACCCTTGGCGCCGATCAATGACGCGATCACCACCATCGACAGACACATCAATATGGTCTGGTTGATCCCGGTCATGATGGACGGCATCGCCAGGGGGATTTCAACGTCCCTCATCAATTCCCACTTGGTGGCGCCGAATGCGATTGCCGCCTCCTTGGTGTTTTCCGGAACGCCGCGCATTCCCAGAGCGGTCAGCCTGACTACCGGCGGCATACCGAAAATCAGGGTGGCCAGTACGCCGGGCGGCTTGCCGGTGCCGAAGAAAGCGATGATCGGAATCAGATACACGAACGCCGGCATGGTCTGCATGAAATCGAGAACCGGAAGGGCGGCGTTGTAGGCGCGCTGACTCTTGCCGAACCAGATGCCGAGAGGAATACCGATCAACAGGCATAAAAAGGCGGCGGCCCCCAGGAGCGCGACCGTGATCATACTGGTCTCCCATAACCCGCACAGACCGAGATAAGCCAGCGAAGCCGCAGAGAATATGGCGACCCGCGGGCCGGCCAATCGCCATGCGGTAACCAGTATGACGGTCATTACAACTGGCCAGGGAGTGTCGACAAATACTGTTTCAAGGCCATCCAGTACGGCTCTTATGGTTACGACCACGCCGTCGAAAACGTCCCCGAATCGAAGGGAGATCGTGTCGAACCCGTCATCCATCCAGGTGGAGATCGGTGAAAAGTATTGTTTTTTCTCGACCGGAAACAGTCCCACATAAGGGGTCAGGGCAGGGGCTATTTTCCCGACCGTGAACTTGTACAGGGTCAGGGGAACAATCGCCAGCCAAAGCAATCCGCTAAACCCGGCCCAGAGCCAATTAAAACCGGACAGGGTGGTTTTCGGCTCGGCCCGCCAGACCAGATATTGTTTCTCATATCTGATATTCGCGTAAAAACCCTGCACCGCCCTGAAAACAATAAACAGCGCGATGCCGGTGATCAGGTAGCCAATCGCCCCGGTCGAAGCCTCCGCGGCTTCTTCAACCAGACGGTCAATCACTTTTTTCAGGTTTTCAGCGCGCGTGTAAATGGCGTCCGCTCCGGCTTCTCCCGCCGCCTTTGCGACATCCGCCTGGGCCAGTGTTTCGGTATACTTTTCGGTCAGTTTTTCCGCCCTGGCCAGTTTTTCCGCTCCAAGTTGACCCCACAGCCCCTTACCGATCTGCACGAACGCGAGAATTTCGAGTACCATGAAAGTCCAGAAATACCCCCACAGTCCTCTCGACGCGCCCCAGAAAGGGCCGGCCACAGCAGACATCGTATTCCAGCTCCACGGAAATTTCGTCGCAGACTGGATCTTGTCAAACTCCTTTTCATAGTAGGATTCACCGCTTCCGACAAAATCCTTCACCGAGCTCCCCAGTGTGTTTGCCTCAGGCACAATTCCGGTTTCTTTCATCAGTTGTCACCCCCTTTTATGCCTTTGAGAAGTGTTGTTTTGTTGACCACTCCGACATCTTTGCCGTCATCTGTAATGACGATAGGTTGATCGGTAGTCGCGGACAGGTCGATCAATCCGGAAAGATCGGTGTCATGCGGCGTTCTCGGCGACTTCGACAAATCATCTCCCCGCTCGAGTTGATATTCGTCCATTTTCACCATGATCGTATGGGCAAAAATCAATTTCAAAGTAGAAATGCCCTCGACGAAATCGGTCACATAATCATCAATCGGATTGGTTACGATTTCTTCCGGGGTTCCAATCTGGACGATCACGCCGTCCTTCATGATTGCGATCCGGTTGCCTATCCGGATGGCTTCATCCAGATCATGGGTAATGAAGACTGTTGTTTTGCCGAGATCGGCCGACAACGCCATGAACTGTTCCTGCAACTGGCGTCGAATCAGCGGGTCGAGCGCCGAAAATGGCTCGTCCATCAACAAGACCTCCGGATCCGAAGCCAGCGCCCGGGCCAGACCGACGCGCTGTTGCATTCCTCCTGACAGCTCCCTCGGGTAACGATCTTCAAATCCATCCAGGTTGACCATACTGAGACAACGCTGGGATTCTTCCCATCGCCTTGACTTCGGTTCTCCCTGCACTTGCAGCGGAAACGCGACGTTATCGCGCACTGTACGGTGCGGAAACAGCGCCATGTGCTGAAAAACCATTCCGATATGCGCCGCCCTCATTTGACGCAACTCGGTTTCATTCAGCGCCATCATGTCCTTGCCAAGCACGTTGATCTGGCCGGAGGTCGGTTCGAGCAATCGGTTAAGATGTCTGACCATGGTTGATTTGCCGGATCCCGACAGTCCCATTACACAGAAAATCTCACCATAATTGACTTCGAACGTGCACTTCGCGACACCGATTACACAGCTGTACTGTTCAAGCACTTCGGTTTTTGACAACCCTTCATTCTTCACGGCCTGCATGGCCTCATCGGCGCGCTCACCGAATATTTTCCATACATCATCCAGACGTATGACTTCTCTGTTCATGTCTTGCACGGTATCCCCCACTGGACAAGTCTGCAACCCTGAAAGAAAAACGGGCGACACACGTTACTGTGTCACCCGTCCATTCAAAACAGCCTGTTGCTGTTGACTATAACCATGAATTTACAAGGTCGGCGTTATCCATCACCCACTGTTTCGCATACTCGGCGTTATCGACTTTGTCGACAATAATCGCGTAAGCCCAGTCGGACAACGAATCTCCATCCAGCGCTACGTTATGAAGCAATGACGCTACCGCAGGATGAGAGTCCTTCAGGCTGGTCGCATAGTGAATATGCAGCTGGGCCACCGGCCAGGCTGTGGGCGCGCTGGATTTTTCCAGCCAGTCGGGATCATCGGTCGGCTGAATGAGCGTCCACTGAGATTCATCAGCCGCGGGCTCTTCCAGAATCACCAGGTCATACAGGGTGAACATGTGATGCGGCTTATAGCAGAAGAATACGATGTTCTCCCCTTTCGCGATCGCGGCGTCCACTTCAGCCAAAGCCAGGGTTTCGTCCATTTCCCGAAGGTCCATAGTGGTATCGTAGCCATAGCTTTTTGCGCGGATCTTCTCGATATTGGTTGAAGCCCAGCCGGGAGCGCCAATCCAGATATCACCCATACCGTTGCCGTCCTTGTCGAAATTGGCCGCCATTTCCGGGTCAGCCAGCTCGGACAGCGCCTTGATACCGGTATTCTTTGCGGTGCCAGCGGTCACACACATCGCCTGCGGGCCGCCCACATAGTTCGGGTTCATGGCTACCGTGCCTTTCTCCTGAACGTAGGTATTGTTCAGGTTGACCTGATTGGGCATCCAGACTTCCGGGTGCACATGCATGGAACCGCTATCCATCGCCTCGAATATGATCGGGTTGGTGCCGTTCTGCAATTCCACTTCGAGTCCGAAGTTATCCTCGATGACCACCTTCAGGACATCCGCGGTCATGGCCACGGTAGGCCAGTTCGGCACACCGATAACGATATCGGCCGCCTGGGCGGTACCGCTCACTCCCATCGCGCTGGCAATCAGCGCTCCGACGAGTTTCTTGTTTGCTTTCTTCATTTCTGTACTCCAGCTTTGTGATATTTTGGTAAATAGTTGTGATTCAAAAAATCCCGGTCGGTAATGGAAATACCGGATTCACTTGTCCGGTTAACATTTCATATAACACATTATCCCATTATTTTGACCAATGACCGGAGTGTAAAAGCAATCAGTATAGATCGGCAAGTCATTTTATCGTGTTTTATCAAATGAAATTGTAGATTGGGGCGCTGATGGAGTATTATCGGCGACTCGCGCAGACTTTCTGATGAGTCTCATACCTATTGAACCCGAACAACACAGGATTGGAAAAAGGTGACAAACGAACAGCGTTCTCCCGATTATTGGGGCATTGACAATGACTATGGCGTATTGACCGATGTATTGCTGGGGAAACCCGATTATTTCCGGTGGGTCAATGCCGGGCCGTTGACTCGGCGCACACTCGGTAATATGCACAAGACGGGTGTCGAATTTGATTTTGAGGTCGCTCTTGAACAGCATCAGGAAATGGTGCGAATCTATGAGGAAGAAGCGGGTGTCACCTGCCACTATCTGGACGCTGATCCGGTTTTGCATCGGAATTTTTTCGCCCGGGATTCCAGCGCCATGACACCGTGGGGCGCGTTGATCTGCCACATGCAATTGAAGTGCCGTCGCGCCGATTACGTCACCGCCATCCGGTTTTATCAGCAGAATAACATTCCGATCTGGAATTATGCCACGGCCGGACATTTTGAGGGCGGGGATTTCGTTATTCTCGAACCCGGCACAGTTTTGATCGGCTATGGCGGAGAGCGTTCCGAACAGGCGGGGGCTGAGCAGGTTGCCGACTTTGTTCGCGCCGAGGGTTGGGATTGTGAGGTGGCGCCGATTCCCGCGCTTTTTGTTCATACGGATGGCCTGGTGGTTCCGCTGGACGAAAAACTCGTGGTGACCTGCCTGGATGCGCTGGAAGGATGGCTGATTGACTGGCTGAAAAAGAAAGGCTTTGATTTTGTCGATGTGAGCTTCAGGGAGGCCAAAGACCTGGGCGTTAATCTGGTCGCTCTTGGCAACAAAAAGGTGTTGTCGATGTCGAGCAGCGTCGGGCTGAATAAGAAACTGCGCTCGCTGGGTTATCAGGTATTCGCTCCCGACATGTCGATGTACACTCTCAACGGTGGGGGGGTGCATTGCCTGTGTCAGGCGTTGCGCCGTGAATCGGTCTGATACTTTAAGGATACCAATTTTATGACTACCATACAAAATCTGCGGGTTGACGGCCAGCGCCTGTGGGACAGCATCATGACCATGGCGCAGATCGGGCCGGGGGAGAGAGGAGGCTCCTGTCGACTGGCCTTGACGGATGAGGACAAGCAAGGCCGGGATCTGTTCATACGATGGTGCGAAGCGGAAGGCTTGAGCATCACGATAGACGACATGGGCAATATATTTGCCCGGCGGGCGGGGACTGATAACGAGTTACCGCCGGTTTGCGCTGGCAGCCATCTCGATACCCAGCCGCATGGTGGCAAATTCGACGGGGTTTACGGGGTTCTGGCCGCCCTCGAAGTGGTACGCACCCTGAACCGAAACCATATCGCGACCCGGGCGCCGGTGGAAATCGTAATGTGGACCAATGAGGAAGGCTCCAGATTTGCGCCCGCCATGATCGCTTCCGGGGTTTTCGCAGGGTTGTTTGAAAAGGAATATGCCTGGTCGCGAGAAGATACCGATGGCAGGACCATCAAACAGGAACTGGAGCGAATCGGTTACGTGGGTTCACAGGAGTGCGGCGACCACCCGATGACGGCGTTATTCGAAGCGCATATCGAACAGGGTCCGATTCTGGAGCGGGACGGGGACCAGGTGGGCGTGGTTACCGGGGGGCAAGGCCAGCGCTGGTTTGACATTGCTCTTTACGGACAGGATGCCCATGCGGGGCCGACACCGATGGTTGGACGAAGGGATGCGCTGGTCGGTGCAGCCGTCCTGATCCAGGCGATTCAGGGTATCGCGCTTGACCATGCGCCTGATGCGGTGGGTACGGTGGGAGAAATCTCGGTTTCCCCCAACTCGCGCAATACCATTGCTGGCGAAGTCACACTGACCGTCGATTTCCGTCACCCGGATGATGATGTGCTCAAACAAATGTCTGCCTCTCTGGCGAGTTGGGTTGAGACGGTTGCCAGAGATCATGACCTTGAGATCAAGAGCGAAGAAATCTGGTGCAAGCCTCCGGTGCGGTTTGATCCGGACTGCATCGCAGAAGTGTCAAAAGCGGCAGAAATGCTGGGCTATGATCATCAGAAAATCGTTTCCGGCGCGGGCCATGATGCCTGTCAGGTATGCCAGAAGGTTCCAACCTCGATGATTTTTGTGCCTTGTGCGGGAGGATTGAGTCACAATGAGGAAGAATCCGCGACACCGGAAGACCTGGAAGCCGGTTGCAATGTTCTGCTGCATGCGATGATGGGCATGGCCGGGGCGGGCGAATGAGCGACTACCCGGAGTATCAAAACCCCATTACCCGACCACGTTATACCGGGATTCCGACATTTTTTCGTTGTCCGTACAGTGAAGATCTGGAGCAGGTCGATATTGGCGTAATCGGAGTCCCTTTCGATGGCGGCGTGACCAATCGCCCGGGCGCCCGTCACGGCCCCAGGGAAATGCGTAACCAGTCCAGCCTGATCAGGAAAATGAATCAGGCGACTGGCGTCAGCCCGCATGAGATTTGCAGGGTACGGGATATTGGCGATGCCTGGGTGCAGAAGCCCTATACGCTGGAAGGTAGCCACAACGAGATTGAGGCGTTTTATCAGCGTGTGGTCGGGGCCGGCGTCATTCCGCTTTCCGCCGGAGGGGACCATTCCATTACCCTGCCGATTTTCCGGGCGCTGGCGAAGGACCAGCCGGTTGGCATGGTGCATTTCGACGCGCACTGTGATACCGGAGATGATTACCTCGGATCGAAGTTCCATCATGGCGCGCCGTTCAAGATTGCCGTTGATGAGGGGTTGCTTGACCCGAAACGGACCATACAGATCGGGATACGCGGCTCATTGAACGATCCTGATGTCTGGAAGTTCAGCCATGATTCCGGTATGCGGGTGATTTATATGGAGGAGTATATCGAGATGGGTTGCAAGGCCGTGATTGAAGAAGCGAGGAAGGTGGTGGGTGACGGTCCGACCTATATCAGCTTTGATGTGGATGCCCTCGATCCGGTGTTCGCGCCGGGCACCGGCACTCCGGAAGTCGGTGGCTATTCGACTGCGGAGGCGCTGATGATGATTCGCGGACTGGACGGGCTGAACCTGATCGGCGGTGATGTCGTTGAAGTGGCTCCGCCATTTGATCCCAGCGGCAATACCGCGCTGGTCGGCGCCACCATGATGTTCGAAATTCTGTGTGTCCTCGCGAAAGCGCGGGCCGGTACGGTCGGCGCTGGTTCAGCCTGACCTGACCGCCATGCCGCAACCCAGTTCGCCCAACGCCGTATGGCATCAGCCGACCGTAACCCGAAGCCGGCGGCAGCGACTCAATGGCCACCACAGCGCGATCATCTGGTTTACCGGATTATCAGGCAGTGGCAAGTCCACTCTCGCGCACGCCGTTGAGGAGGTGCTGTTCCGTAGGGGGTGCCGGACATTCGTTTTTGATGGGGATAATGTGCGCCATGGCCTGTGTGGTGACCTCGGTTTTTCCCATGAGGACCGAACCGAGAATATTCGCCGGATCGGCCAGATGGCGAAGCTGTTTATCGAGGCGGGGGTGATTGCGTTAACCGCGTTCATTTCTCCTTTCAGGACGGATCGTCAACGGGTCAGGATGATGGTTGAACATACCGGGGATTTCATAGAAATCTACTGCCAGTGCCCTCTGGAAGTGTGTGAAGACAGGGATGTGAAGGGCCTGTATCAAAGAGCGCGCAAGGGGGAGATCGCGGATTTTACCGGTATCTCATCGCCCTACGAAGAGCCGGTAAACGCCGATCTGGTGATCAATACCTCGGAAAATGACGTCGAAGGGTGCGTTGAAATGATCATGAAGTTACTGGAATCAAGGGGCATCGTACCCGCGCAGTCAAGGAAAGGGGAGTGATTGGATTGGACAGGCTTCAACCGATGTCGTAGGGGCGACCCTCTGTGGTCGCCCGCTGCCGTTGATTCCTGTTCCGACGTTTACGGGAGGGCACGGAGACCCTCCCCTACGTAGATGCGCGTTCCGACATTTGCGGGAGGCACGAAGACCGTCCCCTACGATCGCTTGTTTCCACAGGCTGGGCAGTCGGGATTTTTTGGTAGCCGCATTTTCTGCCATTCCATCATGTAAGCGTCGAACAGCCAGACTACTCCGTGCAGTTGTCCGTGGCCGAGCAGGACATTGACCGCTTCCATCGCCTGCATCGTGCCAATCACCCCGGTGACCGGCGCGATCACGCCTTCCATGGCGCAGGTGGCGCTCTCAATTCCTGTATCCGGGTACAGACATCGGTAACACGGGCTGTGTTCGTTGCGCGGGTCGAAGGTCGTGACTTGGCCCTCCCACCGAATCGCCGCGCCGGAAACCAGGGGAATTCCGGTTTCAAGCGAGACTTCGTTCAGAATAAACCGGGTCGGGAAGTTGTCCGTACAATCCAGGATCAAATCGACATGGCCGCAGCGCTCGACAAAATCCTCATGACCGAGCGAGTAATCCAGGGTTTCGACATGGATGGACGGATTGATGGCCCGCAGTGAAGCGGCTGCGGATTCGGTTTTCAGTTGACCGATGTCGGCGTGCTGATGGATGATCTGCCGTTGCAGGTTGGATTCATCGACCACATCAAAATCCGCGAGCTCGAGGTGTCCGATTCCCGCCGCGGCCAGATACAGCGCCACGGGTGAGCCCAGCCCGCCCATACCGACAATCAATACGGTGGCATTGATCAATTTGGCCTGCCCCGCCTCGCCGACCTGCGGGAGACGGGTCTGCCTGCTGTAGCGCTGTTTCAAATCCGGACTGGTCATGGCGGCTGGAAACCGATCAAAAAACGCGATATTTGCAAAATCACCGTGGTTAAGCGCATTTGCTTTGGTATACTCATGATCATACCATCGGTAATTCGACAATCAATTAGTCCATATCATGAAATCTTCTGGTGATAACGGTAGCGCGAACAATATGGATTTGAGTTTCCTGAGCGGAGCGAACGCCGGTTATCTGGAATCCCTGTACCGGGAAATGATGGGGCGGGACGCAACCGGTTCATTATCGGATCAGCAGAAGCAGTGGCAGACCGCGTTTTCATCGTTACCGGCAATGACCATCGGCTTCGACCCGTCCGGGGAAACCGGGTCCCAGACCTGGTTCGAGAGCCTTGAACATAAACAGGCTCAGGTTTCCAAGCTGGTTATGGCCTATCGCTCACTGGGTCATTTGCGGGCGGATGTGGATCCGATTGGCGTGATGCCCAGAGGCAGCGCCGAAGAAATCCAGCTCGAGCGCTATGATCTCAGCCCCCAGGACCTGGATATGGAGTTCGATGCCGGGGATCTGGCCAGGGGCGGACGAATGACCCTGCGTGAGATTCTCGATTTCCTGCAGGGAGTCTATTGCGGCTCCATCGGCTACGAAATCCGCTATCTGCACTCCCTGGAAAAAAGGATGTGGTTGCAGCGCCAGGCGGAGATTGAATCCCGGAGTTCGGCTTTCCCGGATGATCTTCGTATCGAGATACTGGAACGCCTGACCGCGGCGGAAGGCCTGGAAAAGTACCTGCATACCAAATACGTGGGTCAGAAACGCTTTTCGCTCGAAGGGGGGGAGTCACTGATTCCGATGATGTCGGATCTGATCCAGCAATTCGGAGCCAACGGCGTCAAGGAAGTGGTAATCGGAATGGCCCATCGCGGGCGGTTGAATGTTCTGGTCAATATTCTGGGCAAGGCTCCCAGCGAGTTGTTCAGTGAATTCGAAGGGGAATACGAAACCGATTGTGAGGACACCCGGACCGGCGATGTGAAATATCATCAGGGGTCATCTTCGGATATCCAGACAGCTGGCGGCAATGTCCATGTGGCGCTCTCCTTTAATCCATCCCATCTGGAGATCATCAGCCCGGTTGTAGAGGGCTCGGTTCGGGCCCGCCAGGAGCGGCGCGGGGATTCCACGCGCAAGCAGGTGGTTCCCGTTCTGATTCACGGAGACGCCGCGTTTGCTGGACAGGGAGTGGTCATGGAAACCCTGAACATGGCCGCCACGCGGGGATTTTCCACCGGCGGCACCATTCACATCATCGTCAACAACCAGATCGGTTTCACCACCAACACGCTGGATGCCCGCTCCACGGTTTATTGCACGGAAATTGCGAAACTGGTTCAGGCGCCGATACTGCATGTCAACGGGGATGATCCGGACGCGATTGTTTTCGCGGCCCGGGTCGCGATGGAATACCGCATGAAATTTGGCGGTGATTTTGTGCTGGACATGGTTTGCTACCGAAGACACGGTCACAATGAAGCCGATGAACCGACGGTGACCCAGCCGATCATGTACGGAAAAATAAAGAGTCATAAAACCACGCGGCAACTGTATGCGGAAAAACTGGCGAATGAGGGGGTCATAGAACCATCGACAGCCGATCAGATGGTACGGCAATACCGGGACCGGCTGGATGAAGGCCATGTGGTCGCCGGTCAGGTGATTGATCCCAACAAGTCACTGATGACGCTGGACTGGAGACCCTATATGGGAGAGGACTGGCGGGAGGAAGTGGATACCGGCGTCGATCCTGAGCGCCTGGTTACACTTTCGGAAATCCTGGCCCGGTCGCCGGATGATTTCATCGTGCACAAGCGGGTTGAGGCTATCCTCAAAGAACGGGTCGCGATGTCCAGGGGAGAGAAACCCATGGATTGGGGTTGCGCCGAATTATTGAGTTATGCCACGTTGATTGACCAGGGGTATCGGGTCCGGTTATCCGGTCAGGACGCGGGCCGGGGAACATTTTCCCATCGACATGCCACATTGCATGACCAGTCCCGTCCCCGCACCCATATTCCGCTGCAATATGTGGGAGTCAGCCACAGCGATTTCCTGGTTATCAACTCGCTGCTTTCCGAAGAGGCTGTGCTCGGCTTCGAGTTTGGCTATTCAACGACAGAACCCAGGACACTGGTTATCTGGGAGGCCCAGTTTGGTGATTTTGTGAATGGGGCGCAGGTTGTCATTGACCAGTTCATCAGCAGCGGGCAGTCAAAATGGGCCAGGGTTTGCAGCCTGGTTCTGTTTCTGCCCCATGGCATGGAAGGACAGGGTCCGGAACATTCCTCCGCGCGGTTGGAGCGCTTCCTGCAACTCTGTGCGGAACACAATATGCAGGTCTGCGTCCCGACGACGCCGGCGCAGATATTCCACATGCTGCGCCGTCAGATGATGCGCTCGTTCCGGCGGCCATTGATCATAATGACGCCAAAAAGCCTGCTGCGGCACAAACTCGCTGTTTGCGCGCCGGATGAACTGGCCCGGGGCCGGTTTTATCCGGTTCTGCCGGAGATGGATCCATTACCCCCGGAGGTGGTGAAAAAGGTCGTTATCTGCTGCGGAAAGGTCTACTACGATATACTGGAAGAACGCCGGAACCGGGGCCAGCGGGATGTGGCCATTATCCGCCTGGAGCAGATCCATCCTTTCCCGATGAAGGAACTGCGGGCGGAAGTGGGAAAATATCCTGACGCCGAGCAGGTGGTCTGGTGTCAGGAGGAACCCAAGAATCAGGGTTGCTGGTATCAGATCAGCTATTACCTGAGACAGCTGCTGAGCCAGAACCAGACATTGGGATATGTGGGGCGGGAAGGGTCTCCATCCCCTGCGGTCGGGTTCTTCAAGCTCCATGTGGCGCAGCAGAAGAAAGTGGTTCAGGAAGCGCTTACAGTATAATGATTAGTTTATAACCAGGCGACAATTTCCAGGCAGGCCAGATTATGACCATTGAAATAAAAGTGCCGGTACTCCCGGAGTCCGTGGCGGATGCGTTGTTGCTCGAATGGAGTAAGCAGCCGGGTGACCGTGTTTCCAGGGATGAAATACTGGTTGAGGTGGAAACCGATAAAGTGGTGCTTGAAGTACCGGCGCCCGCGGACGGTGTCCTGAGCGAAATCATCGAACAAACGGGCGCCACCGTTTTGTCCGGGCAGGCGCTCGCCCGCATCGAACCGGGCGCTGGCGCGGATGCAACCGCCGGCGCTTCCGGTGCGGATGAGAACGAGAAGACGAAGACGGATGACTTCGCGGCTTTGGCGGAAATAGCCGAGCAGACCCTGACCGATATCGAGTCCATGGGGGACGGCTCCGCAAGCGCGGATGACCGGAAATTTGGCCCGGCCGCACGCAGATTAATTGATGAAAACGGACTGAATCCGGCGCAAATCAGCGGTTCGGGCCACGATGGACTGATTACCAAAGAGGATGTGCTCAATCATATAGCCGCCGCCGACCGGTCGGGGTCTGGCAAGGGTGACGCTCCGGCGGCGGTTGTCGGGGCTGGTCAAAGCGCCCCCGTGGAGTCCGCCCCCGCCCCTGCCGCGCCCGCCGGGGCTGCGGCTCCTGTCCCGGAACCCGCGGATGGACTGCGGCAACAGAGCCGGACGCCAATGAGTCGTTTGCGACAGACCATTGCCGACCGGTTGCTGCATTCCCAGCACAACGCGGCCCTGCTGACCACCTTCAATGAAGTGAATATGCAGCCGGTCATGGAGTTGCGGTCCAGACACAAGGAAGACTTCGAGAAAAAACATGGCGCCCGTCTCGGTTTCATGTCCTTTTTCGTCAAGGCCAGTGTGGCCGGGTTACAAAAATTTCCTCTGGTCAATTCCTATATCGACGGCACGGACATCGTCCAGCATAACTACTGTGATATCGGGATTGCCGTGGCGTCTCCGAGAGGACTGGTCGTTCCCGTGCTGCGAAACTGCGAATCCATGAGCTATGCCCAGGTCGAGCAACAGATACAGGAATTCGGCGCTCGCGCGAAACAGGGGAAGATCGCCATGGATGAACTGACCGGCGGGACCTTTACCATTACCAACGGCGGTGTGTTCGGCTCCCTGCTTTCCACTCCGATTGTCAACCCGCCGCAAAGCGCCATACTGGGAATGCACAAGATCCAACAACGGCCGATGGCGGAAGAGGGTGAAGTGGTGGTCCGGCCCATGATGTATCTGGCGCTTTCTTACGACCACCGGATCATTGACGGCAAGGAGGCGGTTCAGTTCCTGGTTACCATCAAGGATATGTTGGAAGACCCGGCCAGATTACTGCTGGATTGTTAAACCCGATCAAAACCTGATGTCGTCCGGGGGGCGAAACTATGTCGGATGAATTGGATGTAATTGTGATCGGCGCCGGACCGGGGGGGTATGTCGCCGCCATCCGCTGCGCCCAGCTTGGGCTGAACACGGCCTGCATTGATAATCAGGTCAACCCTGAAATCAATCCCGCGGGCGGAGCCAGTCTGGGGGGTACTTGCCTGAATGTGGGCTGTATCCCTTCCAAGGCGTTGCTGGATTCGTCCGAACAGTATCACAGGATCACGCATCAGTTTCCCGCCCACGGCATCACGGTCGAAAACGTGTCTATGGACATCGCCGCGATGCAGGCCCGCAAACGGAACATCGTCAAACAATTGACGGGCGGCATCACGCAACTGTTCAAGGCCAACAAGGTGACATCCATTCATGGCTTCGGACAGGTGGCGGCCGACGGCCGGGTTCATGTCCTTGACCATGACGGCGTTGTGACCGATACCCTGACAGCCCGTGAAATTATTCTCGCCCCGGGTTCTGTGCCGATAGAACTGCCGAATATTCCTTTCGACCATAAAGTTGTGGTGGATTCGACCGGAGCGCTGGGGTTTGACCATGTGCCCGACCGTCTGGGGATTATCGGCGCCGGCGTAATCGGACTCGAACTCGGCAGTGTGTGGAATCGCCTCGGTTCACAGGTGGTTATTATGGAAGCGCTGGAGGATTTTCTTCCGGCGGCGGATCATCAGGTCGCCCGTGAAGCGAAAAAGCAACTGACCCGGCAGGGTCTGGATATTCGTCTGGGGGCCATGGTGGAATCGGTTGAACGGGTGAATGCGGGAGCGGGCGGCGCTCGGGTGAGCTACCGCCAGCAGGACCAGGCTGTGTCGATTGAAGTGGATCGACTGATTGTCGCGGTCGGGCGCAAACCGGCAACCGACGGCCTGATCGCGCCGCACTGCGGCGTTGCCCTCGACAGCCGGGGATTTATCGAAGTGGACGATCAATGCCGGACCAGCGTGCCCCATATCTGGGCGATTGGAGACGCGGTGCGCGGCCCGATGCTGGCCCATAAAAGTTCGGAAGAAGGCATCGCCGTGGCCGAACGCATTGCCGGCGGCACAGGTCATGTCGATTTCAATTGTGTACCGTGGGTGATCTATACCGCCCCTGAAATAGCCTGGGCTGGCCAGTCTGAGAAGCAGTTGAAGGAACAGGGAATCAAGGTCAAAACCGGCCAGTTCCCGTTTGCCGCCAACGGTCGCGCGCGGGCGATGGAGGAACCGGTCGGCTTCATCAAAATGATTGCCGACCAGGATACAGACCGACTGCTGGGCGTGCACATGATCGGTCCGCATGTGTCCGAGTTGATCAATGAGTGTGTGCTGGCTATGGAGTATCAGGCCAGCTCGGAAGATCTGGCGCGAACTGTTCATGCCCACCCCACGTTATCCGAATCAGTGCACGAAGCGGCGCTGGCGGTAGACCGGAGGGCGATTCATAAAGCGCGTTGATTGACACTCTGCATCAACCCACCGTAGAGGCCGGCCTCTGTGCCGGTCCGCCCGCACCCACTGTCTGGCTCCGCAGTCTACTGCCCACAACGCTGTGTCTGCTCCTGTTGCTGGCTGGCTGTGGCGGTGGCGGTTCCGCAGTGGCTCCGTCCCCGCCCGACCCGGCGGTACAGGATCCAACGCCGACACCAGAACCGGAGCCAGAACCCGAGCCCGAACCGGAGCCAGAACCAGAACCAGAACCAGAACCCGAACCAGAACCGGAGCCAGAGCCTGCACCTTCACCGCCTGCCCCACCACGACGGGACCCGCCCCCGCCGCCCTGCATCAATACGGAAGACCTGGGATGTATTTCCCCGGAAGAGTACCGGCAGGAGCGGGCAAGGATTGAAAGAGATCATGCCAGGCAAGCTGATTTCAAAAATCAGTGGGGCTTGACTGCCATCCGGGCAGATCGGGCGTATGCCCACCTTGAGCTTGAGCGCGGCACTGGCGCGGCGCCAGGCTCCGGCCAGACCGTGGGCCTGATCGATACCGGCATTGATACCGCACACTCGATGTTCGCGGGCAAGACAGTGACTGAGGTTATTCTCGAAGGAGACGGAGACGCGGCGGGTGACGAGACTTCTCACGGCACTGCGGTGGCCTCAGTCATCGTCGGTGACCCATCGGCATCGTATGCCTCCTCCAGGGTGAAGGCGCCACGCGGTGTCGCCCGTGCAGCGGATGTGGCGATGTTCGCGGTTCAGGTTGGCTCGGGCGACGGGCCGCATGTTCCCGTTACATCCGGTCAACTCTCTCATGCTGACAGCACATGGGCTTCCTTTATCAACCGCGCAAAGAACTGGAATAGCGGCAAGATTGACTTCGTCAACGTCAGCCTCGCCTTTCGAGGGATCATTGAACAGTACAGTGCATCGGGACTGCGGAGCAATCTTGGCTCGACCATCGCCGCGTTGGCTCAGGCCGGTAGCGCTGACAAGACGGTTTTCGTATGGGCTGCCGGTAATGCGCATGGGGAACAATGTCTCGATTCCGACTTCACGGACAATCCGGGGCTCTGTGTCGGAGACAACCAGACTGATGACGGCAAGGGCACGGTCAACGCCCGGTCGGTGAGTGTGCTCGCCGGATTGCCAGCGCGGATTCCTGAGCTACGGGGACATCTGATTGCGGCTGTCGCCGTAGCCCCGGACAGTGACAATGATGTCGAGTATGAAATTGCGGACTTCTCCAATCGTTGTGGCATCGCCGCCGACTGGTGTATCGCGGCGCCCGGCGAAAATGTGCGGACAGCGTATTTCGGGCCGTGCCCCCCCGACGATTGTAGCCAAGAGGATGGTGTGCGGGGCACTGCAAGATTCAGTGGGACTTCGTTCGCGGCGCCGATGGTGGTCGGCGGGTTGGTGGTACTGCAGGACTTTTTCCGGGATCAGATGTCGAATACGGAGCTGGTATCGAGGTTGCTGTCCACTGCCAACCGCTCGGGTATCTACTCCAACAGCAGCGTTTACGGTCGGGGGCTGATGGACCTGGGCGCGGCGACGGCGCCGGTGGGAAGCGCCAATGTGACACTCGGCGACAGCATAAATGATTCTGGATATGCTCTGGCACAGACTCGACTGATACCCGGCGGGGCGCTCGGCAATTCCTTGACCAGAACCCTTGGCCAACACGAGATCGTAGCCTTTGATACACTCGGCGCTCCGTTCTGGATGCCACTTGACGGGCTGTTGTCCGGTGAGCGTTCCGGCGCCGGGTATTCGGGATATTCGCTGTCGCAGCGGGTGCAGGATTTCATGGATATACGTGGCCGTCCGATGTATCAGGAGCAGAAGGAGTGGAGCCTGATGCCGGAGCGCACAGGAGCATACTGGCCTGCTGGCACAGACGCAAGAGCAGGCAACGGTTTACAACCGGGGTGGTTGCAGGCGACCTCCCTGGCAAATCCGGGAAGCCCCTACGGGCACTTGTCTCTGGCGGAGCAGGCGCTGACACTCGACAGCAGAGCCGGAGCCGGATTGAATGTGTCCGCTTTCACCACTGAGGGGATGGGTCACTCCGCCCCCGCGTCCGGTGCGGTGATGTCGTGGCGACCGGCATGGAGTCAAGCAACCCCGGTTAATCTGAAGGCTGGCATCGTATCGGAGCGCGAAACCTTGCTGGGTAGCCATTCATCCGGCGCGTTCGGTGATGTATCGGAGCAGGCATATTTCGTTGGGGTCGGCGGTGGCACAATGGCTGGTGGCTGGCGACTCGATGCCGAGGCGGAAATCGGCGCCGCCAGGCCACAGGTGCATGGCGGTCTGTTTGATCACATTTCGCCACTGCTGACCAGCGCGTTTTCTCTGAGTGCACAAAGAACTCTGGCAGCTGGGGATGTGGTTTCGTTTTCCTTGAGCCAGCCGATTCGGGTTGAGCGCGGCCATGCCCGGCTGTCTGTTCCGGTTGGGCGCACCAAACAAGGCCGGGTGCTGCACCAATCTGTGGCCGCTGAGCTGGATGCCGACGGGCGGCAGCTCGACTTCTATGGGCAGTGGCGCCACTTCCTGCCGGGTGGCAGCGAACTGCGTTTCGGCGCGGGCCTGGCACAGCAGCCGGGGCACGTGCGCTCGGCCAGGACGGAGCGTTTCTGGATGGCTGGATGGCTGCACAGCTTTTAACAAGGGGGCGCCTCCCTCCGCCCGCACCCACTGCCATCCCCGGAGCCAACCGGCGATGAACCCGGCGAAAGAGATATTCAAGGCGTATGACATCCGTGGAGTGGTCGCCACTTCACTGACTGCGGATGTGGTCGAATGGATAGGCAAGGCATTTGGCAGCCAGATGCTGGATCAGGGGGTTGATACTTCGGTGACTGGTCGGGATGGACGTTTGACCGGGCCGGAGTTGGCACAGGCTCTGAATCGGGGTATTTTGTCGACTGGCTGCAATGTAATTGACATCGGTCAGGCGCCGACTCCGGCGCTGTATTTCGCGGCTGCAAAATACACTGGCGGAACCGGAGTGCAGGTCACCGGCAGCCACAATCCGCCCGAATACAACGGCCTGAAAATGATGATTGATGGAGTCACTCTGGCCACAGAGGCGATTCAACATATCCGGCAACGAATCGAGAACCGCGATTTCAGAGTGGGTCAAGGGGCATTGACGCATCAGGATGTGTTGCCGCAATACCGCGATGCGATCATTCGGGATGTTTCCCCGATGCGTCCGCTTAAACTGGCGCTCGATTGTGGCAACGGCGTGGCCGGGGACAGCGCTCCGGAGATATTTCGCTCTCTCGGCATGGATGTGATTGAGCTGTTCTGTGAAGTGGATGGAACCTTCCCGAACCACCATCCTGATCCGGGGCAACCGGAAAACCTGCGCGACCTGATCGAGACCGTGAAAGAACAGGAGGCAGACCTGGGCATCGCCTTTGATGGCGATGGCGACCGGCTTGGAGTGGTCTCGGCAAGCGGAGAGGTGATCTGGCCGGATCGGTTGATGGTACTGTTTGCGCGGGAACTGCTGCAACTTCATCGGGGCGCCGAAGTCATCTTCGATGTCAAGTGCTCCCGCATACTGCCGGAAGTTATCAAACGCCACGGAGGTAAGGCAACCATGTGGAAATCCGGTCATTCGCTGATCAAGGCCCGGCTCCGGCAAAGCGGGGCGATTCTGGCCGGAGAAATGAGCGGCCATATCTTTTTCAATGATCGCTGGGGCGGTTTCGACGACGGCATTTACGCGGGCGCCCGGTTATGCCAACTGTTGACCCGAAGCGAAAGCCGTCCCGAAGAGATATTTCGGTCGATTCCCGATACCGTCAATACGCCCGAACTGCGTCTGGAGATGAGTGAGGGCGAACCTCATCGACTGGTCGAGGAATTGATCCGGGCCGCGCGATTCGATGATGCCACGATCAACACGATAGACGGCCTTCGTGTTGATTTCGAAGACGGGTTCGGACTGCTCAGAGCCTCGAATACGACTCCCGCCATCACCCTGCGATTCGAGGCCGATAACCAGAACCGGCTTACAGCGATCCAACAGAAATTCCGGGAACTGTTCGCCTCGGTAAGCCCCGGGATTGAGTTGCCGTTTTGAAAGGGCCTGTGATCAGAGCAAATAGACTGTCCGGTTTCGAAACGTTGATTAGGGGCGCCATGAGTCGGGCGGAACAGAAGCTGCGCGTGCAATACGTTGCCAGCAGAGTCCATTCTCTACTAACTGCTCGACAATCACAACTTATTCTGCTTATTTAAGCAAAGAGACTTGCTTGTTAATTGACACCTATGAGGTTACAATTCAAAAATGATACGGAGCTTTCAGCATAAGGGGCTTGAGCAATTTTTCAGTACAGGCACCACACGAGGGATTCAACATCGACATGTAAAAAAACTTCGGTTAATTCTCGGCAGACTACATGCGTCAACCAAACCACAGGATATGAATTTACCTGGACTCAGGTTACATCAACTTGCTGGAAATCGTGCAAATATCTGGTCCGTTTCAGTAAGTGGTAACTGGCGGATTGTCTTTAAATTTGTTGACGGGCATGCTGAGGCTGTAAATTATGAAGATTATCATTAAGGCGATACCATGCTAATGCACAATCCCCCACATCCCGGCGAAATGATAAAAGAGCTTTGTCTTGATCCTCTTGGCCTTACCGTCACATCAGCGGCCAAGTCGTTGGGCGTGAGCCGAAAAACACTGAGTCAAATCGTAAATGGCCGCACAGGCATCAGCCCGGAAATGGCGGTTCGGCTATCCATCGCCTTCAGTACATCATCGGAGAGCTGGATCAATCAACAAGGCCAATATGATTTGTGGCAGGCGGAACAGCGTCGTGAACAGTTACAGGTTCAACCTTTGTTTGCCTGATCTGTGAATTCCACAAACTGGCCAAAATGGCTGAGTTTTCTCAGTGCGTTTTAGCACGTGTGACGACGAACGTGGTGGGATTGACGCCCAAGCCATTGCTGACCTGATCCGCGAGGTTTTGGCCGAATAGTCAGACGGGTTGTTTGAGGTGTGAATGTGGATTCCCGCTTTCGCGGGAATGACGAAGCCTATGTCAAAACAACGAGGGATTTAATGGAGAAGCGGCAGTCAATCCTCCGTCCACTATATAACATTGTCCGGTGACGAATCGGGATTCGTCGGAAGCCAGCCATACGGCCAGATTGGCGACATCGGTTGGTTGGCCCATTCGTCCGGCTGGATGACGCCGCAAGGCATCCTTCCTGGCGTTGGAGGGGTTGTCTGCGACATCGAATGCGGCATCCGCCATTTCGGTCAGAATCCAGCCGGGGGAGATCGCGTTGCAGCGGATGGCGGGTCCATGATCCACGGCGATGGACCGGGTCAGGCTGTGAACGAAGCCTTTCGACGCGTTGTAGAGGGCCAGGCCGGGGTCGGCCAGGTTTGCGGAGATGGAGCCGATATTGATAATTGAGCCGCCCGCTTCCATGTCCGGAATCATTTCCCGGCAGGTCAGGAACGTGCCCTTTGCGTTGACGTTCATCAAGGATTCCCAGTCTTCATCTGTGGTATCAAGTATGGTTTTTTCAATCTGGATGCCGGCGTTGTTGACCAGCACACCCATCGGTCCGAGCATTTCCCGGAAGCGCTGGTTCAGAGCGGTCACTTGATCGGCTTGGGAAACATCGGCGGTCATCCAGAATACCGGGTCAGGAAGATCTGTCGGGCGTTCTCTTCTCCCGCAGGTCATCACCGTTGCGCCTTCCGCTACGAATCGGTCCACAATCGCGCGGCCGATTCCTCTCGCGCCGCCAGTCACCAAGGCGGTTTTGCCGGACAGGCGGGGAGAATCAGACGCTTTCATTTTCTGACCGCTCCGGCGTACGCGTCCAGGACCAATCCATGAAAATGGGGCACGGCAAATTCATACGGCCCGCATGGCGCTGACCAGATAGTCCCAGACGTATTCGGCGTGGCTCCATCGCACCTGGATGTCGAATGCGGGGGCGTCGCCATCGCCGGTCTTGTGCAGGAGGATGCTGGCATGGCCGAATCGGGTCTGGGCGCAGTCGCCGACGGTGAATCCGGCCGGATGCAAATCCAGTGGGCAGGCCCTCGCGAGCAATGCAATGGCGTCGGGTCCGTCCAGATGCAGGACTGTGTAGTAATCGGTAACCTCGGTCGCTGCGAAGCGCCTGTTTGGGAGTTTCGCTTGCAGCGCCTGGATAATCGATCCGACCGCATCCAGTCGGCAATGCAGCAGCCATTCATCCGGGCCGGTCCAGTAGACGGTCTGGGCCGCCGACGCGTGTTGTGTGTTGGGTTGCAGCGGAAGTTGAATATCGAGTACGGATTTCGCGGCTGCCAGAAATTTGCGGCTTTCGGGGTCGCCGCGCAGGTTGATCTTGCCGCGCCAAGGCTGTTCCCGGAGGTGGTTCCGGCCTTCAATCGGTTCCAGGTTGCAGGCGGGTGAGGTAGCCTGCCATCCGGTCAGTCCGGTTTTGTCGGGTGGCGCGGCGGGTGCGGCGACATCCGCCGGGTCATCGGCGGCGGGCGGCACAGGCGCGGGCGCATGCAGAAATACGGGGTCGGTTACGGTGGCTTTGTGAGCGCTGCCGTCCAGCATTGGCACATGGAGTACCTGCCCCTTGCGGGCAAAACCGTCCTTGATCAGGGCCATGGCAATCGACCGGCCCACATTCGGACTCATATAGCTGGAGCTGATATGGCCGAGCATGTCCATCGGCGGGGCGCTCTTCAGTTCCTCAACCACATGGGCGCCTTCCGGCAGTACCCGCGCGGGGTCTTCGGTCAACAGGCCGACCAGTTGTTTGCGACCCGGCCGGGCGGTGTCGGAACGGGTCAGCGAGCGTTTGCCGAGGAAGTCCGCCTTGGTCTTCGATACGATCCAGTCCATGCCAAGGTCCATCGGCGTGACGGTGCCGTCGGTGTCCTGTCCCGCGATAATGAATCCCTTTTCAGCGCGCAGGACATGCATCGCTTCGGTGCCGTAGGGGCAGATTCCGTATTTTTCTCCGGCATCCATCAGCGTGGTCCACAGGGCCAGGCCGTATCTGGCCGGGACGTTGATTTCAAATGACAGCTCTCCGGTAAAGCTGATGCGGAATATGCGGGCGGGGATACCGGCAATTCTGGTTTCCCGGACCGACATGAACGGGAAGGATTGATCGTCCAGCGGCAGGTCAACCAGTTCGCCAAGCAGTCTGGCGGAGGCCGGGCCGTTCAGCGCGACCACCGCCGATTGTTCGGTCACGCTGGTGGCATGGATTTCCAGTTCCGGCCATTCGGTTTGCAGCCATTCCTCGATCCAGTTCATGACCCGCGCCGCGCCGCCGGTTGTGGTGGTCATGTGGTAATGGTGGTCGCCGAGGCGGCTGGTCACGCCGTCATCGAATACCATGCCGTGTTCATCCAGCATCAGGCCATAGCGGCAGCGACCCGGAGCCAGTTTGCTCCAGTCGTTGGTATAGAGCATGTTCAGCAACCGGATACAGTCCCGGCCTTTCAGATCAATCTTGCCGAGGGTGGAGGCGTCCAGTATTCCACAGCTTGTACGGACTGCGAGACATTCACGCTGAACGGCGTCATGCATGGTTTCGCCTTGCTGTGGGAAGTAGCGGGGGCGTTTCCAGTCTCCGACATCTTCAAAAACCGCGCCCTGTCGGTGGTGCCAGTCATGCATCGGGGTTTTTCTGGTTTGCAGGAACAACTGCCGTCGGTCATGCCCGACGATGCTGCCAAAAGTCAGCGGGGTGAATGGTGGGCGAAATGTGGTCGTGCCGACTTCGGGAACCGGGACGCCTCGGATTCCCGACATTGCGGTCAGGGCATTCAGGTTCGATGTCTTGCCCTGATCGGTTCCCATGCCGGTTGTTGTGTAGCGCTTCAGGTGTTCCACCGACTGGTATCCTTCGCGGGCGGCCAGATGAATGTCGGCCACGGTGGCGTCGTTGTGCAGTTCATGAAAATGTTTTTTCCGACCCTGTCCGATTGGATGATCGGACGGCAGTATCCACAAGGGCCGCAATCCCCCGGATGATTCAGACAGATTCGCCTCCAGAGGGTTGATTCCGGTTTCCGGGGGTTGCGCCGCCCCGGTTTTGAATCCCGCGTTAGCGGCCGCTTCGCATCCGGCCCTGAACCCCTGACTGAGGCAGTCATCCAGACGATAGTAGGCATTGCAGGCGCCGGCCATGATGGCTGAGTTGCTTGCTGGCATTCGATCTGCGACGAAACAGTGCAGGTCGTCGAGATATTTGAGCTTGCCCTTCGCCTGGCTGTATAAATGAACGGTCGGTGTCCATCCTCCCGCAACTCCGATCAAATCGCAGGACAGACGCTGTTTGGGACCGGTAACGGTTGTTCCGTCCCCGCTGAGCGCCATGACTTCGATTCCCATGATCCGGCCTCTGGCGTAGTTGACTCCGACAATGGTCTTGCCGGGATGGATGGTGACGCCCTGGTTTTTTGCCCGTACCTGGGCCGCGGACGCGGCGCTTTCGCGGATGTCGATGACGTACACCGTCGCGCCCGCTTCCTGTGCATCCATCGCGGTTTGCCAGACGCTGTCACTGTTGGTCAGCAATGCGATATTCCTTCCCGGCAACACGGCGAACCGGTTGATGTAACTGCGAATCGCGCTCGATAGCATCACGCCGGGACGGTCGTTATCGGCGAATACCAGGGGCCGTTCAATGGCGCCGGTTGCGATCACGACCTGTCCGGCGCGGATTTTCCATAGTCTTTCCCTGGGAGTCTGGCCGGCGCTGGCCGGGCCGGTATGTTCGCCCGGCTTCTGATTGGCCACCAGGAAATTGTAGTCGTAGTAACCGGTCAGCGTGGTTCGCGGCAGCAGGGTCACATTGTCCAGCGCTTCAAGCCGGGCCATGATGTCGGCGACCCACTCGATTGCCGCGATCCCGCCGATTGTCGAGGACCGGTCACTCAACAGTGAGCCGCCGAATTCGCTTTTCTCGTCCAGCAGAATGGTTCGCGCGCCGGACTGCGCCGCCGCCAGGGCGGCCTGAAGGCCGGCCGGTCCGCCTCCAATGACCAGCGCATCGCAGTGGGCATAAGTCTTGTCATAAAAATCAGGGTCGATTTCAAGCGGGGACTTGCCCAGCCCGGCCGCCTTGCGGATGTATTTTTCGTAGGTCATCCAGAGCGATGCCGGCCACATAAAGGTCTTGTAGTAGAAACCGGCGGGGAGCAGCCGGGACAGTCGCGAGTTGATCGCTCCCAGATCGAATTTTACCGAGGGCCAGCAATTCTGGGAGGCGGCGCGGAGACCTTCGTACAGTTCCACTTCGGTGGCTCGCACGTTGGGGATGGTACAGGCTCCTGATTCGAGTTGCACCAGCGCGTTCGGTTCTTCGGAGCCGGCGCTGTAAATTCCCCGTGGCCGATGATATTTGAAGCTGCGGCCAACCAGATGAACGCCGTTTGCCAACAGAGCCGATGCCAGGGTGTCACCGGGATGTCCGAACAAGCGTTTGCCATCATGATAAAACTCGATGGTTCGGCTACGGTCAATGCGACCGCCGGAAGCCAGCCGGTTTTTTCCGGCGCTGTCCGGGATGGGAGCGGTCATTCCTCTACCTCGGGGCGCGGTTCACCGGGTTTGCAGGTTGCGTGTATCCGGTCGGTGACGGTATCCCGGACGACATTGAACCAGCGCCTGCATCCATGACTGTGCACCCACCGCTCACAATGAATGCCCTTGCTGTTTTTGCGGAAAAAGACATAGTCCCCCCATTCTTCGTCGGACAATTGTTCTGGTTGCCGGGGACGGGCGATATACGCTTCTCCGTGCGCGGTAAATTCACTCTGGTCGCGCTGGCCGCACCAGGGGCAGTCAATGATGAACATCAGTGCGCCACCGCCGCCGCCGCGCCTTCATCAATCAGGGCGCCGCTATTGAACCGGTTGATCGAGAACGGCTCCGCGATCGGGTGCATTTCGCCGCTGGCGATCGAATGAGCGAACACGTGCCCCGACCCCGGTGTCGCCTTGAACCCGCCTGTCCCCCAGCCGCAATTGAAAAACAGGTTTTCCACCGGGGTTTTGGAAATCAGCGGTGAGCGGTCAATCGTCACATCGACGATACCCCCCCACTGGCGCAGCATTTTCATTCTCGAGAAAACAGGGTACAGCTCGATCACAGGACCCACCGTTTCCTCAATGACATCGAATCCACCGCGTTGCGAGTAGGAGTTGTAGGCGTCCGAACCGGCGCCGATTACCAGTTCCCCCTTGTCGGACTGGCTGATGTAGGCGTGAATGCTGCCGGACATGACCACGCAATCGAGAATCGGTTTGACCGGCTCGGATACCAGCGCCTGGAGCGGGAAGGATTCGATTGGCAGCCGGAAACCGGCCATTTCGGCCAGTACGCTGCAATGGCCCGCCACCACGCAGCCGACCTTGCCGGCGGCAATGAAACCCTGGCTGGTTTCCACTCCCTGAATGACGTTGTTCTGCTGGCGGAATCCGGTGACTTCACAGTTCTGGATAATATCGACTCCGGCCGCGTCCGCCGCCCGGGCATAGCCCCAGGCTACCGCGTCATGCCGGGCCGTCCCCCCGCGTTTTTGCAACAGGGCGCCCATTACCGGGTAGCGGCAGTCCAGATTGATGAATGGCACCATCTGTTTCACCTGGGAGGGGGTCAGGAATTCCGAGTCGATTCCGTTCAGGTGAATGGCGTGGCCGCGGCGTCCGATTTCCTGCATGTCATGGACATTATGCGCCAGATGAAGCAGTCCGCGCTGGGAGAACATCACGTTGTAGTTGAGAGTCTGGCTCAAGCCTTCCCACAGCTTCATGGCGTGTTCGTATATGGCTGCCGATTCATCCCAAAGATAATTAGAGCGCACGATGGTCGTATTGCGGCCGGTATTGCCGCCTCCGAGCCATCCTTTTTCGATTACGGCGACATTGCTGATTCCGCATTCGGTGGCCAGGTAATACGCGGTCGCCAGGCCGTGGCCGCCGCCACCGACGATCACGACGTCATATTTCTTCCTGGGGGTCGGGCTGCGCCATGATTGCTGCCAGTTCTGATGATAGCTGATGGCGTTGCGGATCAGGCTGAATATGGAGTAACGGTTCATCGCCTAGAATTCAACGCCTTGGGCGGCCATGATGCCCTGTTCGAAAGCGTGTTTGATTTTGGTCATTTCAGTCACGGTATCCGCCGCTTCGATTACTTGCGGGGCGGCATCCCTGCCGGTGAGGACAAGGTAGAGCCAGGACGGTTTGCTGTTGGTGATAAAGTCCGCAATTTCTTCTCCGGTGATCCAGCCAAAGCCGCAACAATAATTAATTTCATCCAGCACGACAAGATCAAATTCTCCGGAAAGGATTTTTTCCTTGCTGAACTCCCAGATTTCCCGGCTGGTCTTGATATCCTGTTCCGGGTTATTGGTATCCCAGGTAAATCCATCCCCCATCACGTGCCATTCGATATTATCAAATTTTTCGGCGGCAAGCTGCTCGCCGGTTTTCCATTTTCCCTTGATGAATTGAATCACGCAGACTTTCAGTCCCCAGCCAGCGGCCCGGAACACGACGCCGAAGGCGCTGGAGGACTTGCCCTTCCCGCTGCCGGTATGGACCAGCGTAACGCCGTCTCGTCGCTCTCTTGATTTCATGGCTGTGCTACCCTCCCTGAATGATACCCCGGTTACTCAATGAAACAAATTCCCCATCTCCGACAACAATGTGATCCAGCAGCCTGACATCAATCAGTTGTAACGCCTTTTGAATCTTGACGGTGATGTCGGCATCTGACTGACTGGGTTCGGCGATGCCGGACGGATGGTTGTGGGCAATGATGATCGCCGCCGCGTTGTAGTGCAAAACCTGTTTGATTATCTCCCGCGGGTGGACCGCCGCGCTACCGAGTGTGCCTTGAAACATTTCTTCGTATTTGATTACCTGATGCCGGTTGTCGAGAAACAGGACCGCGAATATTTCCCGGCTCCGGTCACGCAAGTGAGAGCTGAGGAAATGGTTGACCGACTCAGGATTGGTCATTACGTCCCGGGGTTGCATTTTCTGTTCCAGGAAGCGTTTGCCCAATTCCAGCACCGCCTGCATGTATGAAAATTTTGCCGGCCCCAGGCCCGGAGTCTGGCAAAACGATTCCTGTTTCGCGGTCAGCACGCCTCTCAGGTCACCAAAGTCATTGATCAGTTCCCGGCTGATGTCCACCGCCGATTTGCCGGGTACGCCGGTACGCAGGAATATGGCGAGCAGTTCGGCGTCGCTGAGCGAACCGGCGCCATGATGCAAAAGTTTCTCTCTCGGCCTTTCCAACTCTGGCCACTCCTTTATTGTCATGATTATTTCCATACAAATACGTTAAACTTCACACTGGCGCTATACGAACTTATTAGTGTGTTGCTGGCGGGCAGAAGCTTGTTTCAAGGGCTTCCTCGTTTGCAGACCGGACTCTACATTATGAACGCGGCTTCGACAATACATCGATCCAAAAGAATTCTGGTCGGGGTGACCGGCGGGGTCGCGGCGTATAAATCGCCGGATCTGGTCAGGAGATTGCTGGAACGCGGCGCGGATGTGCGGGTCGTGATGACCGAGGCGGCGCAGGCGTTCATTACTCCGCTCACTCTGCAGGCGGTTAGCGGGCATCCGGTTTTCCGGCATTTACTGGATACGGACGCCGAGTCGGGCATGGGGCATATCGAGTTGGCGCGCTGGGCTGAAATCATTATCGTCGCTCCGGCGACTGCGAACTTCATCGCAAAAGTGGCGCACGGAGAGGCTGGTGACCTGCTATCCACTCTGATTCTGGCTTCTGAAGCGGAGGTGATCATCGCCCCGGCCATGAATCAGCAAATGTGGCAGAGCCAGGCGACCCAGGACAATATGGAAAGGTTGGAGGCGCGGGGGATTCGGATGATTGGGCCGGCCGAGGGCAATCAGGCCTGTGGGGAAACCGGTCCGGGGAGGATGACGGAACCGGAACAGATCGCCCAGCAGATACTCGGTGACGGCGTACCGCGGCTGCTGGCCGGAAAATCGGTTCTGATAACGGCCGGTCCGACCTGGGAAGCGATTGACCCGGTGCGGGGAATCACCAATCGAAGTTCCGGGAAAATGGGGTTCTCCATCGTTCAGGCAGCCATCGACTTCGGCGCGGATGTGACCCTGGTTTGCGGGCCGGTCAATCTGGAAGCTCCGTCCGCTGTCCGGCGAATCAATGTAACCTCGGCGCGGCAAATGCGTGACCAGGTCATGCAACAGGTGGACAAGGCGGACATTTTCATCGCGGTTGCGGCGGTGGCGGATTATCGTCCGGTACAGGCGGCAGAGCAGAAAATCAAAAAGGACAACGAGAGCGCCACTATCACCCTGACCCGGAATCCGGATATACTGGTGGAGGTGGCGGCATTGGAAAACAGGCCTTTCACGGTCGGGTTCGCCGCCGAAACCGAGAATCTGCTGGATAACGCAACCACCAAGCTGAAGGAGAAAAATGTCGATATGATTGTGGCTAATAATGTTGCCGGGGATGCAGTGTTCGATAGCGGGGATAATGCCGTTACGCTGTTGTATTTCAGGGACGATGAGGACAGGGGGCGGGGAAAGGTGGAGCAGGCTGTCCTTGCCCGAACCGACAAGTATCGACTGGCCATCCGGATTATCGAGGAAATTACGGGATTGCCGGGATACGGGGCTTCGTTGAAATCATGATGACCCGATCAAAGCAATCCCCCCTCCATGTCGGGCTGCTGCTGTGTGATGACATTGATGAGGCGGACCGGGATCAATATGGCACGTATACCGCGATGTTCCAGAACGCCCTGGATCCGGACGCCGATGAAATCCGTCTGACCGCGATTCGCTGTTTTGAAGGCGAGGCGTTGCCGGAGCCGGGGGAATATGACGGTTATGTGATTTCCGGGTCGCGCTACAGCGTGTATGAAGACCGGCCATGGATCAAATCCCTGCAACGGTTCGTGGTCGATTGCTGGGAGCGGAATGTTCGCGTGGTGGGGATTTGTTTTGGTCATCAACTGATCGCCCATGCCCTCGGCGGCCGAGCGGAAAA
Organism: Candidatus Poriferihabitaceae bacterium; assembly: GCA_965214205.1. Classification (GTDB taxonomy): domain Bacteria; phylum Pseudomonadota; class Gammaproteobacteria; order Arenicellales; family Poriferihabitantaceae. The sequence continues at coordinate 438,714 of OZ243941.1, read as the reverse complement.
AGCTGAATCGGGATGGGGTTTTGGTATCCAGACCGCGCAAATCACGGATAGAAAGTCATGGATGGACGATTCTGGTCACTCCTCTAGCCGCTCCTCCAGCCAGTCGCCGTTGGACGGCGACCGCTACAATCTGGTCGTCATCCATCAGGATCAGGTCGTGGAGGTTCCGCCGGAATTTGAAGCCATCGCGGAAAATGATTTTTGCCCAAACAGCATGATTGTCGCCGACCACAAAATGCTGGGTATCCAGGGACATCCGGAATTCGACAAGGAGTTCTGCGCTTTCAGAGCAGAATTCAGGAAGGAGTTGATCGGGCCGGAGGTTTATCAGAACACGCTGCGGTCGCTGGCGCAACACGATACCGATTCAGACGCCGTCATGAAATGGATCAACAATTTTCTCCTGCAAGAACACGAGTAACAAAAATGATTGTCAAGCAAATCTGGACCGGCAACGCATACCGGAATTTTAATTATCTGGTCGCCTGTCCGGAGACGGGCGAAGCGCTGGCTATTGATCCGCTGGATCACAGGAAGTGTCTGGGATATGCGAAAGATCAGGGGTGGGATATTACGCAGATCGTCAATACCCACGAACATGGCGACCATACCGGAGGAAACCGGAAAGTGGTGGCCGCCACCCAAGCGCGGGTTCTGGCCCATCATGGCGCGCGGACGGCGATTCCCGAGATGTCCCGTGGCCTCGAGGCCGGAGATGTCATTCAGGTCGGGAAAACCGTGGAGCTGGAAGCGCTGGATACCCCCGGACACACGATGAGTCATGTCTGCCTGCTGAGCCATACCGAAACCCCGGCGTTGTTCAGTGGGGATACGTTGTTCAACGCGGGCGCCGGAAACTGTCACAACGGCGGCCACCCGGAAGAGCTTTATGAGACCTTCGCGCGGCAGTTGGCGGGATTATCCGATGACACATTGATCTATCCGGGGCATGATTACCTTCATAACAATCTCGAATTCACTCTCGACCGGGAACCGGGCAACCAGGCCGCGCAATCGCTGCTGGATGAAACAGCCGGTCAGGACCCTGAAAAGGCGCTGGTAACCAGCCTGGGGCGGGAAAAGGAAATCAACACGTTCTTCCGATTGCAGAATCCGCAGGTGATTGAACGGCTGCAACTGGAGTTTCCGGAGATCGGAGACGCGCCCGGCCCGCAGACCGTATTTCTCAAGCTGCGCGAGTTGAGGAACCACTGGTGAGGTTGTTTAATATCATTGAAAACAGTAAGATCACCGGCTCTGAAACTGTATTCCACTTGAGGAAAAAATGCTGAAAGGTAGCCTGGTGGCGTTGATTACGCCGATGCTGGAGGATGGCGCCATTGATTACCCCGGTCTTCAGAAACTGGTGGATTTTCATGTTCAAAACGGGACTGACGGGATCGTTTCGGTGGGCACCACAGGGGAATCGGCGACCCTGACCATTGATGAGCAATTGGAGGTCATCGCCCGGACGGTCGAATTTGCCAATGGCCGCTTGCCGGTTATCGCGGGTACTGGCGGGAATTCGACCTCGGAGGCCGTGGAGCTGACCGACGGAGCCGCGAAACTGGGCGTTCACGCCTGTCTGCTGGTAGTTCCCTACTATAACAAACCGACTCAGCATGGCCTGTACCAGCATTTCAGGCATATCGCCGAAGCGGTAGACATTCCTCAAATCCTGTACAACGTCCCGTCACGAACCTCGCTCGACATGCAGAACGATACGGTCGTTGATCTGTCTGCCATTCCCAATATCGTCGGTATCAAGGACGCCACATCGGATATTCCCCGGGTGGCGGATTTTAACCGACGCTGCGGCCCGGATTTTGCGGTTTATTCGGGCAATGACGATACGGCTCTGGAGTTGGTCAGGGCGGGTGGCCACGGTTGTATTTCGGTAACGGCCAATGTTGCGCCCAGGCAGATGCATGAGATGATGACAGCGGCGGCGCGGGGTGATCTCGGCTCCGCCGCGGAGATCAACCGGCGGCTGGAACCGTTGCATGAGACGCTTTTTCTGGAATCCAATCCGATTCCGGCTAAATGGGCCTTGCATGAAATGGGTTATGTCGAACAGGGAATTCGATTGCCGTTGACTGTGTTTTCCGGGCAGTATCATGACCGTCTGCGGGAGGCGATGGCTTTTGCAGGGGTTGTGTGCTGATAGTTCCGGGCGCTGACGCGCTATCCGAATTTCGCAAGCAAAAAATTCTCGCGCGGATTCAGGAATTCGCGCCTTCCTGTGTCCGCATCGACGCAATCCATTATTATTTTATCGATAACAGCGAAACGCTGCTTCCCCGGCAGCATGCCATTGTCGCGCAGTTGCTCAATGTTGATGCCACTGCGGTTGATGCCACCGGGGTTGATGCCGCCGGTGATCGGCCAGCCGTGGCAGTCCGGTCACAGGGCGGCCCGCCGCTGACGCGCTATGTGGTCCCCCGGCTGGGGACGATTTCACCGTGGTCCAGCAAGGCGACCGATATATTTCATCTGTGCGGGCTGGGTTCGATCCGGCGGGTTGAGCGGGGTATTCGATGGCGGTTTGCCGGACTCGACAGTCTGCCCTCCGAATCCGCCGCCGGAGTGATTTATGATCCGATGACGGAGTCCCTGCTCGACCGTGAGCGCGATACCGAGGCGCTGTTTGTCCAGTCGGCTCCCGCCCCATTGGCAGTGATTGATCTGCTGGCAGGGGGAGCGTCCGCTCTCGAAGCGGCTGACCGGGAATCCGGTTTCGCGTTGAACCGGGAGGAACAGGACTATCTGCTGAAACGGTTTGCCGAATTGGGCAGGAATCCCACTGATGTCGAGTTGATGATGTTCGCCCAGGTCAATTCCGAACATTGCCGGCACAAGATTTTCAATGCCGACTGGAATATAGACGGTATCGACCAGGACCGGACCCTGTTTTCGATGATTCGCGCCACACATGATCAAAACAGCGGCGGGACCTTGTCGGCCTACCGGGATAATGCGGCCGTGCTGGAGGGCTTCGATTCGGAGCGGTTTGCCCCGCACCCGGAATCCCGCCTGTATTCGTTTGTGGAGGAGTCCGTACACTTCGTTGCGAAGGTGGAAACCCATAACCACCCGACCGCGATCTCACCCTTTGCCGGCGCCGCCACCGGCTCGGGAGGGGAAATCAGGGACGAGGGCGCCACCGGCCGCGGAGGAAAGCCAAAAGCGGGGCTGGTCGGTTATTCGGTGTCGCATCTGCGGCTGCCCGGTCTGGAACAACCCTGGGAGCCGCCGCAGCAAAAACCACGGCGTATCGCCGGACCCCTGCAAATCATGCTGGAAGCTCCGATTGGAGCGGCGGCGTTCAATAATGAGTTTGGCCGTCCCAATATTTGCGGTTACTTCCGTACTTTCGAACAGGTTGCCGACCAGCCGGGGCAGCGCTACGGTTACCACAAACCGATCATGCTCGCGGGCGGGCTGGGCAATATCCGCCCCGCGCATATCGCCAAGAAACCGATACCGGACAACACGCCCATTGTCGTTCTGGGCGGGCCGGCCATGCTGATTGGGCTCGGCGGCGGAGCGGCTTCCAGCATCGCTTCCGGAGACAGCTCCGAATCGCTGGATTTCGCTTCTGTGCAACGCGGCAATCCGGAAATGCAGAGGCGTTGTCAGGAGGTGATCGATACCTGCTGTGCAATGGGCGAACACAACCCGATTATTTCCATCCACGATGTCGGGGCGGGCGGCTTGTGCAACGCATTGCCTGAACTGGTGCACGACTGTGAATCAGGCGGGAGATTTGAATTGCGCGATATCCTGAACGCGGAGCCGGGCATGTCGCCGATGCAGATCTGGTGCAATGAATCCCAGGAGCGTTATGTACTGGCGATTGACCGGGACCGCTACCGGGAGTTCGAGCGGGTCTGCCGCCGTGAACGATGCCTGTATGCCAGGGTGGGCGTGGCCACGGCCGAATCCACGCTCAGACTGACAGATCGGCGCTTCGATACACAGGATATACGCGATACCCGCGATACGGATGTTTCCGGGGGTACGGCTTCTCCGATTGACCTGCCGATGGAAACGCTGTTCGGGCTGCCGCCGAAGATGTTTCGCAACGCGGTCACAGAAATCCGGTCATTCGATGAACCCGATTTTTCCGGCCTCGCCATTGACGCCGCCGTGGACCGGGTACTGGCCTTTCCCGCGGTGGCGGACAAGACCTTTCTGGTGACCATTGGCGACCGCAGTGTCACTGGCCTGATTGCCCGCGACCAGATGGTGGGCCCCTGGCAGGTGCCGGTGTCGGATGCCGCGGTCAGTTGCGCGGGTTATCGGGGGTTCACGGGCGAGGCTTTCGCCATTGGTGAACGAACCCCGCTCGCGGTGGTTGACGGGCCGGCCAGTGGCCGTATGGCGATTGGCGAAGCGATTACCAACCTGGCCGCCGCCTGTGTTGACGACATCGGGCAAATTCGGTTGTCGGCGAACTGGATGGTGGCGGCTGGCGAAGCAGGCCACGATGCCCGGCTTTATCAAACCGTCCAGGCCGTGGCGATGGAATTATGTCCACAGTTGGGGATTTCAATTCCGGTCGGCAAGGACTCGATGTCCATGAAAACGGTGTGGCGGGATGAAAGCGGCTGTCCGCAAAAAGTGGTCTCTCCGTTGTCCCTGATCGTCAGCGCTTTTGCGGCTGTATCCGATGTTCGCAAAACATTGACTCCGGTTCTTCAGACAGGCGGTGAGCCGACCGATTTATGGTTGATTGACCTGGGCCGCGGAAAACATCGGCTGGGAGGGAGCGCCCTTGCCCAGACCCTGAATCGGATCGGATCGGATGTGCCTGATCTGGATGACGCCGAAGATATGAAGCGTTTTTTCGCCCTGATTCAGAGACTCAATCGGGATTCCTGTCTGCTGGCGTATCATGACCGGTCGGACGGCGGCTTGATCACCACCTTGTGTGAAATGGCGTTTGCTTCGCGCTGCGGGCTGTCGATTGATCTCGATCCGATCAATGGAGACCCCCTGCCGGTCCTGTTTAATGAAGAGCTGGGCGCGGTGATTCAAACCCGGCGGCAGCGGCGCGCCGAAATTCTGCATTGGGCCCGTTCTCTGGCAATGGAGGATTGTCTGCATCGAATCGGTCAGCCAGTTGCCGGTGACCACATACGGATCGTCAGACAGGGCGAGGCCCTGTTCTCCCGTAGCCGGGTCCAGTGTCATCAAATCTGGTCGCAGACATCCTGGCAGATGCAGCGCCTCCGGGACAATCCGCAATGCGCCGATCAGGAATACCAGCGCCTGAGTGATGAGACTGACCCCGGCCTGTTTTGTGACCTGGGTTTCCGTCTGGAGGAGAACGTCCCGGAGCGGATTCCCGTTGCGGTGGAGTCCGCGCCGAATCTCGTTCTGGCCCGGCCGAAAGTGGCCATCCTGCGGGAGCAGGGGGTGAATGGACAACTGGAAATGGCCGCGGCTTTTCACAGCGCCGGGTTTGACGCGGTGGACATGACCACCACGGATCTGATCAATGGAGCGACGCTGGATGATTGCAGAGGGCTGGCCGCCTGCGGCGGATTTTCATTCGGCGATGTGCTGGGCGCCGGTGAAGGGTGGGCGAAGTCGATTCTGTTCAACCCGGATCTGAAGGAGCGTTTTCAGCGCTTTTTCGAGCGGTCAGATGTTTTCGCGCTGGGCGTGTGCAATGGCTGTCAGATGATGTCGTCCATCCGCAGTATCATCCCCGGCGCCTCGGGTTGGCCGGGATTCGTCCGCAACCGGTCCGAACAGTTCGAAGCCCGTTTTGTCATGGTGGAAGTATGCTCGGAGAAATCCATCCTGCTGCGCGGCATGGCCGGGTCGAAAATACCGGTCTCTTCAGCCCATGCGGAAGGCCGGGCGGCATTCCCGGATCAGTCCAAAATGCGAAGGTTGCAGGACCATGATCCGGCGTGTTTACGATATATCGACAATCGCGGCAATCCGACTACCGTCTATCCCTACAATCCGAATGGCTCCGCCAATGGATTGACCGGATTCACCAACGCTGATGGCCGGGTCACCATCATGATGCCCCATCCGGAACGGGTCTTTCGAACCGTTTCAAATTCCTGGCATCCCGATGACTGGGGGGAATACAGCCCGTGGATCAGAATGTTCCTGAATGCCCGCGACTGGGTGGCGTAGAGCCGCGTTACATGGCGGTATAGTTGGGGCCGCCCGCTCCTTCGGGTGTGACCCAGTTGATGTTTCCGGTCGGATCCTTGATGTCGCAGGTTTTGCAGTGTACGCAATTCTGGGCGTTGATTTGCAGCTCAGGCCGGGATTCCGTGTTAATGAATTCATACACGCCGGCGGGGCAGAAGCGTTCTTCCGGCCCACCGTAAATCCGGTAATTGGTTTCTACAGCCAGTTCCGGTTCTTTCAGCCGCAGATGCACCGGTTGATCTTCCTCATGGTTGGTACTGGACAGGTAGACCGAGGAGGTCTTGTCGAAACTCAATTCGCTGTCCGGTTTCGGGTATTCGATGGGTGTGCAGTCACTGGCCGGTTTCAATGATTCATGGTCGGCAACCGGGTCGGTAAGCCTGAACGGCAATTTGCCGGCGAAGAGAGTTTGGTCAACAAAATTATAGGCCCCTCCGACCCAGGCGCCCATACTGTGTAATGCAGCGCCGAAGTTCCGTGACCGATAAAGCTCCTGATAAAGCCAGGAATCCCTGAAACGGGTCTGATGCTCTTCGAGACTGCTGTCACCGCGCAGGTTGTGATAAACCGCTTCCGCCGCGATCATGCCGGATTTCATGGCGGTGTGGGAGCCCTTGATCTTGGAAAAGTTCAATGTGCCAGCGTCGCAGCCAATCAGCAGGGCGTTGGGCATGTGCATTCGGGGCAGCGCGTTGAACCCTCCTTTTGTAATCGCCCGGGCGCCATAGGCGATGCGCTCGCCGCCTTCCAGATACTTTCTGATTTCGGGGTGATGCTTGAATCGCTGGAATTCGTCAAACGGACTGAGCCAGGGATTGTTGTATGACAGGTCGGTAATCAATCCCATCGAAACCTGATTGTCCCCGAGGTGATAAAGAAAGGAGCCTCCGGACGCTCCGTGCTCGGACAGCGGCCATCCCGCTCCGTGCACGACCAGCCCCGGATGATGTTTGTCGGGATTGATCTGCCACAGTTCCTTGATGCCGATGCCGTAGTGCTGGGTCTGCGTGCCCGCCGCCAGGTCGAACCGCTCAATCAATTGTTTGCCCAGATGCCCCCGACTGCCTTCCGCGAACAGGGTGACCTTCGCGTGCAGCTCCATACCGGGTTCGTAAGATGCCCTGGTTTCGCCGGTTGCGCTTCGTCCCATTTCCCCGGTGGCCACTCCCTTGACGCCGCCGTCTTCATGGAACAGGATTTCCGAAGCGGGAAACCCCGGAAATATCTCAACTCCCAACTCCTCAGCCCGCTCGGCCAGCCAGCGGCACAATTCCCCCAGGCTGATGATGTAGTTGCCGTCATTGTGCATCGGAGCGGGCACCATCCAGAGCGGCAGGTTCCACGCTTTTTCGCTGTTCCTGAACATCAGCGCCCGGTCTTTCGTCACTTCCGTATGCAGCGGCGCCCCAAGCTCTTTCCAGTCCGGGAACAATTCGTTCAGGGCGCGGGGTTCGAACAGCGCGCCGGACAGGATGTGAGCGCCGACTTCGGAGCCTTTTTCAAGGACAACGACTGACAATTCCTGCTCCCGCTGCCCGGCCAGTTGCATCAATCGGCACGCGGCTGACAAACCAGCCGGGCCTGCGCCCACAATAACCACATCCACTTCCATTGATTCACGTTCAGGTATTTGTTCGGTCATGCCTGTACTCCCGGTACGGGTATAGTAAAAATAATCTGATATTCTGTTGTCAGCGCGGTTAAAATTCCAGTCCCGCGGTGGATTATTGTGAAATAACCAGGACAATCAGGAAATATGGCTACGATACAACCAAAAAACGAAACTGTAAATGACACGCCTGCAGAGATGTCATCCGTTGCATCCGCTCGCGCGGATTTCGACGCGGTGATGACGCCGAATTATGCGCCTATGGAAATCATGCCGGCTTACGGCAGGGGTTCACGCCTGTGGGATACGGAAGGCCGTGAATATGTCGATTTTGCCGCGGGTATCGCGGTCTCCGCGCTGGGTCACGCACACCCTGAACTGGTCAATGCCCTGATGGAACAGGCCGACAAATTCTGGCATGTCAGTAACCTTCTGACCAATCAGCCTGCTCTGGACCTGGCTAATGCGCTTTGCGCGGCGACCTTTGCCGAGCGTGTTTTTCTGGCAAATTCCGGGGCGGAGGTGAATGAGGCCGCCTTGAAACTGGCGCGGCGTTACGCGGTGGATCATTTCTCTCCGGAAAAATACGAGATTCTGGCTTTCGATCAGGCTTTCCATGGACGGACGCTGTTTACTGTGTGCGCTGGGGGTCAGCCGCAATACAGTAGTGGCTTCGGCCCGAGGCCGGCCGGTATCTCGCATTGCCGGTTTAATGACTCCGGAGCCGTGCGGGAATATTTCGCAAAAAACCGGGGGCGGATCTGTGCGGTGATTGTCGAGCCGTGTCAGGGTGAAGGCGGGGTGATGCCAGCCACCGTGGAATTTCTCGAGACACTGCGGTCATCCTGTGACCGGGAAAACGCGCTTTTGATTTTCGATGAGATACAATGCGGGATGGGCCGGTCCGGGAATCTGTATGTCTATCAGAAACTGGGCGTGACACCGGATATACTGACCACGGCCAAGGCGTTGGGTGGCGGTTTCCCGGTTAGCGCCATGTTGACCACGGCCGGGATTGCGAAGAGTCTGGTGGTGGGTACCCACGGCAGTACCTTTGGCGGAAACCCGATGGCTTGCGCCGTCGCCTGCAAGGTCCTCGAATTGGTCAATACCCCGGAAATGCTGCAAAACGTGGTGACGGCCAGTCAGCGGTTGACCACTGGCCTGGAGGAAATCAACCGGGAATTCAATGTCTTCCGGGAAATCCGCGGTATCGGACTTCTGCTCGGCTGTGAACTTGCGCCACGCTATGCGGGTCAGGCGCGGGATGTGGTGGCGGCCTGTACGCAAAAGGGATTGCTGGTACTGAACGCGGGGCCGGACGTGGTGCGGATTGCGCCCGCTTTGAATATAAGCGAGTCAGACATTGATCAGGGCCTGCAAATCATGCGTGAAGCCATTGCGGGCCTGGCCGTGAATGTCGGGTAAGGGGGTAAGGGTCATTCTCTTTTGTGCCGGGGCTGTTTCAACAGGGCCTTGACCGATGATGAAGAGCGTATTGTCCCCTGTCCGATGTATGCCTCATGATTTTTTTCGATGTCGGGCAGCCTGTACAGATAATTCACCATCAGCCCGAAGGAGTATTGCATACCCTGTTCCGACTGATCCGCCAGCCAGTTAATCTGTTCAATCCGGGCGCCGTTCTTCAGGTGGAAGTTGGCTACGGAATCGCGGGCTACGGCCCCTTGCTTCTGGTTCAGCAGATAATCCGCGCAGACCCGCATCAACAGGGGCTTTACCGTGGTTGTGATTTCTTCATTTCTGACCCAATCATTGCGGCTGTCGAGAATCAGCGCGTTCAGCAGGACGGCTTCGCGGTCACTGAAAACAGAGGTTCGGCCATTTTCCAGTTGCTGTCTGATGAATTTCGCAAACCCCGGAACCGGTGACAGTGTCGAAAAGGTTTTCAGGTTCGGGAAACTTTTGATCAGGTCGTCAACCACCCGCTTGATCAGGAAATCCCCGAGATTGACCCCTTTCAGTCCGGACTGTGTATTGCTGATCGAATAAAAGATTGCGGTATTGGCATTTTCCGGGTTTTCCACCGGCGCGGCGTCGTCGAGCAGTTCATTTACGTTTGTGGACAACCCGTTAACCAGCGCGACCTGTACAAAAATCAGGGGCTCGTTAGGCATTCCCGGATGAAAAAACGCGTAACAGCAACGGTCGATGTCCAGCCTGTTCTTCAGATCATCCCAGGAGTGAATCTCGTGTACGGCTTCGTATTCGATCAGTTTTTCCAGCAACGAAGCCGGTTCGTCCCAGGTGATCCTTTTCAGTTCAAGGAAGCCGATGTCAAACCAGGATATCAGCAGGTTCTTCAGGTCCTGGCTCAGGGCTTCGAGTCCGCTGTGTTGTTTCGAGAGACGCAGTATGTCGGCCCGCATGTCAACCAGGAACCGGATGCCGCTTGGCAGAGCATTGAACTGTGTGAACAGCTTGATCCAGGGCGGCCGCAATACGGTTCTCATTTTTTCCGGTATCTCCGGATCATCGGGATTTTCGAGGTATTCTCTGGCAGTGTCTGCCAACACAGTCCGGTCAATCCCGAATTCCTCAACCAGCAGCCTGAAAAACCGGCGCCGCCCCTGATCATTGAGCTCAAGATAGGCTTGTCCCAGACTGGCGGCGCGCGCCCGCGCGGACATTTCTCCGCCCCTGCTCTCCAGGCAGCCCTGCATTTGTATTCTTAATTGTTTCAGGTCACGGTCAGGCAAATCCGGATGCAGCCGGAAAGTACCGGCATTGCCGGACTGTGAAATCCGTTTCCAGCCGGATACGAGATTGTCCAGTGTCCGGTCCAGTACGGATTGTGTGGAGTGCGATGTGATTTGCATTTGGTTGATTATGGCATGTCGGGATGTTTTGGCGGGTTCCGATTATATCGGTGAATCACTTGTTTCGAACCGGTTGCGGGGCTGATGACAGGATTGGTGGACATTACAATTTTTTCATGATTTCGCGCAATAAACTGCATAAATTATGGTGAACTTCTGTATTTTCTCGGATTTATGCCCGTGGCGCCTGTATGACAGAAGTAAAGCGGGGATTCTAATGTTATTTTTGCGACATGAAATGATTTCCAGGCGGCGTGTTTGGCTTGCTTTCCCGTCAATACCGCCAGAAGTCACGATTTTTGTGTATAATGGCTCCGTTAGAAGTCTTCGTATCCGTTCCCCAAGATGCAAGGACTGTGTCTGGCGCCACGCGATAACGTGTCGGCAACTGAACAATAAAATGCAAAACAACTGGAGTATTAAAACATGAAAAAAACGATAACCCCTGAAAGCATCCCGGGCGAGGTAAGTTATTCTGATCTATCGGCCTATGACAAGGGATTGGTCGAGAAGGCAGTAAAAAGCCGCTATTCCCGACGCGATGTGCTGAAGCTGATGGCGGTGACCGGTGTTTCAATGGCTACCGCACAGAATTTGCTGAGTACCGGCGGGTCAGCGATGGCTATGACCCCGAAAAAAGGCGGCAGCGTTCGATTCGCTTCCAACCTCCACGGCCCGGACGATCAACTGGATCCGCCGCAGTTCACCTCAACCATTGACTATACCCGTGGACGCGCGACCTATAACAGCCTGATCCAGCATTCCAATGAGCTGGTTCCCCAGCCTGAGCTGGCGGAAACATTCGAACCGAACAGTGACGCGACCGAGTGGAATTTCAAAATCCGCCAGGGCGTCGAATTTCATGATGGCACGCCATTGACCGCGGACGATGTGGTTTACAGTATGAGCCGTCACCATGGTGACGACTCCACTTCGGTTATCAAGTCTGTTCTGGAATCAGTAGGGGAATGGAAAAAAATGGGTTCCCATGAAGTTCGGGCAGTCATGAACTCACCGAATGCTGATTTGCCTACCCTGCTCGGGTTGTTCCAGACCAAGATTGTCAAGAATGGCACCACCGGCGATGGTATCGGCACCGGTCCATTTACTCTGGAATCGTTTGAACCCGGTGTGAAATCAGTCCACAAGCGGAACGAAAACTACTGGCGCGAAGGCGCTAATCTGGACGCTTGTGAAATCACCGCAATAACCGACCCGGTTGCTCGTGTGAATGCACTGCTCGCCGGTGATATGCAGATGGTTTCAACCATTGAACCCAAGGCGTTTCGCCAGGTGGAAGAAGCCGACGGCGTCACTTTGCTGTCGACCCCCGCGGCGCTCCAGGTTGCTATCTGTATCCTGAAAAATACCGCGCCGGGCGAAAATGATGATTTCGTCAAGGGTATGCAATACATTATGGATCGTGAGCGCATCGTGAAAAGAATCCTCAAGGGCAAGGGTTCGCTCGGAAACGATACGCCGATCATGTACGCGCACGGACCTGATTTTTGTTCGGAACTGCCGCAACGTGAGTTCGATCCGGACAGAGCCAAGGACTATTTCAAGAAATCTGGAGTCAGCGGCGCCGAACTGTATGTTGCCCCGGTGGCGCCCGGCATAGAGGAAGTCTGTCTGCTTGCCCAGGCGAACTGTGCAAAAATCGGATTCGATCTGCAAATCAAGAAAGTGCCTACGGATGGATACTGGGGTTCTGTATGGATGAATGAACCGCTGAATGTGGTCACCTGGAATATGCGTCCGACGGCTAACTCGCAAATGGCTATCCAGTTCGGCCCCGGGGCGGCCTGGAATGATACCTACTGGAATAATGAACGCATGGGTGAGTTGCTTACGCTCTCACTGGCGGAAACCGACCCGGTCAAGCGCCATGCGATGTATTGCGAAATGCAAACCCTGATCCACAATGGCAGTGGCATGGTGATTCCCGCTTTCTCCAACATCAACGATGGTGTTGCAGATAACATCATGGGAATACCGACCGTTCCACTGGGTCAACTGGGCGCATGTGAGTGGCCTGAATTCTGTTGGCTGGTTTGAGTCGAGGGATAGATACGAGATACAGATTCTCGCTTTGATGCTTAATCTGGGCCTGCATAAAGAACTCTTTATGCAGGCTGTTTTTTTTGAGCCTGTCTATCAGAACATTAACTATGGAGGGACATAGCTTATGATGACGCAAATGGTTTTGCGCCGAATCGTAATCGGTTTTGGCACCTTGCTGGTGGTGTCCGTGATCGTTTTCCTTGCGACCAGTATCCTGCCCGGCGATGTTGCGCAGATTCTGCTGGGGCAGAGCGCAACGCCTGAAACCCTGGCAGCCTTGCGTAAAGAACTGGGCCTGGATCAACCGGGATACGTGCAGTATTTCTCCTGGCTGGGAAACATGGTAACCGGCGACCTGGGCACATCCAAGGCGGGAGGAGCGACGATCACGAGTCTGATCAGCGGCCGCTTTGGCAATACCATGGTCATGTCGGGCCTGGTTGCGGTGATTTCAATACCGGTGTCCATCGCGCTCGGGTTGTGGGCCGCGATGCATCCGGGCACCTGGCTGGACCGTATGGTCACCTTTGGTACGTTAAGTACGATCTCTGTACCGGAATTCTTCATCGCCACCATTCTGGTTCTGATCCTGGCGGTCGAGTTGCATTGGCTGCCTTCAACTGCATACATGACCGGTGATGAAACCTTTTTTGAATTACTGGGGGCGTTGGCGATGCCGCTGATTACCCTGGTAATCGTGGTCTCGGCGCAGATGATCCGGATGACCCGGGCAGGTATCCTGAACGTGATGAATTCCCCCTACATTGAAATGGCGATATTGAAAGGGGTGCCTCGACGGCGAATCATACTCCGGCATGCCTTTTTTAATGCGATTGGCCCGATTGTCAATGTCATTGCCCTGAACCTGGCCTATCTGGTCAGCGGCGTGGTCATTGTCGAGACCATATTCGCTTATCCGGGACTTGCCAAATTGATGGTGGACGGGGTGCAGACCCGCGACCTGCCTCTGGTTCAGGCGTGCGCGATGATATTTTGCGCGACCTATGTGGCGCTGATACTGGTTGCGGATGTGGCATCGATTCTTTCCAATCCCCGCCTCAGAAATCCGAAATAGAGGGAGATAACCGTGACTGACAAAATTGATATGAAAACAAAAGAAGAAGAGGTTGTCGAGAAACCGGGTACTTCTGATGGACCGTCCGATGTTCCGCAGAAATCGAAAGAGGAAGAGATTATCGCGAAGCTGGATACTTTTGATGAGTTGCCCGATGCCCCGCCAAAAAGACGGATCAAACTGTCATGGGTGGGCAAAGCCTCTGTTGCAGTGGTCGCTTTCTGGCTGGTGATCTGCATCATCGGCCCATCCATCGCGCCCTACCATGAAATGGATATGGAAGGCGATGACAGCTTCCTGGATGCCTACGACAATTTCTACCTGGGTACGGACTATCTGGGGAGGGACACCCTGTCCAGGGTGATTTTCGGCGCTAGAAATACCATCGGGATTTCACTTGCAGCCACATTGCTTGCATACGCGATGGGGATCACGCTCGGTATACTGGCCGCGGTCAAGGGGGGATGGATTGACATGGGTATCAGCCGGGTCAACGACGCGATACTCTCATTGCCGACCATCATGCTCGGCCTGATCGTGATTGCCGCGCTGGGGTCCTCGATTCCGATATTGGTCGGAACTGCGGCGGTGATCTATGCCACCAGTGTGTTTCGAATAGCGCGAGCTCTCGGCCAGGACATTATGGTGCAGGATTTCGTGGAAGCGGCGAAAGCGAGAGGGGAAGGAGTCTGGTGGATCATAAAAGCGGAAGTGTTGCCCAATGCGGCCATGCCGTTAGCGACCGACTTTGGTTTGCGGCTGGTGTTTGTCGTGTTGTTTATTTCCAGTCTGAGCTTTCTCGGATTGGGTGTTCAACCTCCGGCGTCCGATTGGGGAAGCATGGTGCGTGAAAACCTGGGCGGTTTGACTTACGGTTCCTATGCGGCCATCTGGCCAGCCTTCGCAATCGCAACATTCACCATCGCTATCAACTTGATCGTCGATGATATTTCCGCCAAATCCGGTGGCAGCCTCGCAAAGAAAATGGTGTAGAACGATGGAGCAAAGAGAAAAACTGCTTGAAGTCAAAGGCCTCAGGATCAGCGCAACCAATGATGACGGGGTAGAAATACCGATCGTCAAAGGGGTTGATTTTAATATTCATAAAGGTGAAGTGGTAGCCCTGATCGGCGAGTCGGGTTCGGGAAAAACCACGATATCACTGGCTTCCCTGGCTTACACAAAGCCCGGCTTGCATTTCGCGGGCGGTGAAGTCCTGTTAAATGGTGAGGATGTGCTGACCATGGCGCCGTTGCGCACCCGCGAAATTCGCGGCGCCAATGTCGCGTATCTGGCGCAAAGTGCAGCGGCCACATTCAATCCCGCCATTACCATCGGTGAACAGGTTACAGAGTCCGCTGTTCTTCACGGCATATTCACACAGGAAGATGCAACCCGGCGCGCAGTCGAGTTGTACCATGCGCTGGAGTTGCCGGATGCGGATCGTATTGGTTTCAGGTATCCACACCAGGTTTCCGGTGGTCAGTTACAGCGGCTGATGGCGGCCATGGCGCTGTGCGGCAAACCGGATCTGATGGTTCTCGACGAACCGACCACCGCGCTCGACGTGACCACCCAGATCGAAGTCCTGAAAGCGTTCAAGAAAGTTATCCAGGAGGAAAACTCCGCCGCAATTTATGTCACTCACGACCTCGCGGTGGTTGCACAGGTAGCCGATCATATCGTGGTGCTTTATGGTGGCGAAGTGATGGAGCAGGGTTCAGCCGACCAGATCATCAATAACTCGCAGCATGCCTATACCAAACGCCTGATGGCGGCGGTGCGGCCGACCCCGACAGCGGGAATGGGCGTCGAGGTCGGAAGTGAACATGATCGTGAACATGCGGCAATAGAAGTAAAAGACATGACCGCGGGGTATGGCGGAATCGTAGACGGTGAGCCCAAGGTGCCGGTCCTGAGAGATGTGAATGTGGAAGTCAAAAACGGTCATGTTGTCGGCGTTATCGGTGAATCGGGGTGTGGCAAATCAACCCTGGCCCGGGTCATGGCCGGATTGCTGCCGCAGGCAAAGGGCGAAATAATACTGGAAGGCACAGAACTTGAAGGCGCTTTGCTTGACCGCAAGCGGGAAGAATTGCAAAAGGTCCAGTTCGTGTTCCAGATGGCCGATACCGCATTGAATCCGAAGCAGGTGATTGGTGACATTATTGGTCGGCCCTTGGAGTTTTATCATGGTTTTAAGGGTAAGGAGAGGCACGCCAAGGTGGCGGAAATTCTGGAGATGGTCGAATTGCCGGCAGAGTTCGCCAGCCGCTACCCGATGGAATTGTCAGGCGGCCAGAAACAGCGGGTCAATATGGCGCGCTCACTGGCGGCGAATCCCGAAGTGATGTTATGCGATGAAGTCACGTCTGCGCTGGATTCGATAGTCGGCGCCAATGTCATCAAGCTGCTGACGGCGCTGCGTGACAAGACCGGTGTTTCATTCGTATTTATCAGCCATGATTTGTCTACGGTCGCCTCGTTCGCGGATGAAATTGTCGTCCTGTACGCCGGCAGGGTGGTCGAACAGGGGCCGACCGATGAAGTGCTGACCCCTCCTTTCCATCCTTATACCCGGTTGTTGATCAGTTCGGTTCCCGAAATGAGACTGGGTTGGCTCGAAGATACCATGAAGAAGCGCGAAATGGCGGTGGGCATTGCCAAGGGGGTCGAAATCACCGCTGTGGGTTGCCCGTTTTATAATCGCTGTCCGTGTGGAATTGAGGGTACCTGCGACCGGCAAACCCCTCCAGTTCTTGAACTGGAAGACGGTCACCAGATTACCTGCCATCTCAGCGAGGCGCAGCTCAAGGCCGAGGAGGAGGAGACGCAGAAAATTCTGAAGGGCTTCGAGAAACTGGGCCAAGGTAAACCCACTGTACCTGCCGGCCCCGCCGCCAGACCACCAGTGCAGACCATTTGATAGAAAATAAAGAGAAAAACATCATGAGCAAATATCCCGCCCTTGAGGCCATGGGCATTCGTAACCCGGAGCAAATTGAACGGTTTACGACTTTTATGACTGATAAAACAGACATTCTGCGTGTAACCTACAATCGCAAGAAGGGGTCCATTCTGCCGGTGAGTCGTAAATACCGGTTTCCGCAGCTCAAGAAATCGACCATGGTTGACAGTGGGACCCGCAAAACGGAAGTTATTTTTGAGAGTTCAGCGGAATTCCGCAATGCGGTTGCAGAACTGGGACATTTGATGGATGCTCATGAAAGTGTGGAAGAATTGCGCAAGCTGATTCTGGAAGAGGTGGCAATTCTGGAAGAAGACGTTGCGGCTCATATCGGTCATATAAAGTCACTGATCGACAAGATCTGACCATACCAGTCGGGGTTACAGGTGAGGTCACAGGTGAGTTCCCCGCCTGATTTCATTTTTATCTGTACCGATCAACAACGTTCTGACAGCCTGGGCTGCTATGGCAACGCCATAGCGAATACGCCGAATATCGACGCGATTGCCGCCGCCGGGATGCGGTTTGACCGGCATATCACGCCGATGCAGATCTGCTCACCGAGCCGGGCCACCATGGTGACCGGGTTGTATCCGAGACACCACAAGCTGGCCGTCAACGGGATGGCCCTGCCCGGCGATGTGCCTGTGTTGCCTGATTTCCTGGTGAACGCTGGTTATACGACCCACGGTGTCGGCAAGCAGCATTTGCAGCCCCTGCTGGCGCCCGCCGACAGAAACATGCCGGATTCCAGGGCATTCTGGGAAAAGCCGGAGTCTGTTGGTTGGCGTGGTCCGTATTATGGTTATCAGACCATTGATCTGCTACTGGGTGAATCGGATACCGCTCATCTGGCGGGGCATTACGCCAACTGGCTGAATGAGCGCCATCCGCAGGCGGCAAAATGGCTGCTGCCGGAAAACGCCGATGAACCGCCGCCGGCGGACCTGGATGAAATCTGGGTGAGCAAAATTCCCGCCGAACTGCATTACAATACCTGGATTACGGATTGCGCCGTCCGATTCCTGAGTCAATCCCGCTCCGGGGACGCCCCGTTTTTTCTGTTTGTTTCCTACCCGGATCCTCACCACCCGTTTGATCCGGCGCTGCCTTACGCGGGCCGGTATCATCCAGATGATATGCCGTTGCCGCGGGTTGAAGGCGATGAATTGTCCAGAATGCCGCCTTATTATGATCAGCTTTATCCCGAGGGACAGGGGTTTCGTGAACTGTACTGGGCGGCGCATGACGACATGGAAGCCGGTTCGATGATTACAACGCGGGGCATCAGCGATCAATCCATGCGCAAGGCAATTGCATACACTCACGCCATGACAGAAATGATTGATGACGGCGTCGGCGCCATCCTGGCCGCGCTTGAGAGCAGTGGCCGGGCCGACAATACGTTTATCCTGTTTACCTCGGATCATGGTGAACTGCTCGGCGATCATGGCCTGCTGCACAAGGGGCCGCCACCGTATCGCCAGTTGACCGAGGTATCGTTGATTATGAGCGGACCGGGCATCCGGCCGGGGCAGACCACCCGTGCCCTGACCAATCATATTGATTTGACACCGACGCTGCTGGATATTTCCGGAGCGCCATTCGACCGCAATCAATTCGACGGCAGGAGTCTGGCGCCGTTATTTTCTGATTCCGGCTATCCTCTTCGCACATACAATTTTGGTGAATATCACCCGACGGCGAAGCCTGAACTGTACAATCAGACCGTCTCGACCGATCAATGGCGGTTCACGGTCTATCCGCATCGCCCGCAATGGGGAGAGTTATTCAATCTGGACGATGATCCCGGAGAGCGCTTCAACCTGTTCAACCAGGCGGGCTGTGAGGGCATCCAATCCGAATTGTCTGCTGTCCTGGCCAACCGCTTCCCCCCGCAACCCACGGTAGACAACGAAGCGCTCTGCAAGTGGTGACGGGTGGTTTGTATTGAGGTATTCTGTAATCCAGTAAAGCGACATAGATCAATGGAATGTTGTCGCCAGTAGAGTTTGCAAAGCAGTAGTAAGTATGGTTATGGCTGATAAGGTATCGCCCGAAGTCCGTAGCCGCATAATGGCGCAGGTCAAATCAAAGGGCATGAAGCCGGAGATACAGGTAAGACGCCTGTTGCATGGTCTCGGTTACCGCTATCGCTTGCATCGAGCCGACCTACCCGGAAAACCTGATCTGGTTTTCCCATCACGTCACAAAGTCGTGTTTGTGAACGGCTGTTTCTGGCACTACCATAGCGACTGTGACCGGGTTCGAATTCCTGCCACCAATCGGGATTATTGGCTGACCAAGCTGAAACAAAATCAAGCCCGTGACGCCCACAATATTGCATTGTTGGAAGAAAATGGCTGGCAAGTAATTACGGTATGGGAATGTGAATTGCGAGATATAACGATAACTACCGAACGCCTCCAGGCTTTCCTTGGGAAGCCAGCTCCAAGCCGGACCCTGTGATACTGCAACGCACGGATGCGCCAGTTACAAGGAAAACGCGGCATGCTATATTCCGGTCATGAATACCAGATACGCAGGGAAGAAAAAAACCATCCGATTTATCGACTTGTTTGCTGGTATTGGTGGGTTCCGTTATGCTATGCAAAATGCTGGCGCCGACCTTGGTACGGATGTCGAGTGTGTCTTCAGCAGTGAGATAGATCAGGAATGCCAGAGGGCCTACGCAGAGAACTTTGACGAAACCCCACACGGCGATATTACGGAGATAGCCGCTCAGGACATCCCCGACCACGACATTCTGCTGGCTGGTTTCCCATGCCAGCCATTCAGTATCATTGGTCATATGCGCGGCTTTGACGATACCAGAGGGACATTATTTTTCGATATAGCGCGCATACTGGCAGAGAAGAAGCCTGCTGCATTTGTGCTGGAAAACGTCAAATTATTGGTTGGGCACAGCAAGGGACAAACGTTGAGCCGGATTCTGGAAACTCTGCACGAGCTCGGGTACTACGCAACTTATAAAGTATTGAACGCTCTGGATTTTGGTTTGCCACAGAAAAGGGAACGAGTCTTTATTGTTGGCTTTCGCTCCCCGCGCTATTTCAATTGGCCCGCTGGAAATATCCCGATGCGCCCATTGAGTGAAATTCTGGAAGAAGATGTTCCCGAAGAATATTTTGCCTCCGGTCATATCAGGCGGAAGAGACTAAGCAAGCAAAAGCCAACGAAAGAGCCGACCATCTGGCATGAGAACAAGGCCGGACATATCAGCGCTTACCCGTTTTCGTGTGCATTGCGCGCGGGCGCTTCTTACAACTACCTTCTGGTGAATGGCGAAAGAAGGCTGACTTTACGGGAAATGCTCCGGCTACAGGGATTTCCGGAAAAAGCCAGGATTGTTTGCAACTATTCGCAAACCAGGAAGCAGGCTGGCAATAGTCTTCCTGTGCCCGTGGCGCAGGCAGTTATCAAGAACCTGATACAAGCCACCGATTGGGTGTCTACCTTTCCTCCTGAACAAGCGCTGGACTCGCTGAAATCCCTGTAGTACCATCATTTGCCGCAATTTCCTGGACTGCCCGACCAAAACCATGTCCCGTCCTGAATTTTCGACAGTGGTTGATTTGCACCGTTATCCTGTTGACCGGTTGGACGGAGCAGGGCTTGAATTTGCCCGGCAATGCCGCGAGCAGTATCAGGAGACCGGTCTTTGTGTGTTGCCGGATTTCATATTGCCGGACGCCCGTGACCGCTTTGCCAGGGAGGCCGGGGAATATATTGATGATACCTACTTCTGTGACAGTACCCATAATGTCTACCTGACTGAAAATTGTGATGGGGCCGGCCAGGATTCTGTGGTCAATCGACAGGAGCAGACCTATGTCGGTTCGGTGGCCTATGATCTGATACCGCAGGATTCGTTGCTCAAACGCCTGTATCAATGGGACCCGTTGAAGGATTTTGTCGGATACGTGCTGGACAAGAAACCGTTCTACCGTTTTGCGGACCCGTTCGGGGCCTGTTCGGTGAATGTTTTTGTCGAGGGAGGAAGGCATGGCTGGCATTTTGACGAATCGGAGTTTACTGTCACGTTGATGCTCCAGGCGCCGGAATCGGGAGGCGAATTTGAGTACGTGCCGTTGATCAGGGGTTTGGAGAATGAAACCGGGATCGTGAGAGATGTACTTAACGGAGATTGCGGGAAGGTCGTGAAACTGCCATTCACTCAGGGTACGTTATTGATTTTCGGTGGACGGCAGACACTTCATCGTGTCACGCAGGTTGGCGGCAAGCGGCCAAGGCTGGTTCCCGTGATCTGTTATGCCGAATCCCCCGGCATGCAAAACAGCGAGGCGGTTCGCAAGTTGTTCTGGGGGCGCGCCAATCCGGGCGATCCCCTGGTCTGCGGGTTGCCTGAAGCCCGTCTTTGAGATAAATCGAATGTCCACTATATCCATTTCGCAACCCCAGATCGAGGAATTCCAGAGCGAGGGAGCCATTTGCGTGCGTCAGGCGTTCTCCCGTGAATGGCTGGAGTCACTGGCCGCCGGGGTGGAGAAAAATTTCCAGAACCCCGGCCCATACAGTACGCAATACACACCGGAAGGAATGCCCGGAGGCTTCTATGATGATTATTGCAACTGGCAGGTAATCGGGGAATACCGGGATTTTGTCATGAATTCCCCGGCGGCGGAGATTGCGGCCCGACTGACCGGTTCGGATTCCATCCGCATCTACCACGAGCATGTGCTGGTCAAGGAACCCGATACCAGGGAGGTAACGCCCTGGCATCATGATTTGCCGTATTGGGGTATCGAGGGAAATCAGTTATGTTCAATCTGGCTGCCGCTGGACCCGGTTCCAAGAACAGCCTGCCCGGAGTTTGTCGCGCAATCCCACAATTCCGGGGTGATGTACTATCCGAGACTTTTCATCAACCATGAAAACTATGCGAGCGGGTATGATGGCTTCGACACGATTCCTGATATCGACAGTGACCGGAGCCGGTACAAAATCCTGTCATGGGACCTGGAACCCGGCGACTGTATTGTATTTCACATGAGAACAATCCATGGCGCTCCGGCCACGACTGGCCTGAAAACCCGGCGGCGAGGGTTTTCGACCCGCTGGCTGGGCGACGACGCGGTCTATGCCGTTCGTCCATGGACTACTTCTCCGCCTTTTGAAGAGGTTACACTGACTGCGGGGGCGCCGATGGAGCATCCCGCGTTTCCGGTTGTCTGGACGGGTTGAAATTGCGTTGACCCTGATGATCAGGTTGGTATAGTTCGGTCTTTATTTTTACTCTTCAGGGGTTGGGATTTACATGATGGGCAAAGCGGTCAATATTCAGGGGCTAACCATAGACGAAGGACTTTACAATCTGGTGGAAGATGAGATCTTGCCAGGAACAGGAGTGGATTCGGACCGGTTTTGGGGCGGACTGGAACGAATCGTCGAAGAACTTGGCGGGGAAAACAGGGCGCTTCTCGACAAGCGCGACGATTTGCAGCGTCAGATTGATGAATATTACAGGAACGGCAAGGACCCGCTTGATGTCGCTGCACATAAGACCTTTTTGCAGGATATCGGCTATCTGGTCCCGGAAGGCGGACCCTTTGAAGTCACTACTGAAAATGTGGACGAAGAAATCAGTGAAATCGCGGGGCCGCAACTTGTCGTCCCCGTCGATAATGCGCGTTATGCGTTGAATGCGGCAAACGCGAGATGGAACAGCCTTTATGACGCTCTGTATGGCACCGACATAATCCTCGAAGTGGAAGGTTGTAAGAAAACCGCAAAATACAACCCGGTGCGGGGAGCCCAGGTCATTCGTTATGCGCGGCAGTTTCTTGACGAGGCGGTTCCCCTGGCGGTAGGCAGCCACGCTTATGCGGTCAGGTACAAGGTTAAATCGGGAAAACTCATTGTCGTGATGGGGGACGGGAGTGAGACCGGTCTCGGTTGGCGGGAATGCTTTGCCGGCTATCGCGGCGACCCGGAAGCGCCAGACAATATCCTGTTCAGACACAATAATCTGTATATCGATGTCTGTATCGGCGAGGGCTATTTTATCGGCAGGGGGGATCTGGCGAATATATACGATGTCAGGATTGAATCGGCGTTGACCACAATCATTGATTGTGAGGACTCGGTCGCCGCGGTGGACGCCGAAGATAAAATCCGGGTTTACCGCAACTGGACCGGCCTGATGAAAGGCGCCCTTAAAGCCAATATTCGCAAGGAAGGCAAGATGGTGGAAAGGGCGCTTAATCCCGACCTGGAGTACATGACCCCGGATGGCAGTCCCTTTCGTGTGCACGGTCGAAGCATGATGCTGGTGCGTAATGTGGGGACGCACATGTATACCGACGCGGTCACTTGTCAGGGGAAGGAAATACCGGAAACATTCCTTGACGCGATGGTTACGGCGCTGGGCGCCATGCACGATCTGGGTGGAACGAGCGAGTTGAAAAACAGTCGCAAGGGGAGCGTTTATATCGTCAAGCCCAAGATGCACGGTCCCGAGGAAGTGGCCGCGGCAGTCAAGTTGTTCGAATATGTAGAACAGGCGCTTGGCCTTGCGCCCAATACCCTGAAAATCGGTATTATGGACGAAGAACGCCGGACTACGGTGAATCTTAAGGAGTGTATCCGGGCAGCCAGTGAGCGCGTGATTTTTATCAATACCGGTTTTCTGGATCGCACCGGTGACGAAATCCATACCTGTATGGAGGCCGGGGCGGTCATACCCAAGAACGACATGAAGCTGTCCCCCTGGCTGTTGGCCTATGAGGACTGGAATGTCGATGTCGGGCTGGAGTGCGGGATGCCCGGCCATGGCCAGATCGGCAAGGGGATGTGGGCCGCGCCGGACAATATGATGGCCATGATGGAGCAGAAAATCGCGCATCCAAGAGCCGGCGCCAATACGGCCTGGGTGCCGTCGCCGACCGCGGCCAGCCTGCATGCGATGCATTATCATTCTGTCAACGTCAATACCCGGCAGCAACATTTGAAGTCCTGTTTGCGGGCCAGTCTGGACGATATCCTGACCATCCCCGTTCTGGGGAACCGGACCGTCAATCACAGTGAGATAGTCAGGGAACTGGAAAACAACGCCCAGAGCATACTGGGGTATGTGGTGCGCTGGATTGATCAGGGTATCGGCTGTTCCAAGGTTCCGGATATCAGTGATGTCGCGTTGATGGAGGATCGGGCGACATTGAGGATTTCCAGCCAGCATATCGCCAACTGGCTGCATTTCGGCGTAACGACTGAAAAACAGGTACGCAAGGTATTTAAAAAAATGGCCGGAGTGGTGGACCGGCAAAACTCGCATGATCCGGCCTATACCGCGATGTCGGATGATCCGGATAACTGTATCGCGTTTCAGGCGGCGCTGGACTTGGTGTTCAAGGGCCGGGAAACGCCCAACGGGTATACTGAACCGGTACTGCATTCTCGCCGCAGACAACTGAAAGCCGCCCTGGGCGTGTGTCAGGACTGAATTGTCCGAAAATGCAAAAGGAATCCTGTGTCTGGCAGGCGCGCTGGTTTTCCTGACCATCAGTGATTCCATTATCAAATGGCTGAGTCCTTACTATGCGCTGCATCAGATCATGCTGTTCCGCGCATTTTTCGCGCTGCTTGTCGTGCTGGTTTTCATCTTCTTCGGCGACGGGGTTCAATCACTGAAAACCCGTCGTCCGGCGCTGCATATTTTGCGCGGCATGTTTCTGGTTTTCGCCAATATGTTTTTTTTCCTGGGGTTGTCAACGATGCCGCTGGGGGAGACAGTGGCGCTGTTTTTCATTGCGCCCCTGTTCATCTGTTTATTGGCCCAGCCGATTCTGGGAGAAAAGGTCGGGTTGACCAGTTGGGCCGCAATCGGAATCGGGTTGGTCGGGGTGTTGATCATGGTCAGACCGGGTACGGACCTGTTCCGGATCACTTCGCTGCTACCCATCCTGGCGGCGTTGATGTATGCGGGAATGCAGATAGTCACCAGAAAACTGGGTTTGCAGGACCGGGCCAGCACCATGACATTTTACATTCAGATCTGTTTCATTCTGGCAAGCATCGTGATCGGACTGATTGTTGGTGACGGGCGGTTCGATAACAGCGACAATCCGACTGCCGGGTTTTTGCTGCGAGCCTGGAGAATGCCGGATTGGGTTGATTTGCAGTTGCTGGCGCTCTGCGGATTCGTGGTGGCCTTCGGCGGCTATTTCATATCGCAGGCTTACCGTATCGGACAGGCTTCCATCATCGCGCCTTTCGAATATACGTCATTGCCCCTTGCCCTGATTGTGGGTTATCTGATCTGGGGGGATTGGCCGGACATCATTTCATTTGTCGGCTGTGCCTTTATCATTAGCGGAGGATTGATCGTAGCTCTTTTCGACAAGCGGCTAGTGGCGGAGGTCGGCGTCCGGAAAAGGCCGTGATTCGTTATGCCGGTCAGAAACAGGGTGATGACATCGCAGCCGCGTCCAAAATCCGCCAAACGGCTCCAAAACAGCCGATCTGGACCGAAAAACAAACGCAGGCGCCGAGTGTCCACCCCGAATCGCAAATTGAGTTTTTCATTCATATTCTTTATTTTTGTATATATTTATTCACACTAAACTCCCATGATGAGATGCTGACGCAATAACTTTACCGGACAAATTAAAGCGGAAACTTTCGCATACCATCCTGTTACCAACATTAGTGTAATGAACAATAATTGTGTCCACTCCTACATACACATCTTGTAAAACGAATTTTAACTCAGGGTGTTTTTGTAATGATTTAGCCCAATACTTTCCTACTGCTTCCTTGCCGACAATATTTCCTGAGTGAATGCCCATTCTCTCAATGATAAAAGGCGAAGACATTTTAAAACCATCATCATACAAAGATAGAATATCCTGTAAATTGTGGCTATTGAATGCCTCAACCCATGAGTTCGCAAACTGTATTGCCCATTTTTTATCAATCATATTGCCCAATCATCGTGTTCATCACAAACAAGTCGTTATAAATTTCTGTCAGCCGTTCAGTCAAATCAATCGGCTGGCGAGCTTTTCCGGCCCGAAACGAACCGTATCGGTGACTGGCAAGCCGGTTTCATCTTCCAGTCTGGCTATTTCCGAGCGTGCCTCGCGCTCGCTGACCATGGAGGTATTGAGCGCTACACCGATGGTTGTGGCCCGGGTCAGGGAGCCGCAAACTGAGGTCAACTCTTCGTTCAGCCGGATAAATTCTTTCAGGGGAGGTATTTTGACCGATTCCGGGTGACGTAACCGGGTCATGTGGGCACGGTGACACATGACCAGATGAGTGGCGCAGCTGCCTCTCATCAGCGGCAGGGTGGCGGCGCTGCCGGGATGGAGAATTGAACCCTGGCCTTCGATCAGGATGAGGTCGGAATCCTTCGCTTCCACCACCATGGCTTCAACCGCTCCGCAGGCGTGGTCCACCTTGCAGGCGTCCAGTGGAATCCCTTTTCCGGTAATGGTGATCCCGATCTGTCCGGTGGCGAGAAACTCGGTTTTTAGTTCAGGATGGTGGTCGCATATCCATTTGTAGATTTCCAGTCCGGCGGTCATTTTGCCAACGGCCATGTCTGTGCCGACCAGTAATACCCGCTTGTTGTCGAGTGACGCGCAGCGGCCGCTGGCAATATCCGGGATGGCGGCCGGCTGCCTGACATCCCAGATCCATTGCCCCGGCGAGAGACGGCTGCCATAGCGGTCATTCAGGTTGTCATGCAATCCATTGACAATACAGAGACCCTTTTCGATGGATTGGGAAAGGGCCCCGTCCCATTCCGGCGGTACCCGTCCGCCTGAGGGCGCCGTGCCCAGAACGAGTACCTGCGCCCCCATTCGCACCGCCTCCTCAATCGAACCGATCACCGGATAGTCAAAAGGCATCCCGCAAACCTCGCTGACCTTTTTGCCCTTGTGTGTCGAGTCAATCGCACAGACCACTGGATTAGGGCTGTAGCGCATGACGCCAAATCCCATTTTTCCGTAATCCGTGTCCAGATTATCCTCCATGTAGATTGCCAGTTTCTGGTCTTTTTCAAGCATGGTATTGTGGATTGATCGCGGCGCCATGACCGGGCAGGTCGTTTGGCATGACCTTGCCGTCCACCCAGGCCGCTCCGGTGCAGGGATCCGGCGCGAGGTTCAAATGTGAATCAAGGTCGATATGATCCAGCAGTCCAGAGATGGCGGCGCCCGCTGAAATCGACATGGAGGATTCACTCATGCAGCCGATCATGGTTTTCAGGCCGTATGACCGGGCTACCGCGATAATTCGAAGCGCTTCAGTAATGCCGCCGCATTTCATCAGTTTCAGGTTTACCCCGTCCACATGCCGCCACCATGACTTGATATCGCCGGAAACCCGGCAGGACTCGTCCAGATAAACAGGCAGGGGCCGGTTCCTGAAAATCCCGGGCAGCTCTCCCTCCTGCCCTTCCTTGATGGGTTGCTCTACATAATCGGTATTGCGTTGTGCCAGCCATTTCATCATGAACAGGGCATCGTCTGCGCTCCACCCCCCATTGGCGTCCACCCGCAAACCGATTGGCGCCTTTCTGGTACTGTCGAGAACCTGGCTGAACGCCGCCTGATCGGCTTCGATACCCTCCGGCGATCCAAGCTTGATCTTCAAAAACCGTATAGTTGGGTCCTGGAGAAGCAATGGAATCCGGTCTCTGATCACTTCGGGGGGATTGATGCCGATGGTCACGGATGTCGGCGCTGTCGGCCTGCCCAGACCCAGCAATTGATAAAGGGGAAGTCCGGCCTTTTTCCCCAGCCAGTCCCAAAGGGCTATATCAAGCCCCGCCAATACGCAAAGGGGCAGGTCCCGCTGGATGGCCTGGTCATAAATCTGATGGACGGACAACGGTTGTGGGTCAGATGGTTCCAGATCATATCGGAGGAACTGTTCCAGTCTGGCCTGGGCGGACTCGACGCTGTCTTCCCCTTCGCTCTTACCCGGACAAATTTCGCCCCATCCGGTAATATCCTGACAGGTCACGGAAACAAACAGATTGTCCGAGCCGGTGTGGACGCCGCGGCTGATCGCCAGCGGGAAGCGTTTTTCCAGATGAATCGCCTTGAACCCTAATTTCATGGCGTCCGTTTGTGATTGATTGCAGAATATCCGGCGCTGGCCTGTACGGCAGTCACACAGACCAGTTGCACAATGTCATCCACGCCGCATCCCCGCGATAAATCATTGACCGGGCGGTTGAGGCCTTGCAGGACCGGTCCAATCGCTTGTACTCCGCCGATTCGCTGCGCGATCTTGTAGCCAATGTTCGCCGATTGCAAATCGGGAAAAATAAAGACATTGGCCGGCGCCTGAACCTGGACGCCGGGAGCTTTTCGTTCGAGGATTTCCGGTATGACCGCCGCGTCAAATTGTACTTCGCTCATCAAGGCGATGTCCGGTCGTTTTTCCCGGATGATCTGCCCGGCCTGGATGACCTTGTCCACATGGGGGTGGCTGGCGCTGCCGGAAGTCGAGAATGAGAGCAGGCAGACTTTCGGGTCCAGCCCAAGCAGGGAAACGGCGCTGTCCGCCGAGGCGATTGCGATCCCGGCAAGTTGAGGCGGGTCGGGGTCAATGACCAGGGCGCAATCCGCATACAGGGTGGCGCCCTGAACCGCCTGGTGGGGCAGGTCGTGCTGCATAATGAAAAAACTGGAAACCAGGCTGGTACCCGGACTGGCGCCGATGATCTGCAATGCGTTGCGGACTACATCCGAGGTGCGATTGGCGGCGCCAGCTACGCATCCATCGGCATCACCGGACGCGACCATCACCATCGCGAACGCCAGCGGATCCCGGATTCGGGTTTCGGCTTCCGCGCGGAGCATTCCGCGGCGCTGATTAAGTTCCAGCAGCTTCTCTATATAGTCATCTTTACGTACCGAAGTTTCCGGGTCAATGACTTCGATGTACCCGTTGGGATCACTGCTCGGGGGTAGCCTGCGCTTTGTGAGCAGGATTATTCCAGCGAGCCGCTGACGGGAAACCGCCAGGGCCGCTTCCATGATCCTGGGGTCGTCCGATTCAGGCAAGACGATTCGCCTGCGGCGCTGCCGGGCCTGGTCAAACAGTTTTTCGAAAGTTTTCATGGCCGGAATCGGGTAACACCCCGGAATCTGAAGCGCTCAAAACCGCATCCCGGCATGGCTGGATGCGGTTTCGGGACAGGGAGGGCCTCGGCTATACGAAATCCTTGTATTTGGCCAGATGCCGGACCGGTTTTGACAGTGCGTCCCGGCGGAACGGGTCGCCGAGTTCGCGTGTACACATGATTTCAATTACCGTGGATTTGCCGTCATTCATCTGCATGTCCACTGCCCGGGTCAGGGTCGGGCCGACATCTTCGAGCCTGTCCACGACGATACCTTCAGTGCCCATGGCCTTGCCGATTTCCGCGAAACTTTCGTTGTCCAGTTCTCCGGCCACGAACCGGCGGTTGTAGAAATCCACCTGGTTTTTCTTCTCGGCGCCCCATTGTCGATTATGGAATACGACGCCGGTGACCGGGATGTTATGACGAACCGAGGTCATGATTTCGGACATGCTCATCGCCCAGGCGCCATCCCCCGAGTAAGCGATAGCCGGCCGGTCCTGCGCCGCGCACTTGGCTCCGATCATGGTGGGCAGCGCGTAACCGCAGTTACCCCAGCTCATCGGCGCGAGAAAACTGCGCGGGCGCTCAAAACGCAGATAGCTGTTGGCGATAGCGCTGATGTTGCCGATGTCGGTCGATACCATCGCATCTTCCGGCATGGCCCGTTCGAGTTCACGGAGAACCTGTCTGGGGTGCAGCCAGTTTCCCGCTTCCTCGCCCTGCTCCTGGATCATGTCCAGACTGAAATCATCTTTTTCATGAATCCATTCATCCAGTTCCGCTTCCCAGGCCGCCTTCTCGGCAGCGATTGTGTCGGCGCGTTCCTGGCGGGTCTCATCGCAGGCCAGGGTCTGGTTTTCGAGGCGCGTTGACAATGCCTTTGCCGCAGCCCCGGCATCCCCGCAGATGCCAACGGAAATTTTCTTGACCAGGCCCAGCATTTTGTGGTCCGCGTCTATCTGGATGATTTTTGCGTCCTTCGGCCAATAATCAATGCCATATTGCGGTAATGTGCCGAAAGGGCCAAGCCGGGTTCCCAGAGCAATCACCACATCCGCCTTGCTGATCAGTGACATCGCCGCTTTTGACCCATGATACCCCAGCGGCCCGCACCATAACGGGTGGCTGGCCGGGAATGAATCGTTGTGCAGGTAGCTGTTTACCACGGCCGCTCCCAATCGTTCCGCCAGGGCCCTGCATTCCTCCACCGCGTCCGCCATGACGACGCCGCCACCTGAAACAATGACCGGGAATCTGGAGTTTTTCAGCATTTCCGCCGCTTCATTCAGGGTCTTTTCCCCTCCCGGCCCGCGATCCAGTCTCATCGGCGCGGGGATATCGATATCGACCTCGCCGTAGAAATAATCGCGTGGAATATTCAACTGGGTGGGGCCGATTTCCGACATGGCGCGGTCAAAACAGCGCGCCGTATATTCGGCCATACGGGCTGGATTGTTTACATGGCCCTGGTATTTGACGAATTCCTGGAACATCGGCAATTGATTGGCCTCCTGGAATCCGCCCAGTCCCTGGCCCATGGTGCCGGTTTCCGGGGTGATCATGACAACCGGGGAGTGCGCCCAGTAGGCGGCGGCGATCGCCGTGACACAGTTGCTGATGCCCGGGCCGTTCTGACCGATGACGACACCATGCCGGCCGCTTACACGGGCGTAGCCATCGGCCATGTGTCCCGCTCCCTGTTCGTGGACCACCGGAACCAGGCGGATGCCGGCAGGAGCAAAAATATCCATCGCGTCCATGAACGCCGACCCCATGATTCCGAAGATGTCGGTCACACCATTGGCCGCCATTGTTTCCACAAAGGCTTCCGATGTTGTCATTCTTGTCATTTAAGTTATTCCTCTTGTTGAAATACGGTCAAAAATTCGGGCAGGAAAGCGGTCGGCAATGTCAACCGTTGAGGGCGTCGATCGGGTCGACATATTCATACCCCAGGTCCTGGGCCACTCCGCGGCAGGTGATTTTACCGGCATGCACATTCAGGCCATTACGCAGGTGCGAATCATCCAGCAATGCCTGTTTCACCCCCTTGTTCGCCAGGTTGGCCGCGAATGGCAGAGTGACATTGTTCAGTGCGTAGGTTGAAGTTCGCGGTACGCCTCCCGGCATATTGGCAACACAATAATGTACTACATCATCGACTACAAAGGTAGGCTCCGCATGGGTTGTCGGTTTCGATGTTTCACAGCAGCCGCCCTGGTCAATGGCGACATCCACGATTACCGACCCCGGCTTCATGTTTTTAACCATCTCTTTCGTGACCAGTTTCGGCGCTTCGGCGCCGGGTATCAGTACGCCGCCGATGACGAGGTCCGCTTCCGTTACATGTTTCTCAAGGGCGTCGGAGGTGGAGAAGACAGAGTTGGTTGAACGGCCGAAGTGCTGCCAGTGTCTTTCTATCGAAACCGGATTGTTGTCCACCACCCAGACGTCAGCGCCCATACCGACCGCTATATGACAGGCATGGGTGCCCACGACGCCGGCTCCGAGAACAACCACCTTGCACGGGTCCACTCCGGGGACGCCTCCGAGCAGCATACCAAGCCCGCCATGAGGCTGTTCAAGGCAGTAGGCGCCCGCCTGGATTGCCATGCGTCCAGCCACTTTTGACATCGGAGCCAGCAGGGGCAGTCCGCCGACCGGGGAGGTTACGGTTTCATAGGCAATGCAGGTCGCCCCGCTGTCTATCAGGTCCCGGGTCTGTTCCGGGTCAGGAGCCAGATGCAGATAGGTATAAAGAATCTGCCCCTCCCTGAGCATGCCGCGCTCCACCGCCTGGGGTTCCTTGACCTTGATCACCATTTCGGCGGCGGAAAAAATCTCTTCAGCGCTGTCCACAATCGTGGCGCCGGCGTTTCGGTATTCCTGATCCGATGCGCCGATACCGGCTCCGGCACGGGTTTCCACTATAACCGGATGTCCGTTCCTGGTTATTTCCCGGACACTGGTCGGCGTCAGGCCGACACGATATTCATGATTTTTGATTTCCTTGGGAACACCTATAATCACAAGATCACCTCACTGGATTGGTGGCGGCTGATTCAATCCGCACAATTTATACTGAGGCGCAAAATAGGTTTTCCGAAGCGCTTGTTGTAGTACCAGAAGACGATATTGCAATGCGCCAGATTGCTGTCTGGTCAATGGCATGCCTTGCCCCATTTTTTCAACCTCCAGTAATTGTAGGGCCACGGGGCGACAAAACCCGCGGCCAGCATGAGCGGAATGACCCACCAGGTGAGCACGGCGCCGCCGGTTAAAGACCAGTCCACCAGATTCATCGTGGCTTCCATGCCCACCATCGACACGATACTCATACCCGTGGCCGTATGCAGCGCCTCTGCCAGTGACATCCCTTTCCGCCAAAGAATGAACGTCTCCAATGCGATACTGGTGAGCAATCCATTGACGATGGCCAATAGCATGATCGACAGCGTTGGCCAGGGAATATTCATGATCTGAAACCAGGCGATGGTGCCGAAATCCCCGATCGAGCATCCCAACAGGCACCAGGAGGTGTTTTTGGCGCTGGCGCGCCAGGTCGGTTTACAGCGCCAGAAACTGGCTGGCGGCAGCGTGTCGGATATCATTGTCATGGGTCAATAGCCCTGGATCGCAGGCTATAAGTATAGCAGTCATGGACCCGGTATCCCAACAGAGCCCGGCATCCGTAGTATACTGGCCAGGAAAAACGGTTAAACTCAATCATGCCGAACAATCTGTCCGAATAACCTGTCCGGGAGAAACCCCTTCATGGCCGCTCAAAAATGGAATCCTTCTACCGAGTCGGTATGTATCGTTGACGGGCAGGACCGGATGGCGCGGATAGCGGGACGGGATGAGATGCGCAAGGACGGGCTGCTCCACAGGGTCACTTTTGTGCTGGTTTTCAACGCGCGGGGTGAGATTCTGGTACAGACAAGAACGATGTCCAAGGACTGGTATCCGGGGCGTATTGACCTCGCCGCCGGCGGCGTGATGACCGCGGGGGAAAGCTATGAAGAATCGGCCAGGAGGGAATTGCAGGAAGAACTCGGCATCCGGTCAGCCCTCGATTTTGAATTCAAGATCTACTTCGAGGACAATAATTCCAGCCCATCGGCAAAGAGCTGGGGTTCGGTCTACTCCTGTTTGTCCGAAGGCCCGTTTGTGCTGCAGCCGGAAGAAGTGGATCGGGTTTGTTTCATGACTGTCAGCGAGGCGCTGAAAATTCCCGCCGACAGAACCACCCCCGATACCAGGCTGGTACTGCGGGCATACGCCGTCGGACGTTATCAGGCGATTGCGGGATGAACCGCGCGGGTGTTATGATGTAATTTTTTGACAGGATTGTTGTTAGCGGAATATATTTCGGTCGAGGCATTGTCGAACGGCAGTGTCAAACAAGTTGAAACCCATCGTGGAGGATGAAATGAAAAGAAACAAAGTCAATGTACTTACCGGCATTGCAGCTGCAGCGGCGCTACTGATTTCCGCCAATGCGATTGCGGCCACTGAATTAACCGTATACACCGCGGTCGAGGCGGAGGATCTGAAGAAATACGCTGAACGCTTCAATGAGGACCACCCGGATATCAACATCAACTGGGTACGGGATTCGACCGGGATTGTTACCGCGAAATTGTTGGCGGAAAAGGAAAACCCGCAAGCTGATGTAATCTGGGGGCTGGCTGCGACCAGTTTGTTGTTGATGAAAGGTGAAGGCATGATCGAAGCCTATGCGCCGGCGGGACTTGATGGATTGGACGACAAATTTTATGACAAGGATTCACCGCCTTCGTGGGTGGGAATGGACGCCTGGGTTGCCGCAATCTGTGTCAATACCGTGGAATCCGAAGCCAACGGTCTACCGATGCCCTCTTCATGGCAGGATCTGACCGACCCGGTGTACAAAGGTCATGTTGCGATGCCGAACCCCAACTCTTCCGGCACCGGATTCCTGGATGTCTCCAGTTGGCTGCAGATTTTCGGTGAAGACGGAGGTTGGGCCTACATGGATGCGCTGCACAAGAATATCGCCCATTATACACATTCCGGCTCCAAGCCCTGCAAACAGGCCGCATCAGGTGAGGTTGCCATCGGTGTCTCCTTCGCCTTCCGCGGCGCTAAGTCAAAAGCCAAGGGCGCGCCGCTGGAAATCATTATTCCATCAGAGGGTATCGGATGGGATATGGAAGCGACCGCCATTGTCAAGGGAACCGATAATATGGAGGCAGCCAGAACTCTGGTCGACTGGTCCATTACTGACAAGGCGAACATGATGTACAACGAAGGCTATGCGGTTATTGGCAAGCAGGCGTTGGCGAAACCGGTTGAGCATTTCCCGGATAACATTCCGGAAGCCATGATCGACAATGATTTCGAGTGGGCTGCAAGCAATCGCAAACGCATCCTGGCTGAGTGGCAGTCTCGTTATGACTCCAAGTCAGAGCCCAAAAGCTGAAATGACAACAATAATCATTTAGTTGATTACTGCCCGATTTCCGGTATTCCGGGAGTCGGGCGACGCTTTTTTGCAGGACTTCCGCCATGCCCGAAAGTACTCAGAGTGAGCCTTATTTGAGAATTTCCGGGTTAACCAAGAAATTCAATGATTTTACCGCGCTCGCGGAAATTTCCCTGTCGGTTTACGAGGGGGAATTCGTCTGTTTTCTGGGGCCTTCCGGATGCGGCAAGACCACATTGTTGCGCGCTATCGCCGGGCTCGATATCCAGACCTGGGGGCAGGTGGAACAGGCTGGCAAGGATATATCATCGTTACCCCCGTCGATGCGGGATTTCGGGATTGTGTTTCAGTCCTACGCGCTGTTCCCGAATCTGACCATAGACAAGAATATCGGCTATGGCCTGGAGAATCAGAAGCTCCCGAAAAGCGAGATAAACAGTCGTGTCAACGCGCTTCTGGAACTGGTCGGTATGTCCGATCAGAAGGGCAAGTATCCGGCGCAGCTTTCCGGAGGCCAGCAACAACGGGTGGCCCTGGCAAGGGCGCTCGCAATATCGCCGGGGTTGCTGCTGCTGGATGAACCGCTTTCCGCGCTGGACGCGAAAGTCCGGGTGAAGCTGCGCCACGAAATCAAGGAACTGCAGGCAAAGCTGGGAGTCACGACGATCATGGTGACGCATGATCAGGAGGAGGCGTTGACCATGGCGGATCGCATAGTCGTGATGAAGGACGGCAGGATTGAGCAGGTCGGAGCCCCTCAGGAGATTTACAACTGGCCGCAGACCCAATTCGTCGCCAATTTCATTGGTATGATGAATTTTTTCCCGGCTTCCGTGACTGGTGAAAACCAGGTCAGCGCAGGACAGGTATCCTTGAGTTGCGCCGCCGGTGACAATCAGATGGGCGACGCGGTGACTGCATCCATTCGTCCGGAAGACATTGCGGTTGGCCGAAAGGATCAAAACGGGCTGGACGCCAGAATCGATGAGATCGAGTTTCTGGGGGCGTTTGTGCGGGCGAAGTTGTCAATCGACGGATTCGGGTCAAGCCGATTGTTCGCCGACTTTTCCGCCAATCTGGTTCGCCGCGAGCAGCTTGCCGAAGGCATGGTCATCCCGATTGCGCTTCCCGCTGACAGTATACGCATCTATGCCGCCTGACAGAGCCCGGTTGTGAGCGCAGGCAAACAGGTGGTCAAGGCGAAGTCGAGCCGCGATGACCGGCAGATGCTGTTGTTCATGGCGGTGATCGCGTGCTACCTGATCCTGGCGCTGGCCTTCCCGCTTTACACTATTCTCTCCCGAAGCTTCAAAAACAATGGCGGCGATTTCATCGGGCTGGAAAACTATATTCAATATTTCAATACGCCATCGCTGACCTGGTCCATACAGAACAGTCTGACTGTTTCGATTATCACAACCCTGATTTCGGTCACGATTGCCTTCCTGTTCGCTTACGCCCTGAACAGAAGCTGCATGCCATTCAAGGGACTGTTCAAAATGATTTCCCTGGTGCCGATACTGGTGCCATCGTTATTGCCGGGTATTGCGCTGATCTACTTATTCGGCAAACAGGGGATGATTCGCGGACTGCTGTTCGGCCATGAAATTTACGGGCCGATAGGCATCGTCATATCCGAGGTGTTTTTCACTCTGCCCCACGCGTTGATTATCATTACGACCGCGTTGTCTATCGCGGACGCCAGACTCTATGAGGCGGCGGATTCCCTGCAAGCCAGCAAGACCCGGATTTTCTTTACCGTGACATTGCCGGGAGTGCGGTACGGATTGATCAGCGCGGCGTTTGTGGTATTCACATTGACGATCACCGATTTCGGCGCGCCCAAGGTGATCGGCGGCGATTATAACGTGTTGGCGACCGATATCTACAAACAGGTAATCGGGCAACAGAATTTTGAAATGGGCGCCGTGGTGAGCCTGGTGCTGCTGTTGCCGGCCGCCCTGGCTTTTGGTGTCGACCGGATTGTCCAGAGGAAACAGGTGGCGTTGCTTTCCTCGCGGGCCGTGGCCCTTGAACCCAAGCCCGACAGGGTATTTGACCGGATCATGCTGTGCTATGCGATTGTCGTGAGTATCTTTATCCTCGGTATACTGGGGACCTGTCAGTATGCCGCCCTGATTCAGTTCTACCCCTATAACCTGACCATGGGGCTGACCAATTATCAGTTTGATTTGATGGATGGAGGCGGCTGGGATTCCTGGTACAACTCTTTGCAAATGGCGACATGGACCGCGATTTTCGGTACGGTCGTAGTCTTCCTCGGCGCCTTCATGGTGGAAAAGGGAAGGAAGTTCAGATACGGCAGAAACCTGTTTCAATTTCTTGCCATGCTGCCGATGGCCGTGCCGGGTCTGGTGCTGGGGCTTGCCTATATTTTCTTTTTCAATTCGCCGAACAACCCGTTCAATTTTCTTTATCACACCATGGCGATTCTGGTGATCAGCACGATCACCCACTTTTATACGGTATCCCACCTGACGGCAGTCACCGCCCTCAAGCAAATGGACCGGGAATTCGAATCGGTCGCGGCCTCGTTGAAAGCCCCTTTCTACAAAACACTGGGCAAGGTCACTGTGCCGGTATGTCTGCCGGCCATACTGGATATCAGCATTTATCTTTTTGTCAATGCGATGACGACAGTTTCCGCAGTCGTGTTTTTGTATGGCCCACACACGGGGCTGGCTTCGGTAGCGGTACTGAATATGGATGACGCGGGAGATATCGCTCCCGCCGCCGCGATGGGGATGATGATTTTTTATACCAATGTTACGGTCAAGCTGATGCACGGCTTGTTATCGAAAGGCGTGCTGAAAAAAACCCAGTCGTGGCGCACCCGATCCTGAATCTTAAGACAGGTTCTACTTGACCCCGCTGGTTATTTTCCCTCAGGGCAGCGCCGTAACGCCGCCATCCACGACCAGGGTGGTCGCTGTGATGTAGGCTGCGTTGTCGGACAACAGGAACAGACAGGCGTTGGCCATGTCTTCAGGCTGTCCGAGACGCCTGAGCGGGATGCCTTCAGCGATTTTTTGCTGCAACTCCGGTTTGCCTTCCCACCTTTCCTGCATCGGTGTTAAAGTCGGACCGGGGAGAATCACATTCGAGCGAATCTGTTCACCCGCGTACTGTATTGCGAGGGATTTCGAGAGGCGGATCAACGCCGCTTTCGAAGCGCCGTAGGCGTCCTGGGGCGCCGGGTCGCCGCTTAACGCGTCAATAGAGGAAAAATGAACCATGGCGCCTCCGCCCGATTTTCGGAGAAAAGGAACCACGCTTTTGACCAGCAGGACAGTGGCGCGCAAATTGATATTCATGACCTGGTCCCAGATTTCCATGTCGATCTCTTCCGCTGCCTTGTCCTTGCCGAACCAGAGCGCTCCGACGCTGTTGACCAGATAATCAATACCTGAAAAGCGGTCGTGAAATTGTTGTACCGCGGAGTCTACGGCCTGTTGGTCCGTCAGGTCCACCGTAAGGTATAGCGACTCGCCGAAACCGTGTTGGGGATCGGCCTGGATGGACTTCGGCGCAGGCTTGATGTCCATCATTCCGACATGAATGCCCCGGCCGATGAGCTGGTTGGCTATTTCCAGTCCCATGCCGCCCCCGGCGCCCGCAACCAGCGCTGTCCTGCCTGAAAATTTCATAATGTGAAACCCGTAAAAAAACGTTCTGCCAGAAGACGGTTTTACATCATCTGCCGCGTTCCTGTCCAATCACAATCCCTTACTTTAATGAGGTTCAGTAAGTATAATCATGACGGCAACCGATAATCAAAGCACATACAAACACAGGTGAAAACATGAAAGGCAGGATTGGCGACATTATGAAACAGGCGCAGGCCATGCAGGAAAAGATGCAGCAGACCCAGCAGGAACTGGCCAGTATCGAGGTAAAAGGCCGGTCCGGCGCCGGTCTGGTGGAGGTTGTCATGAGTTGCCGATACGACATCAAAAGAATCATCATTGATCCTGAGCTGATGGATGACGACAGGGAAGTGCTGGAAGACCTGCTTGCCGCCGGATTCAATGACGCGGTTCGCAAGGTTGAAAAAGCCACCGAGGAGAAAATGGCGGGTCTTGCGCCAGGATTGAATATTCCCGGATTGAAATTACCGTTCTGATGACCGATCCACGTTCAGTCGGAGGGTTGAAACAAGCCCTGCAGCGCCTGCCGGGAGTCGGCCCCAAATCAGCCCAGAGAATCGCGTTTCACCTTCTGGAAAGAGACCGGGAGGGGGCGTTGCAGATCAGCGAGGCGATTCGCCAGGCCTTGTCGAAGGTCAACCACTGCAAGCGATGCAACAATTTCAGCGAGTCGGATATCTGCCCGATCTGCGCATCGGGCAAGCGGAACCCGAAAATAATATGTGTGGTTGAAACACCGGCTGATCTTGAGGCCATCGAGCAGGCCGGAGTCTATCAGGGTATGTACTTTGTCCTGATGGGGCATTTGTCGCCGCTGGATGATGTCGGCCCGGAGCAACTGAGTATTGACCAGCTTTGCGCGCTGCTTGACAGGGAGGCGGTTGACGAGGTGATCCTGGCCACGAACCTGACTCTGGAAGGGCAGGCCACCGCCGGCTTTTTGCTGGATTTGTTACAGCCGCGGTCAATCAGGGTTACGCGGCTTGCGCGCGGGATACCGATCGGAGGTGAACTCGAATACATGGATCCAGGCACGCTGGTTCAGGCGTTTTCAGACCGGGGTCCGTTTTAGCGGTTTCAGACGGTTATCGCCATTAACGGAATGATACGAATCGCGGCCTGTCTGGAATATTGCGGCGCCGGCTATCGTGGCTGGCAACGGCAAAGCCATGCGCCGTCGGTGCAGCAGGCGGTCGAGTCAGCGGTCGGCAAGGTTGCCAATCACAGCGTTGACGTGGTGGTCTCGGGTCGAACCGATACCGGGGTTCATGCCATTGGTCAGATTGTTCACTTCGACACGTCGAGTCATCGGATCGAAGACCAATGGGTGAGAGGGGTGAATACCTGGTTGCCGGACGATATATCCATGATCTGGGCCCGTCCGGTCAGTCCGGATTTTCATGCCCGATTCAGCGCCCGACAGCGTTCATACCGATATGTTTTGCTGAACAGGCCGGTCCGTCCCAGCTATCTTCATGGCCGGGTGACCTGGTATCGGGCGCCGCTGAAGCTGGAGCCCATGCAGGAAGCGGCGGGAGAACTGGTTGGTCAGCATGATTTCAGCGCGTTTCGCGCCGCGGGGTGCCAGAACCGGAATCCGGTCAAGCGGATCAGCCTGATCGCGCTCGGTCAGACTGGTCCCTGGATATGGCTGGATATTGCCTCAGACGGTTTTTTGCATCACATGATCCGGAATATCATGGGGGTGTTGACCCGGATCGGGGAAGGGCTGGAGCCGGTCCGCTGGGCCAGGGAGGTGCTGGCCAGTCGGGACCGCAAGGCCGGAGGGATCACGGCTCCGGCAGACGGATTGTATTTTGTTTCGGCGCAATACGATGAAAAATACAATTTGCCCGCCCCGCCGGAAGCGTGCCGGTTTTGGTAGAATACGACATGATTCCGACAAACGACCGGCCTTTACCGGTAAAAATCAAGATTTGCGGCGTGACTTCACCCGAAACAGCGGTGCATGCAATGAATGCCGGCGCCGATGCTATCGGTCTGATGTTCTATCCGCCGAGCAAAAGGAATCTGACGATTGAACAGGCCGTTTCCATCAACCGGGTGATCAGGCCTTTTGTATCCCAGGTAGGGGTTGTGGTCAATCCACAAAGATCGTCGCTGACCGCGATACTCGATTCGGTTCATCTTGATTACATCCAGTTTCACGGCGACGAACCGGCGGAATTCTGCCGCAGTTTTGGCTTGCCCTATATCAAGGCGGTACGGGTCGGCCAGACTCTGGATTTATCCCTGATCGAGGATCAGTACCCCGATGCCCGGGCCATTTTGCTGGATAGTCAGGCGGATGGCGTGTATGGCGGCAGCGGACAGTCATTCGACTGGGGAGCCGTGCAATTCCCGGGCCGCAAACCGGTTGTTCTGGCGGGAGGCCTGACTCCCGGGAATGTCGGACAGGCGATTTCGGTGGTTCGGCCCTATGCGGTGGATGTCAGCAGCGGGGTGGAAACCGATGGCCGTAAGGACTTGCAAAAGATCACGCGCTTTTGCGTGAATGTCCTGAACTGTCACCCGCAATAATCACTCGGATTCAGGACAGCCCGATGAACTGGTTCGACAAAATACTTCCGCCGAAAATCAAGACGGTTGGCAGGATTCGCAAGAAGGGGGTTCCCGAAGGATTGTGGAACAAATGCACCGGATGCCAGGCGGTGCTCTACGGGATGGAATTGCAACTGGGTCTGCAGGTTTGCCCGAAATGCAATTACCACATGCGTATTGACGCCAGAACCCGGCTCGAATCCTTTCTCGATAAAGGTTCAATCGAGTGGCTCGGTGAGGAGGTGCGTCCAGTCGATGCCCTGAAATTCAAGGACAGCAAGAAATACAAGGATCGTCTGGCCGATTCGGGAAAAACCAGTCAGGCATCCGAAGCGCTGGTCTGCGCCACGGGGCAACTCGATCTTCGCCCCATCACGGCCGTGGCTTTCGAGTTCAAATTCATGGGCGGGTCGATGGGTTCGGTGGTTGGTGAGCGCTTTGTCCAGGCTGTCCATGCCAGCATTGAACGGCATCAGCCACTGGTCTGTTTCTCCGCTTCCGGGGGCGCCCGGATGCAGGAGGCTCTGTTCTCGTTAATGCAGATGGCGAAAACCACGGCGGCCATTGCGAAGATGAAAGACGAAGGTATCCCTTATCTGTCGGTATTGACAGATCCGACCATGGGGGGGGTCTCCGCCAGTCTGGCGATGCTGGGAGACATTATCATTGCGGAACCCAATGCGCTGGTCGGATTCGCCGGCCCCCGGGTCATTGAGCAGACGGTTCGTGAAACCCTGCCTGACGGTTTCCAACGGTCGGAATTTCTGCTGGAGCATGGCGCTATTGACATGATTGTGGATCGCCGCGACATGGTTGGCCAGATCGCGTCCCTGCTTGACAAGCTGGGATTCGGCGGCGTTGACAGCGCCGAACCGTTCCTGGATGACGTGGTTGATTCCTGAAAATGGCGGGCCGGGACCGGTCCGGGAACGGGTGGAATAAGTTGGAATTTGAGTCATATACCCTGAAAGACTGGCTGGCGCACATCCAGAGACAGCACTTCAGGACAATTGATCTTTCGCTTGACCGCATTACCCGGGTCTGGACTGATCTTGGCGGCGAATGTACCGGATACACGATTGTTGTGGCTGGCACCAATGGCAAAGGTTCTTCGATCAGTATGCTGGACGCGGTTTTTCGACAAGGCGGCAAGCGTACCGGGGCCTATACTTCCCCGCATCTTGTCCGCTATAACGAGCGCATCAGAATTTGTGGACAAGCCGTTGCCGATCATGAAATCTGTGACGCGTTTTGTTACATTGAATCATTTCGCAACGGCATTCCGCTGACCTGGTTCGAATTTAGCACATTATGCGCGCTGGTCATTTTTCAGAGGCGTCGGGTTGAGATTGTGCTGCTTGAGGTGGGTATGGGGGGGCGGTTGGACGCGGTTAATATGGTGGATAATGATCTGGTTTTAATCACCTCGATCGGGCTTGATCACGAGTACTGGCTGGGCTCGGACCGGGAGAAAATCGCAGCGGAAAAAGCGGGTGTAATCAAGCAAAACGGAATGGTTGTCTGTGCCGAGAGCGCTATTCCGGCCAGTTTGATTGAAATTGCTGACCGGAAGCGGGCCAGTCTGGTCGCGGCGCAAAGGGATTATTTCGTTGAGGCGCAACAGGAGTTCATCAACTGGAGCAGTGATCATGTCGCCGTCCCTGTTCCCTGGCGGCGGCTCGAACAGTTATCCACACCCCTGCGCGGCGAGCATCAGAAAATCAACCTCGGCGGTGTGGCGGCTGTGCTGGCCATCAGCAGCGCGCGCACCGGTCTCAGGATTTCAGACCTGCGGCCGGGACTCGAGCAATGCAGCCTGGCGGCGCGCTGTCAAGTCATCCGGCAATCTCCCGATGTGATTGTCGATGTCGCGCACAATGAAGATTCGGCCCGGCAATTGGCCGGTTATCTGCGACAACAGCCCTGCGCGGGGCGAACCATTGCCGTGCTTGGTATGCTGGAAGACAAGGCGGCGGATAAAATCATCGCTGCGATGACCACTGTGGTTGATCAATGGATCCTGGCTACCCTGACCGGAGAACGGGGCCAGTCCGCGCAGGCGCTCGCCGGAAAATTGACCTCGGTCCTGGAGGGCGCCGTTCCGGTGTGTCATGACTGTCCCACAGACGCCTGGCGCGATGCAATTTGCCGGGCGGAGGCAAAAGACAGGGTGGTAATATTTGGCTCATTTTATATGGTCGGTGATATACTCGGCCTTCTGGAAAGCGATAAATGGTGATAAAGCAACCAAAACCGCAACCCGGGTATCAGCTCAGGCATCGGCTTACAGGCGCGGTCATTATTGTTACAGTTGCAGTCGTGATCATTCCGCTTCTGTTGCATTCGCCCGAGCCTGGACAGGGTGTCCAGGTCGGCGATGACGGTGATTTGATAACCGAAGCGGACGACCTGACGGAAAGTGAGGCGCTCATCTCTCCTATCGAGCCTTTGATCACTGAGCCTGATGAGGCGCAGTCACCGCCGGAAGAGTCGGTTGCCTCCACCCCGGAGTCGGTTGTCAGTGAAGACGACCAGCCGGAATCGGACGACGGCCGTATAGAACAGGCGGCAGTGAGTCCAACTACCGTTCAGCAAACCGGAAAGGCCTTGTATGTACGGGTGGGCACCTATGTCAATATCAAGAATGTCAATTCAATATCAGAACTGCTTGCGGATAATGGCTTCGAGGCGCGTCATACTGAAGTGCAAACAACCAACGCCAAAGCGGTTCGTGTATGGCTCGGCCCTTACTACGACCCGGAAAAAGCCGAGCAGGCCCGGCTTCAGGCAAGAGCCCTGACCCATGAGAAGGTGTATGTCACCGAGCAGGCGCCCTGATCAATCCGGCCTGATAAAACCATGACCCTTGTTGACATCGCCATTCTCGCTGTTGTTTTTGTCTCATTATCAATTGGCCTGGCGCGGGGGCTCATCCGGGAAATCCTGTCGTTGTTTTCATGGCTGGCGGCAATATGGATTGCCTATACCAACGCGGTCACTGGAGCGGGTTATCTGGAAAACCACATCACCCAACTGCCGTTTCGCGTGGTCATCGCCTTTGCCGGTATTTTCGTGGTTTCCCTGATTCTGTTTTCCATTATCAGTCATTTGTTGTATCGTTTTCTGGCGATAGCGGGAATCTCCGGAATTGATCGCTCCCTGGGTATGTTATTCGGTTTACTCAGAGGAATCGTGATCGTGGCCCTGCTGATCGTGGTGGCCGCCTTCATGGACTTCACTTCGAAACCCTGGTGGCAGGAATCACTGCTGGTGGATTATTTTGATCCGGTGATTGAGATGATACGTGTCCTGTTACCGGCTGATCTCGCCAATTATATGGCAACCATTACAAACTGAATTACGACTATGTGTGGACTCATTGGCATACAGGGCAATACACTTGTCAACCAGGCGTTATACGACGGCCTGACTGTGGTACAGCATCGCGGCCAGGATTCGGCGGGCATCATAACCAGTGACGGGAACCGGGTTTATCTGCGTAAGGATAATGGCTTGGTGCGTGATGTTTTTCATACCCGTCACATGGTTCAACTCCGCGGCGCCATGGGCATTGGCCATGTCCGTTACCCGACCGCGGGAAATGACTCGCGGGCCGAATCCCAGCCTTTCTATGTCAACTCGCCATTCGGTATCGCCCTCGCTCACAACGGCAATCTGACCAATGCCGACACCCTTCGAAATGAATTGTTTGAACAGGATCTGCGACAACTCAATACCTCTTCCGATTCCGAGGTGCTGTTGAACATCCTGGCTCACGAACTGAGGGAGGCAATCGGGGAATCCAGCTTGCGCGCCGCCCCTGACGATGTGTTCAATGCGATTAGCGGCGTATTTCGCCGTTGCCGGGGAGCTTACGCAGTGATCGCGATGATCGTCGGGGTCGGTATTGTCGCATTTCGCGATCCCTGTGGAATCCGTCCGCTGGCATATGGAATCCGCCGGGATGAGGGTGAAACCTCTCATATATTCGCTTCAGAGAGTGTGGCTATGGACGTGCTGGGTTACAGTCTGGTCCGGGATATCGCTCCCGGTGAGGTCGTGCTGGTTGATTTGCAGGGCCGGGTTCATTCTTCCGTCTGTGCGGATAATCCTCGACATACGCCCTGTATTTTTGAATATGTGTATCTGGCCAGGCCCGACTCGATTCTGGATGGCGTTCCGGTCTATCGGTCGAGAAT
This sequence comes from Candidatus Poriferihabitaceae bacterium, assembly GCA_965214205.1. GTDB lineage: Bacteria > Pseudomonadota > Gammaproteobacteria > Arenicellales > Poriferihabitantaceae. The sequence goes on along the minus strand of OZ243941.1, from coordinate 393,958 downwards.
CAATATGGGACAGCGCCTTGGCCAGAAACTGAAACGGGACTGGCCGCGGCATGACATTGACGTAATTATCCCGGTCCCCGATACCAGCCGCACCGCCGCGCTGGAGATGGCGAAGGCGTTGAAAATCCCTTACCGTGAAGGATTCATCAAGAATCGATATATCGGCCGTACCTTTATCATGTCCGGACAGACCCAGCGGCGAAAATCCGTAAGACAAAAACTCAACGCCATCCACTCGGAATTCGACGGAAAAAATGTCCTTCTGGTTGATGATTCGATTGTTCGGGGGACCACTTCCCGGCAGATCATCGAACTGGCCCGTGAAGCCGGCGCGAAGAAAGTCTATTTCGCGTCGGCGGCCCCTCCTGTACGTTATGCCAATGTGTATGGAATTGACATGCCTTCCCGGTCAGAACTGGTGGCGAGCAATCGAACCCGTGCCGAAGTGTGTGATGAAATAGGGGCGGACAATCTGATCTATCAGGACCTCGACGATCTGATCAGGGCCGTGCAGCAGTGCAATCCATCAATCCGGGAATTCGATACTTCCTGTTTTGACGGCCGCTACGTTACTGGTGATGTTTCGGCACAGTACCTGAGTCATGTGGACCGGATGCGCAGCGACGGCGTCCGCTCAGACAGTAAAAACGAACTGGACATATCGGACGTCATGGACGTTCATGCAGAGGGCGGTTAAAGCCCGTGTCCTGACTCGCCTGCCTGTCAGCCAAGCGTTATTTCATCGCCGAAGTTTTCCTTGTAGCGCGCTTCGAGATCGCTCTTTGTCGGCGCATGGTTCTGTGTGCCGGGCTGTTCAATCTTGACCCCTCCCATCAGGGACGCGAGCCGCCCCGTTGACAACCAGTCCCATTGGTTGGCGACGCCAAACAGCAACCCGGACCGGAATGCGTCGCCGCAGCCGGTCGGATCCCTGGCTTGTGAGACTGCGATCGGGTCGATGTGAAACTGCTGGCCATTGGTAAGGATATCGGAGCCTTTGCCGCCCCGTGTGATAATCAACGCCTCGACCTTGCCCGCCACCTGTTCCAGAGACTTGCCTGTTTTTTCCATCAGCATTTCAGATTCATAATCATTTACGCATACCCAGGTTGCCTGATCAATGAATGTGTCGAGCTCTTCACCGCCGAACATCGGCAGACCCTGTCCGGGATCAAAGAAGAAAGGAATACCGGCTTCGGCAAATTGCGCGGAGTGTTCGATCATCGCGTCTCTTCCATCCGGAGCGACAATGCCAAGCTCAATCTCGCCAGCGTCTGAAACCCGGTTATGATGGGCATAACTCATTGCGCCGGGATGAAACGCGATGATCTGATTGTTGTCAACATCGGTTGTCAGGAAGGCTTGCGCGGTGTAGGTATCCGGGATCTCGGTCACAAACTCATCATTCAGGCCTGTTTCGATCAGGCGCCTGCGATAGGGGGCGAAGTCCTCTCCGGTGGCGCCCATGGGCACTGCGTCCCCACCCAGCAAATGCAGGTTCCAGGAGATATTGCCGGCGCAACCGCCAAATTCCCGGCGCATTTCCGGAACGAAAAAACTGACGTTCAGGATATGCACCTGCTCGGGCAGGATATGGTTTTTGAACTGGTCCTGAAAAACCATGATGGTGTCATAGGCAAACGAACCGGTAACCAGTGTTCTCATGATACAAGCCCTTTACAGTACGGATTTATGAGGGGTCAGTACAGCGTTTACAGGCGCCAAAAAGCGTAAGTGAGTGGTCCTGAATGGTGAATCCATGGTCGGATGCCACCTTTTCCTGTTGCTCTTCAATTCTTCTGTCAAAAAATTCAATTACGCTGCCGCATTTGACGCATACCATGTGATCATGGTGGTCTTCATCGTTCAGTTCGAATACCGAGCGTCCGCCTTCAAAATTGTGGCGAATCACCAGACCTGCGTCCTCGAACTGGGTCAATACCCGGTACACGGTGGCCAGGCCAATGGTTCCGTCCTCTTCCGACAGGCTTTTATAGATTTCGTCCGCGGAAAGGTGGCGTACCTCACTATCCTCAAGTATGGAAAGTACCCGCAAACGGGGCAGCGTGGTTTTGAGGCCTGCCTGTTTTAAATCGGAACTGTCCACTTGTCGGATTCCAGGATTTTTTGTCCGGGTATGGTCATTACCCTGGAGTGATCCCGGAATAAATGGCCAGAATGTAATTGTATCATAACGTGTTGGTCAAATAACCGTGTATGGCGGTCATCTGCAGATTTCGGGGAGGTCTCCGGACAGGCCCATGGCGAATGCGGCCAACCGGTTTTTAAGTGGAGTGGCGCTATCGACCAGTCCCAGTCCGGCCTGACGCGCCATCCTGACTACTTTCTGTTCTTTCGCAAACAGGGTCTTGAAACCTTTCATGGTTTCAAGCGCCAGCGTATTTTCCCCTTTCCTCCAGCGCTCGTAGCGGCGCAGAACGGAATGATTGCCGATGTCGATATGACGGTCTCTGGCGGCGCCGGTTACTTCGGCGATAGCGGCGGCATCCATGAACCCGATGTTCGCGCCCAGCCCGGCAAGCGGATGAGTGGTGTGCGCGGCGTCTCCGCACAATGCGGTGCGTTTTGCAATGTAGGTGCGGGCGTGCTGTTGCACAAGCGGGAATTGCGAGCGGTCTTCACAGCTTGTCACCGCGCCGACATGACGAGCGAAACAGGAACCAAGGGCATCACAGAATTGCTCATCACTCATTGCCATTACGCTGTTCGCGAATGTGTTGTCGCAGGACCAGACGACAGAACTCGTGCCATCGGGCAGAGGTAGTAACGCGACTGGTCCGGTGGGCAGGAAAACCTGCCATGCGGTGGCCTGATGAGGTTTTTCAGTCACAATCCGGGTGACAATGGCGTTTTGCTGATAGTCGAAAACCGAAGAATCGATATCACTGATCTCCCGGACCCTGGATTGGGCGCCGTCTGCCCCCAGCAATAATCTGCATTGCAGGGTCTGGTTATTATCGGTGAACAGCGTCAGTTTGTCCGCTTCAACCTGGTGTTCGCTGAGTCGGGTGTTTTCGAACAGACTGACGTTGTAATTCTGTCTCAATTTTTCAATCAGAGACGAAATGATGACGCTGTTTTCGATGATGAACCCCAGTTGCCGCTGTCCCATTGCCAGTGCATTGAAGGATATTTCAATGTTACTGTTATTGTCCCATACCCGCATGGAACGGTAGGGACTGACCCGTTTGCCTGTGATACTGTCCCAGACGCCCAGCGCCGCGAACAGATTGCCGGACGCGATATTGATCGCGCTGACCCTGCTGTATCGAACCGGGTCCGGGCACGGGCTCACCGGGCTGATTGCCTGGTCATCCAGCAGGGCGACCTTCAATCCCGAGCGGGCGAACAGACAGGCGGCGGCGGCGCCCACCATGCCCGCGCCCGAAATCACAATGTCGTGGATCTGGTCGGACCGGGTCATGGCGTCGGGCAGGTCGGCAGGCCATCGAGTGGCAGGCCGAGTGTGAGTGGACTCTGTTTCCCCGCCATGCCCATACTTCTTTTCAGTAGAAATCGCTTGGCCGGGGGCAGGTGCCCGATCACGGTGAGTCCCAGATTCCGGGCCAGACAAACACCGGTGGAATGATGGGTGAACAGGGTAATCAGGCCGTGAGTAAAACAGTCCACCATTCGTATATCACGGGTTCTCGATGCGGCATATTTTTTCAGCATGGCTTGGCTGCCCAGTTCATGATCCGGGCACTGATGGATGGCTTCCGCCAGAACGGCGGCATCCCTCAATCCCAGGTTGAATCCTTGTCCCGCAACGGGATGAACGGTATGGGCCGCATTGCCGATTATCACGGCGCGGTCCGCGAACAGTTTACGCAGGCGCAAGCGCTTCAACGGGTAGACGCTGCGCTCACAGGGGTTGCTGAAGTGACCGGCGCGGTCACCGAATGTTTTTTGCAGTTGCTCCGCAAAACCCGGGTCATCCAGGCTCAATCTGGCTGACACATTGGCTTTTCGGGTGGTCCACACGACTGCGTATTTGTGCTGGTCGCTGCCCTGCACTCCCAGGGTGGAGTGAGGCAGCAGCGCAAGGGGGCCTTCGTCGGTAAAACGCTCGTAGGCGCGTCCGTGATGAGGCCGGTCCACATTGACAATACTGAGAATCGCGGATTGAGGGTATTCCTGAAGTCGCGGTTCGCGGCCCGGTTGATCGGCAATGCCGGACTGGCCGCCATCGGCAAGCGCCACCAGTCTCGCAGTGACCTGTCTGGTGGTTTCAGGCAGGGCCAGGGTTACGGTACACCCGGTTGGCCCCGGATTGATTGCGGATACGCTGCCGGGACAACACAGCGTCAGCCCGGTGATGGACCGCAGCTCCCGCCAGAGCGCCTGACCCAGTATGCTGGCGGGTACGACATAGCCCAACGCGTCTGTCCCCGCATGATGATGGGAAAGCCGGGTTTGTCCGCAATGGCCCCGGTCGGAGACGTGAATATCTTTTATGGTTTCGGCCTTTCGGGACGCAATCTCCCGCCACACGCCGATTGCGCTGAAAACGAGTTTCGAGCTATAGGTCAGGGCAATGGAGCGTCGGTCAGTGTCAGGCCGGCCATCGCAATCGGGGGGGGCGGGTTCAACCAGCAGCATCCTTTTACCGGAGGATTTCAGGGCTACGGCCAGGCTGGCCCCGACCAGCCCCCCGCCTATGATAATGACATCGAACGGATCCGTTGCGCCAGCCGCCGTCATCAGCCCGCCATCACCGCTTCGATTTCATGTATTTCCTTAGGCGTGTCCCGGGTCAGGATCTCACATTCCTGGTTGGTCACATGGACATCATCCTCGATCCGGATACCGATATTACGCCACCTTGGATCCACATCCTCTCCGGAATCAATGTAGATGCCGGGTTCAACCGTCAATACCATGCCGGGTTCCAGCAGGCGCCACTGACCGTCAACCTTGTAGTCACCGACATCATGCACATCCATACCCAGCCAGTGTCCGGTGCGGTGCATGTAAAATCTGTGGTAGGCCCCGGTCTCGATCAATTCATTGACCTCGCCTTTCAGTAACCCGATATCGACCATCCCTTCGGTCAACACCCGAACCGCGGCCTGGTGGTAATCATTCACGCTGCGTTGGGCCCGGACCTGTTCCATGGCCGCTTTCTGGGAGGCGAGTACGATTTCATACAATATTTTCTGTTCGCCGGAGAATTTGCCGTTGACCGGAAATGTCCGGGTAATGTCCGAGGCGTAACAATCCAGTTCGGCGCCGGCGTCGATCAGGAGCAGGTCGCCGTCACGCAGTTCACAATTATTGTCGATATAGTGGAGAATGCAGGCGTTTTTCCCTCCCGCGACGATTGAGGGGTAGGCTGGATATTCGCTGCCGCCGAGCCGGAATTCACATTCCAGTTCGGCCTGCACCTGAAATTCCTTCTTGTCGGGAGCGGTGTACCTCATCGCGCGAATATGTCCCGCCGACGCGAGTTTCGCCGCGGCGCACATCCGTTTGACCTCTTCCCGGTTTTTGATCAGCCGCATCTCATGCAGGATATTGCGTAAATCGATGTATCCGCCGGGCGGATGGACGCCGGAACGGCGTTGGCCCCTGACGGTGTTGGTTGCGGTCAACAGCTTGTGGTCCAGGTCTGGATATCGGCCTATCACTCCATAGATCTTTTCACGACTGTCCAGCAATCCGGGAAGCTGGTGATTGAACTGGGCAATCGGAAAAGCCTGATCGGCGCCATAATGCTCGACCGCTCCGTCCAAGCCTGCCCGCAACCCGTCCCACTGTTCCTTGTCAGCGTCACGTTCCCGGCAAAAAAGCAGAAATTCCCCTTCGCTCCGTCCAGGCGCGAATACGGCAACGGCTTCCGGCTCAGGGAAATGGGTAAGATAATAAAAATCACTGTCCGGTCTGAACGGGAACAGTACGTCGCTGTTGCGGGATTGATGGTGCGCCGTGGCCAGTATGGCAATGCCGTCTCCGATCGTGTCGATCAGGTCCTTGCGTCGGTTAGCGAAAATTTTCGGGTTCATATCGTGTTTGTCCGGTTCACTTGTATCGCCAGTATACCGCCAGGATTGTATCAATGTATTTCAGCGCTGTCCGGGACTCCGGTTGCCCCGGATTGGGCGGCGCCTGTGATTTCATCATATATCAATTGCACGCCAACGCGCAGATATTCTTCGATTTCCATAATTGACTTCTCGGCTTCTTCCCGACTGGCTTCTTCCAGATACAGTCCCCCCATGTTCATGATGTCCTGGAGTATTTCGCGGATTGTCTCATGGCTGCCCGAAAACGCGGATTCCCCATCATGGAAAAAGCCTTGCATGTAGCCCCCGCACCAATTGGCTATTTCATCTGTTTTGATGACCGGGCTTACGTCATCATCAGGCAGTAAAAGGCGGTATGTCAGAGTGGATGACTGTAAATCCCTGAGTATCAACTCGAATAATCCCTGCAACAGGATTGAATCCTGATCACTGTCGAGTTGAAACAGATAGAGTTTATTCTGCAGGTCCTGTACAGTAACCCCCCTGCACGCCAGACCGGTCAATAGCCCATGCGCTTCCGGGGCGCCGCCGTTGAAGGGGGTCAACCTCAGTTTCCGGTCCAGTTCCAGATAGATTTTCTGTTGAAATGCCATTGCAGTCGTTGGATAATACCAAGAGTGGGCAAACAAGAATATACAATATAGTTTTAGAGAACCTGCAGGTGGAAGATTCCATTCAAAAACTGGAGCGGCGTATCGCGGATATACTCGAACTGTGCGAGAATATGAGCCGTGAAAACGAGATATTAAAAATGGACCAGCAAATGATGCGTAACGAATTTGCCGCGTTACAGGAAAAAAACAAAATAGCGCGCGATCGTATGGAGCACATTATCGCCCGCCTGAAATCCATTCAGCCATGACTCGGTCCGGGCTGCCTGACCAGGAAAATCGGAGCGTCAAGGTCAGCGTCATGCAACGTGAATTTACGATTGTGTGCGGGAACGAGTCTGAAGTCGAAGGCTTGATTGAGGCTGCCGCATATCTGGACAAGCAGATTCGTTCGATTGCCGCGAGAGGCCGGATCATGGGTCAGGACCGTTGCGCGGTGATGGCGGGGTTGAACATCAGCTATGAATTGTTGCAACTGCAGAAATCCGTGGACGCTCGATATACGAATAATTCACGTCTGGATTCTCTGCGCGAACGGATCGACAAGGCTGTCAGCAAATTCGGGGAAACCAGTTCCTGATGGCGCCTGCCGGACCATATTGCCATATTAACCGGTAATTGATCAGGCTGCGGCTGTGTTTTTTTGAATTCTCTGGTAAACTGGGCATTGCGTTACCTGCGGTGTTCGACGAGTTCTCCGGATCCCTTAGAACCTAACATAACACCCCGGGTACATATATGAACGATGGGCGAGTATGACCACAGCCAACGCTGGCGCGATTCCCGAAGTTGTTCTTCGTACCCACTTGAATCTCCCGGTTCAAGGTAAAGTGAGCAACGGCACATGCGGGTAATGCTGACTGACGTTCAATGACGATGCCCGGTCCGGATCGGCAATGATGTCGCGGAACAAGTCCTTCTTAAGGAAGGAAATGAGAACCAGGCGCAATGCCCTGGGTCCGGCAAAGCAAGGCGCCGCGTCTGCCGGGCTGCTGGATCAATTGTTGTCGGTTACTTCATTTAATTCTGCCCGGATCATGGCCATGTATCTGGTGAATGATGGTGAGATTGATCCCGTCCGGGTGATGCAATGGTGTTGGGAAAATGCAAGAATACCCACTGTGCCGGTTGTGCAGAAAGACGGCGGTATACTGGTTTTCGCAGAAGTGACCCCGCAAACCCGGTTCAGGGAAAACAGGTTCGGGATCAGGGAGCCGGTGATGACAGAAACCCGGATTGTTACGGCGCGGCAACTCGACCTGGTTCTGTTGCCGCTGGTCGCTTTTGACCAGACCGGAAACCGTCTGGGTATGGGAGGGGGGTTTTATGATAGAACCTTCGAGTTTCTTGTGAATACCGGTATAACCGGACCCGAACTGATCGGAATTGCCCACGAAATTCAAAAAGTGAAACAAATCAACGCTGAACCCTGGGATATTCCGTTGTCCACTGTGGTCACAGACAAACAGGTCTATTCCTTCTAACAGCGGCAATAAACTGGAACATGAAATACTGGTTGATGAAAAACGAACCCCAGGCGTTCTCAATTGACGATCTGGAGCGGGTGGATGTCGAACCGTGGGATGGAATCAGGAATTATCAGGTCCGGAATTTTATCCGGGATGAAATGGCGGTCGGGGATCAGGCATTTTTCTATCATTCGAGTTGCAAGGTTCCGGGCATTGTCGGCGTCATGGAAATAGTGAGTGAAGCTTATCCAGACCACACCGCCTTCGACCCGGAAGAACATTATTATGACCCGAAAAGTGACCCGGAAAATCCGACCTGGCTGATGGTCGATGTGAAATTCGTGTCAAAACTGGAAGAGCAGATCACATTGCGCGAACTCCGGCAGTACGCTGAATTAGCTGACATGCGAATTTTGCAAAAGGGCAACCGGTTGTCTATTACGCCACTAGATAAAAGGCACTGGGACTTTATCCATCAATTGATCCGGGATTGTTGATCATGCGAACCCTGCGCCGGCGCGACCGATTCACGCTTTCGCGTTTCAGAAAGCCCTGCTTTGGGGCGGCAATATGCCTGATGACGCTGGCATTCATGGCAGGCTTGACCAGCCCGCCGTCTTATTCATCCGAGACTGGAAATAAAACCATGGTAAAAATGACTACAAATATGGGAGAAATTGAAATTGAGCTTTACCCTGATGAGGCGCCGGCCACAGTCAGGAACTTCGTTGAGTATGTAGAAAGCGGTTTCTATGATGGCACCATATTTCATCGGATCATTCCCGGGTTTGTTTTGCAGGGTGGTGGATTTACACCGGATATGAGTCAGAAGAAGACCCGCGCGCCGATTGTCAACGAAGCGGACAACGGCCTGAAAAACATCACCGGCGCCCTGTCCATGGCAAGAACGTCCATCCCCGATTCCGCCACCTCCCAGTTTTTTATCAATCTGGTGGACAATTCCTTCCTGGATTTCACCGCAAAGACCCAACAGGGATGGGGTTATGCCGTTTTTGCCAAAGTGACGAGCGGTATGGATGTAGTGCAGGGAATGGCCGGAGTATCCACGGGCAAGGTCCGGGGGCACAGCGATGTCCCGCTGGAGCCCGTGATCATTGAAAAGGCGGAAATGATGTCCGCGGTCCCGCAGGACTGATTAAGCATTCCGATTGGCAAAACCAACTGATTCGATCCGGTTACTTGGGCAAGAAACTCTTCATTCAAACTTTTGGCTGTCAGATGAATGAGTATGATTCATCGCGTATGGCAGACCTGCTCGCGTCCAGCCATGATTATGAGCGGGTGGATGACCCTGCCCAGGCCAACATGCTATTGCTGAATACCTGTTCGGTGCGGGAGAAGGCGCAGGAGAAAGTGTTTTCGTTACTGGGCCGGTGGAAACAGATCAAGGAGACCAACCGGGATCTGGTAATCGGGGTCGGCGGTTGTGTCGCCAGTCAGGAGGGTGAGATGATCCTGCGGCGGGCGCCTTATGTGGATATGGTGTTTGGCCCGCAAACCCTGCACCGGCTTCCGTCGATGCTCAATCAGGTAATGGATGAACGCCAGCGCGCGGTCGATATTTCCTTTCCTGAAATAGAAAAGTTCGACTGTCTGCCGCCGCCGAGGGTTGAAGGGGTCAAGGCGTATGTCTCCATTATGGAGGGGTGCAGCAAGTATTGTTCGTTTTGCGTCGTGCCCTATACCCGGGGCACCGAGTTCAGCCGCCCCTTTGATGATGTCATTACCGAAGTAGTCGGACTGGCCTCTCAGGGCGTGCGCGAGGTTTGCCTGCTCGGTCAGAATGTGAATGGATACCGCGGTCTCACCCACGACGGCGGAACGATGGAGTTCGCGCAATTGCTGCATTATGTCGCGGCGGTGGAAGGCATCGACCGATTGCGTTATACCACTTCACATCCAATCGAGTTTACTAATGAACTGGTTGAAGCCCATGGCCGGATTCCGGAACTGGTCAACCATCTTCATTTGCCCGTGCAAAGTGGGTCGGACCGGATTCTGAAGCGGATGAAACGAGGCTATACCGCGGGGCAGTACCTGGCATGGGTCGGGAAGCTGAAGTCCGCCTGTCCGGAAATATCCCTTTCCTCCGACTTCATTGTCGGCTTTCCGGGTGAATCGGATCAGGATTTTGAAGACACGATGGACCTGATCGAACAGGTCCGGTTCGATCACAGTTTCAGCTTTATCTATAGCCAGCGGCCTGGCACTCCCGCCGCCCAACTGGCCGATGACATCAGCATCCAGACTAAAAAAGCCAGGCTCGCCGCTCTGCAGGAAAGAATTAACGAATATGCCGCCGGTTTCAGTCAGGCGATGGTCGGGACCGATCAGGTCATTCTGGTCGAAGGCCCGTCAAAGAAAGACCCTGAAAAATTATCCGGGCGCACAGCAAACAACCGGGTAGTCAATTTCTCCGGTGACCGGTCATTATCCGACAGCTTTGCGCGGGTGAAAATCACCGAGGCTCTGCCCAATTCGCTGCGCGGGGTTTTGTTGTCTTCGGGCAGACAATCGGCGGTCTTTAACGAATCAACGGCTCCGACTTGACGACTGAATCCATCCATTTCCAACTTCTGCCTGCGGAAAATGATCGCTTGTCGGCGGTTTGCGGTCAGCTCAACTGCCACTTGAGACAAATCGAAAGCCATCTCGGTGTCAGGATCATCAATCGCAGCAACAACTTCAGTGTCGAAGGGGTGCGCTCCGAATCCCGACGCGCCGTGTCCGTGGTCCAGAAACTGTTCGCCATGACTGAGCGCGCCGGCGAATCCATTTCAGCCATTGACGTGCATCTGGCGCTGGTCGATACCAACGATTCCGAAACCAATACCACTCATCCTGACTTGTCTGTGACTCCGAAGAATCAGAACGCCCACAATGACCCCGTCCCCGATGATGACGCGGATGAAGTGATCATTCGATTGAGAAAGAATCTGATCAAAGGGCATAATCCCCGGCAAAAGGCCTATCTGCGCAGTATCCGCGATAACGATATCAGTTTTGGTATCGGACCGGCCGGCACCGGTAAAACTTATCTGGCGGTGGCCTGTGCCGTGCACGCGCTGGCGGAAAACGAGATCGAAAGAATCCTGCTGGTCCGGCCAGCCGTTGAAGCGGGCGAGAAACTCGGTTTCCTGCCCGGAGATATCGGACAGAAGATCGACCCCTATCTACGCCCGCTGTTCGATGCGCTTTACGAAATGCTGGGTTTTGACCGGGTCGGGAAATTAATTGCCCGGGGCACCATTGAACTGGCTCCTCTCGCTTACATGCGCGGCCGGACACTGAATGATTCGTTCGTCATTCTCGATGAAGCGCAAAATTCGACGGTGGAACAGATGAAGATGTTCCTGACCCGGATCGGGTTCGGTTCCAAGGCCATCATCACCGGTGACATCACCCAGGTTGATTTGCCCAGAGGCCAGCTTTCTGGACTGAAACACTCGCAGAATGTGCTGGTGGGCATCCGCGGAATCAGTTTCACTCATTTCAAACCCCAGGACGTGGTTCGACATCCACTGGTCCAGCGAATCGTGGAAGCCTACGAGGAAAGCGGTAACCGGATGTAACCGGCATGGCGGTGGATTTGCAACTGGGCGCCGGTGATTCATCGTCCCTGTCATCACCCGGTCAACTGGACCGGTCTGTTGAATCCTGGGTATCCGCGGCTTTTGCGGCAGCGGGCCGGAGTGATGATCCGGATCTGACTGTCCGCCTCGTTGACGCACAGGAAATGACCCGGCTCAATCACAAATATCGCGGCCGGAATCATCCGACCAACGTACTGGCATTCCCGTTTGAAGAAGTGGCTGAAGTCGAGTATTCCTATCTCGGTGATATTGTTATCTGTCTTGATGTTGTGAAAATTGAATCAAATCAACTGGATAAATCCATTCAAAACCATTTTGCCCACATGGTGGTTCATGGTACGCTACACTTGTGCGGATTCGACCATCAAGATCAGGGAGAGGCCGAGGATATGGAAATCCGGGAGCAACAGGTGCTTGCAGAATTCGGGTTGACCTGAACCCGGCGTACCCGGCTGTCGCCGGATCTGATTAAAACCGGCATGCCATACCGGAATCTGATTAAAATTCTGCTGGCCGCGTTTGCGGGTATCCTGAATACCCTGTCTTTCGCTCCATTCAACTGGTGGCCTTTGGGCCTGGTCAGCTTTGCCGTCCTGTTCGGTATCTGGCTGGTGAGCGGTACCCGAGGCGCCATGTGGTGCGGTTTCACTTTTGGCGTCGCCATGTTCGGAGTCGGCGCTTCATGGGTGTATATCAGTCTTCATACCTACGGCGGGATGCCAACCATCGTCGCGGGCCTGTTTGTATTCGCGGGCATCTGTTTCATATCCATTTTCCCGATGCTTTGCGGCTGGCTGCAATCCCTTTTCTCGAAATGGAACGCGGCGCTTCGGTTATCGATCATCATGCCGGTATCCTGGATTTTGTTCGAATGGCTCAGGGGTTGGATATTTACCGGATTCCCATGGCTGTCAACCGGCTACGCCTGGCTCGACACCCCCTTGTCAAACTATGCCCCGATAGGGGGGGTCTATCTGGTCGGGTTGATCGTGTTGTTGAGCGCGGGGCTGACCGCCTCGATCATAAGGCGTCTGTCAGTATCGAATGGCATTGCCGGATTGTTGCTGATCGCGGTCTGGGCAGGCGGGTGGTTCCTCAATCAAACTGCGTGGACCCAGGCTGAGGGGGAACCGGTTTCAGTGGCGATTATCCAGAACAATGTGTCGATTGCAGAAAAATGGGATCGCTCCCAGAGCAGCCGCATTATTTCAGAATACCTGTCAAAGAGTCGGCAGCATCAGGACGTGGACCTGATTGTCTGGCCCGAAGCCGCGGTTCCGGAATATACCAGTCAGCTCACAGACGGGTTCTGGTCAGAGGTTCGGGCGCATCCGGCGGATTTTATTTTCGGGGTCCTGTATCAGGATGAAACGGATGGGCAGAGGAATGATTATAATAGCGCGGTCGCGGTCACCGATGACCAGGTCATGATCTACCGGAAGCGGCATCTGGTTCCGTTTGGCGAGTATCTGCCCCTGCGCGACGTGTTGGGCGGGTTGGTGGAAATGGTCAGTATCCCGATGTCCGACTTCAGCGCCTGGGAGCAACCGCAATCGCCGCTGATTGCCGCCGGCAACCAATTTGCGGTCACCATTTGTTTTGAGGATATATTTCCCAACGAGTCGAAAGACCAGGTGGCTGTTGCCGGGGCCCTGCTCAACATCAGCGAGGACATCTGGTTTGGCGATTCACTGGCTCCGCATCAGCGACTTCAAATGGCCCGCTTCCGTTCCCGTGAAAGTGAGCGGCCGATGATTCGTTCCTCCAACAACGGATTGTCATCGTTGATCAACTGGAAAGGGGGAATCGAAGACTATGCGCCGCAATTCGTGCAACAGGCGCTCAAAGGCTCCATCCAGCCGCGAACCGGCGTTACCCCCTATACCGTATTTGGGGACAAACCGGTGTTTGCCCTGATGGCTCTGCTGTTGCTCGGCGCATTTAGCGCCAGGAATGTCGCCAGAAAGCGTTAGCTGATTTTCCGACCCTGTTGCGATTGCGGAAGTGGTATATAATACGAAGATTCAGTTACGAGGTTAATCCATGACTACGCAATCCATTCAATTTCCTACTCTGGCGGATACATTATGGGACAGGCCGGGCTGGATGCGTCCGTTGTTCCTGGCTCTTGTCGGAGCTGGTTTATTGACATTATCAGCTAAATTGAAAATTCCGTTTTATCCGGTGCCGATGACCATGCAGACTTTTGTCGTACTGGGGCTCGGCATGATCTACGGATGGAGGCTCGGCGCTTGTACAGTCATCCTGTATATGGCGTTGGGCGTGTTCGGTTTGCCTGTGTTCGCCGGCACGCCGGAAAAGGGTCTGGGACTTGCTTATATGGCCGGGCCGACAGGGGGGTATCTGCTCGGTTTTGTGCTGGCCGCCGCCGCCACTGGCTGGCTCGCCGAAAAGGGTTGGGACCGGAGAATGATCAGCACGTTCATGGCCATGCTGGTCGGCAACATCATTATCTATGTACCCGGCTTGATCTGGCTGGGGCAGATTTTCGGTTGGGACCAGCCGATTGTGGCATGGGGGCTGACGCCTTTCCTGTTCGGCGACCTGGCGAAAATCGTACTGGCTATGATCATCTTGCCGATGGCATGGAAACGGTTGACCAGCGGGACGGGAAATCAATAAGAATCAGTCCGGTCCGCAGGTTGACGCGCCGCGATTTCTCTTGAAGCCGGTTGAATACGCCGCCCCGGACCTGGGGTTTGACCGATCCAGTGTCAGCGCCAATGCGCTGACGGTTATTGACAGGCTTCAGGGCGCCGGGTTTGACGGCTATCTGGTGGGCGGCTGCGTCCGGGACCTGCTGCTCAATCGCTGTCCCAAGGATTTCGATGTCACCACCAATGCCAGCCCGGAACAGGTCAGAAAACTGTTTGACCGCGCCAGAATCATCGGTCGGCGATTCAAACTGATCCATGTTTCCTGTGGTCGGGGCTGGCGCAATCGGGAAGTGATCGAAGTGGCGACTTACCGGGCCGCGCCCGAAAGTGGGGGGAAGACGGTTGACTCCCGATACCGGACCATCCGTACTGGCCGGATTCTCGACGACAATGTCTATGGCTCGATAGACGCGGATGCCGTCCGCCGGGATTTCACAATCAATGCCCTTTATTATGATCCGGGTGAGGAAGTCGTACTGGATTTTGTCCAGGGAATGGAAGACATCAGGTCGCGTACACTGAGTGTCATCGGTGATATCCGGACCCGGTTTGCCGAAGACCCGGTTCGCATGCTCAGGGTGGTCCGATTTCAGGCAAAACTGGACCTGCAGGTGGGGCCGGAGGTCACCAGAGCGATCAGGAAATACGCGTCCCTTATCGAGGATGTGCCCGCCGCCCGATTGTTTGAAGAAATACTGAAGTTGTTTCATTACCAGAATGGGGCGGATACCTGGCAGGTTCTTCGTCAGGCGCCCCTGGCGCCGGTTCTTTTCCCACAGACCTTTCGCTCCATCGGGGGCAAGGAAGGGTCCCGGCTGGAGGCATTGATCGTGGCCGCGTTAAAAAACACGGATGCCCGTGTTGCCAGTGATCAACCGGTTATCGCAGGATTTATTTTCGCCGTTTTGTTGTGGGGGCCGTTCAAGCGGGAGCTGCAAAAGCGACACAAGTCGGGATTGAGCCGTGAGCAGGCGTGTCTGGCTGCGGCTGAAGAGGTTTTCAAGGTTCAGGACAGGACGGTTTCGGTGCCCTTCAGGGCCAGAAGCTCGGCCATCGGCATCTGGGAATTACAGGCGGCGCTTGAACTCAGAACCCCGAAGGCGGTTGACCGCATATTGCAACGACGGTGGTTTCGGGCAGCGTATGATTTCCTGTTGCTGCGCAGTCAGGTCGGGGAGATCGATCCCGAAATCGCCGACTGGTGGACCTGCAAGCAGGAAGATGTCGAGCTTACCCGACCGGTTGATTCCGCCCCGTCCCGATCTTCCCGCAGCCGGTCCGATGACTCTCGCAAGCGGCAGCGCCCGATGGGCAATGCCCGTGGCGGCCAGCCGGGAGCGGGCAACAAAACCCGGTCCCGAAGGCGCAGAAGAAGCGGTAACAGCCTGTAGCGCAATGGATCGAACTGCCCGATCCAATAAAATGATCCGATAAAACATGGCACAGTATTTCCCGGTTCATCCGGTCAGCCCCCAGAGCAGGTTGATCCATCAGGCGGTTGAAATCATCAGGCAGGGTGGTGTGATCGCTTATCCGACCGACTCGAGCTATGCCCTGGGATGCGCCATTGGCAGCAAGAAAGCGATGGACCGGATTGCAAAGATCAGAAAGATCAGCAGCGAACATAACTTTTCCCTGGTCTGTAAGGATTTGTCTGAATTGAGTCTGTATGCCACGGTGGACAATGACATGTATCGGCTGTTAAAACGCTTTACTCCGGGGCCTTATACATTTATTCTCGCAGCCACTCGTGAAGTGCCAAGGCGTCTGCAAAACCCGAAACGACGGTCAATCGGTCTGCGAGTGCCCGATTATCCGATTGTGAAAATGTTGCTGGATACGTTACAGGAACCGATTATGAGTTCGACATTGATATTGCCGGGGGAGGAGTTACCGATGAATGACGCTTCAGTTATTCGCGATATCCTGGAGCGCGAAATTGATCTGGTGATTGACGGCGGGCCTTGCGAAAACAAACCCACATCCGTCGTCAATCTGATCGGCGGCATCCCTGAAGTCCTGAGAGCGGGCAAAGGGGAAATCGACTTCTTCCTGTAATGAACCGGATTCAACATAGAAAATGACCGCAGACGAACCGCTGGACGTGAGCCGGAAGGGTGAAAAGAACCGGGCGCTGTCCGGTATGCGACCGACCGGGCGACTGCATCTGGGGCACCTTCACGGCGTTCTGAAGAACTGGGTGAAGATGCAGCATGACTACGAATGCTACTACTTCGTTGCGGACTGGCATGCCCTGACCACTCATTATGATACCCCGCAGACCATGAGTGAAAATGTCTGGGATATGGTGATTGACTGGCTGGCGGCGGGAGTGGACCCGGAGCGGGCCACCCTGTTTATTCAAAGCGAAGTGCCCGAGCATGCGGAACTGCATTTGATGTTGTCCATGGTCACGCCGCTCGGCTGGTTGGAACGGGTGCCGAGCTTCAAGGACCAGCAACAAAAGCTAAAGGACCGGGATCTGGCAACCTACGGCTTTCTGGGTTATCCGTTGCTGCAGTCCGCGGATATCCTGATGTACCGCGCGGCCTGGGTTCCGGTGGGAGAAGATCAGGTTCCCCATGTCGAACTGACCCGGGAGGTTGCCCGCCGATTCAACTACTTCTTCGGGCGCGGCCCCGAGTTCATGGACAGTGTCGATCAGGCGGTCCGGCAAATGGGCAAGAAATCCGCGAAAGCATTTTTTCGTTTGCAGCGGGCCTGGTCGGAGCAGGGCGACAGACAGGCTCATCGGGAAGGACTGGACCTGATTCGCGGGCAGGCCAATATCAATCAGGATCAGAAAGACCGCCTGACCGGTTTTTTCGAAGGCAAGGGCAGAACCATTCTGCCGGAGCCTGAAGCGCTACTGACGGAGGCGGCCAGAATGCCCGGTCTTGACGGGCAGAAAATGTCCAAGTCTTACGACAATGTCATCGCCCTGAGAGATGATCCGAAGCGAGTCGAACAATCCATCAAGGTGATGCCGACAGACCCGGCCAGGGTTCGATTGACCGACCCCGGTGACCCGGAAAAGTGCCCGGTATGGCAATTGCATCTGGTATACAGTGACACAGAAGTCCGGGAATGGGTCAATTCCGGTTGCCGCGCGGCATCGTTCGGCTGCCTGGCATGCAAGCAGCCGTTGATCCGGAAAATCCTCGAAGAACAGGACGAGATTCAACAGCGCGCCCGACCTTATGAATCGAATCTGGAGCAGGTGAAGGAGATCATTCATGAAGGCAACCGCAAGGCCCGCGGGACCGCCCTTGAAACCATGCAGCTTGTCAGGGACGCGGTCGGAACCCGATACCGATAGTTGATGTCCAGTCCCGGTCCCGCCAATCTGCCCGCGCCGATATTGATCCATGGCGAAGAGCTGGAAATCTGGCCTCAGGACCTGTTTATTCCCCCGGATGCGCTGGAAATATTTCTGGAGACCTTTCAGGGTCCCCTGGATTTGCTGCTCTATCTGATTCGCAAGCAGAACTTCGATATACTGGACATTCCGGTTGCGCTGATCATCAGGCAATACATGGAATATGTCGAGTTGATGCGGAAATTCCGCCTGGACCTTGCGGCCGAATATCTGGTGATGGCGGCCATGCTGGCTGAAATCAAATCCCGCATGCTGTTGCCTCGAGTGCAACCGGAAGAAGAGGAAGACGACGACCCCAGGGAGGCGCTGGTTCGCCGGTTGCAGGAATATGAGAGATTCAGACAGGCCGCGCAGGATATCGACAGTCAGCCTCGTCTGGAAAGGGAGCTTTATCTGGCCGGTGTCGGCTTTCAGGACCCGGAACCGGTCAGGATTGAATCCAGGGCATCGCTCAATGATCTGGTGGTCGCATTCCGAAATGTAATCGAACGCTCCAGAGTGAACCGGAACTTCTCAATCGACCGGGAAGGTCTGACGATGCGTGAGAAAATGGCGTTCATTCTGCGCAAAGTCCAGAATACTTCCCGCTTTGTGCGGTTCGAGGAGTTTTTCGATCTCAGTCAGGGGAGAGTCGGGTTGGTCGTTAGTTTCATGGCGATACTGGAACTGGTGCGCGATGATATGGTGGTTGTCATGCAGAACGAACCGTTCGGCTCCATTCATGTGAAAAGAAATGAGCAGTGAAGCAACCGGGTCCGACCGATCCGAGCTGAAAAATATAGTCGAAGCCCTGCTTTTTGTGGCTGAAGCGCCATTGAGCTTGTCGGCGATTCAATCTGTTTTTGACAAGGATGCCGCGCCGCGTTCTGGTGAGGTGGAATCGGCGATCCGTGAATTGCAGCGCGATTATGAATCCCGCAGTATAGAAATCAAAAAGACAGGCAACGGGTATCGTATTCAAACACGCACCCGATACGCCCAATGGATCCGGAAGCTGCTTGCCGGGCGCCCTCCGAAATTGTCCAGGGCGCAGCTCGAGACACTGGCGATTATCGCCTACCGCCAACCTGTGACGCGAGGTGATATCGAAGAGGTCCGGGGGGTGGCCGTAAGTCCGGAGATTATGCAGCGATTACTGGAAAGAGAGTGGGTCCGGCACGCAGGGGTCCGGGATGTTCCGGGCCGTCCGGAGCTATTCGTGACAACGCCTCAGTTTCTGTCTTATTTCAATCTGCAATCGCTGGGTGACCTGCCCCCCTTGATGGAGCAGCGGGAATTTGCCGAAGTCGCGGAGGAACTGGCAAAAGACTCTGGACTCTCGCCGCCTGTAGAAGCGCCACCGGATGTGCAGGCCAGTGATGCCTGACCCGGTTGAACGGCAGAGACTGCAGAAATATCTTGCCGCGCTCGGGGTCGGCTCCAGAAGAAAAATCGAACAATGGATTGTTCAGGAAAAAATATCAGTCGATGGGAAAATTGCCCGGCCGGGCGACCGGGTGGCAGTGGGCTGCCGGATCAGTATTGACGGCAAACCGTTGAGGATACACTACGACAGGAATCGGAAAAACCCACAGCAATTGCTGCTCTACAACAAGCCTGAAGGTGAAATATGTACACGTTCCGATCCTGGAAACAGGCCGACTGTATTCAGAAACCTGCCTGCGATAAAGGGACAGAGATGGGTGGCGGTGGGGCGGCTGGACATCAACACCCGCGGCATCATGTTGTTTACCAATGATGGCGGGCTTGCCAATCATCTGATGCATCCCGGGCTTGGACTTGAGCGCGAATACCTGTGCCGCATATTTGGTGAAGTGACCGGGAGCGGCATCGAAAAACTGAAATCGGGAATAAAAATCGATGGCATTCTGACTCGCTTCGACCGGATTTACGCGCTCAACAAACAGTCGGGAGACCATTCCAACAGTTGGTATTCGGTAACGATCACGTCAGGCAAATACCGCGCCGTGCGTAGAATGTGGGAAGCTATCGGCTGTCGGGTGAACCGATTGAACCGGATACGATACGGCGCGATCGCATTGCCACGCGGCCTCAAGCCGGGTTCCTTCCTCAAACTGCCGCCAGAAGCCATCACCCTGGTTTCCAGCAATCAGGAGAGCGGCAGGATATTCACGCCCAAGGTCCCGAAGAAGCGGGGGGCCAGGGGGCGGTGAAAGCACTCCATCATCAGACAACGGCTACCCACCCAACAACGGTACGGACAATTGGCTGCCGGTGATATGTTCGGAGTGGTCGGACAGCAGGTACAGGTAATGGCGGATGATTTCGGGGTCGTTGGGGTCTCGTAGTTGGCTGATGTCTTCGCCGGGGTAGAATTGTTTTCGCAGGGCGGTTTTTACTTTTCCGCAATCCAGCGTGTTGACGCGGATATTCCGGTTTTCCCATTCATGGGACAGGGTTTGGCAGAGGTTCTCGATGCCTGCGAAGGCGGCGCCGGTGGCTCCCCAGTAGGCTGAGCCGTTGCGTCCGCTGGCCAGCGTTGAGAATATGATGGAGGCTGGATTATCGTGTTTCAATAGTGGATAGAGGCGCCGGGTCAGATACATCGGGCGTATTAATTGTTGATCCAGAATCTTTTGCCAGACAGCCATATCACTGTGCGCCACCGGGGTCAGCTGTGAACCCCACATGGCGCAATGCGCGAGGCCATGGACTTCGGGACAGGTCCGGCTCAGGGAATCCGCCAGCGCCATGAATCCTTCGGGCTGCGCCCGGCGAATATCAAACTCGATCATCATCGGTTCCGGGCATCCCGACTCGCAGATCTGATCGTAAACCGGAATCAGTTCCCTTTGTTTGCGGTCGAGCAGCAGGACGGCCGCCCCCGCCTGCGCCGCAGCCAGACTGACCGCGCCGCCGATTTCCGAGGCCGCTCCGGTAACGACTATGTTTCTGTTCGCCAGGGAAACCGGGTCCGCGCTGAAGTCTTTGGCAATATCAATCAGGTTCGGCATCTTGAGAGGAGTGTGTTTGGCGCGGGTCGTTTTGCAGCAGCGATTGGAACGCGTGATAGGAAGGCATCTTTCGCAGGCTGCCCTGGCGGTGGTCTACCAGTCCGTAGCCGGGGTTGATCAGTTGCCACCAATAGGCACGTTCCACCCAGCCTGTACCCAGTGAAATCCTGAAATATTGTTTCAGGTAGTCAGCCTGGGTGGTTTCATCCACGGTCGTCTCCGGATGTCCGGAATTGGGGGTCCAGGGCTGGGTATCCAGCAGCGGCCAGTTTGTTTCTGTGATCCATAAATTGTCCTCGGTGGTATTGGACAGTTTGAGCATCGCCTTGTTGAGCCGGATTTTGCGTTCGAGGTCGAAGTAACGATATTGCCGGCCATAGGCGGAGCCGCGGCGATTGACGTAAAGCTGCGCGGCGCAGCCGTCCATTTTGTATCGCCAGGCATTGAACAGGGTTCGTTGCATCGGCAGAGGTTCGAAATCAATGATGGATGAACCCAGCAGTCGGATATGTGGGTAATCCGCGCGAACCTCATCCGCAATTTTGAATAGCCGCAGCGCGTCACTGGTATTGCGGCATCCCCATTTGGACCGGTTCACGGCATTGCCGATCTTGAATATATCGCAGCGCCCGGAAAATGCGCCAAAGATTTCATGCAGTCGGGTCTGCCATAAATCGGGGTTGAGTACACTCTCCCGGTCCTGCAGGATATTGATTACGAATCGGTTGGCTTCGAATCTCTCCAGGAATTTCAGGTCGCGGTCAAACTGGTCGGATTGCCAGACCGGGATCCGCAACAACAGATGTCTGACTCCCAGTTCTTCGATCATTTCTATATGCGCGTTCTGCCATTGTGGTTCTGCATTGATACCGAGTCCGGCGAAATCAATCATCTCCTTGTTCTGGCGTTTCCTGAGTTGACTGTAGCGCCAGGCCACACCTCCCGCCAATCCGACCGTGGTAAAAAGAACCCTGGCGTATTCGCGCAGATTGTCCGCGGAAATTCTCGATTTGTCCGCTTCCGGAACTACATAGGGCTGGCAGGACCAGGGGTCCCACCAATCAGGGTGTTGATTCATTAATTCTCGTTAATTGTTAATAAAATCCGGCCAATCTCGCCGAACTGGACTCTAAAATGGATTTTTGCGATAATCCAACCCCGTTGTTAGTCGTCGGTTCGCCATGATCAAAATTCTTGTACTGCATGGACCTAATCTCAATTTGCTTGGGGCCAGGGAGCCTGAGCATTACGGGTTGATCAGTCTGGCTGAGATCAATAACCGGCTGATGCAACTGGCCAACACCGATGGTGTTGAACTCGAGTGTCGGCAGAGTAACGCTGAAAACGAGCTCGTCGACTGGATTCAGCAGGCGCCTGATGAAAGTGTGGATTTTATCATCATCAATCCCGCCGCGTTCACTCATACCAGTATTGCGATGCGGGATGCGTTCAGCGCGGTCAAAATACCCTTTCTGGAGGTGCACTTGTCCAATGTTCACGCCAGGGAGCCTTTTCGCAAGGTCTCCTATTTTTCGGATATTGCAAGGGGGGTGATCGCCGGCCTCGGGCCAGCGGGTTATGAATCGGCATACCACTTTGCCGTGTCGGCGTTGCGGAGATAATGATGGATTTGAGGAAGATAAAAAAACTGATCGAGTTGCTGGAAGACTCCGACCTGCTTGAGATGGAAATCACTGAGGGTGACAGTACGATCAGACTGAGTCGCGCTGGCGTTGTCGGCGTTCCGGACGCGCCCCGGCAGGCTGCTCCGGCGCCCCCTGTTGATTCCCGGACGGCCCGGGAAGCGACGCTTGCAGCCCCAACCGAATCAACGGATACCGGCGAAGCAGTCGGGATTGTGGTCAATTCACCGATGGTTGGAACATTTTATGATGCGTCATCCCCGGATTCCAGTCCGTATGTTTCTGTTGGAACGGTGGTTGCGCCGGGGGTTGTCCTGTGCATTATCGAGGCGATGAAAACCTACAACCAGTTGGAAGCGGAAGTGTCCGGGGCGGTTAAAGCGATTTACAAGAAGAACGGAGACCCGGTTGAGTTCGGGGAGCCCTTGTTTCTGATCGCCTGATCTGTTTTATTGGTTGATATGATGAACCAGATCAAAAAACTGGTTATTGCCAATCGTGGTGAGATCGCGTTGCGAATTCTTCGCGCTTGCCGGCAACTGGATATATTGACGGTGGCGCTGCATTCCGAGGCGGACAAGGACGCCAAGTATGTGCGTCTGGCGGATGAGTCTGTGTGCATTGGGCCAGCCTCTGCCGCGGACAGCTACCTCAATATCGCTTCGGTCATTGCGGCGGCGGAAGTGACCGAGGCGAATGCGATACATCCCGGTTACGGTTTTCTTTCTGAAAATCCGAATTTCGCGGAACAGGTTGAGCGAAGCGGATTTGTATTTGTCGGGCCGACTGCCGGCACAATCAGAACGATGGGGGACAAGATTTCTGCCATTGCCGCCATGCGCGCGGCCAACGTGCCTTGTGTTCCGGGGTCTGATGGGCCCTTACCCAGGGATATGGATGGAGTGGGAGCGCTGGCAGAGCGAATCGGATATCCGCTGATGCTGAAGGCATCCGGTGGTGGGGGTGGCCGGGGAATGCGAGTCGTGCGGGATGAATCAGGACTGTCCGATACAATCAATACCACCAGACAGGAAGCGTCTGCGGCATTTGGCAATGATGTTTTGTATATGGAGCGGTTCCTTGAGGCGCCCAGGCATGTCGAAATCCAGGTGCTGGCAGATACTTTTGGTAATGCAGTTCATCTGGGTGACCGTGATTGTTCCATGCAAAGAAAACATCAAAAAGTGATTGAGGAAGCGCCCGCTCCGGATATTTGCGAGGAGAAAAAATCTGAAATCGGCAAAATCTGTGTGGATGCCTGCAAGCAGATTGGATATCGGGGTGTTGGCACCTTCGAATTTCTTTATCAGGACGGGGAGTTTTACTTTATCGAGATGAATACCCGGATTCAGGTTGAGCATCCGGTAACGGAAATGATTACAGGCATCGACTTGCTGCAGGAGCAGATTCGGGTTGCGGATGGGCAGAAACTGCGGTTTACACAGGACCAGATTCAGTTGAACGGACATGCGTTCGAATGCCGCATCAACGCGGAAGACCCGAACACATTCATGCCTTCACCGGGACAGATTACGCAGTATCACATGGCCGGAGGCCCGGGAGTTCGGGTTGATTCCCATGTCTATAGTTACTATGTGGTTCCTCCTTATTATGATTCCATGATCGGAAAAGTGATTACCCATGGCATGCATCGGACCGAAGCGTTGTCGAGGATGAGCGGCGCATTGCAGGAAATGGTGGTGGAAGGAATAAAAACCAATATCCCGTTGCATCGGGAACTGGTTCAGGACCCCGGTTTTATCAAGGGGGGTTGTGATATTCATTATCTGGAGAAGAAATTCTCCATTACTTGAGTGTTGGTCAGATGTTGGTAGATGCCGTCACCCAATCAAGTTGCAGTCAAGTATATGAGTGAAAATCGTTTTTGCCGCTGCCCGCAATGCCATACCATTTTTCGTTTGTCCGAGGAAAATCTGCGCCGTCCGTCCGCTCTCTTTCGTTGTTACGCCTGCCGTGAAGTGTTTGATTCACGTATCAACACGGTCTCGAAAACCGACCCGGGATTTGTTTTTGAGACAGCCCGACCCCCGGATATAGAGGATGTGCGGGACCAGGACATGGCATATACAGCCGGGGACAACCGCGCCTCGGAGGAGAAGGCCGATCAGGTGAATGAACCAACACCTCAGATACAGCCCGTACTGGAAGAAGTGCCATTGGCCTGGGCGAGCGAGAATACGGCGTATGAATACATCAAGGACCGACGTGAACCATTGATTGCGCTGGCGTGGTGTGTTGCTTCTGTGGGCCTTTTTATATTGTTGTCGTTACAGATAAAGTATTTTTATGTGGAGAAGTTCGCCCAGGATCAGTCCTTTCGCAAGTATCTGGTTGGATTTTGCAAGGTCGCAAGCTGTGAGCTGCCGCCGCTGGAATCCCCTGACCTGTTCACTCTTGCCGATACGAAAGTCGATCTGCATCCAGATCAACCCGATGCGCTTCGTGTTACCGTGAAACTGTTCAACCGGGCCGGATATTCCCAGCCTTATCCTGATTTGCGGATTACCTTGACAGACCGTGCGGGACGGGTAGTCGGACGCAGGTCTTTCCCCCCGCAATCCTATCTGGCGGCAGGCAGTGAAAACATGGTGGGTGATGGCGAACTGGTATCCTTGTTGTTTGACCTTGCCAGACCTCATGAAAAAGCAGTCGGGTTTGCCGTTAATATTGTTACGGATTGAAGCTCGCTATCCGGGGTATAAGGTAATATCGAGATATGCTCCGGTACGGGGAAACAGATAAAATGGGAATTTAAAATGACCAGAATCATCCGCAGAGCGCTGATCAGTGTTTCTGATAAACAGAATCTTGTCGAACTGGCCAAGGCCCTGTCCAGACATGACATAGAGATATTATCGACCGGTGGAACCGCAAGCCTGCTTGCCAAAGAAGGCATTCCTGTCGTTGAGGTCAGTGAACATACCGGGTTCCCGGAAATGATGGATGGCCGGGTAAAGACCCTGCATCCGGTTATCCATGGCGGAATTCTCGGTCGTCGCGGGATGGATGACGAGGTCATGGCATCGAACAATATCCAGCCGATTGACCTGGTGGTGGTCAATCTGTATCCATTCCGGGAAACCGTTTCCAGACCCGATTGCAGTCTGGCCCAGGCGATTGAAAATATTGATATTGGCGGTCCTGCGCTGTTGCGCGCGGCCGCTAAAAATCATGCCGATGTGGCAGTGGTTGTGGATGCTGATGATTACAGCCGGGTGACGCGGGAACTGGAGGAGAATGGCGGCGCTGTTTCAGATGAGTTGCGGTTTGATCTGGCCGTGAAGGCGTTTGAACATACTGCAGATTATGACGGCGCCGTCGCCAACTATCTGGGGACGCTGTCGAAGCGGGGCTCCGGTCGGTTTCCACGGACACTCAATCAGCAATATATCAAGAAACAGGAAATGCGTTACGGCGAAAACCCTCATCAGGCGGGCGCTTTTTATATCGGCCGCAACCCCGGCCGGACAAGCGTTTCGGCTGCCGTGCAAATTCAGGGTAAGGAGTTGTCCTACAATAATATTGCGGATACCGATGCCGCGTTTGAATGCGTCAAGCAGTTTTCAGGTGGAGATGGTTATGCCTGTACCATTGTGAAACACGCCAATCCATGTGGCGTCGCGGTCAGAGATTCGCAGGAGGAAGCTTACCGGCGCGCCTGGCGCACGGATCCTGAATCCGCGTTTGGCGGTATAGTGGCCTTTGATACTGAACTGGAAGCCGAAACCGCCAGGGCCATTGTCGAGCAACAGTTTGTGGAGGTCATTATTGCTCCGCAAATAACGGATGGAGCCAGACAGGCGCTCAGGGACAAGCGGGATGTCCGGGCGCTGGCGTGCGCAACCGGGAGTGGGGAGGTATCCGCGCTCGCCGGGGAAACCCTGGATTTCAAAAAGGTCAATGGAGGGTTGCTGGTACAGCAGATTGACACCGCTCTTTATCAAAATCTGGAGGTGGTGACGAAACGCCATCCGGACGAGGATGAAATGAGGGATTTGCTGTTTTCCTGGAAAGTGGCGAAATACGTCAAGTCAAACGCCATTGTCTATGCTTCGGATAATGCGACCATAGGGGTTGGCGCGGGGCAGATGAGCCGGGTCAATTCGGCCAGGATCGCGGCCATAAAAGCGCAGCATGCGGGATTGCGGGTCGAGGGAGCCGTGATGGCGTCGGATGCGTTTTTCCCGTTTCGTGATGGTCTGGACAATGCGGCTGGCGCTGGCGTCCGGGCGGTGATTCAGCCGGGCGGTTCCAGGCGCGATGCCGAGGTGATTGCGGCGGCGGATGAGCATGACATTGCCATGATATTTACCGGGATGCGTCATTTCAGGCACTGATCCTCAAGTTTTCCATCGAATCAAATGAATAAAGCAGAAGAACCCGGATACAAGGTTGTTTTAAGCGGAAAGACGCTCCCGGAGCGGAGCCGTGACGAGGCGCTGGAGGGATTGGCCGGTCTGTTCAATTCGACTGCGGCTGCGATGGAGCGAGTCTTGCAGGGGCATCCGACACCGCTTAAGAAAGAGTATAGCGAAAGCCAGGCGACCGAACTATGCCGCAAAATCGAACGCATCGGCGCACAGTGTGAGATCAGGGAAATCAGGATCGAGAAAACCGTCGAGGAAATAGTCGAAGGGGTAGTTGAGGAGGCTGAGGAGGTAGCCGAGGAGACAGTCGGCCGGAAGATGGAAATTATCCACGAAGAACACTCTGAGCGGGAGGATCACCCCGAAAGGGAAGACCGCTCCGAAAAGGCAGATTCCGCCGAAAGGGAAGACCATCCGGAAAGAGCGGGCCGCTCCGAAGGGGAAGATTCCTCTGGCAGCCGGGAGTATGAGGAGGTGCAGGGTCTTCTGATGGGGTTTGTCTATGTCAATACGGATTACTACCGGCGCCAGTTCGCCCGCTTCGGGGATCCTGCCCGGCCATCATTCAGATTGTCCTGGCATTGGCCGGCTTTCTTCTTCTTTTTCTTTTGGGCGTTGTACCGCAAGATGTGGCTTGTGGCTACATTTTACCTGATTGTCGGAACCAGCGTGACGCTCATGGCGACGGGGAGTCCGGGGTCAATTTTTTCCCTGTTCTGGCTGTTTTTCTGGCCTTGTGTGGCAAACTGGTTGTACTACAGGAAAGCGGTTTTCGGAGTGCATCGGGCAATGGAACACCCTGAAATGAAGAGCGATTACATGTCCGGGGGAGGGGTCAGCAAAGGTATGGTCTGGGTCGGTGTGGTTATCATGATCGTATTGTCGGTATGGATGGGGAATCATGTGGCGCGTCAGTTTGTGGAAGAATACGGCGAGGAAATAGCGGGGGTATTGCCTGGCTCCGGCACACAGGTCACCCGGGATGGGGCGGTTGTCAATGTGACCCCGCAGAGCGGCGCCGGGCTGGTCGAATCCTCGTTGACATTAAGCTATCTGGCGACCACCCTGAAATTGCTGATTGTCACCAAAGGAAATACGGACAATAATGCGGCGGTGACTGGATTTATCGAAAAATTGAATCAGGGGGAATACACTGATGGTTGGGGAAATGAAATTCTGGTCACGCAGGAAGTGGATCGCTATGTTCTGTTTTCGGCGGGGCCCGACCAGACTTATGGTACAGGCGATGACATTCTTCAGGCAGTGGATCTCAGGCAATAAAACAGCATGAAAGTACTGATAGTGGGTGGCGGAGGAAGGGAGCATGCGCTGGCGTGGAAAGCGGCCCGGTCGCCTTTGGTGAGGGAAGTATACGCGGCGCCCGGTAACGCGGGGACGGCCACGGAGGACGGCATCCACAATGTGGATCTGGCGGCCACAGATATTGGCGGGCTGATTCGGTTCGCCAGGGACAACGAAATCGGACTGACGATTATCGGCCCGGAAGCCCCTCTGGTACTGGGCATTGCCGACGCGTTCAAGGCGGCCGGACTCAAATGTTTCGGCCCCGGTGAGTCCGCGTCTCGACTGGAAGGGTCGAAAACCTTTTCCAAGCGGTTCCTTGCCCGTCATTCGATTCCTACCGCGGCTTTCGAGAGTTTTGTCGAGACGGGTCCGGCGCTGGACTATCTGCGGACGGCCCGTTGTCCACTGGTGGTCAAGGCGGATGGTCTAGCCGCGGGCAAGGGGGTGATTATTGCCGAAAACCGGCAACAGGCCGAACAGGCGGTCAGGGATATGTTGACCGGAAACCGGTTCGGTGAGGCCGGGCATCGGGTCGTGATCGAACAATTCCTGCACGGTGAGGAAGCCAGTTTTATCTGTATGGCGGACGGGAAAAACATCCTGCCGATGGCTTCGAGCCAGGATTACAAGAAAGCCGGTGACGGCGATACCGGCCCGAATACCGGAGGAATGGGGGCCTGTTCTCCTGCCCCCGGCCTGACCAACGAAATCCATGCCCGTGTGATGGACCGCATTATCCGGCCCACCATAGACGGTTTGAGATCCGAAGGCATGCCCTATACCGGATTTCTGTACGCCGGTCTGATGATCGGGGATGATTCGGTTCCCAGAGTTCTGGAGTTCAATTGCCGGTTCGGGGATCCGGAAACGCAGCCCGTGCTGATGCGGATGCAATCCGATATCGTGGCGCATTGTCTGGCCGCGCTTGATCAGAAACTGGATCAGGAAACAGCGGTATGGGATCATCGCCCGGGATTGGGGGTGGTGATGGCGGCTCGTGGGTATCCCGGCGAATATCAAAAAGGCGAGGTGATCAGTGGCCTGGACGGGCTGGATTCGGATGATCTTAAAATTTTTCATGCGGGAACCCGGTTTGAGGACAACCGGGTGTTAGCTAATGGCGGCAGGGTCTTGTGTGTGACGGCTCTGGGTGAAACCATGAAAGAGTGCCGGGGTCGGGTTTATCAGGCAACGGACCGGATCAATTGGTCAGGAAGCTGGTTTCGCAGCGACATCGGTCACCGTGCGATAGATTCGGTGCCCGACAACAGTTAAAATACCCGGCTACGAGGCTGATATCCTGTTCGGATCAGCTAACGATATTCAAACTCAATTTCTATGGTACAGATGAATAAACCGTTTGTTGCAGTTTTAATGGGGTCGGATTCAGACCTGCCGGTAATGCGCGCCACTCTTGACGTGCTGGATAGTCTGGGCGTGTCCTGGGAGGTCAGGGTTACTTCGGCGCATCGCACTCCCGCCGCTACCCACTCATATGTAAAAGAAGCCGAGTCCCGTGGCTGCGCGGTGTTTATCGCGGCGGCGGGTCTCGCCGCGCACCTCGCTGGCGTGGTCGCGAGTCTGACTGTCAAACCGGTGATCGGGGTGCCAATGGACGGGGGGCCGCTGAATGGTCAGGACGCGCTGTTGTCCACCGTACAGATGCCGGGCGGCATTCCCGTCGCCAGTGTCGCGATCGGCAAGGCGGGGGCAAAAAATGCCGGCTATCTCGCTGCCCAGATCCTGGGCGTTTCAGACCCTGATGTCGAAACCAGGGTCAGGAATGAACGGGAACGGAACGCACAGGGCGTCATGGAGAAAAACCGGAACCTTCAGGAATCATTGGGTAAGTGACATCGGGTTTTCGACCGTACCGGAAATAAGTTGAATCTGGCGTCAATACGCGATGCGGCATCCATAATCAGGCAGGGAGGCGTTGTCGCCTATCCAACAGAATCCTGTTATGGGCTCGGGTGCGACCCGGACAATTCCCAGGCAGTCCGTCGAATCCTCCATATCAAGCGCAGGAAAAAAGAACAGGGAGTGATACTGGTTTCAGACCATATCTCCAGAGTCATGAGATATGTCAGATTCTTCCCGCCCGAAACCCGTCAGGAAGTCTTGGCCAGTTGGCCCGGTCCTTGCACCTGGCTGTTGCCTGCGAGGAAAAGCATTTCAGGCTGGGTCGTGGGAAGTCATGCATCCATCGCAATCAGGGTCTCCCGGCATCCCGAGGTTCGCGCGCTCTGCAGGAATGCGGGGATGGCGATTGTCTCCACCAGCGCAAACCGCGCTCGCCGGAAAGCCTTGAGAACCGCCGAGTTGGTCCATCTGGAGTTCGGTGGCGAAGTGGATTGTATCATGGAAGGGCTGGTCGGCGCCGATACCCGGCCATCTGTCATCCGCGACGCGGTCAGCGGCGCCGTAATCCGGGCCTGAGGCACGACTCGTGAGCAGTGGTCTTGTCAACAGGGGAGCTGGATTTCCGGACATGGACGCCGTTGCGGTTTACCTTGAAAGCCTGCAAAACAGCCTTTGTTCCGCAATCGGGGAACTGGAAACGGATTGTTCATTTCGCGAGGACAGGTGGCGGCACGAAGGCGGCGGAGGCGGTATTACCCGGATCGTTGAACAGGGTGATGTATTTGAAAAAGGCGGGGTCAATTTTTCCCGTGTGTCGGGGAAGCAGCTTCCCGCGGCATCGACATTGTCAAGAAAAGGGATTGCCGGCAAGCCGTTCGAGGCAGCCGGCGTATCGGTTGTCCTGCATCCGGGAAACCCGTATGTCCCTGCGGGCCACATGAATGTACGGTTTTTTGTCGCGGACCCGGAGTCGGACTCACCGCTCTGGTGGTTTGGCGGGGGCTATGATCTGACGCCCTGTTACGGTTTTACCGAGGATTGTGTGCACTGGCACCGGACAGCGCGCAATGCCTGTCAGAGGTTCGGTGATCATTTCTACCCGTCCTTCAAACAGCGTTGCGATGAGTATTTTGTGATCAGGCACCGTGATGAGCCAAGAGGCATCGGGGGGTTGTTTTTTGATGATTTTAATGAACTCGGCTTTGATAAATCCTTTGATTTCATGCAAAGCGTCGGCAACAGTTTCGCGGATGCCTACCTGCCTATTGTAAAGAAGCGCAAGGATTATCCCTTCACTTGCAAACAGCGGGAGTTCCAGAAATATCGAAGAGGACGCTACGTGGAGTTCAATCTGGTCTATGACCGCGGCACATTATTCGGCTTGCAGTCCAGGGGCCGCACTGAATCGATACTGATGTCCTTGCCGCCCAGGGTGGAGTGGAGATACGACTTCCAACCCGAGCCAGGCAGTGAAGAGGCGAGGCTGACCGATTATTTCCTGGTTCCCAGGGACTGGGTCAATCAATAAGAGTCCCGTGCTGACACTTTACCAGATTGCCCTGTATATCGCGTTTCCTGTGGTGTTGATCCGATTGATCATCCGGATTTCCAGGAGTCGCAGGTATATCAATCGACTGCCGCAGCGGTTCGGGTTCGGACTGCATCCCGACGACCCATCCGGTGGCGGCAACCGGATATGGATTCACGCGGTTTCTGTGGGCGAGGTGAACGCGGCAGTTCCGCTGATCCACGCGTTGCAAGCGAATTACCCTGATCGGCGGTTTATCATCACGACCATGACGCCAACCGGGTCGGACAGGGTGGTTCAGAATTTCAATCATACAGTGGATCATTGCTATCTTCCCTATGATTATCCGGGTGCGGTAAAACGATTTTTGAACCGGCTGAATCCATGTATGGCAATCATCATGGAGACGGAAATCTGGCCGAATTATATCGCGGAGTGTCGGGGCAGGAATATCCCGGTGATTTACGCCAACACAAGACTCTCGAAGAAATCCTACGAGGGGTATCTGCGGTTCAAAAAGCTGATTTCCCCGATACTGGGGAAGGTTGATCATTTCGCGGCTCAAACCCGGGCCGACTCAGAAAGACTGGTCCACCTTGGCGCCAACCAGGATTGTGTCGAGGTGACCGGGAGTCTGAAGTTTGAGCTGGATATTCCGGCCAGCGCCCTGGAAGCCGCCCAATCAGTGCGCCGGGACCTGGGTTTCGATCGTCCGGTACTGGTCGCCGGAAGTACCCGTGAGGGGGAGGAAGCGCATGTGCTCCGGGCTTTTTTCGAGGCTAAACGCGCGATCCCTGATTTGTTGCTGGTATTGGCGCCGAGACACCCGGAACGTTTTCGGAAGGTGTATAAACTCTGTTTGCGGTCGAACTGCAAAACCGTTTTGAGGACTCGATCAAGCGGGGTTATTGACAGTGATGTCGATATTTATATCGGGGATACCATGGGGGAATTGACCCTGCTGATCGCGGCGGGTGATATCGCGTACATCGGCGGCAGCCTGGTTCCCGCCGGAGGCCATAACCTGCTCGAAGCCTGTGCGGCCAGTGTGGCCGTAATTTTTGGCCCTCACATGTTCAACTTCCAGGAAATCTCCGACATGGTGCTTGAAAGGGGAGCGGGAGTCCAGGTCATGGATGCGCAGGAGCTGGCCGAAGTGATCGTCCGGTTTGTGAATGACCCTGTGCTGAGAAATCAATACGGCTCTCACGGCAAGGGGTTTGTTGATGAGAACAAGGGCGCCTTATCCAGAATTCTGAAAATTATTGACCGCTCGATAAACGCTGCCAGAACAGCGGCCTGATGTCTTCCGGACTGGTCTGGTTATTCGTTGGTTCGCTGCTGGCTTCGACTCTTGTTCCGGGAGGCGTAGAGGTATTACTCTATTCTCTGTATCAGTCCGATCAACACGAT
This sequence comes from Candidatus Poriferihabitaceae bacterium, assembly GCA_965214205.1. Lineage (GTDB taxonomy): Bacteria > Pseudomonadota > Gammaproteobacteria > Arenicellales > Poriferihabitantaceae. Next base: position 361,045 of record OZ243941.1, on the reverse strand, counting down.
GTGATCTCTCTGCTGCTGGTCGCGACTGTTGGCAATACCCTTGGCGGCGTCATCACCTGGTGGATCGGGGCGCTTCTGTACCGCGGTCTGGCGCATACCGGATGGCATAAAAGGATCGGGTCGGTTTTCAAGCTCAAGGATACATCTCTGAACCGGGTCAGGAAGTGGGGCGTCCCGGTTTTGTTTTTTAGCTGGATGCCGGTTGTCGGAGATCCACTATGTCTGGCGGCGGGTTATTTGCGGCTTCCCTTCTGGCCCTGCGCCGCCATAATCCTGCTCGGTAAACTGGCCCGTTATGCGGCGCTGCTTTGGATGTTTTCGCAATCGTAGGGACAGGTCCCTGTGCCTGTCCGCGCCGGGACTGTTCAGGCAAGCGCCCCGCCGCAACTGCTTCCGGCTCCGGCGGTACAGCCATAACAATGGCTGCCAACGGTAATCAATTGATTATCCAACTGCCGTATATCAATATCCCATAAAAGCTTTCTGCCCGTCGCCGACAGCGGCAGATTGAGCATCTGGTTGAAATCGCAATCATAGGCATAGCCCTGCCAGTCCACACTGATCAGATTTCGACACATCAATGACGATACTGTGGTCGGGTTAAAATTATCTGCCAGAAGCTGCTCGTAGCTTTCGAGTTGCCCGGTTCTTTTCAGATAGTGTTTGAATCGGTTGATCGGCAGATTGGTAATCGTCAGCAGATTATTGAAATCAATGTCAAAGTCCCGTTTCAGACGGGCTTTATAATCCGATTGCAAGACAGCCTGGCCTGGGGGCAACTGCGGTCCAACCGGGTTGTAGACCAGATCAATCACAAGGTCCTGGTCCCGGCCGTAACCGAACTGGTTGAACATCTGCAAGCCGGCAATGCTTTTTCCAAAAACCCCTTTGCCTCTTTGTTGATCGACATTTTCCGGGGTATAGCAGGGAAGGGAGCAGACCAGGCGGATTTTGCGTTCAGCGTACCATGCCGCCAGATCTTCCTGACCGGCTTCAAATTGCACAGTGATATTACATCGCGATGTGATCCGGACACCGTTTTCGATCAGTCCATCACACAGCTCCCGGAAGCCGGGAATCATTTCCGGCGCTCCGCCGGTAATGTCGGCAGAACGAACGGGGTTGCGTTTTACCCAGTCAAGCACTTTTGCCATGGTTTCCCAGGTCATCATTTCGGTGCGTTTCGGCCCCGCCTGAACATGACAATGCTCGCACGCCTGATTGCACAGGTAACCGATGTTCAATTGTAATTCGGACAGGGCCGCACGCTTCAGGGGAAAGCAGCCATTGGCTTTCAGGGTGTCATTAAAACTGTGCTGTACTGCCATATCCATGGGGTAGTTCGAGGTCGGATGTTGTGGTTGTCGGGAGTACTGCCGGACGCGGGTTTCACAAAATATTGGCAGTTTACCTGATATTAGTGTGATTGTATTGTCTTTAAGTTCCCTGAAGTTCGGAAGCGGAGTCACACAAATCATGGATCAGGCACTCATCGCATTTCGGTTTTCGCGCAACACAGGTATACCGGCCATGCAGAATCAACCAGTGATGGGCGTTCATTATGAATGGTTCGGGAACTCTTTCCAGCAATGCCTTTTCCACCGCCAGCGTATTTTTGCCCGGCGCGATGCCGGTCCGGTTGGACACCCTGAAGATGTGGGTGTCCACGGCAATGGCGGGCTGCCCGAAAGCTGTATTCAGTATTACGCTGGCGGTTTTCCTGCCCACTCCCGGCAGCGCTTCGAGTTCTTCCCGGGTGCGGGGCACCTGGCCGTCATGCCGGTCGATCAGTTGCTTACAGGTCTTGATGATATTCTGCGCCTTGACATTAAACAGTCCGATTGTCCGGATATATTCCTTCAATCCGGTTGCGCCGAGCGCGTGAATGGCGGCAGGGGTATTGGCCGCCTTGTAGAGTTTTTCGGTAGCCAGGTTGACCGATATGTCGGTAGCCTGGGCGGACAGTATGACCGAGATCAATAACTCGAACTCGCTCCGCCAGTTCAATTCCGTGGTCGGCGCGGGGTTGGAGTTTTCCAGCCGGGTGAAAGCTGTGGTTATTTGCTGCGGGTCCATGGCTTCGTTGCGGGTGACCGGCTCTGCATGGATTTTCTTTTCACGGCGGCTACAATTTCCCGTTGCATCTGCTCGCGCGCCAGAACCTGTTTGCGGCGCCTGCGGACGTTATTGAATTTTTCAATTCTGGCCAGTTTCTGGCCGGTCTGGAATCTGGCCTGATCAACCTGCCGGACGGAAAAGCCGGGCCAGGGGCTGGGTGTGTCATCCGTATTGCCGTTTCCCGTTGTTCCGGGTTGAATCAAGTCAATGCAGTCGGTCGGGCAGACCGGGATACACAGTTTACAACCCGTGCATTCATCGGCGATCACGGTATGCATCCGCTTCCCCGCCCCGACAATACAATCCACCGGACAGGACTTGATACATAATTTGCAGCCGATACATTCATCCTCCCTGATCCATGCAATCCTCTTCGGCTCGTGTTCCCCGTGATCGGAATTTAGCTCGACAACCGGTTTGTCGAGCAGCTTCGCGAGGGCGGCAATCGTGATTTCCCCTCCGGGCGGGCATTGATTGATTTCCGCTTCGCCGCGCTCTATGGCTTTGGCATACTCCATGCAGCGGGGATAGCTGCACAATGTGCATTGTGTTTGCGGCAGGCGCTGGTTGATCAGATCAACCAGCGGCGGGTTCGATGCGGCAGTCATGACAAGTTGTGGCGGGGTTCCATTTGAATCCGGTAAGTCGCGGCAAGGTGTATTGTATGGTTATATTGGCTGAAGTAAATGCGGGCGGTCAATATCAAGTATATAATGCCGGTCCATCAAACACATTCCCAAAGTACGGTATTGAATGAAACCCAATCCAGGGTTGACCGGCGTTGATTTGCTGCTGAGTCCCGCCCACAACAAATCGACGGCATTTACTGAAGAAGAACGGGACCGGCTGAAATTGCGGGGGCTGCTGCCTGCCGCGATTGGTTCGATGGAAACCCAGGTTGATCGGGCGCTGGCGAATTTACGCCGCAAGGATAGTGACCTCGAGAAATATATTTTTCTGTCTGCCCTGCAGGACCGCAACGAACGGTTGTTTTATCGGGTGGTTATCGAAAACATCGAGGAGATCATGCCGCTGATCTATACCCCGACGGTGGGTCAGGCCTGCAAGGAGTTTGCGAATATTTTCAGAAGGGCAAAGGGTTTTTATGTTACCGCCAGGGACCGGGGCAGAATTCGGGAAGTTCTGGACAACTGGCCGCACCGGGATATCCGGATCATTGTGATCACGGACGGGGAAAGAATCCTCGGCCTGGGGGACCTGGGAGCCAACGGCATGGGTATCCCGATCGGGAAACTGAGCCTGTATTGCGCCTGCGCGGGGATTCAGCCCGAACAGACACTGCCGGTCATGTTCGATATCGGTACCGATAACGAGGAGTTGCTCAATGATCCCGTTTATCTGGGCATGAGACAGAAAAGATGCCGGGGCGAAGACTATTACAGTTTGATGGATGAGTTTGTCGACGCTGTCAGAGACGCCTATCCGGGCGCGCTGATTCAGTTCGAGGATTTCGCTGCGCAAAACGCGTTTGCGTTGCTGGACAGATATCGTGACCATACACTGTGTTTCAATGATGACATACAGGGTACGGCGGCAGTCGTCCTGGCCGGGGTTTATGCTTCCACCCGGATTTCAGGCGTGCCATTCAGGGATTTGAGATTCACTTTTCTGGGCGCCGGTTCCGCGGCATCCGGAATAGGATCCATGATTGCAAAGGCGCTCATGGCGGAAGGTCTCAGCCATGAACAGGCCCATCAACGTCTATGGTATTTCAACAGCAAGGGGCTGATCACCCGGTCCACAAGGAATCTGGCGGATCACATCCGATGCTTTGCCCATGACCTGCCCGATTATCCATTTATCGAAGCGCTGGATGTTCATCGCCCCGACATACTGATCGGCGCAACCGGACGTCCCGGTATGTTTACGGAGCCAGTCATCCGCAAGCTGGCCGGCATCAAATCCCGTCCCGGCATATTCGCGCTATCCAATCCGACCAGCCGCTCGGAATGCACCGCCGAACAGGCTTACCAGTGGACGGAGGGCCGTGGCGTGTTCGCAAGCGGCAGTCCATTTGGCGAGGTTGCTTATAACGGCCGGACATTTCGACCCGGACAGGGCAACAATTCGTATATCTTCCCGGGTATCGGGTTGGGGATGATCTCCTGCGGGGCCAGGACGATACCGGATTCAATTTTCCTGGAATCCGCCAAAGCCCTGGCCAGCGCGGTGACCGAAGAAAACCTCGCGGTCGGTTCGATTTATCCCGAAATCAATCAAATCCGCAAGGTCTCCTTCACGATTGCCGAGGCCATTGCCGACTATGCCTGGCAACACGGCATTACGCGGGAAGCGCCTCCGGAAAACCTGACCGAACACATTCAGGCAATCGTGTATGCCCCGGTTTATTGAACAATGAAAGAGCGGTTTATTGTTTTCCTGATGCAGGGTGCGCGGCCTTTGCTGAACGCATGACCGGCGCAGTTCAACTGGCGATTGACGATTGGTTATAATAGAGTGAATTTTCCACCAAAGGCTATTCTGATGACCGTTGCAGATCCCCATTGCCGTTCCCATTCGTTGGATGACGAAACCGCCAGACGCCTGATCAGTCGGTTGGAAAGCCGCGCGCAGGATGCTGTGTTCACCCGGTTGTTCGACCGTTACGCCGATACCCTGGAATTTTTCGACGACTCACTGACGCTGGAGGTGGGGTGTGGAACCGGGGCCATGATTCGCTCGCTGGTAGGAAAACCGAATTTTCGCGGGCGTCTGGTTGGCGTTGATCAGAGTCCGGCTTTCATTGATGCGGCGTCCGGTTTCGCCGATGATGCGGGTATCGCGGACCGGGTCGAATTTCGGGTCGGCGACGCGCATGATCTTGGTAGTGAAGACGGAGAATTCGATCTGGTCATCGCCCACACTGTGATCAGTCATGTGGTTGATCCGCAAGCGGTTGCCAACGAGTGCGCCCGGGTTCTGCGTCCGGGGGGATTGCTGGTAGTTTTCGATGGGGATTACTCATCGTTGACCTACGGGTTCCCGGACGACCCGGAACTCGGACGGCGTATGGACCGCGCGCTTGCCGAAACCACCTTTCAGAATCCGCTGATCATGCGGGATCTGATCAAGCTGTTGCCTGAAAGCGGTTTTGATATCGAAGATACCCTGGTCGAGGTCGTTTCGGAACTCGGGGAGGCGGCCAGCTACTTCAAGTCCTTTGCCGACACCTATGCGCCCATGGTGGCGAGTGGTGACTTGATGGGCGACGGCGAAGTCGAGCGTTGGGTCAACGGGCAGACTGAACTGATGGCCAACCGGCAGTTTTTCGCCTCATGCAACTACTACACCTACCGGGCGCGGCGCGTTTGAGCGCCGGAACGTCGGCGCCTATTCACAGTCTGCGGGATTGTCCTTCAAACAACTCGACCTGTTTTTCCTGTCGCGGTCGCGCTGATTCGGGCAAATTCCGTTCAGGAATTTCCAGATACGTTACCGGTCAAAATAGATCAGGTGGTTGATGTCGAGCCTGATTCCCAGGCTTTCTCCGACATCGTGGTCGTGGTGGGATGGAACGAGAGTGAGTACCCGGGTGCCGCTCGGTAATGCCAGCGTATAAAGATAGCTTTCCCCCCGAAACGCTTTCTTGATGATCCTGGCCGCGGTGGGGCTGTCGTCGTCGTGTATGATGTCATCGGGCCGGATCAATACCTGGACTTTCTTGCCTGAGCCGGATTTGATTTGTTGCAGGTCCTGTTGAATGCGATCATCGGACAGGTCGCCGGTCAGGTGCCGCTCGCCGTACTGCGACAGTTCACATTGGATCTTGCCATCGGCTGCCAGAGTGCCATTCAAAAACACGCCGTCTCCAACGAAGTTCGCGACAAACCGGGTTTGTGGTTCATGGTAGATATTGTATGGAGTTCCCCATTGTTCTATCCGGCCCTGATTCATGACTCCGACCATGTCACCGAAGGTGAATGCGTCCTGTTGGTCATGGGTAACCAGAATGCAGGTTGTCCCGATTTCCTTCAACAAGTCCCGGACTTCCTGCCCCAGCTTTTCACGCAGCTCAAAATCCAGATTGGAAAAAGGTTCATCCATTAACAGCAGCCCTGGTTTTGGCGCCAGCGCCCGCGCCAGCGCAACCCGTTGTTGTTGCCCCCCCGACAGTTCATGTGGGTAACGCCCGCTGTAGTCGGAGAGTCGAACATAGTCCAGTATTTCTGCAACGGTCGCTTTTCTTGAGGATGGCTCTTTCCCGTACAGTCCCGCCTCGACATTTTTTTGTACTGTGAGATGGGGAAAAAGAGCATAGTCCTGAAACACCATGCTGATATTTCTTTTTTCGGGAGGGATATTAGCGCGGGCGCTGGAAATACAGGTGCCGTTAAGCGTGATTGATCCGCCGGTCAGTTTCTGAAAACCGGAAATTGCCCGTAACACAGTGGTTTTCCCACAACCACTCGGCCCAAGCAGGCAGGCCAGCATGCCTTCTTCCAGGTTGAAGAAGGTCTGATTGACCGCGCTGGCACTGTCACTTTCATAGCGGCAACTGATGTTATCCACTTGCAGGATGGGGGGCATGGGCCTTATGGGCAGTATCGGGTTGATCGGGACCGGGAATCAGTCGGCCTTTTGTTTCAGCAACTGAGAATACGAAATTGTTTTGCTCAAGACAACAACCGGGATCAATCCTGTCAGGACAATCATCAGCGCAGACAGAGCGCTGTATTCTATCATTTCGTCCGAGGCGAACAGGTATACATGGGTGGCAAGGGTTTCAAAATTGAAGGGTCGTAGCAGCAGGGTGGCGGGCAGTTCCTTCATGCAATCGACAAATACGATCAGCATAGCCGTAAAGATACCGCTTTTAAGCAGTGGAATGTGAAACAGGCGAAGAGTCCGCAATGGCGGGTGCCCCAGAGTACGGGCAGCCATGTCGATAGAGCCTGGAATCTTGGAGAAACTGGATTCGATGCTGCCTGTGGAGATGGCGAGGAAACGAATGATGTAGGTCAGGATGAGTGCGAACAGGGTGCCGGTCAGTATCAGCCCGGTTGAAAACCCGAAATACAGTCTGAAGAAACCGTCGATCCTGTTTTCAAGCGTGGTCAGGGAGATGACGAGTCCCACCGCCAGAACCGAGCCGGGGATCGCATATCCGAGGGATGATAGCCTTGACAGGGAACTGAACCAGGACGGAGTGATGATTCTGCGGGAGTAGACGATCAGAATGGAAATGGTGGCGCAACTGATGGCAGCGATACCGGCAACCGTCAGGCTACTGAATGTGTATTCACGGAACTCGGCAGTCCATGACTGATCGAAATACTGCACTCCATAATTGACCAGGAGGGCGAACGGAATCAGGAATCCGGCCAGTACCGGCAGCAGGCATACGGTAAAGGCAATCCATTTGTAGATGCCGTGTAACGGGATATTTTCCCGGCGGGCGAATCGGCCGCTATTCTGGTAAAAACGGATTTTGCTTCGTCCGATATGTTCCAGCGCCAGCAGGATGAGCACGAAGGTCAGCATGACCAGCGCAATCTGTGCGGCTCCACCCAGATTATTCATATTCAACCAGACATCGAACAAGCCTGCGGTCAGAGTGTGTACGGCAAAATAATCCACCGTTCCGAAGTCGTTCAGTGTTTCCATCAGCGCCAGGGCGGTGCCGATGGCGATTGCCGGTCTGGCAATGGGCAGTGAGACAAACAGGAATGTGTTGAAACGGGAGCGTCCCATCAGATGGCATGCGTCAAGCAGGTGGGGAGATTGTTCGAGAAATGAAGACCGCGCCATCAGGTAAACGTAAGGGTACAGGGCCAGCCCCATCAGCATGATGGCGCCGCCCATACTACGTACATTCGGGAACCAGTAATCGGTGGCCAGCTGCCAGCCGAATATCTCCCTCAGAAAACTTTGCACCGGCCCGGCGAATTCGAGCAGGTCGGTGTAAAGATAGGCCAGTATATAGGCCGGTACAGCCAGTGGCAGCAGTAACATCCATTCAAAAATCCGGTAACCGGGGAACGAATAGGCGCTGATCAGCCAGGCGGTGGAGACTCCGGTCAAAAAAACCGCCACTCCGACGCCGGTCATCAGTACAAAGGTATTCAACAGGTAATGGGGCAGGGTGGTGCTGACCAGATGAGGCCATATATTTTCTGTTGGTGAAAAGGCCACCCAGATGATAGCCATAAGCGGCAACAGGGCGACAAGCGCCATGCAAACAGTGCCTGTCCCCCAGCAACTGAGGCTAAAGCCGGGCCCTGAATAACCAGGGCTTCGGTCGGTTGAGGAACCGACCGGACGCTCAGTTGTCGTAACCGACACGGTCTGCGATTTTCGAGGCTTCGGCGCGATTGGCCGCGATCTCGGTCAGGCTCGTGTTGTCCGCTCTGAATATGCCCCATTCCCGCACTGCATCGGCCAGCTCAATACCGGGTTTGACAGCGTATTCTCCATTCAGTTGCGCGTACATTCTCTGCGCGGTTTCGCTGGCCAGGAATTTCATCAGTTTCAGTGCGTTATCCTTGTTCGGGGCGTGTCGGGTCATTGCCATTCCGCTCACATTGATATGCGTGCCACGGTCATCCTGATTGGGAAACGTGACATTGACCGCATCCGCCCACGACTTTTGATCCGGATTGGTAATCATCTTGTACATATAGTAATGGTTGATTATGGCGATGTTGCATAGTCCCTCCCGGATCGCTTTGACCTGTGCCCGGTCATTGCCTTCCGGTTTACGCGCCAGATTGGATTTTACATTCGCCAGCCACTCTTGTGCACCCTCTATTCCATGATGCACGATCATGGAAGCGGTCAATGCGACCATATAGGGATGTTTCCCGGAGCGGGTACAGATCATTCCCTTGAATTCCGGTTTGGCGAGGTCTTCATAAGTCAAGACAGTACCCGCAGCGACCCGGTCTTTCGATGTGACGATAATTCTGGCTCTGGAGGTGAGGCCATACCAGTGATTATCGGCGTCTCTCAGGTTTTCCGGGATATTGTCTGACAGGGCTTGATCGGTTACCGCCTGAGTCAGATTGGCATTCTTGAGGTCAGACAGACGCCCGATGTCTACCGTGAATACCAGATCCGCCGGGCTGTTCTCACCCTCGCCTTTCAGTTTCTCCAGCATCCCCTTTTTGGCGAAAACCACATTGACTGCGATGCCTGTATCGTCGGTAAAACGGTCGAATATCGGCTGAATCAATTCCGGGTTTCGATAGGAGTATACGTTGACTTCCTCTGAAGCATAAGCCGCTTCCACAAGCCCGATCAAAAGCGCGGAGGCGACCACAAGATATTTCGATTTCATGGTGATTTTAAATTTCATGGTGAGTTTAATGTGAATATTGAGCGGAATGCAAATGATATTCTAAATGCAAATAGTTATCAACATGATTCGTATTTGTCTTTTGCATTCCTGCTTCCACTTCTGTTTGCTCCGGTCAAAAGGTACAATCGCATCTCATCCCGAAGCTTCACTGATACCCCGCAAAATATGAAAAACACGGTCATACGACTTCTCTATCAGGCAGTCAGCGTATTGAAAATTCCGGCTGTGGCGGGTGGATCAGTCCCTGACTGGATCAGTGTCGAGCGCACCCGGGACCCCAGCCACGGAGATTTTGCCTGCAACCTGGCATTGAAACTCGCCAAACCGCTGGCACGGAATCCTCGCGCTCTGGCGGAAGAGATTGTTGCGGCGATACCGGCCTCACAACTGGATTCGGAATTGATCAGGAAAGTCGAAATTGCCGGACCCGGTTTTATCAATTTCTATTTCAGGCGGGAGGCTTACTATAGTCTGATCCGCCATATACAGGCTCACGCCAATGACTATGGCCAGAGTGATTCCGGTCATGGTCAGCGTATCATGGTGGAGTTCGTTTCCACCAATCCTACCGGTCCGTTACATGTCGGTCATGGCCGCGGCGCCGCCTTTGGTGATGCGCTGGTTCGTGTTTTACGGGCGGCGGGTTATGATACGCATAGCGAATACTACATAAACGATGCCGGCCGGCAGATGGACATTCTGGCATTGAGTGTGTGGATACGCTATCTTGAATTGTGTGGTCGCGAAACCGTTTTTCCGGCCAATGCCTATCAGGGTGAATACGTAAAGGATATCGCCGGTAGATTGAGGCAACAAAAAGGCGAGGCCTGTTGCGCGGATACCGGGGGGCTTTTTTGTGACCTGCCGGAAGATGTCGAACAGTCAATTGACCTGCTGATCAGGCGCTGCAAGCAGGTTCTGGGGCCAACAGACTACGAGATGGTGTTCGATCTCGCCTGTGATGCGATGGTGGAGGATATTCGCCAGGATCTGGAAGAATTTGGTGTGGTATTCCAGGAGTGGTTTTCGGAACGGAGTTTGCTGGACAGGGGAGACATCCGTCAGTCTATTGAGACACTTGGGGAAAACGGCCATACGTTCGAGAAAGAAGGCGCCCTGTGGTTCAGGGCAACCGATTTCGGTGACGAAAAGGATCGTGTCGTAGTCCGGGCCAACGGCGCTCACACCTATTTCGCTTCTGATATCGCTTATCATTACAATAAGGCGGAACGCGGTTTTGACCGTATTATCAATATCTTTGGCTCGGACCATCACGGTTACATAAAGAGGATCGAGGCTTCTTTCGAAGCGTTGGGCAATGATCCGGAACGCCTGCAATTTCTACTGGTGCAGTTTGCGGCTCTGTACCGCGGCAAACAGAAGATTTCAATGTCCACGCGCCATGGCGAGTTTGTCACGCTGCGGGAATTGAGGAAGGAAATCGGAGACGACGCGGCCCGGTTTTTTTATGTGCTGCGGAAGCCCGATCAGCACATGGAGTTTGATCTCGAACTTGCGAAATCCCGGTCATCGGACAATCCGGTTTATTACATCCAGTACGCGCATGCGAGAATTTGCAGCGTGTTCAGGCAGCTTGACGAAAAAGGCATGCCGGGCCCAGGTGACGGCGCCGCCGACTACAGCCTGTTGACTGAATCCCGGGAAATGGATCTTCTGGTTGCCTTGTCGCGCTTCCCGGAAGTGGTCCAACTGGCGGCTGGCAGTTATGAGCCTCATCAACTGGCGTATTATCTGCGCGATCTCGCTCACGCGTTCCATACCTATTACAACGCCCATCCGTTTCTTGCCAGCGAAGATGGATTGAGGCGGGCGCGTCTGGGGTTGATTGACGCTACCCGGATCGTGATCGCGAATGGCCTGGCAATGCTGGGTGTAATCGCGCCGGATCGGATGTAGCCGGACTTATCGGAGTATCAGAAACATGGCTCAGAAAAAACGAACGACCCGCAAGCGTTCAGCGTCGCCCAGGCGCGGATTATCTCATGGCTTCGGGATGCTGGTTATCGGGATGATAACCGGTGCACTGGCCACCATTCTCTGGCAGGGGATGCGGATTGGAGATAGTGGAACCGGGAGCGGTATTCGCAAGGTGGTCGAACAATCCCGGCAGCAGTCCATAGAGGAGGATCAGAAAGCCGCTGGCGCCAAGATCGACCAGTCAGACAAACCGGCAGAACAACAGACCAGTTTCGATTTCTTTACGGTATTGCCCACGATCGAGATGGTAGTGCCAGGTGATCAGTCGCCAATCCCTTCACCAGCGCCCTCTTTGCCGCAATCGTCTGAGGCCGGGGGCGAAAAACCCGATGAGCCTTCTACAGTCATTCCGGCGGTATCGAAGACAAGCGCATACATGTTGCAGGCAGGCTCTTACCAGAAAAAAGCCGACGCGGACCGGCTGAAAGCCAAATTAGCGCTTTGGGGGCATGCGTCACAGATACAGAAAGTCACCATCCAGGGCCGGGGTGATTTTTATCGTGTGCGGCTTGGCCCCTGGTCCGATTATGGCGAAATGGTGAGCGCGGACAAGAGTCTGGCTTCCTTCGGTATTAAAACCTTGAGACTCAAGTTATCCGGGGGCTAGTGAGCCAGTGAGGATTGCCAGTGATGCCATACCCGTTGTTCGCATAGGGACACGTACCAGCCCGCTCGCGCTCTGGCAGGCCAATCATGTCCGGGAGGCGCTGCTGTCCGCCTGTCCGGGGCTGCGGGTCGAGTTGGTTGAGATTATTTCCGGGGGTGATAAAACCCTGGATGTTCCGTTATCCCAAGTGGGTGGCAAGGGTTTGTTCCTGAAGGAACTGGAAACCGCCTTGCTGGACCGGGAGATCGACCTCGCCGTTCACTCGATGAAGGATGTCACGGTCGAACTGCCCGAAGGGCTGCATATCCCGGTTTATTGTTCCAGAGAAGATTCCAGGGATGCCCTGGTCTCAAACAAATTCAGTGGCCTGGATGAATTGCCGGAAGGCGCGGTCGTTGGAACCTGCAGTTTGAGGAGACAATGCCAGATAAAGGCGAACTATCCCCGGCTGCAATTGAAAAACCTGAGAGGAAACGTTAATACTCGGTTGCAGAAACTCGATTCCGGCCAGTACGATGCCATTATTCTGGCCGTGGCGGGTTTGAAGCGGTTAGGAATGGAAGACCGGATCACCCAGGTCATTCCGACTTCAATCTGCCTCCCCGCGGTCGGGCAGGGCGTTGTCGGGATTGAATGCCGCGTGGATGATGCGGATATTCATCCATTGATTCTGCCGTTGAATGATCCGCGGGCAACGGTCGAAACACAGGCGGAGCGCGCCGCGAATGCGCGAATTGGAGGGGGCTGCCATGTGCCCGTCGCTTTTCATTGCGAGCGGTCAGGCCAGCGGCTGACCCTGCGCGGCCTGGTCGGGGAACTGGATGGTTCCAGAGTGTTGCGCTCCCGGATGCAGGGCCCCGTTTCAGATCCTGTACAATTGGGCATATCGGTGGCTGAGGATCTGGTTGGGCAGGGGGCGAAGGACATTCTCGACCGCGTTTATTATGAATGATGCGTGATGACGCATGGCGATGCGGGCTGAACTCCTGAACGGACTCCGGGTCTTGGTTACCCGGCCCGATCCTTTGGGGGATGACATGGCCGGGGTCATTGAAGAACACGGCGGCACAGCGGTGAAGTTCCCGGTCATCGAAATTTCAGCGCCGGACAGCTTTGCCGCCCTGGACGCCCTGTTGCGCGGCATTCAGGATTTTGATCTGCTGGTTTTTGTCAGCGCCGCTGCGATGGAGGGATTTGCGGCCCGGATGGGACAGCGGGATATCCGGGTTCCCGGGTCCCTGAAAATCGCCGCGATGGGACCGAAAACCGCCAGACTGGGACGGGACAAGGGGCTGAATATTGATTTTGTTCCTGAGCCGGGTCCGGGTCCGGGTCCGGGCAGTGAGGGGCTGCTGTCTGCATTACTGGACAGGGAGAGAGGCATGGAGTTGAAAAATACCCGGGTTGCCATATTGAGAGGGCAGTCCGGCCGGGACCTGCTGAAAATCGAGTTGGAGAAGCGCGGCGCCGAAGTCGTTCTTGTTCCATGTTATACGAGGAGAATCACGAGTCGGCCGATACCGCCGATTGTCGACATTTGGTCCGCTGGGGAAATTGATGTGGCGCTGATCACCAGCGTTTCGATACTGGACGGGTTGTTCGAATTGCTGGGTCCGCAAAACGCGGCATTGCTGCTTGAGTCGCCGGTGGTCACGATCAGTGAACGTATCCGGGACCAGTGCGTCCGGCGCGGCATCGCCCGCGTCCGGGTTGCGGGGGGAGTTTCGGATGATTGTCTGATTGACGCCCTGTCAGAGGCGGCGACGGATGCGGCAGACACAAAATGACAAGCGCGGTGGGTTGCGGTAGGATTGATCTACTATGAGCAGGTAAACAGGAAAATGGCAGAAGACAAAGTCAAAGAACCTTCAGGGACCCCGGTCCCGTCGAAGAAGAAAACCACAAGGGCAAAAAAAGGTCCGGTCACCCGTCCCGCCGGTTCGAACAGGCAGGCCATCGTTTCATGGTTCGCATTGCTCCTTGGCGTTGCCGCGGCAGGCATCGGTGGATACGCCTGGTATCAGGGAACCGTGGACTCGAAACTGAATGCCGGACAGCAGGAAACCCGATTGAATCTGATCGAGCAGCGTGTCGGGCAGCGCATCGACGAGGTGGAGCAGATGCAGACCGGTCAATATGCCGACATCAGCGCCGGGATTGGTGGACTCGAAGATTCGCTGGCCCGGTCCGACGCGGATATCCGTGAACAGATACAGGGCATCCGGAGCGAGATAACGAATCAGGATGATTCGGTCCGGGAACGGATTCAGGAGGAAATCAATTTGCTCTCCGACCAGATTACGGAGTTGCGTTCGCAACTCGACAGTAATCTTGACGGATGGGTTCTGGAGGAGGTCGAACAACTTGTCCTCATTGCTTATCAACGCCTGCAATTCACCGGTGAGATCGGTCTGGCAAAACAGGCTTTGCAACTTGCGGATCAACGCCTGAAACGACTTTCCGGCGCCAGCGTGAATGAGGTCCGCAGGTTGCTGTCTTCAGATATTGCCGCGCTTGACCGTATTCCGCAAATTGACATGCCTGGTCTGTTGAATGAATTGTCCGTACTGTCCGCGCAGGTCGATACGCTGCCGCTCGCGGGCGACATCGTGATGGATGCGAATGCCGGTTCGGACGCAGTCCGGGAAGAGGGGGACGAGGGGCGGGGAGCCGATTCGCAAGAGAATGTGGATGAAACCTCGGGGCTCGACCGTTATCTGAAACCGGTGATGGACGCGGGAGCCGCGCTGCTGACGAGTCTGGGAGACCTTGTCCAGATAGAGAAAAACGACAACCCGGTCAGACCAGTGATTTCCGCGGAAATACGCGAAATGACCTATGAAAGAGCCAGGCTGATTCTGGAATCGGCCCAAGTCGCGCTGGTTCGGGAAAACCCGGAATTGTTTACCAACAGGATTGATGTTGCCCGCAAGCGGGTCAGGCAAAATTTCAATGTTGACGCCGCCGGAACCCTGGACTGGATAGAACGACTCAACCGGGTTGGATCATCGTATCTGGATACCGGAATTCCCGATATTTCGGCGACGTTGTCCGCCGTTCGCGCTCTTGGCGGGAGCGAGCCTGCCCTTTGACAAGGCCGGACGTTTTATCATGAAACCGCGGTTATGAAACTGTTCATCACCATCATTGTGGCGCTGATTCTGTCAGTCGGCTTGGGAGCGCTTGCCGTCGACGATCCGGGATATGTGGTCCTGACCCGGGACCCTTATGTGGTGCGGCTGCCCCTGCTGTTGTTTATCGGCATCCTTTTCCTGGCCTTCGTATTGTTGTATCTGTTGCTCAACTTTATCGCAAGCCTGTTCCGGGCGTCGGAAAGATACCGCAAATGGAGAATCCGGAGCCAGGAAAACAGCGCGCAGCAGCATACCATGCAGGGCTATGCGTACCTGATAGAAGGAAACTGGTCGAAGGCCGAATCGGCGCTGCTGAAAAAACTCGAATTCAATAAAACGCCGTTGATGAATTATCTTGGCGCGGCCTATGCGGCGCAGCAACAAGGCTTGATGAACCGCAGGAACCGCTATCTGGATCAAGCGCTTGCCAAACATCCCTCCAATGAACTGGCGATCAATCTGACTCGCGCCAGACTGCTGTATCAGGCCGGAGAAGTGGCTGAATCCAGGGATTATCTGGAGAAATTGCGAACCACTTCTTCTAAAAATGCGGCTGTGACCAGGCTGCTGGCGGATGTATACAGGGAGTTGGAGGATTGGGATTCATTAACCAGGCTGGCTGCCGCGTTGAAGAAACTGAAAGCGTTTCCCGAGGAGGAGACAAAAAACCGGGAACAGCATGCCTTCGAGCAATTGATTTCATCTCCGGCATTGTTGCAGGGGGAACCGGACCGATCAGCCAAAACCTGGAAATCGCTACCCGCGAAAAAGAGAAAAGACCCGGATATGATCGTCAGTTACGTCAATCAATTGATCAGGGACGACAAACTGAAAGAGGCGGAAAAAGAGCTTAGAACCGCGCTGAACAGGAGGCTGGATAAAAAACTGATCAATCTGTATGGCAAGGTGAGGAGTCCATATCTCCATTATCAGATTGAACTGATCGAATCGTTCATGAAACGGCGCGGTAACGATCCCGACCTGTTGTTGGCTCTGGCCCGATTGTATCGTTACGAGAAGAACTACGCGAAGGCGAAGGAGTTGTATAAAAAATCAATCGAGGCCGGGGCGCAGGATGAAGCCTGCCTGGATCTGGCGTCGTTGCTGGAGCAAATGGGGGAGACCGATGCGGCGTTATTCTTCTTCAAGAAGGGGGCTGGCGGTCTGTTAGCCAACCCTGACCGCGGCGCCGGGGCGGTAAAAGGTGAAATTGTGCTGGCTGGTGACCATTCCAGCGTGATCAGGGAGGTGGTCAGCCATGAACCAAAAGCCAGCGCCATGCCGGTCGTGCGCTGACCCGGACCGGCTGAACCGGAGAGTTATCTATGACTGGTTGGCAAACTCGAAGGAATCGAAATGGAAGCGGTCCGGGGCCATGCCTTTTTCCAGCAGACTGCCGCGTACGCAATCAATCATGATGGGCGGGCCGCTGGCGTAGACATCGAATTGCTCGAACCGGCCGTATGTCCGGCAGACGGCGTCATGAACAAAGCCTTTCTCGCCGCGCCATGATGCGGATGTGCTCTCGGACAATACCGGTGTGTACTTCAGGTTCGGATACGAATCCAGCCACTGTCGCACGAGACCATCCAGATAGAGGTCCTGTTCGTCACGGGCGCCCCAGAACAGGTGAATACTCTGGTCGGGGCTGCGTTCCATCGCATTTTCAATCAAACCCTTGATTGGAGAGAATCCGGTGCCTCCCGCAATCATGATGATCGGGGTATCCGCTTCAGATTGAAGAATATAGGCGCCGAACGGGCCTTCAAACCGCAGCAGGTCACGTTCCCTCATTGAATCGAATACGCGGGGCGTAAAATGGCCGTCCGGTACATTGCGGATATGCAGCTCCAGGCCATGTTCCGCCGCATGCTGCGGCAGATTGGCCAAGGAAAAACTTCGTCTTTGGCCATCCTTCAACAGGATGTCGATATATTGTCCCGGAAGGAAATTGAATTCCTGGGTCTTGGGAAGAGCGAGGAATAGCCGGACCACATCCTCCGCCAGTCTGTCGATTGCGCGAACCCGACAAGGTAGTACCTTGATCTGAACGCTGGTCCCGGTCATGATCTCCTCTACGTCAAGGACTATATCCTCGAGCGGTTTCGCCTGGCAGATCAGGACTTTCCCCTCTTCCCTTTCCTCGTCCGGCAGCGCAAAATCCTCATAGCTGCCATAATCCACCCTGCCGCTGACCAAGGTGCATTTGCAGGCGCCGCAGACGCCGCTGCGGCATCCATAAGGGTAGATCCGATTATCTTTCAGCGCCGCGTCGAGGATGGTTTCATTGTCATCGACAACGAAAGTTGTATTATTCTGTTTGTTGGTAACAGAGAAAGCCATGTTGAAGATAGCCCGGAAATGACGGTAGCCCTATATATAGAGTAAACAGCAGGATGTCAATAAATGCCAGAGCTTCCTGAAGTGGAAACGACCCTGAATGGAATTCGCCCCTTTTTGCAGGGGTTGAAGATAGCCCGGCTTGACGTCCGGCAACGGAACCTGAGGTGGCCGATTGCCGAAAATCTGGAAGGCGAGGCAGGCGGCTCCAGGGTCGTCCGGCTGCAGCGAAGAGGGAAATACATCCTGATCCACCTGGAACGGGGTGGATTGATTGTCCACCTCGGCATGTCGGGCTCCATGCGTGTATTGCTGAATGATGAGTCACCGGGCCGGCATGACCATTTCGATATCATTAACCAGCATGGACAGATCATTCGATACCGCGACCCCAGGAAATTCGGTTGTTTGCTCTACACACCGGACGACCCGCTGCGGCATCCGAGATTGATCAACCTCGGCGTCGAGCCGCTCAGTGATGATTTCACCGGACAGGGTCTGTATCGGCTGTCCAGGAAACGGACCACGCCGATCAAGTCATTCCTGATGGACGGCCGGGTCGTCGTTGGGGTGGGCAATATCTACGTCAGTGAGTCGTTGTTCCTGGCCGGAGTCAGCCCGGTCCGGCGATGCGGGAAAATATCCCTGAACCGTTATCAGCTACTGGCAGAGGCCATCCGGACTATCCTGACGAGGGCGGTCAGACAGGGAGGGACGACATTGCAGGATTTTGTTGGAGCGGATGGGTCAGCGGGATACTTCGCGCAATCATTATCCGTCTATGGGCGGGAGGGTAAAAAATGCCTGAAATGTTCAGCCGCAATCAAACGGAGGGTAATTGCCCAAAGGTCCACTTTTTACTGCCCCGGGTGCCAGACCTGACAGGTGGACATCCTGTGTGGACGCCCAACTTGATTTAGACAAATATCGTTGAACCAACTTAATAATGGTCAGCGGCCACACCGGATTTGGGATCATATACGCCAACGGAGTATGAGAAAAACCCAAGCGCGGCTGAATCTGTTGTTCAGCCAGTATATTAGACGACGACAATCGTACCGGGCGCTGACCGGACCGGGGTTTTGACGGAATCCCCGGAAAAGACTATAATCCGGGAGCTTTCCACCATGTGGCGGCGTTATGACGCGCGCATGCCCTGACTTTCAGACAATTTTATATTCTCAGTGACGAGGACATTATGGCTGTACAAAAAAATCGTAAAACCCCATCCAAGCGGGGTATGCACCGCTCTCACGATGGGCTTGAAAAACCGACCGTGTCGATTGATCCTGTTACCGGGGAGGAGCACAGGCGCCACCATATTACTGCCGACGGATATTACCGCGGGAAGAAAGTGGTCGAAATCAGAGTTGGAAATTGACAGTCCATTTCGTACGCGGCACATTTTTCAGGATGGTTTGTGTTGCAGTTCTGGTGGTTGCCGCTTCCGGTAAATGACCACTCTCTCCATTGATGCCATGGGAGGCGATAATGGTCTGGATGTCACAGTCCCCGCGGCGTTCGATGTCTTGAAGGCGCATCAGGATGTTGAGTTGATTCTGGTCGGGAATCGGGACCAGATTGCCGCAGGGATAAACCGCCACCGTGATCGTCGTAATTGTATCGACGACCGCATCACGATTCAGCATGCCGCAGAGGTGGTGACCATGGACGAGTCTCCGACTTCCGCCGTGCGAAAGAAAAAAGACTCTTCCATGCGGGTAGCCATCAATCTGGTCAAGGAAGGCGTGTCGGATGGATGTATAAGCTCTGGCAATACTGGCGCGCTGCTGGCCGTCGCGAGGTTCGTGTTGAAAACCATTCCGGGGATCAATCGTCCCGCAATCTGTGCGCCATTGCCCCGTCGTGACGGCCAGACCTACATGCTTGATCTGGGGGCGAATGTGGATACCCCGCCGCAAATCCTGTTGCAGTTCGGCATAATGGGGTCGCAACTAGTGCGTTGCCTGAACGGGAATGCGAATCCGAGTGTGGGATTGTTGAATATCGGGGTGGAGGAAATGAAAGGATCCGATATGATCAAATCAACTGCGGAGCTGTTCAAAAAAAGCCAACTGAACTATTCGGGATTTGTTGAGGCGGATGAGATTTATCTGGGAAAAACCGACCTGATAGTGTGCGATGGCGTTCTCGGAAATGTCGCGTTGAAGGCCTCCGAAGGGGTCGCGCAAATGATCATGAGTGTGATTAAAGAGGAGTTTACCCGCAATATCATAACCAGAGGGGCGGGATTGCTGGCTACCCCCGGACTGAAAGCGATCAAGACACGTCTGGACCATCGTCGATTCAACGGCGCCAGTTTTCTGGGGTTGCGGGGTACGGTGGTTAAATCCCACGGTGGAACTGACCGGCTCGGTTTCCGTCATGCGATCGGGGTTG
Source organism: Candidatus Poriferihabitaceae bacterium (assembly GCA_965214205.1). GTDB lineage: Bacteria > Pseudomonadota > Gammaproteobacteria > Arenicellales > Poriferihabitantaceae. The sequence goes on along the minus strand of OZ243941.1, from coordinate 341,130 downwards.
CTATCGAGGAAGTCGAGAATAACCTGGTGGAACAAATCCAGTTTGCGTTGGCGGAAACCCTGCATTGATGCGGTCCCGACCATTAGCGAGCACACTCACGGACTGATGAAACATTCTCGAATCATAGGTACGGGCAGCTATCTGCCTGAAAAGGTGTTGACCAATGCCGAGCTTGAGAAAATGGTTGATACCAATGATACCTGGATTCAGTCGCGGACCGGCATCCGGGAGCGAAGAATTGCGGGGAAAAATGAATTTACCTGCGACCTGGCCGAGCGCGCGGCGTTGGCCGCGATTGAGTCCGCTGGCATATCCAATCAGGAAATCGACCTGATTGTGGTCGCTACGACCACCGCCGATCAGGTCTTTCCAAGCACGGCCTGTCTGTTGCAGCACCGGCTCGGAATTGAAGGGCCGCCCGCGTTTGACGTGCAGGCAGTATGCGCCGGATTCATGTTTGCGGTTGATATCGCAGACAAGTTTATCCGTACAGGGAGCGCCAGAACCGCGTTGGTGATCGGGGCCGAGACGTTCTCCCGGATTATCGACTGGACGGACCGAAGAACCTGTGTGTTGTTTGGAGACGGAGCGGGCGCCGTGGTATTGCGAGAGGACAACCAGCCTGGAATTTTGTCCACCCATCTGCATAGTGACGGCAAGTACAAGGACTTGCTGTGCGTTCCGGCGGGTGTGTCCAGGAATTATCAGGTGGTCGCCACCGGCAACGCATTCACGACCATGGAAGGGGGCGAGGTATTTCGCTGGGCGGTCAAGGCGATGAGTGATATTGTCGCGGAGACGCTGACGGCCAATAACATGGAGATTGACCAACTGGATTGGCTGGTTCCTCACCAGGCGAATATCAGAATCATCAACGCGGTTGGAAAGCGCGCCCGGATTCCATCCGAAAAGGTGGTGGTGACGGTTGATCGGCATGGCAATACTTCTGCCGCATCCATTCCCCTGGCGCTGGATGAGGCGGTGCGGGATGGGAGAATCCGATCCGGACATCATGTTCTGGTAGAGGGATTTGGTGGGGGATTTACCTGGGGCTCGGCCCTGATTAGAATGTAACCGCTGGCCGCGGCAGGCCGATTACAGACGCATTGCAAGTGAATAACGAATTGGAAGCGGCAGGTGAGTCCAATGGAAAATCTGTTAAAGGATAAGGTTTGTCTGGTGACAGGCGCGACCCGGGGAATCGGCCGGGCGATTGCCTGTGCATTTTCCGGACAGGGCGCTGTCGTTTACGGTACTGCGACCACAGAACAGGGCGCCGAATCGATTTCCGGATATCTTGACCAGCGGGGGGCAGGTGGTCAGGGTTGCAAACTCGATGTCAGGAATGACGAACAGGTCAAGGAATTGCTGGCCATGATTGCACAGAAATCAGGCAACCCGGACATACTGGTCAACAATGCCGGTATCACTCGCGATAATCTGTTGATGAGGATGAAGGAATCGGAATGGGATGACATTATGGATGTCAATCTGAAATCAGCGTATACCTTGTGCAAAGCCTGTGTGCGGGGCATGGTCAAGGCCCGCCATGGAAGGATAATCAATATTGCCTCTGTAGTCGGATTGACCGGCAACGCGGGTCAATCGAATTACGCGGCGGCCAAGGCGGGGTTGATCGGCTTTTCCAAATCCCTGGCCCGGGAAGTCGCCGCCCGCAACATCACGGTGAATTGCATTGCGCCCGGATTCATCGCAACCGACATGACTGACGCGTTGACCGATGAACAATGCGGTTCGATCACGCAGAATATACCGTTAGCGAGACTGGGGTCGCCGGAAGATATTGCTTCCGCCGCCGTTTTCCTGGCCTCGGACATGGGGGGGTATATCACCGGAGAAACCCTTCATGTCAATGGTGGAATGTATATGGATTGACACATCAATAATTATTGGACTTGTTTCGGGCGATTGTTTACTATCCCACCTGTCCAAAAGATCAAACTCCTGATTCTTTCACACATCGGACTCCATGATTCAGGTCAGGTATGTCTGTGGTGTCAGGTTATAACCATTACTCATTTATTTGGAGGCTGAAACTCGAATGAGCACAATCGAAGAACGTGTAAAGAAAGTTGTCGTTGACCAGCTTGGTGTCAGTGAAGATCAGGTCACTATGGAGGCATCATTTGTCGATGATCTTGGCGCCGACTCATTGGACACCGTCGAGCTTGTCATGGCGTTGGAAGAGGAATTTGACGCTGAAATTCCAGATGACAAGGCGGAAAGTATTGTCCGGGTTAAAGACGCCGTGGATTATATCGAAGCCACGACTTCCGAGACCTGATTCCAAGGATGAATGAACAATAGACGTGTCGTCGTTACCGGTATGGGGGCAATTACCCCCGTCGGAACAGGATTAAAGTCTTCCTGGCAGGCCATGCTGAATGGCGAAAACGGAATTTCGCATATTACGCACTTTGACGCCTCATCCTGGCCATGCAGTTTTGCGGGCGAGGTCAAGGATTTCGATCCCACAGAGCTTGTGCCGGGAAAAGACGCCAGAAAGATGGACCGGTTCATGCTGCTCGGTATGGCCTGCGGCCTGGAGGCGTTTGCTGATTCCGGTATTGAGGTCTGTGAGGCCAATGCGGACCGTATCGGCGTTTATATCGGCTCGGGGATCGGCGGGATCAATACGATTGAAGCGACGACTGACCTTTATCAGGCCAAGGGCGTTCGTCGGGTTTCGCCCTTTTATATCCCGATGACCATCACCAACATGATTTCCGGGAACCTGTCGATCAGGCTGGGTCTGAAGGGTCCCAATCTGTCCATGGTTACAGCGTGCAGTACCGGAACCCATGCGATTGGTGAAGCGAGCCGTTTGATTGAATACGGGGACGCGGATGTCATGGTGGCCGGCGGCGCCGAAGCGCCTCTCTCCCCGACTTCCCTCGCCGGGTTCTGTTCGGCCAGGGCCCTGAGCCGCAGAAATGACGACCCCGCTACGGCAAGCCGTCCCTGGGATACCGGTCGTGACGGGTTTGTAATGGGCGAAGGGGCCGGAGTATTGGTACTCGAAGAATACCGCCATGCGAAACAAAGAGGCGCGCGGATTTACGCGGAGCTGTCCGGGTTCGGGATGAGCGGAGACGCCTACCATATAACCAGTCCGTCTCCCGGAGGAGAGGGCGCGGCGCGCTGTATGGTGAACGCGTTGAAAAATTCCGGCAGGAATCCGGATGAGGTGCAGTATCTGAACGCTCATGGAACATCCACACCCCAGGGCGATATCGCTGAAACCCTGGCGGTCAAGTCGGCTTTCGGGGATCATGCCGGAAATTTGATGATCAGCTCCAACAAGTCGATGATCGGTCATTTACTCGGCGCGGCGGGTGGAGTGGAGGCCACAATGACTGCCCTGTCGATTTACGAAGGAGCCATCCCGCCCACCATTAACCTGCATGATCAGGACCCGGAATGCGACCTTGATTATGTGCCGAATGAAGCCAGACAGGAAGGCGTGGAGGTTGCTCTCAGTAATTCTTTCGGATTTGGCGGAACCAACGGAACACTGGTTTTTAGCAGGATCTGATATTTCCGACGGCCACAGAAACGCGATACAGGCTGTGGGAGAATCAGGCCGATGACGGGACATGGGGCAAGGAGGTTGTGGCGGGCAGCCGTGGGCGCAATTCTGGCGGCCGTGCTGGCGGCGGTCTGGCTCTACTATTATTCCATCTCGAAGCCGCTCCATTTCGGTGACGAGATTTACTTGATTGAACGGGGAAAATCGGCATCACAGATCGCGCGGGATCTGGTCGACAAAGGCATTCTCTCCGAGCCCTGGCCCTTGAAGCTGTATGTCCGGTTTAACAAGGTCGGGCGCTTGATCCAGGCGGGAGAATATCAATTCCCGGATGGTATCCGGCTCTCCGAATTTGTGGACAGTCTGGTTACGGGAGAAGGCCAGGTCGCGGTCCAGATCACCCTGATAGAAGGATGGACATTCAGGCAGATGCGCGAGGCCATCAACGGAGCGCCGAAGCTGCAAAAAATAACCACCGACTGGAGCGATGATCAGATCATGGAAGAACTGGGTCATTCCGGGCTGCATCCCGAGGGACAGTTTTATCCGGATACCTATGAATACCGGAATGGCGATATGGATCTGTCGATCTACAAAAAATCTTTCATGCTGATGCAAGACAAACTGGAACGGGCCTGGCAACAGCGTGATGATGATATCCAGATTAAAAATCCTTACGAGGCCCTGATTCTGGCCTCAATCATTGAAAAGGAAAGTCAGGTAGTGGAGGAACAACCGCTGATTTCGGCCGTGTTCAACAATCGGTTGCGGTTGCGAATGCGTCTCCAGGCAGATCCTACGGTCATTTATGGAATGGGGGACGAGTACAAAGGCAGGATCAGGCGAAAACATCTGAAGGCCGATACGCCGTACAATACCTATACCCGATTCGGTCTGACGCCGACACCGATCAGTTTGCCGGGGCAAAGCGCCCTGATGGCCGCGGTCAATCCCGCGAAGTCGAAATCACTCTACTTTGTGGCTTCCGGCGGGGGAAGGCATCACTTCTCGGACACCCTGAAAGAGCATAATGCGGCAGTGAGAAAGTACATTCTTAAAAAGTAAGAAAGGCGGATATGTATTATGAATAAAGGGTTGTTTATCACGGTGGAAGGGTCGGACGGCGCCGGAAAGACTACCCATATCCCTTTCCTGGAACAGCTTTTGAACGAGGCCGGGCTGGAAGTCGTTGTCACGCGGGAACCTGGTGGAACCCGGCTTGGGGAAGAGTTGAGGGAGATCCTGCTGCATCAGCCGGATAATCCGATTTGCGGTGATACTGAACTGTTGCTGATGTTCGCGGCCAGAGTCGAACATCTCGAGCGGGTCATTTTTCCGGCGGTGCGATCCGGAAAATGCGTTTTATGTGATCGGTTCACCGATGCCACCTACGCCTACCAGGGGGGCGGTCGGGGGGTGGACGAGAGCCGGATAGCGATGCTTGAAGAGTGGGCGCAAAACGGATATCAACCCGACCTGACGCTGGTTTTCGATGTGCCGGTGGAAGTGGGTTTGAGCAGGACCCGGAGCCGGGAAGAGCAACCCGACCGGTTTGAACAGGAGAAACCCGCGTTCAAGGAGTTGGTTCGTCTGGCCTATCACGACCGCGCTCGGAGATATCCGGACCGAATCAAACTGGTGGATTCCAGTCGCAGTATCGAAGAGACTCAGGATATTCTGGTTCAGCATATCAAGGCCATCCTCGAATCCCGTCCACTGGGGGCGACAGCCGGATTGTGAGCATGATTTATCCGTGGCAGACAACAGACTGGAATCGAATAACCCGCAACGCCGGACAATTCCATCATGGCATGTTGCTGACCGGCCGGTCCGGCATCGGCAAGCGCGAGTTCGCGTTGCAGTACTGCCAGTACCTGCTTTGTGACCAGACCTCGCCGGACCAGCGCCAACCGTGCAGCGACTGCCGGAATTGCCGTCTCTTCGCAGCCGGAACGCATCCTGATTTTCATGTTCTGACGGCGCAGGCCGAAGCCGTAAATGGCCGGTCCACGCTGATTTCCCGATACAGCGACCGCTATCACGACAGCAGGGACCGGAAAGCGAAACCCGGACAAATTATTTCGATAGATCAGATCCGTCTCCTGATTGATCGTTTTGCTACCCATTCGCATATTTCCGCGAATCGGGTGGCGCTGATCCTGCCGGCGGACGCGATGAATATCAATGCGGCCAACGCGTTGTTGAAACTGCTCGAAGAACCCCCTTCCGGCGCCCTGCTTGTGCTGGTCACTGCCGAGCCCGACCGGTTGCCCGCCACCATACGGAGTCGTTGCATGGGACACGTCATGGCGACGCCCGACCAGCAAGCAGCGCTGGACTGGCTTGAGCGGGAACTGACCGGGGGCGTGGAGTCGGGCCTGGGTGCACTGAAACTCGCCTCGGGCGGCCCGGTGGACGCGAAAACTCTGGCGAATGAAGGATTGCTTGATATTCACAGGAATTATCTGGAAGGATTGACCGGCCTGTTGTCAGGACGTGTTCCCGCTCTGGAACTGGCGAGTCAATTCTCAAAAATGGATTTTGGCCGGATACTGATCTGGTTACAGCAGTCTGTGATTGATCTGGTTAAATGGCGGCAGACTGACTTGAAGTCGGACTGGATTCATGGATTCGAGGAGCGCCTCATGAACGTCTCCATCGAGAGACTGTACCGGCTTTATGATAGAATCAGCCATTACCGCCGCATTTCCCGCGATCCGCTGAGCCAGCAACTCGCGATTGAGGATTTGTTGCTGACCCTGCAGAAAACAGTACCCTGATTCGATTTTATGCAACTCGTGGATTCCCATTGCCATATCAACTTTGATCCTCTTTGTCAGGATATCGAGGGTCTGCTGTCGCGGGCGAAGCAGAATCAGGTCGATTATCTGTTGTGCGTATCGGTCAACCTGGAGGATTACCCGCAAATCGAGAAACTGGCGGCGCAATACGAGCATGTTTTTTCATCGGTGGGGGTGCATCCCAACTATACGGATTGTCATGAACCGGAATGCGCCGAGCTGGTTGATCTGGCCCGGAACCCCGATGTGATTGCGATTGGAGAGACCGGTCTCGATTATTTCAGGAACGAGGGAGATGCTCCGTGGCAAAAAAGGCGGTTTGAAAACCATATCCATGCTGGCCGGGAATCCCGAAAACCATTGATCATCCATACCCGCGCAGCCGCCGACGATACCATGGATATGCTGGAGACCCTGGAAGCCGGGGACTGCGGCGGTGTGATGCACTGTTTCGCTGAAGACTGGGTGACGGCCAAGAGGGCGCTGGATATCGGCTTTTATATTTCATTCTCCGGTATCGTCACGTTCAAGAATGCGGAATCGCTCCGGGAGGTTGCCAGAAAAACACCGATGGATCGAATGTTGATCGAGACCGACAGTCCGTATCTGGCGCCTGTGCCCCATCGCGGAAAGGTCAATGAGCCGGGCTTCGTTCGTCATACGGCAGAGTTCCTGTCCGACTTTTTGTCCGTACCGCTGGAGGAACTGGCCGGGACCACCACAGACAATTTCTTCCGGCTTTTTTCTCACGCCAGCCGCTGACTATTTTGCTCGATTCAGGCTGGATTGAAGCCTTCCGGGGCTGAGCGTCCGTATTCGCCTTCGTTGAACAAAAACCCGACCAGATGCTTCTCGATGAGGTCCTGATTGGCGGGGTCGGCGGAATTCAGTTGGTATTCATTGATGATCATCACCGACCTTTCCAGCCATTGCTGCCAGGCGTCGCGGGATATATTGTGATAAATCCGCTGGCCCAGTTCCCCCGGATAAGGCGGTTTGTCGAGGCCTTCAGCCTGCTTGTTGAAGAATACGCAGTGAACGGTATGAGTCATGGTTGTCCCGGTATGGATGGAATCTGGAAATGTTGCGCCAGAATGGTCCCTGACCGATTTCAGGGTTGTCGATTGCTTGATATTGTATACAATAACACTATATAGATAATACCGCCTGATTCAATAGAGGATTTCAACATGAGTAAATATAGTCAAATTTTAACGGAGTCAGATCTGGTGGTTACGGACGCGGCAAAAGACAAAATATCCAGACTGATCAACGATACCAACGGAGACGCCTCCGCAGTCAGGATTTATGTGTCCGGCGGCGGTTGTTCCGGCATGAACTACGGCATGACCTTTACGGAAAAAGCGGAAGCCAGGGACAGCGCGATGAGCGATGGCGATGGTTTCCAACTGGTGGTGGATCCTTTCGCGCTGAGCTTTCTGGGAGGCGCCGAAGTGGATTATGTGGATGACGGGGTCAATGCGACATTTGTATTCAACAACGTCTTTCAAGCCGTTGGCGGCAGCGGCGCCTGCGGAGGATGTGGTGGCGGCGCATTTTGAGTCAATCCCGAAAACCACTTCGAGAGCCCCGCTAAAATCCGACCCGGTCCGTCGGCCAGCGGGTTCGGGCGGAGATGATGATCGTATATCCCCGAATCGACCGGGGAATCAGGCCCCGGCTTCCGGGGCCGGGCTGGTTGTAGAAAAATCCGCGGTCAAACCCAAAAAACCCCCTTTATACAAGGTTCTGCTGCTCAATGATGATTACACCCCGATGGAGTTTGTGGTCTACTTGCTGATGCGCTATTTTGCAATGAACCAGGAACAGGCGGAGCGGGTCATGCTGCAGGTACATACAAAGGGGATCGGAGTCTGCGGGGTCTTTACCCGGGAGATCGCCGAAACCAAGGTGCGTCTGGTCATGAACTTCGCCACCGAGAACCAGCACCCGTTGCAATGCACTCTGGAACGGGCATGAGCGGGCGGGAATGAGGATATCCGATGCTTTCAGAACAACTTGAAATCGCATTGGGCCACGCCGTATCCCTGGCCCGCAAAGAGCGCCATGAAATAATCACGGTCGAACATCTCCTGCTTTCCCTGCTTGACGACCAGGAAACCAGACATACCCTGGTTGCCTGCGGAGGCAATATCGAGAAGCTCCGCAAATCCCTGTCCGAATACCTGAAAACCGAGATTGCCGTTGTTTCCGGCGATTCCGAACCACAACCAGGCATGGGATTCCAGAGAGTGCTTCAGCGGGCCATCATGCATGTGCAGAGTTCAGGAAACAAGGAGGTAAAAGGGAACAATGTCCTGGTGGCCGTATTCGGCGAGAAAGAGTCCTTCGCCGTCTATTTCCTGAGTCAGCAGGAAATCACCCGGTATGATGTGGTCAATTTTATTTCCCACGGGATCACGAAAATTTCCGAGCCGGGCCGCCTGCCTTCCCCTGAACAAGGAGATGACTATCGCGTTGAAGAATCGGAAGCAGAACCGGAAGGTCCTCTGGATGCCTATACGATCAATTTCAACCAACTGGCCGTGGACGGAAAAATCGACCCGTTGATCGGCCGACAAAAAGAACTCGACCGTGCAGTCCGGATTCTTTGTCGGCGCCGGAAAAACAATCCCCTGTTCGTCGGTGAAGCCGGGGTCGGCAAGACCGCCATCGCGGAAGGTCTGGCCAGAAAAATCGTGTTGAATGAAGCCCCTTCAGTACTGGCTGAAAGCACGATATACAGTCTCGACATGGGCGCCTTGCTGGCTGGCGCGAAGTATCGGGGTGACTTTGAACAGAGATTGAAGGCGGTCTTGAAAGCGCTGGACGATGAACCGGGAGCGATTCTGTTTATTGATGAAATTCACACCATAATCGGCGCCGGCGCGGTCTCTGGCGGAGTGATGGACGCATCCAACCTGCTCAAGCCCGTGCTGGCATCCGGAGACCTGAAATGTATCGGTTCAACGACCTACAAGGAGTACCGGGGGATATTTGAGAAAGACCGGGCATTATCCAGAAGATTCCAGAAAATCGACATCGTCGAGCCCAGTGTGGATGAGGCGGTGGATATATTGCGGGGGTTGAAAACCCGGTTTGAAAAGCACCACGACGTCAAGTATACCCAGCCAGCGTTACGCTCTGCGGTGGAGCTTTCGGCGCGTTATTTGTCTGACCGCAAGCTCCCGGATACCGCGATCGATGTAATTGATGAGGCCGGCGCCAAAACCCGACTGACTGAAGGCAAGGCCCGCAGGAGAACCATCGGAGTCAAGGAAATTGAAAACATGATTTCCGACATTGCCCGAATCCCCCCGAAACACGTATCGAGCTCCGATTTGAAATCGCTCAAAACTCTTGAGCGTGATTTGAAAATGATGGTTTTCGGGCAGGATGCCGCCATTACCGCGCTGGCCTCTTCGGTCAAGATGGCACGAGCCGGAATGGGCAATACCGAGAAACCGATTGCATCCTTTCTGTTCTCTGGCCCGACCGGAGTCGGCAAGACCGAGGTCACCAAACAGCTTGCCAGTACACTGGGTATTGAGTTTATCCGCTTTGACATGTCCGAATATATGGAGCGCCATACCGTATCAAGACTGATCGGAGCGCCACCGGGTTATGTCGGGTTTGATCAGGGCGGCCTGCTGACCGATGCGATCAACAAGCACCCGCATTCGGTTCTGCTGTTGGATGAAATTGAGAAGGCCCACCCGGATATCTTCAATATTCTGCTGCAGGTGATGGACTATGGCAGCCTGACCGACAACAACGGCCGGAAGTCTGATTTCAGGAATGTGATCATCGTCATGACCACCAACGCCGGGTCGGAGCAATCCCTGCGAGAATCCATGGGTTTTGTGCAACAGGACAACAGCACGGACGATATGGCGGCCATCAAGAAAACCTTCACCCCGGAGTTCCGCAACCGGCTGGACAATATCATTCGATTCGATGGCCTGGACAACAAGACGATCATCCATGTCGTGAAGAAGTTCATCATGGAGCTGGAGCAGCAACTGGCTGAGAAACAGGTCAGCCTGGAGGTTCGGGAATCAGCCATCAAATGGCTGGCCAGAAAAGGCTACGACGCCAACATGGGCGCCAGACCAATGGCCCGGGTCATTCAACAGCAAATCAAGCAACCTCTGGCCGAAGAATTGCTGTTCGGGAAATTAAAGAAAGGCGGACAAGTAACCGTAACCTGCAAAAACGACCAACTGGAATTCACCATCAGCCGGGACTGATGGCGGGGCGGGGCTTCTCTATTATTGGCGACCGTACCCTTGTTAGCAAAGATACCCCAACGGACAGAGTACCGGACGGCCAGGTTAAGGAAGTACGGTGGTGGCGCTAATACCTGGTATCGGCTTCAAGCTACTTACGATTTGGCACAAGCGATGAAGGCGGCAAACCGGATCAAGGTAGAAAATCTTTCACAAAGACTTCCGGCGACAGACCAGAACAACCCAAGTGCGTCACGATGATCGCCTGGCAGCACCCTGTCAATTCCCGTAGAAGCGGGAATCCACTACAATTATCCCCGAATCCACAAACCGACAGATGAGCGGGATATGATTCAATCATGCTCCGACCCCAGCGTCGAAAAAGATTATCGGAAGTGGGACACAGCCGCATATTGACGCCGCCAAGTCAGCAGTCCGAGAGTTGAACAAGAGACTTAAAACCGGGAATCCCGTTCCGCAACCGGACAATTCATTTGCTCGCTACAATAAACGGGTTGCGCTGTGTCAATATCGAGTTGTTTTGATATGATAGGTCTGATATGTACAACGCAAGGGGGCGGATATGAGCAAAATTTCTGAGATTCTGGGTCGAAGGAACAAGGAAATCTGGAGTGTACGTTCTGACCAGCCGGTACTGGATGCGATCAGGCTCATGGCGGAGAAGGGAATCGGCGCATTGCTGGTCATGGATGACAATCACCTGGTCGGGGTTCTGAGCGAGCGGGATTATGCGCGAAAAGTGATTCTGGAGGACCGTTCGTCGAAAGATACCCTGATCGGCGAAATCATGACCCGTGACGTATTTACCGTCTCACCCGAAAGCAATGTCTCCGAATGTATGTCGATTATGACCGATAATGATTTTCGACATCTGCCGGTTGTTCAGGATGACGAGGTGGTCGGCATGATATCAATCGGAGACCTGGTCAAAGTGGTGATCCGGGAACAACAGTTCACGATTGATCAACTCGAGCACTACATCACGGGTTGATGGATCCGGGCCAGCAAAGAGCCGATAACTTCGGCACGGGAAGCCCTGAGCGCGGGCATCCGCCGCGCAGGCTGGTCAAATGATTGGTGGAGGTGGCGGGAATTGAACCCGCGTCCGCAGACCCTACACTCACCGGCTACTACATGTTTAGTCTGCGCTTTGAGTTTGACTGACCTGCCAGGAGGCAGACGTACTTGCAGGTCGGCGAGTCCGATTGGTTTTAACCGACAGCTAACGGACTGAACTGTCTGGCGAGCCTCCATAATTTGACCTTTCCAACCTCAGCCTGAAGGTGAGCGTGAGTGAAAGGACTAGCCGACTCAGGCGGCTAGTGCGTAGTTGTCGTCGTTGGCAACTATTGTTGTGTAGCTGGATTTACGAGGAACTCTACACCTCGACATGCTCCGATGGCTTCGTGACCGACGTCGAAACCAGTCACCCCCATAACCCATGGATTATATCACAGGGGCGGATACGCGGCGGAATTATTATTTTTGTGGTGTTTTACGCTAATCGCATCCACGCTCCCTATATAATAGCGAATCGCTGACTCAAGATGAAAAAGGTGAACAGATAATGTCATGGTGGGGAACTCTCGCTGGCGGCGCATTCGGTTTCATGATGGCTGGTCCGCTCGGCGCGGTATTGGGGGCGGCGGTCGGCCGTAAATTTGATCAGGGGTTAAAAAAGAACCTGCAGGCAGGCGGTCTCCCGCGGGGGCATCAGTACCGTGTGCAGGCGGCCTTTTTTACTGCGATTTTCTCTGTGATGGGGCATATCAGCAAGGCTGATGGCCGGGTCACGGATGATGAAATCCGGTTAGCCAAACGCGTTATGGCGGATATGAATCTTTCGCCCGACCAGCGTGAGACGGCCAGGAGTCTGTTCAATCAAGGCAAGGCGGATGACTTCGACCTGTCCGAAGTTCTCGCGCAGTTCCGGCAGGAGACCGGCCGACGCTCGACCCTGCAACGGATGTTCATTGAGATACTTTGTTTTGCTGTTTATGCCGATGGAGTCCTGCATCATGAGGAAGATCGGGTGTTGCGGCGGGTCTGTGAAGAAATCGGGTTCCCCCCGTATGAAATGGAATCTATCATGGCGTCCGTTGCCGCCGAGGTGCATCATCGCCAGCAGGCCGGCGGCCGGATTTCATTGGGCGACGCTTATTCGGTACTGAATGTCGATGAAAATGCCAGCGACGCCGAGGTGAAAAAATCCTATCGGCGGTTGATGGCCCAGCACCACCCGGACAAACTGGTGGCAAAAGGTCTGCCGGAGGAAATGATGAAGATCGCCACTCAACGAACCCAGGAAATCCGCCAGGCCTACGAGCGCATCAAGAAGCACAGGAATCTTTAGCCTGTTTGTCTGGTTCTGAGCCGGGAGGGCTTTGCTCTCCGGTCAAGCTGGGGACAGGCTTTGAGGAGTGGCGATACAGCCGGTCCTCGACTCGACCGGGCAGGGGAGTGGTCTGACGTCAACCGGCCGGTTCAGCCCGTGTTCTTGAAAAGGCGCTGTTTCTGTCTGTCCCAGTCCCGTTGTTTGATTGCCTGTCGTTTGTCGAATTGTTTTTTCCCTTTCGCCAGCGCAATTTTGAGTTTCGCTTTTCCGCGTACCCAGTACAGACTCAGCGGTACAATGGTATAACCCGCTCGTTCTGTGGCGCCAATCAATTTACTGATTTCCTTGTTGTGCAGCAGCAGTTTCCTGGGGCGCGTCGGATTCGCCGTGACGTGGGTTGACGTACTGGCAAGCGGAGAAAAGTGCGCCCCGGTCAGAAAGACTTCCCCCTGATGGATGAATACATAGCTTTCCTTGAGCTGGGCGCGTCCGTCCCTGAGACTTTTCACCTCCCATCCTTCGAGGACGATACCCGCTTCAAATTGCTCGCCAATCGTGTAGTCGTGCCAAGCCTTTCTGTTGAGAGCAATGGTATTGGATTGCGTTTTCTTTTTGGTCTTGGCCATTTGGATGAGTTGGGAGTGCGTGAAACAGGGTGGTCGGGACTTCGTGCAGTATAATCCACTGTTCGGAATTTGTCTGGAATCCGCACAAGGTGAGATGTATACGGTAAAGAGGTCAGCGCTGGTTACGCACAGCGCCCGCAAGATGTTTACACTGGTTAACGATGTCGGCCGGTATCATGAATTCCTGCCCTGGTGCGGTGGGTCAGAGGAAATCAGTCGGGCTAGTGAGGAGGTGATCGCTTCGATTACAATTGCCTATAAGGGAATCGAAAAGTCTTTTACCACCCGCAACAAACTGGAAGGGACGCAGAAAATCATTCTGACACTGGTGGATGGACCATTCAGCGAACTCCGTGGAAGCTGGGAATTCATCCATCTGGAAGAGAACGCATCAAAGGTCGTACTGGACCTGCAATTCGATTTTTCCAACCGCTTGCTGGGGGCGGTGGTAGGTCCCGTATTCATGAGAATCGCGGATTCGATGGTTGATTCATTTGTCCAGCGCGCCGATGAAATTTACGCGTCTGACGGAGCATGAAAGAGATATCCGTTTCCGTAGTATACGCTTTGCCGGACCATCAGGAAAAGGTGGTTCTGTCCTGTCCTGAAGGGACGACGATCAGGCAGGCCATAGAGATGTCGGGTATCCGTTCGATCATTGCGGATCTGGATTTTGACAAGGTTGAAGCAGGCGTTTACGGGTTCAGGAGGGATTACGACTATCACCTGGAAGACCATGACCGTGTCGAAATTTACCGTCCGCTCGCGCTGACTCCGACCGAAGCCAGACGTTTGCGCGCGGCAGTCAGGATGAAGAAATCCGGGAAAGCCTGACCCGGCCGGAAGCAGGGCATCATCTGCCCACAGGCTCTGTCAGTCGAAATAACAATCGGACTGCCCAAGCTCTGGTTCTCCGGTTTTGTCTCTGGTCTTGATTTTTCGTTGCAATGTACTGTGGCATTTGGTATAAACCCGTCCCTGATTTTTGCGATCAAGTCAAAATACTTTAATTTGGTTTCTTTAATTTGTTTTAATGTATTGATTTATAAAATAATTTTATTCATGACAGCGAAAAGAAAACCTGAGTTGCTGATTCACGGTATCAAACCCTATAAACCGGGGAGATCTGAAAAATATATGGGACCTCGGCAGCTCGCGCATTTCGAGGCGATCCTGCGGGCATGGCGGGCCGAACTGACCGATGAGACTTCCCGTACCGTGCACAATATCCAGGATGAAACCGCGAATCATCCCGATCCTACCGACCGCGCCAGTCAGGAGACCGACATGGCGCTTGAATTAAGAGGGCGGGACCGGGACAGAAAACTGATCAAGAAGATTGAAAACTCAATCTCCTGTCTGTCTGGCGGAGACTTTGGATATTGTGAAAATTGTGGAGAGGAAATCGGTCTGAAAAGGCTGGAAGCGCGTCCCACCGCCAGTTTGTGCATCGACTGCAAGACACTGGACGAGATTCGCGAAAAACAGCTTTCCTAGCGGTTAGCGGTCAAATCCGGCAAGCGCTCCCGGAAACGCTTCGATCAGGCGGGCAGTTGTAATGGTGTCGCGCTGACAATGATCCCGTCTTCGTCCGCATAGACATATTCACCCGGAGTAAAGATCACTCCGGCAAATTTGACCGGCACATCCTGTTTGCCCAGTCCTTCCTTGACGCTTCGGATGGGGATGACGCCGAGCGCCTTTACCCCAAACGGCATTCTGTTTATTTCCGCGCTGTCCCGGATTGATCCATAGAATATCCCGCCAGCCCAGCCGTTGTCGGCGCCCATTTGGGCCAGTATGTCTCCCAGCATGGCGCATCTTTGCGACCCGCCCGCATCGACGACCAGAACGGCGCCCTCGACTTTTTCTGAAAGGCTCCGGCGCACACAGGTATTGTCTTCAAAGCATTTTACGGTGCGAATTTCACCATGAAATTGTCTGGCTCCCCCAAAAGACCGGAATATGGGGTCGCAAATCCGCACATCTGGATATTCATCGGACAGGTCTGCTGTTTTCATTCCTTAAAATACCGGATAAAGGTCAATTTGCCGGTGATGGGGTATAGCGGTCCGGATAGCGGACACAGAATCGTTTTCTCTGGTGATATGGATATACGTCATGGCGCTTCTCCGCAATAATATCATTTTGAATGGCCTTCCACCAGGATGGGTCCAGGAGTTCAGGATGGTGAATCAGGAACCGTTCCCGCACTTTGGGGTAATTGACTACGAAATTCTCGAATTGTTCGGGGAAGAAATCATTTTCTGCCACATGAAACCAGATTTCGGATGAGAACTCTTCTTCTTCAGAACGGGCTTTGGGTACTGGCCGGATGTTGATCTCTGTTATATGGCAGATTTCATCATAGTCATAGAATATAACCCGGTTATGGCGGGTGACCCCGAAGTTCTTCAGCAGCATGTCACCGGGAAATATATTGGCTGCGACCATTTCCTTGATCGCGTCACCGTAGCTTTTGACTCCATTTTCCAGCATTTCGCTGTCTTCGGTATCCAGATAGATGTTCAGGGGCACCATTCTTCTTTCGATGTACAGGTGCCGGATAATGACGAAGTCATTTTCGATGCTCATGCTGTCCGGGATGGATGTTTTCAATTCTTCCAGAAGCTCATAGGAAAAGCGTTCGATCGGAAACGCGACATGGGAGAATTCGAGTGTGTCGGCCATCCGGCCAACCCGGTCATGCATTTTTACCAGTTGATATTTCTTTTTGACGGTCGAGCGGTCAATGTTTTTGGGCGGCGCGAAATGATCCTTGATGACTTTGAACACGAACGGGTAGGAGGGCAATGTAAATACACTCATCACCATTCCCTTTATTCCCGGGGCAATGATCAGTTTGTCGCTCGAGTGTTGCAGATGATGGAGAAACTGTCTGTAAAAAAGGGTTTTTCCCTGTTTCTGGAACCCGATGGAAGTGTAGATGTCGGCCTTGCTCCGCGCGGGCAGAATCTTGTGCAGGAACCCAACCAGGGCAGCCGGCGCCGAGGTGTTGACCATGAAGTAGGCGCGAGTGAAACTGAATATGAGCGCAATATCATCCGGATCGGTGATGATCGTGTCCACATACAGTTCCAGGTCTTGCGACAGCAGCAGTGGTATTACAAATGATTGGCGGTCATGTCCGACCAGCGCCCGGCCTACAATATAGGCGGCCTTGTTTCGATAGAACAGGGAGGATATGACCTGTAGTTGTCGGTGGCGCCGGGGTTTGATGGTGGATTGCAGGCAGGGCTCGAAGTTCTCGACCAGTAAATCCAGGTCTCTTTGCAGGTCCTGCCAACTGTTTTTGAGATCGAAACTGTTGAGAATCCGGTTGAACGCAGGTTTCAGCCCCGACTCATCCGGGTAGTAACTGGTGTAGACCGGGTCATCTATGTCAAGAAAATCAGTGGCGCTGCCGGGGGTTACAAATATGTGCCGATTGTTGAAGTAACTGCGGTCAAACAGGCGGCAAAATACCGAATTGTAGAAACTCTCGGCCAGTTCGGGTTGTTTGTGTTCGTAAAGCAGCCACAGGTACCGGCGCTTGATATCCTGCCACAGCGGTTTGTTCAGATGCTTCAGGTCAAGGTCGAGATTATGGTTGATGTAGTCAACGGTTTCATCCACCCGCCTGTCATAAAACCAGATTCTGTCCTTGCGGGCCTGAACCTCGCTTTCCCAATCCGCCGTTTCAAAACGGCGTTTCGCTTCGACGGTGATTTCCCGGAATCGGGTAAAATGCCGGTTGAAGCCATGTAAAATGGTTTCTGCAACCTGCTTGGCAAGGTCCGGTCTGCTACGTTCAGGACACATGACGAATCAGCGTCCGTACCCGATGTACAGACGCTGGTTGTAATGGTGAAAGGCGCTCAGAATTGATCTTCTTCGGTGGAACCAGCTAATGAAGTCACCGAGGATGAGCCGCCCTGGATGGTGGTGGTTACGTCATCGAAGTAACCCGCTCCGACTTCCTGCTGGTGGGCGACAAACGTATATCCCCTGTCTGCGGCCGAGAACTCCGGCTCCTGTACTTTTTCGACATAATGGCGCATGCCCTCGCCCCTGGCATAATCATAAGCCAGATCGTACATGTGGTACCACATGTTATGGATGCCCGCCAGAGTGATGAACTGGTACTTGTAACCCATAGCGGCAATTTCATCCTGGAACCCGGCGATATCCTTGTCATTCAGGTTTTTCTTCCAGTTGAATGAGGGCGAGCAGTTGTAGGCCAGGAGCTGGTCCGGGTATTTCTCGTGTATGGCATCGGCGTATTCCCGCGCAAACCCCAGATCGGGGGTAGCCGTCTCACACCAGATCAAATCCGAGTAGGGAGCGTAGGCAACCCCTCTCGAAATGGCTTGCTCCAGCCCGTTCCTTACACGATAGAAGCCTTCGGAAGTGCGCTCACCGGTGAGAAAAGGCTTGTCCCGGTCATCAAAGTCCGATGTGATGAGGTTTGCCGCTTCCGCGTCGGTGCGGGCGAGGATCAGGGTCGGAACGCCGAGCGTGTCGGAAGCGAGCCGGGAGGCGATCAGTTTCTGGACTGCTTCCTCGGTCGGGACCAGTACTTTGCCGCCCATGTGTCCGCATTTTTTGACTGCGGCGAGCTGGTCTTCGAAATGCACTCCGGCGGCGCCGTTGATAATCATATTCTTGGCTAGCTCGAACGCGTTCAGGACACCGCCGAATCCGGCTTCAGCGTCCGCGACAATGGGCAGGAAGTAATCAATATATTCATCGCTTGATTCGTCTACGCCTCGTGACCATTGAATCTGATCTGCCCGGGCGAAAGAATTGTTGATTCTGCGGATTACGGCAGGCACCGAATCATAGGCATAGAGTGATTGGTCCGGATACATGGTCTCGGAACTGTTATTGTCCGCAGCCACCTGCCAGCCGGATAGATAAATAGCTTCGACCCCTGCCTTGGCCTGCTGCACGGCCTGACCCGCTGTCAGCGCTCCCAGGCAATTCACGTAGCCCTTGTCCGCGCCGCCGTGAATCAGGTTCCAGAGTCTTTCGGCGCCTCGTCGGGCATAAGTCAGTTCCGGCTGAACGGACCCGCGCAGACGAACCACATCTTCCGCGCTATAGCCTCTGGTTATATTTGCCCAACGCGGGTTGGTTGCCCAGTCGTTTTCAACGGCCTTGATTTGTTCCACTCTTGTCATGTTTGTTGTCAGAAATAAAAGTTAAAATACTAAAGAAACAGGGGGCCGATCATCGCCCAATCCGGATTCATTTTCAATCAAAAAACAGGGGTTTGTCTTGTTCGTTCACTACATAAGCCAATGATAGTAAAAACCGCTCCGGGGAGATGCCGCCCGCCGAATTCAGCCGTGAATACGCTTGAATCACTCCGGTTTGATAATGTGTACGGCGCCTTGCCGGGAATATTTTACTCGCGGCACAAACCTGAGCCGCTGGAAAATCAATATCTGATTCATTTCAACGCCCGAGTGGCCGGGTTGCTGGAGATCAACCCTGAGGAACTGTCGAGGCCGGATTTTGTCAATCTGGCCAGCGGGACTTCGGTCTGGCCGGGTACGGACCCGCTGGCGATGTGTTACGCCGGTCATCAGTTCGGTCAGTATGTGCCCAGGCTGGGGGACGGAAGAGCGCTTTTGCTGGGGCAGGTCAGAACCCGCGACAACCGGTTATGGGACCTGCAATTGAAGGGTAGCGGACGGACGTTGTATTCGAGGCAGGGGGATGGCAAGGCGGTGTTGCGCTCGACTATCCGGGAATATCTTTGCAGCGCCGCGATGACCGGCCTCGGCATCCCGACGACCCAGGCGTTGGCATTGTTCGGCAGTGATGAACACGTATATCGGGAGCAGCTTGAAACAGGGGCTATGTTGATCCGCGTGGCGCCCGGCCACTTGCGCTTCGGCAGCTTTGAATTCCTGTTCTATCAGAATCGTTATGATGACCTGAAGGTCCTGGCCGATTTTGTGCTGGATCAGTACTACCCCGGATTCAAGGACAATCGTGAACCGTATCTGTCCCTGTTTTCGACCATCGTCGATCTTACCGCCCGATTGATTGCGCAATGGCAGTCTGTCGGGTTTTGTCACGGGGTGATGAATTCTGACAACATGTCCATTCATGGAATAACCATCGACTACGGGCCTTTTGGATTCATGGATCGTTACCAGGCGGGTCATGTATGCAACCATTCAGATCATACCGGACGATACGCGTTCAATCGACAGGGACCGATCGGGTTGTTCAATCTGAGCTGCCTCGCCCAGGCCATGCTGCCCCTGTTCGATCAGTCTCCCGAACAGGCTGTGGAAAAAGCGACTGGCGAGTTGATGAAATATGAAGGGATGTTTGACGATGCTTGCCTGGGATTGAAGAGAGCGAAACTCGGTCTACAGAAGGAAACAGACGAAGACGGTAGCTTGTATGATGACCTGCTGACGGTCATGGAACGCGATCAGATGGATTTCACCAATACATTCCGGATGTTGTGCAGTCCCGATTTTGGTGGGAACGGCGCGCGGGCGCCCTGCGGCGCGGACCTGACGGACTGGCTGACCCGATACCGGAATCGCCTTGAAATCGAGGAAACGAATGGACAGAACCGGAGGCGGGCGATGGAAAGCGTCAATCCCAAATATGTGTTAAGGAACTGGATGGCGGAAATGGCGATTCGCAAAGCCAGGGACGAAATGGATTATTCCGAAATAGACAAGCTGATTGGATTGCTCGCCAGGCCATTCGATGAACAACCGGAATTCCAGGTCTACGCCAGCCCGCCGCCGGATTGGGCGGCCCGGCTTTCGGTCAGTTGTTCATCCTGATCGCCGCGCAAGAAGGCCTGTTTCGTGACCTGTGCCCGCGAAGGCTCAGGCTTCGGCTAACTTCCCGCGATGCCTGAATGAATCCCGGCGAAAGCTGTACAGAGCCTCCGGGTCAACCGCAACATTCACCACCGCCGGCTTGCCGCAGTTGAGCGCCGCTTCGACCGCGTCGGCAATCTCTGAAACCCGGTCGGCGCGATAGCCGGCCGCGCCGTACAACTCCGCCACCTTGTCGAATGGCGGGCTGCTGACATCACAGCCGATATACCTCTCCCCGAAAAAATCTCTCTGGTAGGCTTTTTCGGCGCCCCAGCACTGGTTGTTCATGACGATGGTGGTGGTATTGATCCGGTTGTCCACGGCGGTGCCTAATTCCGACAGAGTCATGCCAAAACCGCCGTCCCCCATCAGGCTGACCACCGGGCGTTCGGGTCGCGCGAGCTTTACGCCAAGACCGCAGGCAAACGAAAAACCGACTAAACCAAAATCCAGTGGCGTGAACAGGGATTTCGGCGTCCAGTAGTTCAGCGCGTCCGTCGCCTGCAGACACAAGGTGCCCGCGTCCATGGTCACTGCCGCGTCTTTCGGTAGTACGCCGCGCAGCGCCTTGTACAGCGCCGCGGGCTGAATCGGATGACGGTCAATGGCCGCGTCCTGATCACGATTGTCAAGCCAGGCGGTGCGGTCGCGTTTGAAATCTTCCGTCCATTGAGCCACTTCAGCTCGGGCTTTCTGTCTGGCCAGTTCCGCACACAGTTGCTTTGCGGCGGAGCGGGCATCGGCCCAGATTCCGAGCGCCACCGGAAAATAACGGCCAATCGCGGTCGGTTCCAGTTCAACCTGAATGATGCTGGCCCGCTCGTTTATGTGGTCATACGAATAGAAAGTCGAATTGAATCCCAGGCGGGTTCCCAGCGCGAGGATGACATCCGCTTCCCGCATCAAACGGGACGCGACCGGATTTCCTCGCGGTCCCGTTTGTCCCGCGTTTAGCGGATGATCAAACGGAATCGCGTCACCGTGGCCGGGGGAGGTCGTAACCGGCGCATTCAGCGCTTCCGCCAGGGCCAGGACATCTTCGAATCCATCCGTATTCTTGATGCCGCCGCCAGTGGCGATCACCGGTTTTTCTGCGGCGGCGAGCATTTCCGCCGCCCGTTTGATTGCCTCATCCGATCCGCCCGGGACGCTGTGTGTTCGATAACCCTGAGGCGATTGAAACGGGGGGAATTCAGCGATGTCGGCCAGCACATCCCTCGGCAGGTTAAGTTGTACCGGACCGCATCGCGGTGTCAGCGCCACTCGAAACGCTTCACGGAACATTTCTGGAATCCGTTTGGCATGCGTGACGGTCCAGGTTTTTTTCGTGACCGGGGTAAACAGCGATTGTTGATCCACCTCCTGGAACGCGTCCCGGTAAACATGTTCCAGAGAAAGCGAGCCGGCGATTGAAACGACCGGAGAGAAAGCGGCTTTTGCCTGGGCCAGCCCGGTTACCAGATTGGTTGCTCCCGGACCATTCTGACCGGCCAGGATCACTCCCGGTTGCGCCGAAGCCCGGGCATAGCCATCGGCCATGTGCGTTCCTGTCCGTTCGTCGTGTACCCCGATGAAATCAATATCCCCGGCATCGTAAAGCGCATCGAACATCTCCATCGCCGCCGAACCGATCAGGCCAAAAACATGTTTTGTCTTTTCTGTCCGCAATGACTCCACCGCGGCCTGACCGCCCGATAATTTTTTCATTGGTTACCGAAGCCGGTCAACTGAACGCGGGTATGACTTCATCGCAGAACAGTTGCAGGGATTTTTTCTGTTCCGCCTGACTCTGGCCCATGCTCGCGTAATAGACGAATTCATCCACTCCCAGTTCTTCCAGGCGTTTCAGTTTTTCGATTACCCGGTCTGGAGACCCGAACATCAGATTCTCTTCCAGTACATTCGGGTAATACTGTTCACGTTCGACCAGATCCTCCAGAGGGATTTGCCGGGGGAATCCATTTACGACATCACCCAGATTCCGGTACAGGTTTTCAAACAGTCCCATATTGGTTTGCAGTGACTGGATCGCTGAATCTCGTTCCGTATCGTTCTCATACAACGCGGCATGGCGCATCATTGCAAAGACGGGACGCCTGCACCCCGGATGTTTGGTGATGGATTCTTCCATTCGAGCTTTATAGAGTTGTTCTTCGTCGAAAGAGCGGGCCATCGGCCAGCACAGGATGTTACAGTTGTTTTTTACCGCATAATCAAACGTGATCGGTGATCGCGCGGCGACCCAGATGGGCGGATGCGGTTTTTGCAGGGGTTTCGGCACTGAGGTGGTGGCTGGAAATGACCAGAATTCCCCATCGTGAGCATAATCGCCCTGCCACAGCGCCTTGACCACGGGGAGCATTTCCTGCATATAACGCCAGGCGTCCTGTTGCTTCAGGCCGGGCTGCATCCGGTCAAATTCACGTTGATACGCTCCAGAACCGATTCCGAACTCGAGACGGCCACCACTGACTACATCCAGAAAAGCGGCCTCACCCGCCAGCCGGATCGGATTCCAGTATGCCGCCACCGCGACCGCGGTGCCGAGTCGGATATCATTGGTATGGCTTGCCCACCAGGTCAGTATCTGGAACGGATTGGGCGCCATGTTCATTTCAATCGCGTGGTGCTCCGCCGCCCAGACAATATGAAAACCGCCGCGGTCCGCCATCTGTATGATTTCCAGTGTATGGCGCATCACATCGCTGACCGACAGCGTGTTGTCGTTACGTTCCAGGTTGTATGCAAGCTGAAATTTCATGGATATTGGTGTGACTGTGAAGTTGAGGCACGGGAACTATAGTGGAGCATTTTCTCCAATGCAAGACAACAGACAAACTGGATTTGCGCTGGATGGAGTATCAGCGCTTCCCCCCGGAATGGGTCACCTGTTTTTGACGTGGTCGATGATCAGATTTTCCATGCCGGTCGATTTTCCGATGTGGGGAAGCAGCCGGATTTCAATATAGGGATACCGGCGCTGCACGCTTGAGATTTCATCCGGCACATCCCGGATGACATGATTGCCCTTAGCCAGGAAGTAGGGGAGTATCACGATTTCCGTTGAACCCTTTTCGATCAGTCCGGACAAGCCGGCGGCAATATCCGGTTCCGCCATTTCCAGGAAGGCACATTCAACCAGGTCGAAATCATCCGCCGCATTCTTCAAACGGCTGGTCAAATCCTGGATTTCCCGGATTGATTCAACATTTCTGCTGCCGTGGGCGATGATTAAAAGCGCCTTCATTGATTATAATTCCTGATCAGGTGGCTGATCATTTCAATATGCTGTGGCTGGTCATTCAGGCACGAGATGTAATTATAGACCCTGCCGCCCGCATCGAGAAACAGTTGTTTGTTCTGGATTGCGATTTCCTCCAGTGTCTCCAGGCAATCCACACTGAATCCGGGGCAGATCACATCGACTGATTCTATACCCTGTCGGGCCAACTCCTGTAATGTATGATCGGTATAGGGTTGCAGCCATTTTTTCGGGCCCAGCCTGGATTGGAAGGAAAGTCGCCACTGGTCCGGGTCGAGATTCAGGCTTGAAGACAGCAGTCTCGCGGTGGATTCGCATTGCTCCCTGTATGGGTCGCCCTGTTGTGAATACTGTTCCGGTATGCCATGAAAGGACATCAGCAGCTTGTTTGACTGGCCGTTTTCCCGCCAGTGTTCCTTGACTGACCGGCTCAACGCCTCGATGTATTCCGGTTCATCAAAATAGTGGCAGACAAACCGGAACTCCGGGGTGGATGGCCAGGATTCAAATACCCGCAGCGCTTCGTCTTTCGTCGAGGCGGTGGTGGTTGTGGAATATTGCGGATACATCGGTATGATTAGATACCGCGCGGCGCCAGCCTGGCGCAGCCTGTTCAAGCCTTGTTCAATTGACGGTTCACCATAACGCATTCCGAGTTCGATCCTGATATCCGGGAAACCGGACTGCGCCCAGGATTGGAGCCGCTCGACCTGGCTTTGACTGATGGCGAGCAGTGGTGAGCCCTGATCGGTCCAGATTTCCTGATAAGCCTTGGCGGACCGTTTCGGGCGGGTATTCAATATGATGACATTCAGTATGAACCACCAGATCGGCCGGGGCAGCCGGACCACCCTGGGGTCGCTCAGGAACTCTTTCAGGAATGCCCGCACATCGCTTGTCCGCGGGGATGCTGGCGTGCCAAGGTTGTTGATCAAAACGCCGATTATCGGATGGTAGTCAGGCATGGGTCGTGAAAGTCAGAAAAACAGGAGCGGATCATCATAAAATTGCGGTTGGTGAATTTTAACGCGTATTTAGTCTGCATGAACTTTATAAAAGTCGTTAGAATCTTCAATTCCAAAAAATTTTCAGAAAATACCGTCAGGAGATACCGGCTTTTATGTCAGAACCGAATTACCTTGAGCAAACCCCGGATTGCATGATTTCCGCAAGAGCCGCGTTCGGACTGGATACCGACCTTGAAGTCCCTGGTTTCAGCCAGCGCGATGAACATGTGCCTGAGGTTGATTCCAGTTATTGTTTCAATCATGATGTTACGCTGGCGCTGTTGGCCGGATTCTCGAAAAATCGTCGGGTACTGGTGCAGGGTTACCACGGGACCGGCAAGTCAACCCACATCGAGCAAGTTGCCGCCCGGCTGAACTGGCCCTGTGTCCGGGTCAATCTGGATGGACATATCAGTCGGCTGGATCTGGTCGGTCGGGATGCTATTGTAATCAGACAGGGCAAGCAGATTACCGAGTTCCAGGAAGGGATTGTGCCCTGGTCCCTGCAACGCCCGGTGGCTCTGGTTTTCGACGAGTTTGACGCCGGTCGCCCGGACGTGATGTTTGTGATTCATCGTATTTTAGAGCGAGACGGGAAATTCACATTGCTGGATCAAAACAGAGTGATCCGTCCCCATCCCGGGTTCAGACTGTTCGCCACCTCCAATACAGTCGGCCTCGGCAATCTGAACGGGTTGTATCATGGCACTCAGGTATTGAATCAGGCACAGATAGACCGCTGGAATATCGTGACCACCCTGAATTATCTCTCCGTGCAGGAAGAAGTGGATATTGTGTTGGCCCAAGTACCGACTTTTTCCGACCGGATTGAAACCGTGAGGGCGATGGTCGGGTTGGCGGGGCTGACTCGCAACGGCTTCTCTGCCGGAGATATTTCCACTGTAATGTCTCCACGGACTGTGATTACCTGGGCAGAAAACATCGAGATATTCGGCGATATTGGCAAGGCGTTTCTGCTGTCATTCCTGAACAAGTGCGATCAAGCCGAGTATTCGATTATTGCGGAATACTACCAGCGCGCTTTTGGTGAAGACCTGGAATATGCGATCACGCAATCGGAATATCCAGAATAATGCCCGGCCTGTAAGCTAATGGCAGAAGAAGTACGGCGCCGACTGATTGAACGCCATTGCGCCGCTTCTATCCGAGCGTTATCGGCAACCCCTGAGGCACAGTACAAGAGACAGACTCTTTTCCTGAAGGGTCGTGCCTGGTCGTTCCATGTGCCCCACCTGTTGGCTGATGCGCTCAAGGATTCCTTCTCGCGCAATCGTGGAGTAGCGGACTGCCTCGCGCTTCGATTGATCCACAGTGATTTATCCCTGCACCGCTCATTGGCGCCGCCGGAGCCGGTTGCCAGACTCGCATTCGATATTCTGGAGCAGCTGCGATGTGAGGCGTTACCGGGGAGAAGCCTGGTCGGTATCCGGCGTAATGTGGAGGAGGCGTTCGATCAATGGTGCCGCCAAAGCCGAGGCAACGGGCTGGTTGAAAACGAACTGGGGCTGCTGATTTACAGTCTGGCCTGGATCGTCCGTTGTCGACTGACCAACCGGGTTCAGGATGGGGAGGTTGAAGGGTTGATCGAGTCGGTGCGATTCAGGCTCGCTCCGGTGATTGGCGATGATCTGGTGATGCTGAAGAAACAGATTGGCAATCAGCGCGAATATGCGCGTTACGCACTGAATATCGCACAGGCGGTGCATGAAATCGCATGTTCTGTTGGCGGTGACCTGATTGACAGGCATCTGGCCGCGCTCAGGGACAGAACCCTGTTGCCGCCGGTTGATGAAGCCGATGACCGCTATGTGGAATCAGAAATCGGCGCCAGCGACCGAATGACGGAAGAGGCGGAACAGGAAGACCAATACCATGTTTTTTGCACGGATTTTGACCGGATGGTGATGGCGAAGGAGCTCTATCGACTCGAACAGCGCAAACAACTGCGTAGCGAACTGGACCGGATGATCAAGGCGCAGACAGTCAATATATCGCGGCTGGCCCTGCGCTTGCAGAGCCTGTTTGCCATACCGTCCCGGTCGGGCTGGCAGGATGGTGAAGAAGAAGGTTATCTGGACGGTCGCAGACTCAGTCAGCTGGTATCCAAGCCTGGTTATTACCGGGTTTTCAAGCAGGAGAGACGGATGCCACGTTGCGATACCGTGGTCAGTTTCCTGATTGACAACTCCGGGTCAATGAAACGACAGCGATTTCAGGCAGTCGCTATTCTGGTGGATGTCTACTGCCGGGCACTGGAGCTTGCCGGAGTGTCCGTAGAAATACTGGGGTTCACCACCGCAGGCTGGGCTGGCGGCGAATCCATCCAGCAATGGCGTAAATCCGGTTCTCCTGAATATCCGGGTCGGCTGAATGACCGCTTGCATATTGTTTACAAGGATGCTGAAACCAGTTGGCGGCGTTGCCGCTATTCGATCTCATCATTGATGAATCCGGTTCACTTCAAGGAGGGGCTGGACGGGGAGGCGTTGCAATGGGCAGAGCGCCGTCTGCATAGTCGGATAGAAAGTAGAAAGTGTCTGGTCATGATCTCTGATGGCGCACCGATGGAAAGCGCGACCAGTAATCATAATGATCCATTCTATCTCGAACGCCACCTGAAACAGGTGGCAAGCCGGATTGAGCGCTCCGGCCAGATCGAATTGAAATCAATCAGTACCGCCTTAGGTCTGGATGAATTTTTCAGCGAATCCATTACACTCGACCTGACCGGAACACTCGACAACCGGGTTTTCGGCGCACTCGAGCAACTGTTTGCGAATCGTCCGGCGATTTCCCGCGCGTAATATCATTGTAGGGGCGGGTCACTGTGCCCGCCCGGTATCGTGTTAGGGCAGGCTCTACGATAACGGTTACAGACTCAATCCACCATTGGATCTACCGGATTGATTCGCAGAATCGGTCGATACCGGCCTGGGCTACGATTTCATCCTGGTCGGGGGTGCCTGAACTGCAACCGACTCCGCCTACGATGTCGTCTCCCGCGAAGATCGGCAGACCACCTGCGACGATCATGAAACGTCCCTGGTGGCTGGTGTTGATGCCGAAGGCGGGTTGCCCCGGACCACTGACCTTGCCGTAATCGCGCGTCGATTTTCGGGCCGCCGCCGCGGTGAATGCCTTGCTGATCGCGATTTCGATGCTGGTTACCCGGGCATTGTCCATGCGCTCAAATGCGATCAGATGACCGCCATCGTCGGTGACGGCGATATCCATATCGACACCGATTTCCAGCGCTTTTTGGTGGCATGCTGCAATAATGAGTCTGGCGTCTTCCAGAGTCAGTTTGTTGGTCGTTTTCATCGCAATCGGGTCTTGTCAGGTGGTTTTCAGGATAGAGTAGGGAGCATCTTTTCCAGCCCGGGGCTGTGTCTGTGCGCATTGATCCATGATCCAGTCAACCCAGGAATCCATGCCGACGCCCTGTTTCGCGGAAACTTCAATCGTATCAACATCCGGATTGACCCGCCTCGCGTATTCAATCGCCTGTGCGACGCTGAAATCAAGATAGGGCAGCAGGTCGGTCTTGGAAATCAGCAGCAGATCCGCAGCCGCGAACATATCCGGGTATTTGATCGGCTTGTCTTCGCCCTCTGTCACTGACAGAATGACGACCCTGGCGTGTTCTCCGAGATCAAACATCGCCGGGCAGACCAGATTGCCCACATTCTCGATAAACACGACCCCTCCCGGCGCCACATTCAGGTCACCCAGCGCATGCCCGATCATGTGGGCATCCAGATGACAGCCTTTCCCGGTATTGATCTGGATCGCGCTGGCGCCCGATTGCAGGATGCGGTCGGCGTCGTTCGAGGTTTCCTGATCGCCTTCAATGACTCCGACCGGCAATCGGGCCGCAAGCCCGCGAATGGTCTCGACCAGCAGCGTGGTTTTCCCGGCGCCGGGGCTGGAAAGGAGATTCAGCGCCGTCAGGTCATGCGCGGCGAGCCGCTCCCGGTTTGACGCGGCATGCCCGTCATTTTTGGACAGGATGTTTCTCTCGATCTGTATCAATCTTTCCTGGGAAAATCCGGCGACCGTTACGCCGGACTCTGTCTGGCCGTAATGATGGCTATGACCGTGGGGGTGATCGTGGGAATGGTCGTGAGAGTGGCCTTCAGTATCACCACATCCGCATACAGTACACATTATTCTCTCCGGTTTGACTGATTAATCAGTTTATTGAAAACTGTATAGCATCCGGCCCGTTCCATGTCAAAACTAATCCGGGAAAAATCAGGTGGTCAGTTTCCGGTAAATATCCGCTACCTTGAGGGGGAGTTTGCGGACTTCGTCAATTACGGTAAAACTGGCGTGGCCATACATGTGAGGCAGGTAGTCGCTGGCTTCGGTGTCAATGGTGATGCAAAAGGGATGAATGCCGCCATGGCGCGCCTCAAGCAGCGCCTGACGGGTATCCTCGATGCCATAGTCGCCCCGGTATCCATCATAATCATCCGGCTTGCCATCCGATAAGGTGATCAGAATCCGGGTTCGCGCTTCCACGTCATTGAGGATGCGGGTGAGATGGCGAATCACGACGCCCATCCGGGTGTAATCCTGAGGTCGTAAGCCGCTGATCCGGGCGCGTACGTCCCGGTCATAGCTTTGCTCGAAGGTCTTGATTTTATAGACTTCACAGCGATTGCGGGTCATCCCGGAAAATCCGTAAATGGCGTACTGGTCTCCCAGAATCTCGAGCGCCTGGCAAAGCAGGATCAGGCTTTCTCTTTCCGCGTCGTTGATCCAGCCCTTGGTTGATCCGCTGATATCGACCATGAATATGACGGCCAGGTCCCTTTCCTGTTTTTTCATCCGGACATATACCCGATCCGTCATTTCAACCCCGGTGAGCCTGTCTGCGTGCGCGGTGACCAATGCGTCCAGGTCGATGTCGTCTCCGGCGGACTGCGCTTTGAGAATTCGATTTTCTCCGCGCAGGGCTTCAAAATGTTTCCTGATGTCGGCAACCAGGTGGATGTAGCGTTCCAGGGTTCTTTCCGCGAAGTCATCGTAGTGGGGATGGGTTTTCACTTCACGAAGCACACACCAGTTTTTGCGATAGGACTGCCGGCGGAAATCCCATTCGTCGTACAGGAACGCCCCTTCCTTATGCCAGGTGCCTTTCCAGACATCTTCGGTCGGGTTATCCGGTTGGTTGCGGTCGTCATAGTTGCCGTCCCCGGCCGGAACTAGCCAGTCATCCGGAATGTCATCGAAATCCTGGAACAGGGAGGTCAACAGATTTTCGAGGTCCGGCGGCGCGTTGAGCGGTTCTCCATCCAGAGTGACCTGGGGGTTGCCCTGTTCGTCGACTTCCGCATCGAACTGCGAGCCTTCAATCTGCAGCGGGTCTGAATCGGGGTCCCGCTCATTGAGAATGGATTCCAGCAATTCATGCAGGCTCAGCTGCAATTCGGCCTTGTCCGCCTGCATGCGCTGTTCGCTGGTCATTTCCGCGGCATCGAGGTTCAATTCGCCCTGGTATATGAACGGTTCCGGCCAGGGCATCTGCAGGTCATAGAGCAAAGTGGTTGCTTCCAGGGTTTGATACACGGTTGCGCCGGGTTGCGCCAGCCTGTCCAGGATTTTTTGCCATGTGGCATCCTGCGGAGCGGTTACGGGGTGCAGTTGCCCCATTTCCCTGGCGAGTCCCGGCAATTCCCGTTCTATGTATGCGTTGAGCCGCCAGGATTCGAGTATGTTGAACAGTTTCAGGGCGCGTCCGCTGTCAGGAAACTCGCTCAGTATCGCGCCGGGATGGGGCGAGTCCGGCGCCGGGCGCCGGAATGTGCCGAACCAGGTTTGCGCCCACAGGTGGACTGCCATGATTTTGTACAGCCGGTAATTTTCTTCGCGCTGGCTGAACCGGTTGATTGCCGCCGGAAGGTAGAGTGTCTCGGTATCGGTAAAGGCGCTGTTGCCCGACTTGATCTTGAGCGTCCGCCCGGATAGGCCGCATACAATGGTCTCCAGAATTCCCCTCACCTGTTCCAGAGTGACGGTGACATGGCTCAGTCGAAACTCCCGGGCGAAGGATTCCACTTTCTCGAATGCCGCGCTCCCCGGATACAAGCCTTCCCGGTCATAGATGTCCATGGCATGCAGGAGCCATTGGCGCGTTCCTTTGGTATCCATCAATTTCAGCGCCAGTGGAACCCGACTGACGAACTGCCAGGCCATTTCGGCGTTGGATCTGCGGATCACATCGGTCCAGTGCAGCGCGAAATCCTGATGATGCCGGGAAAGCGGGAGCAGGCCCCGTACCGGTTCTTCAGAGGTGCGGCGGGATGAAAGCACCGGGTCCAGATATTCATCCAGCAGAGCTTCGAGTTTTTCGTAACCAAGCTGACTCATACGTTAAAACGAAAATGCATGACATCGCCGTCCTGGACGACATAGTTTTTCCCCTCCAGTCTGAGCCTACCCGCTTCCTTCGCCCCTTGTACTCCATCATATCGGATATAGTCGTCCCACGCGACCGTCTCCGCACAAATAAAGCCCCGCTCGAAGTCGCTGTGTATGGTCCCTGCCGCCTGTGCGGCGGTGGCGCCTGCCGCGATGGTCCAGGCCCGCGCTTCTTTCGGGCCGGCGGTAAAGAAAGTCTGCAAACCCAACAGCGAATAAGCGGAGCGAATGACGCGATTCAGACCGGGTTCCCGCAACCCCATTTCTTCGAGAAATGGCGCGATATCCTGTTCGGCCAATTCGGTCAGTTCCTGTTCCAGCGAAGCGGATACCGCGACCACTTGCGCCGATTCACTTTCCGCCAACCGCTGGATGACAGGCAGGCGCCGATTGCGGTCATAACCGGTGTCCTCGACATTGGCGATGTAAAGGACGGGTTTGTCAGTCAGGAAACAGCACGGTTTCAGGGTTTTCCGCGCTGCGGGGGGCAGGTTCATTGAGCTGATCCTGGAGCCCCCATTCAGATGCGTCCGAACTGTGTTCAGTAACCCGGCCCACGCGATTTGTTCCTTGTCACCCGATTTCCCGGCTTTTTCAGCGCGCGTAATGGTCTTATCGGCGGTCTGGATGTCGGCCAATATCAGTTCGGTATTGATCGTCTCGATATCGGATACGGGATCCACCCGGTTTGACACGTGGGCGATATTGTCGTCTTCAAAGGCGCGGACGACATGAACGATAGCGTCCACTTCCCGAATATGAGCCAGAAAGCGGTTGCCCAGTCCCTCCCCTTGTGAGGCGCCGGCCACCAGTCCGGCGATATCGACAAATTCCACGGTGGTCGGGATGACCTTGAGGGGTCGAATGATTTCCGCCAGTTTATCCAGTCTGGCATCGGGCACCTCAACGATGCCGACATTGGGGTCAATCGTGCAAAAAGCGTAATTTTCGGTCTGGGCCTGACTGGAACCGGTCAGCGCATTGAATAATGTGGATTTGCCGACATTCGGCAATCCCACAATGCCGCATTGAATGCTCATGTTATTGTCCGGGGCCTGTGGAATTCCGGTGAAGCGTATTCATTGCCTGCTGGTAATTTCCGGAAAGAATGTCCGGCATGACTGCGATTGCCCGGTCAATGGCATCTTCAATCCGGCGAACTTCATTCAGCGGCGGCCTGGACAGTACAAAAGTCGATACGTCCCGATGATTACCCGGATGACCGATGCCGATACGAATTCTCGGAAAGTCGCCGCAACCGAGTCTGGCTATGATACTGCGAAGGCCGTTGTGACCGCCATGGCCGCCTCCTGTTTTGAACCGCGCCACTCCCGGTTCGAAATCGACTTCATCGTGGATGACCAGAATCCGTTTCGGCGGGATTCGATAAAACGACGCCATAGACGCTATCGACTCGCCACTCAGGTTCATGAATGTGCAGGGTGTGACCGTGCGAATCACCTTGTCCTGATGTCTGAACTGGCCTGTTTTCGCCTTGAATTTCCTTTCCGCCGAAGGGGTGATCCGGTATCCGGACTGCAGACGTTCCATGAACCAGAACCCGGCATTATGCCGGGTCGCGGCGTACTGCTGCCCCGGATTTCCCAGCCCGGCTACCAGGGCTATTTCAGCGGGTTTCACATTTACTCGGAACCGGACAGGATTACAGGACTGCCCGTTCTAGGTTTCAGCGATGTTTTCCGTGTCATCTGCCGTGACTTCAACAGCCGTGTCCTCTTCGGTCGGTTCGATGCCAACCCGCCGCGTTACCACGGAAACCACCGCATGGTCGTGCTCGTGGCTTTCGTCGTGCATCAAGGTCGTAATATGGACCCCTTCCGGCAGTTCGATATCCGAAAGGTGCAGCGATTCGTTCAGACCCAGGTGGGTCAGGTCCAATTCAATGCTTCCGGGTAAATCCTTCGGCAGGCATGAAACTTCAACGTCGTTCATCAGGTGACTGATTACGCCGCCGGTTTTGACGCCCACGCACTCTTCTTCACCGATAAAGTGAATGGGCAGTGACATGGTCAGCGTCTTGTTTTCGTCAACGCGCTGGAAATCCGCATGCAGGACATTGATCTTGTGAGGATGGCGTTGCACATCACGAAGGATCGCCTGTTCTTTCTTGCCATCCGTATTGATGATGATAACGGCAGAGTGAAACTCTTCCTTTTCCAGGCTGTGGTACAGCACATCGTGGTTGACCGCGATGCTGAGGTTGGGCTTTCCGCCGCCATAAAGTACCGCCGGGACGTCCCCTTCGCGACGCAGCCGCCGTACCAGATTGGTGCCGGAGCGTGCGCGAAGTCTTGCGGTAAGTTCAAATTGATCTGCCATTTTCTACTCTTTTCAGTTGATTAATCTATAAACAGGTTGCTGATCGAGTCACCCGTGGCAATGCGGCGAATCGACTCGGCCAGTAGTTCGGCCACACTCAGTTGAGTGATTTTTGCGCAATCCCGCGCCTGTTCGCTCAGCGGTATCGAATTGGTTACTAACAGTTCGTTGATTTCCGAATCCTGGATCCGGTCAATCGCCTCACCCGACAACACCGGATGGGTACAACTCGCGAGCACCTTGGTCGCTCCGTGTTCCTTCAAT
The DNA here is from genome assembly GCA_965214205.1 of Candidatus Poriferihabitaceae bacterium. Lineage (GTDB taxonomy): Bacteria > Pseudomonadota > Gammaproteobacteria > Arenicellales > Poriferihabitantaceae. Next base: position 307,388 of record OZ243941.1, on the reverse strand, counting down.
GCGCGGGCCGCCTCACAAAGGGTATTCGCGGTATCGACCATGTCATCTATCAGAATGCAGGAATGGTCTGCCACATCCCCGATGATATGCATGATCTTGGCTTCGTTAGCCTTGGGCCGCCGTTTGTCAATAATGGCGAGCCCGGTTTCAAGTTGCTTGGCCATGGCCCGGGCGCGTACTACGCCCCCGACATCCGGAGAGACAATCACCGGATTGGGTAGTTGCTTGCGCCACAGTTCGCTCATCAAAACCGGCGAACCGTAAATATTGTCTGTGGGAATGTCGAAATAGCCCTGAATCTGGTCCGCGTGCAGGTCCATGGTCAGTACCCGGTCCGCTCCGGCGACGCCGATCATTTCAGCCACCAGCTTGGCGGAAATGGCGACCCGGGCAGTGCGCGGCCTGCGGTCCTGCCGGGCATAGCCGAAATAGGGGATCACCGCGGTAATCCTGCCAGCGGAAGAGCGCTTGAGCGCATCCATCATCACCAGCAGTTCCATCAAATTATCATTGCTTGGCGCACAGGTCGATTGAACGATGAACACATCCCGGCCGCGGACATTCTCCATTACCTCGACATTGATTTCCCCATCGCTGAATCGACCGACCATGACCTTGCCGAGGGGTACGCCGAGGGTCTGGGCAATCTCGGTCGCGAGGCCGGGATTGGCATTGCCGGTGAAAAGCGACAGATTTTCGGGGGATACCATGTTTGTTTTCTGATTTTTACTGTTCTGGCTGGGGTGGGAGGATTCGAACCTCCGAATGCCAGGATCAAAACCTGGTGCCTTGGGCCACTTGGCTACACCCCAATTTCAGTTAATCGTTGAGCATTCAGATTCGAGGATGCGGATACATTTCCAGTGGATGCGATTATAACCGGGTTCCTCTTGAAAAAGCGCCGTATTTTGATTGCCAGATCGGTTACTGTCAATCGGAATCTGACAATAAGCGAAAAAATCAAAAGACAGGACTCGATTTGACCAATTCACCTTGATAAACTCCCAGCCCCAATTTACCGGTTACAGACAAGATGGTAAATCAAATCGACCACGCGCTTACCGCTGATTCCCTGAGTGGGGTCAACCCGGAACCCACTTATTCCGGAGCCTTGAGCTTTGCCCGACGCAAGTATTCGAAAGACCTTCGCGAGGCGGAACTTGCGATAACGGGAGTTCCGTTCGATACTGCGACGACCAGTCGTCCCGGTACACGGTTCGGGCCGCGGGGGATTCGGGCGGCTTCTGTGGAAATCGCCTGGCAACGGAACTGGCCCTGGGAATTCGATGCGATGGAGTTGCTGAAAATTGCGGATTATGGGGACTGCCTGTTTGACCACGGACGTCCTGAAGCCGTTCCTGACCAGATTCAGGCTCATATCGAATCGATTCTGGAGACCGGTACGGCGGCGTTGACCCTGGGCGGCGATCATTTCATTACGCTGCCGATACTGCGCGCCCACGTCAAGAAACATGGCCCGGTATCGTTATTGCATTTTGATGCCCATACGGATACCTGGGAGGATGAAGAGGGACGGATTGATCATGGCACGATGTTCTTCCACGCCGTAAAGGAAGGACTGGTCATCCCCGAAGAATCCGCTCAGGTGGGCATACGAACGACCAACGACGCGCCTCTTGGCTTCAATATTTTTGATGCCGGCTGGATTCACACCCATGGCGTTGAAGCCCTGGTCCGGCAGATCCGGAAAATCCTGAAGAACCGGAAAACCTACCTGACTTTTGATATTGATTGTGTGGATCCGGCCTTTGCTCCGGGCACGGGCACACCGGTTTGTGGGGGATTGAGTTCAGCCCAGGCGTTACAGATTCTTCGTAATCTGAGAGGCATTAACCTGGTGGGAATGGATCTGGTGGAGGTTTCTCCGCCTTACGACCACGCGGAGGTCACTTCGTTGCTCGGCGCCACCATCGTCTATGACTTCATCGCGTTGTACGCCGCTAGACAGAAGCTGGGGGAAAAATTCTGAGCCATTCAGTGATCGCGGATGTCGTTCAGGCCGCGGGCCACCACGCCGTGGAGATGGGCGGGTAGCCGCTCCCGGATTCGTCTTGCGGTCACTTCGGATTCGCATTGCAGGAAAACTGAAGCGCCGCTGCCGTTCATTCTGGCCCTGCCGTGCTGATTGAGTATTGCAAAAGCTTCCTCTATTTCGGGATACAGGCTTCTGGATACGGTTTCCAGATCATTACAGACTCGGCCCTGATGAAAATCGAGCTTTGAAACAGGCGGGTGGTCGCGGCAAAGGTCGGGGCGCTGAAAAACGGCCTGGGTGGAGGCGGCTACTTCAGGAATACAAATACAGTACCAATGTGGTTCAGGGTCGAATCGTTCAAACTCATTCCCGATTCCGGTGGCCCAGCATGACTGTCCGTAAACGAAGACCGGCACGTCGGCGCCCAGTTGTTTCGCCAACGCCAGCAGTTCAGGCCGCGTCAGACTCAGTCCCCACAGCCTGTTCAACGCGAGCAGTGTGGTTGCGGCGTTGGAGCTGCCTCCCCCCATGCCTGAACCGGGGGGTATGGCCTTGGTCAGGGTGATTCGGACCCCGGCCGGATTTTGCAACCCCCGGTTCGAAGCCAGCAGTTCCGCCGCGCGGATGATCAGGTCGGATCGGGGCAGGTCATAAGGGTGATCGTCAATGCGGACGATTCCCGGTTCACCGGTTAATTCAAATCTCAATACATCATGAAAATCAAGGAACTGGAAAACGGTTTCCAGCTCATGGTAACCGTCGGCGCGTTTCCCGGTCACATGCAGGAACAGGTTGATTTTCGCGGGTGACCGCAAGATCAGGGAATCGGGAAATTTTTCAGGCGTCACGATTGCACCGGCTGGATATCACGCCAGCTTTTCAGAACGATCCGGACCCGTAATTCATCGCCCAGATAATTCCCGTCCTCGTCAAAAACCTCAAGTTCCCCTGGCAGTGAGGTAAGCGTGAATTTATGCGGCAGCGAGAATTTCAGGATGGATTGGTATTGCGTGTATTCGACATGCCAGATGCCCTGATTGAAACTCATCAAGCGCCCGGACGAGTTGATTTTCAGGTCGCTCGCGTCCTCCCCCGGCAGCCCGCGGGACCACATCGCCATTTCATCGAAAGGGATGTGCCAGCCCAACCGCTCATACAGGACCTGTTCGGCGGATTCGCCGTGGATCACTTTTCCCTTGACATCTCTTAACACGGCGGAAGTCGGGGACGATTCAATCAGGATACGGCCGCCACCGAACGGGCCGTATAGCTCGATGTTCTGTTCAGTGGGCGCATACAGCCAGTTTAATGTCACGGAACCTCCTTTGGAGCCGGTACTGACTCCTATCTTGCCCTTTAATGACCAACTCGATATTCGGGCGTGGATTGACTGATGCTGCCCCCAGAGTCGCAGGCGCTGGTCTTCGGACACCGATTCCGGCTCCGGCATTGTGGCGCAGCCGGACAGCATGGCAATCAAAATGAGTGCGAATATTCCGGGGCGGGTTGTGTTACTGGGAGAGGCGTTCAATGGTTTGTCTCAGAATTCCGTTTCCGGGATCCCATTCGATTCCTTTTTCCCAGATTTTACGAGCTTCCTCCCGGCTTCCGGTGACCCACAATACTTCACCCAGATGCGCGGCGATTTCCGCGTCCTGACGCGCGTCCAGAGCGAGCATCAGATATTCGATGGCCTTGCTGGTGTTGCCCAGCCGGAAATGAACCCAGCCCATGCTGTCGAGAATGAACGGGTTGTCCGGCAACAGGGCATTGGCTTTTTTGATCAGGGCCATCGCTTCTTCAAGCCGGTCGGTCTTGTCGGCCAGGACATAACCAAAAGCGTTATAGGCATGGGCGTTGTCCGGTTCGATCTCAATCAACTTGCGCATATCCCGCTCGTGCAGGTCAAGCCGGTTCATTTTGGCGGTTACCAGGCCACGGTTGTAGAGCAGATCAGGTTGATCCGGGAACTGTTCCAATCCCTCATCCAGTACCTGTTTCGCTTCAGCATAGCGGTCATATTCCCGGAACAACAGATCTTGTTGCAATATCAGGCGAATCTGGCCTTCATCGGAGGCCGCGTCAATTTGCCGCAAGTGCCGGATCCCCGTATCGACTTCATATCGTTTCGCCAGAATGTTCGCCAGTCTGATCTGCGCGTCCAGATAATATTGACTCGAGACAACGCCGTACAGGTAGTTCGATGCGGCTGCATAATCGCCTTGTCTGTACTCGATGTCAGAAAGGTAGATTCGGGCTTGATCATTATCCGGGTCCAGCCGCAGGTATCGGACGAAATAATCCCGTGACTGGATCAGGTCGCCCTGCTCAAAATAAATGGCCCCGATCGCAAACAGCGCCTCCAGGGTATCGGGGTTCATGTCCAGAGCGGTATTCAACTGCCCAAGCGCTGGTTCGATGTCGCCGTTTTCGATCAGGTGGCGCGCAAACTGCAAGCGAAAACGAAGGTGTTCGGGCCAGGCTTCCAGGCGCTCCATCGCAAACTGGCTGACCGACCGGCCTGTCCCGTTCTGATCTTCTCCAACGGAGTGATCGCTGTTGCTATAGCGCAGTTGCACCAGAAGCAGGGTCGCGGGGAATTCCCAGTCAGGCTCAAGAGCCAGAACCCGGTCCAGTTGTTCGACATACCGCTTCGGCTGATTCAGTCTTGCGGCGACAAGAGCGGCCGTCAGTTGCAATGCCGCGTTGTCAGGTCGGGATTCGAGCGCCTCGCGCAACGGCACGGACAAATCGGGATTTTTGGTGGCGGCGAGCGATTCAGCGATAGTCTGGAAAATGTAACCATGATCCCGGCCACATTTCTCTATCAGGTCGGCTAGCAGGTCAAGACCCGGCCCCGTTTCACCCAGCCGGAAATGCGCCCTGGCCACCAGGATGGCGGTCAGATAATCATCCGGTTCGAATGGCTCCAGTAACCGGGCAAGGTCAATCGCCTGCCCGAACTCCTGGTTGTTGACGGCCATGCGGATGGATTCTCTGAGCAGGCGGCGGTTGCCGGATTGCAAAGCGGCCCGGGAGATATGTTCAAGCGCGGTTTCAGGCTGGCTTCGTTGCGCCGCGATGAATGCCGTGATCACGTCATGGAACAGTTCCGTATCAGGCGGTAATAGCTCCGGGGACTGGCTCTGCTGGCCGGTAGCTGGCTCAGGCAGGGGTGTATTCTCGTTGACAGAGCGTTCGATTACTGCGATTTCGCCTTCCTGTATGACTTCCGGACTGGTCTGGCATCCCCAAAGCGTTACAAACAGTCCGGCAAGGATTACGTTCCTGAATGTTCTGATTGAAAGAGGCGCTGGAGTATGAGGCACCATTAATATCTGATGGATCGCAAGATCAAGGGTTTGGTCTGTCAGTAATTCGCATACGGGTCCGCTTAAGGATTTATTTATCGAACCACATTATAATATGCGACTGTGCCGATTCATTTGCAACCGTTTTTATGTCCTGATTTTGCCGGAATCTTACAAAACTTACCTCTTTCGCTCAATCTGAACCATGCATCTGCTGGCATTAGGCTTGAATCACAATACGGCCCCTGTCGAATTACGGGAGAAGGCCGCTTTCAGTTCGGACCTGATCCAGCAGGCGCTCACTGAACTGACCGGGAAAGTGGGCGCCAGCGAAGCCACCATATTGTCCACCTGTAACCGTACCGAAATCTACTGTCGGCAGGAACGGGATGATCATGGGGAGATTCTGGCCTGGTTATCTGACTACAGCGGGCTTGAGACTCCGGTCCTGAAAGAGATCATCTATCAGTTCCCGAATGAGGAGGCCGTCAAGCATGCCTTCAGGGTGGCGTCCGGCCTGGATTCGATGGTGCTGGGTGAACCCCAGATTCTGGGTCAGATGAAAGACGCGTTTCAGGTGGCCGTCAGGGTGGGGGCCACGGGCAAGATTCTGAATCGACTGTTCCAGCATACTTTCAGTGTGGCCAAACAGGTCAGAACCGATACCGATATTGGCGCAAACGCGGTTTCCGTGGCGTATTCGGGAGTCAGTCTGGCGAAACGGGTATTTACCCGGCTGGAGGATCAAACGGCGCTGTTGATCGGCGCCGGAGAAATGATTGAACTGGTCGCCCGCCATCTGAAACAGAATCGCGTCCAGCATATCATTATTGCCAACCGCTCGATAAAAAGAGCGCAGACCCTGGTCCGGGAAGTGGGCAGTGAGGCGGTCTCCCTGGCGCAAATTCCAGCCCGGTTGCCGGAAGCGGATATCGTGGTGACTTCCACTGCCAGCACATTGCCGATTCTCGGGAAAGGCGCGATCGAAGCCGCGCTTAAGAAAAGGAAACGCGCTCCGATGTTCATTCTTGACCTGGCTGTGCCACGGGATGTCGAGGCCGAGGTAGCCCAATTGAAGGACGCGTACCTGTATACTGTGGATGACCTGAGGTCAATTGTCGATGAGAATCGGACGATGCGTTTGCAGGCTTCTTCAAGGGCCGAAAATATTATCGACTTCCAGGTCGTCAAATTCATGCGCTGGATGCGTTCTCTGGATTCGGTTCCAGCCATTGTCTCTTTCAGGGAAGGGCTTGACGATTTGAGGCGGGCTGAACTCGCGCGCGCGCTCAAAAGGCTGGAAAACGGGACCGATCCGGCCAGGGTGGTCGAGCAGCTTGCGCGGGATCTGATCAACAAGGTAGCTCATCATCCCAGCCAGATCATCAATCAGGCCGATGCCGAAGAGGACGCGAATGTGATTGCAGCCGCCAGGAAGCTGTTCAATCTGTAACCGTTTTCCGGTTGCTTCTCCCGCAATGTATCCTTCCACCAAACAAAAATTGCTTCAGGTTGTTGATCGTCATGAAGAGATCAATGTGCTGCTGTCTGACCCCGAAATTATTTCCGACCAGGGCCGGTTTCGCAAACTGTCGATTGAATTGTCGGAAATATTGCCGGTTGTCGGAGCCTTTGAGACCTGGCGGAAGCTGGATGATGAGATGGCTGAAACCCGGGCCATGATGGAAGATCCGGACAGTCTGATACGGGACATGGCGAGAGAGGAATTGCCTGGCCTGGAGCAATCCATGGAGGACTGTGAAAATACCCTGCAACAGCTTTTGTTGACCCGGAACCCGAATGATTCCAGGAATGTTTTTCTTGAGATCAGGGCGGGGACCGGCGGCGATGAGGCCGCGCTGTTCGCCGGCGACCTTTTCAAAATGTATTATAACTATGCGGAAAGCCGCCAGTGGAAAGTGGAGGTGATCAGCAGCAGCGAAGGGGAACACGGGGGATATAAGGAAATCATTGCCAGAATAGAGGGGGCGGGCGCTTATTCCAGACTGAAATTCGAGTCGGGCGCCCACCGGGTGCAGCGTGTGCCGGAAACCGAGTCCCAGGGACGTATCCATACTTCCGCGTGTACGGTGGCGGTCATGCCGGAAGCGGATGAGATGGATGAGATCGAGATTGATCCATCGGATGTCCGCGTCGATACATTCAGGGCTTCGGGGGCGGGCGGGCAGCATGTCAACAAAACCGATTCCGCCATACGCATCACCCATCTGCCGACCGGGGTTGTGGTCGAATGCCAGGATGAACGGTCCCAGCACAAGAATCGCGCGCGCGCGATGGCCGTGTTGAAATCGCGCTTGCTGGAAGCGGAGATTCAACAGCGGCAGCGTGAACAGGCCAGTACCCGCAAGTCACTGGTGGGCAGCGGGGATCGGTCTGAACGTGTCCGGACCTATAATTTTCCGCAGGGGAGAGTCACCGACCATCGCATCAATCTGACATTGTACAAGCTGGATGAAGCGCTCAAGGGGCGTATTGATCCGATTATCGTGCCGTTAATCTCCGCGCATCAGGCACACCTTCTGGCGGATTTGAACCAGGCCTGAGAACCGATCTGTCATCATACGCTCTGGCACAATGACGGTCGATGAGTTGCTGCGCTGGTCTGGTCGACAGTTGTCCCCGTTCGAGAGCGGTGACCGGGACGCCAGGATCATCCTGTGTCATCTGCTCGATATGGATCTGGCGTCCCTGATCGCGAACGGCGACCGGCCACTGTCCGGGGATGAGGAAAGGGCATTCAAATCACGGGTCCGGATGCGGAAGAGGGGAGCCCCGGTGGCATACATTACGCATTCCCGCGAATTCTGGTCGCTGGATCTGAAGGTGGATGAGAGGGTTTTGATTCCCAGACATGAAACGGAGCTGCTGGTTGAAAGAGCCTTGTCCGCCGTAGCCGGGATCAATAAACCGAAAATCCTGGAACCGGGCACGGGCAGCGGCGCGGTGGCTCTGGCTCTGGCTTCGGAATTACCTGATGCCAGGATCGTCGCAACCGATGTCGGCCAGCCTTCGCTCGAGATCGCGAAAATCAATCAGGAGAATCTCGGATTGAAAAATATTCGGTGGATAAAAAGCGACTGGTTCGATAGTATCGAAGAGGGCCGGTTTGATCTGATCTGCTCCAATCCGCCTTACATCGCGCCTGATGATATTCACCTGACCCAGGGCGACCTGCGTTTTGAACCGGCCGGCGCATTGGTCGCAAGGGACCAGGGGTTCGCCGCGCTAAGCGGGATTATTGAAGCCGCTCCCGGATTCCTTGAATCGCGGGGCTGGCTGATACTGGAACACGGCTATCAACAGGCCGCGCAAGTGAGGATGAAAATGACCGACAGGGGATTTGCCAGGGTGGTTACACACCAGGACCCGGGCGGTAATGACCGGGTTACGGAAGGGCGCTGGTCGCCTGGTTTCGGGATTCGTCAGGCGGGCGATTCATAAATGGTATCGTCCATGAATCTCCGCAATCTGGTTGCAGCCTGCGCGGCCATCAGCGTGTTCGGTCTGGCATTCGGCATGACTTATCCGCTGTTGTCGCTGATCCTGGAATCAAGAGGGGTTTCGGCCAGGATGATCGGTATCAATTCAGCAATGATGCCGATCGGAATTCTGCTGTTCTCGCCGGTGATTCCGATTGTGGCCAGAAAATTCGGATCGCGAAATGTCGCCATTGCGGCGGCCCTGGCCACCAGTGTCCTGCTGATCAGTTACAAGATTTTCGATACTCTGGAATCCTGGTTTATCCTGCGCATACTTCAGGGCATGTCGATTTCCACGTTGTTCGTGTTGAGCGAAATGTGGATCGTCAAGTTTGCGGGCAGCGCCCATCGCGGGAAAGTGGTCGCAATCTACAGCAGCGTTCTGTCGGCCAGTTTTGGCGCTGGCCCCGCCATAATAAGCTGGATCGGCATACAGGGATGGACGCCGTTCATTGCTGGCGCGATTGTGATTTTGCTGGGCGTGTTGCCGCTTTGTCTGGTTCAGGAAGGGAAGTTTACGACCAAGGAAAAATCCCGCAAGACCGGTATTCTCGATTTTGCGCCCATGGCTCCGATGTTGTTGGCCTGCGTTTTCGCGTTTGCCATTTTCGATGCGGCGACCCTGTCATTATTGCCGGTGTACGGGATTCAATCCGGCTTGACGGTGGCCGCTTCGGCGTTGGCGCTGACGGCGCTGATTGTCGGCAATACGGCGCTGCAGTTCCCGGTTGGATGGCTGGCGGACAAATTTCCTCATCGGGTGGTACTGGCGGGGTGTGCGCTGGTTACGTGTGTGACATTGTTGATCCTGCCGCTGGTGATGGCAACCCCGTGGATGTGGCCGACGCTGATTCTGGCGGGGACGACCGGTTACGGCGTCTATACCGTAACGCTGACTTCGCTGGGAGACCGGTTTGACGGGGTGGATCTGATAAACGGCTCCGCCGCGTTCGCGCTGATGTGGGGCGTGGGCGCGCTGCTAGGCTCAGTGTCCGGCGGTCTGGCGATGGAGGAGCTGGGCCACCACGGACTGCCCCTGCATCTGGTCGTGGTCTACCTGATCCTGGCTGCGGGTCTGGTGTGGCGCGGCATACATCTGGCCAGGCGCCGCGGTTAGAGGGGTATGGGGTGGCTGTACTCAGTGAGAGCGGTTATAACGAACGGTATAGTGGCCGTTTTCGGTTTTCTCGAATATGTCATCCACTTGAGGGTGGCTGACGGGCAGACCGCTATCATCATTTTGCAGGTTTTGCTCGGACACATAAGCGATATATTGGGTGTCCCGGTTCTCTGCAAGCAGATGATAAAAAGGCTGTTCTTTGTGAGGTCTTATTTTCTCCGGTATGGATTGATACCATTCCTCCGTATTATTATATTCTGAATCCACATCAAATATGACACCGCGAAAATCATAAACCCGGTGACGCACGACCTGGCCAATCTGGAATTTTGTGTTCTTGATCAATGTATCTGGAGAACCCCAATCAGTTATTCATAATACGTATCCGAATCATACCTGCAGTCTGAGAAAATTTCCACAGATACGGAGAATGGCGGGTCGAATTCACAAACGGACATCCGGGGAAGCCCCAAGGTGACCATCCTGACAAAAAGAAACACGTAAAGATATGAAAAATATAAAATTACTTCTGGAAAGCCGCAAGTTTGAGACTTTTATTATTGCATTGATTGTGATCAACGGGATTATTCTGGGACTGGAAACATATACCGGTGTGATGGCTCGGATAGGGCCGGCTCTGATCATTCTGGACAAGCTCATTCTGGGAATATTCACCATTGAAGTCCTGGTCAGAATGTTTGTTTATCGATACCGGTTCTTTCACGACCCGTGGAGGATTTTCGATTTCCTGGTGGTTTCCATTTCGTTGATTCCGGTGAGCGGTAATCTTTCCATACTGAGGGCGCTGCGGATTTTGAGGGTGCTGCGTCTGATCAGCGTCATGCCGTCCCTTAAACGGGTTGTGGGAGGGTTGGTTGCGGCGTTACCGGGAATGGGGTCGATAACCTGTTTGTTGCTGCTGGTTTTTTATGTGTTTTCCGTGATGGCGACGAAGCTGTATGGCGGTGAATTCCCGGACTGGTTTGGTTCACTTGGCCTGTCCGCCTACTCGTTGTTCCAGATCATGACCCTGGAAAGCTGGTCGATGGGTATTGTGAGGCCCGTGATGGAAGTTTTTTCGATGGCTTGGTTCTTTTTTGTCGTATTCATATTATGTACATCGTTTACGGTGTTGAATCTGTTTATCGGGATTATCGTGTCTGCGATGCAGTCCGAGCATGAAGGCGATCAAAACGCCGAACTGGCGGACCTCAAGGCCCGGCAAAACGAAATAGCGGAAAAACTGGACACGATCAGCAAACAGCTCGAAAACATTTCCAGATGATGCTTGCGCCATAACTCGTCATTCCCGTATGTGTTCAGTAATTCCATCTGATAGAATGCCCGCTTTACATACGGTATCAATGACATGAATAACGAAGTAATCATAACCTGCGCGGTGACCGGGGCCGGTGATACTACAGGGCGAAGCGACAAGGTGCCGGTGACCCCGGAACAGATTGCCGCCGCGGTCATCGAGTCCGCCAAAGCCGGCGCCGCGGTCGCGCATATTCATGTACGCGACCCGAAAACCGGCCAGGGGTCGAGGGATGTCGGCCTGTTCCGGGAAACGGTGGAGCGTGTCCGGGACAGCGGGGTTGATGTCGTTATTAATCTGACTGCGGGCATGGGAGGAGACTGGACGCCGAGTGAAGAAGATCCTGCGATGCCGGGGCCGGGTACGGATATGATCGGGCCGGAAGAGCGGCTCGCCCATGTGGTTGAATGTATGCCGGATATTTGCAGTCTGGACTGCGGTACCATGATTTTCGGGAACGGCAATGACCTGTATCTGAATACGCCCGCTTATTTGCGGAAGATGGCGGAAATGACCCAGCAACTCGGGATCAAGCCTGAGCTGGAGGTATTCGACCTCGGCCAGATCCGGTTGGCCCGGTCACTGGTTGATGAAGGATTGATTGACGCTCCGCCGATGTTTCAGATTTGCCTCGGTATCCCGTGGGGCGCCGGAGCCGATACCGAAACCATGGTGGCTATGAAACAGGCGCTGCCGGATAACGCGGTATGGGCCGGGTTCGGCATTTCCAGAATGCAGATGCCGATGGTTGCCCAGGCCATGGTACTGGGGGGCAATGTCCGGGTCGGTCTGGAAGACAACATCTATCTGGACCGCGGCGTACTGGCCACCAATGGTCAACTGGTGCAAAGAGCGGTTGAAATCATAAACCGACTGGGCGGGCGCGCATTGTCCGCCGATGAAGCCAGGGCGAAAATCGGCCTGAAAAAGAAATAGCGAATTTCAATCCCCGCTCTTCAGGTCCCGCGAAATTGCCCCCGATGAATCCGGCAATGAATCCGGGGTTTATCGGCCTGGGACAGCTCGGCGCCCGGCTTGCGTCGGTGGCGCTGAAAGCGAATCAGTCAATCGTGGTATTTGACCTCGACCCGTCCAAAGTGAGCGGCCTGGTCCGGCAAGGCGCCGCCGCGGCCGCTTCTGTTGCGGATTTGGCGAAAAGGTGTGACCCCGTGATCACCTGTCTGCCGTCTCCCACCGCGTCCGGGAAGGCCATGACGGGCGAAAGCGGCGCCCTGGCAGCCATGCGACCGGGCAGCGCATGGATCGAAATGAGCACGGTCGGCGTCGATGAGATCAGGGAAATGCAGGAAATTTCGGCAGCGAATGGAGTGGCATTGCTGGAAGCCCCGATGACCGGCGGAGTGCATCGGGCCGCAAGAGGGGAAATGACGGTACTGGTTGGCGGGGAGAAGGCTGCATTCGAGCGGCATCTTCCGCTTTTCGAGCTACTGGCAGGCCAGGTCATTCATACCGGAGATATTGGCAGCGCGTCCCTGATCAAGGTGATTTCCAATTTATTGTGTCTGGTTGATCTGGTGGCGGCAGGCGAGGCCTTGATGCTGGCGAAAAAAGGAGGGCTCGATTTGGCGAAATGTTATCAGGCTATTTGCGCGAGTTCCGGGACCAGCCGTGAATTCGAGGACTGGACGCCGGTTATCCTGAATGGATCATTGAACACCGGGTTTACCACCGATCTTGGATTGAAGGACCTGGGGTTTGTCGCCGATCTGGGGGAGAAATATCAAGTGCCGCTCAAGCTGACCCATCTGGTCAAGTCACTGTTCGAAGCATCCAGAGACAAGTATGGCGGCGACGCCTGGACACCGCACGTGGTCAAAATGCTGGAAGAGGAGGTCGGTGATGAGCTGCGGGCGGATGGCTTTCCTGACGTGATCCCGGTGGACCAACCCATGACTTGATTTCAGCGAGCCAGCCAGGCAACCAGTAACTTTATCTGGGCATCGTCCAGACGCCCCTCAAAGGCGGGCATGATTCCTTGTCTTCCTTCGGCTATCGACTGCCTGACATCGTCGAATGAACCGCCGTACAGCCAGATATTATCGTTGAGTTTCGGGGCGCCCAACTGCTCATTGCCGTTACCCTCGGCGCCATGACATACCGCACAGAATTGTAAATACTGGCTCTCTCCGGGGTGCGGCTCTGCCGATTTGTCTGCCATGGTCAAGACATATTCGGTGACTTGTACCACGCCTTGATCTCCCAATGCACTCTGCCAACCCGGCATGCTGGCAATCCTGCCCTGCCTGATGGCTTGTTCGATCTGCTCTGGTGTCCCTCCCCACTGCCAGTCGATGTCTTTCAGATTGGGGAATAAGGAAGCCTGTCCGCGACCGTCGGGGCCATGGCATACAACACAATTACGGGCAAAGATGCCTTGTGCCGTATCCATCAGCGCAACATCATTCTGCAGATCCGCTACCGAGCGTTGCGCGATAGCCTCCCTCTTGTGCAGAAACTGATCGTTGTAGTTGTCATAGCTGGACTCCAGCCGACTGTCCTGTGACCACTCCAGCATGCCTTTCCAGGCGCCCATGCCGGGGTACAGCATCAGGTATACAACAGAGAAAATCAGAGTGCCCAGAATCAGCCAGAACCACCACAGTGGCGGGGCGGTACTGCCTTCGCGTAAACTTTCATCCCAAACCGGGCCTTCTTCGCTGCCGTGCCCTTGTTCGCTCCCGTTCTGGAAGAAGTAGCTGGTAACCACCAGCCAGAGCAGACCAAGCAGGGAGACGGTTGTGATTACAATGATCCAGCCACTCCAGAAATTATTGGGCAGATCAGCCATGATTATTCTTCATCTTCCAACGGAATTCTTGCCGATTTATCAATCTGGTCACGGGGGGAGTAAAGAAAAACCCAGGCGACCACGCAGAACATGAACAGCATCACCAGCAGGTCACCGACAAATATGAACCAGGTCATGATGCCTCCTTCGAGTTTGCTGGTTTGAATTCACCAGAGCTGACACCGAGTCCCTGCAGATAGCGGATCAGGGCATCAATTTCCTTGAGGCCGGCCAGCGCTTCCGGGGCAGCTTGAATATCCTGATCAGAATAGGGGTGCCCCAATTTTTGCAGCGCGCGCATTTTTTGTCTTATCTCCCTGTTGGCATCGGCATTGCGTGTTGCCAGCCAGGGATAGGCCGGCATGATCGAGTCGGGGACTACCTCTCTGGGGTCGATAAGATGAATCCGGTGCCAGTCATCAGAATATTTCCCGCCTATCCTGTGCAGGTCCGGGCCGGTCCGCTTGGAACCCCATAGAAACGGACGATCATAGACGAACTCTCCTGCACGGGAATAAGGCCCATAGCGCTCGACTTCAGCCAGAATCGGCCTGATTTGTTGTGAATGGCAAACATTGCAGCCTTCACGAATATAAATATCGCGACCGGTTAATTCGACGGCATCATAGATGCGGGTATTTTCGCTCGGAGCGCTCAAGGAATCCTGGAATAAACCGGGGAGAATCTGCGCAAGCCCTCCGATAGAGGACAGGAACAGAATACCGAATATCAGCAATCCAGCGTTGTTCTCCAGTTTTCTATGCAGCCAGAGGGCGTTCATGACCTAAATCCTGTACGCCGGTTGCACCAGAGGCGGCTTGACTCGGGCAGTCTCACGACCTCGCAAGGTCATAAAAAGGTTGTAAGCCATGATTACCGTTCCACTCAGGAAGATCAATCCGGCAATCAGGCGCAACCCGTAATAGGGCGCCATGCTCGCCATGATGTCCTTGAAACTGTAGCGAAGTTCACCAATCTCGTCGATACTCAACCACAGCAATCCCTGAGAAACCCCAGCCGCCCACATGGCCATAATGTAGAGCATGGTTCCGGCCAGCGCGAGCCAGAAATGCAGGTTGGCCAGGCCGATACTGTGGAGTTTCCTCCCGGCCAGACGGGGCACAAGATAATAAAAGACTCCATAGGTGATCATCGCATTCCATCCCAGCGCCCCGGAATGAACATGCCCGACGGTCCAATCGGTGAAGTGGCTGACTACGTTGACGCTTCGAATTGCCATCATAGGCCCTTCAAAAGTGGCCAGTCCATAAAACGCCAGCGATAGCACAATGAACTTCAGCGATGGATCCGTCTTCAGCTTTTCCGGGGCTTTGCTGACCGTCATGATGCCGTTAATCATGGTTGCCCAGGATGGAGCCAGCAGAATCAGGCTCATTATCATTGCCAGGGTTTGTACCCATTCCGGGATCGCGCTGTAAAGAAGGTGATGTGGCCCCGCCCATATATAGGTATAGGTGAAGGCCCAGAACGAAACCACCGACAAGCGGTAACTCCAGATTGGCTGATTGGCTATTTTTGGCAGGAAGTAATACAACATACCCAGGAAACCTCCGGTCAGCAAGAACCCGACCGCATTATGTCCATACCACCATTGGACCATGGCATCCTGTGCACCGGCGAATAGTGAATAGGATTTGAAGAAGGTAACCGGAATGGCGAGGCTGTTAACAATGTGCAGCATCGCAATCACAATGATCAGGGCTCCATAAAACCAGTTGGAGACGTAGATCGGCCTGATCGCACGTTTCGCCACCGTGCCAAAAAAGACGATCGCAAAGCAGACCCAGAGAATCGTGATGGCAATATCGAACGGCCACTCCAGCTCCGCATACTCTTTCGATGAAGTATGTCCTGATAAAAGCGACAGGCCGCCAAGCAGGACCACAAGTTGCCAGCCATAGCAACATATCCAGGCCAGCTTCGGGGCAAACAGGAGAGTGTGGGAGGTTCTTTGAACCGTATAGAATGCGGTGCCCATCAACGCCGAAACGCCGAAGCCAAAAATAATGCCGTTGGTATGTAACGGGCGCAGGCGACCAAAGGACAGCCAGGGTTGGCCGAAATCCAGAGTGGGGAATACAAGCTCCGCCGCAATATAAACACCGACCAGCATGGCCAGTACCGCCCAGACGATAGCGAACTGCACCAGCCTGGTGGCGACATCGTCCAGGTAGTATTGGCTGGTTTCAGACGTGTTCATTTTCTCTGGCTTTTTATCAGTGACGAGGCTCATACCCCAAGAAAAGGACCGATGCCCATGACCCATAATACCAGGCAGAGACCCAGCAGACTGACCGCTGCAACCAACAGCCATCCGACCAGCGATGAGGCCATCAGTATTCCATTTTCCGGGGAAATCCCCAACACTACCGGAAGCCCCTTGTAGAGCAGGTACATACTCCAGATCATGGCCGGAATCAGAACCAGGAGATTGAGGAAAATATGTGGATACCATTGTCCCACGCTGGCCACCGCCAGCGGCGTAGCCACGACCGTTATCAGTGCAAAGTGCAGGCCGGCAGCGGATTTGGCGCCGTAGGTCGGGGCCATCCATCTTGAAATCAGGGCGGTGCTGAAGAACCCGAATAACAGCGCCAGAAAATAGCTGACGCTGACGATTGCAAGCGCTCTGTCCGATAATATCAGAGGCTCCTCGGCGCCAAGATGCCAGCCAAAACTGGAGGCTCCCACCCAACAGATAATCGGGGGGATCAAAACCAGCCAGATGGAATACTTGAACAGGACTCCGGCAGCCGATGGGCCGCATTCGGATAATTCCCGGAAGCCTGCCGCCGGATCAATCAGAGCGGTCAATATAATCGAGGGAGAAAGCTTTTTTGCCATACCGGGTTAATCCCCAAATTCCACAAGCGCATTTTATCACTGAACAAATTAAGAGCAAAATGCCGCCCCGCAGCTTTTATGCCCAGGAGAGTCAGTAAAAAATCCGGTTACCGTGCCTTAAGGGTATCGGCGGTCGGGGCTTCGCCGCGCAATCGTCGTTGCACCAGATCATCGAGCCAGTCGGGGTCCATTTCCGGGACCGAGGACAGTAACAACTCCGTATAGTCTTCCCAGGGTGGTTCAAGGATTTGCTTCTTCGGACCCTGCTCCACAATCCTGCCCTGGTACATCACCACAATTTCATCTGCAATCGCCTTGACCGTAGCCAGGTCGTGAGTGATAAACAGGTAGGAAACGTTGAGATCATTCTGCAGGTTTTGCAGGAGGTCCAGAATGCCTTCGGCAACCAGTTGATCGAGAGCGGAGGTCACTTCATCGCAGATGATCAATTCGGGTTCCGCGGCCAGCGCGCGGGCAATGCAGATACGCTGTTTTTCCCCACCGGAAAGCTGGGCCGGGTATCGGTCCATATAGCTACCGGAAATTTCAATTTTCTCCAGTAATTCGAGCGCTCTCGCTTCGTTGGCCTCGCCTGAAATATCGTGATAGAACTCCAGCGGGCGGCCAATAATCTCCCGGATTCGTTGCCGAGGATTCATTGCCACGTCGGCCATCTGGTAAATCATCTGGATGGAGCGGAGATTTTCCTTGCTTTTTTCCTTCAGATCCGGGGGCAATACTTCGCCCCGGTAGGTTACCGATCCCGCCGACGGCGGCAACAGTCCGGTAATCACTCTGGCCAGTGTGCTTTTGCCGCTTCCTGATTCTCCAACGATTGCGACTGTCTTGCCTTTTCGCAGTTTGACGTTGATGTTCTCCAGAACGTCCGTCGTTGTTCCCGGGTAGCGCGCGGTCACGTTCTTCACTTCCAGTATGGTGTCTTCGCGCGCGTCGGCAGCCCTTTGTTCACGCAGGGACCGGACTGCCAGCAGCCTGCGCGTATAATCCTCTTTCGGGTTTGCCAGCATTTCACGGGCATCGCCTTCCTCGACCAGGTCGCCGTAACGAAGCACCATGATACGGTCCGCCATTTGTGCGACGACGGCCAGATCATGGGTAATGTAGATAGCGGCGACATTGCGCGCTTTCACCGCCTCCTTGATGGCGGACAACACCTCAATCTGGGTGGTGACATCCAGCGCCGTCGTCGGCTCGTCAAAAATGATAATGTCTGGGTTGCTGCCGAGCGCCATGGCGGTCATCGCTCTTTGCAACTGCCCCCCGGACACCTGGTGCGGGTATCTTTCACCGATCGTGTCCGGTTCAGGTAAATCGAGTTGCTTGTAAAGTTCCCGTCCCCGAACGGCTGCCTCGGAGGTTTTCATCTTGCCGTGTTGCACCGGCGCTTCGGAAAATTGTTCAAGAAGCGTATGGGCCGGGTTGAATGAAGCGGCGGCGCTTTGCGCCACATAGGCCACCTTGTTGCCGCGAAGTTCCCTTAAGGTAGATTCTGGTTGACCGGTCAGTTCCATCCCGTCCAGTTTGATCGAGCCTGAAACGATCCGGCATCCGGGCTTGGTATAGCCCAGGGCACAGAGGCCGAAAGTGGATTTCCCGGCGCCGGATTCGCCGATCAGACCCACGATTTCTCCGCGTTCCAGGGTCATGGATAGACTGTTTACGATCGGTGTCCATTGTCCATCGATCTCGGCTTCGATCAGAATATCCCGGATGTCCAGCAGTCGGTCAGTCATGGCTTGTCGTCGGGCGGCGCCTCAGTGGTCATCGCGCAAACCGCTGGCTTTATGCACCAGGGAATCGACCAGCAGGTTGATGCCGATGGTGAGCAGAGCGATGCACGAAGCGGGTATCAGGGGATGCAGGAAACCCCAGGCAATCCCTTCGGAATTGGAGCGGACCATCGCGCCCCAGTCGGCGAGGGGCGGTTGCAGTCCCAGCCCGAGGAAGCTCAAACCACTGATCAGCAGGAATACGAAACAGAATCGCAGACCGAATTCGGCAGCCAGCGGGGTCATCGCATTGGGCAGGATTTCCCGCTTCATGATCCACCACAGACCTTCGCCGCGCAGTCTGGCGACTTCAACATAGTCCATTACCTCGATGTCCATCGCGACTGCCCTGGCAATACGGTATACCGGCATTGCATAGATGATGCCGATTACGGTGGCCAGAACGAAAAAAGAGGTGCCGACAGCGGAGACCACAATCAACGCGCAGATCAGCGTCGGTACCGAGATGACGATATCCACGATCCGGCTCAGAAACTGGTCAATCATTCCGCCCTTTGTCGCGGCGACGAAACCCATTACACTGCCGAGGGTGAACGAACAGATTGTGGTCAACAGCGCGAGTACGATTGTGTTTCGCGCCCCGAAAATCAGCCGGGACAGCATATCCCTGCCGATGATATCCGTGCCGAATAGAAATTCTCCGCCAATCGGTTCCCACACGTCACCCACTATCTCGCTTTCTCCATAGGGCGCCAGCCAGGGCGCGAAGATGGCGCAGACTGCAAAAAACAGAATGATGAACAACCCGACCCGGGCGCTCCAGTTGAGGTCCCTGACGTATTCCAGTATTTTCATGCCTGTCTTTTTCATCCCTATCTCCGGTGCCGCAGTCTCGGATTAGCGATGATGGAGAGCACATCCGCCAGCAGATTCAACAGGATATAGGCTGCCGCGAAGATCATTGCGGTGGCGCGCACTACCGGCATGTTGCGAAGTTGCACCGAATCCACCATCAGCGCTCCCAGACCGGGATACACAAATACCACTTCTATGATCACAACACCGACCACCATGAATGCGATATTGAGGACGACGACCTGGATAATCGGCGCCCAGGCATTGGGCAGGGCATGTTTGACGATGATCCTGGCGGGCTTGATACCCTTCAGCTTTGCCATTTCGATATACGGACTCGCCAGCAGGTTAACGATGGAAGCGCGTGTCATTCGCATCAGGTGCGCGATGGAGATCAGGGTCAGGGTGAAGACCGGCAGCCCGGACACATAAAAACGTTCCCAGAATCCCATATCTTCCGATACGTTTGAAATAGCCGGAAACAGGTTGAACTTGACCGCGAACAGGGCCATCAGGATATAGGCCACGAAAAAATCGGGGACCGAAATTGTGCTCAGGGTTGTGACTGAAATACCACGATCAAATCCGGTGTTTCGATACAGGGCGGCCACGATGCCCAACGCGATCCCCAACGGAATGGCTACCAGGGAGGATAGCGCGGCGAGATAAAGCGTGTTGCCGATCCGGGCGCTGATCAACTCCTGGACGGTTCTCTCATTGGCCAGAGAGCTGCCCATATCTCCCTGCAGGAAATTGAACAGCCATTCCAGATAGCGCACCATCAGGGGGCGATCCAGATTCAGTTTCGCATGACAGGCAGCGACCGTTTCCGGACTCGCCATCTGCCCCATGATCGCGGTACAGACATCACCGGAAAGCAATTCCACGCCGACGGTAATCAGAAGTGAAATCGCCAGCAGGGTGAACAGGCCGAGGCCAACCCGGTTGGCAATCATGCGAAACAAAGGGCTTTTCATCCGTGGCGAGAGCTGGAACTCAAGGCGTAACAGAAAATAAAAAGGCGATCAGGGATTCCTGACCGCCTTTTCGTTTTACGACATTAAACTGCAAAACCAAACAGCAAATACATCAGTGGAGATTATGCGAACCACCAGCGCGCCGCGCTTCGGGACCCATCAAGCTCCCAGTTAGCTGCGAGCTTGTCCGGTCTGCCAAGCGCGGTGGAAGCGGCATCGACGTTATTAGCGAAACAGGGCACAATCACACCGCCTTCGTTACTGACGATAGTCTGCATTTCAACATATATGTCCCTTCGCTTCGCTTCGTCGAGTTCAGCGCGGCCCAGGACCAGCAACTCTTCAAAACGGGCATGGTCCCAGAAGCTGTCGGTCCAGTTGCCGCCGGCCTTGTAACCAATCGTGAACATCCAGTCGGCAGTCGGGCGGCCACTCCAGTAGCATGCTGACCAGGGCACATTCATCCAGACATTATCCCAATAGCCGTCCGGCGATACCCGTTTGACAGTCAGATTGATGCCGGCCGGACGCAGCGCTTCGGCGTACAGTTCCGAGGCTTCCACCGCGCCGCCAAACGCGGCATCGGCTGCAGACAATTCCAGGTCCAGGCTATCGTAACCAGCCTGTTTCAAATGCCATTTGGCTTTATCGATATCGTATTTACGTTGAGGCAGATCGGACGCGTGGTAGTTCTGGGTCGAGGCAATGGGGTGATCATTGCCCACTGAGCCGTATCCGCGAAGCACGGTATTGACGAAGCCTTCACGATCCATGCCGTATTTCAGCGCCATACGCACGTTGTTATCGTTGAAAGGCGCAACACGCACATCCATCGGGTAAGTGAAGTGCTTGGTGGCGGAAACCTGAAGTACATCGACATCGGGTTTTTTCTCAAGCAGACCTGCCGTTTTGAGGTCACAACGCGCTATCGCATCAACCTGGCCGGTCACCATGGAATTCATCCGGGCAGCGGTATCGTTGATCGCGGTGATGTGGACTTCATCAAAATTGCCTTCGTTTTCCTTGAAGTAGTTCGGATTCCGTTTTGCCGTTGCCCGCACGCCCGGCTCGAACTCGACCAGGCTGTATGGGCCGGTACCGTCGCCGGATGCCCAGTCAATGTGTCCCGTGTCATCCGCCGCGCCAATCAGGATATGATAATCGCTGAGCAGGTAGGCGAAGTCGGCATTGCCGCTCTCCAGGGTGAATACCAATGTGTCGCCATCCTTTGAAAGGGCGCCCAGCGATTCAGCCACTGATTTGGCGTCGGACGTGGAATTTTCGCCGCGATGGTGTTCAATTGAAGCGATGACGTCATCCAGGGTCAGGGATTTCCCGCTATGGAATTCAATACCCTTTTTCAGTTTGACTCGCCAAACGGAAGCGTCAGCGGAAGGTTCGAGCGTTTCCGCGAGTTCCGGAACGGGCTGCCCGTGGGCATTGACTTCAATCAGGGGGTTGCGCACCGTGCCCTGGTTCAGGTTGATCATGAAGGTGTCGCCGTTGTTGTCCGGGTTCATGGAATCCCCGGTGTTGGCGCCACCCAGCCCCATTCGATAAATACCTCCCTTTTTCGGGGCGGCTTTGGCGGCCTCACTGTAAAGCGATGGCGCGATTGCGCCTACGCCAAGCGCCATTGCACCCTGCATAAAGCGGCGTCGGCTCATCTGGTTTTCCGAGACCTGCTTTTGCAGTTTTTTGATTTCGTTTTCTACACTCATATTCTATTTCTCCGGGAAAGATGGATTATGATGCACTTGGGGGCATCCCAGGTGGCAATCCTGTATAAAGGTGTTTAGAGGTTTATTATAGACTTGTACGCTTCGACTGACAATCTCTTGCTCTGGCCCGGTTCAGGATTTGCGTTTGATCCTGGCGATTTCCACCAGACCCTGATTCATTTTCCGGCTTAGCGTCGCGAAATCCGCCCCTTCGCACATCGCTTCACAGCCGTTGACCATCCGGTTCCGCAAGTCTTCGGTCAGTTCTGGAGCGGCCAGGCGGGTCCACGGCAGTTTCAGCGCCGGACCGAATTGATCCAGGCAGTAAGCCATGCCGCCTTCGCCTCCGCCGACATGAAAGATCTCGCAAGGCCCCATCAGGGCCCATCTCGGTCCGGGTCCGTTGATGACCGCTTGGTCAATCTGTTCGACCGTGGCTTCGCCGTTGGCCACCATGTGCAGCGCTTCGCGCCAGATCGCCTCCTGCAGCCGGGTGGCGATAAAGCCAGGCACTTCCTTTTTCATTACCAGAGGAGACTTTCCGGCTGCCCGGTAAAACTGTTCGCTCCAGGTGACGGTACGGGCGTCGGTTTTTTCCCCGCCGATCATTTCGACCAACGGCAGCAGGTAGGGCGGATTGAACGGGTGAGCGACCACGGTGCGTTCCGGGGTGGCGCATCTGGCTTGAATGTCGGTCATTGACAGTCCTGAGGTGCTGGATGCAATGACCACGTCGGCATCCACCATATCTCCGAGGGTCTGGTACAGCCCCTGTTTCAGGTCCAGCGATTCCGGTATGCTTTCCTGGATGAATTCCGCTTGCGATACCGCTTCTTCCAGAGAGGTCGTCGATCTGAAATTGTCCAGACTGGCCCCCGGACTCAGGCCAAGCTCCGTCAAACTGAGCCAGGCGGTCTGAAGCAAACGTTCAAGCGCGTCTATTTCCGATTCATCGTGAAGCCAGGTTGTGACCCGGTAACCGCGGGACAGGAACCAGGAGGTCCAGCCGCCGCCAATCGGACCGGCGCCGAGACAGGTGATGTTTTTAACCGCGTCCGGGTGTTGATTGAGCATGGCGTGACCGGTTGATATTTTCTATTGGCCCTTGAAGTCCGGGTTGCGCTTTTCGACAAAAGCCTTGACTCCTTCTCCGGCATCGTTGGAGCGCAGCATTTCCCGGTAGAAGGGCAGGTCATCGTTGCGCATCCTGTCGAATGAATCGCGGATGCTCTCTCCGTCGATGGCGCGCAGGACTTCCTTGATCGACTGCAGGGCGAGAGGGGCGACATCCGTTAGCTGGCTGGCCCATTCACGGGCGGCGGGCATGAGTTGATCAGCCGGGACAATTTTGTTGATCAGCCCATAATCGGCCGCTTCGCGAGCCGGCATTCTTCTGCCGAGATACAGCATTTCAAGGGCGATGTTATATGGAATCCGGCGCGGCAGGCGCTGGACAGCGCCGGCATCGGGAATAATGCCGAGCGGCAACTCGGGCAATGCGAATTCAACATGTTCGGCGGCAATGATCAAATCACACGCCAGCGCAATTTCAAAACCTCCGCCAATGGTCAATCCGTTCAAGGCTGCGATCACGGGTTTGTTCAGGTCCCATATCTCGGTGATACCGGCAAAGCCGCCCAGGCTGGCGTCTTCCCCTTCCCACCAGTTCGACAGGCTGATGTCGCCGCTGTCGAGCGCCTTCAGGTCCCAGCCGGCGGAGAAGATTTTGTCACCGGCGGCGGTGATGATGCAGACTTTCAGATCCGGATTATCCCGAAAATAAACAAACGCTTCTCCCATCTTCCGGCTGGTCGGTGTGTCGATTGCATTGACTTTCGGGCGGTTAATGGTGATTTCAAGGATCTGCCCGTTTTCGACAGTGATGATGTCCTGGTTATTCCCGGTCATTTTTGATTTTGATTTGTGGGCGGTTTGTGGATTCCCGCTTCTGCGGGAAAGGCGAGGGTTTATATTCCTATCATAGTGAAAATCCGGTATAAATGGCAACCAGATGATTTGAACCTGCTCTCAAGGTGAAACCGGCGCTTCGCCCACATGAATGATAATCATAAAGAACATCAAGACTGATCGGTTATGACCCATGGACTATCCCCTGACTGAAGAACAACGCTTGCTGGTGGATTCGGTTCGCGCGTTCCGGGAAAAGGAACTCGAACCCCATGAGGCTGAGGTGGATCGGACCGGGGAAGTTCCGGAGGAGTTGGGCGCCCATATCAAGCGAAAGGCGATTGAGATGGGCTTTTACGCTCCGAATCTGCCGGAATCAATCGGCGGGGGAGGGCTGGATTACAAGTCCCTGGCGCTGTTCGAGAGAGAACTGGGAAAGACCATTTACGGATTGCACGGCTACATGCATCGTCCGTCCGAAATCCTGATGTGCTGCAAGGGCGAACAGATCGACGAATATCTGAAACCCTGCGTGACCGGGGAGAAGAAAGAGGTTTTCGCGTTGACTGAACCCGGCGCCGGTTCTGACATCCTGTCGATGCAGACCAGGGCGGAGAGGGTCGGTGGTGAATTTATCATCAACGGCAGCAAGCACTTCATCAGCAGCCCGGTGAAACCGGATTTTGCCATTCTGTTCGCGCAAACCGGCGTCACCGAAAGTCCTCGCGGGGAACGCAAGCTGGTGACCGGATTTCTGGTTGACGCGGGGATACCGGGATTTACGATTGATCGGGGGCCGCGCTGCGCCGCGCAGCGCGCTTACCATACCTGGCAACTCGCCTTCGATCAGTGCCGGGTACCTGAAAGCAAGATTCTGGGCGAGGAGCACAAGGGGTTGGAACTGGCGGACGAATGGTTGAGGATGGGACGGGTATGGGTCGCCGCAGCCGCCTGTGGCAGGATGGAGCGTTTGATTGATCTTGCGGCAAGCTGGGCGGCGCAGAGGAAACAGTTCGGTCAACCCATCGGGAAATTCCAGGGGACCTCATTCAAACTCGCGGACATGATGGTGGAATTGAAAGCCGCCGATCTGTTGGTGATGGATGCGGCGGACAAGGCGGACCGGGGGGTGATGCGCAATGTGGATGCCGCCATGGCCAAGCTATTCGCTTCGGAGGCGGTCGGTCGGGCCGCCGACAACGCCATCCAGATCTATGGGGGTATGGGACTGATGGAGGAACTCCCGATCGAGAGGATGTGGCGTGACGCGCGCCTGGATCGTATCTGGGACGGCACTTCGGAAATCCAGCGGCACATCATATCCCGTTCACTGTTAAGGGAATATGGCGGGTAGCCGGGTTGTATGCCGAATAACGATTTGCAACGCCTCGAAAACCTGAAACGATTACTGGCGCCCGAACATATCGCCTTTGTCGGTGGCCGGGACGCGGATTACGCGGCCCGTCAGTGCGCCGCGCGATTCAAAGGGACGATATCGGGAGTCAATCCGAAGCGCGGTGAAATGGGCGGCCAGCCCTGCTACCCGACCGTGAAGGACTTGCCCGACGCGCCCGACGCGGTTTTTCTGGCCGCGCCGAAAGAATCTGCCTTGCAGGTCGTGACGGAGTTGAATGAAATCGGCGCCGGCGGCGTGGTCTGCTTTACCGCGGGCTATGGAGAAACCGGGCCGGTCGGCAGAGAATCCGAGCGGGAGTTGATAGAGGCCGCGGGAACCATGGCATTGGTCGGGCCGAACTGTTACGGGATGATCAACTATGTTGACGACGCGATCCTGTGGCCGTTTGGAGCGGGAACGCACAAATGCCGCAGGGGGGCGGCGCTGATTATGCAAAGCGGCATGATCACGGCGGATATGGCCATGAACCAGCGTTCTGTTCCGCTCGCTTATGTGATTTCCGCCGGCAATCAGGCGATGCTGGCGGTTGAAGATTACATGGATGTCCTGGTCGATGATCCGCGAGTGAGCGGCTTTGGCATTTATATCGAAGGCATCGTTAGTATCGAGAAATTCGCCGCTGCCTGCATGAAGGCCCTGCAGGCCGGGAAGCCGGTTCTGGTGATGAAGGCGGGCAGTTCGAGTATCGGCGCCGGTCTGGCGGTCAGCCATACCGGGTCATTGTCCGGGTCCGATGAGGCTCACCAGGCATTGTTCGACCAGCTTGGAGTGATTCGGGTCCGGTCCCCGGAACTGATGCTCGAGACCCTGAAGTTCATGACCCTGTCGGGTGTTCCAAAAGGCCGGCGCGTTGCCGCGTTTACCTGTTCGGGAGGCGAAGCCCTGATGGTGGCCGACTATTGTGAGAGTAAGGGATTGGCGCTGCCGCAGCCATCGCAATCATCTGGCCGGAAGCTGGCCGGACTGTTGCCTGACATCGCGACCATTTCCAATCCGCTGGACTATACCACGCCGTTATGGGGTAACCGGGAGGTGATGCCGAAAGTATTCGCGGCGGCGCTGGAGGATGGTTTTGATGCCGCGTTGTTTGTTCAGGACTACCCACCGGCGGAATTTGATGCGGATAGTTCCCGTTATCGCGCAGATGGGAAATCGTTTATGGACGCGGTCAACGCGGCCGGTATCCCGGCCGGGATCTGCAGTGAGCTGTCCGAGAATTTCGACCTGGAATCCAGGAAAATCTACGTCGCTGGCGGAATCACGCCGATGCAGGGGTTTGACCGCGGACTGGATGCGCTGGCGCTGGCCTGCGATTACCATCATAGCCGGGAACGGATTCTGGCAAATGGCCAGCGGGGGGAATTCAGGATTATCCAATCGGCGGTTCGGCATCCGGACCCGGACTATCTGCCGCGGTCCCTGAACGAATGGGAAAGCAAGCGAATGCTGGGCCGGTTCGGCCTGCAGATACCCGACAGCCGGTTTTTGCCGATCCGGGAAATCAGTCAGGCGGCAGAGGTGGCCGGGCAGATCGGATTTCCGGTGGCTGTCAAACTGGTCGCCGATGATCTGGTTCATAAAACCGAACTGAATGCGGCGCTGTTGAATCTGACCGCTGTAGAATCGGTGAAGGCGGCGGTGGAGCATATTCGCGGTGTGATCGCGGACCACTGTCTCGGGCAAAAAAGCCGCGGGCTGCTGATCGAATCCATGGTGGAGAACGCGGCGCTTGAGTTGCTGGTCGGCGTTCGGTCGGATCCGCAATTCGGATTGACAATGGTGATCGCGAGTGGCGGAATACTGGTCGAGTTGTACAAGGACTCCCGGACTATCCTGTTACCGACTGATCCCGATACCGTGAAACAGGCTTTGTCCGGACTCCGCTGCTATCCGTTGTTGCGCGGTTTCAGGGCGCGCGCGCAATGTGATATCGACAAACTCGTTGGCGCGATCATGAAAGTGGCGGAATTTGCGGAATCGAAATCCACAGAATTAGTTGAAATGGATATAAATCCACTGATGGTTTTGCCTGCCGACGCCATCGTTGCAGATGCCATGATCAGGGTAAGGAGATAAATTGTGAAAGAAAAGGTGAATCGTGAGAACTAACGCCCGTGTAGTGGTTATCGGCGGCGGCATTGCCGGTTGCTCGACGATGTATCATCTGACCAGAGAGGGCTGGACAGACGTCATTCTGGTGGAGCGCGATGAGCTGACTTCCGGTTCGACCTGGCACGCGGCGGCTCAGGTCACCCAGTTTGGCGCCAACCAGACCATGTTCGCGCTGAAGAGACATAGCATCAATCTGTATCGGCAATTGGCGGCGGATCCGGATTTCCCGATCAATTACCATATTACCGGGGGCATGCGGCTTGCCCACACGCCGGCTCAGGTCGATATTTACCGGCATTATGTTTCGGTTGCGCGCGGGGTGGGGGTGGAAATGGAGTTTATCGACTCTGTTGAGGCGGGCAGAAGGCACCCATTGCTGCAGACACAGGGATTGCTTGGGGCCTGGTGGGACCCGCTCGACGGGGATATCGACCCGGCGCAACTCTGCGCCGCGCTGAGCCGTCAGGCGCGCAAGGCCGGCGCCGAAGTCCAGCGATTCAATCCAGTTGAACAGATTACCCGCAAACCGGGCGGTGAGTTCATTGTGCATACCCGCAACGGTGACATTACTTGTGAGATGGTCGTAAACGCCGCCGGATACCGGGTCAATGAAGTCGGTCGGATGCTGGGCGTGAGTCATCCGGTGACCTCGATGGAACACATGTATTTCCTGACCGAGCCGATTCAGGAAATCGAGCGGCTGGATTTTCGCGTTCCCATCATTCGCGACCCCGGCGACGATTTCTATTCGCGTCAGGAAAAGACTGGTTTGCTGGTGGGGGTTTACGAACAGGACTGTAAAACTTTTGGTATGGACGGTATTGACCCCGATTTCACCATGTCGCTGTGTCCGTCCGACCTGGACCGCTGTCTGGACAATATGGAGGGGATATTCGCCCGCTTGCCTTGCCTGGAGCAGGCCGGGATACATACGGTGGTCAACGGCCCGATCACCTATACGATTGACGGAGCGCCACTGGTCGGACCCATTCCCGGGATACCGAATGCCTTTGCCTGTATTGGATTGCGGGCCGGGATTGGAGAAGGCGGGGGGCACGGCAAAATTCTGGCGGAGTTGATGGTACATGGGGAGTGTGAATGGGACGCCTGGTATCTGGACCCTCGCAGGTTTACCCGCTACGCCAATACCGAGCATACCTGTCTGAAGGCGGTCGAGGATTACAGAAATGAGTTTCACTATCATCTCCCGCATGAACACCGTCCGGCGGCGCGGCTGGCTCGCACCACTCCGCTGTATCCGGTTCTGGATGCGAAGCGCTGTGAATGGGGGGTGGTCGCGGGCTGGGAGCGCGCCTTGTTTTTCAAGCCCGATGATGACTTTGTCGACCGGCACAGTTATCGTTTCACGCCCACCATGGATATTGTCGCACGGGAGGTGGCAGGCATTGTCGAAGGCGTTGGCATGATGGAGGTGTCCGGTTTCAACCGGTACGAGATCAGGGGTCAGGGCGCCGGTGATTTTCTGGATACCATGATTTGCGGCGCCATACCGAAGACGGACGGGCAGGTCCGGCTTTGTTACCTGCTGACCGCGAAAGGCAATGTACTGGGAGAGGCGACCATAACCAGACTGGGAGAGGATCATTACTGGTATGGTTCCGCGGCGGCCTCCGAATGGCACGACCGGGACTGGTTGAACCGGTACAAGCCGGATTCTGTCCGCGTCTGTGAATTGGCGGGCAGCCATACGACTCTGGTCATTGCGGGCCCGAGGTCACGCGAGTTGCTGCAATCGGTCTCGCCACGGTGTGACTGGTCGCGGCAGGCTTTCCCGTGGATGCGGGCGAGGCCGGTATTCATCGGCCACGCGCAGGCGCTGGCAATGAGTGTCAGCTTTTCGGGGGAGTTGGCTTACGAGCTGCATATTCCGAATGAACAGCTCTATCTGGCCTGGAACATACTGGATCAGGCAGGCCGGGATTTCAATATGGTCGATTTCGGCCTGTACGCTACCGAATCAATGAGGGTTGAAAAAGGCTATCTCCACTGGAAGTCGGACCTGATCTATGAACAGAATCCGATGGAAACCGGGCTCGACCGGTTTGTGAGGCTGGACAAACCGTTTTTTGTCGGTAAGCAAGCCCTGATCCGGCAAATTGACCGGGGCCCGCGTAAACGGATGATCTCGATGGCGGTGGACTGCGACCTGGCCTGCGCCCACAGCGGCGCTCCGGTTTTTGCGCAGGGGCGGCAGGTCGGGTCGGTGACTTCATCGGGGTTCGGCCATCGTACAAACCTGAATATAGCTTATGCCTTTGTCGCTCCGGCCCAGGCGGAAATCGGGACCGGGCTGGAGATCGGAATTCTCGGAGATCATTATCCGGCGCGGGTCATCCATCCGGTCCAGTACGACCCGGACAATTTACGGGTACGGAGTTGAGTATGGCTGAAAAACGGCCCAGAACCAGAAGGGGAGGAATCAGCAGCCGGGCGGCGATGCACGCGCTGCGCAGCAAGCCGCCGGAGTTTGATCCCTGCCCGCCCGGTCAGATTGGCGGGCAATACCGCCCATTGTCCGAAACGGACATGGAGGCCATTATGGATACGGCTCTGAAGATTCTCGAGGAAATCGGAATGGGGCAATCCCCGGATGTCCTGACCGAACAGGCATTGCGGCGCGGAGCCTTTGTCAACGGTTCGGGGCGTCTGTGTTTCCCGGCGGCGATGGTCGAGGATATCATCGACGGCGCCGCCAAGTCCTTCGTGTTTTATGGCCGGGAGTCAAAGCACGACTTTGAAGTCGGGGGAGATCGAGTCTACTTCGGGACAGGCGGCGCGGCGGTACAGACCCTGGACATGGAATCGGGAGTGTACAGACCCTCGACCCTGAATGATCTGTATGACTTCGCGCGTCTGACCGATTGTCTGAAAAACGTGGCCTGGTTTACCCGTTGCTGCGTGGCAACCGATGTGCCGGACAATTTTGATCTGGATGTCAACACGGCATACTCGCTATTGCGCGGCACTACGAAGCCGGTGGGCACCAGTTTCTTCGTGGCCGATCATGTTGATCCGATTGTCGATATGTTTGATCAGGCTCTGGGCGGGGAAGGCAGATTCGCACGGCGACCCTTCTGTAAAGCCCATATCAGCCCGGTTATCTCTCCATTGCGTTACGGCGCTGACGCTTTTGAGGTAGCCATGGTCGCAATGGAACGGGGCATGCCACTGAACAATATCATCGCCGCGCAATCCGGGGCGACCTCTCCCGCCACTATTGCCGGTATGCTGGCATCCACGCTGGCAGAGACACTGGCCGCGTTGGTGATGGTTAATGTTTTCAAACCCGGTTATCCGATGATCTTCTCCAACTGGCCTTTTGTGATTGATCTGCGTACCGGCTCATTTGCCGGGGGCGGGGGAGAGATCACGTTGTTGAATGCGGCTTCCGCGCAACTGTCGAACTGGTTGGGACTGCCGTCCGGGGTGGCGGCCAGTATGGCGGACGCGAAGGCGGTCGATGCACAGATGGGGATTGAGAAGGCCTTGTCCTCACTGGCGACCGGACTGGCTGGCGCGAATATGGTGTATGAGTCTTCCGGTATGATGGCCAGCTTGCTGGGGGTATCCCATGCCGCTTTTGTGGTTGATGACGAAATGCTTTCCCATGTCTACCGGATCATTCGCGGAGTGGAGGTCAATGAAGAAACGCTGGGGTTTGAGGCGATTCGGGAGGCGGTAGCGGGGGAGGGTCATTTCCTCGGCGGCAGCCACACTATGGACGCGATGCAAAAAGAGCATTTTTACCCGAAACTTGCGAACCGGGATGATCCCCGTACCTGGCAGGAGAGCGGAGCAAGGGATATGTGGCAGCAGGCGCACACTTGCGCTGCCCGTATTCTGGCTGAGCATCATCCCGACTATCTGGACAAGGCGACCGATAACCGGATTCGCAGTCATTTCAATATCCTGCTTGATCGGCCCGGTCTGACATGATACGAGAAATCATCACATATCGGATGGTTTTGGTTGTATGATCGGTTTTTCAACTTGAATATCTTGATATCATCGGGAGTCGGAAAATGAGTGATTTGATGCAAGACATACTGCGCGGTTGTCGGTCTCTGCCTGTGGTGAGTCTGGAAGCGAACCAAACCATACTGGCAGAAGGCGACCGCACCGGACTTATCTATATTTTGATCGAGGGTGAGGTGCGGGTATCCAAACGCGAACTGGAAATCATCCGCTTGACCGAGCCTGGGTCGATACTCGGCGAGATGTCTGCGTTGCTGGATTTGCCGCATACGGCCACGGTGACCACCCTGGCTCCATCCCGCTTTCACCGGGTTGATAATCAACCTGAATTTCTCAAGAACAATACCGACATCTGTTATCCCCTGGCGGTATTGCTGGCGCGCCGTGTCAATGGAGTGACCAATTATCTGGTGGATATTAAGGAGCAGTTCAGCGATCAGTCCAATCACCTCTCGATGATGGATGAAATACTGGCGACGATTGTGAACCAGCAGGGTGACGACCCGCAGCCCGGCTCTGACCGCGACCCCGCCTGACACTCCACGATTGTGGATTCCTGCTCCCCGTTCGGGGCCGGGGGCAAGTTCTGCTGGAATGACGGAATGATTACCAACTCGTCATCGTAGGGGCACCCACAAGGGGCGCCCCTACGATCAGGTCGAGGCAGGCTCTACGGTGCGCTTTGCGGTGGCCGTTGTAATGGTTGATCCAGCGCTACCCATTCGGTGGCTGCGAGCGAATGCCAGTGTGCGGTTTGTTGCTGGATATTCAGCACGACATGAGGCGGGAAGTCGCCCCTTACGCGACCGGAATTGAATACCCAGGTTTCACCAATCTGATCAACCCAGGAACCGTTATCGACAAAGGGCGCCTCGTGGATATGCCCGGTCAGGACCATATCCGGCTGGTATTGTTCGATCCA
Organism: Candidatus Poriferihabitaceae bacterium; assembly: GCA_965214205.1. GTDB lineage: Bacteria > Pseudomonadota > Gammaproteobacteria > Arenicellales > Poriferihabitantaceae. Next base: position 274,810 of record OZ243941.1, on the reverse strand, counting down.
CGTTACCAGGTCGGAGTCACCATAATGACGTTTCCCGGTCCAGCTGGTCGGTGAATTGTCTGGTGGGCCGTGATAAACCCAGACCCAGTTCCGCTTCGGTTTGTCGGCATCCGTGGCCAGTTGGTTTGCGACAATCTCTCTGGTTTTTGGCCCGTCCCACCAGGGGCATACAGTGAACAGTGTGTCATTGATCACCACGCTGTCTCCATCGGTGGCAATGCCGGATTCACGAACCGGCTGTAGCCATCGGGCAATTCTTTCTCCATGGTCTCCGCGAACATCCAGATCATGATTGCCGGAACTTACCAGAAGCCGGGTGCTGGACTGTAACCGTTGCAGATACTTGAGGATTACAGGAATCTGGATACGCATATACACATGGGAGCGGGCATCAATTTGATCACCGGCCATGATCACGGCATCGAATTGACCGGAAATATTCAAAACCCAGTCAAAGTGCTTCAGTACATAATGCAAATCGGAAACCAGCAGACATTTCATGATATGTGAGACAGATTGAACAATTAAGGCTGTAGTCTACAACATTTGCGGTACAATGCAGGCAATGAAACTGCTGACAATGGCAGTAACACAGTCTGTTCGGTCGGTAGCTTGACTCTACCTGTTTGATTGGGCTAGACTTTTCCGCGAGCAATTCATACCATCAAAAATCAGGATTGGATCGAATGACTACTATCTCCCTGACTCCGGAGCTGACTTGTATCAGTGAACTGGAGTCAATTCTGGAAGAGTTTGCGAGTGAACACGAGGTGCCCAAGCCGTTACAGTTGCGCCTCAATCTGATGCTTGAAGAATTGGTTACCAATAGCGTAAACTATGGGTTTCGGGCGGTGCAAGCGCCTGAGTTGACTCTCAGCCTGTCTGTGGAGGGTGACATGATGATCGCTTCTCTGGAAGATAACGCCAGTGAATTTGATCCGTTTGAGGAAGCGCCCGAGGTGAATACATCTTCCGACCTGGCGGATCGCCCGATCGGTGGTCTGGGTGTGTTGCTGACCAAAGAGTTGGCTGATGAATATGCTTATAAAAGAATAAACGAACGTAATTGTATTACCTTACGGTGCAAACTGACTGGAGAAACTGAATGACAGAGCAGGCTAATCAGGGTCGGGACAAGTTGACGGTAAAGACGGAGACTGTAGCGACTGGTTCTGGCGAGGCATTTATTGTTCGTCCATGTGGTCGTGTAGATGGCAGCACGGTAGATACTCTGGATGGAGCGATTCGGGAATGGACGGAGAATGGTTCCGGCACATTGATTTTCAATTTTGAGGAGATGGAATATATCAGCAGCGCCGGTTTGCGGATATTGTTATTTAGCGCCCGCAAGATGCAGTCTGGTGGTGGCAAGGCGTTGTTTTGTGGTTTGGCTCCGCATATATCCCAGATATTCGAGATCAGTGGATTCAGCGCCATTCTGGATATCCGGGACAAACTGGCTGATGCGCTCGCAGCGCTTTAGAGTGTCTGCCTTAAAGTCCTCCGTGGCCGCCCGGCATGTATAAACGGACTGATGTGTCAGAGTTGGTTAGCCAGCGGGACTGGTCATGAGTACGCCGTTAGTCCGTGTGTTGGTGGTAGACGACGAAGAAGACCTTGAGCTGCTGGTGCGCCAGAAATTCCGGCGGCGCATTCGCAAGAAGGAGCTGGATTTTCTGTTTGCCAATAATGGCATGGAAGCATTGGAGGCGCTGGAGGCGAATCCTGACGTGCATCTGGTGTTGTCCGACATCAATATGCCAGTCATGGATGGGCTTTCGTTGTTGAACCAGCTGTCCTCTATCCGGCCGGATGTGCAGGCGGTGATCGTCTCTGCGTATGGGGATATGACGAACATTCGTACCGCCATGAATCGCGGGGCTTTTGATTTTCTGACCAAACCGATTGATTTCAATGACCTTGAGATCACGATAGAAAAGACCATCAAACATGTGCAGGCCATGCAGCTTGCCCTGGAGTCACGTGACCGACTGGTCGCAATCAAGCAGGAGCTGGAAGTCGCGCGTCAGGTACAGGATTCAGTACAGCCGAAGAAGTTACCGGATACGCAGACTCATCAGGTCAGCGCCCTGATTATACCGGCGCGTGAAATTGGTGGTGATTTTTACGATTATTTTTATCTTGACGATAGCCATCTCGGCGTTGTGATTGCCGATGTCGCCGGCAAGGGGGTTCCGGCGGCGCTGTTCACCATGGTCACCCGGGCATTGTTGAAGGCTTCCTTGCAGAGTTTCCTGTCACCATCCCAATGTCTGTCCCTGGTCAACGACCTATTGTGTGAAGGCAACGATTCCTGTATTTTTATCACTCTTTTCTTCGGGGTGCTGGATATAGGTACGGGAGAGTTCCGGTATTCCAACGCAGGTCACAATCCGCCCCGTCTGGTGCACTCGAACGGGGAGGTCATGGAGCTACCACAGACCGGGAACCTGGTTTTGGGAATCATGGCCGGGCATGAATTCAAGGATGAGCATATTCAGATGAGTCCGGGAGATACATTATTCATGTATACCGACGGAGTGACGGAGGCTGAAGACGCGAGCTCAGAGGAATTCGGGGAAGAGCGCATGGACCGCATATTGTCGGAGATGCCGACAGGGACTGTGCAGGAAGTAACAGAAGGAGTGATATTTGCTGTGCGTGAATTTACCGCAGACGCGCCACAATCGGATGACATTACTTGTCTGGCGATGCGATTGCAGGCCACACTCGACTCCAGTTCTGGCTGATAAATTTACGGGCTTGTTGCGGTGAAAAAGCCTGTGCAGGGGCCGGATACCGGGAATGCGGCGAGCGAACAGGCCCTGGAAGAGCTGAAACTGCGGGAAATGTGGGCCCGGCAACGGCTCAAGCTGGTGGAGAGACTGAGTGGGCAACTGAAGGAAAAAAACGTGGCCCTGCAGCAGACTCTGGAAGAGCTGAAATTGCGCGAGACCTCAGCCCGGCAACGGCTCAAGCTGGTGGAGAGACTGAGCGAGCAACTGAAGAACAAGAACGCGGCCCTCGAACAGACCATGCAGGACCTGAGTGAGGAAAAAGACCGTTCGGAACAGCTTTTGCTGAACATCCTGCCCAAGGAGATTGCGTCCAGATTGCGGGAGGGAGAGTCGGAAATAGCAGACATATTCCCGTCCATCACGGTTTTGTTTGCCGATATTGTTGGTTTTACAGAACTGACCGAGCGCCTTGGAGCCAGGGAAATCGTGCGTATACTGGGGGAAGTATTTGCCATATTCGATTCCCATCTCGAAACCTGGGATATCGAAAAAATCAAGACGATCGGGGACGGTTATATGGCGGCGGGAGGACTTACCGGAGACTCGTCCGGCCATTATCAGAAAACCGCTAATTTCGCGCTCAGGATCCGGGATGAATTCAGGGTCTGGTCCAGCCGAAATGAGCTGGGACTGCAACTGAGAATCGGCATGCATTCGGGGCTGGCCGTGGCTGGAATTGTGGGCCGGCAACGGTTTTGCTACGATATCTGGGGGGATGTGGTGAATGTGGCCAGTCGTATGGAGACCACCGGTCGGCCCGGTAGTATTCATGTTTCAGAATCCATTCACGCGCTGTTGCGGGACTCCTACGTTTTCGAAGAGGTTGGCGGGGTGCAGATCAAAGGCAAGGGCCTGATGCATACCTGGTTGCTGCACTCGGAACTACCTGCTCCGGAACCGGCTGCAGCGTAGCCGATAGACGTCCGGTGTATCCGTGCTGACTGCCAGATCCGGAGATTCCCGGTTACCGGCGGTTTGATTCCTGCTTACACAAGGTGGTTGATTTGAAAATCAAGGCGCTTGCATTCGATGTTTTCGGGACGGTGGTCGATTGGCATGGTTCGGTAGCCCGTGAAGCGGAACGGATCGCGCCGGGAGTGAACGGCAATGAGTTGGCCCTGGCCTGGCGCGCGGGATATGCTCCGGCGATGCGAAGAGTCATGTCAGGAGAACTGGGCTGGACACGTATTGATGACCTGCATCGACTGATCCTGGATGAAATTCTTCCGAAATTCGGGTTGCACCACCTGACAGAAGAGCAAAGACAGGAGATGAACCGTGTCTGGCATCGACTGGAGCCGTGGCCGGATTCTGTTTCCGGGCTGGGCAGGCTGAAGTCGAAATACATGATCTGCACACTTTCCAATGGTAATCTTGGGCTGCTCGCGAACATGGCGAAAAACGCGGCGCTGCCCTGGGATTGCATCCTGAGCGCCGAGGTTTTCAGGAAGTACAAACCCCATCCCGATACCTATCTGGGTGTCGCCAGGATATTTGACATCGCCCCGCGGGAAGTCATGCTGGTGGCCGCCCATCACAGTGACTTGGCGGCGGCCCGCGAATGTGGATTGAAGACCGCGTATATTGAAAGGCCCACGGAGTATGGCGCGTTGAATATCAAGGATGTGTCGCCTGACCCGGCTAATACTCTCCATGCAGGGAGCCTGGTTGATCTTGCAACGTTACTTGGCTGTTGATCCGCTATGATAGAACTCATCGTCGGAGGCGCGCGCAGCGGCAAGAGCCGCTATGCCCTGGATCATGCGAAACAGAGCAATGCTGATCTGTGTTTTGTCGCCACGGCACAATCCGCGGACGCGGCGGACGATGGGGAAATGGTGGATCGTATACTCAGGCATCAGCGTGAGCGCGGGCCTGAATGGCAGTTGATTGAGGAACCATTCAGACTTTCCGGGTTGATCGACCGATTCTCGGAAAAAGACGCGGTAGTAGTCGATTGTCTGACACTCTGGTTAAGCAACTGGCTTTGCCGGAAATCGTTGACAGGGTGGCAGCGGGAAAAGGAGGCCTTTTTGTCCGGCCTTCGACGCTCACCGGCAAAATGGTTTCTGGTGTCCAATGAAACCGGGCTGGGTATTGTCCCGACTTCGGTTCTGGGCAGGCGGTTTGTGGACGAAAGCGGCTGGCTTCACCAGGAACTCGCGGCTATAGCCGATCAAGTAGTGATGGTATCATTCGGGTTGCCGCAAATCCTGAAACAACCGTAACCGAACCATCTGGAGCAATCGCGATTATTGAAATGAACCCCTGGTATCTGGAGAAAAGCAGGCGACTGGATGAGGAGCAGCGCGCCCAGGCGTGCAGCAGGCAGTCGACTCTGACTAAACCCCCCGGCTCATTGGGTCGGCTTGAGTCAATAGCGGTTCGGCTGGCGGCCATGCAGGGCCGGAGCGCCCCGTCTGCGGAGCGAGTCGAGATTGCTGTTTTCGCCGGGGACCATGGCGTTGCCAACGAAGGGGTGAGCGCTTTCCCCCAGGTAGTCACCACGGAAATGGTCAAGAATTTTGTGCGCGGCGGGGCGGCAATCAGTGTTCTGGCCAGACAGATCGATGCAGGTCTGACGGTGGTTAACGCGGGCACGATCAGCGAACAGAAATTTGATCCCCCCGTGATCGACCGGCCGATCGGCAGGGGCACCGGGAATATTGTGATAGAACCTGCAATGAGTCGGCAGCAGTGTCTGGCGGCATTACAGCTGGGCAAAGACATTGCGGCGGGTTTTGGTAAGGACACGGCCATTATCATTGGCGGCGATATGGGGATTGCCAATACCACCTCCGCCTCCGCCCTTGCGGTGGCTTACGGGGTTGCGGATGCACGGACTCTGGTTGGCCCCGGAACCGGCCTGGATGCTCACGGGATGCAGCATAAGTTGACAGTTGTTGAAAGAGCAGTCGCCAGAGTGGGTGGTGATGACGATGCTTTCCGATTGCTGGCAGAACTGGGAGGATTTGAAATCGCGGCCCTGGCCGGTTATTTCATTCATGCCGCACAACGGGGAATGGCTATTCTGGTGGACGGGTTTATTGCTTCAACGGCTGCTCTGGCCGCTTGTAAAATCAACCCTGCGGTGCGGGAGTGGATGCTGTTTTCCCATACTTCGGCGGAGCCCGGTCATGAGTTTATCCTGCGTGCCCTCGCTGCTGACCCGTTATTATCATTAGGTATGCGCCTCGGAGAGGGTAGCGGCTCGGCGGTTGCCGTCTGCCTGCTGCGTTCCGCGTGTGCGCTACACAATGAAATGGCGACATTCGCTGAGGCACAGGTTTCTGAGCGTGAGTAATTCTGTCCAATCGGACTGTACGCGGATTGATATTCTGCGACACGGTGAGCATATACTGGGAGACGCTATATGCGGAGTGACCGATCCAGAGCTTTCCGAGGCTGGCTGGCAACAGCTCAAGACGCAGATGACCCGGCTCGAAAAGGCAGATTCCGGTTGGGACTTGTGTGTATCCTCCCCGCGCAAAAGATGTGTATCATTCGCACGCGATTTCAGTCAACGCCACGGGATTGACTGCATGGTTGACGATGGTTTTGCCGAGGTCGATTTCGGCCAATGGGAGACACTGTCATTCGTACAGATTTCAAGCAGGTATCCCGGCCAATGGCAGGCCTGGATCGGTCAGCCTGACCGACCGGCTCCTCATGGCGGCGAGGTTTATGCTGATTTTCTGGCACGGGTGCGGATTTCCTTTGGTAGACTGGTAGAAACCTATCGTGGCAAACGAATCGCCTTGTTCGCACATGGCGGTGTGATTCGTGCCATATTTCATAGTGCGCTTGACCTGAAAGCGGATTCCCTGCGCCGATTCCATATTCCGTATGCCTGTCACAGCCGGATTATGGTCTACCATGCGGATAACCAGGCAGACTGGTATCAGCTGGACAGCCATAATACCCTGTAACCTATTCTTGCTCATGTTATTGTCGATGGAGCCATAAGCATAATGTTCAACGAATTTCTACAGGCGCTCGGGTTTCTGACTCGCATCCCTCCCGGTCGCGACTTTTCACATCAGCCCGAACTCGCTGGCGCCGCAGTCACCTGGTACGGATGCACGGGACTGCTCTGTGGTGTGTTGCTGGTCATTTTCAGCGCGGTTTTGCAAGGCTGGATGGCGATTCCCCCTGAGCTTGCGGCCGTATTGACCCTGTTGCTCTGGGTGGGTATCACCGGCGCCCTGCATCTGGATGGTCTGGCAGACTGTGGCGATGCCTGGATGGGTGGATTTACCCGGCAGCGATTCCTGGAAATCATGCGCGATACACACTGCGGAGTCGGCGCCATCGTATTCACGATCCTGGTTCTGATGATCAAGGCCATCGCGTTAATCGTCCTGTTCCGGCAGAATGCGTTGTTAGCCGTTCTGTTTTCACTGGGGATTGCGCGAATCACCCTGTGCATCGCGATTCTCCGGTTTCCTTATGTTCGGGAGTCCGGCTCAGGGTCAGCGCTGTCCCGGAGTCTGGATTCGCGTTCCATCCTGATCACCGGCGTTGCGGTCTGCCTGATTCTCGGCGTCATTTCCTGGCCCGGACTGGTTGTCGCTGTGATCGGGAGCGCTCTCGGCTTTGCGCTGGTATGGTGGGCGCTGGTCAGGAAGGCCGGTGGATTCACCGGGGACATTTATGGCGCTCTGGTGGAGATCTGTGAGGCTGCCGTGCTGGTATCCATGACCACATTATTATAAATCAGTTAATCCGTTACCTATCATTTGCTATGACCAAAGTATTTCCGCGCTCTCCGGGAGCAGACGCTCCTCCGGTGGCCATGACCGGCCAGGGCTGCTATCTGACTGACAGTAACGGTAAACAATATCTGGACGGGTCCGGTGGCGCCGCAGTATCCTGCCTCGGCCATGGCGACCGGGAAGTGATCGCAAGGATTACCGCGCAGATGAATCAGATGGCTTTCGCGCATACCGCGTTCTTCACCAGCGAACCGGCGGAACAGTTGGCTGAGAAGCTGATCCGTCATGCTCCCACCGGGCTTGACCGTGTGTACTTCGTCTCCGGCGGTTCCGAGGCGGTCGAGACGGCCATCAAGCTGGCTCGACAGTATTTCATGGAAAAGGGAGAAGCAGAAAGACACCGGGTGATTTCCCGGCGGCAAAGTTATCATGGAGGCACTCTCGGCGCCCTGGCGGCAGGCGGGATTAACTGGCGCAGTCAACCGTTTGCGCCGCTGATGATGGAAACCAGTCATATCAGCCCATGCTATGCCTGGCGAGGCCAGAGAGAAGGGGAGTCGGAGTTCGATTACGGGCAACGGGTGGCCAATCATCTGGAGGATGAAATCCAGGCAGTTGGAGCGAATCAGGTGATGGCGTTTATCGCGGAGACTGTGGTCGGAGCCAGCCTCGGCGCGGTAGCGGCGGTGGGCGGGTATTTCAAGCGTATCCGGGAAATATGTGACCGCTACGGCATCCTGCTGATTCTGGATGAGGTCATGTGCGGAATGGGGCGTACCGGCTCACTCTATGCTTGTGAGCAGGAGGGCATTGCGCCGGACATCATGGCCATCGCCAAGGGGCTGGGCGGCGGCTATCAACCGATTGGCGCGACTCTGTGCAGCCAGGAGATTTATCAGACGATTGAACAGGGTAGCGGGGTCTTCAAGCACGGGCACACTTATCTCGGACATCCGGCGGCCTGTTGTGCCGGGCTGGCTGTCGTCAATGCCCTGGTCGAGCGTAACCTGATCGAGCGTTGCAGGCGACAGGGCGAAAAACTGCAAGATGCGCTTGTGGCGCAATTTGGGTCGCACCCGTACATTGGAGATATCCGGGGGCGGGGATTATTTCGTGGACTGGAGATTGTGCGTGATAAATATACGAAGGAGCCGTTTGACCCTTTCCTGGGAGTCAACAAAAAGGTCAAGCAAGCCGCATTTGAAGCCGGGCTGATCTGCTACCCGATGGGCGGAACCATTGACGGCTACAAAGGTGACCATGTCCTGCTGGCGCCGCCCTTCATCATTGAAGATAACCAGATTGACGAACTATGCGAGAAATTGAGCGCCGCCATTGATTCCGCCACCAGAGACGCCGCATGACCGAAGACCAGAAACAGAAACTGCAACGGCAGGGCTTACATCGTAAGCCTTCGCGACCGGACAGGCGGCAAGGGGTATCAGATTCGAGGTTCTGGACTGGTGAGTTTCAACCTATACTCATGCATCCCGATGCCGATGGGAATATCGGTTGCCCGACTTATGTTGTATACGTTGGTCCAAAGCTCACCAAACGGTGAAGCATTGATATTTATCCTGGAAATTCTTCACGTTCCCGGCAGAGCAACGGTTGTTCTGTCACCTTCACAGGATTCCCGCGTCAGGCTTCAGTCGCTTGATTTCGACAATTCTTCCTTCCCGATCCGCTCGATGAACTCCAGGGTCTCACGTACGTCGTTCCAGGTCGTGTTGTGATTGATGATGCAGAATCGGAGGGAGAATTTACTTTCAACCATTGTCGAGGATATCCACGCCCGGTCTTCCCAGAGCACGCGAGCGAGCGCCGCCCTGTTGATATCATGCAGGGCTTGCTCGTCAACCGTGGCATCCGTGGGGTTGATTCGGAAACACACGATCCCCAGCGACACAGGAGCCAGTAACTCCAGGGTCGGACTCTCCTGAGTCAACTCTCCGGCCTTCGCGGCCAGCGCCATAGCCTTGGAAATGGCACGCCGGAATGCAGCCACGCCGAACGTCTGGACCGACATCCAGATCTTCAGCGCTCGAAACCCCCGGCTCAGTTGCAGGCTCCGGTCTGAAAAGTTGGGATGGGTTTCTCCCCAGATCGTATCCTGGAGGGCATCGTGGTGGACAGCGAACGCGTCCTCCAGGGTACTTATATCCTTCACCAGCAGGCCGCCGGCTTCATAGGGCTGAAAAAGCCACTTGTGCCCGTCCAGACCGATAGAATCCGAACGCTCAATGCCATGCATGAGCTTCCTGCCTTGGTCGGTCAACATCGCGAAGCCGCCGTACGCGGCATCGGTGTGCAGCCAGATGCCTTCGACTTCGCAGAAGTCGGCCATTTCCGGGAGCGGATCAATGGCGCCGTTGCTGGTGGCGCCGGCGTTGGCGCAGATCACCATAGGGGTATATCCGGCCGCGCGATCATCAGCGACGGCACGAACGAGCGCATCCATGTCCAGGCGGCAGCTTTCGTCAATGGGAATGAGACGGATGCACTCGGGGCGGACACCGACGATCCTCGCGGCGCGGATCTGTGCGCTGTGGCTCTGGTCGCTCATGTACGCGGTCGGACGCGCGGGATTGCCCGCCGATTCCCGTGCCGCGACGAATGCGTTGACGGCAGCCGCCGAACCGCCACTGGTCATCAATCCGCCCGCACCCTTCGGATAGCCGACCCAGCGTCGGAACCAGTCGATGACCACGAGTTCGAGTTGACTCGGACCACTGGCAACCAGCCAGGTACAGACGTTGAAATTGTATCCGGCGGCGATGAAGTCGGCCAGCACCCCTGGCCAGGTAGGCGCGGAGGGAACGAACGAGAAGCAACGGGGATGATCCAGGCGTCCCGCGAACGGAAGCACTTCATGGGCCACCCTCTCAATGACCTCGGCAGGGGCGCTGCCTTCCTCGGGCGGTTCCTCCCGTAGCCCAACCTCGAGTGACTTCCGAAAGTCCCCGTCCCAGGAGCTTTCTTCCGGCAGACTCTTGATACGATCCACCAGCAACTCGGTCGCCCGGCGCGCGAGATCAAGCATCAGTTCGGGGGTCATCTCAAGTTCACTGCTCGCGTTATCGTCAAGACAAGCGCCGCGTGATTTTTCCCTGTGGGTCGAATCGGCCACTACTTTCTCGCTCCTTAATACGTAAGTTTTGGATGCAGTTTATATATTTTGAGGAATCCCTGATTAATTGACATGAAATCAGATAATAAAACTTAACAACATTGTCAGTGCATGTAAAGCATGAGGCATGCCGACGGATCAGCCTGAAGGTAACCGTTATTACCCCGTCATCTCCCTGGCCTGCCGGAGGCGCTCCGGGTCACCGACATCTATCCACATTGACCGGGTATGTTCCCCGGTCATCGCATCCTGGCTGATCAGTTTGTCGAAAATGGTTTTGAGTTCCATTTTGCTGCCCGCAGGTAAGGCTTCGAAGATCTCTCTGCGATACATTCCGATCCCGGAAAACGTGTAGGCCGGGTTGGAGTTTTTACCTATTCCTTTAATGCGGCTTCCTTCCAGACAAAAATCTCCCTGCGGGTGATGGGTCGGATTGTCCACCAGTACCAGATGCGCCGATGAACCCTGCGGCAGGGCCAGTCTGGTGAAGTCAATGTCGGTGAAAATGTCGCCGTTGATTACCAGCAGTTCGTTGCTTTCGATGCTGCCAAGAGCGTGTGCGATTCCCCCGGCCGTTCCCAGCGCCCCGCCCGCCTCGATAGAATATCGTATGTCGATGCCGAATTGACTGCCGTCACCCAGATAGTCGAGGATCAATTCAGGCAGCCAGGAAACATTGATCGTGCATTTCACGAAGCCCGCTTTCGCCAGTTTTCGGATATGATGTTCAATCAGCGGGCAGTCACCGACTGGCAGAAGTGGCTTGGGGAGGGTATCTGTCAGGGGGCGCATGCGTTGCCCGCGGCCTGCGGCCAGAATCATCGCGTCCACTAGGTTCTTGCCGGTAATAACGCCGGGACGTACAGACGAGTACTGTGTTGTGGTGATGTTCGGGATACAGGATACAGGGTCATGGTCAATTGGTGGGGCTTTTGGACACTTGCCGTTGGATTATAAACGCTTGAAACTCTATAATTGCGGCAGGTTGATCTTCGGCTCATGATCCAGTAAATGTATCCCACAATCAATTCCCAGGTCAAAATCGGATTATTCGCCGTTTCGGTTGCCGTCGGTTGCGCCGTTGCGCCGTTGGCTATAGCGCAATCCAGCCAGGCGGGACTGGGGTTTGCGGACTACGGTATTTGTCGGGTAGACACCATAGAGATTCCGGCCGCGCTGAAGGAACCCCCTGCGGGAGAACCGGGTCAAATAAATGCTGAAGCGAACGAAATGCAATCATTGGGCGATGACAGAATTGAGCTTGATGGAGATGTCCGGGTCATCTGGGACGGGCAGGGTTTATTCGCGGATCGGGCGGTCTATAACCAGGAGACCGATATGCTGGAAGCGGAAGGAAATGTCAGGTTGTATACCCCTACTGGCGATGAACTGAAAGCGGAAGCCGTTGAACTGAATGTGATCGCCTCTTCCGGAGCTGTACGCAATGCGCGCATCCGGTTTGTTGACTTTCATCCGTCTTTCATCACTCGTCAACATGTCCGTTTCAAGGAGGATTATTCATTGTTCGCGCCATTTACGAACAAGGTTCCGGCCGGCCGGCAGGCGGAAGACAGCGTCCCTGCCGGGATTGCGGATTCTCATGTCCGGGCCAGGGCGACTGCGGCCAGTATCGAGTTCGAAGGCGGGGATTATCAATTGATGCACGATGTCGTCCTGACGAATTGTGAGGAAGGCAACAGAAGTGTGGAGCTGGCCGCAAAGCGGATCGAGCTTGATCATGTCAAGGGAACCGGCGTCGGGAGGTCAATGACCGTCAAGTTCAAGAAACTTCCGATCTTCTATTTGCCGGTCATGTCATTTCCAATCGACGACCGGCGTAAAACCGGATTTCTGTTTCCCGGTTACGGCTATGATCAGGAATCCGGGTTTACTCTGGAGCTCCCGTACTACATCAATATCGCTCCCCAATTCGATGCCACCATCACACCGCGTATCTACAAAAACAGAGGCATCCAGCTATATGGTGAATACCGCTATCTGACTGAAAATTCCAGGGGTGATATCCGGGGTGAATTCCTTCCTTCTGATAAGGTTTTCGGCGATCAGGACCGTTACGCGTCCAGTATTGACCACGAAGCCCGGCTTGGAGAAAACTGGGATCTGGATCTTGATTTTCAGGATGTTTCCGATAATCGATACCTGTATGATTTCTCAAGTGATGTGGATGTGACCGGCACAACGTGGATTCTGCAAAGAGTGGATTTGCGTTACTACGGAGACGCGATAGATTTTGAAGTGGAAACTTCCGCCTACAAGCGGGTCAATGACAATGTCAGTGTTCGTGGCCAGCCTTATGAAAGGCTGCCGGAAGCCCGACTGGATCTGAAAGAGAGGAGGCTGGGTCCGTTCAGGTTCGGAATTGATTCGCAATACACGAATTATGCTCATGACGACACCACCAGAGTGGATGGTTCCCGGCTGAGAATCGAACCTCGGCTGAGTCTCCCCATGAAGCGGATTTATGGTCATTTAACGCCTGAAGTCTCGTTCCATTCAATCCGTTATAATCTGGAAAACAATCCGACCGGGGACGATTCTCCTTCGGTGGTTGTCCCGGTTTTCAATATTGACAGTGGATTGATCTTTGAGCGTTTCAGAGACTGGAGGGATACGGCCTACATGCAGACCCTGGAGCCGAGGCTGTTTTATGTCAACATCCCCACGAAGCTCGAACAGGAGGACTTCCCGGATTTCGATACCGGCTCCGGCGCCACCAGCAGTTTTTCTCATCTTTTCCGGGAGAACCGCTTCTTCGGCGGTGACCGCGTGGGGGACACTCATCAGGTTTCACTGGGTTTGACCAGCCGGATTGTGGAGGATAACACCGGAAAGGAGCGATTCAGGCTCAATCTGGGGCAGGTGTACTACCTGGATGATCGGGAAGTGGGGCTTTCCCCGAACAGTCCCGCCCAAACCGGGAGTCGTTCCGACTTTCTGGCTGAGTCCACTGCCAATCTGAATGAAGACTGGAGCGTTCGGGGGTTTACACGGTGGAGCGCGGATCAGTCTGAACTGGAATATATCTCTGTTTCCGCGGACTATGACCATAGCCGGAGACGAAACGCGTCTGTCGGTTACAGTCAGACAAAGGATGTCCGGGAGGATCTGAATCTGGATTTCGACCTGCCGGTCAGCGGTCGATGGCAATTCGATTCGGATGTGCAATACACTTTGCGGCAGAACGAATTGAGATCGGTTGCCGTGGGTGTTTCCTACGATGGCTGTTGCTGGGCGGCCAAGATGGAGGTTCAGCGGTATCCGGATGGGCGCGGGGATCTGGAAAATCGTTTCATGTTCACTTTTGAACTGGACGACCTGGGTAGAATATCCACTTCAAAGTGGTAACGGGTGAGGTTGGCAAGCATGATCAGGATTTTCATATCTATCGTTACAATCTGTTCGGTTTTCACCGTTCATGCAGCCGCAACCGGCCTGGACAAGGTGATTGCTGTCATTAACGATGAGCCGATCATGCTTTCCGAATACCGGATTCGCCATCAACGTGAAATGCTGCGGCTCCCGAAAGAGGCGCAGTCGGACGCTGCCGGAATCAAGCCGGATATCCTTGAAGCCCTGATAGAAGAACGCCTGCAAGCACAGCTTGCCGTTGCCCGCGGGCTTGCGGTCAGTGACCAGGAAGTTGATCGAATTCTTGACGCCATAGCGCAACAGAATCAGATCCCGGTGAAACAACTGTTGCAGGAACTCAGTGATCTGGGCATATCCGAGACCGACTTCCGGCGGAGTTTGGCGGAACAGCAGTTGGTCCGCAAGCTGATCGATTTTGCGGTAAATTCACAGGTAACCGTGTCCGATCAGGAGATTGATTATCATCTGCAGGCCCATAAGGAGTTGTATGCGCGCAATGAGTCTTATGAAATATCTCATTTGCTGGTGTCAACTTCCGGGAAATCAGAAACTGAAATTGAAGAGGCGGAAGCCGCCGTCAATCAAATCCGGCAATCCCTGTCGTCCGGTCAGTCCTTTGCGGAGGCGGTCAAAAACCATTCGGATGGTGAAAAGCGGGAAGAGGGGGGGTATATGGGATGGTTCAGGGAAGATCAATTGCCGGAACTCTTTGTGGATGCGCTGCGTAATCTGGACACAGGGGGGTATTCGGATGTTTTGAAAAGCTCCAACGGTTTTCACATCCTGAATCTTCATGACCGGGACGGTGACTTGCAAATCGTCACCCAGCAGTTACTCCGTCATATCCTGATCCAGCCCCAGCGTAAAAGTCTGACCGATGAAGAGGCCATCGAGTTGCTGACCGATATCCGACAGGAGCTTGTGCAGGGGGCGGACTTTTCCCGGCTTGCCCGGTTGAATTCCGATGACCCTGCAAGCGCGCCACAGGGCGGCATGCTCGGCTGGGTCAATCCGGGAGAAATGTCCCCCCGACTGGAACAACTCTCCCTGGCTCTGGAATTAAATCAGGTAAGCGAGCCGGTCAAGTCTCCTTACGGTTATCATCTGATCGAAGCGCTGGATCGAAGGGAGAAGGACATCACACACGATCTGGTCAGGAGAGACGCGGAGGCGGAGGTCTTTAAACGCAAGGCTGCGGAACTTTATCAAATCTGGTTTAATCAATTACGCGACAGCGCCTATATCGAGTATGTTGCGGACGATCTGGTGACGGGATGAGTTGACAATGAAAGATAAGTTCAAGACAGCGATTCAATCCATTCTGCCCCCTGAGCTGGGGGAGGATGTAAGGCATAATGTAGAGGCTGTCATCAAAAGTAATTTCGAAAAAATGAATCTGGTAACCCGTGAACAATTCGAAATTCAGGAAAAGATTCTGAAAAGAACACGGGAAAGATTGTCGGAACTGGAACTCAGGGTTAAAGAACTGGAAGAAAAAATGTAGCTCTCTCAAGTCCCGCAACCGTGGGATGAATCGGGCCGACCATGGACAAAATGAAGAAAGGGAATGTCACTTGCCATCGTAAGTAGCCGCGCCCAGGTTGGAACCCTGGCGCCGGAAGTCACGGTCGAGGTTCATTTGTCACGTGGACTGCCGTCTTTTTCCATCGTCGGATTACCGGAAACTGCGGTCAAGGAGAGTCGGGACCGGGTGCGTTGTGCCATCCTTAATTCAGATTTTGACTTCCCCAGCAAGCGCATATCGGTCAATCTGGCGCCGGCGGATCTGCCTAAGGAAGGGGGGCGGTTTGACTTGCCGATCGCGTTGGGAGTGCTCGCCGCCTCCGGTCAGCTGGACAAGGGAGCGCTTGCAGACAAAGTGTTCCTGGGTGAGTTGGCGCTGAGTGGCGGATTACGGGACATCAAGGGCGGTTTGGTAGCGGCCCTTTCGCTCCGGGATACCGGGCACAGCCTGATATTGCCCCGTAACAGCGCGAGTCAGGCGGGTTTGGTGACCGGGGTTCGGGTTCATGGAGTGGAGAGCTTGCGAGAGTTGGTGCATATTCTGGAGGGTACGGGGGAATTTCGGGCGGTATCTCCTGTGAGCGCGCAAGGAGATGCGGTTTATCCGGATATGAGTGAAGTAGTCGGGCAGGCATTCTCCAAATACGGATTGGAAGTAGCCGCCTCCGGCGCGCACAGTATACTCATGATGGGTTCTCCCGGGACGGGTAAAACCATGCTGGCCCTGCGTTTGCCGGGTATATTGCCGGGCATGACGGAAGATGAGGGGCTGGAAACGGCGGCAATTAACTCACTGGTGGAGAAAGACTGGGACTCCGGTGACTGGTTGACTCGGCCTTTTCGCGCGCCTCATCACAGCGCGTCCGGCGCCGCTCTGATCGGCGGTGGTTCCATCCCGAAACCGGGGGAAATATCCCGCGCTCACAACGGTGTTTTGTTCCTTGATGAACTCACCGAGTTTGGTCAACAATCCCTGGACTTGCTGAGAGAGCCTCTGGAGGCAGGTTACGTGAACATATCGCGAGCCGCGTTGCAGCTCCGATTCCAGTCCCGGTTTATTTTTGTCGGCGCCGCGAATCCATGCAAGTGCGGATACCTGGGGGACCCGGAAGGGGATTGCCGATGCACGCCGGAACAGGTCAGCCGTTATCTGGGAAAGCTCTCCGGGCCGCTGCTGGATCGAATCGACATGCAGATCAACGTGGCCAAGGTTCCGTATAATCAGTTACGCGCCCAACGTGAGCCGGAGGAAGGTAGCGCCAGCATACGCGAAAGAGTGATTGAGACCCGCACCATACAATACCGCCGACAGGGCAAGCTGAACAGCCAGTTATCCACTGCCGAGATTGACCAATTCTGTGTTCTGGACGAAGAAGGGTATGCCCTGCTTGAACGTGTCCTGAGCCGATTCAATATGTCGGCTCGCAGTTATCACCGCATCCTCAAGCTGGCCCGCACGATCGCTGATATGAATCAGGTGGAAGCGATCGCAACCCCTCATTTATTGACTGCGGTCAAAATGCGGTGTCTGGACAGGAGGGGCGGACTTTGACGACTAATAAATTCCCGCATCGAGTCCGACGGCCATGGTCGCGCCCAGATTCTCGCATTGCTCGACGAAGTCATTCCGGTATTTTCCCTGCAGGATCACCGGAGGCTGAATCAGGTTCCATTTCAGGCCGGTCAGGATTTTTTCTACGCTGGTTTTGGCGCCCTGTCCGTCCAGTCCGGCCTTGATATACAGAGCGACCGGCTTGCCCTCGGTAACTTCCAGGCAGGGGTAGTAGATGCGCTCAAAGAAATCCTTGATGGCGCCGCTCATATAGCCGAAATTTTCGGTTGTGCCGATAATCACGCCATCACTCCAGATCACATCGCCGGAATCGCAGTCCCAGGGAATGCGGACCCTCAAATCCACTGGAATATCTTTTTCACAGCGGCATCCGCGCGCTGCCGCTGTTTGCAGTTTCAGGGTGTTTTCGGAGGGGCAGTTCGCAACAATCAGAATTTTCGGCATCAACCCGCTATAGTCCGGTTATCTTCTCCAGCGATGAAATTTCTCCAACAGGTTTAACGCCCAGGCCGGAGCATGGGCTTTTTTCCAATTCCCCGCCGCGTATTTGTTGGCTTCCATCCAGGTCGGATAGGCGTGGATCGTTCCCAGAATTTTATTCATCCCCAGCCCATGCCGCATTGCCAGTACGAACTCCGCGATCAGGTCTCCGGCATGTCTGCTGACGATGGTAACGCCGAGGATTTTGTCTTTTCCGGGTACGGTTAATACCTTGATGGCGCCGGTCGCATGCCCGTCCGTTTTCGCCCGATCCAGTTGTCCAATGTCGTATTCGGTCACTTCATACGGCACATTCTGTTCTCTGGCATCCAGCTCATTGAGCCCGACACGAGCGACTTCCGGGTCGGTATAGGTCGCCCAGGGCAATACGCTGTAGTCAGCCTTGAACTTTTTGAACGGGCTGAACAGCGCGTTGACGCATGCGTACCACGCCTGATGGGCGGCGGCGTGGGTGAATTGATAAGGGCCCGTAACGTCTCCAACCGCGTAAATGTCAGGGTGTCCGGCCTGCAAATACGGATTGGTTTCTATAGTGCGCCGGGGACTGATCGGAACTTTGATATTTTCCAGTCCATATCCTTCCAGCCGGGCCGCCCGCCCCAGCGCGACCAGCATCTGGTCGAATTCGACCTCGACTTCCGCGCCGCCGGTTTCGCAGACCAGTTTTTTCGAGTCGCCATCAACGACGACCCGGGTTGCTTTGTGTCCGGTCAATACCTGGATGCCTTCCTCGCGAAAAGTTCCGGCGAGTTGCCGGGAGAACTCTTCGTCTTCGCGCATCAGAATCCGGTCATGATTTTGCACCAGGCTGACTTCGCTGCCGAATCGGGCGAAGCACTGCGCCAGTTCACAACCAATCGGACCACCGCCGAGGACGATCAGTTTTTTCGGCAGTTCGCGGATGCTCCATATTGTGTCGGAGGTATAGTAGCCCACCTGATCCAGTCCTGGAATGGGCGGGGCAAAGGGTTCCGCCCCGGCGGCAATGACAATGGATTTCGCCGTCCAGGTTTTGCCGTTTACCCGGACCGAATTTCGTGACAGGATTTCCGCTTCCCCTTGGACGACATCCACCCCCAGGGAGGTATATCTTTCCACCGAGTCGTGCGGAGCGATGGAGGCGATGATTTCGTGAACGCGCTGCATGATGTCGGCGAAATCGAATGACGCCGAGGCTTCCCGGATTCCCAGATTTTGTGAATGCCGGATGTCATGGAGCAGTTTGGCGGAGGCGATGAATGATTTAGAAGGTACGCAGCCGGTGTTCAGGCAGTCTCCTCCCATATCCCCGCGCTCAATCAGGATCACTTTGGCTTTTATGGCGGCGGCGATATAGGCGGTTACCAGTCCGCCGCTACCAGCGCCGATGACGATCAGGTTGGCGTCGTATTTCCTAGTCATTGGTCTGAATCCTGCTTTTGATGATTTTCAACAGATATTTGGCGATATACGGGAAGACGGCGAGTAACACGAAGGACGCAATCAGGGCGGGGGATAACAATCCCTTGAGCGAATCCAGCCGGGCAAGCTGTGTGCCGGCGTTGATGAAAACCATCGTCCCCGGCGCCATTCCGATCAATGACGCGAGGAAGAAAGTGGCTGTCTTTATCGAAGTCAGCCCCATCAGGAGGTTGATCGCGAAGAATGGAATGACGGGAACCAGCCTCATCGAAAATAGGTAGAGCGCGCCTTCCCTGCGAAAACTTTCCCGGATTTTCCCGACACGTTCCCCCATTTTACTCTGAACCAGATCATCGAACAGATACCGGGCGACAAGAAAAGCGAGAGTCGCGCCGATTGTGGCTGAAACGAGCACGATTGCCGTGCCTGCGACAAACCCGAAAATAGCTCCTCCCAGCAGGGTCAGTACCAGCGCCCCCGGAATGGACGCTGCGGTTGCTGCGATGTATATCGCCGAAAACAGCAATGCGGTGGTCCCCGGATTGGCTTCCCGGTAGGCTACCAGTTGATCGAGTTTCGATTTGATGAACTCCAGATTCAGATATTTTTCCGGCCCCAGCCAGATCAATACGCCGCCCACGACCAGAATCAGGGCGACGAGAATTATTTTGCCTTTTGACATGCTGTTTTTGAGCCTTGCCCGGTTTGTAAGGTAGTCGAATCAGGTTGATCAGGAGGCCTGTATTTTGGCGATCAGCGCATCCGCGAACGCGCTGGTGGAAAGCGTGGTCGCGTTATCCATCAGTCGGGCGAAATCATAGGTGACGGCGCCGTCTTCCATCACGGCGGGGAAAGCTTTGTTGATCAGCTCAGCAGCTTCACTCCATCCCAGATAGTCGAACATCATTACGCCTGAAAACATCAGTGACGACGGGTTGACCTTGTTTTGATTCGCGTATTTGGGCGCCGTGCCGTGGGTCGCTTCAAAAACCGCGATCCGGTCCGACATGTTGGCGCCGGGGGCAATGCCTATACCTCCGACTTCGGCTGCCAGCGCATCCGAAAGGTAGTCCCCGTTCAGATTCGTCGTCGCAATGACATCGAACTCGGCCGGACGCAGCAGCAGCAACTGGAACATGATGTCGGCGATCCGGTCCTTGATCAGGATTCTGCCTTCGGGCATTTCACCCTGGTAATCGTCCCACAACTCCTCCTCGGTGATGATCTGATCACGGAATTCCTGTTTGGCGACCTCGTAGCCCCAATTTCGGAAAGAGCCTTCCGTAAACTTCATGATGTTGCCCTTGTGCACCAGAGTGACGCTTGGCCTGTTATGATCAATGGCGAATTGGATGGCTTTTCTGACCAGGCGTTTACTGCCGAACGCACTGACCGGTTTGACTCCCAGCCCCGCGTCCTCGAAAAACGAGGCTCCCATTTCCTCTCTCAGGAACCGGGCCAGCTTTTTGTTGTCTTCGGAGCCGCTTTCATATTCGATCCCCGCATACACATCTTCCGTGTTTTCCCGGAAGATAACGACATCGACATCCTCGGGAGCCTTGAGTGGAGAAGGCACGCCGCGGTAGTAACGCACCGGACGGACGCAGGCGTAAAGGTCCATCTGCTGCCGCAGAGAAACATTCAATGATCTGAATCCGCCGCCGATTGGAGTGGTTAACGGCCCTTTTATGGATACGACAAGCTCTTTCATGGCCGCGAGCGTTTCCGCGGGGAAATAGTCTCCCTCATAAAGTCCGGCCGCTTTTTCTCCCATGTACAGCTCGCACCAATGCACTTTTCTTTTGCCGGAATAAGCCTTGTCAACGGCGGCGTTCCAGACCCGTAATGAGGCGGAGGTGATGTCAGGTCCGATGCCATCGCCTTCGACATATCCGAGAATCGGGTTGTCCGGCGTCTTTGGCCGACCGTCCGTCATTGTGATTTTTGTTCCGTTTTCGGGAAATCTGATGTGCCGATAGGTCATGGCCTGAATGGGGTCCGGTGATGAAATATACGGGCTGAAACTATACTATATTGCCAACAGGATTGTCAGCAAATATCCGTCCGGGTTGTACAGCGGCTGAACTATGAATAGATGCAGTGGACCCATTCGGATTTTGCGGGTCCCGAGATAGTCCATTTCAGCGACAGGCCGTCCTCGTTCAGGGTGATTTCGGCGCGGTAGGTGTCGTCGTTGCAAATGTGGGGCGAGCGGCTTTTCCAGGATAAATCGCAGGACGAATCGGATTGTGGCACGAATTCGACCAGTTCCACCGGGTGCGTTTCACCCTGGCGAAGATGTTGCAGTCGGATGATGTTGTCCGACCGGGTTCTGTGCCATCGGTAGCGATTGGAAAAATTCAGGCTGAGTCCGGAATCAGCGGTCCACGATCCGGTTTCGCTGAATGTGATGCGGCTATCGTCCGGGCATTCGACGACGACCTTGCCGCTGCCGGATACACGCCAATGCTGATCGGCATGGCATGACCGCGATTCGAACTCAATCCTGGATATGGTTTTTAATCTCTGCCAGAGCATGGCCGCGCGAAACCGTGGCGGTTATCAAACAAGGGTTCGTCCCGATCATGCAAGTACGCTGTCGAGAGCGGCCAGTACTTTTTGCACTTCTTCATGGCTTGAGTAGTGAGCCAGAGAGATACGGACGACGCCGTCATCCGGGTCAATGCCGAGGGCATTAATCAGACGCCAGGCGTAGAAATGGCCGTTTTCGCAGCCAATCCCCTTATCCTGCATTTGTGACGATACCGATTGCGCCGATGTATGCAGGGGTCTGAATGCGATGGTGGGCGCCCGGTCGCCGTCCCGGGTATGGGCTTTGCCGATCAACCGGACATTACGGTTGTGATGCAGATAATCCACAATGGGTCCCGCCAGCTGGTCTTCGTGGTCGCTTAACAGGCTGCCGATTTGTTGCAGTTTCCGGGGCATGGTCAGGGCCCCGCCCCGCGCTTCATCCGGTATCCCGTAGTGATGACGGTACAGCGCTTCGAAATAATCCAGCACGCCGGCACAGCCCGCGACCTGCGCGTGTTGCGGCCCGGCTGGATTGAACCACTTGCCCGGTGATCCGGTATTGAAAAAATGGCACTGCGGAGCCAGGGTATCCATGATCTCCTGATTAATATACATCAGACTCTGGTGAGGGCCGAAAACCTTGTACAAGCTGAAAACGTAGCCGTCCACGCCCAGCGCTTTCAGGTCGCAAATCTGGTGGGGGGCATGGCCTACTGCGTCAATAAATACCTTGATCGCGGGATTGTACGCCTTGATCTGACGGCTAATGGCCGCAACCGGGTTGCTGGTGCCGGTAATGTTGGAGCAGTGCGTGAAAAATACCCATCTGGTTCTTTCACTCAGCAGGGGAACCAGGGTTTCAGGACTCAATAATCCATCCTGACTGTCCACCCGCCATTCGTGCAGGGTGACATTTTTCTGTTGCGCCATTCTTCTCCATACCCCGTTATTGGCCTCATGATCCTGGTTGGTCACGATGATTTCATCGCCTTCACTCCACTGTGCGCCGATAGCCTGAGTCATTACATACGTGTTGCTTGAGGTCGATGGTCCGATAGTCAGTTCGTCCGGGGAAATGTTGAGCGCCGCCGCCCAGCCGAGAATGGCTCGATCCATAGCCTCTCCGGCGGCGGTTGAAGTGGCGTACCGTTCATAAGGCTGAACCCGGGTATGCGTGTTATACTGGTTCAGTATCTGGTTGACCTGGTTGGCCACATAGCTGCCCCCCGCATTGGCGCAAAATACAAAATCCGGGTCATCGGATAGTTGGTTGAATTGTTTTCTGGCAAATTCGACATCAAGTTTCATGTGAAGGGGTTCTTTCGTATATTTTGTAATGGAAACCATATTATAATCCCCATATTGAGGTTAATGTATATTCGTACTGGCGCAAGACAATGGAATCAGATCTTAAAATCACCCGTGATGCAGTGACCCGGATTAATCAACTGCTGGAGACCAAGGGCAATCCTGAGCTGATGCTGCGGGTTTATATACAGGGCGGCGGATGTTCCGGTTTCCAGTATGGTTTCCAGTTCGATGATGCCCGTCAGGAAGACGATATATCCATAGAACAGGAAGGAATCCGGGTATTGGTCGATATGCTCAGTCTGCAATATCTGGATGGGGCAGAAATTGATTACAAGGACGATCTGATGGGGAGTCGATTCCTGGTCAACAACCCCAATGCTTCGACCACCTGCGGCTGCGGATCCTCATTTTCCATCTGAAGCCGGCCGTCCGGATTCCCGAATTCGAAGGTTTCCACTGAAAATCCGGGGTTTCCTTCGCCTCAACCCTTGAGCTTTTGTCGGCAATCCCCATATTGCGACATATTATGATCCAACCCTTATCTTATTGTATTGAATTATGAGTCAAGATTACGAAAAAGGTTCAGAGCCGCAAGGTGACGCCGCCGCCTCAGGTGATCAGGAGGAAACGGTGGAACCTGAGTCAGAATCCATAGACGCGGAACGGCAGGATGCAGCTTCGCCGGAAGGTGAAGCGGAGGAATTTGGAGAGGATTCCAGGGAAGACCTGATCGAAAAGCTGATTGCCGCCCGCGAGCGGATCGCGGAAATGAAGAACGGCTATGTCCGGGCCAGGGCGGATGTTGAAAACATTCGGCGCCGCAGCCAGAATGAAATTGTGTCCGCCCGGAAATACGCGCTCGAGAAGTTCGCGCAGGAATTGCTGGGTGTCCTCGACAGCCTCGATCAGGCTAGCAAGGTGGAAATGGATGAAACCGCCAGTGAGTCGGTTGTGAAGATGAAGGAAGGGCTTGAGCTGACCCTGAAACAGTTTGTCACGGCGATGGAGAAATTCGGAATCACCGAGGTGGAAGCCGGGTCCGGCATGAAATTCAATCCCGATGTGCATCAGGCCATCAGCATGGCGCCGACTGACGAGGTTGAACCCGATCATATTTTAAGCGTGATGCAGAAAGGATTCCTGTTAAAGGACCGTCTTTTGCGTCCGGCCATGGTGGTGATCGCGCAAAGCAGCGGGAAATAACCCGCAAATACTTGTTATTGAATAATTAATCCCTATATCTAAAGCCAGAACTCTATAGTCACAGGTTTATTGAGGAAGCAGAAATGTCAAAAATTATCGGTATCGATCTGGGAACGACCAACTCCTGCGTGGCAGTGATGGAAGGCAGTGCCCCGAAGGTCATTGAAAACAGCGAAGGTGATCGTACCACGCCTTCTATTATCGCTTTTACCAAAGACGACGAGGCGCTGGTCGGTCAATCGGCCAAACGGCAGTCGGTCACCAATCCGGAAAATACCATTTTTGCGGTAAAGCGTCTGATCGGACGCCAGTTCAGCGAAGATGTGGTGCAGCGCGACCTGGACCTGATGCCTTACAAGATTGTCAAGGCAAAAAACGGGGATGCCTGGGTTGAAGCGGGTGGCAGGCAAATGGCGGCGCCGGAAATATCCGCCCGGATTTTGCAGAAAATGAAACAGACCGCGGAAGATTACCTGGGTGAAAAAGTGACCGAGGCAGTCATCACGGTGCCCGCTTACTTCAATGACTCCCAGAGGCAGGCGACCAAGGATGCTGGCAAGATAGCGGGCCTGGATGTGAAAAGAATCATTAATGAGCCGACTGCGGCGGCGCTGGCCTATGGCATGGACAAGGCCAGGGGCGACCACAAGATTGTGGTCTATGATCTGGGCGGCGGCACCTTTGATGTTTCGGTCATTGAAATCGCCGAGGTGGACGGGGAGTATCAGTTTGAAGTGCTTTCAACCAATGGCGATACTTTCCTTGGCGGGGAGGATTTCGACCGTCGGTTGATTGATTATCTCGCGGATGAATTCCAGAAGGATCAGGGTATGAATCTGCGCGGCGACCCGCTGGCGATGCAGCGTCTCAAGGAAGGCGCGGAAAAAGCGAAAATCGAGTTGTCCTCGAGTTCCCAGACCGAGGTCAACCTGCCTTATATTACGGCGGACGCGAGCGGCCCCAAGCACTTGAACATGAAGTTGTCCAGGGCAAAACTCGAATCGCTGGTTGATGACCTGCTGAAACGGACACTGGGACCCTGCAGAACGGCGCTCAAGGACGCGGGTATCAAAATCTCTGAAATCAATGACGTGATCCTGGTGGGTGGCCAGACCAGAATGCCGAAAGTGCATGAGGTCGTGGAAAACTTTTTCGGCAAGGAAGCGCGGCGGGATGTCAACCCGGATGAAGCTGTCGCCATGGGCGCCGCCATTCAGGGTGGAGTGCTCGGCGGAGATGTCAAGGACGTGCTGCTGCTGGATGTGACGCCGCTCTCTCTGGGTATTGAAACCCTGGGCGGAGTGATGACGAAGCTGGTGGAAAAGAATACCACCATCCCGACCAACGCCAGTCAGGTATTCTCTACCGCAGAGGACAACCAGAACGCGGTTACGGTGCATGTACTGCAGGGGGAGCGGGAGATTGCCAGTGGAAACAAATCCCTGGGTCGTTTCGATTTGACCGAAATACCCCCGGCGCGCCGCGGAGTGCCCCAGATCGAGGTTTCGTTCGATATCGACTCCAACGGCATACTGCATGTTTCCGCCAAGGACAAGGCTACGGGCAAGCAGAACAAGATCGTGATCAAATCCAGCTCCGGCCTGTCTGATGACGAGATCGAAAACATGGTTCGCGATGCCGAAGAGCACGCCGAGGAAGACAGAAAGGCGCGGGAACTGGTAGATGCCCGGAATCAGGGTGAAGCGCTGGTTCACGGAGTCAGGAAATCTCTGGAAGAACTGGGTGACAAGGTCGAAGAGAGTGAAAAGCAGGGTATTGAATCCGCCATTGGCGAGCTTGAAGAGGCCTTGAAGGGAGATGATCTCGATGAAATCAAATCCAGATCCGAAGCCCTGTCCCAGGTCAGCTACAAGCTCGCGGAGCAAATGTACGCCCAAGCTGACAGCGGCGGTGAAGACGGTGGTGACGCCGCGGGTGATTCGGACCAGCGTGATGACGGGAATGACATTGTCGATGCCGAATTTGAAGAAATTGATGACGACAAGAAGAAGCCCTGACCGATTTGCAGATCAGTATATAATCCACCGGAATGCGGGCAAAGCGGGGCTGTAACCCCGCTTTTGCATGTTGATCAGGCATGGAATAAACGATGTCGAAAAGAGATTATTACGAAATTCTGGGAGTGGACCGGACGGCCAGTGAACCGGATCTAAAAAAGGCTTATCGCAAACTGGCGATGAAATATCATCCGGACCGCAACCAGAACAGCGAGCAGTCGGAAGCCAGGTTCAAAGAGGTGCAGGAGGCCTGGAGTGTGCTTTCCGACCCCCGGAAACGGGCCGCTTATGACCAGTTCGGGCATGCGGGCGTGGACCCTTCCAGCGGTGCGGGAGCCGGCGCTGGCGGGGTCGGAGATATTTTCGGAGATATTTTCGGAGATATTTTCGGCACAGGCGGCGGACGGCGGCAAAGCCGCGGCTCGGATTTACGATTTCGCCTGAGCCTGACGCTGGAAGAGGCGGTGAACGGGGTCGAAAAACAGATCCGCGTTCCCAGGATGTCGGAGTGCGCGACCTGCAAGGGCTCGGGTTCGCGTCCCGGTTCGGAAGCGAAGACCTGCCAGACCTGTCATGGCCAGGGTCAGATCAGAATGCAGCAGGGCTTTTTCTCCGTTCAGCAAACCTGCCAGACCTGTCGTGGCCAGGGCCAGGTTGTCACGGACCCGTGTTCATCCTGTAACGGCCAGGGTGTTGTCCGGGAGGAAAAGACGCTTTCCGTGAAGATCCCCGCCGGGGTGGACAATGATGATCAGATCAGACTGTCGGGTGAAGGTGAAAGCGCCGGCCCCGGCGCTTCTCCGGGGGACCTGTATGTTCAGGTTCGTCTGAAGAAACACGACATATTCGAACGGCGTGAAGACGATTTGTATTGTGAGGTGCCCGCCAGCTTTTCAGTGATGGTGATGGGCGGGGAGTTGGAAATTCCCACTTTGTCCGGCAGGGGCAATTTGAGAATCCCGCCGGAAAGCCAGTCCGGCAAGGTGTTCCGGTTAAAAGGCAAGGGAGTCCGCAATGTTCGAACGGGTAATCAGGGGGACCTGTATTGTCGGGTTGTGGTCGAAACCCCGGTTAAACTGACCAGGAAACAAAAAGCCTTGTTGAAGGACTTCGAGGACAGTCTGGCGGAAGGCGGTAACCGGCATTCTCCACGCACTGAATCGTGGTCGGACAAGATCAAATCGTTCTTTGATGAACTGGTTCCCTGACCATATCCTGACCGCGCCCGGATTATCGGCTTGAATCACTCAGCGCCTTAGGTTGGATTGATGGCAGGCGTATACGAGACACTGGGTAAAGGCGGGGTATTCCATCGGAATCTTCCCGGATTCATACCGCGAAAAGCCCAACAGGAAATGGCGGCCGAAGTGGGATCGGCGCTGCGGTACGGCGACAATCTGGTGGTTGAATCGGGCACCGGCACCGGCAAGACGTTTGCCTACTTGATTCCGGTGATTGAGAGCGGGAAACGAACCATCATCTCGACCGGGACAAAGCACCTGCAGGAGCAGATTTTTTTCCGGGACCTTCCCACCGTGCTCAAGGCGCTGGATACTGAGGTCAACGCCGTTCTCCTGAAAGGACGTTCGAACTACCTGTGCCGGTATCGGCTGAAACTAAATAGTCGGCAGAGCGACCTGATCGGACGAGCCGATCAATTGGACTACGACATCCTGGATGATTGGTCAAACAGAACCGCGACCGGGGATATCGCCGAGGTTACCGGGATCAGCGAGACCTCCCGTGTCTGGTCGAAAGTGACCTCAACCGCCGAAAACTGTCTGGGCGGAAAGTGTCCGGATTTCAGTCGGTGTTTTGTCAATCAGGCAAGACAGCAAGCGCTCAAGGCGCGTATCGTGGTGGTGAATCATCACTTGTTTTTCTCGGACATTACATTGAGGACAGAGGGTTTTGGCGAACTTTTGCCCGACCATGAAGCGGTCATCCTGGATGAGGCGCACACGGTGGCCGATACGGCCACCCGTTTTTTTGGGTATTCCGTTTCCAGTTTCCAGCTCAAGGAGCTGATTACGGACATACTGGCGGCGGAACAGGATGAAAAGAGCGCGGTCAATCTCAGGGATTTCACCGATCCGGTCCAGATTCGGATAGAAAGGTTCCAGACATACTGCAAGACACTCGAAACCGAGTCCGAAATCCTCGCGGATTTGATCAGCAGTCGGTTTGATCGGATCTGGACGCAGTTTTATGATGGACTGTCGGGTCTGGTTGACGCGCTTGAGGCGGCGTCAGCGGCCGGGGAATCCTTAAGCAAATGTTACAGTCGGGCCGTCCGCATCATCAGCCACCTGGAAGTCTGGCGGGAGGACCGCGAGAGAGACAGTGTCTGCTGGCTGGAAACCGGTAAGAACTTTTTCCGGTTCAACGTTTCCCCGCTGAATATCGG
Source organism: Candidatus Poriferihabitaceae bacterium (assembly GCA_965214205.1). Taxonomy (GTDB): domain Bacteria; phylum Pseudomonadota; class Gammaproteobacteria; order Arenicellales; family Poriferihabitantaceae. The sequence continues at coordinate 246,304 of OZ243941.1, read as the reverse complement.
CAAGCGATTCGACCCGTTTTTGTCGAACCCGGAGGTTTCCTGGATATTCACCTCGGCCACGCTCGCCGCGAGTGACGACTTTTCTTCATTTTGCAACCGGATCGGACTGCGCGACGCCCAGACCCGTTGCTGGGAGAGTCCTTATGACTTTCGGGCCAATTCCCTGCTGTACCTGCCGAAAAACCTGCCCGACCCCCGCGACGCGGCTTTTTGCCACGCGCTTGTTGACACCATCATGGATGTAACCAACGCCAGCTCCGGGCGCGCCTTCTGCCTTTTCACCAGTCACGCAATGATGCAGCGGGTTTACCGGGAGCTGTCGGGAAAGTGCCGGTGGCCGCTGTTTTTGCAGGGGCAGGCGGCCAAACAGCAGTTGCTGAAACAGTTTCTGGGTACCGACCATTCGATCCTGCTTGGCGCCGCGGGCTTTTGGGAGGGCGTTGATGTCAAGGGCCAGGCATTGAGCTGTGTGATCATCGACAAACTGCCGTTTGAACCGCCGTCGAATCCACTGCTGAAGAGCAGGTTACAGGCTTGCGAGGAAAATGATGGTGTTCCCTTCATGGACATTCAGGTTCCTGACGCGGTGATTTCCCTGAAACAGGGCGCGGGCCGCCTGATTCGCTCCGAAGAGGATAAAGGGGTTCTGGTCCTCTGTGACTCCAGGATTTCAAGCCGGCCTTATGGCAAGCTGTTTCTGGACAGCCTGCCGCCGATGCCTGTGACCCGGGATATGGATGAGGTATACCGGTTTTTCAGACCGCGGACAGGACTATGAAGTGTCTTTCGATTGATACGGTTACCGAATCGTGTTCGGTCGCGTTACTGGACGGCTCTGAGACGATCCAGCGCAAAGAGGTACAGCCGGGCGGCCACTCCCGGCTTGTACTGGATATGGCAGACCGGGTAATGGCGGATAGTGGCCTGCGCCTCGGTCAGCTTGACGTGATTGTGGTGGATACCGGACCGGGCTCGTTTACCGGCGTGCGGATCGGTTTGGGGGTCGCGCAGGGGCTGGCTTACGGCGCGGATTTGCCGGTGATCGGAGTATCCTCACTGGAAGTCATGGCAATCTCGGTGGACAGCGGTATCGTCGCGTCGGCTATCGACGCGCGGATGAAGCAGGTTTATTGCGCGGTCTATGAGGTCCGGGCCAGTGGCAGGCCGGAGCCGCTGATGGTTCCCTGTGTCTGCTTCCCCGAGCAGTTCGCCGCCGGGCTCGGGCAGGCGGAGTACGGGGTCGGAAACGGATGGGACATTTATGCGGACATCCTTCCCGGTCGGTCGGGGAACCGGCCCGTTCGTGTCAGTAATGTACTCTTTCCCGAGGCGGCTCAGGGGATCAGAATGGCGCAGAGAATCGGTGTCGAGGGGGCGGTGAACCCGCGGCGGCTGGAGGCGACCTATATCCGCGACAAGGTTACAGGCTGAAATCCGGCGTATATTCATATCACCCGATTGAATCATGCGATAATCCGCGATGGCGCGACCGGCATTGCGGCGCAGGCGCTGAATAGCGAAGAAAACACAAAACGAAGACAAGCGGCGACCGATGTCCAGAAAACGAAAAACCATCCTGGTTATTGCCGCGCTGGCCGGACTGGCCGCGTTGTTGACGCTCATCGCCGCGCTATCCCTGAATTCCACACAGGCGAAGTCGATCATCACATCCTGGATCGAAAGCCGGATCGGGAGGGAGTTTTCAATTGACGGCAGGCTGGGTATGGCCATGGGTCTGTCCACGACCATCGTCGCCCACGACGTGCGGCTGTCCAACAGCGATTGGGCGTTGGCCGATGACATGCTTTCAATCGGCAGATTATCGGTAACGCTTTCTGTCCCCGGATTATTCACAGGAGAGGGATTGATCCGGGAAGTCCATGCCCGAAATCCGATATTGAGGATAGAACGCCACCCTGAAACCTGGAAATTCAATGTCGATTTAAGGAAAGACGCGGGTTCGGACAACGTTGTTGAGCCGGGCCTTATAGCCAGTCAGTTACGGGGTATCCGGCAGGTTTCCATCAGCGGTGGGCAGGTGGTCTATTATCATCCCCGGCGCAGATGGGAATTCGATATCACGGATGCGGTTGCCCGCTCACCGGCGCTGGACCAGCCAATTGACCTTCGCATATCCGGCGCCGTGGAACAGACTCCGGTCGTACTGTCCGGACAAACAGGCAGTCTTCGATCTGTTATCGAGCGCGTCGAAACCGGAGTCAGCTTGCAGGGCCACATTGTCAAACCGGAAAACCCCCTGCTCATTGCCGGCGCCATCGACAAACTGCGGGGATGGAAGGGCCTGAATCTGCGGTTTGAGACCCTGATCACCGATCTGTCCGATCTATCCGGCCTGATTGGCGCGCCATTGTATCCCTGGCGCGATATCAGCGCCTCCTGGAATCTGGTTCAACCGGCGGGAAGCGGGACGTTGCGTATGGAGTCGATAGAGATGTCTTCCCCGCATCATGGCCTGGAATCGAGTGTTACGGGACAAATCGGGTATCTGCCCCGGTTCAGGCAAGTGGCCCTGGGTTTTTCCGCGAAGGGCAATCTCGACCACGGGGCGCTTTCGGATAAATTGAATCAGGATATGGCGCTTGAGACTGATATAGACGGAATGCTGGCCCGTGAAGATGGAGGTTGGCTCCTGGCCCTGCATCGCGGCGCCATTCGTTCGGCGGGCATGAAACTGGATTTGACTGGCGCGGTGGAAAACATGGGTGGGGACTGGACCAGTCCGCTGCAAGTCAGCCTCGCGATGGATGATCTGACCGACCTGGGTGATCTGATAAATCGGGATTTTCCCAGCGTCCCGAATATCTCGGCGTCCGGCAACATCTATCGCCTGGACGATGAAATCAGGATATTCGACATCCTGCTTGAAAATGATTCTCCTGAGGTCAAAATTCTGGCTGCGGGCAGCCTCAAAAATCCGGGCGCGCGGCAACGGGGAGTGATTGACTTCTCGGTGCAGTCCGGGCCGGATTTTATTGAGCGGTCGGCGGGTCCCGCCATGGCCAGATTGGTGCAGAACCTGACCGTTGCCGGGACGGTTCGTCTGGGCGCGGATGAAGTCTCGATCCCGGATATCCGGGTCGATGCGAGGGGGCGGGGTATCTGGATTGACGGCGGGGGTGAGTTTGACTCTGTCGGCAATGTCGAAACCCTGCGAGTGGATCTGAAGGGAAGCGCACAGGGGTTGGACAAACTGAGTGATTGGGCCGGTCAGCCACTGCCACCGACGGAAACGATCACCGCCAGCGCGGAACTGCGCGGCACTGCGGTGGGCAAACTGAATCTGGGCAATATTCAGGTGAAGCTGAAGGAACCCGCTGCCGACGCGACTCTGTCGGGTGAAATACGCAACTTGGGGAAATTGCCGAAACTGATTCTGAATTTTGGCGTTGAGGTCCGGGACGCGGGGCCGTTTCTTGAGCGCTGGCCTGACCTGCCAATGGATCGGTTCGGGCCGCTCGCGGCAGAACTGTTTCCAGCCAGGGGTCTGGGCAAGCTGCGTACCACGGAAACGCCGAATGGCGGGGTCGTTCACAGCATCAAGGAGCTTGAAATCCTTTCCGAATCCGGTTTGAAAAGCCGGATCACTGGCCGTATTGATCGACTGTTTACCAGCCGCTGGGCCGGCCCTGTTTCGCTCAGGATTCACGGAGAACTGGAAGAGGGGGTATTGCCTCCCGTTCATGACGATCTGGTCGGCCTGGAGGGTTATCTGGACGGCTCCGCCGAAGTTTCGGTTTCAGGCCAGGGGATTGCGGTTGATCAGGTCAATGCGCGGCTCATATCCGGTTACAATGAAACCAGGGTTTCCGGAAAAATCGAAAGTCTGTCTCCGTTTGAAACGACCGGGCTGGAAGTGGTGATCGACAGGCCGCGGCTGGATGATCTGCTGGCGGCGGGAGCCTGGTCCGTTCTGGCGAGGGACATTCCGGTGCATGGCCAACTGGTCTTCAGGAATGCCGGTCAACCCGGCGAGGTGTTGTTTGACCTGAAGTCGGCTGACAGCGATTTGACCGGCCAAATTTATCTGCCTTCGGAAAATCACGAAAAGACGGAATCGGGAAACGCCGAAACCTCCACTATCATCCAGCTCACCTCACAGAACATGGATATGACCCAATTGCGGACCGTCCCGGAAGACTCTTCCGGATTCTTTTCCCGGAACCACATCCGGTTACCCTGGCTGGATGATGCAAACATGAGGATAAAGGCGAACTTCGGGCGTTTGCAGAGCAGAATCCTGCAGCTTGACAATGTTGTTCTGGATGCGGATGCGAGTGATGGCCGGTTGTCTTCCAGGATGACAGGCGAGAGCGGAAGCGATGGCTTGATGGATATCCGGTTGTCGCTGACAAATCAGCCGCAGGGAATATTGAAATCCCGAATCGCGCTCAATGGCAATAACGTTGATCTCTCGGCGCTGGCCGGAGCGGAAGACCTGGACCACGAGCAAAAAGGCGTTTTTTCAATTCAGGCGGACATTGAGGGGTCTGGTCGTTCCATTTCCGAGATCATGGGCAGCGCCAATGGCCCGATACGAATCATGCTGGATGATGCGACATTGAAAAACCAGAGCCTCCGGTTACTGGGCGGAGACCTGTTTCTGGGGCTGCTGAATGTACTGAATCCGTTCACGTCCCAGGATGAGATCATTTATATGGACTGCGGCGTGATCAATTTCGACCTGGACAATGGCGTGGCCTCGAATGATAAGGGCATTGCGCTGAAAACAACCGACTTCACTCTATTGGGCGGCGGGGAAGTGGATTTTTCCGGGGAGGATCTGAACCTCGAGGTTTCGACCAAGGCCCGAAAGGGATTGGGAGTCAGCCCCGGCAGTTTTGCCCGGCTGCTCCTGGTCAAGGGCAAGCTCAGTAACCCCGAAGTTCGTCCCGGCGGACTGCTGGAGAGCGGGGTCTCGCTGGGAGTGGGTTATCTGACCGGCGGATTGAGTCTGCTCGCCAGGGGATTGTTCGACCTGATCGAGGCGAATTCCGATGTTTGCGCCACGGCGATGGAAGGATGAATATGAATGCGGAATCCCGACTGCAAAAATGTAAAAGCAGTACTAAAAAATTGTATTCTGGTATATAATCTTCTGCGCTTTTCTGGTTGGCGGGTTTTGGCTCGCATAATTGTGCAACGGCCGGACTATACGGCCTTACCTGGAGGTTATTATGTCTGTGGCAGATACATTGAATTTACTGAGCGAGAGTGACGCCAAGTTCGTCGACCTTCGATTTACAGACACAAAAGGTAAGGAACAGCATGTGACGCTTCCGGTCGGGGTGGTGGACGAGGAGCTTTTTGAAGAGGGTAAAATGTTCGATGGTTCATCCATAGCCGGCTGGAAAGGGATCAACGAGTCGGACATGATCCTGATGCCGGACCCCGACAGCGCCGTAATTGACCCGTTTAGTCAGGAGACTACAGTCAACATCCGGTGTGACGTGATCGAGCCTTCCGACATGCAGGGTTATGAGCTGGACCCGCGTTCGATCGCGAAACGCGCGGAAGCCTATCTGGCGTCAACCGGCATTGGCGATACCGCCTATTTCGGCCCCGAAAACGAGTTTTTCCTGTTTGATTCGGTGCAGTGGTGCACTGACATGCAGCACTGTTTCTACAAAGTGGATTCCACGGAAGGTATCTGGAACAGTGGTCGCGAGTATGAAGATGGCAATACCGGCCATCGCCCCGGCATAAAAGGCGGATATTTCCCGGTTCCTCCAGTCGATAGCCAGTCCGATGTTCGCAGCACGATGTGTCTTGTGCTGGAGCAGATGGGTGTTCCGGCTGAAGTCCATCACCATGAAGTGGGCACCGGCGGGCAGGGCGAAATCGGCACCCGGTTCAATACGATGGTGCATAAGGCGGACGAAGTGCAGATCTACAAATATGTCGTGCACAATGTCGCCCACAATCACGGTCTTACCGCCACCTTCATGCCCAAACCCCTGGTTGGGGACAACGGCACCGGCATGCATGTGCATCAATCCATCTTCAAGGACGGGGAAAACGTGTTTGCCGGAGACCAGTATGCCGGATTGAGTGATGAGGCGCTGTATTATATTGGCGGTATCTTCAAGCACGCGAAAGCTATCAACGCTTTCGCAAACGCCAGCACCAACAGCTACAAAAGACTGGTTCCGGGGTTTGAAGCCCCGGTACTACTTGCCTATTCCGCGAAAAACCGTTCCGCGTCCTGCCGTATTCCCTATGTCGCAAACCCCAAAGGCCGGAGAATAGAAATCCGCTTCCCTGATTCGACAGCCAATCCTTATCTGGCGTTTGCGGCCATGCTGATGGCCGGACTGGATGGGATTCAGAACAAGATTCATCCCGGAGGACCGGCAGACAAGGACCTTTATGACCTGCCGCCGGAAGAGGAAACCAATATTCCAACCGTCGCCCATGGCCTCGATATCGCCCTCGAAGCGCTGGACAATGACCGCGAGTTCCTGCTCGCCGGCGGAGTGTTCAGCAACGACGCCATCGACGCCTATATCGAGCTGAAGATGGAAGAAGTCAACCGCATGAGAATGGCGACCCATCCCGCCGAATTCGACATGTATTACAGCGTGTAAAAGACGCAGGGCAGGCACAGGTCACTGTGTCTGCCCGCAGCCTAATAACCCCGGATCACTTTCAGGAAATCGGCGCCGAATTTTTCCAGCTTGGCGTGGCCGATGCCGCTGATATCCAGCAGCTCTTCGAGTCGGATCGGTTTTCGCCGCATGATTTCCTGCAGGGCGCTGTTGTGCAAAACCATATAGGGCGGGATGCCGTATTGTTCCGCCAGCCGCTTCCGGCAGGCTCGCAACGCTTCCCATAGTTCCTGATTCTCCTCACCAACCTCCACTTTGGATTTTTTCTTTCTGACGGCGGCCTGCTTGCTGACATCTTCCCGCAACATCAGGTCAACCTCGCCCTTGAGCAATGAACGGGTGGTTTCGGTGAAGCGCAGCGCTCCGAACCGTTCGGCGTCGGATACCAGAAAGCCGCGCACAATCAACTGTCGGATGACCGAACGCCACTGGTTTTGCGACAGGTCAGCGCCGATTCCAAAAGTACTCAGACGCTGATGATCGCGCTGCCTGATTTTTTCCGTATCCCTGCCTCGCAAAACATCTATGATATGCAGTGTCCCGAAATACTGCCCGGTACGATAGATGCACGAAAGCAGCTTTTGCGCGGTTTCCGTGCCATGCCGTGTCTTCGGCGGGTCGAGGCAGGTATCACAGTTGCCGCAGGGGTCCTGCTGTTTCTCGCCGAAGTACTCCAGCAGGGAACTGCGGCGGCATTGCGTCACCTCGCACCAGCCCAGCAACGAATCCAGCTTGCTGCGCTCATTGCGTTTGTGGATTTCGTCCGCGTCCGAGTTTGCCAGCATCTGGCCGCGCTGCACCACATCGCTTAATCCATATACCATCCAGGCGTCTGAAGGTTGCCCGTCGCGGCCTGCCCGCCCGGTTTCCTGATAATACGATTCGATACTGCCCGGCAAATCCAGATGAGCAACGAACCGGACATCCGGTTTGTCTATTCCCATGCCAAACGCGATTGTGGCAACCATGATCAGGTCGTCCTCGAATAGAAACCTGGCCTGGTTTTCGGCGCGCTCCGAATCCGGCAGGCCGGCATGATAGGGCAGAGCGTTAAAACCACTCTGGTTCAACCAGAGAGCGGTGGACTCCACCTTTTTTCTGGAAAGACAGTAAATGATGCCACAGTCTGTCCGATGATTTTCCAGAAACCGGAGCAGTTGATTTCTCGCGTTCAGCTTGGGCGCCACGCTGTACCGGATATTCGGCCGGTCAAAACTGCTGACATAAACTTCGGGGTCACGCAGTTGCAGATTCTGCAGGATTTCCCGGCGGGTTTTGGGCGTGGCGGTTGCGGTCAACGCTATTCGCGGTACATCGGGAAAACAGTCGCCAAGCTGTGCCAGAGACAAATAGTCAGGCCGGAAATCGTGACCCCACTGGGAAACACAATGGGCTTCATCAATCGCGATCAGGGAAATCCGGCACCGACCCAGCCATTCCAGCGTACCCGCTTGCGAGAGCCTTTCCGGGGCGATATAAATCAGGTCGGTTTCACCACTGTTCATGCTCGCGGCAACATCCTGTTTCTGCTGCCAGGTCAGCGTTGAGTTCAGGAATTCAGCCTTGACCCCCAACTGTCTCAGGGCGCTGACCTGGTCCTGCATCAATGCGATCAACGGCGATACCACCAGTCCGACGCCTGGTCGAACCAGGGCGGGGATCTGGTAACACAGCGACTTTCCACCGCCGGTAGGCATTAAAACCAGCGAATCCCGTCCGGCAATCGCGGCATTGATGATCGACTCCTGCCGGTCGCGGAAATGGTCATAGCCAAAGACCTGTCGAAGAATATCCCGTGCGTTGTTATCTATCCCCGGATTGTTTATGTTTGACATATCCTCTCTTGGCGGCTTTTTTCCGGTCCGTGAAAACCCTGCACTGATTGAACAGGCGCGCGTTTTTTGCGACAGGATTGGTCTTGCGCGAATCTGGGGTCGTGGTCTGATGTTTCATGGTAATCTCCTGCCGTCATCGCTCCTTGAAAGCGAGGAGTGGATGATACCGCTTCCGGTGACCGGGCGCCAGATAATTCACTTGTCCTTATACACGATATACCGTAATCTCATAGCGCTTTTTTCTTTGTTTTGGACTTCTCTTCTGATCTGATGCCGCAGGAAAATTAATGGCAAGGGCCATCATGATCCAGGGCGCCACCTCGAACGCCGGCAAGAGTGTCATTGCCGCCGGGTTATGTCGGCTGCTTGCTAAAAAAGGGTTCCGTGTCTCGCCGTTCAAGCCGCAGAATATGGCATTGAACAGCGCGGTCACGGTGGACGGCGGTGAGGTGGGGCGTTCCCAGGCGGTGCAGGCCCTGGCTTGTGGCATCCCGCCGCATACCGACATGAACCCGATTTTGCTGAAACCGAACAGCGACCGGGGGGCGCAGGTGATCATCAACGGGCAGTCAATCGGCAATATGGGCGCGGTCGAATATCATGACTTCAAGAAGACCGCGATAGATTACGCGCTGGCGGCCTGGCATCGTCTGTCTGAACGTTACGATGTGATTGTCATTGAAGGAGCGGGCAGCCCTGCGGAGATCAACCTGCGGGAAAACGACATTGCCAATATGGGATTCGCCACGGCGATTGATTGCCCGGTAGCGCTGGTGGCGGATATAGACCGCGGTGGAGTATTCGCGCATTTGACTGGCACTCTCGACTGCCTTGAACGGCATGAACAAGCCTTGGTCAAGGGGTTTCTGATCAATCGTTTCCGTGGCGACCGTGCCTTGCTGGATTCGGGTATCGACTGGTTGACACGCAAGACCTCGATACCGACTCTTGGGGTGTTACCGTATCTGCCGGGGTTGCATGTCGAGGCGGAGGATGCGGTTGATCACCGCGATTTCACGGACACATCCGGGCAGGAATCGCAAAAATTGAAGGTGGTTGTACCCAGGATTCCCCGGATCAGTAATCACACCGATTTCGATGCGCTCCGGCTGCACCCGGCGGTGGAACTTGAATTTGTCGGACAGGGTGGTTGCAGGAGTGCGTGTGATCTGGTGATTTTACCGGGCAGCAAAAACACGATGAATGATTTGAAGTGGCTGATCGAGAATGACTGGCCGGACTGGATCAAAAGGCATCTCAGGTACGGTGGTAAACTGATCGGCATCTGTGGAGGTTACCAGATGATCGGTTCCAGAATTCATGATCCGCACGGTATTGAAGGTGAGCCTGGTTCGATGGATGGTCTCGGATTGATGGATTTTGAGACCACCCTGCAACCGGTCAAAAAACTGAAGCGGGTGACCGGGACGCTGATCGACAGCCAGGCGGAAGTGACCGGCTACGAAATCCATGCGGGCCGCACTTCGCGAGCGACGCGGGAACGTCCGGCAATAGACCTTGCCGGGGAAAAGGAGGGGGTGATTTCAGCAGACAACCAGATTCTGTGCACTTACCTTCACGGGGTTTTCGATCAGGACAGCGCGCGTCAGGCCCTGCTTGAATGGGCCGGACTCAAGACCGCGCGCGACCATTCATTCGACTACCAGCAATTCCGGTTGCAGCAGATTGACCGGGTTGCCGAAATGCTGGAACAGCAGGTCGAATACCGGCATCTTGCCGACATCATCGGGTTGCGCCCCCCGTGTTGACCCTGCCGGCCATACTGACCGTATTGGCTCCGGTCATTGTTTGTATAGCGGCGCTGTTGTGTGATCGCGCGTTCGGTGAACCCCGCTATCATCCTCTGGCGGCTTTCGGTCATATCGCCGACCGGCTCGAACGCAAACTCAATCAGGGCTCGCGAAAATCCCGGAAAAAGTGGTTTGGCGGATTGGCGGTGGCTCTGCTGGTCGCGGTTCCGGCGCTGTGTGTGTATCTGCTGCAAAGCCGTATTTCCGGGTCGGTTGTGGGCACGTTGTTCGATATTCTCGTGCTCACTATCGTGATTGGCTGGCGCAGTATGAAGGAACACGCCGGTGACGTTTCCGGCGCGCTGGCTTGCGGCAGCCTTTCGCAGGCCCGTGAAAAGCTGTCGCTGATCGTCAGCCGGGATACCGGGGAACTGAAGGCGGAGGAAATCCCCGGCCCGGTCATCGAATCGTTGCTGGAGAATGGCAATGATTGTCTGTTTGCTTCGTTGTTCTGGTACGCCGTGCTGGGTCCGGCAGGTGCAATCATGCACCGCTTGTCGAATACGCTGGATGCAATGTGGGGTTATAAAACGCAGCGTTTTGCCGACTTCGGTTGTGCAGCCGCACGGCTGGATGATCTGCTGGGCTGGGCGCCGGCTCGATTTACCGCGCTCTGCTACGCTTTGTCAGGGTCGTTCCGCCATGCGATGCAGGCCGCCAGAAACCAGGCTGGCAAACACAAGAGTCCGAATGGCGGACTGGTGATGGCGGCTGGCGCCGGCGCTCTCGGTGTTACCATTGGTGGCCCGGCGGTCTATCACGGGTTGCGGGAAGACAAGGTTGTACTCGGTGTCGGGAAGGCGGCTACTGCTGCGGACATTACCCGCGCCACTCGCTTGATCGAAAAAGGTATCGTGCTGTGGCTGGCTGGCTATGTTTGCGTGTTGACCATCACTTCACTGATGGTCGCGTTGTGAGTTTCTTGATCGCCCGGATTGTCGCCCGGCGATATTTCCAGCGTGTGATCGAGTTGCAGGATGGTTTCTATCAGTAACGGGTGGTAGTCTCCGGGAGATTGCCACAATCCTCTTTGCTGCGCTTCCAGTAAGCGCTCGGCCATTTCCTTCAGGGCCTGCGGATTCGACTGTTCCATGAAAGCCCGGTTTTCGGGGTCAACCAGTAGCGCATCGGTGACCGCCTCGTATTGGTAATCATCAATCAGGCCGGTGGTGGCGTCGTAGGCGAACAGATAATCCACTGATGCAGCCATTTCAAAGGCGCCCTTGTAGCCATGTTCACGCATGGCGGAGATCCATTTGGGATTGATTACCCGGCTGCGGACAACCCGGTTGATCTCTTCTTTCAGGGTCCTGATTCTGGGGTTGGCCGGGACTGAATGATCGCCATGCCAGATAACCGGCTGTTGTCCACGCAAGACTTCAACGGCATTACTCATGCCGCCTTGAAACTGATAATAATCATCGGAATCCAGCAAATCATGTTCCCGGTTATCCTGGTTCTGCACTACCGCCTCCATCTGGCTCAGACGCGATTCGAATGAGGCGAAGGCGGTCTCGCCGAAATGCTCCGTGCTGTAACTGTAGCCTCCCCAGTTGACATAAGCCTGAGCCAGGTCGCGTCCATCCTTCCAAGCCCCCTGATCAATCAACCCCTGCAGTCCGGCGCCGTAACCACCGGGCTTGGACCCGAAAACCCGAAAGCGGGCGTGCACTCCGGCCTGTTGGTCGTCCATGCCACCGGCAATCAGGCGTTCTTTGTCGAGTTCCATATTTTCCCGGATTACATTACTGTCTCCGGGTTCTTCATACTCCGCCAGCGTCTGTACCGCAGTATCGAACAGCCGGGCGACGTTAGGGAACGCATCCCGGAAAAACCCTGAAATACGGAGTGTCACATCGACTCGTGGTCGCCCCAACCGGAAGCCGGGTATGACCTCGATATCGACCACCCGACCGGAACCTTCGGCCCATACCGGACGCACTCCGATCAGCGCGAAAGCTTGGGCAATATCGTCTCCTCCGGTACGCATGGTCGAGGTGCCCCATACCGACAGTCCCAGTTGCCGGGGATATTCGCCCTGTTCCTGCAAGTGTCTGGCGAGCAGTTCATCGGCGGAGCGTTGCCCCAGTTCCCAGGCGCTCTGAGTCGGAATTGAGCGCGAGTCCAGCGAGTAGAAGTTGCGCCCGGTCGGCAGTACGTCGAGCCGTCCGCGAGTCGGCGCTCCACTGGGTCCGGCGGGCACGAACTGCCCCTGCAGCGCTCCGACCAGATTGGCGATTTCATCTCTTGCCGAGTCCTTCAGTGCATTGGCGACCACGCGGACGATGTATTGCAGTAACGGTTTTGTGGATACCAGCGCCGACTCGATCGGCTGGTTGGACAGGGCTTTCTGTACGCACTGTTCGGCGAGTTGTTCCAACCGCTCCCGTGTGTCTGCCTCGGTGCGCCAACTCGAATCGTCGAGCGCTGCCAGCATTGGCGGGCGTGTGCCATGCCAGGCAGCCGCCGGGTCGAATCGCAAGGGGTCGAATGGCTGTTTGCCGTTGACCAGCCCCAGATCATCGCTCAGGCAATACAGTAACCCACGGTCTTGCAACCGTTCTCCGCGTGGCAGGCGAGTCAGCGCGACCAGCGTTTCGGCCAGTTTGTCCGGTTCGGGAATTTCTCCGAACCGATGCAGGCCGTGGCGAATCGAGGATTCCTTCAGCTCGCACAGCCAGGCATCGACTCGGCCAAGCAGACTGTCTTGGTCCTCGTCCTCGTCAATATCCGTACCGATCTCCTTATCCAGATTGGACTCTTCCAGTTTCTTCAAGATCTGCTGTTTGAGCCAGGCTTCACGGCGGCTGTCGAGACCGGCGGCCTGATAGTATTCATCTACCTGGTTTTCCAGATCGAGCAAGTCTCCATAGATTTCCGCTCGCGCCATCGGTGGAGTCAGGTGGTCGAGGACAACGGCCGCGGCGCGGCGTTTCGCCTGCGCGCCTTCACCGGGGTCATTGACGATAAAGGGATACAGGTGCGGCATGGGTCCCAGCACAATATCCGGCCAGCACTGCCGGGAAAGCGCGACACTTTTACCCGGTAGCCATTCGAGATTGCCATGCTTGCCGACATGAACCAGCGCATCCGCCTGCCAGACATGTCGCAGCCAGAAGTAGAAAGCGATATAGCCATGTGGTGGCGTCAAATCCGGATCATGATAGCAGGCCGCCACATCCAGATTGTATCCACGGGCTGGCTGTATGCCGACGAAGGTATCACCGGTCCGCAAGCCAGCCACCATGATTCGCCCGTTTCTGAACATCGGGTCGCTTTGCGGGGTTCCCCAGCGTTGCGTGACCTGATCCCGGTTTTCCCGCGGCAGTTGTTCAAACCATTTCAGATAATCATCCAGCGCCAGACTCTGATTGCAGGCTTTGATCGGGTTTGTGTCCGTGTCATTGGTGACGGTCGACTGCAACAGCGACATCAGGGCGTCGCCGTTTTGTGGAATGTCGGTGACCGGGAAGTCTGCCTGCTGTAATGCGCACAGGATATTGATGACTGATGCCGGAGTGTCGAGGCCGACACCGTTGCCAAGCCTGCCGTTACGGGTGGGGTAATTGGCCAGTATCAGGGCGATGCGCTTGTCCCGGTTCGGACGGCTCGACAAGGCGGCCCACCTGGCCGCCAGCCGGGCAGTGAAGCGTGCTCGCTCCGGGTTCAGCCGGTAACGGATGACATCCATCTGGGTTTGTTCGCTGTGTCGCAACCGGGTCTTGAAGCTGACAGCCGGGCCGATAATCCGACCATCGTACTCCGGTAGCGCAACATTCATCGCGATATCCCGACTGCGTAGCCCCTGGGCTGACTGCGCCCAGTCCGATTCGCTGTTAGCCGCCAGAATAGCCTGAATGACCGGGATATTCTTCCCGAAAAGCCGGGTTGGAGCCTGCGGCTCGCCAGACAGGGAGGCATTGCCTTCTATATGCTGGGAAAAACTGGTGGTATTGATCACGACATGACAGCCAGACTGCTCGATCAGGTGGTCAATCGTGTGCATGCAATCCGGGTTTTTCAGGGAAAGGACGGCTACCGCGAGCGTGTTGAATTCAGCTTCGAGGATTTCGATGAAGCGGTCAAAGGCATCGGTATTGCCGGACTGCACATGGCTGCGATAGAACAGTAACAGCGCGTTGGGTTTGGTCTGGTCTCTCGATTGCAGCCACTGATGCAGTGTGATCGACTGCCTTGATCGGTCATAAATCAGCGAAAAGGGTAATCTCACGGGAGGTGGCACAGCCGAGCGGACGGGTTGTGCCCTGCCTTTGGCCCGCTCGCCAAGAAACTGCTCAGCCAGAAATGCGAACAGGCTGGATGTGTTTGGTTTACCGCCCTCGCGCAGGTAACGCCAGATCGTATGATGCTGTTCGGCATGGCAACTGGATATGTGTACCAGTTCCGGGTCGGGCTGGTCATCGCCGGGAACCACGATCAGGTGGATGGCGTGTTGCGCCGAGAGTGCACTCAGCCGCTCCATACCATATTGCCAGTAAGCGCTGCCGCCGAGCAGGGAGACCAGAATCAGTCTGGCATGTTGCAGGACTGAATGTTCGTACAGGTCATAAGCGGCTGGTTTTGTCAGATGAACCAGATTGGCAAGCCGCACGGTCGGGCTTCCCTCGGCCAGCGCATCTGCGCCATCAGCCAGCAGGCCCAGGGAAGTATCCTGAGAGGAGAGGATGACGATTTCAGCCGGACTCTGTTGCAGGTCAATGATGCCTTCTTCGTCACTGAAACCGCCGGGTCTGGCTGCCAACAGGTGCATGACCGGTGTCGTCAGTCGGCAGAATGGTGGCGCAGTACCGCTTCTATATCCTTCGCATTGAGTCCCTTGCCGATGAATACCAGACGGCTGCGGCGTTCTTCGTCACAATGCCAGAGGCGGTCGAAATAGCGGTCAATGCGGTCACCGACTCCCTGAAATACCTGGCGCATCGCCTTGCTCGGCAGAGCCAGAAAACCCTTGACCCGGTAGATCGTGTGGTGCGCTATCAGTTGTTTGACGGCGCCGGCGATACATTCTCCATCGACTTCTCCTAATTCGACGCATACCGAGTCACAATGATCATGGGCGTGGTCATGATCGTGACCGTGTCGGTGCAGGTCGTCATGATGAGTCTGAATGTTTTCGATGTTTTGCTCGGTTGCGAATTGCAGTCCCATGATCAGTTCCTTGTCAATTTTTCCGTTTGCCGCTTCGACCATCCTGACTCCACGCTGGAGGTGCGGCTCAAGTCGGTCGCGAACCGACTGAATCTGCCGGTCGGGCAGCTTGTCCGCCTTGCTGATGATGACCATATCCGCGGACACCAGTTGATCTTCCAGCAATTCGCGCAGGGAAGGGTCATGATCGAGACCGGGGTCCCTTGCGCGCTGTTCGCGCACCTGTTCCGGGTCATCGGCCAGTTTGCCGTCCGCTATGGCTGGGCCATCAACCACGGTAATCACGCAATCCACGGTGAAGAACTGTCTGATCTCCGGCCAGTTGAAAGCCTGTACCAGGGGTTTCGGTAACGCCAGCCCGGAAGTTTCGATCAGGATATGGTCGATGTCCTGACGACGCTCGACCAGGTGTTTCATGACGGGCAGGAACTCCTCTTCCACTGTGCAGCAGATACAACCATTGGCCAGCTCATAGATTCCATCTGTACCGGCTTGCGTGGCGACCGATGGGTCGGTGTTCGGCTGGTTGCCCGGCTCACTGTCCGTATCATCGCAGCCCAGGGCACAGCTTCGCAGCAACTCCGCGTCAATGTCCAGTTCACCGAATTCATTGACAATAACAGCGATGCGTTTACCGTTCGCCTGCCTGATCACATTCGATAGCAGTGTGGTTTTACCGCTGCCGAGAAAGCCGGTGACGACGGTGGCCGGGATTTTATTGAGTTTCATGCTCTTTTCACCTTTCTCGGTTGGTCGGGTTTTCTTTTCGGTCGATAGACATGGGCCTGGTCCGGGTCATACAGGAATGAATCGTTGAACTGCTCCGGGTCCAGCGCCGCCCCAACCAGGATCAGGCTGGTACGGGTGAATTTCCGCTGCCGGACTTTGCCGACAATATCGGACAGAGTGCCACACACGAAATCCTGCTCCGGCCAGCCTGTGCGGTAACACACGGCAACCGGGCAGGATTCACCGTAATGCGGAATCAACTCACGGACGATTTTATGGATATGACTGATGCCCAGATGAATCGCCAGGGTCGCGCCGTGTCTTGCCAGACTGTCCAGGTTCTCGTTTTCCGGCATGGGTGTTTTCGCGCCGTATCGGGTATGGATGACTGTCTGTGTAACCCCGGACAGAGTCAGTTCCTTTTTCAGCCAGGCTGCCGAGGCGCTGGTTGCAGTGACTCCCGGTATGACCTCGAACGGGATGTCGAGTCGTTGCAGCCGACGCATCTGTTCACCGATGGCTCCGTAGATCGACGGGTCGCCGGAATGTACTCTGGCGATATCCAGCCCTGCGGTATGGGCGGTTTGCATACGCTCGATAATCTCATCGAGATTCAGCGGCGCTGTATCTTCGATAGCGACCTCGACATCGGCGCCGGCGTTCGCTCCCGCCTCCGCCAGGACTTCCTCGGGAACCAGAGAACCCGCGTAAAGAATCACCGGACAACGCCGAATCAGGTTGAGTCCTTTCACGGTGATCAGTTCCGGGTCCCCCGGCCCGGCGCCAATGAAGTACACAGTCATCGGTGATCTCCGGTTTTTTTTGAATACCCGCGCGGCGTGTAGACCCATTCGCGTTTCAAGTGCGGATTGATAATATGGCGGGACTCACTGCTGCCAACGGATACGCAGGTGAACATGTCGATATCGGCGGCGTCCAGGTCGCCCAGGGTGATGATGTCGGTCCGGTGATCGGCACGTGTCAGGTTACGTCCCGCAACTACCGGCGTCGAGGCCGCCCGGTATTCAAGCAGGATGTCCCGCGCGCGGTTGAGCTGCCAGTTCCTGCGCGCCGACACAGGATTGTAAAAGGAAACCACGAAATCCCCGGCTCCCGCGGCATGGATGCGGTTTTCTATGGTCGGCCAGGGAGTGAGCAGGTCGGACAGGGAAATGCTGCAGAAATCATGTCCGAGCAAGGCGCCGGCATAGCTCGAATTGGCCTGCATGGCGCTGATTCCAGGGATGATTTCTATCTCTACCCGCAGCCATTCGGGATGCTCCGGCGCGTCTCCCAGCTGATTATCAATCAACTCCAGCGCCAGCGTCGCCATGGCATAGATACCGATGTCTCCACTGGACAGCAGGGCGGTGGTTTTACCGTTTGCAGCCAGACTGAGTGCAGCAGCGGCGCGTTCGGTTTCTGCGCCGAGTGGATACCGATGACATTGTTTGCCGTCCCACAATCCGGCAATCTGCCGCCCTAGTAAGTCGATATAGAGAGAGTACGAGACAATGTCGGTAGCCGCCTGGATTGCGTCCATCGCCTGGTCTGTGAGCCATGCCCGATCACCGGGGCCGGTACTGACCAGGTACAGACGGTTCATCAAACCCACCCCTCCGTCCGATAGCTGCGTGCCACCGCGATGGTGGCTCTCGCGTTTTTTTGCTTGGGCAGGACCAGTTCAGCCCGATTGCCGGTGATCTGCGCCGCCGCAATCAGCGCGGCTGCCTCCGCGACTCCATAACAGCCGACCTCCCGAAAGACAGTCTCCGATTTTTCAGTCAATTGATCCTCGACACTCCGCAAACGCTGTGCCGACCAGGTCTGGAAGGGCAGCGTAAGGTTGCAGGCAGTGGTAACCAGACAAGGTTCGTCGGCTTTGCGATCAATGCTGGCCAGCGCCGAGAACGACTCGCCGATATGGAGCACGGCGGAAGCCTTACCCAGCAGTTCATCGATCATCTCTACCGGGCAGTTGCGGTCGCAACCGATGCCGAGCGCATAAACCGGCTGTCCGTAGTCACCGGCGGAGGTGATCACGCAACGGGCGCCGATGTGTTGGGCGATGCGCCGGGCCAGCGCGTCCGCCCCGCCCTGATGCCCGGATAAAAGCGGGATGACATGATCACCGGATTCATCCAGCACGACCACCGCGGGGTCCCGGTATTTGTCCCGCAATGCTGGCGCAAGGGCGCGCATCACAATCCCGGCTGCACAGATAAAAATACAGTCATGGCCCTGTGTGAAGTCATCCCGCACAGTTTCTATGAACGGGCTTGCTCGATGTTTGTGAATGCTGGACGGAACCGCTTCCAGCAGCCTGATGCCAAGCGCTCGTCCCGGTTCGGTCAGGCTGTATATGATGGCGGGTTGCTGGTTAGTCATTGGCTCAGGTTTCTCGAACAATGGACCAGGAACAACGAGAAATACGGCCCCGTACCGTCGCCCAGGGTGCGGATGTCGCGCACGATTTTCTGCCTGGAATGGCCGGCGTATTCCACATAACAAGCGTCTTCGGAGCGATTCGCCTGATCAATCAGTTGCAGGATTCTGGCGCGACGGCGACCGGGCTTCATGATCGCGACATTGTCGAACCGGATCAGCGTGTCGAGGATATCGTCATCCTCCCTGCGCCCGGATATCACAGCCAGGTTCTCGGCGAGCCGTGTCATCGGCATCCCGGTCAGGGCCGCACAGGCATTGAACGAGTTAATCCCCGGCACCACAAAGGTGGGATATTGCGCGCTCAGCCGGTCATGCAGACAGGAAAACGAACCGAATAACAGCGGGTCTCCCTGGCACAGGAAGCCGACCTCCCGGCCTTCATCCAGATGGCTCGCGATGACCTGCGCGGCCTGGTCATAAATCCGGTTGGCGACCTCCCGATTGTCACACATCGGCATCACGAAAGCCTGTTGTCGTTGCGCTGGATGGGTCGGGTTGGCGAGTGCGTCCGCTGCAATCTCCCGCGCCATCGAATAGCCGCGGTCGCTGGATAGATAAGTGATCACATCGCATTGCCGAATCAGGCGCCAGGCTTTCAGAGTCAATAGCTCCGGGTCGCCCGGCCCGACTCCGATACCATAGAATTGTCCCGATGAATGCGCGCCGGACGCGCTCCTGCTCTGGCTCATGACTGCATCCTGCCGGCTGCCTGGCGATGGACTGCGGGTTTGACGCATTTCATGACTGTAACCGGCTTCAACGTTCTCATGGTCGCGCTCCCCGGCAGGGTTTTCCCGACTTGCAGGGTAACCCGTTCGTGATCCGGCTTGTCGTCAAAAAATGAAGTCAGCGCAGCCGCGCTCTGTTCGGTCACGGCGCTGGCCACCAGCTTCCCGTCTGGCTTCAACCGTTGCCAGGCGTAGTCCAGCAATTCAGCCAGTTTGTCAGGGCTGCCGCTGCCACCGATGAAGATGCAGTCCGGGTCTGGCAGAGACGTACAGCTTGCCGGAGCCAGGCCGTGAATCGGAACAAGATTCAGACGGGCGCCGAACCGTTCACTGTTGGTCAGGATATGCCCGACACGATCCGCGGATTGTTCGATTGCGTAAATCCGGCCCGAATGGTTCCACCTGGCCCATTCGACACTGACACTGCCACAGCCCGCACCAATATCCCAGGCGATTTCACCATTTTCCGGAGACATTAGAGACAGGATGGTCAGACGGGTTTCGCGTTTGCTGATCATGCCGTATCCAGGCTGTGCGCCAGTCGAGAAAAGCAGATCGGAAATACCCGGAAAAGCAGGCAGAGCCGATGCCGCCGATGCCGCCAACCCAGGGTCGCGCCGCAGATCAATGATGCAGACATTCAGCGCATGAAATTCCGAGTGCGGTTGTGGTGGTTGCCCCGCCGAAGCGGCCAGATCACTCGCTGAAAACTGCCGAATCTGCTGGGCTGTGTTGCCCATGGCCTCACATATCCGGATGATGGATGAGCCATAACCCTGCCGCTCCAGTTCCCCTGCAATGGCTTCTGGAGTACAGTCCCGGTCGGTCAAAACCGCGATCTGGTGACGGTGCCGGATATGCCGGCGCAGTGTATCCAGAGGCCGTCCATGCAGGCTGACGACCTCGGTCTGCCGCCATGACAGGCCGAGCGCATGAAAGCAGGATTGAATGCTCGAAATGTTCGGGTGAAACCGTAGTTTGTGCTGTGCGATCAATCGCCCCAGCCACTCGCCGATGCCGTAAAACAGTGCATCCCCCGAACCCAGCACCACGATTCTGGCGGACTGGTTGGCAATCAGTATTTCGCGCAACTCGCACAACGGAGACGGGAAAACTACCTTGCGGGCATCGCTTTTGACTTTCGCAATCTGTCTGAAGTGACGTTGTGCGCCACAGATCAGTTGCGCCCGGCCAATATCCGCCAGTGCGTCCTGTGACAGCAGGGCCGGGTCGTTACAGCCCAGACTGACCACGCTGATCGGTGGCCCGCGCCACTCAATCGGTGTTGGCAAATCTTCTTTTTGCGCCGTTGGCGGGGTTAGCATCGAATACCCCTTGCCAGGCGTGCCAGCGCGTTGAATACCGCCGCTGCCAGAGCGCTGCCGCCGACACGTCCCAGAATGGTGATGTACTCAACATCCAGCCGGGCCTGATGGTCAACCAGATATTGCTTCGATTCGGCGGCGCCGACGAAACCCACCGGAATAGCAATCACCAGAGCGGGCTTTTGTGCGCCTTCTTCCAGCAATTCCATCAGCCGGAACAACGCAGTCGGAGCGTTGCCAATAATTGCAATGCTGCCCGCCAGATACGGCAGCCAGAGCTGTACCGCAGTCATTGACCGGGATTGGTTGTGTTGTTGAGCCAGAGTGGTCACCTCGCGCTCATTCAGGAAACAGTGCGGATCGGTATCGAGGAACCGTTTGCTCAATCCATGGCGCACCATTTCCGTGTCGCACAGGATTTCACAGCCAGCGTTCAAGGCGCCAACCGCGGACGCGATCGCGTTCCGGCTGAATCGAACCTGATGCGCGATTTGTGGATAGCTACAGGTATGCACCAGCCGCATCACCACCTGGCGTTCGGCATCGGAAAATCCACGCAGATCGGTTTCTTCACGAATCATAGCGAAGGATTTTTCCTCAATCCGGGCCGGGTCTTTCAGGTAATCATCCATGCGGCAGCCCGTCCCCGAAAACCATCATCGCAGGGGCAGGTCTCTGTGTCTGTCCGCAACCCGACGGCACTGGCGAGATCATGGGAATGCAGGCACAGGCCATCATGCCTGTCCGGGAAAAAGGGAATCTGAATCGGCTCATCGGTCTTTCTCAAAAAGGCCCCACCCGGCCCGTTGCAGTGAAAATCGCCGTGTTCAGGTCTCCTGGCTCGCAGGTATAGTCACGCCACGCCTTCCCGGGGAAACGGATCTCCCAGTGGCGCAGATGTGGGTGACACCTTGCATACAGTTGCGGGGGCAGCTACGGCTTGTATGGGATCATTTACCGTATTCCCTGACCACCCGTACATTCTACCGACAATTGCCGGGAATAAACAGCCCGCAATCACCCATCATTCCCCCTGGACTGATGTTGAAAGGAGGTTGCAAAAAATAACTTTTAGTGTAAAATTGCAACAATAATTGCGCTTTATTCATCTTGTTACGGGGGAAATTATGCCTAAAGCCATCAAGCTATCGGACCAGTTGGTTGAGGATGCGACTGCGTATGCCAGAGTGTTTCACCGTTCGCCTCCCAGACAGATTGAATACTGGGCAACGATTGGTAAAATCTCCGAGGAAAACCCTGATTTGCCGTTGCGCTTTGTGAAGGATGTGTTGATTGGGTTGGAAGAAGCAAATACGGGTGACCTGACCGAATATCAATTCGAATGAAGGTTGTTCAGAGCGGCGTTTTTTTAAGAACGGTCAAAAAGCTTCACCGAAAAGAGAAATCAGCTGTTGATGACGCAGTCAGAAAGCTGATTGCCGACTCCAGTATCGGCAATATGAAGAAGGGCGCTCTGGCCAGTGTGCGTGTATATAAATATAAAGTGGCTGATAAACAGTATCTGTTGGCCTATCGGTATGAGAAAAGGTCGGACTGTATGACATTACTCGCCCTGGGGTCACACGAGAACTTTTATCGTGACCTGTCAATCTGACAGTGAAAACGCAACCAGCGCGATTACAGGGCGTTGAATTTATCCCGGAGGATAAAAACCCGTCCAGCCGGTTCAGGGCAGGTTTAAGTAACATGACTTCTAATGACAATCCCACTACAACCAGATAAAACCGGGTATATTCCCGGTTCGATCAATAACCGGGATTAAACAATGAAATTGAAAATACTGGCGATTTTGTCATTGCTGATAATGCCACTGGCCGCACTTGCGGAAGTAATCACATTGTCGGACGGCACGGTTTTGGAAGGCCCGTATGTAGACGGCAAGCTGACCGGGATCTGGGTAGTGAAATACCCGGATGGCGTGGTTTGGGAAGGCCCGTATGTAGACAACCAGAAGAACGGGTATTGGGTACATAAATACCCGGATGGTACGGTTGCGGAAGGTCCGTATGTAGACGGCAAGAGGAACGGACATTGGGTAATCAAAGCCCCGGATAGTAGGGTTAAGGAAGGTCCGTATGTAGACGACAAGCGGAACGGGATTTGGGTAATCAAAGACCCGGATAGTCCGGCTTATGAAGTGCGTTATAGGTACGGGCATTTGATAGAGTGATCGATAGCGCGGTTTCCTGAAGGCACGATGTGTTAGCTTGGAGGAGAAATCATATTCCGCGAAGCGGATGTGATGGGGGCAAGCCAACCGTTACCGGGGTATTGCTGCGATCAGTGATGCAACCTCATGGAAACAGTGTGCAACCGGGGGCAGGTCAGGACGCTCCTGCACATAGACAGGGAGGCCGAGTCTGGCCGCCGCTTCGAGCTTGGCCGCTACCCGGCTGCAACCGCTGTTCTTGCTGATCAGCGCGTCCACCCGGTATCGCCGCATCAGGTCCAGTTCTTCGGTCAGGTCGAACGGTCCGATTGCATTAACCTGGATGATTCCTTCAACCGGGTCGAAGGGACGGGCGCTGCGTACCAGCCACTGCTGATGGGGCGGGCGCTGGTCGGCGAACCGGAGCGCGCTGGTCCCGATTGAAAAAAACGGTCGCCGGAAATGACTGATCTGTGGCAACAGGTCAGGCCACTGCCGATAGTCGCGCCAGCCCGGATGATCATTACGGTTCCATCCTGGCCGGTCAAACCGCCAGCACGGAATGGCGGCATCGGCTGCCGCGGCTACCGCGTTCCCCGATATGTTGACTGCATAAGGATGGGTTGAATCAATCAGCAGGTCAATCCGGTTTGCCTGACAATACTCGGCCAGCCCCTGTACCCCGTCACTATGGGCGGTACTGAAGCCGCCACTGTGAATGGTACAGGGAAGGTCAGGTTGCCGCACCAGCCCGGCGATACTGTAGATCACCTGATGCCCTGATTCGATCAGCGCCAGCGCCAGTTCCCTGGATTCCGCGATACCGCCCAGAACCAGAATCTTCATCATTATCCCGACGCAGAGCCGACCAGCGCTCCATTTCTGTTGAGTGTGTATACATCAATTTCGCACTGCTGACGGGTTGCCTTGAGCGCCACTTGCCGAGCCAGTGAGCAGATTGTATCGGCGACGGGAAGATTCGCCTGCTGGCACCGTGTCAGGGCTTCCAGACTGGTGTTGGCGTTCATGATTTGTTCCTTCAACTCCCGGTCGCCTCCCGCTTTCACTGCCTGTTCCGCCAGAAACCCGAAATCAATGGATGAATCCTTGCTGTGCAGTGATTGATGACCGGCTGCCAGTTTGCTGATCTTGCCGAAGCCACCGCAGATACTCAGCTTCTTCATCGACACCCGGCGCAGGCGCTTGAACACGGCTCCGGCAAAATCTCCCATTTCCACCACCGCCATGTCGGTAAGGTTCAGGGCAGATTGAATATAATCTTCGCTGGTTGAGCCGGTCGCCGCCGCGATATGCTGGATGCCGTTGGCGTGAGCCACGTCAATCGACTGGTGGATCGAGGCGATGAAGGCAGAGCAGGAGTAGGGGCGGACGATGCCGGTGGTTCCAAGAATCGAGAGTCCGCCGATAATACCCAAGCGCCCATTCATCGTTTTTAGCGCAATCCGTTCTCCATCGACAACACCGATCGTGACTTCGAAGCCGCCCACATAACCGCCTTCCCCGGCCAGATTTTCAAGATGCCCGGTCATCATCTTCCTCGGCACCGGATTGATAGCCGCTTCACCCACGCCAAGCGACAGCCCGGACCGGGTAACCGTGCCGACACCGGGTCCAGCGTGAAACCGTATCCCCGGTTCGCCCGTCAATTCGACTTCAGCAAATATCGTGGCGCCATGGGTGTCATCCGGGTCATCGCCCGCGTCCTTGATCGTACTGGCGCGGGCCATGCCGTCGTTCAGCAGTCTGCATTCTTCCAGCCTGAAATCGACCTGCTGGCCTTTCGGCAGCGTAATGGTCACGGATTCGGCTATACGCCCATTCAGCAACAGGCCGGCGGCAGCCAGAGAGGTCGCCGTAGCGCAGGCGCCCGTGGTAAATCCACTGCGTAGTCGGGTTTTTTTCTCCGGGGTCTCGTCGCGCATTTCCAACGCCAGATCAAGTGGCCGCTAATGCAGCAGCCAGTAGGTTCCAACTCCGATTGAGGCGGAGGCGATCAGTAGTCGGCTGGCGTGGAACAGTCTCTGTCCGAGGTTGGCAATCCAGTTCTGCAACTGACCCAGGAAAAACCCGAAAATCAGCATCGAAACCAGAACGCCGAGGCAAAACAGGGCGATATACAGGAACCCGGCCAGTATGCCGGTTCCAGTCGGAGCTGCCCCGGCGACCGGGATCAGCGCCAGGGCCGGGGCGCTGCCCGCCAGTCCATGAGTCGCTCCGATCAGGATGGGGCGGTGATTGGTATGCCGCCCGTCCGGTCCGGACAAGTGCATGTGGGTGACATTCCCGTGGCGGTGTATCCGCAGGGTCAGACGGTTACGGCAGACCGTGTAGATGATCCAGCCGCCAAGCGCGATCAGCGTCAGGCCGATCAGCTTTTCCGCGAACAGGGCCGCCGCGGCGGGCAACTGCATCCGGGTCAGGATGAATAACAGTCCCAGCGACAGGACAATGGCGCCGTGCCCGATGGCCCAGCGAAAACAGTATCCCAGCGCCTTGCGCCCCGACCGGTGGCGGGTATCCCCGTCATCCCCGTCATCGGCACAGGACAGCGACGATACCGCCATAATATGATCCGCATCCAGGGCATGCACCAGCCCCAGGCTGAAACCCAGCGTCAGCAAACTATAGATTGATATGAATTCCATGGATGGGTTAAAGCCACTTATCCCTGTTCTGTCGCCCCAAAATATTCTTGCGCATCTTCGGTAAGTTTATAATTCCCCATTTTCCCGCAATTCTTCCCTGGATTTTTCCAGGATTTGCTCGCGGGTCAGGTCTGTAAATCCGCTTTGTTCTGATGCAATGAGTTTTGTTCGGATATACTTGATTTCAGTCTCAGCTTCAGCCTCTCGCATCCTTCGTATGGCATCGTTTACAGCGTCACTGTTGCTTCGGTATTCGTCTTCAATGTCAACCTTTCTTTTCAACCATTTGGTGTTTGGAACAGTGAAGGATATGCTTTGTCTCGACATGGTTTACCTCGGCAGAAATCATCAAACTGGTGCAATATTACACTGTTTCTGCACCTTTGCCCACTTATCCCTTTTCTTCATTCACTTTCGAGTATGCCATAATATCAACACAAACACCGTGAATTTATGTCGAAAAATACTCGCTGCTGCCTCGCCACCTTGATTGCTGCGCCCGGTTCCGGGCAGGGCAAGACCATTTTGACTGCCGCCATGGCGCGCCGCTTCATCAATCAGGGAAAATCGGTGCGGGTGATCAAGATTGGCCCGGATTATCTTGACCCCACCATACTTGCGTTGGCTTCCCGGCAAAGCGTCTACAATCTCGATTTATGGATGATGGGGGAGTCGCATTGCCGCGGCCTGCTGGCCAAGGCGGCTTCGGCAAGCGATATTGTGCTGGTGGAGAGTCTGATGGGACTGCATGACAATGCGCCCAGCAACATGCAGGTGGCGGCACGGCTCGGATTATCGGTCACACTGATCATGAATGCTGCCAAATATGCCCAGACGGCCGCTGCCATTGTCGAAGGACTGAAGGCTTACACGCCGGAATTGACGGTGGGGCATGCACGGGAAAACCGGGCGAAGGGCAATCGGGCACAGGGAAACCGGAACGCGGCGAAGATTACATCGGTGATCGGTAACTATGTTGGCAGTGATAACCACCATCATCTGTTACGCGACTCGGTCGGCGAGCAGTATGCGGGTAGTGTCCGGCGAGATCAGAGAATGGCGTTGCCGCACAGGCATCTCGGACTGGTTCAGGCGGGCGACATTGCCGGGCTGGATCGGCAACTCGACCAGGCGGCGCAGTCGCTTGAGGATTTCGGCATTGACGTTCCGTTGCAACCGCTCCGACTCGAAGCGGATCGCCCCAACCAGCCGATTCAGCCCCCCCGACTGCTGGAAGGCAAGACTATTGCCGTGGCGCGGGATGCCGGTTTCAGCTTTATCTACCCGGAAAACATCAATTTGCTCGAATCCCTGGGCGCCCGTATCGTTTATTTTTCCCCATTGAACAATGAGCCGTTGCCCGCTTGTGACGCGGTCTGGCTGCCCGGAGGATACCCGGAATTGCACCTGCAGAAGCTGTCCGCGGCGCAGCGGACGAAAAGCCATCTGGCAGAGCATCACCGCAGCGGCAAACCGATACTGGCAGAGTGTGGCGGGATGATGGCTGCTTGTCAGACTCTTGCCGGGCGGGACGGGGAGACCGGATCAGGGTTCGGCCTGTTTGAAGCGACCTGCGCGCTGACCGGAGGATTGCAGGGCGTCGGATTACAGAAAGTAGACTATGGTCACGGAGAATTACGCGGGCACTCGTTCCACCACTCGGTCATTCAACCGATTGACCCGCGTGCCGATGGTTGCGGGCAGAAACAGCATGGAGGGCAGGGTGAAGCCTTCTGGCAGTCGGGGAAACTGACACTGACCTGGCTGCATCACTACTTCCCGTCCAACCCGCAAGCCACCGCCGCTCTTTTGTCATAAACCGCGCGATTTGACCCGATCAATGGCATCGTTCCAGCCAGCGATCAGCGCCTTGCGCCTTGCAGGTTGCATACTCGACTTGAATCGGCGACTTTCTTGCCAGTGGGTCGCGACCTCGGCGGTGGACGCGAACATACCCTGTTGCAGTGCGGCCAGCCAGGCTGCGCCCAATGCAGTGGTCTCGATAACCGCCGGTTTCTCCACTACGGTATCGAGCAGGTCGGCCAGAAACTGCAACATCCAGTCATTGGCCGCCATGCCGCCATCCACCCGCAGCCTTTGCAGTGGCTGTCCGCTGTCCGCTGCCATCGCCTCCACCAGCTCACGAGTCTGGTAGCACACCGCCTCCAGAGCGGCGCGAACAAAATGCGCGATGCCGGTATCGCGGGTAATCCCGAATACTGCGCCACGGGCATGCGGGTCCCAGTGCGGCGCGCCGAGGCCGGTGAAGGCTGGCGCCATGTATACGCCATTATTGCCGGTGGTCGATCGCACCAGTTCATCAATAGCGTCGACACTCTCAATCAGTTTCAGGCTGTCCCGCAGCCATTGAATCGCGGTGCCGGCGTTGAAAATCGACCCTTCCAGGGCATAGGTCACTTCCCCGTTGATCCGGTAACCCACGGTGGTCAACAGGCGATTACGCGAGACCACCGCAGTATGGCCGGTATTCATGATCATGAAGCAGCCCGTGCCATACGTGCTTTTCACCATCCCCGGATGAAAGCAGGCTTGTCCGAACAAGGCGCCCTGCTGGTCGCCCACCACAGCGCCGATGGGCAGTTTCGCGCCCAGTATTGCCGAGTCTGTAACGCCGTAGTCATCCGCGCTGTCACGCACCTCGGGCAACAGGGACTTCGGAATGTCGAACAGCGCGAGCAGATCATCGTCCCAGGCCTGAGTGTGAATGTTGAACAGCAGGGTACGGCTGGCATTGGTGGCATCGGTGGCGTGTACCCGGCCACCAGTGAGCTTCCAGACCAGAAAGCAGTCTACGGTGCCGAACATCAACTCGCCTCGTTGTGCCCTGGATCGGGCGCTGGCAACATGATCCAGAATCCAGGCAATCTTGGTGGCTGAAAAATAAGCGTCCAGCAGCAGGCCGGTGCGCTCGGATATCTCCCGATCATGCCCAAGCTCGCGGAGGCGGGCGCATTGTTCCGCCGTGCGCCGGTCCTGCCACACAATGGCGTTATACACTGGCTCGCCGCTGATGCGATCCCACAGCACAGTGGTTTCGCGCTGGTTGGTGATGCCAACAACCGCAAGATCATCGCCGCTCCTGGACAGTACATCGCGAACCGCCCGCAATGTGGTCTCCCATATATCTGCCGGATCATGCTCGACCCAGCCATCGTCGGGGTAGATCTGCGAAAACCCGTATTGGGATGAATCCACCAGGGCGCCGTCCGGCGCGAACACGATAGCGCGGGAACTGGTAGTGCCCTGATCAATGGCGAGGATGTTTCGTTTCATGTTGTAGTCACCCGGATGGTTGATCGTTTTTGTGAATGATCATTGATTACGAAAGTGTTTATGAGAAATATATTTTCAAATGAAAACATATTTTAGTTCATTTTTCGGTTTTCGGCGTGTTAAGATGGCGGTGTTGAGTATCAACAAATCACCGTCCGTCAGGTTCCGCAGGTTCCCGCGGGTCGGTGCGCCATTTTCACTAATGAGGAATCTACCATGAAAATAAAAACCATGGTCGCCGCCGCCGTGGCGACCTGCCTGTTCCAGTCTCCTGCATTCGCTGGTTTGGCGGAAGCGGAAACCTGGATCAATGACGAATTCCAGCCCTCGGCGCTCTCTATGGAAGAGCAGAAGGCGGAGATGGAATGGTTCATTAAGGCCGCCGAGCCTTTTCAGGGCATGGAAGTCAATGTGTTGTCAGAGACTATCCCGACTCACGAATATGAATCCAGAGTGCTGACCAAAGCCTTTGAGGAGATCACCGGCATCAAGGTTAATCACCAGTTGCTGGGTGAGGGCGAGGTTGTGCAGGCCGTACAGACCCAGATGCAGACCGGACGCAACCTGTATGATGCCTATATCAACGATTCTGACCTGATCGGCACCCATTCCCGTCTGCAACTGGCGGTCAATCTGTCCGACTGGATGGCTGGCGAGGGCGCCGATGTCACCAATCCCGGACTGGATGTGAATGACTTTGTAGGCAAATCCTTCACCACCGGGCCGGACGGCAAGCTCTACCAGCTTCCTGACCAGCAGTTCGCTAATCTGTACTGGTTCCGCAAGGACTGGTTCGACCGGGAAGACCTGCAGGCAAGGTTCAAGGAGATGTATGGATATGACCTCGGCGTGCCGGTAAACTGGTCTGCTTATGAAGATATTGCGGAATTTTTCACCGATCATGTGAAGGAGATTGACGGTGTTCGGGTATATGGTCACATGGACTATGGTAAACGGGCGCCGGATCTCGGCTGGCGTATGACTGATGCCTGGCTCTCCATGGCGGGGGCTGGCAGCAAGGGTCTGCCGAATGGTATCCCGGTGGATGAGTGGGGTATCCGTATGGAGGCCGGCACCTGCAACCCGGTGGGCGCCAGTGTCTCCCGGGGTGGCGCCGCTAATGGCCCGGCGGCGGTATACGCCATCCGCAAATGGGATGAGTGGTTGCGCCAGTATGCCCCTCCGGGCGCTGCCAGCTACGACTTCTATCAATCTCTGCCAGCGCTTTCCCAGGGTAATGTGGCACAACAGATTTTCTGGTATACCGCATTCACCGCATCCATGGTGGCTGCAAAAAGCGATGGTAACAATACGGTCGATGACGAAGGTAATCCGCTCTGGCGGATGGCGCCGTCTCCACATGGTCCATACTGGGAGAAAGGACAGAAACTCGGTTATCAGGACGCTGGCTCCTGGACCCTGTTCAAGTCTACTCCGGTGGAGCGTCGCAAGGCGGCCTGGTTGTATGCCCAGTTTGTGGTCTCGAAGACCGTGGACGTGAAGAAGAGTCATGTCGGCCTCACCTTTATACGAGACAGTTCCATCAATCACGAGTCCTTCACTGAGCGTGCGCCTAAACTGGGCGGTCTGGTGGAGTTCTACCGTTCTCCGGATCGGGTTCGCTGGTCGCCGACCGGTGTCAATGTGCCGGATTATCCGAAGCTGGCGCAAATCTGGTGGCAGCAGATCGGAGATGTTAATTCCGGCGCTTTCACACCCCAGGAAGCGATGAACCGGCTGGCTGCTGAAATGGATCAGGTCATGGCCCGAATGCAGGCTGCGGACGAGGCTGCCGAAGTATATGGCGGTTGCGGACCCCGGCTTAATGAGGAAAAGGACCCGCAATACTGGCTCGATCAAGCCGGTTCACCCAAGCCGAAAGTGGACGAGAAACCGCAGGGCGAAACCATTGCCTATGAGGATTTGATCAAGAACTGGCAATAATCTGCCGGATTGAAGTGTGGGCTGTTCCGCTGGCCGGGCAGCCCGCGCCTTATCTTCGATACCACAAATGGCAATACGGGTTTGACCATGACCGACGTGTTATCCGAAGCGTCCATCAGCGTAAGGCAGCGTGCGTTACTGGATCATATACGCAGTCACGGCAGCGCTCGAGTGCAATCACTGGCCAGTCAGTTCCATGTTACGCCGCAGACGATTCGCCGGGACCTCAATATTCTGTACAACCGCAAGCTGTTGCAACGAGTGCATGGTGGAGCGGTGGCCACCGATGGCGCGACCCCGCATGAGCGGCAGCTGGCAAATCTGGATTATACGACACGCCTGCTGGTCAATCCGCAGGGTAAGGATCACATCGGGCGGTTGACGGCGCCGATCATTCCTGACGATGCCTCCATGTTCATCAATATCGGCACCACTACAGAGCGCGTGGCTTCCCATCTGGTTAAACATCGCGGTCTGCTGGTGATTACTAATAACATCAATATCGCCAATACGTTGCGCCGGTCGAAGGCCATCCGGGTGATGACCGCAGGCGGGCTGGTGCGACATGAAGACGGCGGTATCGTGGGCGATGCCACTGAGGAGTTCATTGGCCGCTTCAAGGTAGACTACGCCGTGATTGGTTGTTCCGCTCTGGACGAAGATGGCTCCATTCTGGAATTCGATGTGCGCGAGGTTCGAGTCGCGCAATCCATTATATGCAATGCCCGTTCCGTGATTCTGGTAGCCGACGAAACCAAGTTTCAGCGCAAGGCGCCGGTCAGGCTGGGTAGCCTGGAACAGGTTGATTACTTCGTCAGTGACCGCCCGCCGCCGCAAGCCGTTCAGGAATATTGTCTGATGAAAGGCGTGCGTGTGATCAACGGCGCCGGCTGAGCAGGCTCTGGCGCATGGCTGTTGAACTTCGTGAAGTGACCCGCAAGGTCGGCGGCGAAACCCACATATACCCTACCAGCCTGCGTTTGCAGGAGGGCGGATTTAACGTATTACTGGGTACTACGCTGAGTGGCAAGACCACATTGCTGCGTCTGATGGCCGGACTGGAAACACCTTCCAGCGGAGAAATCTGGTTCGAAGGACAGAATGTTACCGGCCTGCCGGTGCAGAAGCGAAGTGTGGCTATGGTCTACCAGCAGTTCATCAATTATCCGAACTTCACCGTGTTTGACAATATCGCATCTCCGCTACGGGTGGCGCGAGTCGAGCGCTCCCGCATCCGCCAGCAGGTGGCAAGACTCGCCGAACTGTTGAAGCTCGAGAGTTATCTCAGCCGTTATCCAGCGGAGCTGTCCGGTGGTCAGCAACAGCGTGTGGCGATTGCCCGCGCCCTGGCCAGGAACTCGCGCCTGGTGCTGCTGGACGAGCCGCTGGCCAATCTGGATTACAAGCTGCGGGAGGAATTACGAGACGAATTGCCGAAGCTGTTCGCCGATAGCGGCGCGACCGTAGTTTACAGCACCACCGAGCCGATGGAAGCGCTGATGCTTGGCGGCTGCACCGCCACCCTTTTCGAGGGCCGTGTGACGCAATTCGGGCCAACCGCGACTGGCTACCGGACACCGGAAAACCTGGCCAGCGCCCGGGTTTTTTCCGACCCCCCGGTCAATCTGTCCGCAGTCCGTAAAAAAGAGGGTCGGTTTCACTTGAGCGAGCATATTTCGTGGCGGGTTCCCGATACCTTGCAATCCCTGGCCGATCAGGCTTATACCATGGGCATCCGCCCCCATCACCTGACTCTGCAATCCATGGCGGATAACGCAGTGGTCATCAACGGGCGAGTGCAGGTCGCCGAACTCAGTGGCTCACAAAGCGTGATTCGCGTCGCCGTAGAGCAAAATGACTGGGTCTCGGAATCCCACGGTATCCACCCCTTCCAAAGCGGTGATCAGGCGACCTTGTATCTGCACCCGGACAAGGCGCTCTATTTTGACCAAAACGACCAGCTCATCCGGTATTGAACATGGCGCGTATTGAACTCCACGGCATTCGCCACAGCTATCCCGCTGCCCGCAGTGAGGAGCCGGTTTGGGCGTTGGAGGAGGTCAATCAGGTCTGGGAGGATGGCAGCGCGTATGCCCTGTTGGGACCGTCCGGGTGCGGCAAGACTACGTTGCTCAATATCATCTCCGGCCTGATCAGTCCGACCGAGGGCAGGGTGCTGTTTGACGGACAGGAGGTGAACGGTATCAGCACATCGGATCGGCATATTGCCCAGGTATTCCAGTTTCCGGTGGTATACGACACCATGACCGTATACGACAATCTGGCGTTTCCCCTGCGCAATCGGGCAGTTCCCGAAGCACAAATCCGGCCTCGTGTACAGGAGATTGCGGCCATGCTCGATCTGTCCGATACCCTGCAAAAACGGGCGTCCGGCCTGACTGCGGACGGCAAGCAGAAAATTTCATTAGGCAGGGGTCTGGTGCGCCCGGATGTCAATGTGATCATGTTCGATGAACCGCTGACAGTGATTGACCCGCACCTGAAGTGGCAGTTGCGATCCAAGCTCAAGCAGCTACATAAAGAGGTTGGCGTCACCATGATCTACGTCACTCATGACCAGACCGAAGCGTTGACTTTTGCCGATCGAGTCGCTGTGATGTTTCAGGGCCGGGTGGTTCAGGTCGGCACTCCGGTAGAGCTGTTTGAGCGGCCACGACATACATTTGTCGGGCACTTCATTGGTTCTCCCGGCATGAACCTGCTGCCAGCCACCTGCGAAGATGGTCGGTTGCGCTGCCTGGAGCGGGATTTCGGCCCGTTGCCGGATAGTTGCTTGCATGGTGAGACGCTGGAATTGGGCGTGCGCCCTGAATTCATACAATTCGATGACGCAGACCCGTGCATTCCGGTACGAATCAACAAGGTCGATGATTTAGGCAGGTATCGAGTCGCAGACGTGCAGGCTGGCGCTGAGCGGTTGAAAATAATCGTCCCCGAAGGTACAGGCATCCCGGACCAGAAACCTGTGGTGCGGTTCGATCCGGTACACACTCACTGTTATCTCGACGGCTGGCTGGTTGACCGGCCGGAGGCATCGGCATGAACGGGCTCGCTAACCGGAAAGCCTGGTTGCTGGTGTTGCCGGTGGTGGCGCTGGTAGCGTTCAACGCCCTGATCCCGTTGATGACTGTGGTCAATTATTCAGTCCAGGAAACCTTTGGCAATAACCTGTTTTTCTGGCATGGCGTGGGCTGGTTTCAGGAGGTGCTGACCTCTGAACGCTTCCATGCTTCGCTGATGCGACAACTGGCATTCACCTTTACCATTCTGCTGATCGAGGTGCCGCTGGGGGTCGCCGTGGCTCTTTGTATGCCGCGCAAGGGAGTCTGGGTCTCGGTCTGCCTTGTACTCATGGCGTTGCCGCTTCTGATCCCGTGGAATGTAGTGGGCGCCATGTGGAATATTTTTGCCCTGCCGGACATTGGGTTGCTGGGTAAAACCATCAACAGCTTAGGCATAGACTACAACTTCACCCAACAGCCGGTATCGGCATGGGTTACCACCGTGGTCATGGATGTCTGGCACTGGACTTCTCTGGTAGCATTGTTGGCCTACGCCGGGCTGTGTTCTATCCCGGATGCCTACTATCAGGCGGCGCGTATTGACGGCGCCAGTGGCTGGGCGGTTTTGCGTTTCATTCAGTTACCCAAGCTGAAACGGGTGCTGACCATCGCCATATTGCTGCGCTTTATGGACAGCTTCATGATCTACACCGAGCCGTTCGTGCTGACTGGCGGCGGCCCCGGCAATACCACCACATTCCTGTCCATTGATCTGGTCAAGATTGCGCTCGGCCAGTTTGACCTCGGTCCGGCAGCAGCCATGTCACTGATTTATTTCCTGATGGTATTGCTGGTATGCTGGGTATTCTACACGCTGATGATGCGGGACGAGGAGCGCTAAACCATGCAAAACCGTACCAGCAAAGCCCTTGTCACGACACTCTACATCGTTTTTTTGATGTTACCCATCTATTGGCTGGTCAGTATGTCGTTCAAGACCACCAATGAGATTCTGGGTGTGTTCTCCCTCTGGCCGAGAGAGTTTACGCTGGACAATTATCGCAAGATATTCACCGATCCCACCTGGTATACGGGTTATCTCAACTCCATCAGCTACGTCGTGATGAACACCCTGATCTCGGTCGGCGTGGCGCTGCCGGCAGCCTACGCATTTTCCCGCTATCGCTTCCTCGGTGACAAGCACCTGTTTTTCTGGCTGTTGACTAACCGAATGGCGCCGCCTGCGGTATTCGCGCTCCCATTCTATCAACTCTACTCCGCCATTGACCTGTTCGATACCCATATCGGCGTAGCATTGGCGCATTGCCTGTTCAACATCCCGCTGGCCGTCTGGATACTGGAAGGCTTTATGTCCGCAGTGCCCAAAGAACTGGATGAAACCGCCTGGCTGGACGGATATTCATTCTGGCGCTTTTTTATTCGTATATTCATCCCGACTATCGCGGCGGGTATCGGCGTAGCGATGTTTTTCTGTTTCATGTACTCATGGGTGGAATTGCTGCTCGCCAAGACGCTGACTGCGGTGGAAGCCAAGCCGATTGCGGCGACCATGACGCGCACCGCCAGTACATCCGGTTATGAGCTGGGATTGCTGGCTGCCGCCGGAACCCTGACCATCGTTCCGGGTGGATTCGTGATTTACTTCGTGCGTAATTATATTGCTCGCGGCTTCGCGCTGGGTCGAGTCTAGGGGAGTCCGGGAGCGAACAGATGAGCGACGTATTCGACCTGACCTGGATGGCGTGGACCTGGCCTACCGGCGCGTTTTTCCTGGCGCTGGCGCTATCCATAGCCGCCATGGGGGTCTGGGAGGCATTCAGCCCCGGCGGCAATCCCCGGCGCGGAATATTGCGGATTGATACCACCCGTGGCGACCGCTTGTTCATTTCATGGCTTGGCGCCGGGTTTATTCACTTGCTGTGGCTGGGGCTGGTCGGTACGCCGCTGTGGATTCCGCTGGGCATTTCCGTGGTCTGGTTCCTGTTCGTATTCAGGTGGGTATGACTGGCTGACAGTCACAAGATTCGACTTGTTAAGGATAGTGTCACTGCGTGAACAAAATCTGGATGCGCTGTCGCGCAACTTTCTGGATGTCCTGATTGTTGGCGGGGGGATCAATGGCGCCGTGTGCGCCGCGTCACTGGCGGCTCGAGGCGTAAAGGTTGGACTGATTGATGGCAGAGACTTCGCCGGACTTACCAGCCAGCATTCATCCAATCTGATCTGGGGTGGCATCAAGTACATGGAAAGTTGCGAGCTCGGCCTCGTGACGGAGTTGTGCAAGTCGCGCAATGACCTGATGCGGCAGTTTCCCAGCGCCGTCCGGGAAATTCGCTTCCTGACTACGGTTTCCCGCGGCTTTCGTCATCACCCTTCTGTGTTGTGGGCCGGAGCCTGGTTGTACTGGTTGATCGGGCAGGGATATACCCGCTCACCTCGCTATTTGCGCGCCGCTACTATTGGCGCGGTGGAGCCGGTCATTGATACCCGCCACAGTATCGGCGGGCTGGAGTATTCAGACGCTTACCTGTTTGATAACGATGCGCGTTTTGTTTTCGGGTTCATCCGTTGTGCGCTTGAGCAGGGTGGTCTGGCCGCTAATTACGTGGAAGCGGTGGAATTGCGGGATGAGGGCAGGCAGTGGCGAGCGCTGGCGAAGGATGGCGTTTCCGGTCAAAAGTTCGAGATTCGCAGCAAGGCGCTGATCAACGCTGCCGGAGCCTGTGTCGATACATTGAACGCAACTGCCGGTATCCGGGCGAAGCACCAGCATATCCTGTCAAAGGGCGTTCACCTGATCGTCCCCCGCATCGGAGAGGGCGACAAGGTGCTGACTTTTTTCGCCGATGATGGTCGCTTGTTCTTTGCCATCCCAATGGCCAACCGCACCTGCATCGGAACAACCGATACCCGCGTAGATACGCACGATACCGCGGTCACCGATCAGGACCGGGATTTTATACTGTCCAATATCAATGCCCGACTGAATCTGCCGCGTCCGCTGATGAGATCAGACATTATCGCCGAGCGATGCGGAGTCCGGCCACTGGTGGTTGCTACAGGCGCCGATACCGACATGGATGTCCTCCAGCTCTCGCGCAAGCACGTAGTGGAGATAAACCGTCCGAGACGGCAAATCAGCATCTTCGGGGGCAAGCTGACCGACTGCATCAACATCGGCGAAGAAATCTGCCAACAGGTCTCCAGGCTGGGGATCACACTGGCACGCAAGCCGCCACGCTGGTACGGTGAACCAGACAGGGTGGCGCGAGCGGCGTTTCTGGCGCAGGCCGCGCAGGCCGGTATCACAGATGATCGGGCTGCTGACACTGGCGAGCCCCTTGCTGAACGCCTGTGGAGGCGTTACGGCCACGGAGCCAGCGCCATACTTGATGCGGTCGAGGCTAATCCAGCCCTGGCGGCTCCGGCTATTGCCGGAACCGGACTGCGTCTTTGTGAAATTGATCATTTGCGGGATCATGAAATGGTCGTCACATTGTCCGACCTGTTGCGCCGACGCTCTCGGCTGGCGCTGCTCTACAGGCGCGAGGAGTTAATGACCATGCCCGGCATGCCGGAGTTATGCGACCGTCTGTTCGGCGAACAGGGACCGGAAAAATTCAAGGAGTATTTCAGCGGCGACAATTGAACAGGTGGGAATGAAGACCTCAGGATCGTTATAAATATATGCTGGGACAGCGCTATAGATTGTCGTGAGTTTCTTCGACACAAATATCAGTGTGGGCATAGACTTCCGGGAGGATACTGTTTCCTAATGAATACAGAAAGATTTGCTTGCCCTCACGGCGTGCAAACTTCAGCGCTGGTATGAAGTCGGAATCACCAGTTATCAGCGAAATTATGTCTACATGCTTTTTTAATGTAAGCGCTGATATATCCAGACCAATACGCATGTCTACGCCTTTTTGCTGGATATTGGGGATCAGGTCGTCGGATTTCACGGTCAGGTTCGTTTGATTTCCACCGGGGTGTAATTTTTGTGGCTTGACCAACCAGCCACGAAAACTTACTGCACCTAATCGGACGGCAAAGTAAGATTTTTTCTTTAGCTCATCCAGCAATGCCATATTCGATTTATACAAATCGGTTGCTGAAAAATCGTACAACTCCCAATTACCTTTACTACCAGTCAACGGCTTGGGTTTTTTGCCTGTCATAGGTTCGGCATCGTAGTAATAGATACGATGTAATTCGTTACCCGACAGTTCAGGACGATTGATGATCTTGTCAGTGAATTCGACAACCTGTGTGGTTGTCATGGGGTCTTGTTGAGAACCTAGTTTCCGCTTTAGAAATCCAGCGTCAATAAGAATGGCAAATCTTTTTGGCATTATCGTCCTTGAATACCAGAGTACTGGAGCGAGAATAAGGTTGGCGGGGGTGGTGCGCGGAGCATAAGCTCTCTTGGATTGTAGCGCACCAGCCGCCGGTTTTTTATTAACGCTGATTATTATGGATGCTGCCATGAATATCAAGAGGCAGATGCACCCGAAACCGGCTTTTAATATACGCGGCGTATGCCCCGTTTTTAGTGATAGACATGCCAACGCATACGGTTGATAATACCCGGTTTTTCTGCGATTACTTACTCTAACCATGCAAACATCCAATCCCGCTGTCAAAATTGTCGATGTAACCCTGCGCGATGGCGAGCAGACGCAAGGCGTCTCGTTTTCCCGTTCTGAAAAAGAAAGCATTGCCCGCGCGCTGCTTGACTCGCTCAAGATTGACCGCATCGAAGTCGCCTCCGCAGGTATATCCGCCGGCGAGCGTGAAGCGGTGCAGAACATCAACCAATGGGCGGCCCGGAAAGGCTATCTGGACCAGATCGAAGTCCTCGGATTCGTCGATCACAAGCGCAGTGTGGACTGGATTTCAGGGGTCGGCGGCAAAGTCATCAACCTGCTCACCAAGGGCAGTGAAAAGCATTGCAGGGAGCAGTTGGGGAAGACTCTGACGGAACATCTTGACGGGATATCCCGGACCGTCGAATACGCTTCTGACCAGGGGTTGATGGTCAACCTCTACCTCGAGGACTGGTCGAATGGCTATGTCGACAGCCCGCAGTATGTTTTTGATATGATGAAGCAGCTGCAATCCTTGCCGATTGAGCATTTCATGTTGCCTGATACGCTCGGCGTGATGTCTCCGGGTGAGGTCTATGACAGTTTTTCCGATATGATTAACCGCTTCCCCGATTGCAGGCTCGACTTCCATCCACACAACGATTATGGTCTCGGAACGGCGAACTGCATGGCGGCTGTGCGGGCGGGCGCGGCTTCGGTGCATTGTACGGTCAATTGCCTGGGAGAACGGGCCGGCAACGCTTCTCTGGCGGAAATCTGTCTGGTATTGAAGGATAAGCTGGGAGCGCAGTTGCGGGTCGAGGAGCACGAAATCTATAATATCAGCCGGATGGTCGAGAATTTCTCCGGGAAAATGGTGGCCGGGAATGCCCCGGTTATCGGTACTGACGTGTTTACCCAGACTGCTGGCATACACGCTGATGGCGACCAGAAAGGCGACCTGTATCAGACTCGTCTCAGCCCGGACCGTTTCAACCGCACCCGGTCTTACGCCCTGGGCAAGATGAGCGGCAAGGCGTCCCTGCAGAAGAACCTGGAAACACTGGGCATCAGTCTGTCGCCGGATAACCAGATGAAGGTGCTTGAGCGTGTGGTCGAACTGGGCGATTCGAAGGAAAGTATTACCCCGGAAGATCTGCCCCTGATCATCGCCGACGTTCTGGAGACGCGGGACGAAAAGGTGGTCGAGTTGTTGAATTGTTCGATTACCAGCGTGCTGGGGCTCGACTCCGTGGTCAGTATCAGTGTGCGCCTGTTCGACAAGACGCTGAAATCCACCGGCACCGGCAATGGCGGTTTCGACGCCTTTATTGTGGCCGCGAAGAAAGTCCTGGATGGAACCGGATTCGAATTTCCCGAGCTGGTTGATTATCAGGTGCGGATACCGAAAGGCGGCAAGACCAGCGCGCTGGTTGAATGCTTCATCACCTGGCAGGACGGGACCCGGAAAATCAGGACCCGCGGCATCAATGCCAACCAGGTGTTCGCCGGTATAGAGGCCACCTTGAGAATGCTGAACCTGAAGCTGGCCCCCGACCAGGTTTGAGCCGCCGTCTCTGCTATTGCAATTTTGTCGCGTCTTATCTAGTATCGGAGGGGAATCCATGGGGCAATCGGCGCTGATTCTTGATAGCTCTAACGGAGTGCAATAATTTAAATTACATTATCTGGAGGTTATATGACTGATACCAGCCAAAGAGTGGAGCATTGGACGCGCACCAAGCGTCTGATGATCATCACTCTATTGTTGTGGTTTGTCTTTTCTTTCGCTGTACACTGGTTTGCTGACGCCCTGAACGCGGTTTCGTTCATGGGCTTCCCGCTGGGGTTCTACATGGCGGCGCAGGGTTCGGAGGTCATCTTTGTGATACTGATCTTCTGGTTCGCCCGGTCACAGCATAAAATTGACTCGGAAACCGGTTTCGCGGAGGAATAAGCAAATGAAAGGAATGAAAGACAACTTTATTGAGAACCTGCCTAAAATCTACGGGCTGTATACCGGGGGCTTCCTGGTATTCATCCTGATCATGGCCGTGTTCGAGCAAATGGGCATGGCGGCGGATACCATCGGTATCCTGTTCGTCGCTTTCACCGTCCTGATCTACGCCGCGATTGGCTGGTTGTCCCGCACCATGCAGGTGGACACATACTATGTCGCCGGTCGTCAGGTGCCCACCGTGTTCAACGGTATGGCTACCGCCGCGGACTGGATGTCGGGCGCTTCGTTCGTCGCTATGGCCGGGGGTATCTACTTCGGCGGACATGGCTATCTGGCGTTCGTGGTCGGCTGGACCGGCGGTTATGTACTGGTCGCTTCACTGATGGCGCCTTACCTGCGCAAGTTCGGCTGCTACACGGTGCCGGATTTCATCGGCACACGCTATGGCGGCAATCTCGCCCGCTTCTGTGCCGTGGTGGTGCTGGTGGTCGCGTCCTTCACTTATGTGACCGCGCAGATCAACGCTACCGGAACCATCGCCTCTCGCGCCCTTCAGATTCCATTCGAGGTCGGGGTCTGGTTCGGACTGCTGGGTATCCTGCTGTGTTCGATGCTTGGCGGCATGCGCGCGGTAACCTGGACCCAGGTCGCGCAGTACATCGTGTTGATTATCGCCTATCTGGTACCGGTATTCTGGATGTCCAACAAACAGGGCTTCGGAGTGATTCCGCAACTGGTTTATGGAGACGCGGTGATGAAGATCACCGAGCTCGAGGCGATGCACGGCCTCGGTACTCTGGAGGCGGTTGCTGGCGCGAAAGCCGGTCTGAAGGCGTTGAGCGTTCCGTTCGCCGCCGCCGGCGACAGTTGGAAGTTCGTCACCCTGGTCCTGTGCATGATGGCCGGTACGGCGTCATTGCCGCACATCCTGATGCGCTACTTCACGACTCCTTCCGTCAAATCGGCCAGACAGTCGGTCGCATGGTCCCTGTTCTTCATTTTCCTGCTGTATTTCACCGCTCCGGCGCTGGCGACGTTTACCAAGTTGCAGTTGCTTAACCCTGAGCTGGCAACCGGGATCATCGGCAAGGCGATCACCGAGGTGAATGCGCTGGAATGGGTGCAGAAGTGGAGCAGCGTTGGCTTCCTGCAGGTGATCGACGGCAACGGAGATGGCATACTGCAACTCAACGAGTTCTTCATGCGCGGCGACATTGTCGTGCTGGCCACCCCGGAAATTGCCGGACTACCGTATGTAATATCCGGTCTGGTCGCTGCGGGCGGTATGGCGGCGGCGATGTCAACGGCAGATGGTTTGCTGCTGGCGATTGCAAACGCCCTGTCTCATGATTTGTACTACAAAATCATCGATCCGGCTGCGGAAACCAGGAAGCGCCTGTTAGTGGCGCGGGTTTTGTTGTTGGTGATCGGAGCCGCGGGCGCCTTTGTAGCGAGTCTGAAACTCACCAGTATCCTCGGGGCGGTGGCATGGGCATTCGACTTTGCCTGTTCCGGGCTGTTCTTCCCGATCGTTCTGGGTATCTGGTGGAAGCGGGCCAACCGGGCCGGAGCCATCGCCGGTATGGTATTCGGTTTCCTCGCCGGAACCTGGTATCTGTATATGGTTCGGTTTGCTGGCATGGATCCGTGGGTTGGTATCGACCATCTGCGATTCGGAATTATCGGTATGCCGGTGAGCCTGATTGCGATGATCGTGGTTTCTCTGATGACCGAGGAACCCGACGCCGAAACCCAGGCCATGGTGGATGAAATCCGTGTGCCTGCGGGCAAAACCATACTGGGTTCTTCCCACTGACGTTGAATTACTGAAAAATTGTTTTTCGGTTATGATTATGCCGGGGCTTGTCCCCGGCATTTTTTTGTACTGAACCCGACCTCGACAACCTGAATATGTACAGCGCTTTTCCGGCCTGGGTATTAACCTTTGATTACATCATGGGCATGATCATGTGGACCCTGATCGGCCGTTTCGGGATGAGTATCTTCCTGCGCGAGGACAGCTCCTTCTTTTTCATGCGCGTATTCGTCAAGTACACCAATCCAATCCTGAAACTGTTTGCCCCGATTACTCCCGCTTTTCTGATTAGCCCACTGATACCCCTGTATGTGGCCTGGTTTTTCTATATGATCCGCTTTTACCTGATGCCCTGGCTGCTGGGTTATTCGGTGCTGGGGATGCTTTCCTTCCCGCTGGAAAGCGAGTTCGCTCGCGGTCTGGCGAACCTGATCTCGATATTGATCGGCGGTTGACCGGCGCTCGTCTTTCTTAAGACAACGGTTCGATCAATTTGCGGACCACATCGGTCGCCGACATCCCCAGATATGGTTTTCCCATCGTCGCGGCCTGTCCGGCCCATAACGGCGTAAAGTCACTGCTCGCCCCGGCTTCCGCGTCCGCCTTGAGGGCGGCCAGCGCCGCGCCCGCGAGAGGGAAGGGCGGCGCCGAATCGCTCATCGGGCCGATTTCCCGCATCAGACGGTTGACGATGCCCCGGGCCGGTCTGCCGGTGAACAGATTGGTCAGCGCGGTATTATGATCGGCGGCCCTGTTCAACGCTTCGAGGTGGAGTTGAGAGGTCAACGCCTCCCGGCAAAACAGGAATAGCGACCCGATCTGGACGCAATCGGCCCCAAGCTCCAGGCTGGCCGCGATTCCCCGGTTGTCGCCGATGCCGCCCGCCGCGATTACCGGGATGGAAACGGCGTCGACAATCTGCGGGACCAGCGCCAGAGCGCCGGGTTGGTTGTGGATGTCCCGTTCCAGAAACATGCCGCGGTGCCCGCCCGCCTCGACTCCCTGGGCGATGACCGCGTCCACGCCTTTCGATTCCAGAAAGACCGCTTCTTCCACCGTGGTCGCCGAACACAGTACCCGGCATTCCAACGCCCGCACCCGGTCGTACAGGTCGTCTTCCGGCAGGCCGAAGTGAAAACTGACCACCGGCGGACGCGCCTGTTCGACCAGATCACACATTTCCCGGTCGAAAGGGTTGCGTCCCGAAGGCGCCCCGGCGTCGGCTATGTCCGGTACCGGCAATCCTCTTT
Organism: Candidatus Poriferihabitaceae bacterium; assembly: GCA_965214205.1. GTDB lineage: Bacteria > Pseudomonadota > Gammaproteobacteria > Arenicellales > Poriferihabitantaceae. The sequence goes on along the minus strand of OZ243941.1, from coordinate 202,903 downwards.
CCCGGTAGAAAGGGGCGAGGGCATGATGCCAGTCCTCGAGCCGGCTACGGTCGACCTGCGGCTGCCGGTGGCAGAAGAAGTTCAGGTTGAAGGGTTGGTCTGTATGCGAGCGGATAGCGGCGACTTCCTCCAGGATCTGTTCGGCGTCCAGCAGGGCGCACGGCAATGAACCCAGTCCCCCGGCCCGACAGACCGCGACCGCCAGCGCGGAGCCGTTCGACCCCGCCATCGGCGCCTGGATGATCGGCGCCTCGAACCCGACTGCCTCGGGGAATTTTCGCATTGTCAGCCGCCCCGCTTACTGTATTGTCTCGAACAGCCCGCTGTCCATCCGCGCGACAAGCCCCGCCGCGTCTGTAATAATGTCCCGATAACAGGCCGCTTTCGGCATCTCGTAAGCGAAATAGAAACGGGCGGTCTCGATCTTGGCTGCGTAGAAGGGGTCACTGTCCGGGTCCAGCGTCATCGCTACGGAAGCCGCCCGCGCCAGTTGCCAGCCGCAGCACACAACGCCCCACAGCCGCAGATACGGATCGGCGATGGAGCCGGGCTGGCGCATGTCATCCGTCGCCATCGACAGCACGGTTTTCATGACCGCCTCCAGATCGTCCAGAGCGGACAGGGTTCGGTCATGCAGGTCCTTCAATTCGGGTTGGCGCACATTCGACATATCGCCGCGGATATGGTCAATTACTCTGCGCGCGGTCTGGCCGTTGTCGCGTATCAGCTTGCGGCCGATCAGGTCCAGCGCCTGGATGCCGTTGGTGCCTTCATAAATCGGGGTGATGCGCTGGTCGCGGTAATACTGCGCCGCGCCGGTTTCCTCGATGAATCCCATGCCGCCGTGTACCTGCAAGGCCAGCGACACGTTCTCGAGGCCCATTTCCGTCATATAGCCCTTGACTATCGGAGTCAGTATATCGACCATGGCCTGGGCGAATTCCCTCGCCTGCGGATCGGCGGAGCGGAGTACCTTGTCGAATGAGCCGCCCAGCAGCAGCCCCAGCGAACGCAACCCCTCGATTCGGCATTTCTGCAGCATCAGCATGCGCTTGACATCGGGATGCTGGATGATCTTCACCCGCCCGCCGCCGGGATTCTCGATGGCGGTACCCTGCACCCGTTCACCGGCGAACCAGACCGCCTGCTGATAGGCTCGCTCGGCCACGCCGTTGCCCTCCAGACCGACCGCCAGCCGGGCAATGTTCATCATCGTGAACATATAAACCATGCCCTGATTCTCCTCTCCGACCAGATAACCGACCGCGCCCGCGGGGTCGCGGTACAGGCCGGTTCCGTAGCCCAGGACCGCGGTCGGGCTGCCATGAATGCCGAGTTTATGCTCCAGGGAAATGGTTTCGACATCATTCCGCACGGTCCAGTTGCCGTTCTCGTCCGGCAGGTACTTGGGCACGATGAACAGCGAAATCCCCTTCACGCCGGGCGGCGCTCCGGGAGTGCGCGCCAGGACCAGATGGATGATATTGTCGGTCAGGTCATGGTCGCCGTAGGTGATGAATATCTTCTGGCCGTTGAGCAGGTAATGGTTGCCGTCCGGGGCCGGGGTCGCCGTGGTCTTGACCAGCGCCAGGTCGGAGCCGGCCTGTGGTTCGGTCAGGTTCATCGTGCCGGACCAGTTGCCGTGGATCAGGTTCTCAAGAAAAATGTCCTTCTGTTGACTGGAACCGTGCAGGTTGATGGCTTCGATGGCGCCCTGGGTCAGCAGCGTACAGAGTGAAAACGCCATGTTCGACGAGTGCCAGATTTCCTGGACCGCGGTGGCCACCAGCCAGGGCAGGCCCATGCCGCCGCGCTCGGGGTCGAACGCCAGGCCGTTCCAGCCGCCTTCGATGAACTGCTGATACGCTTCCACCCAGCCGTCCGGCGTGCGCACCTCGCCGTTTTCCAGCCTGGCCCCCTGCTGGTCGCCGACCCGGTTGAGCGGGTCCAGCGCTTCCTCGGCCAGTTTTCCGGCTTCGACTACAATGGCGTTGACCGCGTCCGGCGTCGCGTCCCCGTAACCCGGCAGGCTGTTCACGCCTTCCAGATCAGCCAGATGCTCAATCGCGAACAGGATGTCGCGCGCCGGTACCTTATATTGACTCATGTTGTTTTTCCACGGATTGAAGTTCTTGCAGTTTACCGCGCACCTTCCGGGCCACCGAATTCATTTCATCCAGTGTATTGGCGATATCGACCTGTTTCTGTTTCAGATCCCGCTTGTGCGCCTGGATAGTGCTCAGTACGAATTTCAGCTGCGCCGACTCGTTCGGATGGGTATCGTACAGTTCCATCGTCGTCTTGATCTCCGCCAGCGAAAATCCGAGCCTCTTGCCCCGCAGGATCAGTTGCAGCCGCACCCGGTCCCCCTCGCTGTACACCCGTTTGCTGTTTTCCCGCCGGGGGAATAACATCTTCTCGGCTTCATAAAAGCGGATGGTTCGGGCTGTAATACCGAAATGCCGGGTTAGATCCGATATACTGTAGGTTACTTTCGAGGACATTGGCAGTTGACGTTTACGTAAACGCAATGTACCGTATAAGCCAGTCAAACTCCATACCTTGAGCCGAGGATTATTTTGGGCAGAGCGGATCGATTGACCGCAACTTCATTCAGCCTGGCGGAAGCTGGCGCGCAATCCGGCGCGCGCCTCCGGTTCGTGACCGCCGCCAGCCTGTTCGACGGCCACGACGCGGCCATCAACATCATGCGCCGGATTCTCCAGTCCAAAGGGGTGGAAGTCATTCACCTGGGGCATAACCGGTCGGTGGCCGAAGTCGTCAACGCCGCGTTACAGGAAGACGCGCACGGCATCGCGATCAGCTCGTATCAGGGCGGCCACATCGAATACCTGCAATACATGCTCGACCTGCTCCGGCAGAACGGCGGCGAGAAAATCCGCGTGTTCGCCGGCGGCGGCGGCGTCATCATTCCCGAGGAGAAAGCCCTGCTGGAAGCCTCCGGCGTAACCCGTATCTACACGCCCGAAGACGGCCAGCAAATGGGCCTCGGCGGGATCATTGACGATATCATCGAGACCACCGCCGCCCATCTCCGGTTCGACCCGCCGGACCAGAGCGCGCCGCAGGCCCCGGAAGCCCTGGCGAACGGCGATATGAGTGACAGGAGGGCGTTCTCCCGCGCCCTGTCGGCCACCCAGGATGGCCCGACGGCGGGCAAACGCGGATTGGGCGCGGCCAGACGCGGACGGAAAGCGGGCCGCAAGGTCCCGGTTCTCGGCATTACCGGCACCGGCGGCGCCGGTAAATCCTCGTTGACCGATGAGCTGGTTCTGCGTTTCCGCATGGACCTGGCGGACTCCCTGAAAATCGCGATTCTGGCGGTCGATCCGACCCGGCGCAGGACCGGCGGCGCCCTGCTCGGCGACCGCATCCGCATGAACGCGGTCAATCATCCGAACATTTTCATGCGCTCCATCGCGACCCGCGATAGCGTAAGCGAAGTCCCCGACTGCGTCGGCCCGATGATCGCGCTGTGCAAGGCCGCCGGATTCGACCTGGTGATCGTCGAGACGCCGGGCATCGGGCAGGGCGATACCGGCATCTCGTCCCTGGTGGACTGTTCGCTGTATGTGATGACCCCGGAGTTCGGGGCGCAGTCGCAACTGGAAAAAATAGACATGCTCGACTTCGCCGACATTGTGGCGATCAACAAGTTCGACCGCCGCGGCGCCGAGGACGCCTGGCGCGATGTCGCGAGACAGGTACAGCGCAACCGTGAGGCGTTCAGCGCCCGCCCCGAAGACATGCCGGTATTCGGAGCCATCGCCTCCCGCTTCAACGATGACGGCGTCACCGCGCTGTATCAGGAAGTCCTCGCCCAGCTGAAAGATCATGGCCTGAAATGTGAACATAGCCGCCTGCCCCGAACCGATATACGCGCCTCGACCGACCAGAACCGGATCATCCCGGAAAGTCGGGAACGCTATCTCGCCGACATTGCCGACGTCGCGCGCGGTTACCGGCGGCAGGCCGCCGCGCAGGCCGACCTCGCGCGGCAGGTCCAGCAGCTTGAATCATCCCGCTCGATGCTGCGGGCGGAAGCCGGGGGCGGCGCGGAGTCAAAAACCGCCGCCGCGGCGCTCGACCGGCTGATCGAAGACCGCAACGCCCGCCTCGACCCGCGGCTGAAATCCGCGCTCGAACAATGGCCGCGGGACCAGAGGGATTTTTCCGGGGATGAATACGTGGTCACGGTGCGTGACCGCCAGATTCGCAATCCGTTGAAAAGGAAAACCCTGTCGGGCACCACCATCCCCAGGGTGGCCCTGCCGAAATTCGCCGATCAGGGCGAGTTGGCCCGATGGATGATGCTGGACAACCTGCCCGGACGATTCCCGTTCACCGCCGGGGTTTTCCCGTTCAAGCGGGACGGCGAGGACCCGACCCGGATGTTCGCCGGAGGAGGGGACGCGTTCAATACCAACCGCCGGTTCCGCGACCTGTCGGAGCATTCCCGCGCCAAAAGACTGTCCACCGCCTTCGATTCCGTGACCCTGTACGGCTGCGACCCGGATGAGCGTCCGGACATTTACGGCAAGGTTGGCAACTCCGGGGTTTCCATCGCCACGCTGGAAGACATGAGGGCGCTGTATGACGGCTTCGACCTGTGCGACCCGGCGACATCGGTCTCCATGACCATCAACGGCCCGGCGCCGATCATCCTGGCGATGTTCCTGAATGTCGCCATCGACCAACGCCAGCAGGCGTTCACCGAGCGCGAAGGCAGGCCCCCGGACGGGCGGGAGGCGGCACAGGTTCGCGCCGACGCGCTGGCCAGTGTGCGCGGCACCGTGCAGGCTGACATCCTGAAGGAGGACCAGGGACAGAATACCTGCATCTTTTCCACCGAATTCTCCCTGCGGCTGATGGGGGACGTGCAGCAGTACTTCACCCAGCATCGGATCCGCAATTTCTACTCGGTCTCGATCTCCGGTTATCACATCGCGGAAGCCGGCGCCAACCCGATCAGCCAACTGGCGTTCACCCTGGCCAATGGCTTCACCTACGTCGAGGCCTGGCTGGCGCGGGGCATGGACATTGATGATTTCGCGCCCAATCTCTCGTTCTTTTTCAGCAACGGCATGTGCCCAGAATATACTGTGATGGGACGGGTCGCCCGGCGGATATGGGCGGTCGCGATGCGAGAGCGTTACGGCGCCAATGAACGTTCGCAGAAACTGAAGTACCATATCCAGACTTCGGGGCGCTCCCTGCATGCCCAGGAGATTGATTTCAACGACATCCGCACCACCCTGCAGGCGCTGATCGCCATTTACGATAACTGCAACAGCCTGCATACCAACGCCTACGATGAGGCGATCACCACCCCGACCGATGAATCGGTGCGCCGCGCGCTGGCGATCCAGTTGATCATCAACCGCGAATGGGGGCTGGCGATGAATGAAAACTCCAACCAGGGCAGTTTCATCATCGAGGAGTTGACCGACCTGCTGGAAGAAGCCGTATTGAGCGAATTCGAGAGAATCTCGGAGCGGGGCGGCGTACTCGGCGCCATGGAGACCGGCTATCAGAGAAGCCGCATCCAGGACCAATCGATGGAATACGAGCGCCGCAAGCACGAAGGCTCGCTGCCCGTCATCGGCGTCAACACCTTCATCAACCCCGACCCGAAGCCACAGAGCGCGTCCATCGGACTGTCCAGATCAACCGAACAGGAGAAACGCGGTCAGATCAAACGGCTGCGGCAATTCAAGGAGGCCCACCGCGACGAATCAGAAGCCGCCCTGCAAGCGGTCCGGCAGGCCGCCATCGACAACCGCAACATCTTCGAACAACTGATGCAAGCGGTCCGCTTCTGCTCGCTCGGCGAAATCTCCGAAGCTCTCTACGAAGTCGGCGGACAGTACCGCAGAAACATGTAATAATCGGCGGGGCCAATCCAGCGAGGTAAAATTGAACATAAAGAACATCGGCGTAGTCGGCGCCGGCGCCATGGGCAACGGCATTGCCCAGGTTTTCGCCGCCTCCGGCTTTACCGTCACCCTGGTGGACATCAACCAACAGGCCGTGGACCGGGGTCTGGCCGCGATCAACGGCAGTCTCGACCGGATGATCAAAAAGGAATTGATCAACGCCCAGGACAAATCGGACACATTATCGCGGATCACCACAGCGACCTCACCGGACGCGCTATCGGCGGCGCAATTCGTGGTCGAGGCCGTGCCGGAGGATTTCGCGATCAAGGCGGCCATCCTCAAACAACTCGATCAGGTCTGCCCCCCGCAAACCCCGTTCGCATCGAACACGTCATCCATTTCGCTGACCCGGCTGGCCGCGCAGACCGGCAGGCCGGAACAGGTCATCGGCATGCACTTCATGAATCCCGTGCCGGTGATGGAACTGGTTGAAATCATCCGCGCGCTGCAAACCGATGACCGGACCTGCGACCTGACCCGCCAGTTGGCGACACGCCTGGGCAAGACCCCGGTACTGGCCAATGACAGCCCCGGCTTCGTCGCCAACCGCATCCTCGTGCCGATGATCAATGAAGCGATCTTCGCGCTGCACGAAGGCATTGCCGACGCCGGGGCGATTGATGAAATCATGAAACTCGGAGCCAATCACCCGATCGGGCCGTTGGCATTGGCTGACCTGGTCGGGCTGGATGTGGTATTATCGGTCCTGAGGGTGTTGCAGGAAGGCATGGGCGACCCCAAATTCAGGCCCTGTCCCCTATTGATTAAAATGGTTGATGCGAATAAACTCGGCAGGAAGACCGGAATCGGATTTTATGACTATCGCTGAATTGGATTAAGTCACATAAATAATCCACGGTATTTGTGTTAAAATCTGCAAAAAAAGTGTTGACTGTTACATAAATTTAATTTAATGTTCGCTTTTATCAAAACGAGTAAACTTGATTAAGTACATAAAGTATTAGGCTGACTTTGCCGGAGTTGCAAGATTTGATCGCCGGGAGTAGCATTTGACCAGAGATATTTGATAAACTATTTAAACTTACATATTTGGAAACCATCGATGAAAAATACCAAACATACCGAAAACCTGGATAACTCCACTCCCCAGGAAATTACCTCCCAATCCAAAAGAAAAATACTGACCTCCATCGGCGTATCCTCCGGAATACTCGGAGCCTCCGCTCTATCTCAACAATGGACTAAACCTATCGTTAACTCCATCATCCTTCCAGCCCATGCTCAAACTACCGACATGATGGGTACCGATCCCATGGATGGCACCGACCCGATGACGGATCCAACTACTCCCCCTGCCACGACACCAGAGCCGGCGATGGGACCAATGATTATGGTGCGAAGATTCCCCGCTAACGGTATGGTAGGGGATGGTGAGATGGCTACCCTCTATGTTTCGTTGAACCAAATGCCAATGGTTAATCCTGAAGATGGTTCGGCCGGTATGGTGATGGTCAATATCTCAGCAGACCCTATGGATTCTATATCTACAGATGGGATCACAAATGCTGCTGGTGACCCTATTGAGATGCTTACCTTTAATTCAATGGCAGATTCACCAATGCATTATATGAAGGAGCAAGTGGTGAAAGTGACAGCAGCTGGTGATGTTCCTGACGATGCCGATGTCATGGTCAAGTTTATGGCAGAAGGCGGAGGTTATGATGACGTAGAAGCGTCTGCCATGTTTACCATTGTCGAAGATGATAATGTCGGAGTAACGGAGGTGAAAGCAATGCAGGGAGAGGGCTTTGCGAACCGTAAGTCTGCGACAGTAACGTGGATGGCTCCGGCTACTTCTGCAATGCCTGACGGTTATGTGGTGACTTCGAATGTCGCGGATGTTGATCAAGTGGATGTGACTTCTGGTACGAGTGCTTCATTTATGGATCTGCCAGGTGGAGACCACACATTCACTGTAACAGCTGTTTACGGTAAAGGCACTCCGGCAAGTGTGGCCGTAGAGGCAGAAGAAGCCCTCACTATACCGGCAATTTAAAACCAAAAGATAGCATATAGCATAAAGTAAAAAAGCCACCGAAAGGTGGCTTTTTTATTGCCCGCAACCACCGCAAAATCACTCACCCCGCAGACCGGGGAGTCCAATCCGCTTTGCGGATTGGGTGGGGGGAACACAACCCTCATTCACGCCCGTCATTCCTGCCCCGACCTCTGATACAATCATCTGGAACCCCAATATAAAAGAGACCAGGTAAAGACATGAAAACACTGATTACGATGGATATACTCTTCGATTCAGACGCACAGGTTTACATTGCCACCAGTAAAGATGTTCCAGGGCTGGTAGTGGAAGCCGAAACCGTGGAAGGGGTGTTGGAAGAAGCGGATCATTGCATACCGGAATTGTTGGAAATCAATAAACACTTGATCAGGAAGCCAAAAGCCGTTCCTGAAAGGTTTAGTTTGGGCTATCTGGTTAATGATAATGCAGAGCCGGTCACAGCTTGATAATGGCCGCTTTATATAGCAAGGCCGTAAGGATATTTTGAAAAGGGTTAGTAGCGATCCGCGCTTTGCCGGGGAGTGTAGGGGCGGGTCACCGTGCCCGCCCGCAACCGACAGACCCGACAATACCCCCGCGCACCATCACCACATCCATATATCATCGTGGATTCCATCCATCAAACCTATCCAATCCCACCCTTGTGTTATAATCATCCCGAACCCAACATAAAGGAATATCAAAATGCCAACCACCACCGTACCCACTCCCGACGAAATCTGGCAAATCCTGGAAAGAACGAACGCCACCCTGGACAAAACTGCTGCCCGACAGGATAAATCCAGCCGGGAAATTGTTGAACTTCGCGCCAGTCAGAGAGAAACCGACAAGCAGATCAGAGCAACCGCCAAGCAACTGAAAAAGACCGACAGTGAGTTTAACAGTAAGTGGGGGAGACTGATGGAGAGTCTGGTAGAAGGAGATTTACTGAAGATTTTGCAGGAAAAGGGAGTGAATGTTTATCAGACTTACAAGAATGTTGGACAAAGAGGCTACGGCGATGATTTTGAGTATGATATTATTGCGGAAAACGGCCAGGAAGTGGTAGTGGTTGAAGTCAAGACCACGTTGAGAGTGAAAGATGTCCAGGATTTTCTGGCCAGCTTGCGGAAATTCACGACCCGCAGACCCCGTTATCGAGACAACACCATTTATGGAGCGGTCGCCTGGTTGAGAGCGGATGATGGCGCGGTGGCCTATGCCGAGAAACAGGGCCTGTTCGTTATCCGGGCCACCGGCAGCAGCGCCAGCATCGTCAATCAGGAGAATTTCAAACCACAGGTCTTTTCCTGAAAGCCGGGTTGTCCTTGTGTGGTGTAGCTTGACGCTATACACTCACGTCTGATATTATCCAATATGAAGATCAGGAATGTGATCCACAAGGGGTTGCGTCGACTTATCCTGAAGGACGATATCAGCGGTGTACAGCCCGCCGTCGCTCAGAAACTTCGGCGCATCATTTCCTTCCTTCAGGACATGGAGCGGGAGGAAGAATTACGAATGGCTCCGGGTTGGAAGGCGCATCGGCTGACCGGTGACCGCAAGGGCGCCTGGAGTCTGTCAGTCACCGGGAACTGGCGGCTTACGTTCCGGATCGACCGGGAAGAGATTGAAATTGTTGATCTTGATTATGAAGATTATCATTGAGATGTGAATATGAATGCGATGCAGGGCATCCGGATGAAGAATCCCGCCCATCCCGGCGGGTTCGTGAAAAGTGAAATCATTGAAGCTTTGGGACTTTCTGTAACAGGAGCGGCCAAGGCGCTTGGTGTGACGCGGGCTGCGCTGTCGGCCGTACTGAACGAGCGAGCGCGCCTGTCGCCTGAAATGGCGCTGCGGATTGAAAAGGCGTTCGGTGTTTCTATGGACACCCTCATGCGGATGCAGAACAGCTACGATATTGCCCAGACCCGCACGCGGGCTGAAGAGATCAAGGTTGCTCTATTCAAACGAGAGATTCGCTCCCAGGATTCTAAAACGGTTCTGTAGCCGTTTAATCGAAATGGCATCCCCCGTGGTTGTCCAAGGTATCCCCCGGCCGCAATCGTAGGAACTTGCCCCTGTGCCCCGCGAAAACCAGCATGGAGGGGCCCTGTATAACCGCTAAACATCCTGTTGCGTGTTTATGTATGCCTGGGCTTCCTTGTGCAAGGCCGCTTCTGCAAACTCATTCATGCTTTTTGCATGACTCAGTTCAGTCGCTAATGCAATCTCTGCATGTATCTCCGGATTGATCCGCAACATCAACTTTCCGGAAAACGCTTTTTGCGCCCGTTTCCCGATACGCCTGCAATGCGCCAGATAATCATCGACCGCTTCAATGAACGCTGCTTTAAGACCTTCAACCGTATCCGATTCAAACACGACTATATCGGTAATGCCTGCCAAACGGCCTACAAAAACATCGCTGTCTGCTTCAAATTGGATATTTGCGTAATAGCCTTTATACGTTAGATTATTCATGGTTTGATACCGGTCAGTTCCAAATATTCGCGTACCAGACGGACGGCATACGGCTTGGTTTCTTTTTGCGGGTGCGGTCGATGAAAAACCGCAGTATGTCCTTTACAGTCAAACTTTACCCTTGAACCACTACCATCCGTAACAACGCAACCTGCAGCAATTAACAGCGCTTCTATTTTTGCCCATTCAATATTCTTTGGTACAGGCGTTGAAAAAATAGCAGCGAGTGTTTTCTTCTGCTTGCTGTTCATTTCTTTATAATATCATAAACTGCTATCATCTGATAGCAGAAACAGCAATCTCCAAACTCGGAAGTTTTGTGGGGTTATATGCCGCTCGTTTGATTGACCCTGTCGGTTGGCGAGCAGGCGCGGAGACCGGCCCCTACGCATCAGTGATCACGGAATCCACAACCTGCCTGAATTCCAAAATCCTCAATAAAAATCCACACCAAAGTGGCCTTTTATTGAATGTGATAACTATCCCCGACTTTACATCCCAGAAAACCATCGATGAAAAATACCAAACATACCGAAAACCTGGATAACTCCACTCCCCAGGAAATTACCTCCCAATCCAAAAGAAAAATACTGACCTCCATCGGCGTATCCTCCGGAATACTCGGAGCCTCCGCTCTATCTCAACAATGGACTAAACCTATCGTTAACTCCATCATCCTTCCAGCCCATGCTCAAACTACCGACATGATGGGTACCGATCCCATGGATGGCACCGACCCGATGACGGATCCAACTACTCCGGTGCCAACTACCGCAGCTCCAACTACTGATATGCCAGAACCGACGATTGGTATTCATGTGGAGCCAATGGCACTCGGCGTGGTAAATGCTTGGGGAACTGGTGGTGATACGGTCACCCGAAGTGTCGCTATGAGGCTGAACACAAAACCAACATCAAATGTGACGGTGATGAGTGCAGCGGTTGCCGGAGATACAAAATCTGGAGGCGTTGCTGGTACTGGCCCTACGGTATTCACAATACTCAACTGGGATAAGCTACAGCAGGTGGATATAGTTATTTCACAGAGTGACACGGCTCCTGCTAATAGGGGTGCTGAAGGCGAAACCACGGTGAAATTTACGGCCGATGGCGGTGGCTATGGCGATCAGGAAGCTGAAGTGACCTTTACAGCGGGCTATTACAACGATGATCATGTATCTGACGTGAAGGCAACTGCAGGAGAAGTTGGTTCTGGAGAAGCGACCGTAGAGTGGAAGAAGGGTTCGGGTAATACTCGCGCAATGGCTGCGGGCTATAGAGTGGTAACAACACATGATTCCATCACCGACCTCCCCAAACCGCAGACTGTAGCTGGGATGAGGGCCACTATCATGGGTCTCGAGTCTAGTTCTACTCCGTACACATTTACTGTGACTGCTATCTACGGTACTGCTGATGCTGATGGTACTGCACCAAGCGCCACCGCAACAATCATCTAATAACTGATATACTAATTCACCCCAACCTCAGGGGATGAAGTAAAAAAGCCACCTCCGGGTGGCTTTTTTATTGACCGCAACCCGCAACATCATTCCCCCCTTGAGGGGGAGTCCAATCCGCTTTGCGGATTGGGTGGGGGCATTCTTCGGCGCTGGTTCAGAATCAGTAAACCATAGGAGAACATGAACAGCTACGTCATCGAGGGTGTAAATAAAACTGTGTGACCGCCTACAGGTACGCTGGCCACGGACTAGCCCGAACCGCTAAACATCCTGTTGCGTGTTTATGTATGCCTGGGCTTCCTTGTGCAAGGCCGCTTCTGCAAACTCATTTATGAACCGCCCATTCAATATTTTTTGGCACAGGCGTTGAAAAATAGCAGCGAGTGTTTTCTAAGGATGCAAAAATAAGCCTTTTGGTTTTAAATGTGTTTCCTATTGACCTTTTCCATAAGGGAGATTATGCCTAAAGCTATCAAATTGTCGGATCAGTTAGTCGCGGACGCGACCGCGTATGCCAGGGTATATCATCGCTCGCCCCCCAAACAGATTGAGTACTGGGCAACGATTGGTAAAATTTCCGAGGAAAACCCTGATTTACCGCTGCGCTTTGTGAAAGAGGTGTTAATTGGGCTGGAAGAGGCGGATGCAGGTGATTTGACCGAATATCAATTCGGATGAAAGTCGTTCAAAGCGGTGTTTTTTCAAGAACGGTCAAGAAGCTTCATCGGAAAGAGAAAGCGGCCGTCGATGAAGCGGTCAGAAAGCTGATCACTGATACCGGCACCGGCGATATGAAGAAGGGGCCGCTTGCGGGTGTGCGTGTGTATAAATATAAAGTGGCTGACAAACTGTATCTGTTGGCCTATCGGTATGATAAAAAATTGGACTGCATGACGTTGCTCGCCCTGGGTTCACACGAGAACTTTTATCGTGACCTGTCAATATGACACCTGAACCGCCACAACAACCCGACTTTCAATACGGATGGATTTGACCGGTTCGCGGACAGGCAAGAGTGAACTGTACTGCCAGAGACTATTCAGAATTCTGTGTCAACGTAATCACACTCAACCTATCTGATCACAGATCAAGCGCCCCATCAAGCCGGCCTTCAAAGAAGATGGCCAACTGAGATAAAGTCAGTCCCCAGTTTTGAATCGGCATGGTCCATTTTTTGCTGGCGTTCTGGATACCCATGTAGAGCAATTTGAGCAAGCTGTTGTCGTTCGGGAACCCGCCCTTGGTCTTTGTCAATTTTCTAAACTGACGGTGTACGGCTTCAATTGAATTGGTCGTGTAAATTACCTTCCGAATCGGTTCTGGGTAGCGGAAGTAGACTGATAAATTATCCCACTTCCGGCGCCAGGACTGGATCACAATCGGGTATTTATCGCCCCAGGCTTGCTCTAGTTCATCCAATGCCGATTCGGCCGCCTCTTTGTTTAGGGCTTTGTAAACCCGCTTCAGATCAACCATGAATGCTTTGTGGCGCTTTGAGCCAACATAGCGCATTGAGTTGCGTATCTGGTGAACAATACACAGCTGTACTTGCGTTTTCGGGTAGATCGTTTGTATCGCTTCAGGGAAACCCGTCAGGCCATCTACGGAGGCGATCAGGATGTCTTCCACTCCGCGATTCTGCAAATCGGTCAGTACACCCAGCCAGAAGTTAGCGCCTTCGCTCTGCGAAAGGTACAGGCCTAATACCTCTTTGCGGCCTTCAAGATTAAGCCCCAGAACCGTGTATACCGCCCGATTCTGGTAGTGCCCATCGGTTCGAACCTTGTAGTGAATGGCATCCAGCCAAACGAATGGATAGTGAGAGTCAAGTGGCCGCTGTCGCCAAGCTTTGACGGTATCGATAATCTTATCCGTAACCGCACTGATAGCGGCATTTGAAACAGAGATGCCGTACAGTTCTTCAACGTGCTCACGGATATCTGTGTAACTCATGCCCCGCCCATACATCGATAGTATTTTACTTTCTATCTCGTCAGACACACTGGTTTGGCGCTGCTTAACAAACTGCGGCTCGAATGTGCCCGCTCGGTCTCGCGGTGTTTGAATGTCAATCCGGCCAGCACTCGTTTTGAGCGTTTTGCTGGATCGACCATTCTTGCGATTCGGCAAAACATCATCTGCAATATGGCTTTCCAGTTCACCTTCCAGCGCCGCTTCAGTGAGTTGTTTAATGAACGGGGCAAGCACACCGTCTTTCCCCTCGATAGATTTGCCTGATTGAATCGCCTTCAGGGCTTCATTAAAATCGAATTTGTTGGTCATAATCAATTCTCCGCATAACATTATGCTGTAAGTTAAAGAATTGACACAGAATTTCTAACACTCCCTACTGCCATTCAAAGGAGTTTGACCAAGGCGACGATCAGCCCTCCCTGGGCGATGAGCGCTCCGAGCATCCATTTCAGCAAATCAACCTTGACCGCTTCTATATCGGTTTTGGTTGCCAGTCGCAGAGCTTCGATGTCGGCCTTGACCGTTTCGATATCGGCTTTGGTTGCAAGATTGGTGTTGAGCAGGGCGATCTACTCCTCGGCCAGGGTCTCGGCCTGCTTCTCTGTGAACCCGCTCTCCGTCAGGTGCTTGACAAAGCGGTGGGTATCGAATGCGATGGCCTTGGACATGATCTGATTATAGGTATCTCCCCGGTACAGCACAAGACTTATCCCACTGTCGCCACTACAATTAATTTCCCCTATAACGTAATCCGATGTTGTATCATCGCCACTCAACCCGGTTGTCCAGACATGACATTCAATACTGAATGATCGTCAATCCCATTTATCAACTGTAATTTACTGAATGCTTGCCATTTCCCTGACGCTTGCGCTCGTATCGATTTTCTTATGGCGCAAGAGTACACGTTCCGGAGTGTTCCCTGTCCTGATTGCGGTATTGATATTCGGTTCGTTGTTTCTGTCCGGGCTCTGGTACTTTGCTGATTCCTTGACTGGATCCGGTATCGATGAATCGATATTCTGGCATCTGGCGGTCAACATGGAAGGCGCGGCCTGGGAGGATTTTATCGGCCTTGGCGTGGGCGCTCTGATCTACCTTCTCGCCATTTCAGTGATTTCATTCATCGCCTGCAAGCATTTTCGGGCCGACTCTCCGGTTGCAGGAAAAAAATACAGGGTTGGCGCCGCATTATTCACACTCCTGCTGTCCTGGAGCCTGAACCCGGCCGTTGCCGACCTGTATTCGCTGTATCAGTCCAGTCTGAAACGGATCGCCTCGAAAGAAAAGCCTGATTCTTTTGTCAAAAGCGCGGCGGTACAGTTTGCCGGCAAACCCAGGAATATCGTCTGGCTGTACCTGGAGCAAATCGAACGGACGTATCTGGATGAAGATCTGTTTCCGGGCCTGACGCCGAATCTGCGCGCTCTGGAGGAGGAGTCCTTGAGTTTTACGAATGTCCACCAGGTTTACGGAACGGGCTGGACCATAGCCGGTATGGTAGCCAGTCAATGCGGCATCCCTTTGGTCACGCCGAGCGGCAATGAAAGCGCAATGACCGGTATGGATCAGTTCCTTCCTGGAGCGGAATGTCTCGGTGATATCCTGAATGAAGCCGGATATGACCTGAATTATATGGGAGGCGCTATCCTGTCTTTTGCTGGTAAGGGCCAGTTTTATCGGACTCATGGTTTTGACCGGGTTGAGGGATACCGCAAGTTTGTGGGTACTCTGGATGATCGGAGTTATAAACACGCCTGGGGACTTTACGACGACAGCCTGTTCACGCTAGTCAAACAGAGATTTGATGAGCTGTCTGCAAGAGATCAGCCGTTCGGATTATTCCTGCTTACACTGGATACGCATCACCCCAAAGGATATATCGCAAAATCCTGCAAGGATCTGGTTTATCAGGATGGAACTAATCCAATACTCAATGCGGTACATTGCGCCGACAGGCTGGCAGGTGATTTCATCCGGTATGTGAAGGGCAGTAAATTCTTCGAGAACACCCTGTTTGTGGTTTCGTCGGACCACCTGGCCATGCGAACTACCGCCTCGGAGTTAGTTGAGATGGGTGAGCGGCGTAATTTATGGATGATTTTTGACAAGAATACCAGTCCTGGGAAGATTACCAGAAAAGGGTCTACCCTGGACGTTGCGCCTACCTTATTGAATCTGATGGGGGACAACGTTGAAGGCTTGGGTTTTGGCCGGGACATGCTGAAAGACGCACCCACGTTATCTGAATCAGAGGAGTCGATTGATGAAATGCTGACCCGGAGCCGCGGCTACCTGTCTTCGCTATGGGACTATCCTCAAATTTCCGATGACTTCCTGGTCAATCCGGGAAAGAAGCAATTGACTTTTGGGGATAGACACATCAAGCTTCCAGCGTTATTTGTATTGGATAAAACCTGGGGGGTGAAAGAAGTCCGGTTCCCCTCCTACCACTCCACATTACGCCGGCAAATTGGAAAGCTGGATTATGACCAGCGTATTTTGTGGGTGGACAAATGTTCACAAAATGCCTGGTTAGCGCCGATTACACCGTTTAACCCGGATAATTTCTGTGTGGTGTACGGCACCTTGGGAAACGAAAGGCTCAATCGCATTACGCTGCATGACAACACCACCAGCATCCGTATTTCCGCACCCAGGAAATTATTCCGGGCAGCGCCCGCCAGCCCGGCATTCCATGAAAAAAACCTGTCCATGCTGGACGAAATGATTCTATTGGATCCTTCGTTTGAAGAGAACGAACGCATCCCTGAATCCACGCTGGACGGAATCATTCGATCCTTTATGTCTGACGGGATTCGGGATAAGTCAAAAGGTCTGGCGCACGGTCACGTTGTCCTCAAGTCCGCCGGATTCAACAGGAGCCGCTCGTATATCAATGTGGGACGCTCGTATATCATTGATCTTATATCGGGGAAAAAGCTGGAGTTGAAGCGCGGTTTAACGATTGTGGGTTTCAGCGTAGAGGCCGGACCCGTCAAACTCGGCCACCTCGACACCTGTGAGCGCAGGGGTGCAGTAAAGGACGATGTGCCCTTGGACAAGGATTTTCAGACCGTTCTTGAAGCTCACGCGGATGAGTTCGACGGATTTGCGGTTATGGTGCACGACAGTGCCGTCTGCGGGAATTATGACCTTGAACCGTTGTTTGCCGGGACCGGCTTGAAGGAATGGGACCAGATTGAATTCAGGCAACCCTATATCGGGATTATTTCAGGTGACGGCAGCATTTCGGAGCGCCGTGGCAAGAAAGAGTCCTGGCTGCTGGAGGAACTTGAGTTTACTGCAAGGAAAAAAGGAGATTGACCTCATTTTACCCGAATCAACACTCTGGCGCAGGGACAGGGTCTGTCCCCGGCCCCCGATCAGGCCGAGGGCAGGCATTGAACGGGACCACCTCTGTTGTTCCCCCATCACACCCGCTTTGCGGGATGTGATTCCCCCTCAAGGGGAATAATGGGGTTGCGGTGGATGCGGTCAATAAAAAAGCCACCCGGAGGTGGCTTTTTTACTTCATCCCCTGAGGTTGGGGTGAATTAGTTTACATCATGTTAATAGTTATCCGCCGACGATTGGTTTGTCGGCAGGCTTCTCTTCACCGGTTACAAAGCTCTCACCGCCCATATAGAGAACATCCACTCGGAAAGTGGGGTTGCCGGCAGGCAGCTTCGTAACTTTAGCCGTTGTTCCATCTATAACCACTTCAGCACCAGTAGCACTTCCCAAGGTTACTCTATATTCCTCAACCATTGTACGAGTCTTCGGAACATCCCAAGTCACTGTCGCCTCACCAGGGGCAGTGCGATCAGTGACTTTTACTGTCACGTCAGCCGCCGCTACCAGTATCATTCCGTGGAAACCTGCGGTATACATCCATTCAGCTTCCACCTCGTCATAGTTATTGCCAGCGGCTGTGAATGTCACTTTGGCTTCTTTCTCAACAGCCATAGAACCAGGATTAGCAGCCTGCGCAATAGTTAACATTACCACCTTATCCTGATCCCAGTCGGTCGTCGTGAAGGAGACGTTTCCACTAGGGGTTACATTGGGTCCTTCAGCCATCACCGTTACCGGTCCGTCTGGCTCCGTGGCCAGTCTCACAGCAACACTGACCATGGCATCATCCCCACTAGCATCTACGACGCCGCCGGACGCCGGAGACAGCACGATCGCAGCCTCAGGAGCTGGAGCGTCGGTAGTTGGAGCTGCGGTAGTTGGCACCGGAGTAGTTGGATCCGTCATCGGGTCGGTGCCATCCATGGGATCGGTACCCATCATGTCGGTAGTTTGAGCATGGGCTGGAAGGATGATGGAGTTAACGATAGGTTTAGTCCATTGTTGAGATAGAGCGGAGGCTCCGAGTATTCCGGAGGATACGCCGATGGAGGTCAGTATTTTTCTTTTGGATTGGGAGGTAATTTCCTGGGGAGTGGAGTTATCCAGGTTTTCGGTATGTTTGGTATTTTTCATCGATGGTTTTCTGGGATGTAAAGTCGGGGATAGTTATCACATTCAATAAAAGGCCACTTTGGTGTGGATTTTTATTGAGGATTTTGGTACTCAAAACACCAGCAAATCGGGCAGGATCAGCACAAAAAACACTTTCTCGGTTTATCCGATAATGTGACCTGCTTCACGGAACAATTGAAAACGACTGATGTAAGCGTATATTACCGTTCTGTATCAGGGTGGATTAAAAAATTGACATGGCGTACTTTAATACGCACGCTATACGAGGAGGTGACAAGTAATGACCACTTTAAATGCAACAGAAGCGAGATCGAAGCTATACACTCTTATCGATGAAACAGCAAAAACGCATGAACCAATTTTAATTACAGGAAAACACTCAAACGCGGTATTGCTGTCCGAAGAGGACTGGAATTCGGTAAAGGAGACTCTCTATCTGCTGTCCGTTCCGGGTATGCGGGAATCAATCAGGAAAGGAATAGATGAGCCGATTGAAAAGTGTTCCGAGGAACTGACGTGGTGAGATGGACAGTTGTCTATACCAAACAGGCGCAGAAAGACGCCCGGAAGCTGGCAGGGTCGGGACTGAAATCAAAAGCGAAGGAACTAATCGAAATAATCAAACAAAATCCCTACCAGAATCCGCCTCCATACGAGAAACTGCGGGGTGACCTGTCAGGAAGTTATTCGAGAAGAATAAATATACAGCACAGAATGGTATATCAGGTACTGAAGGAACAGGAAACTGTCAAAGTTCTCAGATTATACCCTCACTACGATACCTGATCCTCCTGAACCCCGGCCAGGTCTTCCGGCCGTAGCCGGTAACGCACCACATTGCCCTCATGCAGTCCACGACACTCCCGAAGGATGTACTCGACGACCTGTACGCGGTCCGCTTCCGGGATGCCTGCCCCGGCCACCATTCCTTCGATATCTTCCGGGCGAAATCTCTTCCATTCGAGCACACAACGCCGAACAGCCTTTCGGACAAAATCCCGATAGACGAGCGCCGCCTTTTCCGGCGATTCCAGCTCGGCGCGCAATACTCTGTAGTTCTCGGCGGACGCCAGATAGGCGTCGATATAGATATCGCGCAATAAGGACACATTGTTCAACTCGTAGATGCCGATGAGTCCGTCCAGGTAGGCGATGTCGTCCATGGCGACAAAAGACATTGGCGCAAGACCGGCCTTCAGGAGTGGAATATTCGCGGCAATGCGCGATACCCGCTTGTTGACGTCATCGAATGCCTGAAGATAGGGGACATGAACCATCAGAAAGAAAGACTGCTCGAAAGGATCTGCGATTCCCGCCGCCTTCGCAATCAGAACCTCGAACTCCTCCTCAATCGTGTACGGGTCCTCCAACGGCCGGTAACTCGAATGGGAGATACCAACTGGCAGGCGCCGCAATCTCCCCGCCATGGCCGGGTCCACGAGCAGACCATCGGCGAGCAAGGCATGGATGTTGAGGATATCAGGACGGCTCATTGTGATCTCGTCCAGATGATCCACGACATACTCAATCGCTTCCTTGTGGTTCAGAATCATCACCGCTTCCTTGCGGTCCTTGCCAGCGGCTTCTTCCCCGAGCCGGATCAGTCGCTCGGTCTCCAGAATGCTATAGGTATTTCCCTCCATACGTGAGGAAGCCCAGGACAAATCCACCAGCAGGCGTTCCAGAATACGCCGCGCGTAGGTATCGGCCTGAATCGGTGATGGGATCGGTCGGCCGGTATCGCGCAGGCGCTGGCGGTCACTCTCGCCCAGGTAGGCGCTCTTGCCGGGTACATAGCGATCCACAAACTCCTTCCTGTAAACAGCCAGCCGGCGGCGGTTGTAGGGTGTTTGCAGGCACGCGCGAACCACATCCGCGCCCGCCAGATAATACCCCGTGGCCCGGGCCTTGCCCGAAACCTCAAGCCGCCCCTGATCGACCAGCCGCTTCAGGACGCGCCAGACCGTCGGTGAACTGACCTGTGGCGCAACCTGGCGTCGAATATCCTCCCGCCCGGCGCCGGGATGTTCTCCAATATACTGCAGAACGCTCTGTTCCGGGATTGGCATGAAATGATTCCGTGGAGGCGCCGAATGATTATACATCCAAATTACAAGGATTTATCCGTTTCGTCAATATATCATTTCAATATTATTGAAACGATAGTTAAATCCACTAAATCCCGGCATAGAACCGACGTTCGAATAGAGCAACCTTGCCCCGATGCGACGCCCACCGGGCGGGCACGGAGACCCGCCCCTACGGACAGGTAACCGCAACCTCCATATTATTGTGGGTTACCGCTTGCGAGGATGACGGAATGAGTCCAGAACCCTCATCGTAGGGGCGACCCTCTGTGGTCGCCCGTGTCATTTGCCGATGCAACCGATGACGGTTGTGTTCCCCATCTGCTGCGCAGATTGGACTCCCCCTCAAGGGGGGAGTGATGGGATGTTGTGGGCAATAAAAAAGCCACCCGGAGGTGGCTTTTTTACTTCTTCCCTTGAGTCAGGGTGAATTAACTTACTACACAACCGTGACTACGTTTTCGCCAGTGGCGACTTCACCATTAGTAAACGCATCAGCATCTTCATAGAGAACTTTCACCGTGAAAGTGTGTCCACCGGAGGCCATATCCGAAACCTCAGCCATCATTCCAGATATTTCCACTTTGGGAGTAGCATTTGATGAGCTAACTTGATATTCCTCAACCACTGCACGAGTCTTTGGCTTGTCCCAAGTCACTGTCGCCTCACCAGGGGCAGTGCGGTCAGTAAGCTTCACTTTCAGATTCCCCACTTCTTCCTCTACACTGTAGTAACCCACGGTATACGTCAACTCAGCTTTCACATCATCATAGTTACCACCCTTGGCCGTCAATGTCACCATGGATTCGTCCTCATCGGCCATGCTTTCAGGTGCATCACCTGCAGTGATCATTATCTCCTGTGCTTTATCATAGCTCACGTTATCGAACATAAGGGTAAGTCCACCACCCACAACAGCAGCAGCTCCAGCCAAAGTAACTGTAACCGGCGCAGTTGGCATAACAGACAATGTAACCCGGACAGTTCCTATATCTCCTGTCTCCACTACTCCACCATCAAAGTCTTGTGCATGGAATGCATCCAACATAATCATTGGTCCCATCGCCGGCTCTGGTGTCGTGGCAGGGGGAGTAGTTGGATCCGTCATCGGGTCGGTGCCATCCATGGGATCGGTACCCATCATGTCGGTAGTTTGAGCATGGGCTGGAAGGATGATGGAGTTAACGATAGGTTTAGTCCATTGTTGAGATAGAGCGGAGGCTCCGAGTATTCCGGAGGATACGCCGATGGAGGTCAGTATTTTTCTTTTGGATTGGGAGGTAATTTCCTGGGGAGTGGAGTTATCCAGGTTTTCGGTATGTTTGGTATTTTTCATCGATGGTTTTCTGGGATGTAAAGTCGGGGATAGTTATCACATTCAATAAAAGGCCACTTTGGTGTGGATTTTTATTGAGGATTTTGGAATTCAGGCAGGTTGTGGATTCCCGCTTGTGCGGGAATGACGAGAATGAGACGGGCGAAGTCAGTGGACAGGCACGGGGCCTGTCCTTACGAGAGTCGCTGGATGGAGAGGTCGGGTTGGCGCGCTTCGAGGTTCGTCAGGGTCAGGGGCTGTCCGGCGTTTATGGTTGTCTGCGCCGCCTGGAATGCGTTATTGCGAATGATCAACAGGTGATCTATCGCTAAATGGGCCGGGTTCGTGGCGGTTGACGAGCCAGAATCTGGATTGGGGTTCTTACAAAATTCGTTTGTCGCCAGAATATCAACCTTTCTGTCTTCGAGTTTCGATTGGGCCGCGAGGAGTTTTTTCCTCGGATTTTTGATGAATTCATGGTGGCCGTTGATGATTACGATGTCGTCCAGGTCTTGTCGGATTGCCAGATCGAGGATGCGCTGCTGGGCCTGAATGAAGGCCTGCTCCCCGGTGTCCTCTGTATCCGGCAATTCTATCTTTTGTGTGATGCGGTGTATTGAAAGGCTTTCCAGCGTTTTGAGGTCACGTTCCCAGGAGGTGTCGGAATCGGACAGCCAGAATATGGTGTTGAACGCCCAGAGCGGGCCGCGCTTTTCCTGTATGAACCATGCGTTTGCTGAGCTGGCGGCTTTCGGGTTGATGTGGTGGCAGAAGTGGTCGAGCAGTTCTGTGGTGGGCATTCCCAATTCATCCCAGCCAATCAGGTAGTTGCGGATGCGGTCTTGCCAACTGTTGACGTATTGGACACCACTCGGGCGATAAAAACGATGGGACCAGTACAAAAATGGCAGGCAAAGGGCCTTGCCGCCTTTCTGACGGATTTTTTCGTGGATATAACCCTCTTCTCCGCCGAAGCCGCGAAATTTGCGGTTGAAACCGGGCCAGGCCGTCCTGCGACAGGCGAACAGCCCCATGCCCTGAAGTGGAATTTCAAAGGGTTCTCCATCGCCGTTTCTGGCGCGCGGGTCGGTTCCCCAAACGCCAAAAAAGCCTTTGTTCCAGCGTTTCTCCATGTGCGTGCTGATATGATCCAGGTTGACACTGTCGTAGCACAGTGGTCCGTGCAGCAGGTCGTTGCTGTCGGGATTATTGGCGCAATATTCGAGCAGACGGCCCACTGCGCCCTCATGCAGGAAAACATGGCAGTCCACACACAGTACGAAGTCGCCGTGCGCTTCGGCGAATATCCGGTCTCTGATCGCAGTGCTCTTGTATTCGGGGGCGGGGATGCAACGAACCTTGCCGGTCTGCTTGCAAAATTTGGCTACGGACTGGCCGTGTTTGGAGTCCGGGTTGTTGTCAATGACCAGTATTTCGATGTCGGGCAATGCTTCGCGATGATAGAGCATGATCGACATGATGGTGAAATAGACTCCATCAAAATCGTCGTAGGTCGCCATGCCAATCGTCAGTTTGGGCGTTGGGTCGGGTTGTGCGGCGGGCGTTGGGTTGGTTTGTGCGATGGGCGCCGGGGATGCCGAGGGGGGAGTGATACTGCTTTTACTGGCGCTGTGCGTTTGTTTGATATTGTGTTGCTCCGTCCGCAGTTCTTTTCGCTGTTTCTCGATTTCTTTGGGCAGGTTCTTGTGCAGGCCGAGTTTGTCGGCATGGTCAATCGCGGCGTCGGTCTGGCCAAGTCGAGCGCTGAGCTTGGCCGCCATCATCCGCGCTGCATAGTGATAGATGGCGGGTTCAAAATACCGCGCGAGCGAGGGTTCCGGCATGTCAACCGTCAGGTCAAGCAGGGTTGCCGCCCGCTCCAGTTCGTTATTGGCTTCGAGGATTTCGGCCACTCGCATGAACGGTTCCAGCCTCTCCAGGTCCTGGTTGATGCAGGCGCTGAGCAGGTCCAGAGCGGGCGGGATGCGGTTTTTCGAGGTGTGGACCACGGCCAGGAAGTATCGGGCCTGCCAGTAAAGCTCAGCCATATTTCCGTCCGTCAGGTCGGCCTCGGTTACCTGGTCCGCTACCGCCTGAAAGTATTTTGCGGCCTTTTTGGTTTTACCTGATTGCAGACAGGAATGCGCGGTTGATAGCAGGATATTCAATCTGGTCGGGGAGGCGGCTTGCGCTGAATCGGCGCCCAGCCGGGAATGAAGCTGTGCGATATTGTCATTCAGGTTGGGAATCTTCTTGAGTCGGATGCCGTCATCCCGCAGGCGGGGCAGTATGTGGACATGGGGCGCCGCTTTGCAGATGTGGTGATCGGCGAACAAAATATGACCGGCCTGTCCGGTCGCGCTGTCCAGAAATTCGACCGCAACATCACTTCGTAGCAGTCGCGGCTGGCGCAGCGAGAAACGCGGAGTCCGGATTTCCAGGAGGCCGATTGCGGCTCCGTCGGGCAGGAAAATACCGGAGTCGATGCACTGTATCCGTTCGTCTGCCTCCAGCATCAATACCGTGTCGGCCATTTCGCGGGCGAGGCTGAAAGCGTGGTTCCAGGCGTCGGCGAAATCGGTAAAGTCGTGATGGACCGTTTTTCCGGGCAGGTGGCCGAGGATTTCCGTGATCAGTTCGCTGGATTCCGACGGTTGGCAGTTGAGGATGATCCAACTGTCAATAAAAGGGGCGGCGCTGTCCAGGCATTTACGGGTGATTTCCGTTCCGGGGGGCAGTACGATGGCCAGACAAACCGTCCGGGTTCCGGTGTTCATTTGGGGTTACTCCCGGTTAACCGTCATTTCGGACCACAATGACTGAATCTTTTTCCATGGGCGGCGATTATACCGGAACCGTTCCAGTCATGGTAATCCGGTTTCTTTACAGAAAACGTGAAAGGGTAAAATTCGGGTTGCCTGATTGAGGTAATCCCTGGATACGATTTTACTAATAAATCAAGCCACTAATCATTCGATCAGTTTTCGTTTGGTGGCGCAGAGTTCCCGCGCGAATCCCAGGAATTCATCCATCGCCCGCAGGCGGAATTTCTGCCGTTGATAGACAATGGAGAACGGGCGGCGAATGGGGTTGGTCAGTGGAATGGCGCGCAATGACTTCAGGATCAATTCCTTCTCTATGGTCGCGACGGAAACAATCGAGATACCCAGTCCTGCCGCTACCGCGTTCTTGATGGATTCCGGGCTGCCGAATTCCATGATGATATCCAGTTCTTCGATATTGAGACCCTGTCCGGTCAGCCAGTTTTCGATCACTTCGCGAGTGCCCGACCCTTCTTCGCGCCCGATGAACGGGTAGGACCGGATGAGGTCGGCGCCGACCTGCTTGTATTGGTCAAGGGGGTGGCCGGGGGCGCAGATCACGACTAGTTCGTCATCCCAGATCACGTCGGTGATCAGGGTCTTGTTGTTGACGGGGCCTTCAACGATGCCGACATCAATCTGGTTGCTCTCGACCATGTGGATGATGGAGTTGGTATTGGCCACATTCAGGCGCACCCGGACATCCTGGAATTTCGATTGGTAGGCGCCGACTACTCCGGGGATGAAATATTCCCCGATTGTGGTGCTGGCGCCGACGATCAATGGGCCTTGCACGTCTCCGGTCAGGGTTCTGACCTGGATATCCATTTCCTTGTACAGGGCGATGATCCGGTCGGCGTATTCCTTGACGACTTCACCGGTCTGGGTCAGGGTGATTCGGTTGTGTGTCCGGTCGAACAGGCGGGTATTGAAATATTCTTCCAGTTGGCGAACCTGGAACGTCACGGCCGGCTGGGTCATGTGCAGGGTCTCGGCCGCTTTCGTGAAACTGAGCAGTCTCGCTACTGCGCCGAATACCTGGAGTCGTCGGTCGGCCACGGTGATGGTCCTTTTGTATTATTGCGGTGTGATGAGGGGAGTGATAATCGGTCTGCGCTTGAAATTTGCGTGTCTGACCCTATTCTACTATACTATTCCGGTTGGCAGTAAATGAGGCGCGCATCTTTGGCGTCCCGCCGAATCCGGTTTTCCAGATCCATACACTGAGGTGAGAAGTTAAAATGGCAAGATACGAAACTGCGGTTGCGCGTCCGGCTGTACGCGGCATCGAAATTAACCGTGTTCTGAAAAACACCTATATCCTGCTGTCGATGACGCTGCTGTTCAGCGCTTTCACGGCGGGTTTGTCGATGGCGATGAATTTCCCGCCGCTGGGGGCTATCATCACTCTGGTCGGGTATTTCGGCCTGCTGTTCCTGACCAGCAAATTCAGGAATTCCGTCCTCGGACTGGTGTTCGTTTTCGCGTTGACCGGATTCATGGGACTGACCCTCGGGCCGCTCCTGAGTTATTATATCCAGGCTCTTCCGGGCGGCAGTGAGGTCGTGATGATGGCGCTGGGTGGCACCGGCATGATTTTCATCAGTCTGTCCGGCTATGTGCTGGTCACGCGGAAGGATTTCAGTTTTATCGGCGGTATGCTGATGGCGGGTATTCTGGTCGCGTTCCTGGCGATGCTGGTCACCCTGATCTATCCGATGCCGGCGTTGAGTCTGGCGATCTCGGCGATGTTCATTCTGTTGATGTCGGGTATGATTCTTTTCCAGACCAGCGAGATTATCCATGGCGGGGAGACCAACTATATCACCGCCACGGTTACCCTGTATGTCTCGATCTTTAATATATTCGTCAGTCTGTTGCATATTCTGGGGGTTTTCAGCGGCGACGACTGATCGCTGCGTAGCTGACATCAGGACGGGGGATCAGGATAGGTTTTCGGGAGATGTGTTCAGGCGGTGTCCCGCAGGATGAGGTCCGCGGCTTTTTCGGCGACCATGATCACCGGGCCATTGGTGTTGCCGGAGATGACGGTGGGAAAAACAGACGCGTCCACCACTCTCAGGCTCTGCATCCCATGCACCCGCAAATCCTGGTCCACGACCGATGACGCCGGATCAGGCCCCATCATACAGGTGCTGGTCGGGTGGAATACGGTCTCGCTACGTTCCCGGATGTCGTCGATAATCTGTGATTCGGACTGAACGGATTTACCGGGGGAAATCTCGCTTTCGATGATTTTCTGGAACGCGGGCATTTGCGCCATGCCCCGCAGGCGCCGGAATCCCTCGATCATTTCCTGTATGTCGTGGTCGGTCGATAAATAGCCGGGATCAATGTCCGGGCTCTCGAGCGGGTCGTTCGACGCGATGCGGATGGCGCCGCGGCTGGTCGGGCGGCATTGGCAGACCCCGTTCTGGATGGCGGGCCAGGGGTCGGGATTCATCAATGGCCGTTCGCCTTTCGGCGATGTCAGGTAGGTCAGCGCCGAGAAATACAGTTGCAGGTTGGGGCGTTGTCGCTCCGGGTGGCTTTTGATGAAGCCGCCCGCCTGATTGACGCTGAGGGACAACGGGCCTTTCCGGAACAGGACATATTTCAATCCGGCATGGAGTTTGCCCCACCAGGGATAGAGTTGATTGTTCAGTGTGGGGACTTTCGAGCGGTAGAAATGGGTCAGCGCCAGATGGTCCTGGAGGTTGCGGCCGACCTGCGGGTTATCCAGCGTCACGTCAATCTCATGTTGTCGCAAAAGCTCCCCCGGCCCGATGCCGGACAGTTGCAATAGCTGGGGGGAGTTGACGGCGCCGGCGCAGACAATGACTTCCCGATTAGCGCGGGCCTGCCTGATTTCCCCGTTTTGCAGATATTCCACTCCGACCGCTTTCCGGTTGTCGAAAAGAATCCGGGTGACCTGTGCGTTCAGTTCGATATCGCAGTTCGGTTGCGCCAGCGCCGGACGCAGATACGCCCTGGCCGCGGACATGCGGAAACCGTTTTTGGTGGTGATCTGGTACATGCCGACCCCTTCCTGGGTTGCGCCATTGAAATCCGGGTTTGGTTCCAGGCCGTATTCCATGGCCGCCTCGATGAAGGCGCCACAGGTGGGATGATACGATGCGCTCGGGTCGTTGACGTACAATGGGCCGCTGTCGCCGCGAAAGTCGTCGCCGCCGCGCGAATTGGTCTCGGATTTCCTGAAGTAAGGCAGCACGTTGTCCCAGCCCCATTCCGGGTTGCCCAGGTCCCGCCAGTCGTTATAGTCCTCGCGCTGACCGCGAATGTATACCATGGCGTTGATCGAGCTTGAACCGCCCATGACCTTGCCGCGCGGCCAGTAGCTCGTTCTGCCGTTCAGCCGGGGTTGCGCCAGGGTGGTATAGCGCCAGTTGACGGCCGGGTCGTAAAAGGTTTTGCCATAGCCGATCGGTGTCTGCACCCAGAACTTCCGGTCGCTGCCGCCAGCCTCCAGCACGAGGACGGTATGCCGTCCACCTTCCGTCAGGCGCCGGGCGAGGACCGATCCCGCGGAACCGGAGCCGATGATAATGAAGTCAACGGGTTGCGCCGCCTGGGCCATGACCTTCAGACCGTGACCTCGTAACGATCAATCTGGTCGCGGCCGAAAATCTTCAGGTAGCGTTCGACTTCGCTCTGGGGGCCGGTCGATTTTTCCAGGTTATCCGATATTTTCACGGTCGGGCGCCCGTCGGCGCGGGTGACCTTGCAGACCACGGAAAACGGGTTGAGCCGGTCATTCGGGGTCGGTGAGCAGTCCCGGAAATCGTTGGTCAGATTGGTGCCCCAGCCAAAGCCGACTCGCACCCGGTCATTGAAGTGATGATAAACGGTTTCAATTTCATCAATATCCAGGCCGTCTGAAAAAATCAGCAGTTTTTCCTTCGGGTCCTGTTTCATCGAGTTCCACCACTGGATCAATTCCTCACCGCCAGCGACCGGCTGCTTGGAGTCGATGCGAAAGCCGCTCCAGCGCGCAATCCATTCGGGCGCATTTTTCAGAAACGCGGTGGTGCCGAATGTGTCGGGCAGGGCAACCAGCAGATTCCCGTCGTAGGTCCGTTGCCAGCTTTCCAGCACTTTATAGGGGGCGCGCAATAACTCGTCGTCACTGTCCGCGACTGCGGCGATGACCATCGGCAGTTCATGGGCGTTGGTGCCAATCGCTTCGAGGTCGTGATTCATCGCCAGCAGCACATTGCTCGTGCCAATGAATTTGTCGCCCAGCCCTTCCTTCAACGCCTCGACGCACCAGTTATGCCACAGGAAACCATGCCGCCTGCGGGAGCCGAAATCGGCCAGACGCAGATCAGGCAGCCGGTTCAGACGCATCACTTTCTCCCACAGCCGGGTCTTGGCTCTGGCATAGGTGACATCCAGCTCGAACCGCCCGGTATTCTTCAACGCCGATCTGGACCGCAATTCGCTGATGATGGTCAGCACGGGCAACTCCCACAGGGTCACATCGGTCCAGGCGCCATGAAAATCAATCCGGTACTGGTCGTTTTCAACCTGGAGGTCATATTCCGGCAGGCGGTACGCTTCCAGCCAGTCGATGAATTCAGGGCTGAACAGCCGTTCCTTGCCATAGAACGTGTTGCCGGCCAGCCAGATTTTTTCCTTCTTGGAAAGGCGGATCGTGCGGGCGTGGTCCAGTTGCTCGGCCAGTTCGACGCGGTCGATTTCCTGCGCCAGCCGGACATGCCGGGAACGGTTGACCAGTGAAAAAGTGACCGGGATGCTGGGAAACTCCTTCCAGATGGTTTGCAGCATCAACAGCTTGTAGACATCCGTATCCAGCAGGCTCCTGACAATCGGGTCCAGTTTGAACGTATGGTCGTGTACGCGTTTTGCCAGGTCGGTTGTGGTCATGGTCGAACAGGGGGATATATTACCGGAGTGTCTGTGCGGGCTTCCTGGCGGTTTGCGGGGGTTATTATAGCCTGATTGCTCCGTCCGTGATATAAGCCATAATTGATCATCAGGATAATAAGAATGGTACGAACTTCAGGCCGCCGCGGCCGCCGCGGTAAAAACCAGAATACTGAACCGGCTGCAACAGGGATTCCACAACTACCCCGCAGTCAGTTGGTCAATCGCTTTGCCCCGATCCAGGCGCTGGATGAGGAGCAGGTTGAGCGGATTCATGACGCTTCGATGGATATTCTGGAGCGGCAGGGCATTCAGGTACTCGGTGAACAGGCGCTGGATGTGTTCAGGAAGGCCGGGGCCAGGGTGGATGGCGACGGCATGGTGCGCATGGACCGGGGGCTGGTGATGGAGGCTATCTCGACCGCTCCGGCGGAGTTCAGCGTGGTTCCCCGCAACCCGGAGAACGCCATTCGATGCGGTGGCGACGCGATCAACTTCGGGATGGTGTCGGGTCCGCCAAGCGTGCATGACCGGATCCATGGCCGGCGTCCGGGCAATCTCGCGGACTACCGGAAGCTGATCCGTCTGGGGCAATTCTTCAACGTGATCACTTTCTTCGGCAACCAGGCTGTGGCGACCACGGACCTGCCCGTCAATACGCGCCACCTGGACGCGGTATTCACTAGTCTGACCTTGAGCGACAAGCCGTTTTTCACCCTCGGCATAGGCGCCGAGCGGGGGTTGGACGCGATCAGGATGTGCGCCATCGCGAAGGGCCTGCAACTGGAGGAGATGGTGGATCATCCAACGGTGATGACCAATATCAACATCAATTCACCGAGAAAGCTGGATGATTCCATGGCCTACGGGGCGATGCAGCTTGCCATGCTGGGTCAGCCGGTGGTGGTCACGCCGTTCACTCTGATGGGGGCGATGACTCCAGTGACCATGGCGGGCGCCCTCGCGCAGCAGAACGCCGAAGCGTTGCTGGGTATCAGTTTGCTGCAACTGACCCGACCGGGCTGCCCGGTGGGCTATGGCGGCTTTACATCCAATGTTGATATGCGCTCCGGTTCCCCCGCGTTCGGCACTCCGGAAAACGCGCTCGCCAATCTGGCGGGGGGACAACTGGCGCGAAGATATAACCTGCCCTATCGCACCAGCGCCTGCAACGCCTCGAATGCCGTGGATTGTCAGGCCACCTGGGAAACCCAGATGGCGTTGTGGAGCGCCGTGATGGGGCACGGCAATTTCATCTATCACGCCGCGGGATGGCTGGAAGGGGGCCTGGTGGCGTCGTTCGAGAAGGTCATGATTGACTGTGAGATGCTTCAGCATATCGCGGCGTTGCTGCGGCCTGTGGATGTGGATGACCAGTCGCTGGGGCTTGAAGCGATGGCTGAAGTGGGGCCGGGCGGACACTTTTTCGGTTGCGACCATACCATGCAGCGGTACAAAACCGCGTTCTATGAGCCGTTTATGAGTGATTGGCAGAACAATCAGAACTGGCGGCAGGCCGGGGCGAAGGATGCGACCATGCGGGCCACCGAAATGTGGCAGCGCGCTCTGGATGAATACGAGTCGCCGCCGATTGACCCGGCCGTGAAGGAGGAACTGGAAGCCTTCGTCGCCAGACGCAAGGAAGAACTGGGCCGTGAAGAACCGCGCCTGGAGCCGGTTGATGAGCGCTTTTGAATTCAATGACGGTTTGCGGCGGTCTGTGCAGGCCAATCTCGGGGAATTTGAATGGTCGGAGATTGATGATGACGGTCTGCGCCGCGCGGCGGTGGCTATTGTGGTTACCGATTACGGCGCGCCTGGGGCGCCTGCCATATTCCTGACCCGCCGTCCGCAGCGCCTGGGCCAGCATTCGGGGCAGTACGCGCTGCCGGGCGGCAAGCTGGATGAGGGGGAGACGGTGTACCAGGCCGCGTTGAGGGAGTTGGACGAGGAGCTTGGATTGAGGCTGTCCGCGGACTGTATCCTGGGGCGGCTGGATGATTACCCGACTCGCTCGAAATTCCGGATAACCCCGGTTGTGGTCTGGGCCGGGGAGAATTGCCGGATCATTCCGTCGGCGGATGAAGTGGCCGAAGTATATTGCATTCCTTTTTCAGAACTCGACAGCGACGCCATTCCGATATTTGAACCCGGAGTAGAGGAGGGTCGGCCGGTCCTGTGTTCAGAATTTCCGGCGCTGGGGCACCGCATGTACTCTCCTACCGCATCCATCATCTACCAGTTCCGGGAGGTGGCGATTCGTGGCCGAAGCGCCCGCGTCCACCATTATGACCAACCCCGCTTCGCGTGGCAGTGAGCGCCGGGCTATTTGCGGGGCGGATAGCGGTCGTAGGTGGGCAGGTTGGGATTCACTTCGCTCCAGCCTGCCCGGTCGGGGGCGAAAATGTTGTCGTCGGCCTTGCAGCCCGGATCGTCATCGAGCGCGCCCAGCGGGATGACGGCGATGTTTCGGTCGGCGTCCAGCCTCGGTACCCCGGATCCGCATTTCCCGCAGAATACATGGGTGAAATACTTCGCGTCCGGGACCTTGTAGCTGGACAGGCAGTCATTGCCCCGGGTGAAGGCGACCGAGTCTTTCGCGGTGAACCCGTTGGTGGTAAACGCGGCTGAACGCTGCTGTCTGCATCGGGAGCAGTAGCAGTTATGCACGACTGTGAATGGCAGCGTCACCTCGAACCGGACATCCCCGCACAAGCAGCTTCCCCGGACTGTCCCCGGTTCGGGTTCGGATACCGGCGGATTATCATATACCGGCCCCGGAGCCTCCGGCGCGTGGTCGTCATGTTTTGGCAGGTCGTCGGTAATGTCGAGCCAGGGGGCCTTGGAGGCCACAAAGATATGCGCGGAAACTGCAGGGCCGTCGTCATGCGACCCGGCCGGGACGAACATGAATCGGCCGTTATCATCCGCGTTGGGTACCACCGAACCGCAGTCCCGGCAGAAGGAGCGGGTCAATACGGGAGAGGAGTGATAGTCCACGATGGTGTCCCGTTCGCCGGTCCAGTGGAAATTTTCCTCCGCCACGAAATAGTAGGTGCCATACGCCGCGCCATGCGCCTTCCTGCACATCTGGCAGTGGCAGTGGTAGGAGGATTCTGGTTGCCCGGAAAATTCCCAGGATACGCTGCCGCACAGACATTGGCCTTTACTCATGATTTTGTCCTCTATTTTGTCATCAAGCGCTTTTACATTATCCTGACAGTGAATTCACTTTATTTCAAGCAGGTTGTTCAATAATCCATGATCTCCGATACTATCCACTCCTGTCAATCGGGCGAGGCCCATGAAAATCGAAATTCTATGCACTGGCGATGAGATTCTGACCGGCAAGACGGTCAATACCAATTACAGCCATATCGCCAGGCGGCTGACTGAAAACGGGTTCAATACGATCTGGGGAACCGTGGTGGGTGATGATCCGGCCAGCCTGGTCCGGGCATTCCATCAGGCCGGGCAAAGGGCGGACGCCGTGATCGTCAATGGCGGTCTGGGGCCGACAGTCGATGATCTGTCCCAAGAGGCGGCGGCGCAGGCGGCGGGGGTTGATCTCGAGCTGTGCCGTCCATGGTTGGATAGAATTGAGGCCTGGTATATTTCCAGGGGCCGGGAGATGCCTTCCAGCAATGTCAAGCAGGCCATGCTGCCGGTCGGTTCACAATACATCGACAACCCGGTCGGGACTGCCTGCGGATTTGAGATGGATATTGGCGGCGCCCGGTTTTTCTTTACTCCGGGAGTGCCCGTGGAGTTGAGGCGCATGCTCGAAGAGCAGATTCTCCCGCGCTTGCAGGCGATGCGCGGTCAGGCGGTCTTTACGCGGGTCAAGCGCTTCCATACGTTTGGCATCGGGGAGGCGCGGGCGGACCGCATACTGGATGGAGTCGAGGCGTTGGCCGGTGACGGTTCGGTCAAGCTCGGGTTTCAGTCCCACTACCCGCAGCTTGAAATCAAGTTGACGCTGCATGGTCCCTCACAGGCGGAACTCGACCGGAAAATCAAGCCGGTGGAGGATGAGGTGAGAAAGCGGTTAGGGAATTTCGTTTTGTGCGAGGATGATCAGTTGGTGGAAAATGAGATTGTTCGCGCGCTGCGGCAGTCCGGGGGCAGTGTCAGTGTCGTGGAAACGCACACCGCGGGCCGGGTGACCGCCCGTCTTGTGGGCGCGGCGGACAGCGCTGAATGTGTGAAAAAAGGGATCGTGTCGGTCGATGTCGAGCAGTTGCTGAAGTACGCGGGTATTGCGGAGCCGGTGTCACGGACGCCGGACAGCCAACTGGCGGTTTGCCTCGCCGACGCTATTGCGGCGCGGTCGGATTCGTCGCATGCCCTCGTGACGCTGGTGAAACCGCTGGACCGACAGGACGGGGGCAAACATGCGGCGGATATCGCGGTTGCGATATCGGATGGCAAGGCCGGCGCCTGCCGGACATCCCGTTTGCCGGGCAGTCCGGAATGGGTCCGGCTAGGGGCTGTGGAACTGGCGCTGGATTGCCTGAGGCGTTACTTGTCCGGCCTGCCGACGACCGAGCGAATCGATTCTGAACAGCGCTAATCCCTCTTTAACCGGACAAAGATTCCGGAACGGCATTTGGGATCGAAATAGGTGGATTTGGGCGGCATCAGCGCGCCGGAGTCGGCGACATCCATCAATTGGCTCATCGAGGTCGCGTGGCAGGCGAACACAATGTCCCATCCCTCCTCGCATTTTTGCTGGATGTCCTCGTCTGTGTTGACACCGGCAATGTAGTCGAGACGCGGATTGCTACGCATATCCGTGATACCGAGAATCGGGTCGAGAACCAGATTCTGCAGAATCGTGACATCCAGGGATTCGACCGGATTATCCTGTTTGACATGTTCGGGTTTGACATTCAGTTGATACCAGCCGTTGTTCAGATACATGCCGAATTCACCATGCCGGGTGGACTCGAACCCGGTTTGGCCGGAGAGTTTGCGGACCTCGAAACAGGTTTTCAGAGCCTCGACAATGGCGGCCTCGGTCAGGCCGTTCAAATCCTTGACGCAACGATGAAACGGCAATAACTTGAGCTGGTTATCCGGGAACAGGGCCACCAGCAACTGGTTCCAGGGTTCATCGCCCGTGTTGCCGTATTTGTCGCGCATGATTCTGGCATAACGGTACCCGGAGGCGGCGCGGTGATGGCCGTCGGTCAGGTAGGTGGTTTCGACAGGGTCGAACAGTTCGACCAGCCGCGCCTGCAGTTCGCGGTCCGCGACCCGCCAGACTCTCTGCTGGACGCCATCCGCGCCGGAAAATTCCAGTTCCGGCCGGTTCGCGATGATCTGCCCGACGCAACGGTCAATGTCCGGGTCCTGGCTGTAGGTCAGGCAGATCGGACTTGACGACGCGCCCACTACGACCTGGTATTGCGCCAGCAGGTCCTCCCGGTCGCTACGGGTGTTTTCATGCTTGCGCATTGCGCCCCGTTCGTATTCACCGACTGAGATTTCACAGACCACTCCGGTCTGTACATGGTCGCCGGTATCGAGCTGGTAGATGAACAGGCAGGGTTGTTCCAGCATGTCGAACGATCCGTCCGATAACAATCGGTCGAGATTTTCCTTGTTCGACAGCAGGAGTTGTTCGGGGGTCATGGGGTTTTCTTCAGGCAGATCCTCCAGCAACCGCATGGTATTGAGGAAATTACGCGGATTGTTTTCCGCAAATACGCGGCGTTGCTGCGGGGACACTGAATCATAGGCCGGGGAGACGATTTCTCCGGCGTGGTCGGCGTTGATCAGAAAGCCGTCGAATGGTTTTATTTCTGGCATGGGAGCGCCCTGTCAGTGGTTGTCCTGCGCAAATTCGCTCATGAACCCGGCCAGCGCTTCGACACTGGATTTCGGCATCGCGTTATAGATACTGGCCCGGCAGCCCCCCACGCTGCGATGCCCCTTGAGATTCATCAGGTCGGCCTGCGCGGCCTGTTCCAGGAATTTCCGTTCGAGGTCTTCGTTCGCGAGCCGGAATACGACGTTCATGTGCGACCGGCTGGCCGTCTCCACCGGGCAATTGTAGTATCCGCCGCTGGCGTCAATCGTGTCGTACAGGATGCCCGCTTTTTCAGACGCCGCCGCTTCCATGGCCGCCAGCCCGCCTTGCCTGATCATCCATTTCAGGACCTTGCCGAACAGGTAGATCGGAAACATCGGCGGGGTGTTGAACATGGAGCCTTTCGATTGCTGGATGTCGTATCGAAGATAGCGCCCCATGTTCCTGTTACAGGATTCGAGAATTGAATTGCGGATAAATACGACCGCCATTCCGGCCGGTCCGAGGTTTTTTTGCGCTCCGCCGTAGACCAGGTCGAACTTTTCCCAGGGCAGCGGGCGGGCCATGTATTCCGAAGAGACATCGCCGACCAGCGGCACATCCACATCCGGCCATTCAGCAAAGCGTATTCCGCCGATGGTTTCATTGGTCGTGATATGAAGGTAGCGGGTATTGTTCTGGAGGTCTCCCAGTTCGTTCGACAATGGCATACGGGTGAAATTATGGTCGGAGCCATCCCAGGGTATATAGATATCGCCATATTCCCGGGCGTCCGCGATGGCTCCTTTGGCCCAGCTTCCGGAATGGACATAAGCCCCTTTCTGGCCTGGATTCAACAGGTTCATCGGAACCATTGAGAACTGCAGTATGGCGCCGCCTTGCAGGAACAGGACACTGAAATCGTCGGGGACTTCGAACGCCTCCATCGCCAGGCTGGCGGCTTCTTCCGCGACTTCGACAAAGTGTTTGCCGCGATGACTCATTTCGATCAGGGACATTCCGGCGCCCTGGTAGTCGATGAATTCATCTTGCGCTTCTTCCAGTACTTCCAGGGGCAAAGTGCAGGGCCCCGCGCTGAAATTATGTTTTCGGTTGGTCATCAGTGAAGTTTCCGCATTAAAGGTCTTTTGGTTCAGTTGACGCAGTTTATCAATTTTCCGGTTGAGAAAGAGTGGATCACGTCGATCACGCCATTGGCGACCGCGGTCTGCGCCTGGGTGGTCGAGGCGCCAATGTGATGGGCGCCGCATACCGATTCATGATTGGCCAGGGCCGATTCGAACCCGGCGCTGCCGGCGGCCGGTTCGTCCCGGTAGACATCCAGTCCGGCGCGGATACCCCTGGTTTCCAGGGCCTCAATCAGCGCCGCCTCGTCAACCAGATCGCCGCGCGAGGTGTTGATCAGGGTGGCGCCGTCCTTCATTTTAGCCAGAAATGATGAATTGACCATGTTTCTGGTGCTGTCGGTAGAGGGCATGTGCAGGGTGATGATGTCGCAGGTTTGCAGTAGCTCATCCTGTGAATCAAGCTGTATGACGCCAGCGTCCGCAATCCTGGCTGAAGCCTGTTCCGAGCGGCCGGGTTTGGCGACTGCGCAGACCTCCATCCCGAATGCCCGCGCCCGTTCGGCGACCGCGAAACCGATCGCCCCGAGACCCAGTATCCCGATTCTCTGGCCATACAGCCCGCGGCCCGTGGAATATTTCTTTTTATTCCAGATCCGGTTTTTCAGGTCTGCCGCTCCGGCTGCGATATTCCGGTCAATCGCGATGATCAGGCCCATCACCAGTTCCGCGACGGCGATGGAGTTCGCGCCCGGTACGTTGCATACCCGGATGCCCCGTTCCGCGGCGCCGGTCTTGTCGATGGTATTGGTTCCGGCGCCCGCCCGGATCACCAGTTTCAGGGATTCGCCCGCGGCCAGGGTTGCGGTTGTCACCCGGGTACTGCGGACGATCAGCGCCGAATGACCCGTGATCGCCTGTGGCAGGGCGTCGCCGTCCAGCGCCGGATTCGAGGTTACTTCATGACCCAGGCGGGTCAGTTCGTCGATATGGGGGCCAGGGAAACTGTCGGCAATCAGAATTTTCATGGGGGTGTCTGTCGGGAACCGGAAGCGGTCACGGTTGCTGTGTAGAAAAGTTGCGATAATATCAAAGTTACCCTGATCTTGCGCAGGTTTTTATGCCGGGACGATCAAATAACGGATGATTAAATAATGTAATGCGATGATCATTCATTCTGATTGGATTCGATGGGCGCTCCCTGTATGATCACCCGAAATTTCAGGAGAATACGGATATGTATCAACCTTTCGCGCCACCGCAAAGATTATTAATGGGTCCTGGTCCCACCATGGTTCACAATCGGGTGCTGGAGGCTTCGGCGAGGCCGACCATCGGGCATCTCGATCCCGCTTTTGTGGATCTGATGGATGAGATCAAGCATCTGTTGCAGTACGCCTTCCAGACAGAAAACTATATGACCATGCCGGTCAGCGCCCCCGGTTCTGCCGGTATGGAGATGTGTTTTGTCAATCTGGTGGAGCCGGGTGACCAGGTGATTGTGTGCATTAACGGGGTTTTCGGCGGACGGATGAAAGAGAATGTCGAGCGCTGCGGCGGGATTGCTGTTGTGGTGGAGGATGCCTGGGGTCAGCCGGTCAGCCTGGACAAGGTCGAACAGGCGTTGGAGCGGCACCCGGACGCCAGGCTGGTGACGTTCGTTCATGCGGAAACTTCGACCGGCGCTATGTCGGACGCGCGGGAAATCACCCGCCTTGCCCATGCTCATGACGCTCTGGTGATCGTGGACGCCGTGACCTCGCTGGCCGGCGCCCCGCTCAAGGTGGATGAATGGGAACTGGACGCGGTTTATTCCGGCAGCCAGAAATGTCTTTCCAGTTTCCCCGGATTGTCCCCGGTCACCTTGTCGGAGTCGGCGCTGAACAGGATCAAGAACCGCTCAGGCCGGGTGCAAAGCTGGTTTCTTGACGTCAACCTGGTGATGGGTTACTGGGGAAGCGGCGGCGGACGTTCCTATCACCATACCGCCCCGGTCAATACCCTGTATGCCCTTCATGAAGCCCTGCTGATGGTGTACGAGGAGGGTCTCGAAAACGCGTGGCGGCGGCATCAGCGCAATCATCAGGCCCTGGTCGCCGGTCTGGAGGAAATGGGCATGGAACTGCTGGTCGACGCCTCCTGCCGGTTGCCGCAGTTGAACGCGGTGGTCATTCCGCCCGGAATAGCAGACGCGCCTTTCAGAAAAAAGCTGCTGGATGACTACGGACTGGAAATCGGCGCCGGGCTGGGGGCGATGGCAGGCAAAATCTGGAGAATCGGCATGATGGGGCAGGCCAGCAGGGCGCAGTACGTCGAGCAGTGCCTCGGTATATTAAAGCAGACACTGGCCGACAGCCGGGCGCATACAGGCGCTTGATTCATGCAGACCCCGGCGAGAGGATTCCCTGAATCCGAGTTTGAAGCCCGTGCACAGGCCATGCAGGCCATCATGCGTGACCGGGAGGTGGACGCGGTCCTGCTGACCACGGAGCCGAATGTCCGTTATTTCTCCGGTTTCCTGACCCAGTTCTGGCAAAGTCCGACTCGCCCCTGGTTTCTGGTTCTTCCCGCGCGGGGCAGGCCGGTTGCCGTGATTCCCGAGATCGGCGTCAGCGGCATGGAGCAGACCTGGATCGACGATATCCGGAGTTGGCCTTCCCCGCGCCCGGAGGACGATGGCGTCTCATTGCTGGTTGACCTGTTCAAAAACCTGCCGCGAAGATATGGTCGCATCGGTATGACGCTGGGCGCCGAGAGCGTGATCCGTATGCCGGTTCACAATTTCGAGCGGTTGCGGCGGGAATTGCCGGAGTACCGGTTTGTCGATATCGCCGGGCCGTTGCATCGTTTGAGGATGGTCAAGTCGCCGTTGGAAATCGAAAAGATCCGTTATATCTGCCAACTCGTGTCGGCGGCGTTCCAGTCTCTGCCGGATTATGCCCACACAGGCATGACCGAAGCGCAGATTGCGAGCAGGCTGAAGGTGGATATTCTGCAGCGGGGCGCCGACGCGGTTCCCTATATGGTGGCCGGCTCGGGGCCGGGCGGGTATGACAGCATCATCATGGGCCCGGTGGACCGGGTTGTGGCCGAGGGCGATCTGCTGATTATCGACACCGGCTCCACATTCGACGGCTATTTCTGTGACTTCGACCGCAACTGGTCTTTCGGTTATGCGGATGACGCGGTCAGACGGGCGCACGAGGTTGTGTGGGACGCGACCGAGGCGGGCTTCAATATCGCCAGACCGGGCGCAACCACGACCGACCTATACCATGCGATGAATCAGGTCATGGCAGCCGGGGGGTCTCTCGGTAATCAGGTCGGGCGGCTGGGCCATGGGCTGGGCATCGAGTTGACGGAGAGGCCGTCGAACACGGCGACCGACAATACCCGGCTGGAAGCGGGCATGATCATCACGCTGGAACCCGGAATGACCTTTGCCCCCGGTCGGCAAATGGTGCATGAGGAGAATATCGTGATTACCGAAAACGGGGCCGAGTGGCTGACCCGCCGCGCCGCCCGCGAACTGGTGGTGATCCAGCCTGATGGTGATCTGGCGCGGAGTGGGGCCGTTACAGAGCGTCCGCCACCCGGTCGCCGAACTCATCGGTACTGACCATGGTCACATTGTCGTCCGGCCCGGATAAATCAGCGGTCGAATAACCGGCGGCGAATACAGATTCCATCGCCGCCCACACATTTCCGGCTTCATCAGCCATATCAAAGCTCATGTCGAGCATCATGGCTACGGAGCCGATCATTGAATACGGGTTGGCGATATTCTTACCGGCGATATCCGGCGCCGAGCCGTGTGATGGTTCGTAATAGGATTTGTCCGGCCCCATGCAGGCGGAAGGCATCAGCCCCAGCGAGCCGAGTATGCCGCCAGCCTGATCGCTGAGAATATCGCCGAACATATTTTCCATCAGCATGACATCGAATTGACCCGGATTCAGGCACAAATGAGTCGCGGCGGCGTCGACCAGCATGTGGACGACTTCGACTTCGGGGAAATCCGGGGCGGTCTGTTCGATGATGTCCGTCCACAGGATACTGGATTTGAGGACATTGCTCTTGTGAATGTTGTGCAGTTTCTTTCTGCGCTTCATGGCGGTGGAGAAGGCCACATCGACGATCCGCTTGATCTGGCTTTCATCGTATTCGAGCGCTTCCCGGACGTAGCGCAATCCCTGTGAATTGACGCCGGTTTCCTTTTGTCCGAAATAAATCCCGCCAACCAGTTCGCGGATGATCATGATATCAATGCCGTCCCCCACAACCCGGGGTTTGAGCGGGGAGAAATGGCCGAGCGAGGGGGGCAGGTAGACCGGCCTGAAATTGGCGAAGGTATCATAGCGGCGGCGCATCGGCAGCAGGGCGCCGCGTTCGGGCTGTTCGTCAATCGGGATTTGTTTCGACTCCTCGTGCCCCAGGCCGATTGTGCCTTTCAGAATCGCGTCCGCCTGATCACAGATGTCAATCGACTCCCGGGGGAAGCTGCTGCCGGTTTCAAACCAGGCGGATGCGCCAAAAGCCGCCGGTATCAGATTGAAGGTCACATCGTTGCGTTGTTCAATCACCCGCAGCGCCTTGATTCCCTGCTCCATGATTTCCGGGCCGATGCCGTCTCCGGGCATCAGGGCGATATTGTATGTGTTCACGAATCAGTACCTGATTTTCAGTCAGTCGGCCCAGTTGGGCGGGCGCTTTTCGATGAAGGCGTCGATCCCTTCAATGGTTTCTTCGAGCATCATGTTGCCGGAAATGGTGTCAGTCGCGCCCTGATAGGCCGCTGAAAGGTCTTGGTTGAGCTGCTGGTAGAACATCTTTTTCCCCAGATTCACCACTCGTCCGGGGTGGCGGATGATTTTTCCGACCAGCTCATCGGTTGCCTGGTCCAGCATCTGCGGTTCGACCACTTGATTGACCAGGCCGTATTCGAGCGCCGTGGAGGCGTCGATAAAGTCTCCGGTCATCAGCATTTCCATGGCGCGCTTGCGGGATATGTTGCGGCTCAACGCGACCGCGGGGGTCGAACAGAACAGACCGACCCGGATTCCCGAGACGGCGAATTGAGCGGTTTCACAGGCTACCGCCAAGTCACAGGTCGCGACCAGTTGGCAACCGGCGGCGGTGGCCATTCCCTGGACGCGGGCGATCACCGGCTGCGGCAGGTGGACTATTTTCTGCATCATTTCACTGCATTTGCTGAACAGCCTGTGATGCTCCGCCCGGTCCGCGCTTTCGCGCATCTGCTTGAGGTCGTGTCCGGCGCAAAAGGCCTTGCCGTTGGCCGCGAGAATGACCGCGCGTATGGTATCGTCCGCGGCGATGGTGTCCAGCGCGCCGCAAATTGATTCGAGCAACCCTGCGGACAGGGCGTTGTATTGACCCGGACGATTCAGGGTCAGGGTCGCGACCGATTGATCGGTCTCTACGATCAGGTCCCGGTTTTCAGTCATCGGTGAGTTGCAGGCGATATTCATTGGCGATGTTCATTGATCCGGTCAAGCCTCTGTCCGCCCGGAGCTTATCTGGACTGGTCCACCATGAATTGTACAGCGGCCGTGACGGCTTCATCGCTGAGCGAAGGGTTGCCGCCCTTCGCCGGCATGAATCCGGTTGATCCGGTATACCCTTCGATCGCATGTGTGACCAGCGTTTCGAAGCCCTGTTCAAGCCGGGCTGTCCAGTCATCGACATCTCCAACCACCGGCGAGCCGGCGATTCCGCTGCTGTGGCAAGCTACACAAGTCGTCTGGTAGACGGCTTCCCCGTTTGCGGGCCCGGCTTCCTGTTGGCCGGAGGCGGTGGTGGTGGCGACCTTGTTTTCGTCCACATTCAGTGTGCCTGTCGCAGAGACCCGCGCTTTCAGGGATTCCATGGAATTATGGTTCGCAACCGCTTCCAGAGAAAATAACAAGGCGAGACCGGACAAGGTGGTGATGCTCAGAATTTTCATATTCATAGGGAACTGGTTTATTAAAGGCTGTCACGCCGATTCCGTGACCGCCGGATTATACCGGATTCCGGGCCAGACTAAATACCCCGGATCAAAAATCACAGCAGGAATATTTCTGTGACCTGTTTGCGATCGCTGATTCTGTCATCGGCTGGCTGTGGCTATTGCAAGTTAATCGCAAGTCTTATATAAAGGGTCTGGTTCTATTATGAGTTTTCTAAAGTGACAATAACAAAAATCTTGTAATTATTATGTAGAGGATTTGATATGGATAATGAACTTTCATCGCTGGTCATTATATTTACCGAGTTCTACTACTGGCTCACAGTAGTATTGATGTTTCTGATTCACGTCGGCTTCTGTATGTATGAGGTCGGCGCTTCGCGGTATCGCAATCACATGCATACCCTGATGAAAAATACTATGCTGATTCCATTGGTGACGGTGACGTTTTTCTTCTTTGGGTGGTGGATCTATTTCGCGTTCGTCAATGGGCCAGGCATCATAGGCGGACTGGTATCCGCGCCCTGGGCGACTCCGTGGAGTGAATTGATGGGGGCGCACATGGGTGGTTCTGCGGTACAGAGTACCCTGACTGCTGACGATACCGCCTACTGGGCGCGTATCAATGGCGTGTTCTGGGCCGCCTTCCTGCTGTTTTCGTGGACTGCCGCATCTATTGTTTCCGGCGCCGTGATTGAGCGGATTCGTCCCAGCGCGTTCTGGCTGCTGGCCATCCTGATTGGCTCGGTCACCTGGATCATTGACGCCGCCTGGGGATGGTCCTGGAACGGCTGGATGGTTCAGATCCTGGGTTACCATGACGCTTACGCATCCGGCGTGATTCATGCCGTAGCGGGTGGCTTCGCTCTCGGCGTCCTGGTGGTTCTCGGGCCGCGCATCGGCAAATTCGCGGCCGATGGCACTCCGCGAAACATCAATCCACATAACCCGTGGCTGGTGACTATCGGATTGTTCCTGATTTATACCGGGTTCTGGGGGTTCTATGTCGCTTGTAACATTCCGATCATAGATGTGTACGGGGCCGCCATGCTGGATGTTGCCGATAAATCGTACTTCAGCGCCACCAACATCTATCTGCAACCGACCACACTGTCCGCGATTACGCTGAACTTCCTGATGTCGCTGTCCGGTGGTTTGATGGCAGGGTACATTGTCTCGAAGGGAGACGCTTTCTGGACTTATTCCGGGGGGCTGGCCGGTGTCATCGGCGCCTCCGCGGGCAATGATCTGTATCACCCGATTCAGGCTATGTTGATTGCGGCTGTTGTGGTTTGCATCATCTACAAAATGCACTTCTGTGTTGAGCGTCGATTCAAGATTGATGACGCGGTGGGCGCCGTAGCGGTACACGGTTATGCCGGATTCCTGGGTGTGGTGATTGCGGGCTTCATGTTGTGGGGCTACCCCTCTTCTCCATTCGAGGGATACGCGACCATTTCGCCCTGGGGGCAGTTCCTCGGCGCTATCATCATGTTCTTCGTGCTTGGATTCGTTCCGGCCTGGATTCTGTCCAAGATCCTGAATGCGGCCGGTCTTCT
The DNA here is from genome assembly GCA_965214205.1 of Candidatus Poriferihabitaceae bacterium. Taxonomy (GTDB): domain Bacteria; phylum Pseudomonadota; class Gammaproteobacteria; order Arenicellales; family Poriferihabitantaceae. The sequence continues at coordinate 158,970 of OZ243941.1, read as the reverse complement.
GCGGATTCCGCGGGAAATCGAGATGGCTGGCCTGGACATTAATTACGTAGTGGAAAGTGAAGAAGACGCCCGCGCTGTGCGTGAGGCTGTCCGAAACGAAGCCTGACTAATTTAACTGATACCCGGAGATTATTATTATGGCAACTGGTATGGTAGAAAACTGGGTCAATGTCGATGTGGCAGGCCCGATATACCCTTTCGTGGGAGTGGAGCCGCTGTTAGTCGTGCTTGGACTCGCATTCTGGATAGGCTGGCACGTCGTGCAACTGAGAGAGGAATCCAGTGAGCTGGAGAACGATGTCAGGAAGATCGCCGACAGCGGCGGGATCGGGGCATACCTCGACAAACATTCCTGACGGGCAACCTCCAGGAAACCCTGCGACACAGTTGGGTTGCCGGTGATTCTTTGATTGCCGCGGTGAACTGACCTAAGGATCTGACCCTTCCACGGTGTATGCCGTGGAGGGGTCTTTGTATTTATGATTCACAGGGCGCTCAACTCCATACCAGCCAGGCCGGTTCTGTACATCGCGCCGCTGATTGTCGTTCTGGTCATGGTTTTCTATTATTCCAGTCTCAGAGATGAATGTATCGGCCAGGCCAGCCAACGGCAGGCATTCCTGCAGCGCGTTACGCAGGCGGCGGATTCGGGCTCCACGCTGAAACTGTCGGATATTACGGATTTCCCCTGGCAGCAGGTCAAGGGATTTGTGGAATTCAAACCGCGGTACCAGACCCGCAGTTGCCCGTTCGGATGGGATTGGTCGAGTGAGCGGCGTCAGGAGTTGATTGAATCGGGGTTGCTGTCGGTGGTGATTTTCTTTAATAAAGGCTCGGTATCAAAATACATCGAGTTTCGCGGCGACCGGATACTGATTGAGGGCTTCGACAAGGCATTGACACCGGATTCGGCCGTGTTCCGCGTTGAGTACGCAGAATATGAAGGCGCGGATTACGAAGGCGCTCCGGTCCGGATGAGCGCGGTCCCCTGAGCGGCCCCCTGATCTGTCACTGATTCATCTAGTCGCTGTCGATATCATTACCGAGCAAATCCCTTTTCGCCTGGGTCAGATGACGGATCATCAGATTCGAGGCCTCTTCCATATTTCTTCGTTTGATGCTCTTGACCAATGCCGAGTGGTGTTCGTTGTACTGCCTGATCTTGTTCGCGGTCAGGATGTTCATTTTCCGGTGACTCCACTGGGCATGGCTGCGAACCTCATTGATTCTCTGGTAGATCCAGATCAGCAGCGGGTTATGCGAGCACTGCGCCATCATGAGATGGAACGCCTCATCCGCCAGGGAGAAATTATTGGGATTGTGGGTGGCACGCAGAACATTGTGCAATGCCTGTTCCAGGTTTTTCAGTTCCCGGTTATTAGCGTTCAATACAACCAGTTTGACAATATGGGGTTCTATCGCCAGACGGGTTTCGATCAGTTCCAGCGGGCTGGTTTCCTCGGCTATCTCGTCCTGCTCGAATCGGATGTTATAGCTTACATACGTGCCACTGCCGAATTTCTTTTTAACCAGGGACGCTTTTTCCAGTTGTTCCAGCGCTGTCCTGACTGTGCCTCGCGCAACGCCGAATTGTTCCGCCAGGGTACGCTCGGAAGGCAGCCGCGCATTATATGCGTAACCTCCATCCATGATCGTATCCCGGATGCTGTTAAAGACGCCGGACGAGCCAGTGATCGTATGTGAGTATCGCTCTGTCATATAGCCAGTTCATTCAGGTGGACATTCCGTAATGGTATATAAATGGTATAGAAAAATTGAGGTCTGACGGGATTGGCCGGTTGCAAACTTCCTTTACATCCTGTTTAATAGCCGAATTATACAGAACAATGATCGAAATGGTATTATTTTGTTGTAGAAATGATACCAAAATTGTACCAATACTGCACCATTTTAAATTTCTGAATGACAACAGGAGATGAATTATGGCTTTCCCTGGACACAGTGAGTATGTCATTATCGGCGCCGGAATTCATGGTCTGAGTACGGCGTATCATCTGGCTTTGGAGTTGAAGGCCAGGGGCCGGGGCGATGGCCGCGACATACTTGTGGTTGACAAGACCGCAATCGGCGCCGGCGCTTCGGGCATTGCCTGCGGCGTGGTACGCAACAACTATTTCCAGCCCGCCATGCGTGAATTGATGGCGCAATGTGTGGATGTCTGGGAAAGCGACGCCGAAGCCTACAGCTATCATTCGGTGGGCTACATGCAGATCAGCCCGGATTCGATGTTCGAGGATGTGGCTTCCATTGCCGAACAGCAAAAGGACATCGGTTACGAATCGGTTTTCATCGAAGGTAAAAAAGCGTCGATGAATTATATGAAAGGCCTGTTCGATGACTGGCAGGCACAGGGAATCACCTCGGTTCTGCATGAAAAGAGGGGAGGTTACGCCAACAATACGCGGTCACTGTATGGCCTGGCCAGCAAGGCGGAAGCGGAGGGCGTTCGCATCATGACCGGCGTGACGGTGACCGGATTCAACGCGGACCACTCCAGCCGGACGATCCGGGAAGTTGTGACCGACCGCGGCAATATCGCCTGTGGGCAACTGATCGTGGCGCCCGGGCCCTGGGCCAGGTTGCTGTGGGGCATGCTTGAATTGCCGGAGACGGTGGACATCCGGTCCGGCAATGGTGAAATTCATACCGACATTCCGATGTGGGTCTACTGGTCCCTGCAAGAGGGAACGCTGGGCGTGGATCCGGAAATGCAAAAGACCAACGATGGCGGAATGCCTCCGGTGATTCACGTCGATTCCGACTCTCCCCTTTATTCCGATGTGGACGGATCGTTGATCACGGACGAGATGTGGGGAATCTATTACAAACCCGATTTTCATTTTAACGGGATACAGGGCGGGGCCGCTCCGTTCCCGGTTGAGACCGAGCTTGATCAGGTGGCGGTTGACCCGTATGGCGTCGATTCCCCGGATTTTGTGGTCGGAGCGGAATTCGCGCACTTATGGACTTCCGCGCTGGCCCATTGCCAAAAGCGGTTTGAAGGCCAGTCGCCGAAATACAATAATGAACCTTCCGGCGGAATCGGCTCATTCACCCCGGACAGTTTTCCTGTTTTTGATCGTTTCCGCGATAACTGCTACTTTATCGCCGATTCCAATCATGGATACAAGATGATCGGGGTAGGCAAGCTGGTCGCGCAGGAACTGGTCGGATCAGAGAGTGCGTTACTGGAACCTTTTCGATTCTCAAGGTATCATGAAGGCAAGCTTCATCCTGTCTCAAACAGTCCATTTCCGTGGAGTTGAGAACGCCGCATATCAATAATTAATGCCCATTGGAGATTAAAGATGGTTAAAGAGAACAATCCCGCAGCACAAAATACGACATCCAAACGCTCAACCGGCCGCATACAGACATCCACCGACCTGGAACGCTGCGTCAATGCCCCGGGCCGGGCGGAACTGGTCAAACAGGTCAGTGAAAAAATCCGGGAAACCGGGGTCACTTATGTTTATTTCCAGTTTGTTTCGGTCACCGGCCGAATTGTCGGCAAGGGGATTCCCGCCGATCACTGGGAGAGAGTGTCGGAGAGGGGATTTCAACTGGTTTATGGTTCAACCGCCAACCTGTATGTGGATCGTCATGGAAGTTACATCGGTTATGGCCCGGAAGCGTCGGAACTGGTCGGTATCCCGGACCCGGAGACCTTTGTCCAGTTGCCCTGGGATAAGCGGATTGGCCGCGTGTTCTGTACTTGCTACCGCAACCGCGAGGAACGCGTCAATCCCGGCGCCCATCTGACCTCGGACTGCCGCGGCAACCTGAAAATCATCCAGCGGGAGTTCGAGGAGAAACACAATATGCACATGCGCGCCGGGACTGAACCGGAGATGATGTGGCTCAAACTGGATGAGAACCGCCAACTCAAGGGCGGCGTGACCAAACCCAACTGTTACCATATCGACCAGTTCGAGGAATTGCGTCCGGCCTTCATGCAGGTGATCGAATACGGCCAGAAAATGGGCTTTGACATGATCCAGGGGGATCACGAAGACGCGCCGGGGCAACTGGAATTGAACTGGATGTTCGATGATGTGGTCAGGAACTCGGACCGGTTGACCACCTATCGTCAGATCTGCGCCCAGGTCGCCCGTGAAAAGGGACTGCACGCCTGCTTCATGTCGAAACCGTTCATGAATGTATCCGCGTCCGGCTGTCACCATAATGTTTCATTGTGGTCCGGCGGCGAGGAGGTCGTCAATCCGCTGCACAATGACACGTTGCCGGGTCTGGACGGTGTATTCACCTACCTGGAAGGCGGTACCAATCATTTCATGCCGGATCCCGATATTGACGAAGTCAAGCCCGGCCCGATCGGGTTGCAGTCAATCGGCGGCGTGATCGAGCATCTCGGCGCGCTGACTTCCATCGGGTCATCCACAGTCAACTCCTACAGAAGATTGTGGGATACCGGTTTCTGGGCTCCGGTTTTTGCGGACTGGGGTTTCCAGAACAGAACCTGCGCGCTGCGGGTATCGGCTCCGGGCCGGTTTGAATACCGTTCGGTTGATTCGATGGTCAATCCGTACCTCATGGGTGGCGCGCTGTTGAAGGCGTTCGATGACGGCATCACCCGCGATCTGGATCCGGGAGAACCCGAAGAACGCAATATTTACGAGGCGATGGACGCCGGCAAGATAGTCAAAAAGCTGCCGATGACCCTGGGAGACGCCCTCAAGGAACTGGAAAAGGATGAGGTGATCCGTTCGTCCATGCCGGATGAAATGTACCGGGTCTATCATCACTATAAAAATGATGAATGGGAGCGTTTCAATCATTCCGTATCCGATTGGGACCTCGCCAACTATCTTGACTGTCTGCCGTAGGATTGCCGGCGCCGGGCTCAAAATCAAAACCAGATTCAACCAAGAGGAATTGTGTAATGTGCGGTATCGCAGGACTTATCCATAGAGGCAAGAGCTCCGATGTCGGATCAGAAATGACCTCGATGCTTCAATCGCTGAAACATCGGGGGCCTGATTCCACCGGGTTCGCGCTCTATGGCAATCCCATGAAGAACCAGTATGTCATCCGCTTCAAGGTCGCCGAACAGGAAGACATGAAAAGCGGATTTGATATACACCAGACGGTCATTGACCGCCGCTGCGAGGTGGACGCGCGCCTGGAGAAGCTGGGTGTCTCCGTCTCTGGCCGTGATCAGGTCACTGACTATTCCCATCGTTACACCTTTTCCTTCGACGGGGACATGCGCCGTCTGGCTGATTACGTCGAAGACATCGAGGGAGTGGAAATCCTGTCGATTGGCGAGGGCCTGGAACTGATCAAGGACCTGGGCGACGCCGAACGGGTATCGCGGCAGTATAGCTTGTCGGGTTTTGAAGGCACTCACGCGATTGGCCATACCCGGATGGCGACTGAGTCCGATGTGGACATTCGTTCGGCGCATCCGTACTGGGCCTATCCATTCAATGATGTGTCGGTGGTGCACAATGGACAGTTGACCAACTACTGGAGTTTCCGCCGGGAGATGGAACGCCGCGGACACCGCTTCATGTCGAATTGCGACTCCGAACTGATCGCGGTATACATTGCGGACCGCATGGGTGAGGGCGATGACCTGGAAGCGGCCATGACCCGCTCGGTAGATGAACTGGATGGCGTATTCACCTATCTGGTGGCGACCAGCGATCAACTCGGCATGGCGAAGGATGTCATGGCCGCCAAGCCGATGGTGTTGTATGAGAGTGAGGATTTTGTCGGACTGGCTTCCGAGGAGGTTTCAATCCGCAGTATCTTCCCGGATGAAATTCACACATTCGATCCTTATGAAGGGGAGGTCAGGGTATGGCAGGCGTAGATCACAAGTCCCATGAGATGGGGCTGCACGCGGAGCAGCTGAAAGGGCGCACCCAGCAACGGTTTTTCAGCGCTACGGAAGAGGAGAATTATACCTATCCGTGGGCGTTTGAAGTCGATACCGATCGCTCGGCCGCTTTTGATGCGCTGGAAATGGAATCGACCGATATCAACCTGAAAATCCGGGACCTGATGCAGCAGGGGTACGGCGATATCACGATCCGCAATCCACGCGCCCGCCACGGGGTCGGAGTGGGCATACTGAACCGTGTCAATATCCACTTCGAAGGGTCTCTCGGCTATTTCGGCTGCGGCCTGATTGATGGTCCGAATATCCGGATCAGCGGCCGCGTCGGCTGGTCCTGCGCCGAGAACATGATGGCCGGGACGGTCGTCATCGAAGGCAACGCGGGTTCGACATTCGGGGCGGCGATCCGCGGCGGAGACCTGGTCTGCAAGGGCGATGTCGGTTCCCGGACCGGTATCGACCAGAAAGGGGGCACTATTATCGTCGGCGGCAGAACCGGAGCTTTTTCTGGATTCATGATGCAGCGCGGACGCATGGTGATTTGCGGCGACGCGGGTAAGAACCTGGGGGATTCGATGTACGACGGCGTCATCTACGTCGGCGGGGAAGTGGAAGACCTCGGTGTCGATTGTGTCCCGGGCGAAATGAACGAAACCGAGTTGAAGTGGCTCACGCAGAAGCTGGCGATGTATGATATTTCGCCAGCGTGCGGGGTGGCGAACATGAAGAAATTCGTTTCCGGAAAAAATCTGTGGAACTACGATAATCTGGAGCCCACCGAGAAAAAACTGATCCTCTGAAACTCCAAAACCCCCAATCAGCGATAACCAAAATGTCAAAACCTAAAAGAGATACCAATCATCTGGGGCAGAGTTTTATCTTCCCGCCAGAGGTCATGGATGATATCCATATCAAGTCAGAGCTCGGACGATACCGTATGCGCGGGTTTTCCCTGTTCAAGAAAATTCCGACCTGGGATGACCTGACATTCATGCCCGGCACCTTGACCCGGTTCGTGATTGAGGGATACCGCGAGAAATGCCTGACCAAAACCGTGATCGGTCCGAAAGCCAAACGCCCGCTGGAACTCGACATTCCCGTCTATATTACCGGCATGAGCTTTGGCGCGCTGTCCTATGAAGCCAAAACCGCGTTGGCGCGGGGCGCCACCATGGCCGGAACGGCCACTTGTTCCGGTGAAGGCGGCATGATCCCGGATGAGCGCCGATACTCGGAGAAATGGATGTATCAATGTATCCAGTCGCGTTACGGTTTCAACCCGAATCATCTGCGGCTGGCGGATTGTGTCGAGTTTTTCATCGGGCAGGGCTGCAAGGTGGGATTGGGCGGGCACCTGATGGGCCAGAAAGTGACCGATCAAGTGGCCGAAATGCGATCCCTGCCGGCCGGAATCGACCAGCGCTCCCCGGCCCGTCACCCGGACTGGTTGGGGCCGGACGACCTCGCGTTGAAAATCAACGAGGTGCGTGAAGCCACCAACGGCGAAATTCCGATTCAACTGAAACTGGGCGCCGCGCGGGTCTATGATGACGTTCGTATGGCCGCCAAAACCGGGCCCGACTCGATCTACATGGACGGTATGGAGGGTGGCACCGGCGCCGGCCCCCATCTGGCGACTGAGGAAACCGGCGTGCCGGGTATTGCCGCGATCCGTCAGGCGCGCCGCGCTCTGGAAGATGTCGGTAAATCCGGTGAAATCTCGCTGGTTTACGCCGGTGGAATCCGCAATGGCGGCGATGTCGCGAAAGCGCTGGCGCTGGGCGCCGACGCGGTTGCGATTGGTCATGCCGCGCTGATGGCCCTGAACTGCAACAAGGCTATCCCGGAAGCGGATTTTGAAAAGGAAATGGGCGTCGAGGCGGGCCACTGCTATCACTGCCACACCGGGCGCTGCCCGGTCGGCGTGGCCACCCAGGACCCGGTTCTGCGTAAACGCCTGGACCCGGACGCGGCCGCCGAGCGGGTATACAATTTCCTGCATACGCTGACCATCGAGGCGCAGCTTCTGGCGCGCGCCTGCGGCAAGACCAATATCCATTCCCTCGAACCCGAAGATCTGGCGGCGCTCACCATGGAGGCCTCCGCATTGGCCCAGGTTCCCCTCGCTGGCACTCAATACACGGTCGGTCGTCCCGACCTGACCCGCTTTTGAAGATCGGGAAAATCAGATCAGGAGATGAAAACATGAATGATGACCTGAACAAGTTTATCGAATCCGACGGCCTTGATTCCGACCGCGAAAAGGACATCGGCCAGCATATCGGTTACCGCTATGACGTCAATCTGGTGCCCGACATGGAGCGTTGTACCGATTTCCTGAGAGCTTATATGAAAGTGATGGGCTGGCAGGATCTGAACTGGCTGGAAGACGTGCACATGGGGTATGAGGAAGGCAAACCGGCCGTATTTGACCGCAATATCAACGGTTGGGTGCAAATCCCGGAAACCATGGAACTGCCGGATAACCAGCAGGACCGGGATATGATCGCGCGCGAGTTGCTGGTTAAATTCCAGATGTCGAAGTCCCATCCGATGGTTGACCTGATGAACGCCTACCGGAAGTTCTGAACCGGCGCCTGCTTCAATTTCCAGAAAATCCGGGGGCGAACAAGCTGCAGCAGAAACCGTCACCAGAGCAGTTACGCGAGCAGTTCATCGGCTGGCAGTGCCGCATACGGCAATACTCGGTACGCAAGCATGGCGGCCGTCCATCGACCGCGATGCGGCCGGAGCTTGAACTGGCAAACCAGGCCGCGGGGCCTGTCAATGTGCAGATTGTGAAACGGCACAGCGAAGAGGTCACCCGGGAATTCCGGTTCATGGCGCAGAAAACCCGGGATTGTCAGGCGCGGTATGAAAACGCTGTCCGCTTCCTGGCCGAATATTATTACCAGATTCCGGACGAATTCGACGAGGAACTGACTGCCGTTTACGCCATTGACAGCGTGATGGCCCGGCAGATCGTCGAGATCGGTCAATGTATCCTGTGTTTCGATCAGGGCAATCAACAGTATGATCTGCACTGTACGGCCCGATTCCTGGGTCGACAGAGCGCGAAATATCAGGCCACCTACTGGCATAATCACCTGTTCAACCCGGCCATGCCGGGGGTGGTCAGAATTATTGGCTTTATGCCCGATTGGGCGTTATCATCGTTCAGGACATCCGCATAGCTGACCGCATGACCAAACTCAGTGTCAACCTGAACAAGATCGCGCTTCTGCGGAACTCCCGCGGGCGGGATTATCCGAATGTGGTCGAGTATGCGCGCAAATGCATCGCTCTCGGGGTGGACGGCATTACCGTGCACCCCCGCCCGGACGAACGCCATACCAGAAAGCGGGATGCCTGGGACCTCGGGGTATTGTGCGAACAGTATTCGCAGACAGAATTCAACATCGAAGGCAATCCCACGCACGATTTCATGGCGATGGTCGAGGCGATCAAGCCCGATCAATGCACCCTGGTTCCGGATGACGTAAACCAGTTGACCTCGGACCATGGCTGGGACATCCCCGCTTCGACCGCAACGCTGACCCCCGCGCTGGAGCGCCTGTCTGACGCCGGAATCCGCAGCTCCCTGTTCGTGGATCCGGACCCGGCTCAGGTTGCCGCCGCGGCCAGGGTCGGGGCGGACCGGATCGAGCTGTATACCGAAGCCTGGGCCAACGCGTTCGGTCGCCCGGACGAGTCATCCGTTTTCGATCAATATCTGGAAGCGGCCCTGAAAGCGGGTGAACTGGGAGTTGGAATCAACGCCGGCCATGACCTGGACCTGAACAATCTTGCGCGATTCCTGGAGATACCCGGCATCCTGGAAGTCTCAATCGGCCACGCGCTGACCATCGAATGCCTCCTCCAGGGTATCGAAGACGTCATCCCGCGTTATCTTGAGATCTGCGCCGCATCGGCTTAGCTGGCCAGATCGGTTTCAGGATAGAGAAATAAAATGGATTTATCGGATATAATCTGTTGTCACAGACGATTCAGGCAGACCAAACCGTTTATATGTTCGCATGACTATTGACATCAATTCCATAGTACGACTGAGAGAGCCTGGGCTGGGTGAGCAGTGGATTGGTCGGGAGCGTTATCTGGTTCGTGGCGGCGCTGTCGTTGCGGCGCCAATGATGCCGGGCGATGATCTGGAGATCGTTGACCCGGAAGGCCGTCAGCCAGCGCTTGTGTTCGCGTTTGACGCTTCCGGTGGCAATGTGACCTCTGCTCTGGGAGTCGAGCCCAATATCAGCGCGGTGTCCATCGCCCGGATGTTGGATGTTGACAACCCGGGCGCCGCCAAAATCCGCCGCAAGTTACAATCCTTTTCTGTTGATCTGGCCGGTTGCCGGGCGGCCGAATTATTGTCCGGGGAGACCCCGGCCGGTTCCAGCGTGAAACTGACTTCGGAGCGCGAACTGATCTGTCTGATCTGCGCTGTGGGAGAGGCCATGAACGTGGATGGCGCGGGGGGGCCGCCGACCGACCTGATTGGTTATATTACCCGCGCAAACCCCGGCCACCTGATCGAGAATGATCTGCCTGAACCGCTCGCTGACGAGTTACAGAGTTTCCGGGTTGATGCCTCGACCGCGCAAAGTTACGAGGTCAAGGCGGGAGAGTATATTCAGATTATTGATGTCGATGGCCGTCAGTGCTCTGATTTCCAGTGCTTCGACCGGGCCGCGATGGATCAGGGCAAGACCCGCAATCTGAGCGCTACTACGACTCGCTCGCTGATGGGTAGCGCCTATCCCGGCCCGGGGCTTTATTCCAAATTCTATGACATTGATTTCAAACCATTGGTAGAGGTCGTGCAGGATACCTGCGGTCGGCATGACAGTTTCGGCGTGGCCTGTACCAGCAAGTACTATGATGAAGCCGGTTATCCGGGACACGTCAACTGTTCGGAAAACTTCAATCAGGCGCTGGCTCCCTGGCCGATTGAACCGAGGGCGGGATGGCAGGCGATGAATCTGTTTTTCAATACGTTTTTTGATGATTCATATTTGTATATGTTCGATGATCCCTGGTCGCGGCCTGGGGATTATGTGTTGATGCAGGCGTTAACGGATCTGGTCTGTGTCTCGTCTGCCTGTCCTTGTGATATTGATCCGGCCAACGGCTGGGCGCCGACCGATATTCATGTGCGGACGTATACGGGTGAAAACCTGTTCAAACGTGCGGTCGCATTCAGAAAAACCACTGACGCAGAACCCGAAATGACACAAGAAACCGGCTTTCATAGTAAAACCTCCCAGCTGACTCGTAATTTCTCGGAATACAATGGCTACTGGCTGGCCGATAACTTCACGAATCTGGGTGCAATCGCAGAATACTGGGCCTGCCGGGAAAGGGTTATCGTAACCGACCTGTCTCCATTGAGAAAATATGAGGTGACTGGCCCGGATGCCGAAGTACTGATGCAGACTTGTGTGACTCGCGATGTCCGCAAAATGGCGGACGGTCATGTGGTCTATACGGCGATGTGTTATGAGTCAGGCGGTATGATTGATGACGGCACGGTTTTCAAGCTCGGCAATCACAATTTCCGTTGGGTGGGGGGCAATGACACTTCGGGGCTGTGGATTCGCGAGCAGGCGGAGAAACTGAAACTCCGGGCCTGGGTGAAGGATTCAACCTCTGAGCTTCACAACTTGCAAGTGCAGGGGCCGAAAAGTCTGGAAACGCTGAGGAAATGTGTCTGGACCCGTCCTGATCAGGCCAGCGTCGAAGAGCTTGCCTGGTTCCGGTTCTCGATTGCCCGAATCGGTGGCGCCGATGGTCCCCCGATTATCTGTTCGCGAACCGGCTATACCGGCGAGCGCGGATATGAGATATTTTGTCATCCCCGAGATGCAGAGGCCGTTTGGGATGCGGTTTGGGAGGCTGGACAGGAATTTAAAATCGCGCCGCTCGGTCTGGAGGCGCTGGACTTGTTGCGGATTGAGGCGGGCCTGATTTTCGCCGGTTATGAGTTCTGCGATCAGACCGACCCGTTTGAGGCGGGCATCGGCTTTACGGTTCCATTACAATCCAAACAGGATGATTTTATCGGTCGTGAGCAACTACTTGAGCGCAAGCAAAATCCTCGACAAAAATTGGTCGGGTTGAACCTGAACGGCGAAGAGGCCGCCGCTAATGGAGATCCGGTGTTTATCGGACGCGAGCAGGTTGGCGCCATTACCAGTGGTATGATTTCTCCTGTCTTGAGGAAAAATATTGCTCTTTGCAGAATGAAAATCATCCACACTGAACCCGGAACCGAAGTGGAGGTCGGCAAGCTGGATGGACATCAGAAACGGATTCCGGCAACGGTCGTTGCATTCCCCCATTTTGATCCGAAGAAAGAGCGGGTTCGCGGGAATTACGAGTAGAGTAACCCCCCTCACGGGGCAGACAGACAGAATTCGTTCTGGTGAAAACTGTGGAGATTGAAAATTGAATAGACCTATTGACGAAAAACTGGCCGTTGTCGCCAAACAGTCCGGTGACGAGAGTTTTTGCGCGGACCCCGGACGATCATTCACGATGCCGGCCCGGTTTTACCGGGACGCCGGGGTTTATGAGATGGAAAAGGAGGCGATTTTTTATAATAGCTGGCATTACGCGGGGCACGTCAGTCAAGTGCGGGAGGCCGGGCAATATATAACCACCCGAATCCACGAACAGAATGTGATTATTATTCGCGACAGTTCGGGGGAGTTGAAGGCTTTTTATAATGTCTGTCAGCATCGCGGTCACGAACTTCTCACCGGGCAGGGCAAAACCAACCTGATTGTTTGTCCTTATCACGCCTGGGCATATAATCTGGACGGTTCATTGAAGAAGGCGAGAAATTCGGAGAATATCGCCGGCTTCAACAAGTGTGATTTCGCGCTGAAATCGGTCCGGGTTGAGGTTTTCTGTACGATGGTGTTCATAAACCTGGATCCGGGGGCTGTTTCCCTGAAGGAACAAACCGGCGGTCTCGAGGATGAAATACGTAAATACTGCCCGCAGATGGACACTCTGACAATGGCGCGGCGCGACACCTGGACTGTCGCCAGCAACTGGAAAGTACTGATGGATAACTATCTTGAGTGTTATCACTGCGACCCGGCGCATCGGGATTTTGTCGATCTGGTCGATATGGACAGCTATCGGACGACTACCCATGGCATCTGGTCCAGCCAGATTTCATCGTCCCCCCGGTCGATGGATAACAGCGCTTTCAAATTTGAAAAGGGAGAGGTGGACATGGGCTTTGCCGGCTGGTTCGTGTGGCCCAATCTCACAATTTCGATCTATCCGGGAGAACCCAATCTGGCGGTCCTGCAAATGAATGGGGACGGGCCGGAGCGGTCTGTTGAGTACCTGGACTGGTTTTTGCCTTCATCCACCCCAAGCAGGCAGCAACTGGACGCAATGACGTATATGAAGGATGTTCTCCAGCCCGAAGATATCGCTTTATGCGAAAGTGTCCAGCGCGGATTGAGGTCAAAAGGCTATAACCAGGGTCGCTTCATGGTAGACCGGGACCTGACCGAGTTGTCAGAACACGCTGTCCACCATTTCCAGAAGATGGTGGTCAAGGCGATTGGCGCTGACCTGGATGACTGATGGACGCAGACATCGAGCCGGTTTTTACGTGCCGGTCTGCGTGAAATTCCACCGCACGGCCCCGGATCAAGTCTCCAGATAACTCTCCAGGGAGTCGTCGAGCGCGTCTTTCCACGGAGTATGGTGAGGCGGGGCCATGGTTCCGGTCAACGGGGATTTGTGTCCGTGGTTACGGAACGTCATGATATTTTTCTTTTTGTTTTTCTTCCATTCATAAAAAGCCTGATCCGAGTCCGCGGTATCGAAGTGCGGATAATCGGTCATGGCCATCAGGCGCATCGTATAGTCTCCCTGATATTTGATGGCGCCGTAATCATCGGCAATGTTATCCTCGGCTTCGCGCCATTTATCAATATCCGCGTGCATTTCGGGTTGTGACGGGACCTCCAGCCGCCCCAGGATCAGGTCCCGCGCATACCAGGCCTGGGCATCAAACATGTTGAAGGTATACCATTGGTCCTGCATACCCAGGTACATCAGTTTCGGGTTGTGCTCCCAGACTACTCCGTTGTACAGATTGACCGGATACAGGCGGTTGTTGGTCTTCAGCCGCAATTCTTCCGCCATGAACGGGAAGTGGTGGAGGTAGCCGGTGCACAGGATGATCGAATCCACATCGCGGGTACTGCCATCCTTGAAAGTGGCTGTGTTGCCTTCCACCTTTTGCAGTAGCGGGACTTCCTGCCAGTTGTCCGGCCAGTCATATCCCATGGCCGCGGTGCGGTGAGATACCGTGATGGATTTCGCGCCATACTTCCAGCATTGTGAGCCGATATCCTCCGCTGAATAGGAGGTGCCGATAATCAGGATGTCCTGGTCCTTGAATTCCAGGGCATCACGGAAGTCATGCGCGTGCAGGATGCGGCCCGGAAAGGAGTCGAAACCATCGAAGCGAGGCACATTGGGAGTCGAGAAATGGCCAGTGGCGACAATCACATAGTCGAATTCTTCACTGTATTCATGATCGTTCGCGTGATCCTGCACGACGACGGTAAACATCCCGTCCGCGTCATCATAAGTGACGTGCCGGACCGTTGATTGGAAGCGAATCAGGTCGCGAACCCCGGCCTTTTTGACACGGCCCGCGATATAGTCGAACAAAACAGCCCGCGGTGGGTACGAGGCGATGGGTTTGCCGAAATGTTCCTCAAAGGAATAATCGGCAAATTCCAGACCTTCCTTCGGGCCATTCGACCACAGGTAGCGGTACATACTGCCATGCACAGGTTCCCCATTCTCATCCAGCCCGGTACGCCAGGTATAGTTCCACAGGCCTCCCCAGTCGGATTGTTTCTCGAAACAGACAATTTCCGGAGTTTCGGCCCCTTTCTCGCGGGCTGACGTAAAAGCTCTGAGTTGAGCCAGTCCACTTGGCCCCGCTCCGATGATTGCAACGCGTCTGGTCATGATTTTTCTCCGGCTTTTATTTGGGAAAACAAAAATCCTCCACTCCAGACCAGCAAATGGATGGTTTCCCGAAAGTGGGGGGACGATTCCTGAATTTTAGATTGTTGGCCTGCAAATGGCAATAATGGGTGTCGGTTGGGCGTCGGGCCTTAAAAATTGTAGGTCAGGATCCATTCGATGAAGCTGTCGCGCCGGACCGGATAGAACTGGACATCCTCTTCATCGACATCGAACAGGGCAAATATTTCGGCGCTGGAGGACCACTGGTCGGATATTCGCCGATTGAATTCGAGCACCAGAGAACTGGTGGAATGGTTCACGTCTTTCAGGATACCGGCGGTCACTGCGGTATCCTGCATATCATTGAATGCAAGGCGCGCCCCGAAAAACAGATCATCCTGAAAAACATTAGTCGCTCGCTCGCCTCGCTGGTCATAATTCCATTCACCGAGCAGGTCGAGGTCAAGGTTCGAGCCGAAAATGGAATACAATGTGTATTCGCCGCCAGCTACCAAACCGGCGTAGTTTTCTCTGTGGTGGAGAAGGTTGTGGGCGCCGGTGCGGTAAATCGCTTCAAGCTTCAGCAACCAGGCTTCGTAGGTTGCCTGCACATCCAGTCCCCACTGGCGGATTTGCCCGTAGTGCGGAGTCAGAACTGCTCTGCCGTCTCGCAGGTTCGGTTGAAATACCGGCTCTCTGTTGGCGCCGTCGAACAGGCTCACGCCGAAATCGAAAACTCCGGCATTCCAGCTGTAGCGAGCGGCCAGGTCTGTATTCCATTGTTGAGCCGAGCTTTCCCAGGATGGGTTATCCTGATCGACGGGAAGGACTGAGCGCAAACGACCCTCATACCCCGCAAAGGTACGCTTGCGTTGGTGAGGCAGCACGAAAAGCTCTGCGGCGCCCCATTCACCGGACCAGGTGGCATGTGCCATCAGTTGGCCCAGCTCCACTTCTTCGTTCGGGTGATCCACCAGGTCGGTCTGATTGATGATGTCGACCAGGTGATGCGATTCGGTTACTCCCCAGAATACCCGGTCGACGCCGAGGCGAAGCTCCCATTCCCCATCACCGGCATCGCCGTACATCAGGAACCAGGCTTCACGAAGGTCAATATGACTGCGCTCGGAGTCGGCGGCGTCATAGCGAAGGAAGGGCACCAGAGTGAAACTCCAGCCGGCATCACTCTGGAAATACAACTCGGGTTCCAGCACGATACCCCCGGCATGACCGAACTGACCGGGATATGCGGCGCCTCCAGGATAGCCTCGACTTTCGATGTTGACATGCCCGGAAAGATCAAGCTCGCCAGCGCTGGTTTCGGCGGCGCAGGCCGCAACCAGAATCGAGACAACACCGCACAGGGCGCGGCGCAGGGCGGGGCGACGCGGCATCAGCGTATTCGTTTTAACCCGGTTTTCAGGAAATCGCGGGGTTCCAGACCGGTTCTGAACTCATAGTCCGACCACATCAAAACGCTACTTTTGCCAGTCTGATGATTGACCATCGTCATCTCTCCGGCGTACCAGTAACGATCCAGGAACTGTTGGTAGCCTGTTATGGTCAACGTCTTCAGGTGTTCGTTCTTGCGGTCATAATACTCGACTTTACGGGTGCGAAGGTGGTCTTTGTCGCGCCAGATCAGTTGGCGACTGTAGCCTGACTTGTTATCGGTCGACATGCGTTCGGAGACGGTACAGTCCAGTTCCCCGCAAGGTTCGTCACGCAGGTATTTCCAGATGAATTTCTCCACTTCCTGAGCGCTCATATCCTCATACGCGAACTCGCTGCCCATGAATGAACCGGAGCGGTTCGATGAACTGATGCGCTTGACCCGTTTCAGCGCTGGCAGGTATAGCCATTGGTCGTCATCTTCTTTCGCGTGGGCATGAACCAGCAATGCGGTTCCCTTGACATCACGCGGCTCATCGAATACAAACATACTGCGGTCGCCGTCCCCCTCTATCTCAATTGCCCTGAACCGCAGTTGTCGCTGGCTTTCCTGCCCCTGTTTGTTACGCAGTATCATGGTCTGCCTGGCCGTGATGTTGCCGAAGCCCTTTCCCCGCGCATCGGCTTCCTGTGCGATTTGCAATCCAATTTCTTCCGGGGTGGCCGAGTGGGCTATGGGCGGGGTGACCAGACAAGCCAGGGCGGTCAGGCAGGTCATGAGAAACCGGACTTCTGTTTGGTGGTTGCAGGTGTGTATCATAATTTTCTCCGGTCAACATTTCTATGCCATAATCCTGACAGTAGAACTGAATCGTTAGCTCATCAACCTGGACGAGATTGTAAAGACTCAAAATTTTCAAGTCAAATGAATGCTGTGCGCCAATGCATGATAATGATACAGACAGCGACCTGGCCTACCAGACGGAAATTCTGCAAGGTGTCTCCCGCACTTTTGCGCTTACCATCCCACGGCTTCCCTATGAGTTGCGCGATGTGGTCGGCAATGCCTACCTGCTGTGCCGGATCACGGATACTATTGAAGATGAACCGGCGCTGTCCGTGGCGCAGAAAAAGGCATTTTCGGAACGTTTTGTGGAAATTGTCGCTGGTCTTGAACCAGCCGCACCTTTCGCTCGTGAACTGGGCGCTCTGCTATCATCTTCGACTACCGCGAGCGAGCATGACCTGATTGCCAATACGGATCGGGTTATCCGCATTACCAGGACGTTCAACGCCGTTCAGCGCAGCGCTCTGGCACGTTGTGTGCGTGTCATGTCGCGAGGCATGACGGAGTTCCAGCAGAGCGCGACACTGGATGGCCTGAAAGATATGGCGCAGATGGATCGTTATTGCTACTACGTCGCCGGGGTGGTTGGTGAGATGCTGACCGAGCTGTTCTGTGACTACTCTGCCGAGATCGACGCACGGCGCACGGACTTGATGGCACTGTCGGTTTCTTTTGCCCAGGGGCTGCAGATGACTAATATTCTCAAGGATATGTGGGACGACCAGCGGCGCGGCGCGTGCTGGCTGCCACGTGATGTTTTTCTTGCGGCTGATGTTAATGTGCGTGCTCTGTCTGCCGGACAGGGCGAACCCGGTTTCGTCAAGGGGTTGTCCCAACTGATAGCCATTGCCCGCCATCACCTGACCCATGCGTTACACTTCATCCTGATCATTCCGTCTCGTGAAACCGGCATTCGCCTGCACTGTCTGTGGGCATTGGGGATGGCTGTACTGACCCTGCGCCGCATTCATGCGAAGCCGATGTTCAGGAACGGCCAGGATGTGAAGATCTCACGGCGCAGCGTACGGGCCGTTATCTTTGTCACCCGTGCTCTGGTGAGTTCGAATCTGGCGCTGAAATTTCTCTTCAAGATACTGACATGCGGTCTTCCCCGTACTGAATCTGGCGGCTTCGGGCAAGTGCCCCGTGACTCGATACTCTGATCGATAGCGTCGAAATCCCGTTTTGATAAAATGAACAGTCCAACAGCCGATCTGGCCTATCAGATGGAAATGCTGCAGGGTGTTTCACGCTCGTTTGCATTCACCACACCCCAATTACCACCGCCACTGTGTCTTGCGGTCGGCAACGCCTATCTCCTTTGTCGAATCGCCGATACGATTGAAGACGAAGCGGCATTGTCTGTAGCGCAGAAACATGAATTCTCGCAACGGTGGGCTGGCGTTGTCGAAGGGAGCGAAAACGCCAGCGCCTTTGCGCGGGACCTTGGCGCCCTGCTTTCCACTGCGACTACACAAAGCGAGCATCGTCTTGTCTGTGACACCTCCCGCATCGTCGGAATCACCCGTACCTTGAGTTCGGCGCAACAGCAGGCTCTGGTATGTTGCGTCAATATCATGACCACGGGAATGTCTGAATTCCAGCAAAACGCCAGTCTGAAGGGTCTGTCTGATCTTAAGCAGTTCAATCGCTACTGTTACCATGTTGCCGGCGTGTTCGGAGAAATGCTGACCAAACTGTTCTGCGACTATTCTGAACAAATTGATGCACGAAGAGAGACTCTTTTTTCCCTGTCAGCGTCCTACGGTCAGGGTCTGCAAATGACCAATATCCTGAAGGATATATGGGAGGATCATAGCCGGGGGGTCTGCTGGTTGCCTCAGGATGTGTTTCATTCGGCCGGGTTTGATCTTGGCTTGCTCTCGCCGGGGCAGGCGGATCCGGCATTCGTCAAGGGACTGAACCAGCTTATTGCGATCGCCGGTTATCATTTGACCAACGCACGGCGATATATTTGTGCGCTCCCCGCGCGTGAAACGGGCATCCGCCGCTACTGCCTCTGGTCTCTGGGAATGGCGGTCCTTACCCTGCGCCGTATCTATGCTACCCCGGCTTTTACGAGTGGTCAGGAAGTCAAGATCTCGCGCCGCGCTGTACGCGCCGTCATTATCTCAACCAGCGCACTGGCGCGTTCCAATCTGGCTCTGGAACTCTTGTTTTCCATGCTCAATCGCAATCTTCCCGGTCTTGACGCGGCAACGCCCACAGCCGATCTGTCCGGCGCTCAACCGGAGCCGAACCGATCATGAACCTGCCTGGCTCAAGCATTCCAACGGCGCATGATTTCGCCTACCAGACAGAAATCCTGCAGAAGGTGTCGAAAACCTTCGCCCTGACAATCCCTCAGCTTCCCGTCGCGTTACGATGCGTCATAGAAAACGCATACCTGCTTTGCCGGATGGCGGATACGATAGAAGACGAACCCAATCTCGATATCGCCGAAAAGAAACAAATGCTTGAGCGGTTTGTCGCTGTTGTTGCAGGGCAGGAGGATGCAGATCTGTTCTCGCATGACCTGGGCGCCGTTCTCACTCGCGCAACTTCACAACACGAGCGAGGCCTGGTGGCCAACTCTGACAGGATATTTCGTATCACCGGTTCGTTCAATGCTACGCAAAGGGCAGCGATTGAGCGTTGCCTTGATATTATGGCAGTCGGTATGGTGGAGTTTCAGGAGCGCAAGCGACCGGATGGTCTGGACAATATTGCCCAGCTTGACCGTTATTGCTACTATGTCGCCGGAGTGGTGGCCGAGATGCTGGCGGAGTTATTTTGCGACTATTCTGAGGCGATTCATGTGAAGCGTGACCAATTGCTTGCCGGCTCCGTGTCTTACGGACAGGGATTACAGATGACTAATATCCTGAAAGATATATGGGACGATAAACGCCACGGTATCTGCTGGCTTCCCCGTGACCTTTTCCTGGCCAGGGGGGTCGATATCGGTTCCCTCTCGCCGGGTCCGGTGGAACCCGGTTTCGTCGATGGCTTGTCTGAACTGGTGGCAATCACACAGCGCCACCTCGCAGACGGGTTGCAGTTCATCCTGACCATCCCCTCATACGAAACCGGCATTCGGCGGCATCTGCTATGGACGCTGGGACTGTCTGTGCTGGCCTTGCGCCGTATTTATTCGGCGCCTTCTTTCAAGATGGGCGAGGAAATCAACGTGTCCCGGGGCAGCGTCCGCGCCGCCATTCTCGCAATCAACTCTCTGGTGCGCTCGAATCCGGCATTAAAGCTCCTGTTCAATGCGGCAACCTGCCACCTGCCCCGTCAAGCCACCTGACACCGCGCTATCGCAATGCCCGGATTGCCTGGAAGATTATTGTTTGATTCGCGCTGAACCTGGACACTGGTATTGACGGATACCTTTCCTTTATACTATCGTCAAACAGTATTTCCGAGGGCACACAATGAAGGTCATACTCGCCAAGCCGCGCGGTTTTTGCGCCGGGGTTGAACGCGCTATCGAAATCGTGGAAAAAGCCCTGGATACCTACGGGGCGCCCGTCTATGTGCGCCACGAGATTGTACACAACAAGTGGGTGGTTGCCGATCTCACTGCCAAGGGTACCCGTTTCGTCGATGATCTGGACGAGATTCCGGATGGGGCCATCACGGTGTTCAGCGCGCACGGCGTCGCACAGTCGGTTGTGGATACCGCTACCGAGCGCACGCTGCCGGTGCTGGATGCGACCTGTCCGCTGGTAACCAAAGTCCACAGAGAGGGGCAACGCTATGCTGAAAAGGGCTTCGAGGTCGTCCTGATCGGTCATGAAGGGCATCCTGAAGTGGTCGGGACCATGGGGAGGATTTCCGGTGTGGTGCATCTGGTGCAGGATGCCGGGGATGTGGCCAATCTGTCGCCGGGCAATCCCGACAAACTCGCCTATGTTACCCAGACTACGCTGTCGGTTGATGACACTCGGGACGTGATTGACGCTCTGCGTGCCCGATTCCCGAAAATCACCGGCCCGGATGTCAAGAACATCTGCTACGCCACCCAGAATCGCCAGACCGCCGTACGGAAACTAGCGAAAATTGTCGACATCATTCTGGTGGTCGGAGCGCGGAACAGTTCCAACTGCAACCGACTGCGCGAGATCGGCAGCGAAGAGGGCACCACGAGCTATCTTGTCGAGGACGTCACCGTTATCGAGCCGGGCTGGTTCGATGGTGTGACCGCCGTCGGACTGACTGCCGGGGCCTCAACGCCGGAGTGCATGGTTGAGGAGGTCATCGACCAGCTGCGTAAAATCACCCCGGTGGAATTATCAACCATGGACGGCATCGAAGAGAACGTCCGTTTCAGACTGAATGATGATGAATTTTCGCGCATTAATGTCCGAATCAACAGCGGGAATCGTGAGGTTGCCCCGGTCAATGTCGATTAGGAGGCTCATTGGTCTTGCGATATTCACCTTGCCCCCTCCCCCCCTTCCCCCGCCTTTCGGTAATCCGTCATCTGGCCCGACTCTGACATGGCAATCATAGATAGAATCCCGAACAGTTACACAGAAGGCTATGCCAGGGCGTGTCTTTACGATCAGGCGCTGGCCGACAAGTACATTCTCCACACGACTATCGGCGACCCGGTTCTGGATGAGGCGCTGGAAGAGGTCGCCTTTCTGAAACCCAAAGAACTGAACCGATATGTCCATGCGGGCATTGAACAGCAATCCAGTGTCATGCGCGCCGCGCCGCAGGGCTTACGTGATTTCTTCGAGAATCTGGGAACGCCTTCGTGGCTTGACTACAAAGCATTCGATCCGGGGATTCGCGCTTTCCACGCCAATACAAACTCCGTTCTGGTCGCTTTTCTTACCGGCGTTCTGATAGAAGGCTTCTCGACGCTTATAGCCAAGGCGTTCTATATTACTGGAAGGGTAGCGCGCACCGACCGACGACTGATGCAGAATAACCGCCAGCTATTGGAGATTTTCATGCCGGGGGGACTGGAGAGGGATGGAGATGGATTCAAGCTGTCCCTCAGGGTGCGTATCATCCATGCTCGCATCAGGATGTTGTTGAAGCAATCAGACGAGTGGCGCCCCGAAGACTGGGGTACGCCGGTCAGCGCGGCGCATCTGGGGTATGCCATAGTGGTTTTCTCGTTACGACTGCTGCATTACTCAAAATTGCTTGGAGCCACTTTCAACAAGGAAGAAGAGGAGAGCGTCATGAGCCTCTGGCGCTATACCGGCTATGTCATGGGTGTCCCGGAGACAATCCTCTATACTAACCAGGAGGAAGCCGCCAGGATTTATCATATTACCAGTCTGTTAGAACCGGAGACCGGGGAAGAATCGGTGGTCATGGCCAACACTCTGATTGACAGCGCGCCAAAGCTGTCGGGCATCACCGACCCGACAGAGGCGAAAGAGTTGATAGAGTTCGCTCATCGCCTGTCACGCGCATTATTGGGAGATCGGATGGGTGATCAGTTGGGGTTTAAAAAAGGCAATACATTCGGTTTGTTGTTCACCCATCGAATGAAACAGCGCTTTATGAGAGCGCGCACGCGCGAACGGCAATTAAGATTCAACAATTTCGATCAAATGCTGAAAATTTCACTGTATGATAATTTCGGAATAAGCTACAAGATGCCGGATCATGTGAAACAGGACAAATCGAGTGACTGGTAGCGCCGCCGGTGTCGTCTCTCGCTAGCCAGGGCACAGGTGACCTTAAGGGGCGATGATCATGCGCGCGCTGTCGCTGGACCGCTATATCGGCGCTGTTCACCACTACCGTTGGCTGGTGGTTCTGTTGTCATTCCTGGTGATGGTGGCCTTTGCGGCAGGCGCTCGTTTCATCACCGTCTCGAATGACTACCGCATCATGTTCAGCGAGGATAATCCACAATTCGTCGCTTACAAAGCCCTGGAAAACACCTATACCACTGCTAACCGGGCCTTGATCGCCGTAGCGCCCCGGCAGGGCTCGGTATTCACTCGAGAGACACTGGCGGCGATTGCCGAACTTACCGAAGCCGCATGGCAGGCGCCTTACTCAAGCCGGGTCGACTCTCTTACAAACTATTCCTGGAGCGAGGCGGATGAAGACATTTTGACAGTCCGGCCGCTGGTCGAAGACGCACAGTACCTAAGTGATGCCGACCTGGAGCAGGTCGAGACAGCGGCGCTGAACTCAATTGAAATTGCCGGGCGTCTGGTGGCTCGTGACGGGCGCGTGGCCGGAGTGGCTATCAGCTTTGTCTTGCCTGAGGGTTCGGGTCAGGCGGTGACCGAGATCAACGACTATATACAGGATCAATTAGGGAAGGCCCGGCAGAAGTGGACGGATATTGATTATTACGTGACCGGGGAAGTTGTGCTCAGCAACGCTTTGGCCGTTGCCACGAAGGATGATCTCAAGTTTCTCGCGCCGATCATGTTCGTCATTATCGTGCTTGCCACGGCGTTGCTTCTGCGTTCGGTTTCAGGCACCGTGGCCGTGGTCGTCATGCTCCTGTTTGTGGTCAATTCCACCATGGGGCTGGCGGGTTGGGCCGGTACGGTTTTAAGCGGGACCAACTCCGGCATTCCACTGATTGTGACTGTGATCGCGGTCGCGTCATCCATCCATATTATCACTTCCGCATTGCGCTTAATCAGGCAGGGCCTTACCAAACAGATGGCTATTGCAGAGGCGATGCGTTCCAATATCCGGCCGGTGTTACTCACTTGCGTGACCACTGCGATCGGGTTTCTCAGCCTGAATTTCTCGGATTCACCGCCTTTTCATGTGTTGGGCAACTATGTCGCGTTCGGCGTGCTCTGCGTCTTTCTCTACTCCATCACTCTCCTGCCGGCCCTGCTCTCGATTCTGCCTCTGCGCGCGACGCCGGGTCGGGTCGAGCGGTATGACTTCTTCGGGTGGCTGGGGGCCTTCGTTATTGCGCGCCGTAAAATCCTGCTCTGGTCGATTACCCTGCTGACGATCTTCCTGTCGGCCGGTATTTACCGCATGGAGCTGGGTGACAACTGGACCCGGTATTTCGATGATCGGTATGATTTCCGGCTCGATACAGACTATATCAACCAACATCTGACCGGAACGGACTCTCTGGAGTATACCCTGAGCGCCGGACGTGAAGGCGGCATCACTGATCTCGCTTACCTGCGCGCTGTGGATGCATTCGCCGAGTGGTTCCGCAATCAGCCTGAGGTCGTTCATGTCCAGGCATTCCCGGACATCATGAAACGTCTGAACAAGAACATGCACGGTGACGATCCGGCTTTTTACTCACTGCCGAACGACCCGGAGCTGGCCGCGCAGTATCTGTTGCTTTACGAACTTTCCCTGCCGTTCGGTCTCGACC
The DNA here is from genome assembly GCA_965214205.1 of Candidatus Poriferihabitaceae bacterium. Taxonomy (GTDB): domain Bacteria; phylum Pseudomonadota; class Gammaproteobacteria; order Arenicellales; family Poriferihabitantaceae. The sequence goes on along the minus strand of OZ243941.1, from coordinate 134,469 downwards.
TGAACGACCGCATTGACATCGCCAAGTCCGCTACACGAATGTCTGTGGCGATCAACAACCTGTCATCCCTGAAGCAACGAGAACTGGATGAGCGGGCGCAGGCCTGGCTTCAGTCCAATGTCCCGCAGATTGCCTCCGAAGCGACAGGGTTCACGATGATCTTCGCCCATATTTCCATTAGAAATACACAAAGCATGTTGCTTGGAACAGCGGTTGCCATGGGTCTGATCTCGCTGATCCTGATTGGTGTTTTCCGTAGTGTGCCGCTCGGTCTCATCAGTCTGGCGCCTAATCTCATCCCGGCGATCATGAGCCTGGGGTTGTGGGGTTATCTGGTTGGCCGTGTGGGCCTCGCCGGATCCGTCATGGCCGTTATCGCATTCGGCATTGTCGTAGACGATACCATTCACTTTTTGACCCGGTATCTGAAGGCCCGCAACGAGGGGCTGTCAGCGCCGGAATCGGTGCAGTCCGCCTTGAATACCGTGGGTTATGCGCTGTGTACAACGACGGTGATCCTGGTCCTCGGATTTATGGTGTTCGCCTTTTCAGGGTTCGAGGTCAGTTGGGCGCTGGGTCTGCTGGTGATGATTACGCTGGTGTTCGCGCTGGTTACCGATTTTCTGCTGCTTCCGGCATTGCTGATGGCGATTGACCGGGGAGTCCAATCAGCCAAGCGTTTGTAGTCTGGCTGATTGGACTCCCCGGTCTGCGGGTAGAGTGAATATTACGAAGGAGCGGCGCCGGGAGTCAGCCGGGTTATGGGCCGCTCGTTGATCGGCAGGTGAATGAGCGCGGCCAGTACGCCGAGAGCGACTCCTGCCCACCACATGCCGTCGTATGATCCGGTCTGATCGTAAATCAGTCCCCCCAGCCATACCCCCATGAAACTGCCGAGCTGGTGGCTCAGAAATACGATGCCGAACAACGTCCCCAGATATTTGATGCCGAAAACCTGGGCGACGATACCCGTGGTCAAGGGTACGGTGGACAGCCAGAGTATGCCCATCGCCGCGGCAAAGCAAAGCGCCACAAACGGCGTTTTCGGCGACAGCAGCAGAATCAGTATGACCACGGCGCGCAAAAAATAAATCAGGCTTAGACCGTATTTCTTGCTCCATCGCTGACCCGCCGCCCCGGCGGCGAATGAGCCGACAATATTCATGAGTCCGATCAGAGCAATCGAGTAAGCGCCAATCGCGGGGTCCAGGCCAAGGTCTCTCACATAAGCGGGGAAATGTACGGTAATGAAGGCGACATGGAACCCGCAGACGAAGAATCCGGTAGTCAGCAACAGATATCCGCGATGTTGGCACGCTTCAATCACGGCGCCTTTCAAAGTCTGGTTCATGTCGGTTGACGGTTCATTACCGCCTGCCTCCCGGGCGGAACCCGGCAGACAGAGCGCCATTGGAATCATGATCAATACGATACAGGCCAGCAACAGCAACGCCGTGTACCAACCGTAAGCGGATATGAAGCCCTGACTGATCGGAGAGAAAATGACCATCCCGAAGGAGCCCGCCGCTGTCCCGATACCGAGGACGAAAGAGCGTTTTTCCGGGCCTGTCACCCGTACCATGGCAGCCATAGCCAGAGTGAACGCGGTAAACGCGATTCCCAGGCCGGTCAGTATGCCGCCGGTCAGTTGAAGGGCGAATCCGGATTGCGAATGAGCCATCCCCAATGCGCCAGCGCAATACATGAGCGCGCCGACGATGATGACCTTCGCCGCGCCATTTTTATCGGCCAGCGCTCCAGCGAAAGGTAAGCCGATCCCCCATAGCAGGTTCTGCAACGCCATGGCCAGGGCAAAAGTCTCTCTGGGCCAGCCGTTGGCGCTGGTCATGGGTTCGAGGAACAGGCCAAAGCCGGAACGGATGCCGAAACCGGTCATCGAAATCAGGCATCCGGCGATCAATACGACCAGAGGCGTGCGCCAGGTTTTCATGTTGACGTCATCGAAGGCCGGAGGTGGACGCTTATTTGTGTTTCCAGTTGGCCGGGCGTTTTTCTACAAATGCGGACATTCCCTCTTTCTGGTCTTCGGTCGCGAATACGGCCTGGAATTGCCGGCGTTCATATTGCAGTCCCGCCTGCAGATGGGTCTCAAGCGACTGGTTGACGCATTCCTTGACCATCGCCGTCACGGGCCGGGAAAAGGACGCAATCTGTCTGGCGGTTTTTCGCGCTTCCCGCATGAAGCTGTCCTGCGGGAATACGCGGGCGACCAGGCCCGAGCGTTCGGCCTCGTCCGCGTCCATCATCCTGCCGGTCAGGCACATGTCCATGGCTTTTGATTTGCCGACCAGACGGGTTAGCCGCTGGCTCCCTCCCCATCCGGGCACGGCGCCGATCATGATCTCCGGCTGGCCGAATTTTGCCGACTCTGAAGCGAGGATGAAGTCACACATCATCGCCAGTTCGCAGCCGCCGCCCAGGGCGTAGCCGCTCACTGCGGCGATAATCGGTTTTTCACACTGATTGATGATATTCTGCAGCCGCGCCGCATTGTCATGCAGATACATGTCCATGTAGGTCTTGTCCTGCATTTCCTTGATATCCGCTCCCGCCGCAAACGCTTTTTCGTTGCCGGTCAAAATGATGGCTCCAACCCGCTCGTCAAGAGACATTGCGGTAAAGGCCTGGGCCAGTTCATCGCGCACCTCGACCGAAAGCGCGTTCAGGACTTTTGGCCGGTTGAAGGTGATGACGCCGATGCTATCATCGGTTTCGGTCGTAATCGTGTTGTAAGTCATGTCCATTCTCTGTCAGGCGGGTTGTGCGTGATATTCGGATTGATCGGGGTCGCGTGATTATAGTCCAGAACCTGTTCGATTTGTGCGGCGGCGGACAGAACCCGCGCTTCGGCCTGGCATTTTGCCGCAACCTGAAGGCCCACAGGGAGTCCCTGGCGGGTCATTCCGCACGGCATGGACAGGGCGGGGCAAAGCGCTGTCGTGAAAGCGTAGGCGATTGACAGCCATTGATAATAATTGTCAAACCGCTGTCCATCACATTCCGCTACATGATCCATAGAGACCGGATACGGGGGAACGATGGTGGCCGGCGTCAACAGAATCGGGTATTGCGCGAAAAACCGTTGCACCCGGTTGACCAGCGCCAGCCGGTTCTCCCGCGCCCGGTTGATATCCGTTACCGAAAGCCGTAAACCCCGCTCGATATTCCAGACGACGTTCGGATTGAGGTCGTCACCATGCGCCTCGAGGAGATGCCCCAGACCGGCGGCGTAGCTGTGCGCTCTCAACACGCCAAAAATTTCATTCAACCCCGAGAAATCCGGCGCTGCCGGGACAGCGCGGATTCCACTGTCCTCGATTTGCCGGATCGCGTTCCCGAAAACCCGTCTGATTTCAGGGTCAACCGGTGTAATGCCGAGATCAGCCGACCAGGCGATGGTTGCCGGCAGGCGAGGCGCTTCGGCCGCTTGTACGAAGGAGGCGACAGGGGAGGGCAGGGAGAGCGGATCACAGTCTTCATGTCCGCACATCGCGTCCAGCATCAGGGCCAGGTCAGGCACATTGCGGGCCATCGGCCCGTTGGTGGACAGCGTGTCGATAATACCGCCGGAAGGTGTGGACGCGACCCTGCCGATGCTGGGCCGAAATCCGACAACCCCGCAAAAACTGGCCGGATTCCGCAATGATCCCCCCATATCCGAACCCTGGGCCAGCCAGGCCATACCGGTCGCGAGGGCCGCGGCTGAGCCGCCGGAAGAACCGGCCACGCTCATTTCGGTATTCCAGGGATTCCGGGTGGCGCCGAATACCCGGTTGAAGGTATTGCCGCCGGTCCCGAATTCGGGGGTATTGGATTTGGCGTAAACCAGTCCGCCCGCTTGCTCGATATGTTCGACCAGCAGGTCAGAGCAGGTCGGGATATGGTCTTTATGAACCAGCGACCCGAATGTAGTTCTGACCCCGCTCACTTCGTTCAAGTCCTTGATCGCTACCGGCAACCCGGCCAGGAGGCCGTTCGAGCGCCCGGTTTTTTGCAGTTGCCGGGCCTGGTCGCGGGCCCGGTCGAAACACAGCGTCGGCAAGGCGTTGATCATCGGATCAACCGCCTGAATCCTGGATTCGAGCGCGTCCAGCAACTCCAGCGCAGAGACTTCGCCCGCTTGCAATAGCCCCACTACCCGGGTCGCGGTCATGCCCGGCAATTCCGGGACCTGGTTATCTGGATTCAAATCAATCCCTGACGACATGGTTGGTATAATTAATCACACATTGCGGGAAGCGGCGCAAGCGGCCAGTTTTTCAGCTTCAAGCAGTTTGCGGGCGCTCCTGCGAATCTCCTGCCAGCGAAAACGCACGGAGTTTTTGACGATGACCCGGTCCCGCTTTTTCAGCTCATCGGCGATGGGCGCCCATCTGAACAACGCGTCCGGGCTTTCCGAGAAGGCGAATTCGTCATCGGAAACCGAGGAGTAGTCGATATTGGCCACCCTGATTTTCAATCTTTCGACCGTGTCCGGGAATTCTTCCGGCGCGTCCTCGGGCAGTCCGGTTTCGTCGATGATCGAATCAACCGTCATACTGAGCAATTGGCTGATCTGTTCATTTTCCAGTTGCGCCCTTTGCTGGATCAGGCCGCCGACATAGACGGTCAGGTCGGACAGGCAGGCCAGCCAGATTTGCCATTTGGCCATATTCATCGCCAGCAGCAGATTGGGGTTTTCGAACATTTCCGGGAAACGGGTTCCGGCGCGGGTCTTGAGATAGCCGTACAAGGAAGTCTGCGCTACATGGCTGGCCCTGGATTTGAGAAACGCCGCCAGCGTTTCCGGGTCTGTGATCGGTTGGGAGCTGCGGCCGCCGCCCAGCCCGGTATAATCCGCCAGCGTCTTCCAGGTATCCTTCGACAGCACGGTTCTGGAAAGGGTGTCCAACTGTTTGCGTAAGGAGGGCATGTCGAAGTTTGCGATGTACGGGGTGATCGGTTAACGCGATGCTACCATAGATGGATATCAGGCGCAGGCCGTCTCCTGTTTGCGGCCAGGTACTATAATTTGCTATAGTCGGCGGTTACCGGAGCTGTTTGTGTGATGACTGCTCGCCACTGTTGGGCCTCATGGAATCAGGGCTGTATATCAATCAAGGGTTGCGCTATTATCCAGCGCTTCAATCCAATTCAGTAAGAGATAGATTTAGAGCATGACTCGTTATTCCGCGTGGGCGGTGTTTAAAAACGGATTGAACGGCCAAAAGGGGTGGAGCCGTCAATGGCGTGACCCGGAACCCAAGAAAGCATACGATGTGGTAATCGTGGGCGCCGGGTTGCATGGTCTGGCGACTGCCTGCTATCTGGCCCGGAATCATGGCATCCGCAATGTCGCGGTGCTGGACAAGGGATGGCTCGGCGGCGGCAACGCAGGCAGAAACACGACGATTGTCCGTTCCAATTACATGATGCCGGGCAACCGCGCGTTTTATGAGCATTCGCTCGAGTTATGGGAAAACCTGAGTCATGAACTGAACTACAACGTGATGTTCTCCCAACGACATCATGTCTCCCTCCTGCATACCCCCGCTGCCCGAGACGGCGCCGCGAGACGATACAATACGATGCGCTTGACCGGCTCGGACGGCGAGCTTTGGGATCTGGCGACCCTGAAGAAGAAAATCCCCCATCTGAATTATGAGAATGCCCGTTTCCCGATTGTCGGCGCCGCGGTGCAAAAGCGCGCCGGTAACGCCCGCCATGACGCGGTGGCCTGGGGTTACGCCCGCGCGGCGGATATGCAGGGGGTCGATATTATCCAGAATTGTGAAGTTACCGGAGTGACCCGTGTGGATGGGCAGGTTACTGCGCTGGAAACATCCAGAGGCGCCATAGCGGCGAAAAAGGTGGGGTTCGCGGTGGCCGGGAACACTTCCCGGCTCTGGCAGATGGCTGGGCTGGGCAAGCTGCCTGTCGAAACGCATCTGTTGCAAGCCTTCGTTTCCGAACCGATCAAGCCTCTGCTTGATCATGTGGTGGTGTTCGGGGTGGGCGGAGCGCATTTTTACATATCGCAGTCGGACAAGGGCGGTATGGTGTTCGGCGGCGACCTGGACTGGTACAAGTCATACTCCCAGCGGGGCAACCTGCCGATTGTCCAGGATGTGGCGGAGTGCGCGACTTCAATTCTGCCCTGCCTCGGACGGATTCGCCTGCTCAGGCACTGGGCGGGGGTAATGGACATGTCGATGGACGGTTCGCCTTTCATCTGCAAAACCCCGATCAGCAATCTCTATCTCAATGCCGGCTGGAACTATGGCGGATTCAAGGCGAGTCCCGCTTCCGGCTGGTATTTTGCCGATCTGATCGCCAACGACAGGCCCGCCCCGGTGATTGAGCATTTTAATCTCGAGCGGTTCAGGCGCGGCATCATTATTGATGAACGCGGCGCCGGTCCGGATCCGAAACTGCACGGTTGAGGCTGCGATCATGATCAGAATCCATTGCCCGTTTTGCGGAGCGCGCGATCACTCTGAATTCAGCTATGGAGGCGACGCTTCGGTGGTCTGGCCTGAACTCGACGCCGGGGCGGACGAGTGGTATGAAGCGGTTTTTCTGCGTGACAATATTCGGGGTATGCAGTCTGAAACCTGGCACCACGTTAATGGATGCCGTATGTGGCTGATTGTGGAGCGCGATACCCTGACGCATCAGATCCAGTCTGTACGCCCTGCCCATGACGGATTCGCCGAAGTACTGGCGAAGCGCCCCGCAACGCCCCCGGAATCTGAATCATGACTGCGGAAAGACTGTCTGAAGGGGGCCGCGTCAATCGCGAAAAAAAGATCCGGTTCTCCTGGGACGGGAAAAACATGACCGGATTGGCCGGTGATACCCTGGCTTCCGCGCTGCTGGCCAATAACCAGATGGTATTGGGCCGGAGCTTCAAATATCATCGTCCTCGCGGCATCATGTCCGCCGGTGTCGAGGAGTCCGGCGCCATTGTGACCATCGGCGAGGGCGCCCGGCAGGATCCGAATGTGAAGGCGACCATGCAGGAGTTGTATCCGGGGCTGGTGGCGACCGGCCAGAACGCGTGGCCCAGCGTGCGCTATGATATCGGCTCGGTAAACAACCTGTTCAGCCGGTTTTTCTCCGCCGGATTCTATTACAAGACATTCATGGGGCCTCGAATCAGGGGCTTGCCGAAAAACTGGGGCGGCGGCGCCGGTTTCTGGATGCAGTGTGAAAAAATCATCCGCAGGGCCGCCGGCATGGGTACGGCATCAAGAGAACCCGACCCGGACAGTTATGATCACGCGCACGGTTTTTGCGATGTTCTGGTGGTGGGGGCGGGGCCGGCGGGTCTGTCTGCCGCGCTGGTCTGCGCCAAAGCCGGGCTTGATGTGCTGCTGGTCGAACAGGACTGCGAGTTGGGTGGGGATTTCCTGAACCGCTCCGACAGCGAATCCGAAAAGAAGCGGGCCGGGTTGATCGCGAAACTGGAAAAGGCCGGCGCGCGGGTGATGACACGGACCACTGTTTTCGGCCTGTATGATTACGGTACCGCGGGACTGCTGGAAAGAGTGACCGACCATATCGCGAAACCGGATCCGCACAGTCCCCGCCAGCGATTCTGGACGGTCCGCGCCCGCCAGACCATTCTGGCGACCGGCGCCATCGAGCGGCAGGTTGCGTTTGGCAACAATGACCTGCCCGGCGTGATGACCGTAAGCGCAGGCGTTGCCTATCTGAACCGTTATGGTATTTTGCCGGGGCAGAGAATTGTAGTCGCGACCAACAACGATTCCGCTTATCCATCGGCGGCGGCGCTTTCACGGGCCGGGGCGAGCGTGACGCTGCATGATGTGCGGACTGTGGTCCCTGAGTCGATGATGGCGCTGCTGGGTGACAGCGGCGTCGGGTTGGATACACGGTGCGCTCCGGGGAGGGCGCGTGGCTCCGGTTGTATCCAGTCGCTGGACATTGCGGCGGTGGCCGAATCCGGCTGGATCATGAAGGGGTCGGAACCCTGTGATCTGGCGCTGGTTTCCGGCGGATGGTCGCCGGTAATCAACCTGATGTCGCATCGCGGCGTGAAGCCGGTCTGGAATCAGGAACAGGCGTGTTTCATCGCGCCTGTGTGTAGTGAGCCGATCTACATGGCCGGAGCCGCGGCCGGCGTATGGAATACGGATGCCTGCCTGGTTTCGGGTCATTCGGCAGGCGCCAGGGCGGCCCGTCAACTCGGCTGCTCGACACGCCGCAGAACACCGCCCAAAGCCGGTGGCTGGATCAACCCGATTCAGCCGTTGTATGAGGTCAGGGCGCCGGAAGGCCGGCAGAAAAGCCTGGTTGATCCACAGCATGACGTAACCACCGATGACGTGCGCCTCGCGCACAAGGAGGGTTTTGTCTCGGTTGAGCACCTGAAACGATATACCACACTGGGGATGGCGACCGACGGTGGCAAGGTCGGCAATATCATCGGTCTGGCGCTGATGGCGGAAGCGCTCGGCAAGGATATTCCGGAAGTCGGCACAACCATTTTCAGGCCCCCTTATACTCCGGTTTCGATTGGCGCGCTGAGCGGCAGGAATGTGGCGGAACACTTCAGGCCGTTGCGCCGCACGCCAATGCACGACTGGAATCTCGGCCGCGGCGCCACGATGACCATGGCGGGGCTGTGGCATCGCCCCTGGTATTTTGCGCGGAAGGGGGAAGGAATCAGTGAGGCGTATATCCGGGAGACTGAAACCACCCGCAACTGTGTTGGTCTGTGCGATGTGACTTCTTTGGGCAAGATTGCCGTGCAAGGCCCGGACGCGACCGAATTTCTCAATCGTATCTACACCAATCCGTTTGCCAAGCTGCCTGTCGGCAAGGCGAGATACGGCATCATGCTGAGGGATGACGGACTGGTCATGGATGATGGAACGACCTGGCGCCTTGCCGAAACCGAGTATTTCATGACCACGACGACCGCGCACGCGGCCAGGGTGATGGTGTTTCTGGAAGAGTTGCTGCAGACTCGCTGGCAGGACCTGCGGGTCCACGTGACTTCTGTTTCCGAGCAATGGGCGGGTTGCGCCGTGGCCGGCCCCCGTTCACGGGATGTTCTGGAAAGCTGTGTCATGCAGGCTGAAACCGTGTCCAATGACCGCTTGGCGTTCATGGGGGTGATCGAGACGACCCTGGTGGGAGAAATTCCCTGCCGGATTGCCCGCATCAGCTTTTCCGGTGAGATGGCGTTCGAGGTTTATGTGCCGTCGGATTATGCCCTGGCGGCGATGGACCTGCTGTGGGCCGCCGCCGAGCCGCTTGGCGGCTGTCTGTACGGGACCGAAGCGCTGGGCGCGATGCGGACCGAAAAGGGCCATGTCACTGGTGTCGAACTGGATGGCCGGGTCACCATAGACGATGCCGGTCTTGGTAGAATGGCGTCGCCGAACAAGTCATTTATCGGCAGCGCGCTGCGGACCCGCCCCGAACTGATGCGCGAAGACCGCCCGAAACTGGTGGGTATCAAGCCCAGGGACGCCAGTCAGACCTTCAATGCGGGCGCCATATTGTGTGCCGGGGACAAGGTTTCCGGGTTGGGGGAGGGTTGGATAACCGCGGTTACCCATTCACCGTCCATGGGGGGCTGGATTGGCCTGGGATTCATTTCAGGGGGAGTGGCGGCCTGGAAGGATAAAAGGGTGATTGCCGCCGATCCGGTACGCGAGGGCAACGTCGAGGTGGAAATTATTTCACCGCACATGTATGACCCGGACGGGGAGAGAATGTATGGTTGAGCGGGTGGACCAGGCTGACCCGCCGCGGGCGTCGGCGCTGGCTGGGTATTACGATGTCGGTAAATTCGGCGCTCTGGGCGCTGACGGTGAGCCGGGGGTTGTTCTTCAGGAAATTCCCGGCCTGGTATTGCATCAGGTCGCGGCGTGGCCGGATACGGTGGATGCGGTTGAAAAGTGGGTCGAGGACGCGGTCGGGGTCGATCAGGCGCCGGCGCCGCGCTGGTCTGTTTCGTCGGACACAGGCTCTGCGCTGCGTGTCGAGCCGTTGAAGTGGTGGTTGTCCGGCATTCAGGCGCCGGAACTGGATGCGGAACAGGGAACCACGCTCGATATTTCACATTCCCGGACCCGGCTCCGGATTACCGGACCGGACGCGCCGGAATTTCTCAATCGGTTCCTGCCGCTTGACCTGCGCGAAGCCTCGTTCCCGGTCGGCTCGGTGGCCTCTTCGGCCATACACCATGTCGGGGTGACCCTGTGGCGGTCGTCAGCGGGCTATGAAATATTGATTCCACGGGGGTTCGCATTGTACCTCTGGCAGGGATTTGTCGAAGTTGCTGAGCAGTTTGGCGTGGAGGTACGGTGAGTCGGGCCTATCGGGCTTGTCGATGAAATTGTCCTGAAGGCCGGATCAAAAGGCAGTCATCGCGGATTGTAATTGTGTTATCCTTGGGCTCACTTGCTGAAAACTGAAAATGACTGATCCGACTTTCAAAGAAGCGCTAGCGCTACCAGTATTGCCGCTCCGGGATGTGGTGGTTTTTCCTCACATGGTGATCCCGTTGTTCGTGGGTCGGGCGAAATCCATAAAAGCTCTGGAACTTGCGATGCAGAGCGGCAAGAATATCGTGCTGGTCGCGCAAAAAGCGGCAGATCAGGATGACCCCGGGATTCAGGATATTTATGATGCCGGCACGGTGGCTTCGATACTGCAGATGCTGAAAATGCCGGATGGGGCAGTCAAGGTGCTGGTGGAAGGCGAGCGGCGCGCCCGGGTTATTCGATATGTCAGTGGACGCTCCCCGGAAGCTGAGTGCTTCATTGCTGAAATTGATCTGATGGAGGACCGGGTGATCACGAGCCGGGAATCGGATGTGTTGCTACGGATGGTGACGGCCGAGTTCGAGAAGTACGTCAAGCTGAATTCCAAGATTCCTCCTGAAATCCTGACCTCGTTGAATGGTATTGATAATCTCGGTCGGGTCGCGGATACCATTGCGGCGCATCTGAATCTGAAAAACGAGGAGAAGCAGGAAATTCTCGAGATTTTCGATCCCTGGGAGCGGCTGGAACATATTCTGGGCGTGATGGATTCCGAGATTGATTTGCTGCAGATCGAGAAACGGCTCCGGACTCGCGTCAAGAAGCAGATGGAAAAAAGCCAGCGCGAGTATTATCTGAACGAACAGATCAAGGCCATTCAAAAGGAGCTCGGTGATATTGATGAGAATGGCGGCGCTGGCGAAAGTGATGAACTGGCGACGAAAATCAAGCAGTCGGGCATGCCTCGCGAGGCGATGGAGAAAGCCGAAGGGGAGTTGAAAAAGCTGAGAATGATGTCTCCGATGTCGGCTGAAGCGACTGTAGTCAGAAATTATATAGACTGGTTGCTGGCCGTGCCCTGGAAGGCGAGTTCAAGGATTTCCAGGGACCTGATGAAATCGCAGAAGACGCTGGATGACGATCATTATGGGCTGGAGAAGGTGAAAGACCGCATCCTTGAGTATCTGGCCGTACAGAAACGGGTGAAGAAATCCAGGTCGGCGATTCTGTGTCTGGTCGGTCCGCCCGGTGTCGGGAAAACCTCTCTCGGTGAGTCGATCGCCAGGGCGACCAACCGGAAGTTTATCCGAATGTCTCTTGGCGGCGTGCGCGACGAAGCGGAAATTCGCGGCCACCGGAGAACCTATATCGGGTCCATGCCGGGCAAGATCATTCAGAATCTGGCCAAGGTGAAAACCAGGAATCCGTTGTTCATGCTGGATGAGGTGGACAAGATGTCGATGGACTTCAGGGGGGATCCGTCTTCGGCGCTGCTCGAAGTGCTGGACCCTGAACAAAATCACAAGTTCGGGGACCATTATCTCGAAGTGGATTATGACCTTTCCAACGTCATGTTCATCGCGACCGCCAATACCCTGAACATTCCCGGCCCGCTGCTGGACCGGATGGAGGTCATCCGAATTTCCGGCTACACGGATGAGGAGAAACTCGAAATCGCCAATCTCTACCTGCTGCCGAAGCAGCGCAACAATAATGGGCTGAAGGAAAGTGAGGCGCTGATTTCAACCAATTCGGTGAAAGAGATCATCAAATCGTACACACGTGAGGCGGGGGTGCGGAATCTGGAGCGTGAGATATCCAAGATCTATCGCAAGGTGGTGAAAGAGCTTTTATTGAAGAAATCCACAAAAAAGGTGCATATCGCTCCCGGCAACCTCGAAAAGTATCTGGGCGTGAAGCGATTCCGCAGGAACGAAATCGAAAAACACAACAAGGTCGGCCAGGTTACCGGATTGGCCTGGACCGAGGTGGGGGGCGAACTGCTGACTATCGAAGCCGTCGTCATGCCGGGCAAGGGCAAGCATTTATATACCGGAAAACTCGGCGATGTCATGCAGGAATCCATCAAGGCCGCGATCAGTGTCGTACGCAGCCGTTCCAGGCAGTGGGGCATCGACTCCTCGTTTTACGAAAAAAAGGATATTCATGTTCACGTCCCGGAGGGCGCCACACCGAAGGATGGTCCGAGCGCCGGGGTGGGTATGTGTACCTCCATTGTATCCGCGCTGACCGGTATTCCCGCGTTGTCCACGGTTGCCATGACCGGGGAGATCACCTTGCGCGGAGAAGTGCTGCCGATTGGCGGGTTGAAGGAAAAGCTGCTGGCCGCTCATCGCGCCGGCGTCCGGACGGCGGTTATTCCATACGAGAATGTCCGGGATTTGCAGGAGATTCCGATAAAAGTCAGGCAGAATCTTGATATAAAGCCGGTTAACTGGATTGATGAAGTGATTGGGCTTGCGCTGGAGCATGCTCCGGAAGCGCTCCCCGATGATGAAATCGAAGGCAAACCGGAATCCGCGAAAGAAAAACGGTTGAAGTCGGAGGAAACCCAGTCGGGCGTTACGGCCCATTGAGTTGCCATTCCCCGGGAATTGACGGGAAATTTTTGTTCAATGACTTTTAAGACGAGTCTATTTGTGATTAAATTGTGACACGGGCAGTTCAGGGAAGCCGCTCACTAATTTTGCGTTGCCGGGAGCGGTTGAAGCAGCGACAATCAGAAGTAATGATAATCAATCGGGTTTTCCGGGGTGTTTAATCCCGTTGCAGACCCGGAGAATTTTGAACTTTATATTAAGAGAGGAAACTGGTGACATGAACAAAACTGAATTAACAGATGCAGTGGCTGCACGTGCGAATTTGTCCAAATCAGATGCGGGAAACGCGGTGGACGCTGTTTTCCAGTCAATTGAATCTGCGCTGGCGGACGGGGAGTCTGTATCGTTAATTGGTTTCGGGGCTTTTTCTGTCTCTGACCGGGCAGCTCGATCAGGTCGCAATCCGCGGACTGGAGAAACCATACAGATAGCGGCCGCGAAAGTGGTTAAATTCAAGGCTGGCAAAGCGCTCAGAGATGCCGTAGACTAGCGCATCTTTTCCCCGGGCGCTTAGCTCAGCCGGGAGAGCATCGCCCTTACAAGGCGAGGGTCGCAGGTTCGATCCCTGCAGCGCCCACCAAGTTTCCAGGAGCGGTAGTTCAGTTTGGTTAGAATACCGGCCTGTCACGCCGGGGGTCGCGGGTTCGAGTCCCGTCCGCTCCGCCATTCCATTGTGGGAAACACGGGTTTTTGATACTCGTGTTTTCCGGGGTCTGGACCCGGGATCAATTTTGAAGACAGAGAAAAGGGTGGTTTTGCAATGCTGGTAGCGATTCGTGAGCGCGCCACCGGTTGGTTGGCCTGGGTGATCGTCGGTCTGATCGCCATCCCTTTCGCGCTGTGGGGGATCAATTCCTATTTCGAGGGAGGTAGTGAAATTCCGGCGGCGAGGGTGAATGGAGAGGAGATTTCAGTCTACGACTATCAACAGGATCTGAGTCAACGGCGTCAGCAACTGGCCGGGCAGTTCAACCGGAGTATTACCCCGGAACTGCTCGAAGACCTCGGAATCAAGCAACAGGTTATCGACAATTTGATCGACAATCGGTTATTGCTCGAATATACCTCCGAGAATAATTTCCGGTTTGGCGACAGCCACCTGGAAGAGATCATCCGCAACCACCCTTCATTCCAGACTGACGGCCGGTTTGATACGGAACTCTACCAGCAGATACTGAGCGCGAATCGTTATACCCCCCGGCAGTTTGAAGAATACCAGCGCGCCAACAGCATGATCAGCCAACTGATCGAGGGCATCAGTCGATCCTCGTTCTACATTGAGCCGGAGCTGGACCGGATATTGCAACTGCAGGGACAGACACGCAGCGCCCGATACGCGATTATCGAGGCGGGGCAATCCCTTGACCCGGTCAGTGTGAGTGACGCCCGGATTCAGGATTACTACGACAGCAACCTGGAGCGGTTCCGTTCCGAAGCCGAGGTCAAGGTGGATTTCATAGAGTTGGGCATGGAATCGCTGTCTGCTTCCGCGCAGCCGTCCGAAGATGAAATCCAGACCCTGTACGAAGAAAACATGGGCCGCTATATTACCCCGGAAGCCCGGCAGGCCAGCCACATCCTGATCAGTGTGGATGAATCCTCAACGGATGAGGAAAGACAGCAGAAACTCGATAAGGCGAACGAATTGCTGGAGCGGGTCAGACGGGGCGCTGATTTTTCCGCGCTGGCGGCGGAATATTCCGATGACGCCGGGTCCGCGCAAAGCGGGGGGGGCCTCGGCACGATTACGCGGGGCCAGATGGTCAAGCCGTTTGAGGACGCGGTTTACGGGATGGTCGAGGGTGAGATTGCAGGTCCGGTTGAAACTCAATTTGGATACCATATCATCAAACTCGACCAGTTGCGGGAAAGCGTACAAAAGCCGCTGGCTGATGTCCGCGATGAAGTGGAAGCGGAAGTCAGAAAAAATCAGGCGGAGAATCTGTTCGACGAACTCGCTGAATCATTCAAGAGCCTGGTATTTGAAAACCCGGATGACATTGCGATTGTAGCGGAGGATCTGGGCCTTGAGATTCTGTCGAGTGATTGGTTCAGCGCGGACCATGGCGGCGGCATCGCTTCGGAAGCCGCGGTTCGGCAGGCCGCGTTCTCCGAGGATGTGTTGAATGAAGGCCTGCTCAGTCCCGCGATTGAAATCGGTTTTGACAAACTGGTTGCCGTGTACAAAACCGGTTACAGGCCAGCTGCCGTGCGGTCTCTGGAAATGGTCAGACAGGAAGTGATTGACGCGATTCATTTCGAGGAATCGCGGGACGCGGCGCTGGAACTTGGCCTGGGTTTGTTGTCCGAACTGGAATCGGGGGACAGGAGTCTGGAATCATGGGAACAGACCATGACGGCCCGGAGTCTTGAAAGCCATCAACTGGCGGAGCGCCGGTCAGACATCCCGGATGAATTATGGTTGCTGGGTGACGCGGTCTTCTCTCATTCAAGGTCAGCCGGCGGCGCTGATTTCGGCGGAGTGGCGCTCGACAATGGTGATTATGTCCTGTATGTTCTCGAGGATGTGCAGTCGGGCAATCTGGACAACGCCGACGAGGAGGAAAAGGACGAGTTACGGCAACGTTTGCTGGTTCGCGATGGAGTGGGAGCGTTCAGCGTTTTTCAGCGGTCGCTGCGTGACGGCGCCGAGATCGAAATTTTCGAAGACCGGCTCTGATTCTCCCGGCAATGCGCCGGATAGCGGTTCCGCGCAACCGTTGATCAGCTTTCGGTGGTTTTGGTCAGTTTCCAGTGAATCACGGAACCGCCGAGCAACGGCGTCAGATCATCCGATTTTTCCTGATTGCTGGCCGGAATGATCGAAGGGATTGGATGCGCTTGCCGGGTCAGGGTGATTTTTCCAGAGTTTCTGGGCAGGTCATAAAAATCAGCGCCGAAATGGCTGGCGAATCCTTCCAGTCTGTCGATGCGGCCCGCCTGGTCAAAAATCTCCGCGTAATATTCAATCGCCGCGTTGGCTGAAAATATCCCGGCGCAGCCGCAATCGCTTTGTTTAGAGGCGCGGCTGTGCGGGGCGCTGTCCGTACCCAGGAAGAACGAGGGGTTTCCGCTGGTCGCGGCGTCAAGCAGCGCCAGTCGATGGGTTTCCCGTTTCAATACCGGCAGACAATACAAGTGCGGCCGGATTCCGCCTTCAAACATCTGGTTCCGGTTGAACATCAGATGATGGGGAGTGATGGTGCCGGCGACACAGGAGCTGCTGCCGCGGACGAATTCGACGCCCTGGCTGGTTGTGATATGCTCCAGTACGAATTTGAGGTCGGGCAGTTCGTGGTGCAGCGGAGCCAGTATCTGGTCGATAAATTCCGATTCCCGGTCATAGATATCAATATGACTGTCGGTTACTTCTCCATGAACCTGAAGGATGACGCGGTTCTGCGCCATCGCTTCGAGCACACCCATGACGCGGTCGATTTTGGTGACTCCGGAATCCGAATGGGTGGTCGCTCCGGCGGGATACAGTTTGAATCCGGCAATATGTGGGTTGCGGGCGGCCTTGAGCGCCTCTTGCACCGGCGTATGGTCCGTCAGATAGAGGCTCATCCTGGGGTCGAATGCGCTGTTTTCGGGTAATGATTCCAGAATCCTCTGGCGATAACCCATGGCCTGTTCCACCGTTGTGACCGGCGGAGTCAGATTAGGCATGACCAGGGCCCGTTTGAACTGCGATGCGGTATAGGGCGCCACTCTTTTCAGCATTTCCCCATCGCGCAGATGAACATGCCAATCATCCGGTTGAGTAATATGAAGCTGCATTATGGGTCTTAAGCTGTGTGAGGTTGATATGAAGTAATTCTAAACCATTTCCGTCAGTACATTTCAGTCGGATCCACATCCAGCGACCATCTGACTTTGCGGGTTTGCGCGGAGGTTTCGATTTCACGGAGCCATAATGAAAGCAAATCATGCAGCGGTTTTCGACGATGGCTCTTTACCAGCAATTGCGCCCGATACCGTCCCGCGAGTTTTTCCATCGGCGAACTGACCGGATCCATGATTTCCACTTCCCGGTGACGGCGGTTTTCCCGGATATCCCAGCCGATTTGACGGATGTCCTGCAGGAATTGAATGGCGGCGCCGGGGCGGGCGGATTCGGCCCGCCACAGCGCGATGAATCCAAAAGGCGGAAATCCGGCAGCTTCCCTTTGTTGCAGGCAGAGCTGGTGGAAGCCGGAATAATCATGCCCCAGAGCCAGCTTCAGGTAAGGGTTCTCCGGATGGGCGGTCTGGATGATTACCTTGCCGGGAAGCTGGTCGCGTCCGGCGCGACCGGCGACCTGGACCAGTTGCTGGAACAGGTATTCAGGCGCCCGAAAATCCGTGCTGTACAACCCCTGGTCAGGAGCCGCAATGCCAACCAGAGTGACGCGTGGAAAATCATGCCCTTTGGAAATCAATTGGGTGCCGACAATAATGTCCATATTTCCCTGCCTGATTTCCGACAGGATTTTCTCCAGTCTTGAGCGGCTGGTGATCTCGTCGCTATCGAATCGAACGATCCGGGCATCGGGTAATTGCCGCTTCAGAACCTCTTCCAGTCTCTGGGTGCCCGCCCCGTGGTAGAACAGTGAATGGTCGCATTCCGGGCACCGGGATTCGGGGCGGGCAATCCGACCGCAGTGATGGCACCGTAGTGTATTGGTTGTCTGGTGAAATGTCAGCCAGGCGTCGCAACGGTCGCATCTGGCCTTCCAGTCGCAACGGGCGCATCCGGCAACGGCTGCAAATCCGCGCCGGTTGATATACAGGATGACCTGATATCCGTTGTTAATCTCTGTCCGGACCGCTTCCAGTAATTGCGGAGTGAGGCCGTCGTTTTGTGGATGTTTTTGCAAATCGATCCACTCGATTTCAGGCAGTTTGGCGCTGCCTGCCCTTCGGCTCAGTTTGAGCAGGCGGTGTTTGCCTGTTTCCACATTGTGGATCGACTCCATTGAAGGGGTGGCGGAACCCAGCAGGATCGGTATGTTTTCCATGCTCGCCCGTTTGATTGCGAGGTCGCGGGCATGATAGCGGAATCCGTCCTGTTGTTTATAGGAATGGTCATGTTCTTCGTCAATGATGATCAATCCAGGCCGTTTCATCGGCGTGAAGACCGCGGAACGGGTGCCGATGATCACGCTGGCCGCGCCTGTGCGCGCGCGCCACCAGCTTGTGTATCGCTCCCGCCCGCTCAGATCTGAGTGGATCACGGTGACTCCCTCTCCAAGTCTTGATCTGAATCTTTCCAGTAACTGGGGGGTCAGGGCGATTTCCGGGATCAGGACCATGACCTGTTGGCCGCCTTTCAGGCATTGTTGCGCGATTTGCAGATACACTTCGGTTTTACCGGAGCCCGTGATGCCATGCAGGACGAATGAGCGGTATTGGCCGAATGACGCGACCACGCTGTCCACCGCGGTCTGCTGTTCGTCCGTCAATCTGCCCTGAAATCTGGTGACCGGATATTCACCCGGCAGGGCGCGTCTTTCACGCCGTTCAATGATTCCTTTCTCCAGCAGAGTCTTCAAGACCCGGTGAATACTGGCGGATGTTGTTGCCATGGCGTCTGTCAATTGCGCTAGTGAGTATTCGGATGAATCGCTGAACAGTCGAAACAACTGCTGTTGCTTCGGCGCTCTTTCCAGCAATTTGTCGATCTCGGGCATACTCAGGCGGGTGGTCCGGCGGTAGCGGATTTCCCGGAGCGGGTTTTCAATCCCGACCGCCGACCGCAGCTTGACCGGGGTCGCGGCCTGGAATACCTCGCCGACCGGGTGGTGGTAATAATCCGCCGCCCAAAGTAGTAATCCGATCATACTGTCCGTGAAAACAGGGATGTTATCCAGTATGCGTTCAATCGTCTTGAGTCTGATGTTTCTGTTTGCGCCGGACCCGGATGACAGCGCCACTCCGACCACGGAGCGGCTGGATTTCATGCCAAAAGGGATCAGGACGCGGCTGCCCGGAGCTACCGGTTCGGGACTCAGATAGTCGAATACCTGTCTTAACGGCACAGGGACAGCGATTTGAATCCGGCGGACTGGTTCGTCGAGGGAGTCTTTTTCGGCCACTGCAGGATTATCGGGCCCGAAATGGTCAGGTGAAGTCGAAGCCATGTCCGTCCGTGAATCGACAAGCGGGGAGGTGAGTGATCAGGTTGTTCACAAAATCTGTGGATAACTTTGTGGATAATGTGCCCGGAGCCGGATTCGACGAAGTGATCATGGTTGGTGGACAGGAATCGCCCTGTCTTTGGTTTTCTCAGGGTAAGTCAATTAAAACAATAATTTATAGATGAAGTATTGAAGTCTATGGGAGATTATGAATATAAACGAAGTCTGCGAAAATGAAGGCCAGCATTGTGCATAACTTCGTTGAGATTTCGAAAAATGCTGTGTAATTCTTCTGTAATCAATCACTTATAATGTTTTTGTTAGAACATGGAACAGATTGTGAATATAGTTCGAGATTGACTAAATGGTGTCGATCCGGAATTCAAACCGACCTTGTCCACGTTCTTTCAAAAATCGTTCCAATGTGTTGTGGACGACCTTGAATGCGATTTCATCCCAGGGAATGTGGGACTCTTCCACCAGTTCCACTTCCAGGCTTTCCTGGCCGATGCCGAATCGACCCGGTCCGTCCAGTTCCGCCCGGAACAGCATGTATATCTGGTTCACTGAAGTCACATTGTAGATCTGGTAAAGGGACGGATTGACGACTTTCGCGCAAGCTTCCTCCCAGGTCTCCCGCATGGCTCCCTGTTCAATAGTTTCACCATTTTCCATGAATCCGGCCGGAATTGTCCAGTACCCCAGGCGCGGTTCTATCGCTCTTTTGCACAAGAGAATCCGGTCCTCCCAGACCGGGATGCAACCGGTCACGATTCTCGGGTTCTGATACTGGATCTGACCGCAGCGCCGGCACAGATGCCGCGGGCGATTATCTCCCTCGGGGATCTCGAAGGTCACTTTATTGCCACAGAAAGTGCAGTGATTGATCGGCTGGATTTTTCTCATGATCAGACGGTCGGGAAAGGGTTAAACGGGCTTCATCAGGCCCAGGACCAAACCGCACCAGACCGCCGCTCCTATCCAGTTGTTATTCAAAAACGCGGACAGGGATTTCTGTGAATCCCGGTCCTTGCATAAATATTGCTGGTAAACGGCAAGTCCGGCCGCAACCCCCAGAAACAGGTAAAAATGCCAGGACAGATGACTTTGCCATCCGATCAGGCCAATAATGGTCAGGGCCGCAAGATGCAGTATACCGACGGCCAGATTATCATAATTTCCGAACGCGATGGCGGTTGATTTGATGCCGATCACCCGATCATCATCCCGGTCCGCCATTGCATACTGGGTATCATAGGCGACGATCCACAGAAAATTGGCGAGAAACAGGACCCAGGCCTGCAGGGGGAGAGTCCCGGTCAACGCGGCGTAAGCCATCGGGATGCCCATCGAGAACGCCAGCCCAAGCACGCATTGCGGGAAATGAGTAACCCGTTTGGAAAAGGGATACAGTGTGGCGAGAGTCACCGCGATAATGGACAGATAACGGGTAAGCGGGTTGAGCAACCATATCAGGCCGAAAGCGATCAGGATCAGGACCGCGAATAAAACCAGGGCCGTCCGGACGCTGAGGGCGCCGCTGGCGAGAGGGCGGTGTCTGGTTCTTTCGACATGGGGGTCGAGATTGCGGTCCGCATAGTCATTGATAATGCACCCCGCCGCCCGCATGACCACCGTGCCGAGGATAAAGACAAGGACGATATCCGGGTCGGGGGAGCCTTGCCCGGCAAGCCATAATGCCCATAGCGTAGGCCAAAGCAGCAAAAATGTGCCAATCGACCGATCCAGGCGCGTTAACTGGATGCAGGCTGAAAAAACTCCCGGTTTCATTTCAGGTTATACGTCGGCATATTGTTCACTGTTGTGAATCCATCTCGATATCAGGGCGCCCGCCCGGTGCGGATGTTGCTCGCGCAACTTCCGGGAAATCAGTTCGACCCGGGGGATCATTGCCCGGTCCCGGACGATGTTCGCAATCCGCATTTGCTGAATCCCGGTCTGCCGTGTCCCGAGTAGCTCCCCGGGGCCTCTTTGTTCCAGGTCCTTGCGGGCGATTTCAAATCCGTCATTGGCGCTGCGCAGGATGCCCAGACGCTCTTTCGCGATGGCGCCCAGTGGGGCCTGATACAGCAGCACACAGGAGGCCTGGTCTGCGCTTCGCCCGACTCGCCCGCGCAACTGGTGAAGTTGCGCCAGCCCCAGCCTTTCCGCGTTTTCAATAATCATCAGATTGGCGTTGGGGACATCCACGCCCACTTCGATTACTGTGGTCGCCACCAGCAGGTCAATCAGGCCCTGGTCGAACCTGTGCATGATGGATTCTTTCTCTTTGGACTTCAATCGCCCGTGGATCAGCTCGATACGGAGTTCGGGCAACAGGGCCCGCAAGGCCGCGCAGGTCTCTGTGGCCGTCTGGATCTGCAGTTTATCGGACTCCTCGATCAACGGGCAGACCCAGTACGCCTGCAGTCCGTTGCGGCAGTTGGACCGGATGCGGTCCGCCACTTCACGCCGTCGGGTGTCCGGCAACGCCACTGTGGTCACCGGTTTTCTGCCGGCCGGTAATTCATCAATGTTTGATATATCGAGATCGGCATACAGGATCATAGCCAGTGAGCGGGGTATCGGCGTTGCGCTCATCACAATCTGGTGGGGCGCGGTATCCCGGAAAGTACCCTTGCCGCGCATCGCCAGTCTTTGATCAACCCCGAAGCGGTGCTGCTCATCGACAATGATCAGGCCGAGTTTGTTGAATTCGACGGATTCCTGAAATAATGCATGGGTGCCAATAACCATTTTCGCTTCACCGCCGGCAATCCGTGACAGCGCTTTTCTGCGGTTCGCCGCGGTCAGTTTCCCGGTTAACCACTCCATGTCGATGTTCAGTGGCTCCAACCACTGATAAAACGTTTTTCGGTGTTGTTCCGCGAGCAGTTCGGTGGGAGCCATCAGCGCTGCCTGATAACCACTGTCAATGGCCTGCAGGGCGGCGGCGGCGCAGACGATGGTTTTGCCCGACCCCACATCCCCCTGAACCAGGCGCATTACCGGATATTTCCTGCACAGATCCTCCTGAATCTCTTTAATCACCCGAATTTGCGCCCCGGTCAATTCGAAGTCGAGCCGATCCTTCAGCAAACTCCAGGATTTGCCTGCATCGGTAATCAGGGGGCCGTTTTCCCGTTGCCGTTTCTGGCGAAGCCGGTGAAACGCGAGCTGGTGAGCCAGCAGTTCTTCCAGAGCCAGGCGTTGGCAGGCCGGATGAATACCCGCTTTCAGCGCATCGGCGTCGCAATCCACCGGTGGGTTGTGGACGGTTTGCAGCGCCTTCGTTAATGACATTAGTCCGAATTCGACCTGAAGCTCCGGCGGAATCATATCCGACAGTTGACGCCGGTAATTGGCGAGACTCGTGGATACCAGTCTGCGGATCGTTTTCTGCCCCAATCCTTCGGTTGCCGGATAGACAGGCGTCAATGTCTTCTCCAGCGCCGGTTGTCCGGGCTGGTTGAAGATTTTGTATTCCGGGTGGACCATTTCCAGGCCCTGATAACCGCAGCGCGCTTCTCCATAGCATTGAATCCAGGCGCCTTCACAAAAACCCTTTTGCTGGTTGTGGCTGAAATGGAAAAACCGAAGAAAAATCGAAGCGGAGGAATCGTTTACTCGTACCAACAGGCTTCTGCGTCTGCCGAACCGGACATCCACCGAGTGGATCTGGCCGAATATAACCGACTCATGGCCGTTCTGAAGATCAGCTATCCGGGTAACGCGTGTTTTGTCCTGATAGCGAAAAGGCAGATGGAAGAGCAGGTCCTGCGGCCTGGAAATACCCATTTTTTCCAGTTTGACAATGATTCGCGGGCCGACGCCGGCAAGTGATCGAAGAGGATGGGGCGCGACGCTGGAGGAATTCAAACCGGATCTGTAGTGGTCTGCGCCGTTACGGCAGTACCAGGATGGCCTCGATTTCAATCGGAGCTCCCTTTGGCAGGGAGGCTACGCCTACGGCTGCCCGCGCCGGCCAGGGTTCAGCGACGTATTGCGCCATGATCTCATTAACCGCCGCGAAATTTTCCAGATTCGTCATCGAGATGTTGAGCTTTACCGCGTCTGCCAGACTGCCCCCGGCCGCTTCCGCCACCGCGGCCAGATTCCGGAAAACCTGATGGGCCGCCGCTTCGAAAGAAGTATCCACCACTTCCATGGTATCCGGATGCAGAGGGAGTTGCCCTGAAATATACACGGTCCGGCCGGCTTTGACCGCCTGCGAGTAGGCGCCTATGGCGCCGGGCGCCCGTTTGGTCCTGATGATTTCTTTCGCGCTCATTTTCCGGATTTTCCCCTGGTTTCATTGTGGTTTTGACCAATCCGATTAAACCACAAATCATGGATCGTTTCCCGGATTTTGTGGAACCGGAGGGGAGCCGAATTCGCCCGTTTTGATAGTTGAAAACAGTCATTTTTTCTTGACATCCGACCGCTATCCCTTTTATAGTGGAGATAAGTGGAGATTTGTGGGTAAAATCAGGTCGAAAATCATGCTTCGTGGCGCCAATTCGATTAATCTGGACAGCAAAGGCCGCTTTGCCATCCCCAGCCGGTATCGGGACAATCTGATCACCCGTTGTGACGGAAAGATGGTTGTGACCGTGAACAATACCCGAGAGCACTGTCTTTGGCTATACCCGATGGATGAATGGGAGAAGGTCGAGGAAAAACTGGTTGCGCTGCCGAGCTTTGATCCGGGTCACCAGAAACTGAAACGTTTTTTGCTTGGTTATGCCTCTGATGTCGATATGGATGGCAACGGGCGAATTCTGTTGTCCTCCCCGCTGCGTGAGTTCGCGATGATGACGAAAGAGATCTATCTGGTGGGGCAGGGCAATAAATTCGAAATCTGGAGCGAGAGCCTGTGGCATGCGCGCCGGGCTGAGTGGCTCAGGGAAGATCTGGATTCAGACGGCATTTCTGTCGAGATGGAGCGGCTTTCGCTATGAATCACATACCGCCGCCAGCTCATGTCCCCGTTTTGTTGAAGGAGGTCGTACAGGCGCTTGATCTCTCCGACCGGGAAGTGGTGGTCGACGCGACCTGGGGGCGGGGCGGACATGCGCGGGAAATGTTGAAGGTTCTGCCGGCCTCAGCCCGACTGATCGTGATTGACCGGGACGCGGACGCGGTCACCCACGCCAGAAAGTTCTCGCGGGATGATCCGAGAATTGAAGTGGTTCACAGCTCATTCTCCAGATTGAAGAACATCCTGCGGGATAAAAACCTGCTAGGGGAAGTGGACGCGATTCTGTTTGATCTGGGGGTATCGTCTCCCCAGCTTGATCAGCCTGAAAGGGGATTCAGTTTCAGCCATGACGGACCATTGGACATGAGAATGGACCAGTCCGAAGGAACCCCGGCTGTTGACTGGATGAAACAGGTAAAGGAAGACGAACTGGTTAAAACCCTGCAGCGTTTCGGGGAAGAAAAATTTGCCCGGAGAATCGCGCGGAGTATCAAGCAGGCGCTTTCGCGCGGGGATATCGGAACCACGGCCGAGCTCAGCAAACTGGTATCGGATGCCGTGCCGGTCAAAGAGAAGCACAAGCATCCGGCCACCCGGACATTCCAGGCGATTCGCATCGCGGTCAATCAGGAGTTGCAGGAACTCGAAAGCGTCCTGCCTCAGGCTCTTGACGCGCTGGTGGCCGGTGGCCGACTGGTTGTCATCAGTTTTCATTCCCTGGAAGACCGAATGGTAAAACGGTTCCTGCGCGAGCAGTCGAAAGGGGACCCCTGGCCCGCTGATCTTCCGGTTACCAGTAACATGCTGAATCCGAGGCTGAGCCTGGTCGGTAAGCCGGTCCGGGCAGCGCCCGATGAAATCGGCAGAAACCCGAGAGCGAGAAGCGCGGTGATGCGGGTTGCCCGCAAGGCCGTCCCCGGTCACGCCCATGGATAAGGCGGGCTATTCACAGGCTGTTCAAGTGGGACAATTTCAATTAATCAACAAACTTTCGATCATTTTGCTGGTTCTGGTGATCTCCAGCGCTTTGGCGGTGGTCGCGGTTCGCCATGAGAATCGACTGGTATTCGCTCATCTGCATGATCTTGATAATCGCCTTAGCCAACTCAAAACCGAGTGGGGCCGACTCCTGATCGAGAAAACAACCTGGAATACCAGACATAACATTGCGGACAGTGTGGGGAGTCGATTGGGGATGCATCCGCCTCTCCCCGAAAAAATTGTGACTGTGTATATGGCAGCGCCCGGTCAGCGATAAGCGGACAACAGGCGGACGCGAGTGATTAAATATTCAAACACAGCCGGGCATCGGCAGACGGTTAGAGAAAGACTGCCCGCGGATTCTGCGGATTCGCTGATCTGGCGTCAGTATCTGGCGCTTGCGGGAATGATTGTCGTGTTTGTCGTGCTTGCGCTTCGCGTTGTTTACCTGCAAACCTATGAACGGGAAAAACTTCAGTCCCAGGGAGATATGCGTTACTTGAGGGAAGTGACTGTTGTCCCGGAGCGGGGGCGTATTCTTGACCGCAACGGCCAGCCGTTATCGGTCAGCACTCCGGTGTATTCCCTGGTTTCAGACCCCGGACGGTTCTGCAATTCGGAATCATCCTGGGACAAAGTCCTGGAAGCTACGGGTGTCTCAAGAAAGCATCTGCAGGACAAGTGTCGGAAATTTTCCAGTTCCGATTTCATGTATGTCAAGCGGCAACTGCCGCCCGCTGTGGTCGAGCGGGTGATGCAGACCCCGACTCCCGGACTGGATGTGCGGAGGGAATACAGACGGTATTTTCCGAGCGGTCCGGTCAGCGCCCATCTGATCGGATTTACCGATATTGACGGCAATGGCCAGGAAGGACTGGAGCTGGCGTTCAACAAAGAACTGAAGGGTAGCGAAGGCCGGATGCTTGTGCTCAAGAATCTGGGCGGGCGTTATGTCGAAAGAGTGGAAAGCGTGCGGCAGGTCGAGCATGGCCGGGACATTGTGATCAGCATCGACCAGAGACTGCAGTCGCTTGCCAGCAGGTATCTGGCATCCGCGTTGATCGAACATGACGCCGCAGGCGGCAGTATAGTGGTTTTATCCGTGCCCAGCGGCGAAATCCTGGCGATGGTGACCGCCCCCCAGTTCAATCCGAATGACCGGGGTTCCCTGAAAAACGGAATATTCAGGAATCGCGCCGTGACAGATATTCTGGAGCCGGGGTCCACGGCAAAACCGTTCACCATTGCCATGGCGCTGGAGAGCGGAATGGTCGGGGTGGATACCATGATCGATACTTCGCCGGGCGCCTGGCGGGTCGGGGGGCGTACTATCAGCGATATCCATGACTATGGGGAGTTGTCGGTTTTCGATGTGCTTGTGAAGTCAAGTAATATCGGATCCGCGAAAATTGCGCTTGCCCTGCCGTTTGATGATCTTTTCGACACGTTGCAGGGTGTCGGATTCGGTTCACTGGCGGGTTCTTTGCCGGGTGAGACTCCGGGCGCTCTCAGACGCCGCTCCCGGAAAATGGAACACGCGACCATGGCATACGGTTACGGCTTCTCGGCGACTCCGTTGCAACTGGCGAGAGCTTACACGGTTTTTGCCACGGACGGGGAATTGCTGCCGGTTACCCTGGAGCGCAAGGAGCCCGGGTTCCGCGCCAGGGGGGAAAGAGTGTTTCAATCGGACACCGCGCTCAGGATCCGGGAAATGCTGGAGCAGGCCGCCACTGCAAAAGGCACGGCCCGGAAGGCCCGGATCGCCCAGTATCGAATTGGCGGCAAAACCGGAACCACTCACAAGCTGATCGATGGAAACTACAAGAACAACCGGTATGTGTCGTTGTTCGCCGGGCTTGGTCCGATCTCTGATCCGAAGTTTGTAACCGTTGTTTCGATTGATGATCCGAGAGGCCGGTTTTATTATGGCGGCGATGTTGCGGCGCCGGTTTTTTCGAAGTTGATGTCCGACATGATGCGTCTGTACAACATCAGGCCGGATGATGTCGATCAGTCCCGGATCGTTTCGGTCGAAGCTGACAAGAATCAGGTATGAGCGATGGGACCGGGCTGCACGATCGAACATCAGACAATCGGCCGGGAGGGCGCCATCGCCAATGTCCGGTTGAGTGAGATACTGTCCGGGGTTGCGGCGTTGGATCCGGTCGATGATCGGATGGTTGGCCGATTGCAGCTTGATAGCAGGCGGGTTGAGCGCGGCGATGTGTTTGTCGCTCTGCCCGGGATGCGGGCCGACGGGCGGGACTACATCCCCGAGGCTCTCCGTCACCAGGCGTCGGCTGTTCTCTATGAGAGTCAGGACTACGAGATTCATGGATGCAAGACTCATGAAAGTGAGTCTGGGGAGGAACCCGGAGAAAGCGTCCCGCTGATCGGAATTGACGGCCTTCAAGACAAACTGGGCTGGATCGCGTCCATCTGTTTTCGCAATCCGTCTTCCGCATTGAAGGTGATCGGGGTGACCGGAACCAACGGTAAAACCACTACGGCCTGGTTGATCGGTCAGGCGCTGGAACGGCTGGGTCTTTCCTGCGGCTATTCGGGTACGCTCGGAACCGGGAAAATCGGAAGTCTGCGGATGTCTGATTTAACCACTGCGGATGTTATTTCGATGCATCGGCAGCTGGCTGATTTTCGTTCCATGCAAATGGCCGCGGTGAGTCTCGAGGTTTCCTCCCATGGTCTTGACCAGGGGCGTGTCAATGGCGTTGAGTTTGATATCGCTGTCCTGACCAATCTTTCACAGGATCATCTGGATTATCACCATTCCATGGAGGAATACGGCCGGGCCAAGCGGAAATTGTTCGATTTTCCATCCTTAAGGACCGCGGTCGTCAACAGCGATGACGCTTTCGGACAAAACCTGGTTCGCTACCTCGAAAGACACAGAAGCGGTCTGCGCTGCCTGACCTATGGTTTGGAAAATGCCGATCTGACGCCTCGCAATCTTGAGATCAGTGACTGCGGAATTCAGTTCGATCTGGATTATCAGGAGGATACAGGGCGGGTGCGGGCAGCCCTGACCGGCGCGGTCAATGTACTGAATGTCCTGGCGGCGGTTGGAGCGTTGGTCGGCCTGGGTTATCGGGTTGGAGAAATTGCACAAATCATGCCGGAGTTGTCGGCGCCGCCGGGACGGATGGAATTGTTCACCAACCGCCCCCGGCAACCGGGTGTCGTGGTGGATTACGCCCATACCCCGGACGCGCTGGAACAGGCGTTGCATTCCCTTAAATCACTGTGCCGCGGCGAGCTGGTTGTGGTGTTTGGTTGCGGCGGCGACCGCGACCAGGAAAAACGTCCGCAAATGGGGGCGATTGCCGAACGTCTGGCCGACCGTGTCATTATCACCGATGACAACCCCCGTTTTGAATCGCCGGAGGGGATCGTCGAGCAGATTCTGCAGGGCATGCAAAGCAAGCCGACGGTCATCCATGACCGGAAAATGGCCGTCCGGCAGGCGATTCAATCCTCCACTGCCAAAGATCTGATTCTGCTGGCCGGAAAGGGCCATGAAACGCGGCAGATTACCGGTGATCAGGCCAGGCGGTTGAGCGACCGTGAGCTGGTCCGGGAACTGCTGGAGAGTCTGTCATGCTGATGTTATCCGAAGCGGCCCGCATCGTTCAGGGAACGATGTCGGGAAATGACGCCGAATTCACCTCGGTGAGTACGGATTCCAGGGCAGTCAGGCCGGGCGGGCTGTTCGTGGCGATCCCCGGAGAAAGGTTTGACGGTCACGCGTTTTTGCCCCAGGCTGGCGCCATGGGCGCGGTCGGCGCCATAGTGTCCAACCGGACATCTGTCGCGGCGTCGGAGGTCGAATCGAAGCTGACCCTGATCGAGGCGCCGGATACCACGGCTGCTTTGGGTCAACTGGGCAAGGAGTGGCGGTCCCGGTTCGACATCCCGGTGGCCGCGATTACTGGCAGTAACGGGAAAACCACTGTGACCGCAATGACCGCTTCGATACTGGGGCGGTCGGGGCGGTGTCTGGCTCCTTCGAAGAGTTTCAACAATCAGTGGGGAGTGCCGCTTACCCTGTTGAAGCTGACCGGCCAGCATCGTTTCGCGGTCATTGAAATGGGAACCAGTCATCCGGGGGAAATTGAATATCTTGCCCGGCTGGCCGGCCCGACCATAGCGCTGATCAATAATGTGGCCCCCGCTCATCTGGAGGGGCTTGGAAGCGCTCGGCAGATCGCTGTCGAAAAATCCGCAATCTTCCTGGGGTTGCCGGATTCGGGCGTCGCGATTGTCAATGCCGATGATGAATTCCACGACGAGTGGGTGGCCGGGTTGCAGGCTTCCCGTCCCGGAGTCACGATTGTCCGCTTTGCGATGGACGCCGGCGCCGATGTGAGCGCCCGAAACGCCGAGCTGGATGCCCGCGCAAGCCGGTTCGATCTGCGGGTGGCGGATCAGGAGATTCCGGTCAATCTGCCGTTGCCGGGCCGCCATAACATCATGAACGCGCTGGCGGCGTCCGCTGTCGGTTTTGCCGCAGGCATCGGCCTTGACATGATAAAGGACGGACTGGAAACGGTATCCGGGGTGGTCGGCCGCCTCGATGTCAGGACGGGATTGAACGGTTCCACCGTGATCGACGACAGTTATAACGCCAATCCGGCGTCCATGAAGGCGGCAATTAACGTTTTGCGGGAATGCGGGGGTAAAAAAGTCCTGGCGCTCGGGGCCATGGCGGAATTGGGGGAAACCAGTCCGCAGTTGCATGAGGAAGTGGGAGAGTACGCGAAAATCCAGGGGATTGATCACCTGTATTGCTATTCGCGGGACCCCAACGACCATGCCCGTTTTTATGCGGGACGTTTCGGGGACAGCGCCTGGGTTTTCGACAGTATGGAGGAGCTGCAGCAAGCCGCGAAGCGGATCCTGGCCCCGGATGTGGTGATGCTGGTCAAGGGTTCACGGTCTTCGCGCATGGAAAATCTGGTGCATCAGGTGGTCGAGGCGGATCTGAATTCCCGACCGGAAAAGGGTGGCCGCGTATGCTGACCTGGCTGTTTGAAAACCTTGCGCGGGATTACAGCTTTTTCAATGTATTCCGATACCTGACGTTCCGCGGGATCTGCGGGGTACTGACCGCGATCGGCATATTTTTTGTCTTTGGCCCGGTCATGATCCGTAAGCTCAGTGAGTACCAGATTGAGCAGACTGTGCGGGCGGAAGGTCCGCCCACGCATTTCAGCAAAGTCGGTACGCCGACCATGGGCGGAGCGCTGATCCTGTTCGCTGTGGTGGTGGCGACGCTGCTCTGGGGCGATTTGTTCAATCGCTACATCTGGGCGATCCTGTTTACAACGATTGCCTTCGGGGTGATCGGCTGGGTCGATGATTATCGCAAGCTGGTTGACAAGAACCCCAGGGGGATGGGAGCCAGGAACAAGTTCTTTTTTCAGAGTGTTTCGGGGCTGGCGGTGGCGGTTTTCCTGTTTCAGACGGCGAATCTGCCGGCGGAAACCGAATTGCTGGTTCCACTATTCAAGGATATCGCAATCCCGCTGGGCTGGGGTTTCATCGGCTTGACCTGGCTGGTGGTGGTTGGCACCAGCAATGCCGTTAACCTGACCGACGGTCTCGACGGGTTGGCGATCATGCCGGCCGTTATGGTGGCTGGAGCGTTGGGAGTCTTCGCCTATGTGACCGGCAATCTGAATTTCTCTTCCTATCTGGGTATTCCCTATATTCCAGGGGCGGGGGAGGTGCTGGTTTTCTGTTCGGCGCTGGTGGGCGGCGGTCTTGGGTTTCTTTGGTTCAATACTTATCCGGCCCAGGTTTTCATGGGAGATATCGGCGCCCTTTCCCTGGGCGCGGCAATCGGAATCGTCGCGGTTATCGTCCGCCAGGAAATCGTGTTGATCGTCATGGGCGGAATTTTTGTTGTGGAAACGGTTTCGGTCATATTGCAGGTCGCCTCTTACAAACTGATTGGCAGGCGGATTTTCAAGATGGCCCCGCTGCATCACCATTTCGAATTGAAAGGTTGGCCTGAGCCCAGGGTGATCGTTCGGTTCTGGATAATCAGCCTGATTCTGGTATTGATCGGGCTGGCGACATTGAAGATTCGCTGAGGGCGCGGGCATTGATTGTGACTGAATCCATACAACCTGTTCAGGAATCCGCTCTGGTAGTCGGCCTCGGTATGACCGGTTTTTCGGTCATCCGCCATCTCGCGCAAACTGATTGCCGGATTACGGCAGCCGATTCGCGCGATCTGCCGCCGTATCTGGGCCAGGTGAAAAAGCGATTCCCGGATGTGGAGCTGGTGACGGGCGGTATTCCCTATGAACGTTTTGCCGAGTTTGACGAGGTCATCACCAGTCCGGGCATCAAGGTCGCGAGTAAGGGCCGTAGCAGTAAAAGGCCGTTGATCAGTGACATAGAGCTTTTTGCGCGCAGCGTGGACGCGCCCGTGATCGCGATTACCGGCTCGAATGGCAAATCGACAGTGACCATGCTGGTTACCAACATGCTGTTGGCCGCGGGTAACGCCGTCAAGACCGGGGGGAACATCGGCGCCCCGGCGCTGGACCTGCTTGAGGGTGAGAGTCCTGATTTCCATGTGCTCGAGTTGTCCAGCTTTCAGTTGGAAAATACCCGGACACTCAAACCGGTTGCCGCAGTGGTTCTCAATATCAGCGCCGATCACATGGACCGGTATCCGGGTCTTCACGATTACGCTGATGCCAAATTCCGGATTTTCCATCATGCCCGGCGCCGCATTGTCAACCGCGATGACCGGATAACCGCGCGCAGGATGACAAGCGGCCTCCCTGGTCCGAGCTTTGGCCTGAACGCTCCGGACGAAGCCGGGGATTTCGGCATTGTCGAGTCCGGCGGGGAGCGTCTGATGATGCATGGAGAGAAAGCGCTTGCGCGGGTTAATCAAATGACGTTGCAGGGCGAGCAGAATGTCGCCAACGCGCTGGCGGCATTCGCTCTGGTGGAGTCGGCCGGGGTGAGGTTGACGCCGGATGTGATTCAGGCGGCGCTCGACTATCGCGGTTTACCCCACCGTTGCGAAATGGTGAGAGAGCTCAATCAGGTCAAATGGATCAATGATTCCAAGGGCACAAATCCAGGCGCCACGATTGCAGCGATCAAGGGGTTGCGCCAACCCATCATCCTGATCCTCGGCGGCCAGGGGAAGGGCGCCGACTTTTCTGAGTTGGCCGACGTGATCCATGACAAGGTGGCTCACTCCTTTGTTTACGGTGAGGACGCTGAAGTAATCCTTGCCTGTTTCAAACGCGCGTCCAGCGCGACCCGTGTGGGCGCTCTGGATGAGGCCGTGGAACGGTCTTTCCGTCTGGCAAGGCCCGGAGACACCGTTTTGTTTTCTCCGGCATGCGCGAGTTATGACATGTTCGACAGCTATGCGCATCGGGGCAACCGGTTCAAACAACGGGTTCTGGAGCTGGTCGGCGGTGGAGGGGATGATGAACCAGCAGGCTAGACCGGTTTCGATGAATTCGATCAAAAAGACGTTGCTGACCGGGAATCCGGCCCATTGGCTGGCGCTGGTTGTGACCGCTCTGATATCAATCGGTACGATCATGGTGTTTTCAGCCACCATTGCCAGGGGGCAGGCCCAGGATGTCAACTTCGCCCAGTTGATCCGGCATTTTATGCACATCGGAGCGGGCGCGGTTGTCTTGTGGGCCGCGGCATCCATCCGTATAGACTGGCTGGAGAGAGTGAACAAGATTTACCTGCTGCTCGGAACATTCCTGTTACTGGCATTGGTATTCACCGGTCTGGGCGTGGAGGTCAATGGCAGCTCCCGCTGGATTGGACTGGGTGAAATCCGTCTGCAACCGGCGGAGTTCGCAAAAATTGCCGCAATCATTTATTTCGCGGACTACCTGGCCAGAAAAAAGGACAGCTTGCATTTATTCCGGGTCGGAGTCACCAATATAGGATGGGTGGCGGGCGCTCTCGGGTTATTGCTGCTGCTCCAGCCTGACTTTGGCTCTACGGTTGTGATCCTGGCTACGATTGCCGTCATGATGCTGCTGGGGGGCGTGCGGATTTCACACCTTGCGATCAGCATCGTGGTTGTCACCGGTCTGATGACGCTGATCCTGTGGATGGAGCCTTATCGGGTGGTCCGGTTGCTCAGCTACAGGGATCCGTGGGCGGATCCGTTTGGATCAGGCTTTCAACTGGTGCAGTCATTGATCGCGATTGGCCGGGGGGAGTGGTTCGGGACCGGTCTCGGCAGCAGTATACAGA
This sequence comes from Candidatus Poriferihabitaceae bacterium, assembly GCA_965214205.1. GTDB lineage: Bacteria > Pseudomonadota > Gammaproteobacteria > Arenicellales > Poriferihabitantaceae. The sequence continues at coordinate 101,183 of OZ243941.1, read as the reverse complement.
AACTGTCCTACCTGCCGCATGCAGGCAATGATTTCCTGATCGCCATCATCGGCGAGGAACTTGGGGCAATCGGTATATTCTGCGTGTTGTCGTTGTTTGCGGCGTTCCTGTTTCTCACCCTGGTTATCGGACAACAGGCATTAGCGCAGGGACTTCGGTTTTCCGGGCTTCTGGCGCAGGGAACAGGCTTCATTCTGGTCTTGCAGGCCACGGTGCACACGGGCGTGAATACCGGGTTGCTGCCGACCAAGGGCCTGACCCTGCCACTGATGAGCTATGGCGGCAGCAGCATGTTGAGCAGTATGGCGGCGGTTGGCCTGTTGTTCGCCATCAGTCGGTACACCCGTCTGCAATCCGGGGGTGACCGGTGACCCGGATGATGATTATGGCAGGGGGGACGGGCGGGCACGTCATGCCGGCGCTGGCGGTCGCGAAAGCGTTGATCGACAAGGGCGTTGATATCAACTGGATCGGCACCTCCGGCGGCATGGAGGCGCGAGTGGTTCCCGAATCCGGCATCGCGTTTGATCCGATTGACATCCGGGGACTCAGGAACGGTGGGCTATTGAGAAAAGCGAGAACGCTGTTGCTGCTGTTTAAGGCGATGACACAGACATTCCGGTTAATCCGGAAATACCGGCCCGAAGCCGTACTGGGTATGGGCGGGTTTGTATCGGGGCCGGGCGGGTTGACGGCCGCGGCGTTGCGGCTGCCGGTGCTGCTGCATGAACAGAACATGGTGGCCGGGCTGACCAATCGGTGGCTGGCGCGCTTCAGCAAAAGTGTACTGACCGGCTTCCCCCAGGCGCGGGGTATCCGGAATTTCATCTGGGTCGGCAATCCGGTAAGACCGGATATTACCGAAATTCCGGCGCCGTCACTGCGACTGGCCAACAGAACCGGAGCCTTGAGAATACTGGTGACCGGCGGCAGTCAAGGGGCGTCTGTCTTCAATCGGGAATTGCCGGGACTGCTGAAGTCGGCCGGCGTCCCTGAACTCGATATCTGGCATCAATGCGGGCAGCGCGCGGCCGATGAGTCCGGCGAAGCCTGGCGGCAGGCGGGAATCCGCTGTCGGGTCGAGCCGTTTATCGAGGATATGGCAAAGGCTTACGAATGGTGCGATATCATCATCTGCCGCTCGGGGGCGATGACCGTCTCGGAGATCTGTTGCGCCGGCGTGGTGGCGATTTTTGTGCCGTATCCGCATGCCGTGAGTGATCATCAGGCCGCGAACGCCGATTATCTGGTCCGGAATCAGGCCGCGTTCATGGTCCGGGAGGAGTCGTTCGCCAAGGGAGAATGGCTGGGAATCCTGTCCGGCCTGGAACGTGACCGGGGCAGGCTGGCGGCGATGGCAAATTCCGCGAGGGAATTGGCAAAACCCGGGGCGACACAGGATGTAGTGGCCCGATGCCTGGAGGTGATGCATGCGTGAATTCGTGAGGCACATTCACTTTGTCGGCATTGGCGGCATTGGCATGAGTGGCATTGCCGAAGTTCTGCTTGACCTGGGATTCCGGATTTCAGGGTCGGATATTTCCAGAACGAGGATTATCGACCGGCTCGAAAAGGCGGGGGCGACCATATTCATCGGTCATGACGCGTCCAATATCGAGGGCGCCGACGCGGTGGTGTATTCAAGCGCCCTTGAGAAGACGAACAGTGAGATCCAGGCGGCGCTGCATCAATCCGTGCCGCTGGTGCCGCGCGCCGAAATGCTGGGAGAACTGATGCGGTTCAGGAAGGGAATTGCAGTGGCCGGCACCCACGGGAAGACCACCACAACCAGTCTGATCGGGGCGGTTCTGGCCGGAGCCGGGATTGATCCGACCCTGATCGTCGGCGGCGTGGTCAACAGTATGCACAGTAATGCCAGACTGGGCAAGGGCGAGTACATGGTGGCTGAAGCGGATGAAAGCGATGCCTCATTTTTACATTTGCAGCCCCAGATGGCGGTCGTGACCAACATCGACCAGGACCACATGGAGACTTATGACGGTGATTTCAATCAACTGAAACAGACCTGTCTGGAGTTTCTCCACAATCTGCCGTTCTATGGTCTGGCGATATTATGCTTTGACGATCCGGCTGTCCGGGAAATCGCGGACCGGTTGAGAAAACCTTTCGAGAGTTACGGGTTGACCGATGATGTGGACTATCAGGCTGTCGGAATTTCCCAGACAGGCCGCCACAGTTCATTCAGTGTATTGCGTTACGGAGAGTCAATCGGGGAATTCCGGGTGGCGATGCCGGGGGTTCACAATGTTCAGAATGCGCTGGCCGCGATCGCGATCGCGTATAAACTCGGACTGAAAACGGACTCAATCAGGGAAGCCCTGTCCGGATTCCAGGGAATCGGACGCCGCTTTCAGCAGTTGGGCGTTGTCCGGTTCGGGTCGCGTCTTGTCGAGATGGTGGATGACTATGCCCATCATCCGACGGAAATCGCGGCAACCCTGCAGGCGTGTCAGGATTGCTATCCCGGAAGAAAAATCCTGGTCGTGTTCCAGCCTCATCGTTTTACCCGGACCCGGGATTTGTTCGACGATTTTGTGCATGTGCTGGCGAAAGTGGAAAATCTTGTGGTTACAGAAGTCTATCCCGCCGGTGAGCAATCGATAGCGGGGGCGGATGGCCGTTCCCTGTGCCGCGCTATCCGGCAACTGGGCGGCGAGCCTGTTTTCACGGAATCGCTCAAAACCCTGAACGATATCCTGCCCGGTCTGGCGCAAGGCAGTGACATTCTCCTGACATTGGGAGCCGGAGATATTGGCCGGTTCTCTCATAATCTGGCGTTACAACTGCAATCGGGCCGCAGGGAGGTCGCCAATGATGGTTGAGATATCCAGTCGGATACCCTGTTATTTGCGGGACGCAAGGGGGCAGTTGCGGGTTAATGAGCCCATGTCGAAACACACCAGTTGGCGGACAGGAGGCAGCGCCGATTATTTCTACTATCCGTCCGACAAGCAGGATCTGGTCAGTCTGCTCAAGCGGTTGCCTGAGGAAATGCAGATTCACTGGATCGGACTTGGCAGCAACCTGTTGATTCGGGACGGAGGAGTCGAAGGCATCGTGATCTGCACTTCCAAAGGGTTGAACGGGATCGAGATGATGCCATCAGGCCGGGTCTACGTTGAGTCCGGCGTATCCTGCTCCAGGGTGGCGAGAACAACGGCGCAAAACAGATTGAGCGGGGCTGAATTCCTGGCCGGGGTGCCGGGGTCCTTCGGCGGCGCGCTGGTCATGAACGCGGGCGCTTTCGGCGGAGAAACCTGGGAATGGGTTGAGCGCATCGAATGCGTTGACCGGGGCGGCAACCGGATGTTCATGGAGCGTTCCGAAGTCCGGTATGGATACCGTCAGGTCGAGCTTCCGGATGACCACTGGTTGCTCGGCGCCATACTGAAGCTGCGGCAGGCGGGAGACGGATTTGACAGCAAGGCGGCCATGCGCGACCTGTTGCAGAAAAGGAACCAGTCGCAACCGGTTCAAAGCGCGAACGCGGGCTCGGTTTTCAGGAATCCCGATGGGGACTTCGCGGCAAAACTGATTGAACAGGCGGGATTGAAAGGCTGTGCGATTGGCGGGGCTCGTATTTCGGAACTCCACGCGAACTTCATCATTAATGATGGCAGAGCGAGTTCCGCGGATATCGAACGGCTGATCGGTCATGCGCGCGACCGGGTCCGGGAAAATTGCGGGGTCGATCTGCAACTTGAGGTGCGCATTATGGGTAGGGAAAAATGATATTCGCCCGGACTATTGAAGACAACGCCATTTCAGATGAAGCGGCGGTTGACGACCGGAATCAGGATTCATCGAATCGTTCAGGATGGGAAGTCGTGATTAGCCGCTTGTTGCTGACCCTGTTGGTGGTTTTGTTCGTTGCGGACTGGCTGCTTCAGCCGGACAAATTTCAAATAGAAGAAATTCAGGTCTATGGCGAATCGGGGCACGGCGGCGATGAACAGGTGAAAAAAGTGGTGCGGCATGCTCTCGATGGAAATTTCTTCTCGCTCAATCTCGAGCGGCTCGAATATGAGATTGAGCAACTGCCCTGGGTATTTTCCGCTTCACTTCGCCGCAAGTGGCCGTCGACCATTGCAGTCAATGTGGTTGAAGCCGAACTGGCCGCTCGTTGGGGCACAGACAAATGGTTAAGTCTGGCGGGCGATCTGGTGGTGCGGAAGGCCAATGAAAAATGGGATCACAGCGCGATGACGCAATTGAATGGACCCGAAGATCAGGTTGAGGTCGTCTGGGACACGTTTCAACAATGGTCGGGAAAGTTTGCGGCGCTCGGATTGTCACTGGACGCATTGAGTTTGAGCCCGACCGGATTGCTTGATTTCAGGATCAGCGTCGCCGCTCCCGTATTACAGGATGAGTCCGGCAACCCGGATGACCGGGCGGCCGACACGGCGGCGGACGTGACCCTGATTGTCGAGGTTCGAAATTCACAAGAACGGGTACAGAGATTTCTGGAGGCGCTGGATCTGTGGCTGTTGGCCCGGTTCCCGGAAATGGAATCCGTTGATTTGCGATATCCGAATGGGTTCGCGATTGGCTGGCGTGACCGCGGGACTGCGTCCGCGTCCACTCTCAAGTCGGAAAGTACAGAGTCATGACGAAAAAAACAAACAGTCTGGTGGTTGGACTCGATATCGGAACATCGAAAGTCCTGATGGTCGTGGCCGGAATCAATCAGGAAGGTGAAATGAATGTGATCGGTATCGGTCATCAACCCGCGTCCGGATTGCGTAAAGGGGTCGTCGCTGACATTGAATCCACAGTTCATTCAATAAAGGGGGCGATTGAAGACGCGACGGCCATGGCGGATTGCCAAGTCTATTCTGTCTACGCCGGAATTGCGGGCGCCCATATCGGCAGCGTCAATTCCCATGGCGTAGTGGCCATAAAGGACAACGAAGTTACGGAGGAAGACATAGAAAGGGTGATAGACGCCGCCAAGGCGATGGCCATTCCCAACGGTCAACAGATTCTTCATGTCCTGCCCCGGGAATTTGTGATTGATGGTCAGGACGGCATTCGCAAACCGGTCGGAATGTGCGGAGTTCGGCTGGAAGTCAGGGTGCACATCATTACCGGAGCGATCAGCGCCGTGCAGAACATCGCGAAGTGTGTTCGAAGATGTGGGCTGGAAGTGGATGACATTATTCTCGAACCGGTCGCGTCCGGTGAAGCGGTACTGACCCCGGATGAGAGGGAGTTGGGGGTCTGCATGGTCGATATTGGCGGGGGAACGACGGATATCGCGATTTTTCACGAAGGCACGATCAGCCATACCGTGGTTATTCCGATTGCTGGCAATCAGGTGACAAACGACATTGCGATCGCGTTCCATACCTCGACCCAGGCCGCCGATGAAATCAAGATGAAACACGGCTGTACCCTGGCGCAACTGGTGGTGGAGGATCAGACCATCGAAATTCCAGGTATGGGCGGGCGGGCGGCAAGAACCCTGTCAAGAAGAAGCCTGGCCGATGTGATCGAGCCGCGAATCGAAGAACTCCTGCTTCTGGTCCAGGCGGAAATTCGCAAAAGCGGATACGGAAGCATGATCGGTTCGGGAATCGTAATCACCGGGGGGACTTCGAGGCTGGAAGGCATCGTTGATCTGGCCGAGGAAATTTTTCATCTGCCGGTCCGTCAGGGGCTGTCGGGTTATGAAGGCAAACATCATGAAATGATTAGAAACCCGATTTATTCCACCGCAATGGGGCTGGTTCAGTTCGGTCATTCGAACAAGCCCGTGACCGCGCAAAAAGCTCCGGAAGCCAATGCCGTTGCATCCGTGGTCGAAAGGGTGAAGAAGTGGGCAAAAAGAGAGTTTTAAACGATAGGTACAAGGGTAATCAGATATACAGACGACAATTTTCGGAGTTGGGGGCGCAACGAAACCACTCTTTAATTTTTTATACACGAGGAGACAAGCACATGAAACACACGTTTGAGTTGGTAGACACATTAAATCGACAGGCGATGATCAAGGTCATCGGGGTTGGCGGCGGCGGCGGTAACGCTGTCGAGCACATGATCGAGTCCAGGCTTGCGGAGGTCGAGTTCGTCAGCGCTAATACAGACGAGCAGGTGCTGGCGATGTCAAAGGCCAATACGGTGCTTCGGCTCGGGGAAAACCTGACCAAAGGGCTTGGCGCCGGCGCCAATCCGGAGGTGGGCCGACAGGCTGCGATGGAGGACCGTGAGCGTATCGGCGAGGTCATCGAGGGGGCCGACATGATTTTCATTACCGCAGGCATGGGTGGAGGAACAGGAACCGGCGCCGCTCCCGTTATTGCGGAGGTTGCCCGCGAGAAACAGGTGCTGACTGTGGCTGTAGTGACGCGTCCTTTCCCTTTTGAAGGGCACAAGCGGAAAGTTATTGCAGATCGAGGGATTGATGAGCTTCAGGATTTTGTGGATTCGTTGATCATTATTCCCAATGAGAGAGTCTTGTCGGTGATGGGGCAGGATGTCAGGCTGATTGATGCTTTCAGGAGCGCCAATGAAGTTCTGTTCAATGCGGTGCAGGGAATATCCGAGCTGATTACCCGCCCCGGTATGATTAATGTTGATTTCGCGGATGTCCGGACAGTCATGTCGGAAATGGGTATGGCGATGATGGGTTCATCCACGATGTCTGGTGAAAACCGGGCCGAGGAAGCGGCCAGACAGGCCATTTCGAGTCCATTGCTCGAGGATGTCGATCTGAAAGGCGCGAAAGGCCTGCTAGTGAATATTACCGCCGAACCGGACATGACGATTGGTGAGTATGAAAAGGTGGGCAACGTCATTCATGAGTATGCGGCGCTGGACGCGAATGTGGTGATCGGTACGGCGTTCGATGCAGAAATGAAGGGTAATTTGAGAGTTACCATGGTGGCGACCGGACTTGCCGGCAGTCGGGTCAAGGGGACTCCCAAAGTGGAAGCGAGTCCGGTTCAGGCCGTTCCGCCGACCCAGTCCCTCAAGGCTGCCATCCATTCAAAACCCCGTGATATGCTGCTGAAAGGGTTTGGCAGCGCCAGACCGGCGCTGGAAGGACAGTTGGATATAGATGATTATGATATTCCTCCATTTCTTAGAAAACAGGCCGATTAGTCGAAACTGTCCAATATTTAACGTGTATTGAAAAATAAATCAGGTAAATTAATCACATCGCAAGAGAAACCGGTTCAATTTGAAGATGTTTTGGTGTAGCATCCGTCTTTTTGTTCCGACAACAATTTTATTGACTGGAACTGTAACCAGATGATCAGACAACGTACCCTGAAAAACGTGATCCATGCCACCGGTATCGGTCTGCATACCGGCGAGAAAGTCTACCTTACCCTTGAGCCCGCTCCTGTTGACACGGGGATTGTATTCAGGCGGATTGACCTTGATCCTGTCGTCAGTATCGTGGCCTGTCCAGAAAATGTCAGTGATACCCGCCTGTCCACATCTCTGGAAAAACAGGGCGTCAAGATTTCCACTGTCGAACATTTGATGTCCGCGTTTTCGGGATTGGGAATTGATAACGCGTATGTAGAGTTGAGCGCGCCCGAAGTTCCGATCATGGACGGTAGCGCAGGCCCTTTTGTTTTCCTGTTGCAGTCTGCCGGGATTCTGGAGCAGAACAAGCCGAAGAAGTATATCCGAATCACGAATCCGGTGCGTGTGAAGGAGGGTGACAAGTGGGCCCGTCTGGAGCCATTCAACGGGTTCAAGGTTTCATTCGCTATTGATTTCAACCATCCGATATTGCAGAACTCGGTTCAAATGGCAACCGTCGATCTGTCTACGACATCATTTGTAAAGGAGATCAGCCGGGCCAGGACTTTTGGATTCATTGATGAACTGGAGTCGTTGAGGGCGTCGGGGCTGGTACAGGGCGGAAGTTATGACAACGCCATCGTAATGGATGGGTTCCATATCCTCAATGATGATGGACTGCGTTACGAAGACGAGTTCGTCAAGCACAAGATTCTGGATGGCATTGGTGACCTGTATCTTCTGGGAGCGCCATTGATCGGCGCGTTCAGCGCCTATAAATCCGGACACAGCCTGAACAACAAACTGTTGCGCAAGCTCATGGCAACCCGGTCCGCGTGGGAAATCGTCACCTTTGAAGACGAAGCTGATACTCCGGTTCCTTTCGCCCAACCCGCGGTCGCTGTCTGACTGACCTTGACCTGCTCCCCATCACTTGATTGATTTACTGGCAAGCCGGTAGATTGCCTCCCCCAATTCCTTGTGTGTCAGCTTTCTGGAAATGCCTGCCATCGCTTTGGCGTTTTGTGCAGAGATCGGGTTTGCTGACCGCCTCGGTCTGTTGCCTTGACCGGAAATGTGACCCGCGGGTTTTATTTTCGGTTCCAGGCTTGAGATTTTAAACCCCGATTCATTCAGTTGTCGAATCAGGGAAGGGGTCTGGTGTCTGATTTGCGTTGTCCAGACCGGGCTGTCGCAAAAAACCACCAGGCGGCCGGACCGGTACCACAGAAGCCGGGTATGGGGAGCCGCGATACCCGCGTATTCCCGCCAGAATTCACGCAGGGCTTGTTGATCGGCTTCATCCACCGGTGAATCAACATCTTCTGGCAGGACGTGACGCGTTATCTGTGAAATTCGCCTGAATTCCTGCATTGACTTTCAAATGGTCTTAACCGGGATATATCTGGCATAATTCCGCCGCAATCAAACAAGACAATAATACTATATTTATATGCTGCAAAGTGTATTGAAAAAAGTTTTTGGAGACCGTAATCAGCGCTTGCTGAAGAGCCTGGGGAAAACGGTTGCGAAGATCAATGCCATGGAAGACTCGTTAAAGGGATTGAGCGATCATGAACTTGCGGGCAGGACTGCGGAATTTCGTCAGCGCTCGGCTGACGGCGCCAGTCCAGAGGACTTGCTGACAGAGACTTTTGCCGTGGTTCGCGAGGCTTCGGTCCGCACCACCGGATTACGCCATTTCGATGTGCAACTGGTGGGCGGCATGGTCCTGAATGAAGGCAAGATCGCAGAAATGAAAACCGGCGAAGGCAAAACCCTGGTGGCCACGCTCCCCGCTTATCTGAACGCGGTCTGCGGTTCATCGGTGCATGTGGTTACGGTGAACAGTTACCTGGCGCAACGGGATGCTGAATGGATGGGAAAGATCTATTCTTTTCTGGGACTTACTGTTGGTGTAATCCACCCCGGACAGGACCGGGAGGAAAAGAAGCAGGCCTATCAGTGCGATATTGTCTACGGTACCAACAACGAATTTGGATTCGACTATCTGCGCGATAACATGGCGTTTTCCGGCGAAGACCGTTCCCAGAAAGGGTTGGGCTTCGCGATTGTGGATGAAGTGGATTCAATTCTGATTGATGAGGCGCGAACCCCCCTGATTATTTCCGGGCCGGCGGAAGAGAGCACGGACCTGTATGCGAAAATAAACACGATTATTCCTGTTCTGACCCGTCAGCAGGACCCGGAAGGCCCCGGAGATTTCAGTGTCGATGAAAAAACCAAACAGATCACATTGACTGAAGAAGGGCATGAGCGGTCGGAATCCCTGTTGATAAAGGCGGGGCTGCTTGAACCCGGCAGCAGCCTGTATGAATCAGCCAATATCGGTTTGCTGCATCACCTTCACGCGGCGCTGCGGGCGCATAATCTGTTCGCCAGGGACGTTGATTACATTGTCCGCGACGACGCGATTGTGATTATTGATGAGTTTACCGGCCGGATGATGCCGGGCAGGCGCTGGTCCGAGGGGCTGCATCAGGCCGTGGAAGCGAAAGAGGGCGTGTCCGTTCAACAGGAAAACCAGACCCTGGCTTCGATCACGTTCCAGAATTACTTCCGACTGTACGACAAGTTGTCCGGGATGACTGGAACCGCGGATACCGAGGCGCCCGAGTTTCTTCAGATATACGGCCTGGAGGTCGTGATCATTCCGACCAACGAGGAGATGCGCAGGGAGGATTTTCCGGATCTGGTCTATCGAACCACGGAGGAGAAATATGCCGCGATTTGTCTGGAGATAGATCAGTGCCGCGCCAAAAACCAGCCTGTTCTGGTTGGCACGGCCTCCATCGAATCCTCTGAACGTCTCGGGGGAATCCTGACCGGAAAGAAAATAGAGCATCGGGTCCTGAATGCCAAGCACCATGGTAAGGAAGCGGAAATTATCGCGGAGGCGGGGCGTCCGGGTACGATCACCATTGCTACCAACATGGCGGGCCGCGGTACGGATATTGTCCTGGGGGGCAATCTGGAAATGGAACTGGCCAGGCTGGATACGGACTCAGAGAAAGAAGCGGCTCATGAGCAATGGAAGGAACGCCACCAACAGGTTATTGAAGCCGGAGGGCTGCATGTACTGGGTACTGAACGGAACGAGTCCCGGCGAGTGGACAACCAGTTGCGGGGACGGTGCGGACGTCAGGGTGATCCGGGGACAAGCCGGTTCTTTCTGTCTCTGGAAGATAACCTGATGAGAATTTTCGGTTCCGCGAAGATCGCCGGACTGATGGAGAAGCTGGGAATGGATGAAGGCGAGGCGATTGAGCATCCATGGGTGAACCGCGCCATCGAAAATGCCCAGAAAAAAGTGGAAGGTCACAACTTCGACATGCGCAAGCAATTGCTGGAGTATGATGATGTCGCGAATGAACAGCGCAAAATAATCTACGAACAGCGCAATGACCTGATGGAATCGGAAGATATTTCGGATTACATCGATTATTCCCGCGAGGAGGTGGTCAACGAGGTTATCAGCCGCAGCATCCAACCGCAGACCCTGGAGGAGCAGTGGGATATTGAATCGCTGGAAAGGGATATTCTGTCAGAATTCGGATTGAAACTCGAGGTGCAGAAATGGCTGAATGAGGACGACAGCCTGCACGAAGAACCACTGCGCGCAAAAATCCTTCAGTCCATTGTCGATATGACCCGGTCCAAGGAAAACCGGGTCGGCGGTGAAAACATGCGGCTTTTCGAGAAACAGGTCATGCTGAAAACGCTGGATGAGCAATGGAAAGAGCATCTGGCGAATATGGATTATCTGAGACAGGGGATCGGACTTCGCGGCTATGCCCAGAAGAACCCCAAACAGGAATACAAGCGCGAAGCGTTTGAAATGTTCAACTCGTTGCTGGAGTCAATTAAATATGCCGTGATCTGTATCCTGGCAAAGGTTCAGGTGCCGTCGGAAGAGGAAATGATCGAGATGGAGAACCGGCTTCGCCAGCAACAGAAACAGGAACAATCAGTGCGCTATGTTCACGAACAGGCTGACGCCGGGCTGTCCGCGCAGGAACGCGCCCAGCCCCCGGAAGCGCAAAGCCAGTCCCGGCCCTCCCGCTCCGAGCGGCCTTATGTCCGGGTGGGCAAAAAAGTGGGAAGAAACGAGCCTTGTCCCTGTGGTTCAGGCAAAAAGTACAAACAATGCCATGGCCGGATCTGAAGGCTGACCGATGGAAATCTCTCCTCTGGCGCCGGCCAGTTTCCCTGATCTTGAAGATATATCCGGGGTCCGGTTCTCGGTCGCGGCAGCCGGTATCAAGTATCCGGGCCGGGATGACCTCATGCTGGCGCGGTTTGAATCCGGTACGACGGTGGCCGGGGCGCTGACCCGATCAAAAACCGCCAGCGCGCCGGTATGGATGTGTCGTGATCATTTGAAAGGCGGGCGGGCCGCCGGCCTGATTGTGAATTCGGGCAATGCCAACGCGTTCACCGGGGCAACGGGTGATCGTCATTGCCGGATGATCTGTGAGGCGGTCGCGGCTTTACTGGGCTGCGAGTCTAAGGAAATTTTTACCGCATCCACGGGCGTAATCGGGGAGCCGCTGCCGATCCGCAGGATCGAGGACGCCCTGCCCGGACTGTGCCGCAATCCGGATGCCCGCTTCGAGGACGCGGCGCGCGCGATCATGACCACCGATACGTTCGCAAAAGGGGCCGGTATCATCAGCCATATAGGGGATACCCCGGTGCGAATCAACGGAATTGCCAAAGGTTCAGGCATGATCGAGCCGGATATGGCGACCATGCTGGCTTTTGTTTTTACTGATGCAGACATTCCCGCCCACCTTCTTCAGACGTTGTTGGAAGACGCGAATGCCCGGTCCTTCAGCGCCATTACCGTGGATAGCGACACTTCAACCAGTGATACCTGCCTGCTGTTCGCAACCGGTAAGGCTGGCAACACTCCGCCGACCGGCATTGAAGATGCCTCACTGGGTCAATTCAGGCGGGATTTGCGGACAGTCACGCTGGATCTGGCCAAACAGGTCGTACGGGACGGGGAAGGCGCAACCAAGCTGATCGAGATCCGGGTAACGGGAGCCGGGAATGACACGGATGCCAGGGTGATCGGAAAATCAATCGCAAACTCGCCGCTGGTCAAAACGGCGATTGCCGGTGAAGACGCGAACTGGGGGCGGATTGTGATGGCGGTGGGTAAATCGGGAATGCGGGTGGAGCCGGACAGGCTCAGTATCAGCATGGGCCGCATCGCTATTGCCCGCAACGGTCAGGTGGTCGAAGGGTATGACGAAGACCAGGTCAGCGCTCACCTGAAAGGCCAATCGGTCCGGATTGATGTGGATGTAGGCGTCGGCGAAGGCCAATCTGTGGTCTGGACCTGCGATTTGACCCACGGCTATATCACGATCAATGCAGACTACCGATCCTGATCGAATCCCGGTCGCTGTTGGCGTAATACAAAATGCCGTCGGTGAATTCCTGATTCAGCAGCGTTTGCCCGACCAGTCCTGTGCCGGGCAATGGGAATTTCCGGGTGGAAAAATCGAACCCGGCGAATCGGCGGAAAAGGCGCTGATTCGAGAACTCGGGGAAGAACTCGGTATTGCCGCTTCTGGTCTTTCCCCGTTGCTGTGCCACTGCCAGGATTATCAGCATGCCCGTGTGTCGCTTCATGTTTTTCGGGTGCGGGACTATGAGGGCCGGGTAGAGGGTCGTGAGGGGCAGAATATCGAGTGGAAACTCCCCGATGGAATCCGGCGGATGGATGTGCTGGCGGCTGTGTATCCGATCCTGTCGGCGCTGGATGGTCAATCCCGGAGTTGATCTTCGTACAGGTCGAGATATTTTTCGTGCAGGCGGAGCGCCTGGTTTTCCAGCCCGGCCAGTGTGCCGTCATTGTCGATGACATCGTCCGCGTACTGAATCCGGGTCTGCTCGTCGGTCTGGGTTGCCAGTATCCGGTCAATCACCGAGGTATTCATTCCCCGGTCGGTGGACAGGCGTTCGGTTTTCGTTTTATGTCCGCAGGTGACCACGAGTACCCGGTCCATATCCTGATACTGGCCGGTTTCAATCAGTAACGGGATTTCGAGGATACAGTAGCCATAAGCGGACGGCTTGATTTGCCGGCGCATTCTCTCCCTGACAGGCGGGTGCAGGATGGATTCCAGCGTTTCGCGTTTTTGTGAATCAGAAAATACAATCCGGCCAAGACGGGCGCGGTCCAGGTTTCCATCCGGGTCGATGATGCCGTCCCCGAAGCGCTCGACAATCCGGTTGAATTCCCGGCAGCCGGGACGAGTCAGCTCGCGGGCGGCCTGATCCGCGTCAATCGTCTGGATGCCGAGCTTCCTGAACATTCCGGCGACTGTTGATTTGCCGCTGCCGATGCCTCCGGTCAATCCGATTCTGGCGATTTTCATGGGGTTGCAATCCATGGATAGTTGAGAATGCCGTCACCCCGGATCATCGTGATCCATGCCGCCAGGGCCAGCCAGGGGCCGAAAGAAACCGGCGTGTCCGCGCTGTGTTTGAGAATGATCATTGACATTCCGGTAGCCAGCAGCCCGCCAATGGAGGCGATCAGGATCACCGCGGGCAGCGTTTGCCAGCCTAGCCAGGCGCCGATGGCGGCGAGCAGTTTGAAGTCTCCATAGCCCATGCCCCGCTTCCCGGTCAGGCGATGATGAACCTGATAAATCGACCATAAAACCAGATAACCAGCGACGGCGCCGAGCACGGCGGATTGCAGGTCGGTAAACAGGGCCGCGCAGTTGATCAGCAATCCGCTCCATAGCAGCGGGAATACGATACGGTCGGGCAGAATCCGTTGGTCCAGGTCAATCAGGCTCAAGGCAATCAACGCATAGCTGAATACCAGGGACGCGGCCAACTGCCAGCCGGGTCCGAAAACAAGGCCATTGGTTATGCAGGCGCCGATTACGAACAATACCGCAAACAGGGTTATCGGAGAGAGACTCAAGGCGCAGGGGATGGTCGGGATATTACGTTAGAGATAATTGCGTTCCGGATAATAACCTAGTAAAATAGTCGGTTATTATCCATTCAAGGATAACCGGCTCATGAGAGCCGTTTGCCTGCTGACCTGTAACGATTCTGCCGAGATGCGATTGACTACAAAAGGAAGATACGCGGTTACCGCGATGGTTGACCTTTCGGTCAATCAGGTCAGGGGGCCTGTTACGCTGAAAAGTATATCAGATAATCAGGGAATCTCCCTGTCCTATCTTGAGCAGTTGTTTTCCAAACTGCGGAAGTCTTCACTGGTGACCGGGTCGCGCGGTCCCGGCGGGGGATATGTGTTGGCGAAGAATGTGGATGAAATCAATATCGCGGAAATTGTGCTTTCTGTGGATGAAGCGCTGGACATTACGGAATGTGAGGGCAAGCAGGATTGCAAGGACGGCCAACGATGCCTGACTCATGGGTTGTGGGATGAACTGAGTATTCAACTGTATGGATTTCTGTCCAATATCAGGCTGGGGCAACTGATGCGCCAGAGTGGAATCAACAACCCCGGTGGTTCGGGTAATCAGCAATTGGTTGATTCACCATCACTGGGAAATCCGGGTAATAGAGTAAACTGATCATGTCCAGAATGGAAAAAGACCTGACGAGCCTGGTTCAACGGGAATATGTGGAAGGTTTCGTCACCGAAATTGAAGCCGACACGCTGCCTCCCGGTTTGAACGAGGAGGTCATTCGAACCATATCGGCAAAAAAGGGGGAACCCGACTTTTTGTTGGAGTGGAGGCTGCAAGCCTGGCGGCGGTGGCTGGAAATGGAGGAGCCCAAATGGCCCCATGTGCATTATCCGCCGATTGATTTCCAGCAGATCAGCTATTTTTCCGCGCCGAAACAGAAGGAGTTGCTGGATAGTCTGGATGAGGTGGACCCGAAACTGCTGGAGACGTATGCGAAACTTGGAATTCCGATAGACGAGCAAAAAGCGCTGGCTGGAGTCAAGGTTGCGGTCGACGCGGTTTTCGACAGTGTTTCTGTGGTTACGACCTTCAAACAGACCCTGGCTGACGCAGGGGTCATCTTTTGCCCGTTGTCCGAAGCGCTCCAGGAACATCCCGACCTGGTCAGGCAGTATCTCGGCTCTGTGGTGCCGGCCAGCGACAATTTCTACGCGGCCCTGAATTCCGCCGTATTCAGTGAAGGTTCGTTTGTCTATATTCCGAAAGGGGTGCGTTGCCCGATGGAGCTGTCCACCTATTTCCGTATTAATGCGATGAACACGGGTCAATTTGAAAGAACCCTGATTATTGCGGAGGAAGACAGTTATGTCAGCTATCTCGAGGGATGCACCGCGCCGCAACGGGATGAGAATCAGTTGCACGCCGCCGTGGTTGAACTGGTGGCGATGAAGGGGGCGGAAATAAAGTATTCCACGGTACAGAACTGGTATCCCGGAGATGAGGAAGGCAAGGGCGGGATTTATAACTTTGTGACCAAGCGCGGGGCCTGTCGGGGGGAGAGTTCAAAGATCTCCTGGACCCAGGTCGAAACCGGGTCAGCCATTACCTGGAAGTATCCAAGCGTATTGCTGGAAGGAGACAATTCCATCGGGGAGTTCTACTCAGTCGCCCTGACCAACAATTACCAACAAGCGGATACTGGTACAAAAATGGTGCATATCGGGAAAAACTCCAGCAGTACCATTGTATCCAAGGGGATTTCAGCCGGTCGCGGCCAGAATTCATATCGGGGTCTGGTGAAAGTCTTGAAAACAGCCGAGAATGCCCGCAACTACTCGCAGTGCGATTCCCTGTTGATGGGAGACCAATGCGGCGCTCATACCTTTCCCTACATCGAAGTCAAGAACCCCACCGCCGTGGTGGAACATGAAGCCACGACTTCCCGAATCGGAGAAGATCAGTTGTTCTATTGCCGCCAGCGGGGAGTGTCGGAAGAAGACGCGGTCTCGATGATTGTCAACGGGTTTTGTAAGGAGGTATTCAAGGAATTGCCGATGGAGTTTGCGGTGGAAGCTCAGAAGTTGCTGGGTATCAGTCTCGAAGGAGCCGTTGGCTGACCTGCCCGATCAAATATATTGGAAAATCGAACTATGCTGGAGATTAAAGATCTGAACGCTGCCGCCGTGGACGACAAACCGATCCTCAGGGGAGTCAACCTGCAGGTCGGCGCCGGAGAGGTGCATGTAATTATGGGCCCGAACGGCTCAGGTAAAAGTACGCTGGCCAACGTGTTGGCCGGTCGGGACAATTATGAAGTGACATCCGGCGAGGTTTTGTATCAGGGGCAGGACCTGCTGGAGATGGAACCGGAAATCCGCGCCCGGGAGGGTTTGTTCCTGGCGTTTCAATATCCCGTGGAAATTCCCGGCGTATCCAACCTGTACCTGATGAAGACCGCGATCAACGCCATCAGGAAACATCGCGGAGAGGAAGAACTGGACGCGGTGACTTTTCTCAAGCTGATCAAGGAAAAGGCGGCGGCGGTGGAGATGAAACAGGAGTTTTTATACCGGTCGGTCAATGAAGGGTTTTCCGGCGGAGAAAAGAAGCGCAATGAAGTGCTGCAAATGGCGTTGCTGGAGCCTCGCCTGTGCATTCTCGATGAAACGGATTCGGGTCTTGATATCGACGCGCTGAAAATTGTCGCCTCCGGCGTCAACGCATTGCGCAGCAGTGATCGGTCGATGATCGTGGTCACGCATTATCAACGATTGCTGGATTATATTGTTCCGGATTTTGTCCATGTTCTCGCGGGCGGCAGAATTATCCGTTCAGGGGATAAAACCTTGGCCCTTGAACTCGATGAAAAAGGTTATGGATGGATTGAAGAACATGCAATCGCGGCTTGATACCCTGATCGCGCCCGGCGCCGAGAGTTATATTGATCAGTTTGATCGGTTGCGTGACCGGTTGCCTGGACACAATATCGACTGGATAAACGACCAGAGGACAAAAAGTCTGGCGCGGTTTGGCCGGGTTGGATTCCCCACGTTAAGGGATGAGGACTGGAAGTACACATCGGTCCGGGATATCACCGGCAAACGCTTTGTAGTTGAGGCTGATCCGGGCGATGATGATCAAACGGTTGATTTGTCCTCGCTTGCAATCGAGGGACTGGAAAGCCACAGGCTGGTGTTTGTTGACGGGGCGCTCGATCTGCGGTTGTCCGGTATCGGTGAATCCGGCAGCCCGGATGGTCAATTCAGAGTGGAGTCGTTTGCTTCGGCGCTGGAGCGGGCTCCTGAGTACGTCGAATCCCTGCTTGGCAGTGTGATACAGGACAACGGTCATGGATTTACCGCCTTGAACAACGCCATGTACAGGGATGGCGTGATCATCACTTTCGCCGCGGACGCGAAGGCCTCCCTCCCGATTGAAATCATTCATTATGGTCGCGCTCAGCTATCCATTTCCCAGCCCAGGAATCTGATTGTCTGCGGGCCGCGAAGCCGCGGACAGATCATCGAACACTATGTGTCCGGGAATACCCACAATACCCTGTCCAACAGTGTTACCGAGGCGCTGCTCGAAGACGGAGCGTCGCTTGATTATTATCTTGTCCAGAATCAGTCCAGCGCAGCTTACCAGGTTTGCGGAATCTGGGTGAAGCAGTCTCCCCGGAGTCGATTCAGTTGTCAGACGATCACGCTTGGAGGGGCGCTCGTCCGTAATGACCTGCAGGTCAATCTGGATGGGCCGGAAGCCCATTGCGATATGCTCGGCATATACAGTCTGGCCGGCCGGCAACATGTGGATAACCATACCACCGTCACCCACGCCGCCGAAAACTGCAGTAGTCGGGAGATTTACAAGGGAGTGCTTGACCAGCGTTCGCGAGCGGTATTCCATGGCCGTGTCAGGGTGGATGAGGGCGCCCAGAAAACAGACGCGGCGCAGTCGAACAATACTCTCCTGTTGTCCCGGAATGCGGAAGTCGATACCAAACCGCAGCTTGAGATCTATGCCGACGATGTCAAATGTTCACATGGCGTGACGGTCGGTCAAATTGATGAGAAATCCCTTTTCTATCTGCGTACCAGAGGGATAGGCGAACAGGAAGCGCGCGCCCTGCTCACTTATGCTTTTGTCAATGACGTATTGAGTGAAGTGAAGATCGAGCCGCTTCGCCAGTATCTCGAATTGATTCTGAGGCGGCAGTTGGTCAATGCCGAAATCTGATGGATGAGCCTGTCAAAACGCCGCTGGGAAGCGCCATGAAACGAGTAAACTTCGATCCTGGGACCGAACCGAAAAAGGCCGTAATCATGGAGGAGTTCGATCAGGATAACGACCCGCGGGCTCAGTCGGCATCGGCTGGGGCGGTTGAACGGGATGTGTCGGAAGACGAACTGCGGCGCAGGGTGATCGAAGCGCTGAAGACGGTTTATGATCCCGAAATTCCAGTCAATATCTACGATCTCGGCCTGATATACGATGTTTCCTTCCATGGCGCGTTTGTCCATGTCGATATGACCCTGACCGCGCCGGGTTGTCCTGTGGCGCACACGTTTCCGGGTATGGTGGAGCGGTCTGTCGAACTCGTTCCGGGTATCAGCGGCGCTGCCGTCGAATTGGTCTGGGATCCTCCCTGGACCCCCGACTTGATCAGTGAAGCCGCCCGGCTTGAACTGGGCCTGATTTAACCGCAGCAGAAGATTTCGGGAGCGCCGGATGGGTGACTGGGTTGAAGTGTGTTCGGAGGGTGAGATCGACCCTGGTCAGCGC
Source organism: Candidatus Poriferihabitaceae bacterium (assembly GCA_965214205.1). Taxonomy (GTDB): domain Bacteria; phylum Pseudomonadota; class Gammaproteobacteria; order Arenicellales; family Poriferihabitantaceae. The sequence continues at coordinate 82,182 of OZ243941.1, read as the reverse complement.
AAGGTGGTTAATGTTCAAGGCGCCATGGTTGTGGTGTTCAATCTGGACGGCAAACTTTACGCGATAGAGGATATCTGCAGCCACGACGGCAGCGAAATCTCGGATGGCTGCATCATCGGCGATGACATTGAATGTCCCCGTCACGGCGCGCGATTCTGTATTAAAACCGGCGCGGTTACGGCGCCTCCCGCATACGAGCCGATTGACACGTTTCCGATCATGGTTCGGGACCGGCTCGTGTATGTCCAGGACAATCGCTGGGATTAGTGTGGACAAACTGATTGCGACTGGCGGCGTCCCCCTGAAAGGGGAAGTACGGATTTCAGGCGCTAAAAACGCGGCGTTGCCCCTGATGATTGCTTCACTGTTGACCGAGGAGTCACTGAGCATCAGTAATATCCCCCATCTGCAGGACATTACCACGACCATGGAATTGCTGGGCCAGTTGGGAGTGAAGCTTCGGGTGAATGAAAAGATGTCGATTGAAGCCGACGCGTCCGGGGTTAGCAGTGTGGTTGCGCCTTATGAACTGGTTCGGACCATGCGCGCATCCATTCTGGCGCTCGGGCCGCTGATTGCGCGGTTCGGCAGGGCGGAAGTGTCATTGCCCGGCGGTTGCTTGATCGGTTCGAGGCCGGTCAACATGCACATCAAGGGACTCGAAGCGCTCGGGGCCGAAATCACGGTAGATGGCGGGTACATCAAGGCCACCGCGCCGCGCCTGAAAGGCGCCAGGATATTCATGGATCTGATATCCGTTACCGGTACTGAAAATCTGATGATGGCGGCTACACTGGCCGAGGGTGTAACCATGATCGAGAATGCCGCAAAAGAACCGGAAGTGGTTGATCTGGCGGATTGTCTGAATGCGATGGGCGCAAGGATTGAAGGCGCCGGCACGGATGAAATCGTCATTGAAGGCGTGGAAAAACTCGGTTCTGCCCACCATCGGGCGATACCGGATCGAATCGAGGCGGGAACATTTCTGGTTGCCGCCACAGTTTCAGGCGGAGAGATCACGGTCCGGGACGTGATTCCGAAGCAGCTTGACGCGATACTGGAAAAATTGCGTGAAGCCGGCGCTGAAATTGAAGCAGGGGACAGCTGGATTCATTTGAAAGCGCCCAAGGGGAGGATCCAGTCGGTCAATATCCGCACAGCGCCTTATCCCGCGTTTCCAACCGATATGCAGGCTCAATTCGTATTGCTCAACACGATTGCGGAGGGTACCGCGACTGTCGTCGAAACGGTGTTTGAAAACCGGTTCATGCACGTCCATGAGCTCCAACGAATGGGGGCCAACATTAACCTGGACGGCAATATTGCGATAATACGAGGAGTGGATCAACTCCACGCCGCGCCGGTGATGGCGACAGACCTGCGCGCGTCGGCTTGTCTGATTCTGGCGGGTTTGATTGCCAGCGGGGACACCGTCATTGACCGCATCTATCACATTGACCGGGGTTACCATTTTATTGAGGAGAAGCTCACCCTGCTGGGCGCTAATATCCGCAGGGTGCCCGGACATTATCCGATCTGAGCGGCAGCCTGATTTCCTGGTTTATCATCATGTTACAACGATTCGATTATTCTGATCCCGGTTTCTACGCTGAACTGGACAAACTGCTGCACCGCGAAACCGGGCGCGATGATTCTGTCGGGCAGGCGGTCGGAGCCATCATCGCCGGGGTCAGGAGCCGCGGCGATCAGGCCCTGATTGAATATACCCGTCAATTTGATCAATATCCGGTCTCCGGTATGGAGGCTCTCCAGCTTGACGCGCAAACTATTGCCGACTGCCATGACCGGCTGGATGAAGAATTGAGGGCCTGTCTCGAGTCGGCGGCCGGGCGTATCCGGGCTTTTCATCAACAGGAGATGCTGCATTCATGGAGCTATACCGAACCGGATGGCACAAAACTCGGTCAGATCGTCAGCGCCATGGACCGGGTGGGAGTGTATGTGCCGGGCGGCAAGGCCGCGTATCCGTCATCGGTCCTGATGACGGTCATTCCCGCCAAAGTGGCCGGGGTGAATGAAATCATCATGACGGCGCCCGCTCCCGGTGGAGAAATCAATGACGCGGTGATCGCTGCCGCGCATATTGCGGGAGTGGACCGGATTTACACTATCGGCGGCGCCCAGGCGGTAGCGGCTCTGGCTTATGGTACTGAAACCGTGCCTCGTGTCGATAAAATTGTGGGGCCGGGAAATACCTGGGTAGCTACTGCGAAGAAGATGGTATTCGGAGATGTCGGGATCGACATGATCGCAGGGCCTTCTGAGGTCGTTGTGATTTGTGATGACTCCGCCAATCCGGATTGGGTCGCCATGGACCTGTTTGCCCAGGCGGAACATGATGAACTGGCCCAGTCGATTGCGATTACCCCGTCAAAATCCATGGTCGACCGTATCACACAATCCATTGACCAGCTGCTCGAACCGTTGCTACGGGCGGAGATTATCAGGAGTTCCCTGACTGCCAATGGCGGCCTTGTTCTGGTGGAAGATCTGGCCCAGGCTGTAGAGGTTGCCAACCACATCGCCCCGGAGCATCTTGAGTTGATGGTGGAGAACGCGCCGGATCTGGTCGGCGGGATTCAACACGCCGGCGCCATTTTTGTCGGGAAGTACAGCGCGGAAGTACTTGGCGATTACTGCGCCGGGCCGAACCACGTCCTGCCGACTTCAGGCACGGCGAGATTCAGCTCCCCCTTGGGAGTCTACGACTTCCAGAAGCGAAGCAGCATAATCCAGGTATCCGGGCAGGGCGCCAGTCAAATGGCAGCCACCGCCGCGGCGCTGGCGCGCAGCGAAGGTCTGACGGCCCACGAACAATCGGCCAGATACCGGCTCAGTCCGGCCCGGCCCGGCCCTCGGCATTCCCGTGGAAGCGGGAATCCACAATCCGGCGCTGCCGTCGGCAAACACAATGGTTGAGCGGCTGATCCAGCGCTGGGTAAAACCGGAAGTTCGAGGCTTGCGGGCCTATACAGTTCCACAGGCCGATGGACTGATCAAGCTGGACGCGATGGAAAGCCCCTGGCCGGCGCCGGAATCCATCCGCGAGGAGTGGTTATCGGTTCTCGCCGATGTGGAGGTCAACCGCTATCCAGACCCGGACAGCGCGGCGTTGAAATCCATACTGCGCCAACGTCTTCAAATCCCGGATCAGTGTCAGATTATGCTGGGTAATGGTTCGGATGAACTGATTCAGTTGATTGCGCTGCTGGTCGGCGGTCCGGGCCGGGTATTCATCTCCCCCGACCCTTCTTTCTCGATGTATCGCCAGATCTGTACGATGACAGGCACGCGGTTTGCCGGGATACCGTTGAATGATGACTTTTCACTGGATGCCGATCAACTGCTCGACGGCATAGAGAGACATCAGCCGGCCTGTGTTTTTCTGGCATACCCGAACAATCCGACCGGAAATTGTTTCGACCCTGTGTCTGTTGAACGGGTACTGGAGCGGGCGCCCGGACTGGTTGTCCTGGATGAGGCGTATTTCGCGTTTTGCGGGAAAACCTGGCTGGATTCGATTGCCGGATGCCCGAACCTGCTGGTACTGCGTACCTTGTCCAAGAGTGGATTTGCTGGATTGAGGCTGGGACTGCTGGTGGGTCATCCCAAATGGCTGAGCGAAATGGAGAAACTGAGGCTGCCCTATAACATCAATGCGCTGACCCAGGCCAGCGCACAGTTTTTCCTGAGACATTATCCGGTATTCGAGCGACAGTCGGCGCAAATCCTGAAAAACCGCGCCAGACTGTCCGAACAATTAACGGAAATCCCCGGCGTGGAAGTTTTCCCCAGCGAGACCAATTTCCTTCTGATTCGGGTTTCGTCGGATGGCGGCCAGGTGTTCAGGGACCTGATGAACAAGGGCGTGCTGGTCAGGAACCTGCATACACCCGGCGCCCGACTGGAGAACTGCCTGCGTGTAACTGTCGGCGCCGAGGAGGAAAACACCGCCTTTGTTGAGGCGCTGAAATCCCTGAAGTGATCAGGAAACTGTCATTCCTGAATGACGGGATGAGAATAGCCCCGTCTCAAACCATCATCATAGGGGCGGGAAGTCGTTATTAAGTCAGACACCGGAGTTTTCCTGATCGGCGGGAACCGGGTCGGGCAGTCCGTAGGCCCGGCAGATCTGGCTGGTTTGGGCTGGGAAATTCTTGAGAAGGCTGCTTCGTATTACTGCCCGTAGCCGGGCTTTGCCGTGTTTTTTTCCTTGCGGGGGCGTGAGCGACCTGCACTGTCGCCAGGGTTTTGCCTGAAGGATACGTTCAATCAGCAGGGTTGCGTCGATCTCTGCCAGGCCGTCGCCGGTAGTGAGCAGGTGCTGACAAAACCTGGACAGGGTGTTGGCAATATCGCCCATGTTGCGGTAGGCAAAACCAAACCCGACGAGGTCGGTCAGTTCATCCTGCATAGGCGCGTAATGGTAGTCCTGATGAAACAACGAGTTGTAAATTTCGATAACCAGCTTTGGTTCCATGTCCCGATAGCGGGTTTTCAGATGGATCGGGAGGTTTTCCCGAAACTTGTCTTGTGCCCGGTATGCCAGCCGTTTCCCCTGTTCGGAAAGAGGGCACATCAACGCGCAGGACGGGGCGCCGGTGTTGGCGCTTTGGCTGAATCCAACGCGCACAGGCGAAAACCCGTTCTTGGCCCAGAACCGGATTAATGGCGCATCCGCTGCAAACGATGCGCTCAATGAGTCCAGGGCGTTGTATTGGTTCGCGATCTCATTAATCAAAGCGCTGCCGATGCCGCTGCGTTGATATTCTGGCTTAACGACAATCCGAACGATCCGGGCAGTGGTTTGCTGTGCGCCTTCATGGAATCCCGACTGTGCGGTAAGCAGTTCCGCGAAAAGATGGCCGACTGGCCGTGACCGGTTGCCCCAGATTTTCCGGGCATGAGTTTCCGACAGGCCGCCTTCGACAGAGACCAGCGCAACCCCGGATACCTGCCCCTGGAAACTGGAGCAATAGATGTAGAGGTTGGGGGAATCCAGCAAATACCGGAGGTCGGCCGGGCGGGTGCGGTAGTGCGCCTGAGTCAACAGCGCGAACACTTCCCGCAATCGGGATTCGCAGGCGGCCAGTTCGTCTTTGTCAACGGCCGTTATCCTGATGTTCGACGCCGCATGTTTTTCCCCTTCAGCAGGACCGGGTTCAGCGTCCAGAAGCAGGATGTCGAACAGGAGGCGCTCCACAGGGTCCTGTTCTGACCAGCGGATCGGCTGACGCAGTTCGCATTTTTTCCAGCCTCTTGTGTATTGATTCAGCAATTTCCCGAAATGGGTTGCGAAACCACGGCCTGTACCCTCGTAGCCATGCACGGTGCTGGCAAAGGCGATTCGCGGGTAGGTTTTCAGGATTTTCGTCAGCACAGGAATCGGTAGGGTCGCCGCTTCATCAACCAGCAGCATTTCGATATCCGCCTTTTCCCTGATCAGTAAATCCGCCGGGATGAATTTCAGGGCAGAACTATGCGTGCTGGGGTCGACCCGCGCATGTTTGAATACATTTTCAACTGATTTCCGGTTCAAACCACAGACTCCGATACGACGCACCCGACCGCTATCCAGTAAAGTCCTTGCCGCTATCCCCAGGGCGGCGGATTTGCCCCGGCCACGGTCGGCAAGTAAAACTACAGGGCGTCGCCGTTGCCCGGTGACGACCTTTTGCACCGCGCTGACCGCTTCGGTCTGATCGCCGTGATCAGGACGGTTCTGCCCGGATCGGCTTTGGGGGAGGTCCGGCATCGGCGGAAGGCGGCTGCCCTGTTCGATCAGGATACAGTATTCCGAAGACCGGACTCTGCGCGACAGGCGTTCAATATAACGGCTGTAACGGGGTGGTGAGAGGCCGTGGGGGGTGCGCTTTTCGAACGGATAATCCCGGATTTTCGGCCAATCTGAGAGTGCGGGGGTGATCATAATCAGCAGTCCTCCCGCTTTGACGGTTCCCGCGACAATGCCGATTGCGTCCGGCTCGAATCCACTGTGGCAGTCAAGGAGAACCGCGTCGTATTCGCTGCCCAGGTGATTGCGGCATTGGTCGAATCCAATGGATTGTCGGATTTTTGCCGAAGGCAGCGGCGAATTACCTGGATTGGATACCAGAATGATGTTCCGGTTGTCGAGCGGCTCACACAAATCCTGCGCTGAGCGCCCTCCCCAGTCCATATCGCCACAGAGGATGATCGCGTGTCTGTGGCGCTTCAGTTTGCCGATCTCGTGTAATCGGTAACCCAGCTCCGTGAACCGTGATTTGTGTAACTGGCGGGTCATGGCCTGCTTCGTCCTGCCTGCAACCGGGCGATTCAGGCGACCTCGTCAGGAGACTGGACAAGGCGCTGGTATTTCAGCCGCAACTGATCTTCGGTTTCGATGTGGTCGGGGTCAACCGGGATACAATCAACCGGACAGACCTCGACGCATTGGGGAGTCTGGAAATGGCCGACGCATTCCGTGCATCTTTTCCAGTCGATCTGGTAGATGATTTCACCCTGATAAATCGCGTCATTGGGGCACTCCGGTTCGCAGACATCGCAATTGATGCACTCGTCAGTGATAAAGAGAGCCATTGGACCAGGACCGCGTGGGAATCAAATCCGGGAAAATTAACTGAATTTGTCAACCAGAGCGTCATAGACACTGGGGTGCACGAATTTGCTGATGTCGCCGCCGTAGCGCGCGATCTCCTTCACCAGACTGGCAGAGACGAAGGTTTGATTTTCCGAAGGCGTCAGGAAAACCGTTTCAATATTGCTGTCGAGTTTCCGGTTCATCAAGGCCAGTTGGAACTCGTATTCGAAGTCCGATACCGCGCGCAAGCCGCGCAGAATCACAGTCGCGTTCCGTTCCCTGGCAAAATTGATCAACAACCCGGAAAATCCAGTGACCTCGATGTTATCGGTTTCACCCAATACGCTATGGGCGAGCTCAATCCGTTCTTCCATTGAAAACAGAGGGGATTTTTCAGGGTTGTGCGCGATAGCCAATATGATGCGATCAAACATTTGGGTGGCGCGGCGCAACAGGTCGCTGTGACCATTCGTTATCGGATCAAAAGTGCCTGGGTAGACCACAGTTTTTTTCATTTATCTTCAATCCCGGATGTGAATCAGTGTTGACCGTACCAATCCTCGCTCAACCTGACGGATAATATGCCAGGTTGCGGGAATTGGTAAGGGAATATTTGACTTCTTCGATTCGATATAGACCAGCGCCTGGCGTTGCAGGCAATCGTTTCCGAGCAGCCCCTGGCAGGTCGTCTCAATCTGCCCCGGTTGAAAAGGGGGGTCCATGAATACAAGGTCAAACTTTTCATCGGCGCTTTTGAAGTAATCCTCAACCCGATTATGCTGTATTTCAATCCGGTTGTCGGCGCCGAGTAGCCGGCTGGTTTCGTGGAGTTGGCGGACGGCGCGCCGGTTGCTTTCCACCAGTACGGCTTTGCGGGCGCCTCGTGAAACGGCTTCAAAACCGAATGCCCCGCTTCCGGCGAACAGATCCAGGCAGACGCAGTCCGGAATATGTCCAGACAGCCAGTTGAACAGCGTCTCCCTGATCGCGTCCGGAGAAGGCCGTAAATTGTGGATTTGAGGAAAGTGGATGACCCGACTTCGCCATTGCCCTCCTATGATTCTGAGTTGGCCCGGTTTTTTCAAGAAAACAGTCCAGATAACCAATGAAATTCCAGGTGACAATGATACGATACAAACCCCGTTTTTACAGTACATAATGAACAGACGGCAGATTGACCTGTACGTTGAAACACTTTTAGTTCAATATCATGGCATTGAATCAGGGAATATTTTCGCGGCTTGCAAAAACCCGGCAGGCTCTGTCTTCCGGCCTGATGGGCTTGTTCTCGTCGAAGCCGAAGCTCGACGACCAGTTATTCGACGAGATTGAGGATCAATTGATTATGGCCGACCTGGGCGTGGCTACCAGCCGGTTGATCGTTGACCGGTTGCGCGACGCGGTCAGGTCCGGTCATCACGACTCGCAGGAGCAGGTGATCAACAGTCTCAGGCAGATCATCCTGGCCATCCTGAACGAGAGTCAGCGCGGGGAAAATCCGGTTGCGTCTCATAAACCTCATGTCATATTGATGGTTGGCGTAAATGGAGTCGGCAAGACCACGACGCTGGCGAAAATGGCGAATCGGTTCAGGCAAAATGGCCACTCGGTCATGTTGGCCGCTTGCGATACTTTTCGCGCCGCCGCGATTGAACAGCTTCAGACCTGGGGGGAGAGACTTGAGATACCGGTTATTTCCCAGGCGCACGGTTCTGACGCCGCGGCGGTCGCATTCGACGCGTACAGCGCCGCCAGGGCCAGAGGGGTCGATTATCTGCTGATTGATTCGGCGGGGCGGCAGCATACTCACAGCGACCTGATGGCGCAACTGGCCAAAATCAAACGGGTATTAGGCAAGACAGACGAAACCGCGCCGCATGACGTGTATCTCACAGTCGATGCGGGTAATGGTCAGAACGCGCTTTCCCAGGTCGATAGCTTCAACCGTTCGATTCCACTGACCGGCTTGTGTGTTACAAAGCTGGATGGTACCGCCCGTGGCGGTATCGTAATTGCGCTGGCGCACAAGTTTGACTTGCCTGTCAGGTATATCGGGGTTGGGGAGGGTATCCCGGATTTAAAGCCGTTTGACGCGGATGAGTTTGTTGCGGCCTTGTTGCCGGGCGTTGCGGCCTCCTGATCGTTCCGTGTCTAGCGGACACGAAAAACAATTCGGCCTTTGGTCAGATCATAAGGAGTGAGTTGGACGGTTACTTTGTCTCCGCGCAGTATCCGGATATAGTGCTTGCGCATTTTCCCGGAGATATACGCAATGATCTCATGCCCGTTTTCAAGTTCCACTCGAAACAAAGTATTGGGCAAGGCTTCTATAATCGTGCCCTCCATTTCTATGCCTTCTTCTTTTGCCATCGGATTACCATGTATTAAACAGGGGCGAAGTGTAAATTAAGACTACGGTTCAGAGCAAATGAAAAGTGGTGTCCGGGCTCAGAAACAGGCGGGAGTTTCTCAATTCGTGATTCCCGCGGAGGCGGGAATTGACGGAGAGGATCGGGAATGACGGATTGGTTTGCTGTTCCCGATGGAGTATTATCAGTCATTCATGTACAGTCATTTTCTCATGCGATAACCGAAATGTCAGTTCAGTCCGGCGCTCGCCCTGCGGTCACGATCAATACCCTGAACCGGATCAAGCGGGAGGGCAAGAAGTTCGCCTGTCTGACCGCTTATGATTATTGCAGCGCCTGGGCGGCGAGTAACGCGGGGATGGAAGCGCTGCTGGTCGGGGATTCCCTGGGGATGGTGATACAGGGTCATGACAGCAGCCTGCCGGTTACAATCGAGGATATGGCGTATCATGTTCGCTGTGTAAAGCGGGGCAATCTGGGCGCCATGATCATTGCCGACCTGCCTTTCATGAGTTATTACTCGGAATCGAAGAGTCTGGAAAATGCCGCGATCCTGATGCGCGAGGGCGCTCACGCGGTCAAGCTCGAAGGCGGGGGCTGGCTGGGGGAAACCACGCGATTATTGACGGAAAGAGGCATTCCCGTGTGCGCGCACATTGGTCTTACCCCGCAATCCATTAATCATCTGGGCGGTTATCGGGTGCAGGGACGGGACCCGGAACAGGGGCAGGCGATTATAGAAGAGGCGCAAATCCTGCAGCAGGCGGGAGCCAGCATTATTCTGATCGAGTGCGTCCCCAGGACTCTCGGCAAGAAACTGACTGAATCGGTCAAGGTGCCGGTTATCGGGATCGGCGCGGGTGCGGGAACCGATGGGCAGATTCTGGTCTGGCATGACCTGCTCGGGCTGTATCCGGGCAAAACCGCGAAGTTTGTGAAGAATTTTCTGCAGGGAAATCCAGCCGGTATACAGGGAGCGCTTGAGGATTACGTAACCCAGGTCAGGCAGGGGACATTCCCTTGCGACCAGCACAGTTATGATTGAGGCGCCCGGCCCAAGCTGCGAAATGCCGCGAAATTATCTGAATTCCGGCGCGGGGTCGCGCTGAAGCAGTTGCTCCACCGCGGCGCCCGGGTTGGCGTTGTGGCGGACAATGTTGTAGACCTGTTCGGTGATTGGCATGTTGATCCGATGCTTGCGGCTGAGTCTGAATAATTCCGTGACGGTGTTGATACCTTCGATTTCCTGTCCGATTTCCCTGGCCACTTCGTCCTGCGGCCGCCCCTGGCCCAGCCCCAGGCCAAATCGGCGATTGCGTGACTGATCATCCGTACAGGTCAGAATCAGGTCGCCCACTCCGGTCAGTCCCATGAAGGTTTCAGGCTTTCCACCGAGGGCGATGCCGAGGCGGGACATTTCCGACAATCCACGGGTAATCAACGCGGCTCTGGCATTGGCGCCGTAACCCAGTCCATCGCTGATGCCGGCGGCGATCGCCATTACATTTTTAATAGCTCCACCCAGCTGTACGCCGGTCGGGTCGTCACTGAAATAGACCCGTGTAAAAGGGGTTCGGAACCACATTGCCATGGATTGGGCATGTACGGCTGATTTTGACGCCAGTGTCAATGCGGTGGGAAGCAGCCGGGCGGTTTCCAGGGCAAAACTGGGTCCGGATATCACCCCCAGTTTTTCGGTGTCGGGAAAGATCCGGGCTACCGTGTCACTCAACAGGCCGCCGCTGTGTGTGTCAAAGCCTTTGGCGCCCCAGACCAGTGTTGCCGAGGCGGGGTTTCCGCCGAGGGATTCGATTCGGGTTTTCAGGTCGCTCAGCGTTTGATGAAAAGCATGGCTGGGCACGACCACCACAAAACACAGTTCATTGTTGATCGCCTGGTCGGGGTCGGGCTCCACTGCGAGGTTGTCAGGCAGGTTGACTCCCGGAAGGTACCGGTCATTGCGTCTGTCCCGGATAATCGGATACAGGGTTTCGGGATTGCGTCCCCACAGTATGACGCGGTTGATATTGCGGCATAGAAGAATGGCGAGTGACGTTCCCCATGAGCCTGCTCCGATAACAGTGACGTGATCAGGTCGCGGCAATTTCCTGGTCCCGCTCCATTTTTTCCCGGTAAATGGATTCGAAATTGATCGGGGCGAGTAAAAACTGACTGAATCCGCCTTTGGTGATCAGGTTGTTCAATTCCTCGCGCGCGAATGGCAGGAGAATCTGTGGGCAGGTCACTTCCACTATGATCTGGTAGGTTTCCTTGTCCGGGTGTTCAATTTCAAACACCCCGGCCTGATGGACTTCGGCGAGAAACAGTGTGGTCTCTTCATGTTTGGAGGTGACGGTGGTTTTCAGGACTATTTCCGCCAGCCCCGCTTTTTCATCAACGGGTCGGTAATCAACGAATACCTGAAGATCAAATTCGGGTCTGATTCCGGTTCTGGTAAATATGCCGGGGGTGGACGGGGATTCGAATGAAGCGTCCTTGAGGTATATCGTCTTTATAGCAAATTTCATGGTGAACCCGTCAGCGGAGGATTGTGTACGCAGCGTTAACTCTTTTCGAGAGGCAGGTTTTCTTTTTTCCAGGAGTTGAGTCCGCCTGAAAGCAAATAGATGTCAGAAAACTCGTTCTTTTTGAGAATCGCCATGGCTTTTTTTGAATTGCTCCCGGTATCACAGGTCAGCACGATGGCCTTTTTCTGATATTTTTTCAGCTTGCCGAGGGAATTGTCCAGCACACTGAACGGGATGTTGACAGCCTGGGAAATATGCCCGTTTTTAAACTTGTCGGCTTCGTTGACATCGACGATTACCGCGTTTTCCCTGGACTGGAGTTGAGGCAATTGTGCGGGAGCGACGCTTCTGGGGTCGCCCACGCTGTGCATACTCAACAAAAACACGATAACCAGCAACATGGCAAACAAATACCAGTACTCGGTCATGAATTCGATATACATTGCAAGCGGGATGAGGGTCGGATCGTTGCCGGATTGTACAACAATAACATCCCCTGTAATACTCTGTCGGGCAATGGTTAGTGGTACACTGTCCGCATAAAATCGAAATGATATAAAGCGTCGGATTATTTATCAGGAATGTTTTCAGACATGTTTTCAAGAGTTGTGCGACTGACCGGGATTCAGCTCATGTTGATTCTGGTCACCAGCTTTTCGGGTTCGTCATTTGCCCAGGATGAGGCGAACGAAGCTTTGCCTTTGGAAGACCTGCGGATTTTTTCGGAGGTGTTCGGGAAAATCAAAAGCGAGTATGTGGATGAGGTTGATGATTCGACTTTGCTGAGGGGCGCCATTCACGGCATGGTGAGGGAACTGGACCCGCATTCGTCATTTCTGGAGCCGGAAGAGCTCAAGGCGCTCAGGATTTCGACGGACGGGAAATTCGGCGGGCTGGGGATCGAGGTTACCATTGAAGACGGGTTGATCAAGGTGATCAGTCCGATGGACAGCACTCCCGCGTTTCATGCGGGGATCCAGCCGGGAGACCTGATTTTGATGCTGGATGGCGTGCCGGTACGGGGTATGAGCCAGAAAGAGGCGGTGGACAAGATGCGCGGTCCGCCCGGTTCCGAAATCAGACTGACCATTTCCCGTGAAGGCGAGCCGGACTCCATAGAAGTGAACCTGGTCAGGGCCATTATCAAGGCGGCCAGTGTAAAGGCGCAACTTCTGCAGACTGGTTTCGGATATGCCCGGTTATCGAGTTTCCAGAGCGGCAGCGCCCAGAGCCTGCGGGCGAAGATCGCAGAACTGAAAGACGAAAACGGGTCTGATCTTGAGGGTTTTGTGCTGGATCTCCGAAATAATTCCGGCGGTGTCCTGGCCGGCGCTGTGGCAGTCAGCGACCTGTTTCTGAGCGATGGTGAAATCGTTTCAACCAGGGGCAGGACGGAGTTATCCGAACAAAGTTATACCGCCCTGCCCGATGATGTGATCGCTGGCGCTCCGATGGTCGTTCTGGTCAATGGCGGTTCCGCTTCGGCATCGGAAATTGTGTCCGGGGCCTTGCAGGATCATCAGCGCGCCATCATTATGGGCACCAAAACCTTCGGCAAGGGTTCGGTGCAAACCATTATTCCGATGGGTAATCGTGGGGCGCTGAAAATTACCACTGCACGTTATTACACACCGTTGAACCGGTCAATCCAGGCGATAGGAATTACCCCGGACATTGTGACCGAGCAGGCTGAAATGACAAAAGCGGACAGCGCCCGGCCATCTGTCCGGGAATCTGATCTGGTGCATCATCTGGGCAGTGAGGGTGAGGAGGGCGCCCCGACTCTTTTGTCGAAACCGGAGCTGATCGATAATGACAATCAACTCAAGGAGGCATTTAATTTGCTGAAGGGAATGGCGCTGATTCGGGAGCGGGCAAAGGCCAGTGGATAGTCTGGTTTGAAATCCCGTGGGTTCGGGTTGCTATCCTGAATTGTTGCGGCCACGACGCTTTCGGAGCCAGACCTGAATCGACAGATGCCACTTCCTTGCCCATTGGAAATCCACCGAGAGAACCACCAGGCCCAATGGAATCATCCACAACCCCAGCACCGGCAGAAACCAGAACATGCCGCCTATGAGCAGCAGCATACCAAATATCTGGCGCGGTAAGGCAGGCATAGACCGAACTTTCCCGAGAAATGATTTCAATGGGCGTCTCTTGTATGAGCTGTTTGTGATGACCGACAAGTTGTCTTATCCTTCAGAAAACCTGTGCGCTGGCAGGATGTTGTTGGAAAGCAGGCCGGGTTGATTCAATGATAAACATGAATTTCACAAAAATGCATTCAATGGGCAACGACTTCGTTATGCTGAACGGAGTTGCCGAGAATATCAGAATTACCCCGCATATTGCCAGATTTATTGCAGATCGGCATTTCGGTATCGGCTGTGACCAGATTATCGTGGCCGAGAAGGGGCGCTCCGACAATCATTTCAGGATGCGGATATTCAATAGCGATGGCTCAGAGCCGGGACAATGCGGAAATGGCGCCCGGTGCTTCGCGCGGTTCCTGCACACCCAGGGTTTGACGGACGATACGATTATTCATGTTGAAACCCGTAGCACAGAAATGACGCTTGAGATCCATGCTGATGGCACGGTTACCGCCCAACTGGAGCGGCCCGACTTTACTCCCGGACAAATCCCGTTTCTGGCGCCGGAGGCGGCTTCTCATTATCGGATAAGTACGGCGGTTGGAGAAATTGAGTTCAGCGCCCTGTCGATGGGTAATCCTCATTGTGTGATTGCGGTGGACGATGTGGATTGCGCGGATGTCGTGGGCTTGGGGGCGTTGATAGAGCGCCATCCGGCCTTCCCTGACAGAGTCAATGTCGGGTTTTCTCAAACCGTGTCTGCGCGTCAGATCAAATTACGGGTATATGAGCGAGGCGCCGGAGAAACTCTCGGGTGCGGCAGCGGAGCCAGCGCGGCAGTGGTGGCCGGAATTCGGAACGGTCAACTTCAATCCGATGTAACGGTGACATTGCCCGGCGGCAGTGTTCAGGTTAGCTGGGAGAAGGAGGATGCCCCTGTTTTCCTGCGCGGGTCGGTGCATGAGGTGTTCGCCGGGAATGTGGTTTATAATCCCGCCGAGGAGAATGCCCACACTACTTTGGACAGATATGCAAAAACCTGATGAAGTCATAGACTATTTGAAAGCGAACCCCGATTTTTTCGAGCAGCGCGAAGGTTTGCTGGTTGAATTGGGTCTGGGTGATGCGGGCAGCCGCGCCCTTTTTTATGAGAGGCAGTTGCAGGTGCTGAGAGACAGACTGACTCACCATCAGGCTAAAATCGAATTGATTGTCGATGGAGTCAGAAATAACCAGAAACTCGAATCCGACTTTCTTCAGGTCGCGATCAGCTTGCTGGCGAGCAAGGAGCGTGACGACAGCGCTGTACAAACGGTGAACGAATTGATGAAACAGCAGTTCGATGTCGGGGAATCTGTGATTATTTTGAAATCCGATCCAAACGACCCGGATCAACGTCGCTATGACGCGATGCGCCAGAGAGTGGCGCATAAAGGTTCGGTTTGTGATGATCGTCTTGCGAGCGCCTTGCGCGAGTCAATTTTTGGTCCGGGCAAGCGGTCTGTCCAGTCCTGCGCTTTTATTCCATTGCCGTTCGAGGATGAGTTGGTCGGTGTAATGGCGCTGGGGTCGCACTCTCGCACCCGGTTTGTGCCAGATGTCGGAGTGATGTTTCTGGATCGGCTCGGGCTATTGATTGGTGGTTACCTCCAGGGTCGACTGCATCCATAATGAGTCCATTACAGGAGAAAATAGAGAAGTTTCTGGAACGCAAGAAACGGCAGCGAAAACTGTCTGACCATTCCCTTGCGGCATACAGCGGGGATTTACAGAAACTGCATGACTACGCCAGTCAAAAGGCGGTGGCCGACTGGGACAGATTGACTGTTCACGATGTCCGCTCCTTTCTGGCCGGATTGCACCAAAAGGGTTTGTCCGGTTGTAGTATCCGGCGCCTGTTGTCGGCCTGCCGCGCCTTTTATCAATACCTCCTGAAAAATGAATACGCGCTGATCAATCCTTTCACCGGCGCCAGCGCCCCCAAGTCCCCGGGCAGATTGCCGACGACACTGAGCGTGGATGAGTTGAGCGGATTGCTGGATCATCATGACGACTCCGTTCTTTCGGTCCGGGATCATGCAATGCTGGAGCTTTTCTATTCCACCGGGCTGAGGCTGTCGGAACTGGCCTCGCTGGATGTCGATTCAATTGATTTTGACCAGAACCGTATTCTGGTTACTGGTAAGGGTAATAAACAGCGGATCGCCCTGGTGGGAAGCAAGGCGGCGACAGCCCTTGCTAACTGGCTGGAGAAGCGCCGTCAGCTCGCAACCGAAACCGAGCGAGCCTTGTTCGTCAATACGAGGGGCGGGCGACTCAGTGTCCGCAGCATCCAGTACCGGCTTAACCGATGGGCCAAAATCAAGGGGTTGGGACGACGATTACATCCCCACATGCTGAGACATTCCTTCGCCAGTCATCTGCTCGAATCGAGTGGCGATCTCAGAGCGGTTCAGGAGATGATGGGGCATGCTGACATCGCCACAACCCAGATCTATACGCACCTGGATTTCCAGCATCTCGCGCAGGTTTATGATAAAGCGCATCCCAGGGCCAGGAAAATAGACAAATGACCCGATCCGGGGCCTCCGGCGCCCGCATTCAGATTGATATTTGATGCCATCGGGGATATAGTCCGCATCCAATTTTTTTCCAGATTTTCATCTTTTTTAACGGAGTCTTTCATGATTAGCTACACACCGGTAATTCTGGGTGTTGTCGGCCTGTTTGCCGCACTTGTCGTATACAGAATGATTTTGAGGTATCCGGCGGGAGAGGGGAAGGTGGCTGAAATTGGCGACCAGATCCACCGGGGCGCGATGGTGTTCATGCGCCGCGAGTATACCTACCTGTTGATTTTTGTGGTCGTCGTCGGGTTGTTGATTTTTATATCCGATCTCGGTATCAAAACCACGATTGCCTTTCTGCTCGGAGCCTTGTGTTCGGGTGTCGCCGGCTATATCGGTATGTATGCCGCGACTCACGCAAATACCCGGACTACCACGGCGGCCGCGCGGGACGGAGCGCAGAGCGCGCTGGCTGTCGCGTTTTTCGGCGGTTCTGTGATGGGATTATGTGTCGCTTCCACGGGATTGCTCGGTATCGGCATATTGTATCTGATGTTCGGTGGCGACCCGGAAACCGCCCACGTCATCCATGGGTTTGGTATGGGCGCCTCCTCGGTTGCCCTGTTTTCCAGGGTGGGTGGCGGCATATTCACCAAAAGCGCCGATGTGGGGGCGGACCTGGTCGGCAAGATCGAGGCCGGAATTCCGGAAGACGACCCGCGTAATCCCGGCGTTATCGCGGACAATGTAGGCGACAATGTAGGGGATGTGGCTGGCATGGGGTCGGATATTTTCGAATCCTATTGCGGTTCCATGATCGCCACCATCGCGATTGCGTCCACACTGCCGGTCGCGATGCTGAACCTGCTCGGAGAGCGGCAGGTCCTGATGTTCCTGCCGCTGGCGCTGGCGTCCGCCGGGCTGCTTTGCTCGATTCTGGGAATCATGATCGTCAAGATGAACTCGGCCAGGTCTCCGGAACTGGCGCTTCGGACCGGCACCATCGGCGCCACTGTCATCTTCATGGCCGCGGCCTGGGCTGTGGTGAGTTATCTGGATGTGTCCATCAATGTATGGGGCGCGGTTGTGGTCGGCGCCGCGGGGGGTATTGGCATCGGCCTGATTACCGAGTACTACACCGGCGGCAGTCCGGTTCGCAAGATCGCTAAAAGCGGTGAGACCGGTCCGGCGACGGTGATGATCACCGGTCTGTCTGTGGGTATGGAGTCTGTTGTGGCGCCGTTGCTGATTATCAGCGCCATCATTCTTATATCCAGCAGTCTGACCGGATTATACGGCGTTGGTATCGCCGCGGTCGGTATGCTCGCCACGGTGGGAATCACCATGGCCATTGACGCTTACGGCCCGGTTGCCGACAACGCGGGCGGGATTGCGGAGATGTCCGGTCTCGGTGAAGAGGTCCGTGAAATCACGGATTCTCTCGATGAACTGGGCAATACCACTGCCGCGATTGGCAAGGGTTTTGCCATTGGCGCCGCCGCGCTGGCGGCGCTCGCCATTATCTCCGCGTTTATCGAAACCGTGTCCCTGCTCAAGCCTGAATTTTCATTGGAGCTCAGTGACCCGTATGTCCTCTCGGGTATGTTCCTGGGCGGGATTTTTCCGTTTCTGGTCTCCAGCATTACCATGAATGCGGTTGGCGCGGCCGCTTTTGACATGATTCATGAGATCCGGCGCCAGTTCCGGGAGATTCCCGGTTTGATGGAGGGAACCGCGAAGCCGGATTCGGACCGATGTGTCGATATTGCCACCCGCGCCGCGCTCAAGCGAATGATCCTGCCCGGCGTGATTGCGGTATCCGCGCCGCCGCTGGTTGGTTTTGGCCTGGGCGCCACCGCGCTCGGCGGCATGCTGGGCGGGGCCTTGCTCGGTTGTGTATTGATGGCCCTGACCATGGCGAACGCCGGCGGAGCCTGGGACAACGCGAAAAAGTATGTCGAGAAAGGAAACCTGGGGGGCAAGGGTTCGGATGTTCACGCCGCCACGGTTGTGGGTGACACTGTGGGCGACCCCTTCAAGGATACATCGGGGCCTTCGATGAACATCCTGATCAACGTAATGGCGATAGTCAGTCTGGTGATCGCTCCATTGCTGTAGGGATGGGTTCCCGCGCAAGCGGGAATGACGAAGGTGGGGCGCGGGAATTGACGGTTGGGACTCATTCAGGAATGGTGGTTGAATGCGAAATCGACTTGTGAGGGGGGCATTGGTTGGCGGTTGAGAATCCGGTCTGATGCTTTTAACGCCATCATCTGGACGGGCGCGTTCAGGTTACCGCTGACGATGTCCGGCATCGCCGAGGCATCGACTACGCGCAGTCCGTCTAGTCCGTGCACCTTCATTTCCTGGTCCACTACCGCCATTTCATCTGTTCCCATCCGGCAACTGCAGGATGGATGATAGTCCGTGTTCGCGGCCTGGCGTATGAATTGTTCAATCGCGGCGTCGGATACGTCCCCGGCTCCGGGTTCCACCTCCTCACCCCGGAATTCATCGAAAGCGGGTTGCGCGATCAGTTCGCGAATTCTTTTGACCGCTTCGACCAGTTCCTGAAGGTCGAGTGGATCAGACAGGTAATTGAAGAAGGCGGCAGGACGGCGTTGCGGGTCGGCTGACAGCAGTCGCACCTGGCCCCGGCTGCGTGGCCGCAGTTGATCAATTTGTGTGGTGAATCCGTTGAACAACGTAATTCGGGTTCCCTCGTATACGGTATGGATGGGCGCAAAATGGTATTGCAGGTTCGGGTATTCGACTTCACGGTATCCCCGGATATGCCCGCCCGCTTCCCAGACATTGGAAGCCGCAAAGCCTTTGCGGGTCAACAGCCACTGACAACCGATCAGCAGTTTCCTGAGCGGTCTGTCCACCTTGTCATAAGTGACCGGTTTTTTTGCGCGGTAAATCACGGTAATGGCCAGATGGTCCTGCAGATTCTGTCCCACTCCGGGTAGATGGTGAATCGGCTCGATACCCATGTCAGTCAGATGTTGCCGTGGTCCGATTCCGGAAAGCATCAATAGCTGGGGGGTTTTGATAGCGCCGGCTGATACGATGACTTCCCTGGCCGCATGGGCGGTCAGGAGTTTCCCGCGCAGGTTGAATATGACGCCGGTGGCTCGTCCGTTTTCAACCACGATACGATGAACCAGCGCCCGTGTCGCCAGGTGGAGGTTGGGT
The DNA here is from genome assembly GCA_965214205.1 of Candidatus Poriferihabitaceae bacterium. Taxonomy (GTDB): domain Bacteria; phylum Pseudomonadota; class Gammaproteobacteria; order Arenicellales; family Poriferihabitantaceae. The sequence goes on along the minus strand of OZ243941.1, from coordinate 62,823 downwards.
CTGGAGAGGGCCGGTTTCAGGTGGGCTGTCGCCGCGCTGGACCGGCGGCCATGCCTGGTTGTGCTGTCGAGACGGGAGAGACCTTCCGGGTTATAGCCGTTCGGGTCGTCGGTGGTTCCCTGGCCGGACTGGGCGCCGGCTTCAATGAAGGCGTCGAACATCGGATTGTCTAGTTTGCCTTTGGTTACGCCGAGACGTCCATCCGTGCCCCGCCAGTCGCTGGCTCCGCGGTCGGAGGACTCACATTTCCTGAAGTAGGGGAGGCATTGGTCGAAAGTCCAGTCCGGCAGATTATGGTTTTTCGCCCAGTAATCATAATCCCACGGGTGACCTCGCATATAGACCATAGAGTTGATCGACGATGAACCGCCGAGCACCTTGCCTCTGGGCAGGGTGATCTCCCGGTTGTGCAGGTCCGGTTCCGGTTCGCTGTCGTAGTTCCAGTTGATGGAGGGGTCCTTGAAGACGCTGTAAACGCCGGCCGGGATATGAATCAGCAATTTCCGGTCCATCGGCCCCGCTTCGAGTATCAGGACCCGGTTGCCGGTGTCCTGGCTCAGCTCATTGGCCAGCACGCATCCAGCGGAACCGGCGCCCAGAATAATGTAATCGAATTCCTGATGGTCTTTCATCTCATACTCCTGTTTTATCCGGCTGTTGTCCGTGGACGCGGTTCATATTGGTGGGTTTAATTTCTCCAGAGCCGCGTTATGCAAATCGAGGTTCGCGGAAGCCAGAACGTCCCCTTCGGAATTCATGGTCAGTGGGTTGCCCCGCCAGTCGCTGATGACGCCGCCGGCGCTTGTGATGACCGGGACCAGGGCCAGGAAGTCATAAGGTTTCAAGTCCGCTTCACACATCAGGTCGTTGAACCCGGAAGCGATCAGGCCATAGCCGTAACAGTCCCCGCCAAATACCCGGAATTTACAAACCCCGGTCAGACGGGAAGCCTGTATGGCCGTACGATCATCGAACATATCCATGGTCGTGGTATAGACCGCGGCATCCTCCAGTTTCCGCGTGGTCCGGGTATGGCAGGGCAGCCCGTTATGTGTCGTGGGTAGCCCGTGAACGCCGACCCATCTTTCGTCCAGTATGCAATGGTCGATGATGCCCAATACCGGAATCCCCTGATAGAGCAATGCGATGAGCGTGCCGAAAGTTGGCATGCCGGTGGCGAAACTCTTGGTGCCATCAATGGGGTCGATCACCCACAGCCAGTCCGTATCACTGTGATGGCTCCCGGTTTCTTCACCAAAAAAACCGTGGTCGGGATGGCGCTGCAAAATAATGTCCCGGATGACCTGTTCGGTCTGCTCGTCCGCGATGGTGACCGGGCTGCGGTCTTTTTTGTTTTGCACGGACATGTCCGCGCGAAACCAGGCCCTGGTGATTTCTCTTGCCCGGTCAGCCGCCAGATGGGCGGTATCGAGAAATGACCGTAACGGGTTGTCGGGGGGGTGGGTCACAAATTAATCTGCATGGATTGAACACAAAAAGGGTATTTTAACTCATAAATTACGGTAGAATCCGTGTCCAATTTTTGCCGCCAACCCTTTTCGAGGAGAGTCCACGAAATGAAAATACTGGTTCCAGTGAAACGAGTGATTGACGCCAATATCCGGGTCAGGGTGAAGTCTGACAACACCGGCGTTGAAACCGCTAATGTCAAAATGGCGATGAATCCATTTTGTGAAATCGCAGTGGAGGAAGCGTTGCGATTAAAAGAGGCAGGCCATGCCGAAGAGATCATTCTGGTTTCCGCCGGACCTGAAAAATGCCAGGAAACCATACGCGCCGGTCTGGCTATGGGAGCCGATCGCGGCATTTACATCGCCGCACAGGACAACCTGGAGCCATTGACGGTCGCGAAGATGATCAAGGCGGTGGCCGAGAGGGAATCCACCGACCTGATTATTCTGGGCAAGCAATCCATCGACGACGACAACAACCAGACCGGGCAGATGGTTGCGGCGCTGATGCGGCGTCCGCTCGGAAGCTATATCTCGAAAATCGAGAAAAACCCGGAGGGGTTTGCGATTACCCGGGAAATAGACGCGGGCCTGGAAGTATTGCAGATCACTTCACCCGCCGTGGTCACCACCGACCTGCGATTGAATGAACCGAGATACGCCTCCCTGCCAAACATCATGAAGGCCCGGAAAAAACCGATTGACAAGCTCACTCCCGAGGAACTGGGTGTCGATACACAGAGTCGGGTCGTCGTTGTCGAGGTCAATGAACCTCCGGGCCGTCAAGCCGGGGTATTGGTGGTCGATGCGGCCGAGTTGGTGGATAAACTGAGAAATGAAGCGAAGGTGATCAAATGAGAATTCTGGTTATAGCGGAACACGACAAGTCAGCGCTGGCGCCAGCCACGCAAAATACGATCACGGCCGCCGGTCTGATTGGCGGTGATGTGGATGTGCTGGTTGCCGGTCAGGATTGCGGCGCGGTGGTGGCGGCCGTTGCCGCGACCGCGGGGGTGAGCCGGGTTCTGGTTTGCGACAACCCGGTCCATGCCCATGACATTACCGAAAATATCGCATCCCTGATCCAGTCGATCATGGACGGGTACTCCCATGTTATGGCTCCGGCCACGACTTTTGGCAAGGCCCTGATCCCTTATACGGCGGCGTTGTGCGATGTTCAGGCTATCTCGGATATCAGCGAGGTGGTGGATGAAGATACCTTCGTCCGGCCGATTTACGCGGGTAACGCGCTGGCTACGGTGCGGTCCACCGACCCGGTCAAAATGATTACCGTCCGGACCACTGCGTTTGAACTGGCGGACGGGGAAAGCGGGGACGCTGAAATTCAGAATATCGAGGCCGCTGGCGTCACCGATAGCGTCACGTTCGTTGATCAGATGCTGAGCTCCAGCGAACGTCCCGAGCTGACTTCCGCTAAGGTGGTGGTGTCGGGGGGGCGCGGCATGAAAAACGGTGAGAATTTCGGGATGCTGGAAAAACTGGCGGATCAACTCGGCGGCGCGGTCGGCGCTTCACGCGCGGCGGTGGACGCGGGTTTTGTGCCGAATGATTATCAGGTGGGCCAGACCGGCAAGGTAGTGGCGCCGGATTTGTATGTAGCGGTCGGTATTTCCGGCGCGATTCAGCATCTTGCCGGGATGAAGGATTCCAAAGTCATTGTCGCCATCAATAACGATGAAGAAGCGCCGATCTTCCAGGTTGCGGATTATGGCTGGAACCAGGATCTATTCGATGCGGTGCCGGCGCTACAGACTGAACTGGAGAAGTAATGATGCTCCGAACCCTGGCTTCAAAGAGTATTCAACCGTGAAATTCCGACAGCCTGCGATCCCGCAACTCAAGTCTCTGCCACAGGTTGAGCTCGGTCATTATCCGACGCCAATTGAGCCGATGGAGAGGTTGTCCGCGAAATTTCCGGGCTACCAAATCCGGGTCAAGCGGGATGATTGCACGGGTCTGGGATTTGGAGGCAACAAGGTCCGGCAAATCGAGTTTTATCTCGGTGATGCCCTGTCACAAGGTTGTGACACGATATTGAGCACCGGAGCCATCCAGTCGAACTGTATGCGGACGATTGCGGCCGCAACCAGTAAACTGGGCATGAATTGCCATATCCAGTTGGAAAACCGGGTTCCTAACCGCACCGTCGAATACCAGAATTCCGGCAACAAATTGTTGACCGATTTGTTTGGCGCGCATATTCATTACTATCCCGATGGAGAGGACGAGGAGGGCGCGGATCAATCACTCGCCGACCTCGCCGATAAACTGGAAGAAGAAGGCAAAAAACCCTATATTATTCCGTTGAGAGTGGTCCGGGAGCCGAAAGGCGCTTTCGGTTATATGGTTGCAGCCGGGGAGATGCTGGATCAGTTCAGGGAGCTGGACTGGGAGCCTGACCTGATTGTGGTTGGTTCCGGCAGTGGATCGACTCATGCCGGATTGCTGATGGGGCTGCGGCTTCTGGGATGTGATATACCGGTGCTCGGCGCCTGTGTCCGCAGGGATGCCCGGTCACAATTCGTCCGAATCAAAACCCATTGTGAAAATCTGGCGAAGATGCTGGATATCCGGCCTCTGGTGACGGATCAGGATATCCGAACCGATGACAACGCTCTGGCGCCGGGGTATGGTCAGATATGCGAAGGCCTGAAAGACACGATTCGCCTGACCGCGACCACAGAGGGATTGTTGCTGGACCCGGTGTATTCCGGGAAGGCCATGCGCTGTATGCTCACTTTGATTGAAAAAAACGATCTCACCGATTACAGGAACCCGCTCTTTATTCATACAGGCGGCACTCCGGCGGTATTCGCCTATCGGAACGATTTTCAGAATCTGTCGGAGTGACTGTGAACGGCGTTGTCCAGTCGTTGCCCGCCGAGTGGTACCACAAGGAAGAGATATTCCAACTGGAACTGACGAAAATATTTGCGCGGAACTGGTCTTTCGTCGGTCCCGCCGACGAATTGCGGAACTCTGGCGATTACATCACCTGTACGGTCGCGAACCAGTCGGTTGTGGTGGCGCGGGACCTTCAGGGCGGCTTGCGAGGGTTTTTGAATCTATGCCGTCACCGCGCTTCGCCGCTGTGTGTTGACAAAGGGGGGCGGCTCCGACAGTTCACCTGTCCCTACCATGCCTGGAGTTACCATCTGGACGGCAGACTGAAACAGGCGCCCGGATTCGAATGGCCCGATGATTTCGCTGGGGAGATGAATCTGATCCCGGTACAGGTCGATGTCTGGAATGGCCTTGTATTTGCCTGTCTGGACCCGGACGCCGTTTCATTACAGGATTGGCTGGGTGATATCGCTGCGATTGTCGGTGATTTTCCCGCGGTTTCGGAAATGAGATTCACCGGGTCACGCTCCCGCGGTTGTCAGGCCAACTGGAAAAACTATAGCGACAACTCGGCTGAAGGTTATCATCTGGCGACCGTGCATCGTGAATTGAATGCGTCTCTGGTGCGGGGGGCGACCCGCATTACGCCCCATGAGAACGGCCAATTTGTGGGGTTTGAAGTGATGTATCAGGGGGGGCAGAGGGTTCGGTCAGGAGAGCCGGGGGATCAGGGGGAGCAATCCGATTCGCCCGGATACTGGATATACAAGTTTCCCGGATTATTGATGCACTTCAGTATGAAGGGTTTCAATATCGAGAAAGTCACGCCCACGGACAGGAACCATTCCATGATCGAACGCTGGTTCTGGTTCATGCCGTCTGTGGCTCCGGATGATGCGGAACAGATCGCCCGGTTTTCCGGCAGGGTGATGGAAGAGGATATCGGAATCTGCGCGCGAGTGCAGAAGAATCTGGAGGGAGGGTATTATCATCAGGGGATGTTATCGACTGTCCGCGAGCCCGGCGCTGTCTGTTTTCAGCAATGGGTCAGGATGGCGCTGGACCGGGAGCCGTAAACCATGCCGCAATGCCATCGCGTGGCGCCGCTTGAAGGCGTTACCGTTATTGATTTGACACGCGTCCTGGCAGGCCCGTATCTGACCATGATACTGGGGGACCTCGGCGCCAATGTGATCAAGGTCGAACTGCCCGGACGCGGCGATGACGCGAGGCAATTCGGGCCTTTTCAGGATCAGCAATCCATTTATTTCGCCTCGATCAACCGCGGCAAGAAAAGTATCGCATTGAATCTGAAGGATGCGGATGATCGGGCGGTGTTTGAAAAACTGGTTGGGAAAGGGGATGTGCTGGTTGAGAATTTTCGCGCCGGCGCCCTGCAGAAACTCGGCTATGGGTGGCCGGAATTGCATAGCATGAATCCGGCGTTGATTTATGCCTGTGTTTCCGGTTTTGGTCATACCGGTCCGTACAGGGACCGTCCCGCTTATGATCTGGTGGTCCAGGGTATGGGAGGGGTGATGAGTCTGACCGGGGACAAGGATACCGCGCCCAACCGGGTGGGTACTTCGGTAGGGGATATTACCGCCGGTCTGTTCGGGGTGTCAGGGGTTCTGGCCGCGCTTTATGATCGGGAAAGGACCGGCAAGGGGCAGCAGGTGGATGTGGCCATGCTGGATTGCCAGGTCGCCATACTGGAGAATTCCATCGCGCGGTATTTCGCGGAAGACAAGGTACCCGAACCGATTGGAATGAGGCATCCGTCCATTACGCCTTTTGCCGGATTCCAGGCGAAAGGGGGGGAATATATTATTATCGCGGTCGGCAATGACGCCATGTTCCGGAAATTTTGCGAAGTGATCGGACGCGAGGAACTGCTGCGGGACAGCCGCTTCAGCTCAAATAATCTGCGAACCGAGAATTATCAGCCGCTCCACGATGAAATCGGGCGCAGCCTGGAAAGCAGGCCGGTCGCGGAATGGTTGGCGCTTTTACAGGAAGGCGGGATTCCGTGCGGCCCGATCAACAATATCGAACAGGTTGTGAACGACCCTCATATACGGCACAGGAACATGATCATATCGGTTGCGGCCGACGATCCCGGCCCCGGTGGTCAGCGGAGTGTCCAGATGCCGGGCAACCCGATCAAATTTTCCGGGTACGATGACCCTGAAACCCGGAACAGGGCGCCGCGGCTGGATGAGCATCGCCAGCAGATACTGGAATTCCTGAAAGAGGAATGATCCGGGTCGGGGTCGGGCCGCTCAGTCGAGCGCCGCTCCGCCCCACAAATGAGTATAGGCTTCGCAGTGGATCAGCATTGATTGGTATTCATCCAGATCAATATCGGCCGGCAGGGCGTATTCCTGAGGGCCCTTGTTGGATTTCAACTCGGCAACTTTGATCGAGGAGGGTTCGACATCATCGTCCTCAATGTCTGCAATGGGCATTTTTGACAGATAAATCTTCAGGTCCGGGCCTCTTTTCGTCTTGAAGTCTTCATTGAACACGATAAAGCGGGTATTGTCGCGGCTTATGATTTCCCACTCTCCCTTGATGCGGTAGCTTTTCTTGACCCAGTCCCCCGGACCATGCAGTGTTTCATCGCCAAACGCGGAAAAAGAGACTGAAATCAGGGCCAGCGCGCAGACTGACCGGATTAATGTGGCGATCGTGTTTCTCATGGGCTTGATTTTACCCGATTCATGTATAGTACAACCATCATGTCTACACCATCTCGACAGATTGCCGATTTCGCGGCGGCGCTGAATTTCAGAGATATACCGGAGCCGACGCTGGAGCGGGCCAAATGGCTGTTTCTGGACTGGTACGGGTCGGCAGTGGCTGGTTCGACCTCGCATAGTACCACTGTCCTTCTGGGATTTGCAAAAGAGATGGGGCCTGGAAGCGGACCCTGCCGGATCATAGGCCACCCGGATACGACTTCTCCCTGGTTCGCGGCCCTGGTCAATGGCGCCTCGTCTCATGTCGTGGAACAGGATGATCTGCATAACTCCTCCGTGCTGCATCCCGGCGCTGTGGTGTTTCCCCCGATATTTGCCCTGGCTCAATCCAGGCCGGAGATTTCAGGCCGGGATTTTCTGACCGCCGCAGTGGCGGGTTATGAGTGCGGTATCCGTATCGGTGAGTTTCTCGGACGTTCCCATTACCGGATTTTCCATACGACCGCGACCGCCGGCACCGTCGCCGCGGCGATTGCGGCAGGCCGATTGCTGAATCTGGATCATGAAAGAATGCTGCACGCGCTGGGTTCCGCAGGCACCCAGGCCGGTGGATTGTGGGAGTTTTTGAAAGACGCCGCCGACTCCAAACAACTGCATACGGCGAAGGCTTCCGCCGATGGATTGCTGGCGGCTTGTTCGGCCAGAGACGGTATGACTGCGGCGCGGCAGATTCTGGAAGGGCGGCAGGGGATGGCGGCCGGAATGTGCGGCGAAGGCGATACCGCGAAGCTGACGGACCGATTGGGCGTCCGATGGGCCCTGACGGAGACCTCTTTCAAGTACCATGCGTCCTGTCGACATACCCATCCGGCCGCAGACGCGCTGCTTCAGGTCTGTACTGAACATGATATCCGCCACCGGGAAATTGAATCCATCCGGGTTTTTGTCTATCAGGCCGCGAAGGATGTGCTGGGCCGGGTGGATGTGCCGGACAGTATCCATCAATCGAAATTTTCAATGGGTTTCGTGCTGGCGCTGATTGCCAGGTACCGTTCCGCCAGTGTGTCGGATTTCTCGGTTGAAGCGCTGGCCGACCCGGCCAATGCAGAACTGCGGGAAAAGGTCAGCATGATTGTGGATGAGGAGATAGACCGCGCCTATCCGGACAAGTGGGGTTCCCGAGTGGAAGTGAAAATGAAATCCGGAGCGCGGTATACCGCATTTACGGATTGCCCCAAAGGAGACCCGGAGAATATGCTGAGTCAACAGGAGCTGGAGAAGAAAGTGCGGCGTCTGGCCGAATTCAGCGGCGGGATGGATGCAGACCCGGCAGATTCAATCGGGAGAATCATAGACAAAACATGGAATCTTGACGCTCTGGAATCATTTGCCGGTGAATTTCAATGACGGAATTTGATGGACTGAAATTCATGGACTGAATTTCGTGGATGCAGGGCTGGTTTCCCTTGGGGTTCCGCTTGCCGCAGACGCCTCGGGGTGTCATTTGGTCTTTATGCTGTCACGCCAGCGATAATAGAAAATCGAAGGGGCGAGGAACCAGGGTTTCCGGCGATAATATGGGCGGCTGGGGAATGCCAGGTGATCAAGAGCGGTTTTTCCTTCAGGATCGCCAACCGCTTTCAGCCCCGACTTCATGCCAAAGTAACTGGCCAGGGAAATGCCGGAACCACAATAGCCCATGCTGTAATGAATGCCGTTTCGGGCGCCGATATGGGGCATCCGGTCAAACGTATATCCGACCAGCCCCATCCATGAATGACTGATTCTCACGGATTCGAGTTCAGGGAAGCGCTGTACCATCAATTTTCGCAACTTGGGCGCGCTGGTTTCAGGATTGGTTTCAGCTAACGAAACACGGCCGCCGAATATCATGCGTTGATGCTGCGGGCAGAGCCGGTAGTAAACGACGACTTTCAGGGTATCGGTAATGACTCTGGCTTTCGGGATCAGTTTTTCCGGCAGTCCGTCGGCGAGAGGTTCGGTTGCAATGACATACGAGCCGATTGGTATGATCCTGCGCCGCTGCCAGGGCGTGAGTCCGGTAGTGTAACCACTGGTGGCGACAATCACCTGTTTGGCCAGGATCGTGCCTCTGGATGTCCTGACCCGGTGACCATCCCCGTCGGATGAAATATGGTTCGCCTTGCAATGACTGATGATCCGGGCGCCGCGCGCTTTGGCGTTGTCAAGCAGCCCCTGATGGTAGCGGCCTGGATCTATCGAAGCATGGTGGGGGTGGACGACTCCTCCATGATAATAATCAGAGCCGATTTCGCTGGTTTGCTGATCGCGTTCTACAATCCAGGCATCGTAGTTGAATGGTTCGGGCGTGTCCTCAATTTCCTTGCGGAGCAAGTCCAGCGCCGCGGCTGAGTGAGCGCCGTGAAAGCGGCCGGTGCGGCGAAAGTCACAGTCGATCCCGTTTTCATTCACCACTGATTCCACCCAGTCCAGAGCATGGTTGCCTTCGGTCAGGATGGCAAAAGCGGTATCAGCCCCGTATTTGTCTTTCAGTTGACTGAAATCGGGTTTGATACTGGTACTGACTTGTCCCCCGTTTCTGGAACTGCAACCCCAGCCGGCGTCCTGCGCGTCAATCACCACCGTATGCCGGTCCCGTTTCGCGGTTTCAATCGCGGCGGACAATCCGGTATAACCGGAACCGATAATCAGTACGTCCGCCCGGTCCGGCAACCTGTTTTCATCCGCATCCGGCAGGTCGGGCCGCGGTGTGCGTTCCCACCAGAATGGTGTGGGCTTGAAATCGGGAGTAAATATATCGTGATCCATAGTGTGATTAATCCGGCGGCAATCCTCTGGATTCGCATCCGGTCAGTGTCTCGGTAAACTCATGGGATGGTATAATCAAAGCAAGTCGTTCGCAAGATATGGAAGGGGATTCCTTTTGTACTGGAATTCCGCCATATCGGGTATTATTGGCCCTCCATAACACTTTGATCCCAGGAAAACAACATGAATCTCCCGCTCACTAACGCAGCCTTGCTGGAACTTGATCATCAACACATGATCCATCCTCTGCACCATACCGAAACTCATGCAAAGGGTCGGGTCTGGGTCAGGGGAGAAGGCTCGTTTCTTTATGACGCCGATGGCAGAAAATACATTGATGGTCTGTCCTGTCTATGGAATGTGAGCGCAGGTCATGGCCGCCAGGAATTGGCTGATGCCGCCTACAAACAGATGAGTCAGCTGGCGTTTTCCTCAGGTTATACGGGCGGTTCCAACAAGCCCGCCATCGAGCTGGCCGAACGGTTGTCCAGCCTGGTTTATCCGGGTATCAATACTTTCTACTTCACCTCAGGTGGCGGAGAATCCACCGACAGCAATATCAAAGTGGCCCGGTTCTACTGGAAAGCAAAGGGCCGACCGGAAAAAACCAAGGTAATCGGCCGTAACTGGAGTTATCACGGGACTACCTTCGCGGCCATGTGCGCGACCGGCATCAAGGCTTACTGGCCCATGTTCGAGCCGAGAATCCCCGGTTTCAGTCACATCCCTTCTCCGGACCCCTATCATTACCCGATGCCCGAAGACGGTTCATCCCAGGGTATCGCGGCGGCCAATGAACTGGAAAAGGAAATTCTCAGGCAGGGTCCGGAAACCGTCGCGATGTTTATCGCCGAACCTGTGCAGGGCGGAGGCGGGGTCATTCCGGTTCAGCCGGATTACTTCAAACGGATACGCGAAATATGCGATCAGTATGATGTTCTGCTGGTTGCGGATGAAGTGATTACCGGCTTCGGCAGGACCGGAGCGATGTTCGGCCTGGAGCGTTATGGAATTGAGCCTGACCTGATGCAATTCGCAAAATCAATTACCTCGGGAGCGATCCCGCTGGGCGGAATCGGCATGAACGATGAAATTGCGGAAACCATCACTTCCAGCAAAACCCCGTGGATGCACTCCTATACCTACAGCGGTCATCCTGTTTCTTGCGCGGTGGCCCTCGCCACGTTGGATATTGTTGAAAATGAAGACCTGCCGGGTCAGGCTGCTACCAAGGGCGAAGCCATGCTGCAAAAGCTCCATGAGGCTCTGGACGACCATCCGCATGTCGGCAATGTTCGCGGCACAGGCATGATGCATGGCATAGAAATCGTCAAGGACAAGCAGACCAAAGAATGGTTTGACGCCGATTTCGGTCTGGGGGCAAAACTGACCCAGGCAATTATGGCTCGCGGACTATACACTCGGGTACGCAACGAAATCATCTGCAATGCGCCGCCACTGAACACCGATGAGGTTGTCCTCGATCAAATGGTGGACATTTACAAGGATGCGATTATTGACGTTCTGGGGAGTTGAATCTGATTGCGGTAAGGTTCAGGCCAGTTGCGTGCGTTTTTTCTCGACAGCCTGTTCGAATCGGTGCCTGTCGATGATAAATCGTTCGTGGGTGCCCTGACAAATCAAATCAAGATCATCGTAACCGCGCACATCGAATTTGAGTCGCCGGCCATCCACCTCCACAAGCTCCACTTTGGCGGTCACCGTGAATCCGCTCGGCGTTGCGGCGAGATGGCTCATATTGACATGTGTCCCGACAGTCTGTTCCCTGGGCCAATCCAGATAAGGGATAATTGAGTTCAGGCAGGCCCACTCCATGAACCCGACCATGAATCCGGTCGCGAAAACTTGAGGCATGACCTGAAACTCAGGAGCCTCCGGGTATAATGCAGGCACCATCTTCGCTTCCGTAAGCCGGAAGCTGTGCTCGAATTGGATGCCGGGTTCAAGTGGTTTTTTCATTATTCAGTTCGTTCAAAAATGCCGTAACGATATTCAGCCATGTTTTGCTTTCATTTCCTGTTTAAACCGGTCGCTGTCAAAAGGCTGCGGTTCGCCGGATTCCTCAGCCTCGATCAACGCCACACGGATTGTTTCGATTTCGGCGTTTACGGCTTGATCGCGACGGATCAAATCACGGATATACTCACTGTCATTGGTGAATTTCCCCCCTGCAATTTGCGCTTTGATCCAGCCGTCTTGCTGGTCGCTCCCGGTGATTGTCTTGCGTGTGGCGCTCATGAAATGGCCTCCAAACGGGTATGTGAAAAATCATACTATTGATGTGACTTATCATACGCTATCTTTTTTGAAAAGTGTGAGTAACAACCAGTGCAAATCCCATCCTTATGGTGGAATCTGGCAATCAAGCCCGCATTGTTATACGGGGGGTTGTGCTTTCGATTGAGTACGGTAGTGGATTCCCGCATTTGCGGGAATGATGGATGGTTGGCGTGGGCGGATCAGCAGAACGCCTGGAGTCCGGTTTGGGCGCGGCCCAGGATCAGTGCGTGGATGTCGTGGGTGCCTTCGTAGGTGTTTACAGATTCGAGATTGTTCATGTGCCGGATTACGTGGTATTCATCGGATATGCCATTGCCGCCGTGCATGTCGCGTGATTGTCGTGCGATATCCAGAGCCTTGCCGCAGTTGTTGCGCTTGATCAGGGATATGTTCTCGACCGGGCAGGCGTTTTCATCCATCATTCGACCTACACGTAAACTGGCCTGAAGTCCCAGCGTGATTTCGGTCTGCATGTCGGCGAGCTTTTTCTGGATCAACTGGTTTTGTGCCAGTGGGCGGCCAAACTGGGTGCGTTCCAGAGTATAGGAACGGGCTGCATGCCAGCAAAACTCGGCAGCGCCCATGGCTCCCCAGGCAATACCATAACGCGCTTTGTTCAGACATCCGAAGGGACCCTGCAGTCCTTCGGCTCCGGGCAGTATATTCTGTTGGGGCACAAACACATCCTTCATCACGATTTCACCCGTGCTGGATGCCCGCAGGCTCATTTTGCCTTCAATTTTCGGAGTAGAGAATCCTGCCATTCCCCGTTCCAGAATAAAGCCGCGGATCACTCCGTCGAGTTTGCCCCAGACCACGGCGATGTCGGCGATCGGAGCATTACTGATCCACATTTTGTTGCCGTTCAGCAGATAGCCGTCCTGCACGGTTTGCGCGCGGGTTTTCATGCTTCCAGGGTCGGAGCCATGGTCTGGTTCGGTCAGACCGAAGCAACCAATCCATTCGCCTTGCGCCAGTTTCGGCAGATATTCCAGTCTTTGTTGTTCGCTGCCATAACTGTAAATAGGGTGCATGACCAGAGAGGACTGGACGCTCATCGCGGAGCGATAACCGCTGTCTACACGCTCCACTTCACGGGCAATCAGGCCATAGCAGACATGGTTCATCCCGGCGCATCCGTATTTTTCCGGGATCGTGCAACCGAGCATTCCCAGCGCCCCGAAGCGGGCCATTATGAGTGGGTCAAATTGCTCGTTGCGGTTCGCCTGTATGATTCCGGGCATCAATTCCTTGTCGCAAAATTCCCGGATACTGTCTCTTACCAGTCGTTCTTCTTCGGTTAGTTGAGCGTCCAGGTCGAACGGGTCCTGCCATTGGAACGGATATGTCGCCGCTGCCATGATAATACCTCTACAGATAAGCTGGTTTGTCTGGTTACTTCGATTTGCCGGTGAGTGCGGCTATCACCGCCGCCAATCCCGAACACAACAGTATCCAGCCATGCACAGGCATCAGGCCCGGCTGCAGTGGATCCGGTATGAAGAATACCGAAAGCAGCACAAGCCCCATACCGAGAATGGCGTATACGATCTTCCTGGTATTGATGGTCATTTGGATTCTCAGGTTTCTGATTTCCTGATCACGGGTCTGCATGACCAGATCGTCATTCTTCATTTTGTGCAGTAGTTGATGCGTCAGTCCGGGCAATTCCGGGGCCAGCGTGAACAGGTTGGGCAATTCCCGCCGGATCGTCCTGATTGCGGCGCGAGGTCCGATCTGTTGATTCATCCATTTTTCCAGAAACGGCTTCGCCGTTTCCCACAAATCCAGTTGCGGGTATAGCTGACGGCCCATACCTTCGATGTTGAGGATGGTTTTTTGCAGCAATACCAGTTGCGGCTGGACCGGCATGTCGAATCTTCGGGCTACCCGGAACAATTCCATCAGAAAATTGCCGAAGGAGATTTCACTGATCGGACGGGAAAAAACAGGTTCACACACGGTTCTGATGGCGCCTTCGAATTCCTCGACCCGGGTGGTTGGCGGTACCCAGCCTGCCTGCACATGCAATTCCGCAACGCGATAATAATCCCGATTGAAAAAGGCCAGCAGGTTATCCGCCAGATAGCGTTTGTCGGCGGCGCTCAAGGTTCCCATGATGCCGAAATCCACTGCGCGGTACTGTCCGGTTTCGCTGACGAAGATATTTCCGGGGTGCATATCGGCATGAAAGAATCCGTCCCGAAAAGCCTGCGTGAAAAAAATCTCGACTCCGGTATGGGCCAGCTTTCGCATGTCAATACCGGCTTCCCTGAGCCGTTCTGTATCACGAATCGGGATACCCCGGATTCGTTCCATCACCATGACGTTGCGGCGGGTATGTTCCCAGTAGACGGTGGGGACATGAATCAGATCATAATTGCGGAAATTGCTTTTCAGTTTGCTGGCGCTGGCCGCTTCCCGCATCAGGTTCAGTTCGTCATGAATGGTTTTTTCGTAATCCGAAACAATTTCTTTGGGTTTTAATCGCTTGCCCTGCGACCAGTAGCGATCCGCCATGCTGGCCAGAGTGTGCAGCAGCGCCAGGTCCCGGTCTATCACTTCTTCGATGCTGGGTCTGATGACCTTTACAACGACTTCCGCCCCATCATGAAGTTCGGCGTAGTGGACCTGAGCGACTGAAGCCGAAGCGGTGGGTTCGGTTTCAAACAACCGGAAATGGTTTTCGAGCTTGTCTCCATAAGCCTGCTCAATAATACCGACTGCCGTCTCACCCGGAAAAGGCGGCACCTGATCCTGCAATCTGGTCAGGGAGCGGGCGATATCGTCTGCCAGCAAATCCGGCCGGGTTGACAGAATCTGGCCGAACTTGACAAATACCGGCCCCAACTCCTCCAGCGCCAGCCGCAACCGTTCCCCGCGGGGAACATCCCGATTTCGGGTAATCGGCCAGAATTTGAACAGGAATGTCCAGGGCCAGAGGTTTATCGCAGACAGGAATTCATCGAGCCCGTGCTTTTTCATCACCCGGGCAATGCGAAACAAGCGGAATATCTGCCGGTTCATGATGTTTCCGGGTCTCTTTTCGGGGTCTCTGACGATGAACTGTTTTGCAGCGCCAGCAGTCTGAGAATCCTCTGTTCGATACGATCCACATCCGCTCGCAAGTTATTGACATCATTACAGAATCGTTCGTGAGCTAGATTGGTTGCCAACAGCCGCTTTTCCTCCTGAAGATACTCGGCCGCATCGGTTCTCGACAGATCCACGGATTCGGCCGCCCAGCCATTCAAATCCCGCAGGATGTTTCCCATTTTTCGAGCCGGGGTATCGCCGACCAGTCTGGACAGCCCTTCTTCCCAATCAATATCGAGTTGGGACAGTACTTTCCCAAAGGCCTGTCCGGCCTCTGCGTCGCCCTGCAT
The DNA here is from genome assembly GCA_965214205.1 of Candidatus Poriferihabitaceae bacterium. GTDB lineage: Bacteria > Pseudomonadota > Gammaproteobacteria > Arenicellales > Poriferihabitantaceae. The sequence continues at coordinate 47,286 of OZ243941.1, read as the reverse complement.
CCTGATCTGGTTGTCGGCTGACAGATTGCCCTGTGACTCAGGTCGGACCAGACGGATGAATGCGGACAATGGCCCGGTCAGGGTGACATCTGGTTCGCCGTCACACTCGTCGGCGAGTTCCAGTCCGTGTTCAGTTGGAATCAGGTACAGGGTGATCTTCGGAGCGGTCACTTCCAGGCAAAAAATCCGGCCCTTGAGGCGAGCCAGTTTCTCCCTGCCGTCCGGGTCGAGGTTGAGCAGTAATCGGGTAATCCGGTCAAGAAATGCTGTCAATGAGTCCATGGGAACAACGACTCGCGTCAGTATTTGAATCCGATATGCAATGCCACGATGCCACCGCTCAGGTTGTGGTACCGGACCTCGTCGAAACCGGCCGACAGCATCATACAGCGTAGTGTATCCTGATCAGGATGCCTGCGGATGGATTCAACCAGATAGGTGTAACTGGTTTCGTCGTCGCTGATTATTTTCCCGAGCCTGGGGATTACCTTGAAGGAATAAAGGTCATAAACAGGCCCAAGCATCGGTATCACCGGCTTCGAGAATTCCAGTACCAGCGTCCGGCCGCCGGGGCTGGTCACCCGGAACATGGATTCGAGCGCTTTTTCCTTTCGGGTGACATTACGCAGGCCGAAAGCGATGGCAATGCAGTCGAACTGATCGTCCACAAAAGGCAGGTCTTCGGCATCCGCGATAGCGTATTCGATATTGCCAACCAACCCCGCGTTGACCATTTTCGCTCTGCCCTGATCCAGCATGTTCTGATTGATGTCGGTCAGAATCACTTTCCCGGTATCGCCGACCTGTGCGGCCAGTTTCCGACTCATATCGCCGCTACCCGCCGCCACATCCAGCGCCTGGTCTCCGGGTCTCAAACCGCTTTGAGACGCGGCGAAACATTTCCATAAACGGTGGGCGCCAAATGACATGCAATCATTCATCAGATCGTAATTGCCAGCGACGGAATTGAATATTTCGCCCACCATACCGGCTTTTTCCGATTCCCTGACCTTGCGGTATCCGAAATCGGTTGTCTGTCCGGAATCCTGCTGGTCATTTTCGTTCATTATCCTCCGCCTGATCGAAGATTTGCCCGCGGGTAGCCTTATCCAGCGCCACTACCGTCAGGAATCAAGTTTTCTGGTTACGCCCGCATCGATCAGCCGCTGCAAATAACGCGCCCAGTTCTTCTCCTGATCAACAGCCAGTTGGTACAGCGTGTCCCAGGAGAAGATACCGGTGTCATGGCCGTCATCAAAAACCGGTTTTATTCCGTAGTTTCCGACCGCTTCTATCGAATCGATATTGACGTTTTCCTTGCCTGTCTGCAGCACATCCTGGCCTGGGCCGTGCCCCTGAACCTCAGCCGATGGAGAGTGTACGCGAAGATACTCGCAACTTAGGGAGTAGACCTTCTGATCGAATGAAATCGTCAATATCCGGGTTCTGCGGTTCAGGTTGATTTCTTCAGGAACTTTTTTGCTCATAAAATTATGGACCCCAGGGTGAAGCTCGTATTGTACGCGAATTTAGCGGGACTGCATCGGGAAGGGATGGCGAATTCTGTGCAGGGTTGCCTGCAAGGGAGTCAGCCGCGCTCCTGCAAGGGAGGTCAGCCGTTCTGGCGCATCCAGTTGGCCAGTTTTTCCGCATAATAAGTCAGGACACCATCACATCCGGCTCGCTTGAACCCGGTCATGGCCTCCATGACTACTGCCTTTTCGTCAATCCAGCCATTCAGACCGGCGGCCCGGAACATCGAGTATTCACCACTGACCTGATAGGCGAAAGTGGGCATTGCAAAATGTTGTTTCACCCGCCAGATGATGTCGAGATAAGGCGTGCCCGGCTTGATCATGATCATATCCGCCCCTTCCCTGATATCAATCGCGACCTCCCTCAGCGCTTCATCTCCGTTCGCCGGGTCCATCTGATAACTGAATTTGTCGCCGCCAGCGAGGTTGGAAGCGGACCCCACCGCGTCCCGGAACGGCCCGTAGTAGCTCGATGCATACTTCGCCGCATAAGAGAGGATTCGGGTATTGATGAACCCGTTCTCTTCCAGAACCGTACGGATGGCGCCAATCCTGCCGTCCATCATGTCCGAAGGCGCCACCACATCGGCGCCTGCTCTGGCATGGGATAACGCCTGTTTGACCAGAGCCTCAACGGTTGGGTCATTGACCACATAGCCGGACTCGTCAATCAGCCCATCCTGGCCATGGCTGGTATAGGGGTCCAGCGCGACATCGGTTATCACTCCGAGGTCAGGAACCGCGTCCTTGATCGAAGCAATCGCCCTTTGCGCCAATCCGTCCGGATTCCATGCTTCTGCCGCGTCGTCACTCTTGGCCTGCGCCGGGGTCACCGGGAAAAGCGCGACAGCGGGAATTCCGAGGTCATGATACCGCCGGGATTTTTCGACCAGCAAATCAATGGACAAGCGGTTTACCCCCGGCATGGACGGCACTGGCTCACTCTCGGCGCGGCCCTCGCGTACAAACACCGGTTGAATCAGATCAGAAACAGTCAGTGTCGATTCTCTCATCAATCGACGACTGAAATCGTCCCGGCGCATTCGCCGTGGCCGGGTTCGCGGCCAGGTACCCTGTAGTTGTGGCATGTCGAGTCCGCCTGATTGCGGTCAGGATGGTTGCTGTTTTTTGCCGCGCGCCTTTTTTGCAGGGGTTTTTTTCGCTGCTGCCCGTCCGGATGTCTTTTGAACGGAGGAGGTCTTTTTGGCAGGCGCCTTGATACGATTTACCTTGCCGCCGGCAATGATCGTGGAATCCTCTTCCACAGCGGTATCGGTTGCCACTTCCAGCGTCTTGATTTGCAGAGGCCGAATTTCGAGGTCGATAATGTCGCACAGTTTTTGGTGAATCTGGTCAATGTCACCAGTGCCCGTCATGGTTCGCAGTTTATGCTGGGCTCGGTAATAGGTGATCAGGGGCGCTGTTTCCCGGTGGTAGACTTGAATCCGCGTGGTCGCTGTTTCCACCGTGTCATCATCGCGCGACTCGAATTTGCCGCTTCCGCATTTGTCACATTTGTCGGCGACTTTCGGGGGGGAGAAGTATTTATTGTAAATGGCGCCGCATTTCACGCAGGAGATTCTCCCGGCAATCCGTTTTACCAGAACATCCTCATCGACATCGACATTAATCGCGATTTGCAGGGGTTTCCCCAGCATGCCGAGCAGGGTATCCAGTGTTTGCGCCTGGGGAATGCTTCTGGGATATCCGTCCACGATGAATCCGCGTCGGGTGTCCTTCCGGATCAGCCGTTCCTCAAGCAGCTTTGAAACAATACCGTCACCGACCAGTTGTCCTGAGTCCATCAATTCCTTGACCTGCGCTCCAAGGTCCTTGTCGATTTTAACGGCATCGCGCAACAGATCTCCGGTGGATATCTGTGGAACACGATACCGTTCTGATAACAGTTTGGCTTGTGTACCCTTGCCCGAACCCGGGCCACCTAAAATTGCTATACGCATGACTGTAACTCGCAGTTGCCTGATCTTGTCGATTCTGGGGGAAAAGCCTACTCGTTGTTTGCCTTGAGGTCAACCACTTGTAGAGCCGCGGTAGAGCCCAACCAGACCGGGTCTGATCCAGTCAGTCCTTATCCAGAAATTTTGTCCAGTCCACCGACGGGTCTCCACAGGCCAGAAACCAGGGATTCAGAATATCGGGTTTGTTGTATCGGAGACGATTTCCGTCCGGATCGATCAGGCTGCCTCCAGCAACATCCAGTATACAATGAGCCGCTGCCGTATCCCATTCAGAAGTGGGGCCGAGCCGGGGGTAAATATCCGCCGAGCCTTCGGCGACCATGCAGATCTTCAGTGAACTGCCCATGCTGACGATATCGACCTCGCCCACCTGGCTTTCCAGGTTCCGGTGAAATCGGACGGTTTCCGGGCCTGCGTGAGAATGGCTCTTCAACAGGGTCGTTTTCTCCGTGCCGGCGCTTCGTGTGCGGATGGCCTCACTGGCCGAGGCCCCGTCATTTCGAAAGGCGCCGATCCCGGATGCGGCGTAATGGTTGATGTTTTTCACCGGAGTATGCACGACTCCCAGTATTGGTGAGCCATTGTCAACCAACGCGATGTTCACCGTGAAGTCTCCGGTTCCCCGGACGAATTCCCTGGTGCCGTCAAGCGGGTCCACCAGCCAGAACCGGGTCCATTGCCTGCGCGCTTCAAACGCTTCCCGGTTCGACTCTTCAGACAGAACGGGGATATCCGGGGTCAGTGTCGTCAGTCCGGCCAGAATGGTCTCGTGTGCCCGCCGGTCAGCCGCTGTCAGTGGGGAACCGTCGTCCTTACGGTCCACTTCGAACGGATTTTGATACACTTCAAGAATTTCCCGCCCTGCGGCAACAGCGATATTCAATACATCATCCAGCAATGTTCTCATCAGCGAATGACTCCGAAGGAATAAAACAGGCAGGGCGTGATCAGCGAGTCGTGATCTTACATGAACCGGATTCCGGTTACCATAATATGAGCGGGTAATATTCAGGCGATGCAATTGACTTCTTCCATAATGCGGCTTTATCAGTCCAGGGTGGGCCGCGGTGAACTGGAAATGGACCCGGCCCAACTGGCCGCGGTACAAAAACTCGATGTTCTTCACCATCAACTGATTGCTCGGCCTGCGACTCCAAACCGGGTTCTGGCGTGGTATCGGAACCGGTTCGCGCGTCCCGACCGGACGATGATCAGGGGGTTGTATTTGTGGGGAGGGGTCGGGACCGGCAAGACATTGCTGATGGACCTGTTCTATCAATCGTTGCCGGACCAGTTGGCCCGGCGTATTCATTTTCATCGTTTCATGCAATCTGTGCACGATGAAAAAAACAGGGTCGGGGACCGGTCCGATCCACTTGGGATTGTCGCCGGGAAATGGGCCTCGAAATGGCGCGTCCTTTGCCTGGATGAGTTTTCCGTTACCGACATTACCGACGCGATGATCCTGTCCGGTCTGCTGCGGCACCTGTTCCAGCGCGGCGTCGTGTTGGTCACAACCTCGAATACCCGACCGGAAAACCTGTATCAGGGTGGATTGCAACGGGACCGCTTCCTGCCCGCCATCGAGTTACTCGAAAATCATACGAATTCGGTGAAGGTCGATAATGGCAATGATTACCGCATGGCCCATTTGCGTGATGAGGCCATTTATCATATTCACCACGGCGACGAGACCCTGTCCAAATTGCGCCATTGCTTTGAGGTTCTTACCGGCGCCCGGAGCGGCGACCGGCAGTCGATCACCATCAATGACCGGGTGGTCGAAGCGTACGCAGTCGAGTCCGGGGTCATCTGGTTCGAGTTTGCCGGGCTATGCCAAACCCGCCGCTCAAGACTGGATTTCATCGAGATTGCCCGCCAGTACCATACGGTGATCTTGTCGGATATTCCACAGTTGACCGCGGCGATGGATGACGCGGCCAGACGGTTCATTGAACTGATAGATGAGTTATATGACCGCAATGTCAATCTGATCGCTTCTTCTACCCGGTTGCCGGATCAGATCTATGTGGGCAAAAGACTGGCGGAACCGTTCAAACGCACATCCAGCCGCCTGGTTGAAATGAGCTCGGACGAATATCTTTCCAGGCCGCATTTATCCTGAATCAATCCGGGGTCACAGGCCAGCGGCGGGTGTGGCAAAGCGGCGGCGTGTGGCGCGCGGGGTTACGTCAGATTTTGCCGGAAGCGATCAATCCCAGCGGGTCGTCCGGGTCTATTCCATCCATGTATACCTTCCTTCTGTCCTGGTTGGCGACCTGATAGACAAGACCCAGCCAGTTGTTGACAATGGCCTTGCCGGTATCCGCCCATGTGATGTCAACCAGGCGGGACAGCTCTTCTTCCGGGAAGGGCTTCAGGTTTCCCCGGTCCCCCTTGTGTTGCAGTACTTCGCGTTCATAGGCTGTGATTACCTCCATCGCCTGATCAAAGAAGTAGCGCTCAGGAGGAGGCGTGAAATCCGGTCGTACTTCATTGATATACCGGACGACTTCCCTTTTATATTCTTTCAGGAGGCTGACCGCGTCATATTCTGGATGCCCCTGGAAGAACACAAACCGCAATCCGTCCGGACTGACCCCCAGATGCAGGTCCGATTCCCGGCTTTCGGCCAGGACGAGCAACCCGGCTTCCCGGAACTGGTTGGAATTGACCTCATAGACATGGGAATGCGGGGCATCGAATCGACTGTCAATGTTGATGGTCAGCGGATGATACTGATCGGTGAGGCGGTTGGAATAGACCCCCCATCGCTTGCGCGGTAACGGGTAACGCTCAATTCCCCATAATTGCTGGACGATGGCGTGCGTCGCCAGACAGGAACACATCACCGAACAGACATTGGTTTTTGCCCACTGGACCACTTCCTCAAGAGGCCGCCAGAAGGGTTCCAGGGAAATGTCATTTTGCGCCGGATTGGCGCCTGACAGAATCAACGCGTCCAGGCCGGATTCCTGCAGCTCTTCAAAGCTGCGGTAGAATTGATCAATATGCCGCTGCGCGGACTCTCCTCTGGGAATCTCGGGGAAGGTGAACGGATGAACATAAAACTGCGCGATCCGGTTACAGGAGCCGACCAGCCTCAGGAATTGCCTTTCGGTGGCTTGCAACGCCGCATCGGGCATCATGTTCAAAAGACCGATGTGCATCTCCCGGATATCCTGTTTTTCCGCCCGGCCCGGAGGCAGCACTTCCTGGCCTTCCTGCCGGAGGCGGGCAAAACTGGGTAAATCGGAATGGGCAACCAGAGGCATATCGAATCTCAATCAGTGGGTTGGTCGTGCAGGCTGCTGCAAATCAGGTCTATGATGTCTTTTTCGTCGCGCATTTCAAAAATTCTTTCCGCAGGGATTGTATAACCGTATTCGCGCCCAATGGACTGATACTGGGATCTGCGAAAATCAACCAGACACGGAAACGCCCACCGGAAAAACTCACCCGGAACGATCTCATGGACTTCTCTCAAACCGTTTTGTTCAAGATACATTTGCAAATGCCGGTCCAGAAATTCATTTTCGTAGAACAACGGCTTGGGATTCTGCAAGGCCCGCTCCAGCAGCAACTGTTCCATCTCATCGCTGGCTTCAAGATACAGGATTACCGTGGTTTCCGAAAGGCTCTGCCAGCATTCCCCGGCATTCAGTCCGCAAACGCTGCCACCGGCGTCATTGACAAAGTGAGAGTTCTGATAATCCTGCCGGGCTTTCTTCATGAACAGGGCGGCATCGGCCATGGCCTTCACTTCCGCGTCCCGGAAAAGCGCCTGTCTGCGTTTGAACTCGCCGACATCCAGGCCACCGAGCTCAGGGTTGCCGACCATACCGAGAAATTTTGAAATCGGGTGTAGATGATCGGTGGTGATGTTGTTGTGGATGTGAATCGAATCACTCAGCAACAAATCCCGCAGAAACGCGTTCTGCATCGCATGGGCTTTTACATTGTCCAGAATGTGCTCATCCAGATATCGGGTGCCGATCCGGTAATCGCCGGAATAGTGGAACCAGGTATCGGAAGGCAGTTTCGAACTGAACGTGGTTTTGCCCACGCCGGACATACCCAGCAGGGTAATGGCCTTGTTCGGCCATTCCCGGAATTGTCTGGCGGTCAATCTCATCTCAGCATGAAATCCACGGATTGCAAAGGCGTGATTCTACAGGAACAGGGCCAGTATAATCACGCCCAATATCAGCCGGTAGATCACGAAGGGCATCAGGCTGAAACGTTGTACGAATTGCAGGAAATAATGCACACAGACAAACGCGACACTCGCTGACACGAGGGTTGCGAAAGCCAGGATTCCCCAATGTGTCTGCCATTCGGCCTGGGTCGAATCGACCATGAGATTCCTGGCCTGCCAGATTCCCGCCAGCGCAATGATCGGGATGGCCATCAGAAAAGAAAACCGGGTGGCGGCTTCCCGTGTCAATCCCGCCATCATTCCGGCGGATATGGTGATCCCGGAGCGGGAAGCGCCCGGAATCAGCGCCAGTACCTGGGCGCAGCCAATCAGCAGAACATCTTTCCAGCCGAGAGACTCCAGTTCCCTGGTTTTCCCCCCCAGCCGGTCCGCCAGTCCGAGAACAATTCCGAACACAATGGTCGCAAGGGCAATCGGAACCGGTTTCCTCAAGGCGTTGACAATCACGTCTTCCAGCAGCAGTCCGGCGATGCCGGTGAGCGCCGTGGTGAATATGACAAACCAGGCCAGTTTGCTGTGAATGGTCGTCTGGCCGGTATACAGGGATCGGGTCCAGTCACCCAGAATCAGGAGCAGGTCCCTGCGAAAATAGATCACGACCGCGGCCAGGGTACCGACATGGATGGCGACATCAAAAGGCAGTCCTTGATCCGGCCAGTCAAACAGTGACGGGAGCAGGATCAGATGCCCGGAACTCGATATCGGCAGGAATTCTGTTATGCCCTGAATCAGCGCCAGCCAAAAGGCCTGTATCCATTCCGTCATAGTCTGTGCCGGTAATTCTGCATCGTGAATCCGCTTAACGGCGCGTCGTGGTTTCTGGTCAGGGCGAGTACCTTGAACAGCTCTCCCATTTCATGGGGCAACGTCAGCTTCCTGATTTCCTGATTTCGCGCCAGCGATTCCGGGCAGGGTTGTTCAAAAGCGTCTCCACTGCACCCTCCATCCTGAGAAAAATCCAGTAACTCCAGCGATAGCAGGAACGCGGCCTGATTACAGTAGCCAGCCAGAGCCAGGCCTGTGTCCAGCGCCGCCGCCGCCAGGGCGCTGAAATCGACATGAGCGGTAATATCCTGCAATCCCGGATAGAGAAATGGATTGTCATGGGCAACATGCCGATAGTGGCACATCAGAGTCCCGCCCGCCCGGTCCCGGTGATAAAATTCCCTTTGCGGGAAGCCGTAATCAATCACAAGGATCACACCCCGGACCAATCGCTCCGCGACCGTTCGCAGCCAGGCTTCCGCCGCGGCTCCAATCTCGCTCTGGTATCCGGTCGGCAGGTCGAACCGGGACAGCCGCTCGGCCAGCCGGGGTTCCAGCGGGTCGGATGACCGGCTGTATCTGAATTCCTCATTCTCAAGGCCCACCCCGATTTCAAGGGGGGTTCCGTTCTGGTCAATTTCGAATCGGGTGACCGGCAACGCGTCCAGCAGCTCATTGGCGATGACCACCCCGTGCAGGCCGGATTCCGGGAAATTGGTCAACCAGCTTGTGGTCTGGAGAAATTCCGGGCAATGCTCCGCGATGGTTCGTGTTTGCCTGTGTTTCAATTCCGGGCTGGTTTCCATGATCAGGTATTGATCAATGCGACTCCCACTCTGTTTGAAGTGATTCAGTATATCGCGGGCGAGTTTTCCGGTACCGGCGCCGAATTCTACAATGGTTCGCGGGGATTGCCCGTCGGGCGATGTTTTTTCCTGTCGTTCGAAAATTTCCATACACTGTCGGGCGAGGCATCCGGCAAACTGGTCGCCAAGCTCCGGCGCGGTTATAAAATCGCCGTCGGCGCCCAATTTAACCGACCCGGCGCTGTAGTAACCGAGTCCCGCGGAGTATAATGCCAGATCCATGAATCTGTCGAAGCCGATCCAACCCCGATTATCCCTGATCTCGTCCCGGATCCTTCTTGCGAGGGTATCACTGTGTTGCAGTTGAATCTGGTCTGGTGGATTTGGCACGGCGCGGGTGAAGTCAGTCCCTAACAGGAAACCGAGTATACAGATACCGAAAATTGTGAACAATAGAGGGCTCGCAAGCAGTCGTTGAAAACATGAGTGATTCATCCAGCAGGGTCATTATGATTACCGGAGGAGCCCGGCGAATCGGCGCAGGGACGGCGCGTTATCTGCACGCGCAGGGCATGCGTGTTATCATCCATTACAACCGGAGCGCGAGGCAGGCAAAATCATTGAAACAGGAGCTGTGCCGGGTGCGCCCCGAATCGGCGTCAACGGTCCAGGCCAATCTCAGAGACGTCGAAAGCCTGGAGGAGATGCTCTGCGCAGCCATCGACCAGACAGGGCGTCTGGATGGTTTGATCAACAATGCCTCGGCCTTCTTTCCGACGCCTCTGGCTTCCTGCGCCGAGCGGGAGTGGGATGAATTGATGGACGTCAACCTCAAGGCGCCCTGGTTCCTGTCCAGAGCCGCTGCGCCTTTTCTCGAAAAGACCCGGGGCGCGATCATCAATATCATCGACATTTACGCGCAGCGTCCGCTTCTGCATTACGCGGCCTATTGCGCTTCAAAAGCCGGTCTGGTGTCCATCACCCGATCACTGGCTCAGGAACTCGGCCCTGATGTGCGGGTCAATGCAATAGCGCCAGGCGCGATTCTGTGGCCGGAAAACAATGATGATCCGGACGCCCGTCGGCAATTGATTGACCGGACCCCGCTCAAGCGCACTGGCGACCCGCAGGACATCGCGCGCACCGCACATTTCCTGATTTGTGGTTCGGACTTCATCACCGGACAGACGATTAACGTGGACGGTGGCCGCGCCAACGCATTTCTCGACCCCTGCTCAATATGATTACCTACAGAACTCTCTCCCTGGCAGGTTTTTTGACCTGCGCCGCGCTGATTGCCATAGCGTTATATTTTCAGTATGCCGAAGGACTTGCCCCCTGTCCGCTTTGCATTTTTCAGCGTGTTGCCTTCATTGTTCTGGGCATCGTGTTTCTGGCCGGTTTTTTGCATAATCCCGGTGGCCGGGGCAGAAAGGGTTACAGCGGGCTCGCGGCACTGGTTGGCCTGACCGGCGCCGGTATCGCGGCTCGCCATGTCTGGTTACAGAATCTCCCCGCCGACCAGGTACCCGAATGCGGCCCCGGACTCGACTTCATGCTGGAAGTGATGCCCTTCACGAAAATGCTGGAAACCGTATTCAAAGGGTCGGGTGAATGCGCCGAAGTACTCTGGACACTGTTCGGCATATCCATGCCCGGCTGGAGCCTGATCTGGCTGATCCTGCTAACCCTGCTGGCGTTGTCGATGATGTTCAGGCGTCCGGGTTGACTGATCCATCATTCCTTTCATTATGGCTATCGTGTTATTATTGTTCTATATGCTGGCAACCCCCTGAAATGGAAAATAACTGGATATGGCAAAGACCGGATTGGCCGGTATGGGAATACGTTTTATCCGAGCAAACCGTTAGACAGCTGTTGAAGATTTATAAACTGGCGAAAAAGCGCGATGGCAATACGATTCACACGGACCCACCAGAATTACAAAGTGAAAAAGCGATACGTTCCCTCGCCATGGAAGCCCGCGCCACCAGCGCAATCGAGGGAGAGCATCTCTCATACGGTGACCTTCATTCCGTTGCCACTTCCCTGCTGAAATCTGAGCATCCGGTAGACCCGAATATCGACTCACGCACTACAGGGGTTGTGCAAATGCTGGTCGCGTCTCGCAGGAATATCCATGAGCCACTGACCAGAAACCGGTTGCACGGGTTACACCAACATTTACTGGGGTATCTGGAACGGGACAAGCGATATCAGGGACAAATCGGCCAGTACCGGTCCGGGGGCGTAGTCATCGGCGACGGACAGCGGATTCTGTATGAAGCGCCACCGCCGGAACAAGTCGAGTTTCTGATGGCCGCTTTTGTCGAATGGTACAACCGTCCCTTTCAATTACCGCCCGGTAGCGCTCCTGCACTATCCGATCAGGACCTGGATAATCCGATATTGCTGGCGCCGGTCAAGTCAGCTCTCGCGCATCTGTGGTTTGAGCGTATTCATCCATTCATTGACGGTAACGGTCGTATCGGTCGCGCATTGTCTGAGCAGATTCTTCTCAAGGCGAACCTTCCCGATATGCTGCTGTCCCAGACCATTGAGATACAACGTCCATCTTACTACCGGGAATTAAACCAGTATGGCAAGGATAATCAGGGAAACAACATCAGTGGTTGGATCAGTTGGTTTACGGCGCTGATTGACAGGGCCATAGTGAGAGAAAGGGTAGCAGAGCAGGAAGTGGGATACGGATGACACAAAAAACCAACCCTCACAACAAACGAGACAAAGCTCTTGAACGCCTGTTGAACCTGCAACCGACACCGGTCAACGAACCTGTCTCTGGAGTCATTGCGAAAGGACGCCATCGTGGCGTTTAGAACGTTAAAACAGAACGAGTTGCTGGACAATCCACTCACAGAACCTGCAAGTCATCGTTCCGTATATCTGGACCTGTGAAGCAGCTTTTGTAGTGCAGTTTTATTGCAAGCGAAACAAGTTACCTCCATCTCGATGTACGAGTCAACTGACCTGGCTGTTTGATTTATCCACAGTGATTCGTGGCTCGGAAACACCGGCAAATCTATATAAACTCTCTCATACTTACGGTGTATCAGCGTATGATGCGGCCTACATAATTCTGGCGTTAAAACAATCCTGCCCTATCGCCACACTGGACAAGACCATCCGGAAAACGTCAGATAAGGCAAGACACAGATTGTTCGAACCCTGAACAACAAAAATCCTCTTGAATTAATAAATGTTTGAATGTTTTGTATGTATTGGTATCGGACAGCAAGAAGTGAACGAATGGCTTTGATCTTGTCTTGAAAAAAGCCGTCATCGTAGAGATGCCCTGAGGTTGTCATTCATGACGAAATGATGTCGTAGGGGAGGGTCTTGTACCCTCCCGCAAATGGATGAAACAGGAATCAACAGCGGGCACCCACAGAGGGGCGCCCCTACGATGACTGTAGGCACAGCACCTGAATGGTTGTGGATTCCCGTCTGCACGGGAAAGACGGAAGGGGCGCGGGAAGGACGGAAGTAAGGGTCAGGGGATGTCGTTTCGGGTCGCCTGTGAATACCAGCAGGCAAAATTTCCGACACACGGTTCCAGCGCGGAAAATCTTCCCTGCACGGCATAAGGGGATTGCATCCCGGCCTGTTGCCGCTCCAGCGCGGGAATGTCTTCTTTGATCGCAAAATCGAAGCGCTGGTAGTACATTTCGGATTTTTCCTGGAAGTCATCGCGCTGGGTGGTCTCTTTCGGAAAGCAAACGGTTTGCACCACTCGGGTGGATTTCGCCGTAATCGGGTAGACATGGTAGATCCATACGCAGTCGGCGCTGGCGGCGAAGGTCAGATTGGGATAGATCCAGGTGTAGCGCGTTCCCTTTTTTTCCTTTTCGCCGAGAGTCGGGATCATCGGAAAGGAATCGGCCTGGTTTTCTTCCAGCAGCGCCGAGTTGCCGTCCGTTTCGCCAAACTGGGTCGTGTATTCGCCGATGACCAGATCAGCCGATTGGGGTTCCGGGTAGTAGTGGCTGATTGAATGCGGATGCACAAAGGGCAGGTGATAGTATTCGTTGAATACCTCGATAAACAGCTTCCAGTTGCAGTTCACATCGAATGTGCGGATGTCGGTGGTGACCAGATCACCCGGCGACCACGGCGCATGGACCTGTTCGAAATCTCCTGACCAGTCTGCCAGCGAAACAGGGTTCTCTTCCAGGCTAAGGAAAACAAACCCGTCCAGACAGTCTGCGTGGAACTTTTTCAGGCTGTATTGTTTTCCCTGGAAACCATCCGCGCTTTCCATTCTGGGAGCGGAGATCAGGCGGCCCCGTGTATCATAGCTCCAGCCATGAAACGGACAGACCATCGCCTTGCAATTACCGACGCCAGTCATGATCGCGCTGCTTCGATGCAGGCATACATTGGACAGGGCTTGCAGCTCGCCGTCCTGGTCCAGGATCACCACAATCGGCGCACCGGTGACCTCAATCGTCTGATAATCGCCCGGTTTTTGCCATTGATCCCGCCTGCCGATACCGAACCAGCCCCGTCTGAACAGACAATTCACCTCATGCTCCAGCCAGTCGTCATCGTGATAGCACTCAGGCGGCAGGGTCAGGGAAGATGACACTGGATATCTGACTGCCGGGAGAGCCTGTTGTATCCGGTTTATCCGCTTTGTGGATGTTTCCAGCGACATCAACGATCAGGTCTGGTTAACCGGGTGAGAAAATATAGAACAATAATAATACGATGGCCAGCAGCGCCGAGGCAATCAATACCATTTGCCGCACGGGCCATGTCATAAGCAGGTTGTAAGATTGCTTTCGCGCTACCGGCGTCATGGCTACTGCCGTATCCGTGAGCATCGTCATGAAGCCCTGATTCAGGCGGCTGGCAAGATCGGTGATGCAGCCATACAGTCCAGGCCAGAGTCTCCTGTATAGCCATTCACTGTCGAGATTGGTGGATTTCAGTTCGGGTGGGTACAGGCCTTTCAACTGTAACCAGACAAACGCCAGCGCTGAGAAAAACAGTAACTGGGTCTGCTTTACGACATCGGGAATATCGAACGGGTGGTAATCCACCGGAAATGGTAGATAGTTGTACAATATCCACGGATAACAGCCGATAAAGATACAAAGCAAAGCGGCTATCGACATCGCGATCAGCATGTGCAGGGGCGCTTCTTGAGGTCGTTTCCCGGAGTCATGGGCGAAGAAGGCAAAGTAGGGTATTTTGATGCCAGCATGATGGAAAACTCCGGCAGACGCGAACAGCATGGCCAGCCATACTATCTCATGATGCTCGATCAGTAATGCGGCCATTACCATGGATTTACTGACGAAACCACTGAACAGGGGGAATGCGGATATCGAGGCCGCGCCGATAATACACAGCCCGGTAGTCCGCGGCATTGTCCGTGCCAGACCACCGAGCTCGGAGCCGCGCATTTCGCCGGTGCGAAACAGCACCGCTCCCATCGACATCATCAGCAAGCCCTTGAAAATGACATCGTTGAATGCGTGTGCCACCGCCCCGTTGACCGCGAGTTCGGTGCCGATACCGATGCCGCAAACCATGAAGCCGATCTGGTTGATCATGCTGTATCCGAGCACGCGCCGCAGGTCGTTCTCAATCACTGCGAAGAAAATCGGGAAACAGGCCATGATGGCGCCGACATAGACCAGTATATCGAGGCCTGTGAATGAGCGCGCCAGTGCATAGACGGCTACCTTGGTTGTGAAAGCGCTCAAGAACACCGTGCCGGTAGCGGTCGCCTCCGGGTAGGCATCGGTCAGCCAGTTATGCAGGAACGGGAAGGCGGCCTTGATCCCGAATGCCAGCAGCAACAATTTCGCGCCCGGATGATCGAGGTCCAGAGAACGCACCGAAATATCCCCGGTTTCATGCAGCATCACCAGAGCGCCGCTCAACAGCAGTACCCCGGACACAACCTGAAAAACCAGATAGCGGATGGCGGCCCGGGTTGCGGATGGCGTATGTCTTGCAGTGATAAAGAAAACCGAGGTGATGGCGAGACATTCCCAGAATATGAAAAGGGTCAGCCAGTCACCGGCAAATACCGCCCCGAGAGCGCTGCCCGGATAGAGCAGCGCTGCTGCTTGCTGGGGTCGGTCGTTGACATGCCAGGCATAAATAATGGCGATGATTGCGGCAATGTGGAATAGTATGGCGAAAATGAAACTCAGTCGGTCCATCTGAAACAGGATCAGTTGCAGGTTCGACCATTGCACAGTCCAGGACATGGATGAGTCCAGCATGAGCAGATTAAACAGCCCGATGACTGGCGTCGCCAGCATAATAATCTTGCGTAAATTTCCATGAACCGACAGGCTAAAGGCCGCGCCGATCAGGAAAATGAGAAATGGAGCGTTGATCATTTCGGTTTCATCTCTGTCTCTGTCTTTGAACTGCGGTCATAGTATTGTTCATCGCGCATCAGAGGCTTCCTCATCCAGCTTGCGATCAGTACCAGTATGACGCAGGCGACGAAGCCGAACAGGCAGGTGAACCCGAAAAAAGTCCACCAGTAATCACCCTTTTTGGCCACGATGAGGTCAAGCAAAACCAGTCCACCGCACAACCCGAAAAACCCGATCAGGCCATTGCGTACCGATGCGGGCAGTTGTCTGAACCGTTGAATCACGCTATCCGTCTTTTGATCCGTCATGCCGCAACCTGCTGAATAAATGCCGCCAGATCATCGGCAATGAAGAACAACGCGACGCTGATCAACGCAGTCACCACAAGCGGGGCAATCATCGCGTGGCGGGTTTCCAGGCTATACTCCGGATTTTCGCCTTTCAGGAAAAACGCTCTTAATGGAATGGCGGTCAGGTAATACACATTCAACAATGAACTGATCATTAGTACCGCCAGCAGGGCGATCTGCCCCTGTTCCAGGACACCCAGCGCCAGATACCACTTGCTCCACAAGCCGCCCACCGGCGGCAGTCCGGCCACTGACAGCGATGCCACAAAAAATGCGGCAAATGTCCATGGCATAGCCCGGCCCAGCCCATCCAGTTGCGATACCCGGGTCTTGCCGGAAAGGACGATGATGGCGCCGGCGCAGAAGAACAGGGTGATTTTGCCGAATGCGTGCATGGTGATATGCAATCCGCTGCCCGTTATGGCCATCTGGTTAGCCATCAACGCTCCCAGCACGATATAGGATAATTGACTGACGGTTGAATAGGCAAGGCGGGCCTTCAGGTCATCCTGCCGCATGGCGATGGCCGAAGCCAGCAGTATGGTCAGCGCGGGGATCCAGAGAATCAGATCGTAGATTGGCAGCGATTGCAGCGTATCGAAGCCAAAAATATAGACGCTGATCTTGAGTATGGAAAATACGCCAGCCTTGACGACTGCCACGGCATGCAGCAAGGCGCTGACCGGAGCCGGCGCGACCATGGCATTGGGCAGCCACCGATGGAACGGCATGACCGCGGCTTTGCCGATGCCGAACAGAAACAGGAATACCAGAAGTCCAACCAGAGATGGCGGCGCCGCGGACAATACCCCCCCGGATACGAACGAGATACCATCGCCGTAATTGCCCACCAGTACAATCGCGAGCAGAAACGGCAACAGCGAAGTGGTCAACAACACGCCCAGATAGACCCGGCCCGCAGAGATTGCAGCTGGGGTGCGGCTGTGAGTGACCAGCGGCCAGGTGGAAAAAGTCAGTATCTCGTAAAACAGGAACAGGGTAAACAGATTCTCCGCGAAAGCGATACCCATGACGCTGCTGATAGCGACACAAAACAGGGCATGGAAACGGGTTTGGTGTTTATCGTTTCCCGCATTCAAATAGCTGATGGCATAAACCGAGGTGATCGGCCATAACAGACCGGCGCTGAGTGCGAAGATTAGCCCCAGAGGTTCGACATGAAAGGCGATTCGCAGGCCGGGCAGTATCTGCAACAGAACCTGCGCCTGATGATATTGATCACGATACAGAAACAGGGTAACCAGCAGGGCCAGGGTGACCAGCCCGGTTATGATCAGCGCGGCGTCCCTGGTTGCGGGTGTTTTTCTGCCAGCGGCCACTGCACAGGCGCCGAGCAATGGCGCCAGGACGCACAGGACGGGCAGTATACCTCCAAACATTACCTGACCGCTCCGATACCGGTTCCAACCAGACTGGATGCGGCCATATCCGCGACCCCGGTCAGCCAGGTCGCATTCAATCCAAACCAGACCGCGAGAGCGGCCAGGATGACCAGTGGGAACCACTCGACGAAATGGATTCCGGTCGGCTGCGCGTCCAGTTCCGGATGCACCGGCTTTGCCCACAGTACTTCCACGATCCTCCAGACATAAGAGGCGCTGGCCAGTGAACCGGCCAATACCGGAATTGTCAGCCACCACGACCCCTTGTCGATTACCGCAGTCACCAGTACCCATTTGCTGACAAAGCCGGTCGTGCCGGGGAGGCCGATCAGGCTGAGGCCGCCGAACAACAGAATATAGCAGGCAAACCGATGATGGTGGGCGACGCTGCCGAGATGCTTGATTCTGGCGGTGCCGGTCCTGGCAATGAGAATTCCGACCGCCATGAAGATCATGGCTTTGATGATCGAATGATTGAACAGGTGCAGCAGCGCCGCGGCGACCCCCGCTGTTGTGCCGAGGCCGACCCCGACCACAATATAGGATATCTGCGCCACACTGGACCAGGCGAACATCCGCTTCAAACTGGATTCACGCAATGCGATCAGGGGCGCCAGAAGCATGCCGAGAATACCGCAGATGATCAGGACCCAGTCCAGCGGCATGGTCAGGATACTGAAGTCGGCGCTGAACAGGTCGTGCAGGAAACGCAGCAGTACATACAGCGCAACCTTGGTTGCTGTCCCGGACAATAAAACCGTGACCGAATCCGGGGCGTAGTTATAGGCGTTCGGCAACCAGTCATGCAATGGAAAGATGGCGCACTTGATGCCAATGCCAATTACGAAGAACGATAACGCCATGATGATTGTCCGATCCGCTCCCTTGTCGGCAATCCGGTCAGCCAGGTCGGAAATATTCAATGTTCCCGTCTGCATGTACAGCAGCCCGACCGAAAGCAGCACGAATGTCGCGCCGACGGCGCCCATAATCAGGTAGCGGTATGCCGCAAGCAATGCCCTGTGGTCCCGGCCGCAACTGATCAGCACATAAGTCGCAAGCGAACTGATCTCGAGGAAAACAAACAGGTTGAAGGCGTCGTTGGTGACCACCATGCCGTTCAATCCGCAAATACACAGCAGCCACGCCGCGAAAAATGAGGGCCGGGCGGTTGCATCGGGAGTGTCATGGTTGCCGGCGGGACGGTTCCCGGAAAGACAATAAATCGCTGCCAGCAAGTGCACCAGATTGATGGTTAAAAGCACGAACGCGGTGACCGGGTCGACGACATATTCGATGCCCCACGGCGCCGCCCAGCCGCCCAGTTCATAGATATAGCGGTAGCCGTCCAGCGTTCCGGCCATCAGCGCCACGCTGATCCCGAACATCACGATAGCGGCAATCAGCATGAAACCGCGAGCCACCGTCCGGTTGCCGATCACGATACAAAACGGCGCCAGCAGCATCGGCGCGATCACCTGCAACACGGGTAAATGACTGGCGGTGATCAGACTCATGGAATGATTTCCGGCTCCACATCCGGGTTGTGCTCGATTTCATCCTCATCAACGGTGTCGTAAACCCGGCGAATCCGTACCACCAGAGCGAGTCCAAGCGCCGTGGTGGCCACGCCGACGACAATGGCCGTCAGAATCAGCACATGGGGCAGGGGGTTGCTGTAGACCTCAATCGACGGGTCCAGAATTGGAGGGTGGCCGCCCGACACTTTGCCCATGGTGATAAACAACAGGAATACCGCGGATTGAAACAGGTTCAATCCGATCAGTTTCTTGATCAGGTTATGGCTGTCGATGACAATGACCAGGCCCAGCACAAACAGGGTGACAGAGACCCAGTAGTTGAGTAGTCCCGGTATCCAATGAGAGAAATTCGCGTCCACTGTCAATTCCGGCCCCGGCTGAAACAGATGAAAAGGGAAATCATCGTGAACGCAACGGTAATTCCGACGCCGAATTCGATCAGCAGAATACCGATATGCTGCCCGGCTGTCGGAGTCTCCGCCAGGGTGGAGTAATCGAGAAAATTTCCATTAAGCCACATCGCCGCCACTCCGGTGCCTGCGTACAACAATACACCGGCCGCCATGCCGATGGAAACCCATCGCTCGCTCAGGATGGTCAGTAATTTTCCCAGGCCGCATAGCAGGCCGCAGGTAATAACCCCGGCGCCAAATATCACGCCCGCCTGGAATCCGCCGCCGGGGCCATAGTCGCCATGAAACTGCACATACAGGGCGAACAGCAAAACCAGGGGAATGACGCGGAGCAGGGTCGTTTTCAGTATCGGATTGGTTACGAGCCAGGTCCGGCGTTGTCTGTCTTCGGGTTTTTCGTCTGTATCCGTACTCGCGGAGGGAAGCAGCAACAGCACCGCAAGACCCGCGGCGAAAATCACGACCACCTCGCCGAGGGTATCGTAGCCGCGGTAACTGGCCAATACCGATGTCACGACATTGGGGATCCCGGTTTCCATGCCGGACTGGCCGATAAATCTTGGCGCGAGGCGCAAATGAACCGGCGCCTGCGGGTTGCCGTACATCGGCATATCCAGTGTTCCGATTATCAACAGTATGCCCAGTCCCAGTCCGATCACAATCGAAATTGCAGAGGGCCAGCGCGGGGCATGCAGGGACTCATCCTGGCGTCGGATCACGGCCAGGAGCAAAACGGTGGAAATTCCGGCGCCAACCGCGGCTTCCGTAAAGGCGACGTCCACCGCGTCCAGAATCACGAAAAGAGCGCAGATCGACAAGCTGTAGGCGGTGGATAATAAAGTGATCGCGAGCAGGCTTCCACTTCGCAGAATTAACAGGGCGCAGGCCAGCAACATACCGAGCAAACCGATATCCATCCCGATGTTGATCATATCAATCATTAAATTGTCCTGATCAGGATGGTTTGTCGGTGAAGGGCCGCAGGCCGGATTTGAGGGCGGTTCGTGATAATCCGTGGGAGTTCACGGGGGAGAGGAAATACAACAGGATGATCAACAGGATGACCTTGAACGCGACGACCACTGAAGTCGATAGAACCAGAAGGCCGAGTAACACAAGCCATGCTCCCAGAGTGTCGATTACACCGGCTGCGTGAAGGCGACTGAAGCCATCGGGCAACCGCAGTAGGCCAATTCCGCCAACCAGTACGACCACTGAACCCAGGATTAAAAGCGTCCCTCCCAACAGATCAATCATTGGCTGTTTCCGGGATTTTTGAGGTTATCCGGCGATTGAGGCAGTGGATCAACGCCAGTGTTCCGACATAGTTGATCAAGCCGTAAAGCAGCGCTATATCAATATATTCCGGGTGACCGACCGCAAACAGATAGACCGAAATCGTCAGGATTATTTTGGTGGTAAAGGCGTTTACTGAAATGGCCCGGTCAAACCAGGTGGGGCCCAGACCGGCCCGGATCAATGAGCACAGCATGGATGCAAAGAGCGCCAACAGAACAATAAAATACAATATATCCATATACTTATTATAACCTGTTCTGGCCGGAAACCAGTTTTTGGACCTGGGTCAGCATCCGGTTATCGGAAAAACTGCTTTCGGCTCCCTCCAGCAGCCCGTGAACCTGGATTTTACCCTCGGTCAGGTCCGTGCTGACTGTACCCGGTGTCAGGGTGATTGAGTTGGCATAGATGATCTGGCCGGTTTCATTCAGGTCCGCTGTTTCCACTTCGAATATTTCCGGGGAAATATCCCGACTGCTGACAATTGCCCGGATTACCGCGAAATTGGACTTGACGATCTCGACCAGCAGCCATCCGGTGTATCGGACCAGTGACAACGGAGCCAGTGAAATACCGGTCAGGCCGGTTTCAGCCCGGACGCGGTGATAGATTATCTGACTAATTGCACAAGACAGCAAGCCAAGACCGATCAATAATGCCGCAGTGTGCCCGGAGAGCAGGAACCAGGTTGTCAACAGGGTCGCAAGCAGAATAATGTGCTGACGAAAGTTCATTTCATATTTTATTGTACTGGTTGATAATGTTGTATCTTGAGGCAGTAGGGAAATATAATCAATTCTCCCGATTACGCAACCCTCACAAACGACATAATGACCAGACCCGTAATAGATTTACGCAGTGATACTGTTACCCGGCCCTGTGAGGCCATGAGAAAGGCGATGACGGAGGCTGAGGTTGGAGATGATGTCTATGGTGAAGACCCGACTACTGCCGCGTTACAGAACCGCGTGGCGGAAATTACCGGGCAGGAGTCGGCGCTGTTCTTTCCATCGGGAACCCAGAGTAATCTGGTCGCGCTGCTGAGCCATTGCCAGCGGGGCGATGAATATATTGTCGGTCAAACCGCGCATACCTATAAATACGAAGGAGGGGGCGCCGCCGCGCTGGGCGGAATCCAGCCGCAACCGCTGGAAAGAACCTCCGCGGGGATCATTGATCTGAGCCAGATTGAAGGCGCGATCAAGGCCGATGATATCCACTTTGCCAAAACCCGGTTGCTGGCTCTGGAAAATACCACTACCACCGGGGTTGCCGTTCCGCTGGACTATTTCAGGCAGGCCCGGCAATTATGCGACCGGGCAAACATCGCCATGCACCTGGACGGCGCCCGGGTTTTCAACGCGGCTGCCGCCCTGGGTGTTGATGTTTCGGAAATTACTTCCCTGTTCGATACGGTTTCAATCTGCCTGTCCAAGGGATTGGGCGCGCCGGTGGGTTCGGCGCTGGCCGGCTCTGCCGGATTCATTGAAATCGCCCTGCGCTGGCGTAAAACGGTCGGCGGCGGCATGAGGCAATCCGGAATACTGGCCGCCGCGGGATTGTTTGCGCTGGAAAACAATGTGGACCGATTGGCCGAAGATCATCAACTCGCCAATCATTTGCATGCACAACTGGATCAGATTGACGGTATTGAATTAATCACCGGACAGGCCAATACCAATATGGTTTTCTTCAATCTGGAAGACGGGAATTATGACGGTTTTTATGAATTTGCGAGGCGGCAAAATGTGTTGTTCGGAGACCGGCATCCGATTAGAATGGTGACCCACAAGGACCTTTCGAAGGAAATGGTCGATACCGCGATAGAGCGATTATCGGGGTTTTTCGCCTGACCACCCCTACGCATCGGTAATCACAACAATCATAGTAGCGTAGATTCCCGCTTTCTCGGGAATGACGGGCGGGGTGGAATTGACGGGAGGGGACGGGGACTTGCCCTTACCGGTTTACCACCAGTGTGAGATCGGGCGCCTTGAATTTTTTGATCAGCTCGTTGCGGTTGTCCCGGTATTTTTCGATATTCCGGTTCTTGATATGTCCGAAGCCCTTGATCATTTCAGGCAATCCGGCAATCCGGGTTGCGGTATCCATATTCTGGTCCGTGAGCGAACCCAGAATCAGGTTCATATCCTCTTCATACTCCCCGATCAGCTGTCTTTCCAGTTTGCGTTCGGCCGTTCTGCCGAAAATATCCAGGCGGCTGCCGCGCAGGAATTTCAGACGGGACAGGAGTGAGAAAACCCGTAACGTGATTCCGGGGAATTCACGCTTGATCAAATGTCCGGTCAAGGGGTCCGATTTTGAAATCAGCGGCGGCGCCATGTGGAATTTGAACTGGATATCGCCCTCGAATTGCTGTTTGACGCTTTCAATGAAGCTTCCACCTGAAAACAGCCGGGCAATTTCATATTCATCCTTGTAAGCCAGTAGCTTGAAGTAATTTTTCGCAACCGCTTCCGTCAGTGAATGGTCATCCGTCGAATCCGCCTCGCGGACCCGGTTAACCAGATCCAGGTACCGGCCCGCATACCTCCTGTCTTGGTAATCAACCAGATATTGATAACGCCACTCAATGATATCGTCAATCCCGGCCAGCGTCTGGCCGGAGGTTGCGGCCAGGCCAGCCCGACTTTCAACCGCCTCCGGATTATTGGCCGCATGCCGCCCCCAGAGGAAAGCCTGTTGATTGAACGGTACCGCGACCTGATTGAGTTCAATCGCCTTGAATATGGCTTGTTCGCTTAACGGGACCAGCCCGCGCTGGTAGGCGTAACCCAGCAGAAACAGGTTGCCGCCAATCGAATTGCCCAGCAGGTTTGTGGCCATGCGGGTGGCGTCGACGAAGTCCGTTCTGCCTTCCCCGGTTTCCTGCCGGATCAATGACTGCATTTGTTCCGCCGGAAACCGGTAGCGCTCGTTATGGATGAAATCCGCGGTCGGATTTTCGTAACTGTTGATGATAGAGTGCGCCCTTTCCGGATCAAGTCTGGTCAGCGCTTCAGTACCCGCTGAAACAACCAGGTCGCAACCGAGCAACAGGTCGGCGTCGCCGTCCGCAATCCGCACCGTCAGAATATGATCCTGATGC
The DNA here is from genome assembly GCA_965214205.1 of Candidatus Poriferihabitaceae bacterium. GTDB lineage: Bacteria > Pseudomonadota > Gammaproteobacteria > Arenicellales > Poriferihabitantaceae. The sequence goes on along the minus strand of OZ243941.1, from coordinate 23,502 downwards.
CGGGCGATCCGGACGTGGCTGACTACCGCGCCAAACTTCTGCGCCAGCCCGGTCTGGTTCAGCGTCGAGCAGCCCTTGCCCTCAATATGGGCAGCCATCGCGACCAGCGAGGCGACGGTAATTACCCCGGTTCCGCCAATTCCGGTCACCAGGATATTCCAGGGTTTGTCGAGTGTCGGCTGTATCGGCTCCGGCAGGGTTTCATCGAGAACATCCCCGACTGTATGCTGTCGGCCCGCCGTCGTCCCGGACTTGAGTTTGCCGCCGGTCACGGTGACGAAACTGGGGCAAAATCCCTGTATACAGCTCAAATCCTTGTTGCACGCGTTTTGATCAATCCGGCGCTTGACGCCGAGCTCGGTATTTTTCGGCAACACGGACAGACAGTTGGATTGTGTGCTGCAATCACCGCAACCTTCGCAGACATCCGGATTGATGAACACCCGAACTGGGCTTTCCGGCATCAGTCCGCGCTTTCTGCGTCGTCTTTTTTCGGTCGCGCAGGTCTGGTCGTAGATGATCACGCTGGTTCCTTCCACTTCCCGCATTTCGAGTTGCAGCCGGTCGAATTCCGCTCTCGGGTGCAGGCTGACGCCGGCCATCCCGCGAAGCTGTGAGCGGGTCTGCTCGATATTTTCCGCTACCACCGCCAGGCGTTTCACTCCTTCTCCCTGAAGCTGGGTGATCATGTCCTTTACGGTAATGGAGCCATCGACCGGCTGACCGCCTGTCATCGCGACCGCATCGTTGTACAGTATTTTGTAAGTGATGTTGACCCCGGAGGCGACCGCAGCCCGGACCGCCAGGATTCCGCTATGAAAATAAGTGCCGTCTCCGATATTCTGGAATATGTGCCGGGTATCGGTAAACGGCGCCTGCCCGATCCAGGAAGCGCCTTCGCCGCCCATCTGGGTAAAGGTTTCTGTACGGCGGTCCATCCACCTCACCATGTAGTGGCAGCCGATTCCGGCAAGCCCGTGGCTGCCTTCAGGCACTTTCGTTGAAGTATTGTGTGGACAACCAGAACAGAAATAAGGGATCCGGGTCAGGGTATCGCCGGGATGCGACAGACGGTCTTCTTTCGCGTCCAGGAATTCGAGATAGCGGCGAATCGGCTGGCTTTCATAAAACCGGTTGACGCGGCTGCCTATGGCGCGGGCCACCATGGCTGGCGTGAGTTCACCCAGATTGGTTACCAGGTGATTGCCTTTTTCGTCAAATTCGCCGATGACAACCGGACGCTCATCAACCGGCCAGTTGTACAGCTGCCCGGTAATCTGGTCCTCGATCACGCTGCGCTTTTCTTCAACCACCAGAATTTCTTTCAGTCCTTTGGCGAATTGATGAACCGAAATCGGTTCCAGCGGCCAGTTCATACCGACTTTCAATACCCGGAGGCCGATTTCGCTGGCGATAGTCTGATCAATTCCCAGATTGTCCAGCGCCTCCATCACATCCAGCCAGGACTTGCCGCTCGTGACGATTCCAAGCCGCGGGTTGGGTGTATCGAGAGTGACCGCGTTCAGTCCATTGGCATAAGCGAACGCCCTGGCCGCGTAAATCCGGTATCGGTTCAGTAATCGTTCCTGCTCCAGCGGCGAGCTGGGCCACTGTGCGTTCAGTCCGCCTTCCGGTATCTCGACCGCCTGGGGAATCACGATGTTGACCCGGTCCGGGTTGAGGTCCGCCGAGATGGCGGAGTCCATGTTTTCTGTAATGGCTTTCAGTCCGACCCAGCAGCCGCTGAACCGCGACATGGCCCATCCGATCAGGCCATAGTCCAGCACATCCTGCACATTGGCCGGATTCAGCGTCGGCACCGAAGCTCCGACAAACATGTGTTCGCTTTGCTGGGGTACGGTCGAGGATTTGCAGGCGTGGTCGTCTCCGGCGATGGCCAGCACCCCGCCGTATCTGGTCGTACCGAACAGATTGGCGTGTTTGATCGCATCCATGCTGCGGTCCACTCCGGGGCCCTTGCCGTACCACATCGAAAACACGCCGTCGTATCGCGCCCCGGGCAGGAGGTGGGTCTGTTGGGTACCCCAGACGGCAGTGGCGGCGAGGTCCTCATTGACGCCGGGCTGGAAATGGATGTGATGTTTATCCAGCCAGGGCTGCGCCTGCCACAGGGATTGGTCCAGCGTACCAAGCGGAGAGCCGCGGTACCCGGATATGAAACCGGCTGTATTCAGTCCCTGTTCCAGGTCCCGCTGATGCTGCAGCAGGGGCAGCCGAACCAGCGCCTCGATCCCGGTCATGAATGCGCGGGAGTGATTCAGATCATACTTGTCTTCCAGTGAAACCTGATTTAACATGGCGTCGGCTGTCTTTTTCTGCCATCATTATACTACTTTAAATTTTGGGACGCTCCCGCCTTGCCGGTAACGGCTGATCAGCGGGATGCAAAAGAATTCTTTCGGGCCAGCATAATGGGCAACCATCCACAATATCTGTTCGACGCGGCCAGCAAACCTTCGTTGTCCTTGCATCCGGTACCCCTGATCGTCGCCGACCCGGATTCAGTCGAAGGTTATGGCAAACTGGTGACCGACCCGGACGAACTGGATATCGAAATTGTCCGTTGGCCCGCCCAGGGCTGGCGTCCGGTGGATGAAGATACGGGCGATCAGGGAGGAGTCGTCGAAGGCGTGTTCTGCGGCGAGTGGGACGGGGATGTGCTGATGGGCGTCAATGACGCGGTTGGCGGGCATTATGTGCTCGGTTGGAGTTGCGACCCGCAACACGCGCAAGGGGGACAGGCCAGCGTACCGAGGGAGCAGGTTTTGCTGTGGCATTTCAACTACCATCCGGATGGGGGGCAGTTGTTTTTTCCACTGGAGAATCAACCTTTTGTTGTGCCGGTGGCCCTGCCCGGAGACGACCTGACGCCAGAAAAAGTGATCGCGCTGTGGTGCGATGGCAGTCAGGGGTTGTACATCCACCCCGGCATCTGGCACGAAGGCATATTCCCTGTGCATGACAAACAGCGTTTTTTGGATCGACAAGGCCGGGTTCACGCCAGGGTAAGCTGCGATTTTGCGCAAGAGTTCGGGGTTTACCTGCAAGTCCCGTTGCGGCCTGAGCCGAACATGGCGTAGCGGGTCATGACTGGAATGCAGGCGCATTGGAGTCAGGCATGAATACGAACGCGGAAACCGGACAGCGGGTTGCGTCCAGACGTTCCGGACGCGGTCACAAAAGAGAAAGACCGCAGGCCGCGGCTCCGGCCTACATAACCCGGAAAATCCCGTATTTCGAGTTTCTCGATGAAGAGGGGCTGGTTGCCCTGGAAGAACAGGCGGACTGGTTGATGCAGGAAATCGGACTGGAGTTCCGGGGTGACCCGGAGGCCCTGAGACTCTGGAAGGAAGCGGGGGCGGATGTTAAGGATACCCGGGTCAAGTTGCCCCGTGGCATGGCTCGTGAGCTATGCAAGACGATCCCTTCCGAGTTCATCCAGGTTGCGCGTAATCCTGCCCGTAGCGTCCAAATCGGTGGTCGAGCGCAGGTTTTCGCTTGTGTTTTCGGCCCGCCTTTTGTGCGCGACCTCGAAAGAGGGCGCCGCTATGGGACCATGCAGGACCTGGAAAACCTGGTGAAGATCGCCTGGCAACTACCCAGCATTCATCATACCGGACTGGTAATCTGTGAACCCTGTGATGTGGCCGTATCCTGGCGCCATCTGGATATGCTTTACCGGCACATGCGCTATAGTGACAAACCCTTCCTCGGCGCGATTACCGCAAAATCGAGGGCGCAGGATTCAGTGGATATGGCCAAAGTGCTGTTTGGCGAGGAATTCATGCAGGATCACTGTGTCATTATGGGTAATGTCAACACCAATTCGCCGTTGCTGATCGACAAGGTGGTTACCGAAGCGGCCCAGGTTTATTGCGGAGCGGGGCAGGGGCTGATTGCGGTTCCGTTCATTCTCGGTGGCGCGATGGGGCCGGTGACGACGGCGGCTTCTATCTCCCAGGCGCTGGCGGAAGCCATGATGGTTGGGGCATTCACCCAGCTGGTGCGTCCGGGCGCTCCTTTTATACTGGGGAATTTCCTGTCATCCATGAGCCTGAAAAGCGGCGCTCCCACTTTTGGCATGCCCGAGCCGGTCATGTCGAATTTCATTATCGGGCAGCTTGCCCGCAGGCTGGGCATTCCATTGCGAAACGGCGGGTCGTTGACGGCATCCAAACTTCCGGATGCCCAGGCGGCCGCCGAAAGCGCGGATTCGATGATGTCTACGGTTCTTGGCGGGGCCAACTTTGTGCTGCATGCGGCGGGTTGGTTGGAAGGGGGGCTGGCTACCGGATATGAAAAACTGGTGCTGGATGCCGACCGGCTGGGCGCCTATCAGGTGATGCTGTCCGGGTTGCCACTGGATGACAACGCCCTGGCCCAGGATGCTTATCGTGAGGTCGAACCGGCGGGGCACTTTCTGGGCAGCGCGCATACCATGGCGAATTATCAAACCGCCTATTACGATGCCGTCTTGTCGGATAGCGAAAGTGTTGAGCAATGGGAGGATCAGGGGGCGAAGGACTCGGCGAAACGCGCCTTTGAGCGCTGGAACCGGTTGTTGAAGGAATATCAGCCGCCGCCGATGGATGAGGGTACGGACGAAGCGTTGAAAGAATTTGTTGAAAAGAGGAAAAGAGAAGTGCCCGAAGCCTGGTACTGATTGCTGGTCTTGCGGGTCAGTGAAAATCGAATTCAAGGTAAGCGAATGCAGTCTCATGCGAAAGTAGTGATCATTGGCGGCGGCGTTGTCGGCTGCTCGATTTTGTTCCACTTGGCCCGGTTCGGCTGGAAGGATTGCGTTTTGCTGGAACGCAATGAACTCACCTCCGGTTCTTCCTGGCACGCCGCCGGTCAGATCCACACGATTTCCTCGGATCCCAATATTTCCCGCCTGCAGGGTTATACGATCAATCTTTACAAGGAGATCGAACAAACCTCCGGGCATTCGGTCGGTATGCACAGTACCGGCGGGTTTTATCTAGCGTCCAATCAGGACTGGTACGACTATCTGAAGCGTGAACGGTCGAAGGCGCGATATATGGGGCTTGACCAGGAATTCATCTCGGTCGAGGAAGCGGCCCGGCTTCATCCACTGATTGATCCGAAGCGCTATGTCGCCGCGTTGTGGGATCCGCTGGACGGTGACATCGACCCTTCCGGGGTGACTTACGCCTACGCCAAGTCGGCCAAGGTTCACGGCGCCGCCTGGCATACCCATACGCCGGTTACCGCAACCACCCAGAGAGCGGATGGCAGTTGGGATGTGGTCACGCCCAAAGGCGCGATCAATGCCGAGATGATCGTCAATGCCGGCGGATTATGGGCCCGGGAAGTCGGGCATCTGGCGGGACTGCATTTGCCGGTTCAACCGATGGAACATCATTATCTGTTGACCGAGGACATGCCGGAAATCGCCGAACATGTCGCCTCGCGCGGCCAGCGTTTGCCTGCCGGGATTGACTATGAAGGCAATATCTATTTCCGGCAGGAACAGCAGGGCATGTTGCTCGGCACCTACGAAGCGGTCGCCACGCCGTGGTCGGTCAGCGGTACTCCGCAGGATTTCGGGCATGATCTGCTGGAACCGAGGCTGGAGAATATCGAACAGAAACTGGCCGTTGGTTTCGAACGTATCCCGGCATTGGGTCGGGCGGGCATCCGCAAGATCATCAATGGCCCTTTCACCTTTGGCCCCGATGGCAACCCCATGATCGGACCGGCGCCGGGGTTGAAGAACTACTGGGTGGCGGTCGGCGTGATGGCCGGGTTCTGTCAGGCGGGGGGTGTGGGTCTGTGCATGGCGGAGTGGATGATGGATGGTGAACCGTCGATTGATGTCTGGGCCATGGATATCGCGCGATTCGGAGATTATGCCTCGCCCCATTACGGCACTGTGAAATCTACGGAGAACTACCAACGACGGTTCATCCTGACTTTCCCCAATGAAACATTGCCGGCGGCGAGGCGGCAACGCACTACCGGAATTCATGATCGTCTGGTCGCCAGGGGCGCGGTGATGGATGCCGGGTTCGGCCTGGAGCATGCGCTGTGGTTCGCCGACGGCCCCGAGGACGCCTGGGAAGAACCTTCTTTCAGGCGCTCACGGGCGCATGATTATGTCGCGGCAGAAATCAAGGCCGTTCGGGAAGCGGTGGGCGCGGTCGAAATCGCAAACTTTGCCAAACACGAGTTCCGGGGACACGGGTGCCGGGAATTTCTGGATCATGTCCTGGCCGGATTCCTGCCTGCTCCGGGCCGGATCACGCTGACTCCGATGTTGACCCCGAAAGGCAAATTATATGGTGACCTGACAGTGGCCTGCCTGGCGGAGGATCATTTTATCCTGTTCGGTTCCGGCGCGGTTCAGCAGATGCATCGCCGCTGGTTCGAAGGGTGGCTTGAGAAGCGCGGGGACGTTGGTGGGGCAGACCGGCAAACCAGTTACCGGAATGTATCGAGTCACTATCATGGCATCGCGATTTCCGGTCCGAATTCTCCGAAGTTGCTGCAGCGGATCTGTCGGGATGATGTCGGTGGCATCCGATTCCGTGATGTGTGTACCACCTTTGTCGGCGGCGTGCCCGCGGTCCTGATCCGTATGTCTTTCTCGGGAGAATCCGGTTATGAAATCTATGTGGCGCCGGAATATCAGCTCAAGCTGTTCGAGGAAATCGAACAGGCCGGCGCAGACCTGGGATTGAAGTGGTACGGCGCGCGGGCGCTGATGAGCATGCGGCTGGAAAAAGGCTGGGGCGCCTGGACGCTTGATTACCGACCCGACTTCACTGCCGGTCAGTCCGGCCTGGACACGTTCATCAACTGGAAGAAAGACTTTATCGGCAAAGAGGCCGCGTTGGCGGAACAGGAAGCCGGCGCGGACCGGAAGTTGGTGACCATGACCATTGATACCACGGATATCGATGTCTCCGGGGATGAAGCGATCCTGAAAGATGGGGAATGCATCGGCTATGTCACGTCAGGCGGCTATGCCCACCATGTCGGGCGGTCCATGGCTCTGGGTTACATTCCGGCCGGGCTGGCGCAGGATGACCTGTCTCTCGAAGTGGAAATCAATGGCGCCATTTACCCGGCCAGGGTCCACCTTACCCCGCTTTATGATCCGGGTGGGAAGAAGGCCAGAGGGGAACCATCCGTCTGATACGGACTCTAATTATAAAGCGGGGGCCACAGTATCATAAAGCGAGAGGCACAACGATGAGACGAATACTTCAACTGGTGGCGCTAATCCTGATATGCGCTTCGGCGCCATCCTGGTCGGACCAGAACAACCCCGAACTGGATGAGTTGTTCAGGCTGTTGCATGAAGTTACCAGTCCGACGGAAGCGGCTGTGCTGACCCGGCAGATCTGGCAGAACTGGTATCAATCCGACAACAAGGCAATTGAATCATTGATGCGGCGGGGAGAAGTCAGCATACGCAGCGGAGAACTGGAGCGGGCGGTCGAAATCTATACCAGAGTGATCGACATCGACCCCGGGTTTGCCGAAGGCTGGAATCGACGGGCGACTGCATACTACATGATGGGTCAATATCAGTCTTCGACAGAAGATGTGGTGGAAACACTGAAGCTGGAGCCCCGGCATTTCGGCGCTCTTTCGGGGCAGGGCATGATTTATACCCAGTTGCGGAAAATTGATCTGGCGCTGGAGTATTACGAAAGAGCCCTTGAGGTGAACCCTCACATGACCGGAGTCAGGGTCTCAATCGAAGCAATCAGGAAATATCTGCAGAAGGAAGTCATTTAACGACCCTCATTCTGTTCCGTCGTCCTATTCCGGCGTCAACTCGAACAGCGTAATCTCATTGAGCGATCCCAGCCTCATGAGTGGTCCCCAGGTGCCGGTGCCGGGTGATACATAAAGGTATTGATGATGCTTTCGGTAGAGTCCGCTGATATGCTTGAATTGCTGTTTGACGATCAGGTTGAATGGGAAAATCTGGCCATTGTGAGTGTGTCCGCAAAGCATCAGGTCAATGCCATGTTCAATCGCCGCTTCCCAGCCATGTGGACGATGGTATAACAGCAGGCTGAACTGGTCCGGGTTGTTTGCGATCCGCGGCAGATGAATATCGACCTGATCCCTGCGGTCGGCGTCATCTATGCCGATAAAGACCAGTTCCCCGGCGCTGAGCGAGTCCTGCCGCAATGTCTTCATACCGAGACGCTTTGCAATACCCAGAATCTTGTCGAGGTCGGCGTAACGTTCATGATTGCCAATCGTGAAAAATGTTGTAGCCTTGATCTGGTTTATGGATTCCAATGCTTCATAGTCAACCGCGCTGCTGTCGATCAAATCCCCGGTAACGGCGACAAAATCAGGCTCAAGAGCATTGATTCTATTGACAATTCGTTGCATGAAACCACTTTGTCGGGAACCGATATGAACATCGCTGATCTGGACAATCCGGTATTTGCGGCTGATTTTCGGGCTGCTTATCCGTAGCCTTTTGACTGACAGGTGGTGAGAGGCCAGGATTGAAAACAGCGCCAGCGCTATGCCGATGACGAGTACCGTCTGGGCGACCAGCCGGTCGTCCGGAGCGGCCACCCACCGGACCGGCTCGGCAATCAGTGTCAGGACAGCGAATACGAAGCTCACCCCGAACCAGTGCACGACGAGGTAGCGAATTTTCATTCTTGGCCCGCTGAATGAGTAGTACATGCCAGCCAGACCCACCAACCAGACCGCGAGTGACTGGAAGACCGTGAACTCGATGCCGCCGCCATACCAGTTGGTCAATCGGCTGACCGGCCAGGCAAACACGAAGCAGCAGGCAAGGGGAAACAGAATGTTGAACCGAAGACGGGTATTGGGTTGCCTGGGCGCCATCACTACAGGATATACCAGGATCGGTTGAAATGAAATTGACATGACAGATTTTCCTGCACGGTCTCAAAGGTTAATCCGGGGTATAATCCGGCTTTGGAATCCAGGGAGACCCTAAAGCTGAAATCCGTACACAAATTACGCAAGACCAAGGTCATCGCCACCATTGGACCTGCTTGCGACAATGTCGATACCCTGAAAGAGATGATTGCGGCGGGCATGAATGTGGCCCGCCTGAATCTGTCCCATGGGGATGTGGAATCTCACTCCCGGACGCTCAATCACGTGCGTCAGGCGGCAACGGAAATGGATGCCGCGGTGGCTGTCATGGTGGATACCAGAGGGCGCGAAATCCGGACAGGCCAGCTCAATGCCGACAATGTACTGCTGGAACGTCACCAGTCGTTTTCAATTTATGCCGGGGATGGAATCGGGGATGATACCGGGGTCACCGTTTCCCATCCGACCCTGTACCGGCATACCGGTCCGGGTGACCGCATATTGATTGATGATGGTCAGATGGAGTTGATTGTGACCGCTGTCAAGGGAGATGAAATCCAGTGCAGGGTTGAATGCGGCGGTTTGCTCAGGAGCGCCAGAGGGGTCAACCTGCCGGACAACAAAACCGCATTCAACGACATTCCATCCGATGATGCGCTGGAAATCGGGTTCGCGGCAGCCAATGATGTTCAGTATATCGCTGCGTCATTTGTTCGAAACGCCAGCGAAGTTGTGAATATGCGCAATGCGCTCAGGAGTCAGGGCGCCCATATTCCGATCATCGCGAAGATAGAAAACCGCGAGGGGGTCGACAACATGAACAGCATCATCGCGGCGGCCAGTGGCATTATGGTCGCGCGCGGCGATCTCGGTGTCGAACTGGAGATGGGCGAAGGCCCGACCGTTCAAAAACGGATTATCCGGGCTACCGTATCCCAAGGTAAACCCGTGATTACCGCAACCCAGATGCTGGATTCGATGGAACGAAATCCGAGACCGACCCGGGCCGAGGTCAGCGATGTCGCCAATGCCATTTTCGATGGCACTTCCGCAGTGATGCTGTCCGGCGAAACCGCAGTCGGGAGACGTCCTGTCGAAGCCGTGAAAACCATGGTGAGCCTGGCCCGCGAAGCAGAGGCGGGGTTGCGGCAGTTCGGTTATCTTCAGCAAATTGAACCACATCCCGCCAACGAGGTCACAGAAGCGGTGGCGCAGGCCTCGATCACGATGGCAAACCACCTGAACGCGTCCGCCATTATCGCATTGACCGAGACCGGATTCACCTCCCGACTGATTTCCAAATACCGCCCCGACTGTCCGATTCTCGCGATCACCACCCGCGAATCGGTGGTCAGCCGTCTTGCCATGAACTGGGGCGTGTTGGCAATATACTACGAGGGGAATGGCAGCGATGATGAAAAAATTGTTTTCGCCATCAATCGCGCCAAAGAGCTGGGTTACGTCAATGACAATGACCTGTTGATCCTGACCGCGGGGAGTTCCCGGCAGGCTGGCAGTACCGACCTGATTCGGGTTTTACGAGCCAGGTAGACTCCGCCAGATATAAACGCATAACATTGCCAGCGACATGATTATGATGGCCGGCCTGATCACCCGGGCGCCTGTGTTCAATACAACCAGTGAACCCAGATACGCTCCGGCCGCAGTACCGGCGATCATCACGCCGCCGACCAGCCAGACGATTTTTCCGCTGACTATGAATATAGCCAGCGCCGCCAGATTGCTGGCAAAGTTCAGTACTTTGGCGTCAGCGGTGGCCTGCACCAGATCTTTACCCCGCAAAGCGACCCCGCTCAAAGCGTAAAACGAGCCAGCGCCGGGCCCGAAGGCGCCATCGTAAAATCCGATTCCCGGCGTCACAAAATTGCCAAAGGTACTGTGCCTGATCGCGGGTGGCCTGGATGTCCATCCTGAATGAGGGACCGAATGATCGAAAAACAGGAAATACAGGGCGATCAGGAGCAATACAGCCGGGGTTGCGAAATCCATAGTTCCGGCAGGTGTATACTGTATCGCAATCGCCCCGAAAACCGACCCCGCCAGCGCCGTGAGGAACGGCTTTCTGATAGCTTCCAGCTCGACCTGTCGTTTTGAAATCATCGTCACGGCGGCGGTCAGGGTTCCGAAACTGCCCTGTAGCTTGTTGGTGGCGATGGCCTGGACAGGAGGTACTCCGACCAGCAGCAGGGCGGGTATGACCAGCAATCCTCCCCCGCCCGCAAGGGTATCCAGAAACCCGGCGGCGAAGGCGACGGCAATCAGGAAAAAAAGAATCTCAGGCTGGCTGAAAATTTCGATGGCTGATATACCGGGGCTTGTCGAGCCAGTATCGGGTTATTCAACCCGGTCAGGCCTGATCTTCGGTTTTCAGGTGCAGCGTAGTCGTCGGGAACGCGCATTCGGCGTTGTTGTCTTCAATGATCTTCAGGATGGCGAGCATGACTTCCTGTTTGATCCTGAAATATTCCTTCCCGTTTTGTGTTTTGGTAAAGCAGTAAATAAAGAAATCCAGCGATGACGGGGCGAATGTGGTAAAGCTGACCATCAGGGTCTGATCCTGGTCAATTTCTTCGTGAGATTCCAGATATGCTTTCACTTGTGCAACAATGTCGTCCATTGCGACGGCGTCATCGTAGCGGATGCCAATGGTTTCGTAAATCCGTCGGTTTTTCATTCGAGTGATGTTCTCGATCGAGATGGTCGAGAAAGTCGAGTTCGGCACATACAACGCACGGCTTTCCAGGGTTCGGATCAGGGTTATCCGCCATCCGATCTTTTCCACTATCCCTTCCAGTTGTTTATCTGGAGAGCGTATCCAGTCGCCGATGAAAAACGGACGATCCAGATAAATCATCAGCCCACCGAAGAAATTGGAGAGCATCCCCTGGGCGGCGAAGCCGACCGCGATACCGCCGATACCGCCGAACGTCAAAACTCCCGCAATGCTCAGCCCGAGAGTTTGCATCGCCACCAGAGATGTGATGATGAATACCGTCAGCCGCAACAATTTGCCAATGCTGGTGAGCGCGAAATGATCTACTTCTTCACCTTTCTCGGTCTTCCTGTGAATCAGATTATGCTGGACATTGTTGATGAATCGAATCAGAAACCAGGCGAGCACGATGATCGCGCCCAGATCCCGGGCTGGAACGATGACTCCGGAAATCGGGGTTTCCAGATCGGCTACAACGGTTTCACAGGCCAGGCCAATACCGACCACCCAGATCATCAATCGCAAGGGGGAGGCCAACGCATTCAGGAAGGCGCCATTCCATGACAGTTCACTGTCGTCCAGACGTTTCCGCAAAAACGCCAGGATTCCCCGGGTTGCCAGACTCAGGGCCAGGGTCACGGCCAGAATCACGACCACCTGCAAAGCCAGTGAATCCCGATTGAACAGATTGATTAATGAATCAGGCATTGTTCTGTATTGAGTCAGTCCGCTAGTCTCAGGAGATTATTCCTGTTTGGCCCATTCGGCATAACCGCCGTTCAGACTGTAGCTCTTCCCGAATCCCTGGTTGTTGAAAAAGTCCGCCGCTCCCTTGCTCATATTGCCATGATAGCAACAGACGATCAGTGGCCGCGCCTTGTCCGCGCCTTCTATAAAAGACTGGACGTTGCTGTTATCGATATGGATGGCGTTCTCGATATGCCCCGATGACCAGGACGCGGCATCCCGAATATCCACAATAATCGGATCCTCGCTGTCGATCAGCGCCCTGGCGTCTTCAATGTCTATGTTTTCGAATGGCATATCGGTTGCCCGTGAAATCTCTGGTCAGGTCGAGAGCGGCGTATCATAACATCTTTAGCGATTCTCAAGGGCATGCCAGATTCGCACAGCGCGTAAAGTGTAATTCCTGCACTCGGTATAGGCTTATGCTCTTTGAAAGAGTATTATCCTGTATGTGTATAACTAAAAAATCCGGGCTTTGAATTTCATGCCAAGACAACGATTGTCCTCGCGTCTGCTCGTTGGACTGTTAAGCGGGTTGGCGGCGCTGGCATGTATCTGGTCTTTCCCGTTGAGCGCTCGCGAGACAGGCATTGCGTTTATTGAGGATGGGTTGGGTGAGCCAGCCTCGCGGCTGGCCGGTCTGATTATTCAGGAATTGCAACCACTGCTTGATCAGGGAGATACCCTTGCGCCGGTTTTTCTCAATTCTGGAGGCGATGTCGCCAAAGTACAGGATGCCCTCGCAACGGCTATAGCCGACCCGTCTATAGAATATATTGTCGCCACGGGATTGGTCGGAAGCCAGCAAGTTTATCTGCAATCCGTCTACCCGAAACCAACCTGGGCGTTAAGAGTGCTGGACCCGAGCCTGACCGGCATCCCCGCGCGCGATAAAGAGCCAAACTTGTACAGTTACAGCACAGTCAATGAAATCGGCAACGTATTTAACCGGATCAGTACACTTTTCCAAGCCAGGCGGGTTGGCATCATTTTGCCAATGGCCATCGCTGATACACCGCGTAGTATTGGAGATGCGGTCATCACAAGCGCTGGCAAGGCTGGCATCACAGTACAGTTTCTACCGCTTGATTTCACGACTGAACTGGACCCGCAACTACCCGACGTAGACGCAGTCATACTGCCCCCCGCGATCACATCTGATCAGGCGCTCACGGATTTGCTCCAGGCTTTACGCAGGAAAAGAATACCGAGCTTTGCCGTGGGTGGTGACCGTATGGTAATAAGCGGGGCGCTGATCAGCGATACTCTGGACCAGGACGAGCGCATATTTGCCCGCAGGGTAGCGCTTGATTTGCAGCTGGCAATTACCGGAGACTCTCCGGGCGGGAGCCTGCGATTGCTGCAACCGGGAAGACAAACCACTATCAACATAGATACCGCCCGGGCGCTGGATATTGACTTTTCTCTGGATGAGTTGCTGACCGCGCGAGTCGTACAAGGCAGCAACCGTACTCTGGCTCCGGGATTTCTGTCCGCGCTGGAACTGGCTACCGACCGCAACCCCGGCTTACTCGGGCAGTTTCAGCAGTTACGGATTGATGAGGAATCTCTGGAACAGGCCCGTACAGTCAGGCGACCGCAATTAACAACACAACTGGGACACACACGACACGGCGAACAATTGCCCGAACAGGACTCCCTGGCCGCCTTGAATATGCGTCAAATTCTTTATTCGTCATCAGCGAACGCGAGCATTGAGGTAGCGGAACTGGGACTCGGCGCTTCAGAGAAGTCACTGGAGCAGAAACAGCTGGATACAATACAGCAAACCGCAGCAGCTTATTTCCAGGCCCTGCAAGCCCAGGCCCGTTTTGATACCACCTTGCGTGAACTGACTCTGAACCGGAAAAACCTGCTCCTGGCGGAGCAACGCAAAGCCAGTGGTAGCGGCGCCGGCGCCGATATTTATCGCTGGCAGGCAATCATAGCCGCAAGTGAAACTGAGGTTTTGCAGGCCTACACTGCCAATACCCGCGCACAAAACCAACTGGCGCGGCTGCTCAATATGCGTCTGCAAACTCCAGTCCGGCTGGCTGACGCAGACCTGGATCAACCGCCATTCGATTTGTTGCACGAAGGCATCGAGCCCTGGCTGAAAAGCGCTGGCAAGGCAGAACAACTGCGCCAGGCGTGTGTCTCGAGGGCGCTTGCACAATCTCCTCTGCTGGCGCGCGCCGAAGCCAGTATCGCTATCAGCGACACGCATATCAAAGCAATTGGACAAAGCTATTACATACCGGAGATTTCTCTCAACGCACAATACGCCCGCCACCTTGACAGTAGCGTCACCGCAGCTGGTGTTGAGCTGGATAATCAGGACGACTGGTCTGTCATGCTGAAGGCCGAGCTGCCGCTCACTCTCGGTGGCAGTCGCCGCAGCCGGGTACGGCAATACGCCGCTCAAGGCGCATTGGCACAAACGCAGTTACAAGATATACGGATAGCCATTTGGGCTAATGCCGGTAACGCGGTAGATAATCTGGTCGCCAACTATCGCGCGATTGCACTCAGCGACCAGGCTGAAGCGGCGGCCCTGAAAAGCCAACAGATCACCCGTAACGCCTACCGATTGGGCGCGGCCAGCGTCACGGATCTGCTGGATACACAAAATACCTGGCGTGAAGCGCAAGATAATGCACACATCGCTCGCTATCAATACCTCACAGCGCTGGTGGACTTTCAGGCTCTGATGGGGGAAATGCCGATGCTGGAATCCGGAGCCAGACAACTACAGTGGCTGCAAGCGTTCAAACAAATCATGCTCGAAAATGAATAAAAAAATGCAATGGTTGCGCCGACCCGGACTGATTCTGTTGTGCTGTAGCGCTTTGGCCGCCTGTTCGCCTCAGGATGATAAGGATGAAGCGGCCACCCCTGTACTGCGACCCGTAAAAGTTCTGGAAGTCAGCGCCGGGAGCGCGGCGCTGGAGCGCACCCTGTCTGCAACGGTTATTTCAGCAGACCGCCAGAACATCAGCTTTCGTATCAGCGGATCCATTACTTCACTGCCGATAGCGGTCGGTGATCAGCTGAAAGCCGACACACTGGTGGCGACACTGGACCAGGAAACCCTGAAGCTGGGTGAAAAGGAGGCGCGAGCGCAGTTGGCGCAAGCCGAGGCGGACTATCGCAATGCACAAAGCCAGTACCAGCGCACACGAGAACTCTACGCCACTGAAGCGGCAAGTCTTTCTGATCTCGAAAACGCCAGGGCCAGAGCCGCATCCGCACTCGCGAACCGCTCGCTGGCTGAGGAGGGAGTCAATTCCGCCAAACTGAATCTGGGCTATAGCCAGCTTCACAGCCCCGCCTACGGTTGTCAGGTAGTTGACGTGCCGGTTGCGGTAAATGAGAACATAAACGCAGGGCAAACCATCGCGACTCTGGCCTGCGGTGATGAATTACGCCTGCGTACGATAGCGCCGGAGAGCCTGATCAATCAGATAAACATTGGCATGCCGGTAGCCGCCACGTTGCAATCGGATGAAACGACTTTAACGGGTCGTGTGATTGAAGTGGCTGTCAGCAGCAGCAACAGCGCCGGTTATGCCGTCGAGATAAAGTTGGAATCACCGCCCCAAACCATAAAAACAGGCATGACCGCACAGGTTACCCTGCAACTGGCGAACAGCGCAACGCGACTGCTCATTCCGTTGAATGCAGTGATGAGCGACAACACGGAAAAGTTTGTCTATATTGCAGAACCTGATAGTGACCATTACCGCATCGTGCGCCAGGCAGTCCGGGTCGGCGAACTCGACAACGATGGTATCGAGATACTACAGGGCCTTGTGCCCGGCCAGAGAGTGGTGGTGGCGGGTATGTCGCGTATCAGTGAGGGCATGAACGTCACGCTCTATGACAGCGTCGAGCCGTGAGCGGATCAAAAGATGAATCTGCTATCTTTCGTTTTTGCAAACAAGCGCGTATCTCTCACCCTACTCACCCTGATGACACTGTCCGGTGTGTGGGCTTATTTTGACCTGCCAAAAGCCGAAGACCCGGGTTTTGTTGTTCGTCAGGCAACGGTAGTTACCCGACTACCCGGCGCCAATGCCCAGCGCATGGAAGAGCTGGTCAGCGCGGTTCTGGAAAAAGCGATCATCGAGATGGCAGAGTTGGACAATGTCAGAAGCACATCGCGAAACGGCATCTCCATTATCCACGCTGAATATAAGGCTACCTACACCAACATGCGGCCGATATTCGATGATCTGCGCCGCCGGGTTGAATCTGCCAGCGCCGACCTGCCTGAGGGTGTATTGGGCCCGGTGGTCAATGATCAGCTTGGCGAGGTCTTCGGCAGCCTGTATTCGCTCAATGGAGAAGGGTTCAGCTACCCTGAGCTTAAACGAGAAGCTGAACGGATTAAAGATGAGTTGCTGTTGCTGGACGATGTCGCCAAGGTCAAATTGCAGGGTCTGCGCGATGAAACAATCTATGTTGAATACAGCGATGCGACTCTGCGTGAACTGAAGATCACCGCTAATACACTGGCCAACGCGATAAAGAATACCAACACTATCCGTAGTGGCGGACAAATGGTGGTTGGAGACGAACGGCTCAGCCTGGAACCGTCTGGTGATTTCTCGGGAATTGAGGCGTTGCGGACAACGGTCCTGCGCAGTTCTACCGGGGACCTGTTACAGCTGCAGGATTTGGCTAATATCTCCCGCGTGGTGGCAGACCCCCCCGATGAACTGGTACGTACACGATCCATGCCCGCAATCTCGATCAATGTCAGCATGGTCACCGGAGGGGATATTGTGGCCCTTGGCGCCATACTGGAATCCTCTGTCCAGCGAATTCAAAATACACTGCCCATCGGGATGACGCTGGAGAAAATAGTGAGTCAGGCGGATATTGTCAACGCAGGTATCCACGATTTCCTGTCCAGCATTATGCAGGCTATCACCATTGTCGGCGGTGTGCTATTGCTGTTTCTGGGCCTGCGTACCGGCCTTATCATCGCAACATCCATCCCGGTTACCATGGCGCTGACGCTGATGGTGATGCAGTGGCTCGGTA
The DNA here is from genome assembly GCA_965214205.1 of Candidatus Poriferihabitaceae bacterium. Lineage (GTDB taxonomy): Bacteria > Pseudomonadota > Gammaproteobacteria > Arenicellales > Poriferihabitantaceae. The sequence continues at coordinate 6,098 of OZ243941.1, read as the reverse complement.
TGACCATAGACAAGGTTTCACTGGCGGGGCTGATCATCTCGCTGGGATTGCTGGTGGATAACGGCATTGTGATTGCCGAGGCTATTCAAAAACGTCTGCTGGCTGGCGAAGAGCGCGTATCGGCTGCGGTGACTACCGCCCGCACAATGCGAATCCCTCTGCTGGTCGGGTCGGCCACCACTATCGCCGCATTCTCGCCCATTGTATTAGCGGAATCAGCGGTGGGTGAATTTACCGCCGCTATAGGATATGTCGTCGCCATATCCCTGAGCATATCCTGGCTCATGTCCATGACTATTATTCCGATGCTGGGCGGTTTATTATTAAAAGCGGCCAACGACTCCGGGAATAAAAAAACCAGTGTCTTCGAGCGCTGGTATCGGGCGTTGCTGGATCAGGCAATCCGCGGGTCCTGGGTGACTGTTGCAATAGCCTGTCTGCTGTTTTATTCGATGACGGTTGCCATGGGTATGCTGCGTAATGAATTCATTGCCCCATCAGACGAGCCGCTGGTTACGGTCGAGCTGGATTTACCACAAGGGATTGATATCAGTGTCACCGAAGGGGTAGCTGGCCGTATCAGTGAATTTCTGCATTCGGGACTGGCTCGCGATACCGGCGTGGTCAACTGGACCCAGTATATCGGTATTTCAGCGCCTAAATTCAAACTCGGATACAACCCCGGACAAACCGACGCCGCCCATATCACATCCCTCGTAAACGTAAAAAGCCCGGTCGAAATTGATGCCGTCATTGCCTTATTGCAGAACCATCTCGGCAGCAATTACCCGGACGCGCAATACAAGGTCGCGCGTCTGGCGCAAGGCCCTCCGGTCTCCTATCCGATTCAAGTGCGTCTGTCCGGCAAGGATATTGTCAAGCTCGAACAACTTGCGTCCCAACTCAAACAACAACTGTACGCGACCGATGGCATACTGGATGTAATAGATGATTGGGGCATCCGGTCGCGCAAGATAGGTGTGGAAATAGACGCAGACCGGGCCAATGCCGCCGGACTTTCAAACCGGGATATCGCCAACTCGCTGTTTGCCGGTATCAGTGGAAACAAAGTGAGCGAACTGCGCGAAGGTGAAGACCGGGTTCCAGTCATACTACGCTCCAGCAATACAGACCGCAGCGACATAAGACGCCTGCCAGACCTTACAGTGACCTCCTCCACCAGTGGCCGGTCTGTGCCTCTGGCCCAGGTGGCCGACATAGACATACTATGGGAGACGCCTGTAATCAAACGTCGCGACAGAGTGCGAACTATCACCATTTCCGCCACCTTGTTGCCCGGTTTCAGCGCTACAGACATCAATGGCTCTCTCAAACCGTGGTTGGCCAGTTGGTCACTTCCCGTCGGCTTTGATTACCAGGAGGGAGGTGAATCAGAGTCCTCGGATAAAGCGACCCAATCCATCGTTGACAAACTGCCCATTGCAGGACTCGCGATCATCCTGTTGCTGGTTGGTCAGTTCAATTCTTTTCGCAAGGCCGGGATCGTGATGATGACTATCCCACTTGGCCTTATTGGTATGGCATGGGGGTTAGCGGTTACAGGTGTCGCCTTTGGTTTTTTTACCATTCTCGGCATTATTTCTCTGGCCGGTATTATAATCAACAATGCTATCATCCTGATTGATCAAATCAATATCGAAGAAAATGCAAGCCCGCCCGGACGCGAGGCAATTATCAAAGCCTCAGTGCAGAGATTCAGACCCATTCTGCTCACCACCGCTACAACCTGTGGTGGCATGATACCGCTGGCTGTACAGCCAGGCCTGTTCCAGACCATGGCCGTCACACTGATAGGAGGTATGCTCATTGGCACCACCATTACATTGTTGCTTGTGCCCGCAGTGTATTCACTACTGTTCAGGATTCCCCGAAATGCCCAACTATAACCATCACTGGGAAATGGCTCGGAACAGGGTTGCCTGTCAAGGATATTGCGTCTTTGCCCGAGAGCCTGTTGAACATGGAGAAACGCGGCCTATTGAAACGCCCTGAAAAAACCCTGTCGGCAGATTTCTGGAGCCTGCCGCGCCCTGCAGATCCAAAGGCAACCGTGCGTTCGGCAGTCCTGCAGGAACGGCGGGAAGGCTTTAGCATCCAGCAGCAGGAAATCAATCGGTCATGCTCGGACGATACAGCCGGGACCCGGATGGCGCAACTGGTTTGTGAACTTGCGCCCCCAGGTCAAAAGTGGGAATCAAGCCCTCTGTTTGAATGTATAATTGACGGTAACAACCTGTCCGGTATATGTCATGCAATGGATCTTACTGTTAGTTATCGTAGCCGCTCTGTTTTACTTATCCCGATATTTCCCTAAAACCGCCTTCAGCATTCTTGGCGTTCTGGTCATCGGAGCTGTGGCCATGATCCTGACCACTACGGAAACGGCTCAATTCAACCGGGGGAAAATAGCCAATGAGGATATTCTGATCGAAAATCCGGTATTGACGCCGACTTATGCCGAGGGTTATCGTTTCAATGCCAGATTGTTCAATAGCAACCAGAACCATTCGCTCCAGGAACTGGCCATCAGCATTACCATGCTGGATTGCGTCAACGATGAACCGGAAAGTTGCCGCGTGATCGGTCAGGACGATGAAAGAATCAATGTCCAGATACCGCCGGGGCAGGCGCGGGACATTTCCAGGACATTATCTTTTGATAGCGCAGCCGCCACAGGCATCCTGAAATGGGAATTCAAGGTGACCTCGACTCGCAGTTGAAGCGCATAACCATTGATACGGTATGGGGTGAAATCCGTTCGCGTTAGCGCTATATTGAAGATACATGACTGATCTTCTATACGGCATTTTTGGAGGCACTTTTGATCCCATTCACAACGGCCATCTGAAAGCCATTGCCGCCGTTTCGCAGCAATGCCAGCTTGAATGCGTCCACATCATTCCATCAGCCAGCCCTCCGCATCGCAATCAGCCGCACGCCAGCGCGCAGCAACGACTAAAGATGACGGCGCTGGCCATAGCGGGTCTTGACGGATACGTCCTGGATGATCGGGAATTGAAACGCGCTTCACCTTCTTATACCCGTGACACCGTAAGATCATTGCAGTCGGATTACCCGGACCGGAAATTCTGTTTTGTCTCCGGAGTGGATGTATTGTCCGGTCTCGCGAACTGGTATCGGGTGGATGATCTGATCAACCGGATCCACTTCATAGTCATGCAGCGGCCCGGATGGTCGTACCCGGAATCCCTGCCCGCCTGGTGGCAGTCCGGGCGGACGACCCGGCTCGACGACCTGAGAGAGCATCGCGCCGGCAAGTTTTATGAAGTGGAAATAGAGCCTGTCGCGGTTTCAGCCACAGAAATCCGTTCCGCCATCAGCCGGCGAATGGATGTCAGCGACAGGCTGCCGGCTTCCGTATGGCATTACATTCACGCTCACAATTTATATGAAAACCAATCCTGAGAACCCCGAACGGGAGGCCCTGTGAATGAACCTGTAAAGACACCCCGATCCCTGCCCGACGCAATGTGCGACCGAGTGACGGCTGCGCTGGAAGACGCCAAGGGCGTTGATATCAAGGCGCTGGACGTACGTAAACTGACTGATATTACCGATTATATGGTGGTGGTCACCGGAACTTCGAGCCGCCACATACAAACCCTTTCGGAGCGGGTTCTGGAGTTCATGCTCGAATCCGGCTGGAAACCGATGGGTATCGAAGGGGAGGAGTCACGGGAATGGATACTGGTGGATTTCGTAGATGTGGTGGTTCATATCATGCTCAACGCTACGCGCAGGCATTATGACCTGGAGAGTCTGTGGAATGAGGCTTTTCAAAAACCCGTCCATCTGACCGGAGCCGGTGTTGAAAATTGATCTGATTGCGGTCGGCGGCAAAATGCCGGACTGGGTGGCTCAGGGGTTCGGGCATTACCAGCGGCGGATTCATGGCCGCGTTTCTCTCCGGCTGATCGAAATCGGGGCTGTGAAAAGAGGAAAAAACGCGGATGTTGATCGAATTATTCGCTCGGAGGAAAAGAAAATTCAAGCCGCCATCGCGCCCGATAGCCGGGTAATCGCTCTGGACCGGCGCGGGCAGAGTTGGGCGACACTTGAATTCGCAGAGAGGATGCGCGGCTGGATTGACCAGTCAGAACGACTGGCGTTGGTTATTGGAGGACCGGAAGGATTGAGCCGGTCATTCGTCACTCGTTGCGATGAAATCTGGTCCTTATCGGCGCTGACTTTCGCGCATCCGCTGGTCCGGCTGGTCGTCGCCGAGCAATTGTACCGCTGTCTGAGCATTGTGGAAGGGGGGCCTTATCATCGGTAAACCGGCTCCGCCAGACGTTATCGACATCGTCTTGTTATAATTTCCACGATAACCCGAACACGAGTGAACATAAAAATGAATAAATTCAAGTCCGTTTTTGAACACAAACAGAAAATCCTGCGCGCCCGTCCTGATCGATGCGGGGTCGAGGTGCATGCGCAAAGCCGCCTGGTCGAGGATTTCCGCAGCCACGTCAAGACACGCGGATTCGAGATCATCGTGGATCAGCCGGAAAACATGGGGAGTACCGACCAGGGTCCCCGTCCCAGTGAATATGTGCTGGTGGCCCTGGCGGCCTGCCACGAGGTGACCTGGCGGCTTTATGCGGATGCGCTCGATATTGATTTACAGGATATCGAGGTCAGTGTGACCGGAAAGTCTGACGCGAGGGGCTTTTTTGATCTGGATGACGACATTCCGGCCGGATTCAGTGAAGTGGTCGGTACTATTGAGGTGGTCAGTGACGCCAGTGACGAAGACCTTGAAAGATTACGGCTGGCGGTCAATCGCCATTGTCCGGTGCTGGATGATTTGAGAAAACCGGTGAAGGTGGATCTCGCAGTGCAACGCAAGGCGCCGGATGTGTAAAAAACAGGGCCCCGACTGAATCGAATCAGTCGGGGCAGAGAACTAACGACCGGAAGGCCGCTATAAGGTCAGTTATACGGACGGGTCGAACGGGGTTGCCCGATTATTTCTCCGATTGGCGCCGTTAATCCCATTTCCTGCAGCGCGGCATTGACCGGCATATCGTTATAGGCGTTTTCCGGCGCGTCGGGTGATTTCAGCACCTTCAGCTCATGCAGGAAGGCATAGCCGTTGTTCATCAGGGTGAGGACATCCTCATCAAAAATCATTTTGGCTTCATAAGTCACCGGGTCACCGCCGATCGCCGCCGGATTTTCTTCATAAATGGCTGACCAGATGGTGGCCTTGGGATAACCGGTCAGTTCCTCAAACAGGATATCGACTGTTTCGGCGGGGTTGTTGATGATGAATTGCATGGCTTCAATTTCCGCTTTCATCCAGCCAATCGCCGCTTCCGGATTTTTTTCAATGAAGTCCTGACGCATCAGCGTGAAGTCGGCGTCGGTTTCACCCCAGGGCGCGCCGGTTGCGACATATTTGGCATGGCCCGCTTCCACAACCCGCCGCGCATGAGGTTCCCACATGGCGGCGCCCCCTTCCAGTTTGCCGGCCTCCAAATTGCTGGTGATGACTTCGATGGTCATGCTCAACCGTTCCGAAGGTTCGAACGCTCCCTTGCTGATAATCGAATCAACGAAACGATTGGCGCAGGTGCCGCGGTGAACGGCAAAGGGCTTGCCGGTCAGCCATGCGCCGGCTTCCTCGACACTGGCAAAATCCGGCGCGTCTGTCGGCACCACGATTTTGTTGCAGTTTTGACCGTTGCTGAACATCGGAGTGGAGACCAGCCGAATGTCGGCAATCTCCCGTTTGGTAGTGGCCACCAGTGAAGGCATATCGCCCATGGTGCCGATTTGCATCTTGTCAGCCAGCAGAGCGTTGACCATCGGCGGGCCGGTCAGATGGGCCTCGAACTTCACTGTGCTGCCCTTGGGCAGGTATTTCTCGTGCAACGCCTTGTGCTTGATGATGACCCCGTTCCATCCGCCGGTCCAGTATGGGTGGTATCCATAAGTAATATCCACTGGTTCAGCCGCATGCAGAGCTCCCGTGAACAGGAGCGCCAAACCGGCAAAAAATATTTTCAAATCAGGTTTTTTCATGTTTCAAAATCTCAAGTGTGGGTTAAGTA